>JAWHQP010000106.1:0-211 GCA_032586195.1 Pasteurellaceae bacterium LIM206 | reverse complement strand
TACGAACAAGTCGTATAAATACGACGAGCAGGGACGGCTGAAGGCCAAAACGGAAACCAAGCAAGGGTTCCGTCGGTGACCACTTATTACAAATGGAACAGCCGAAGTCAACTGGTGGAAGTGCAAAGTCCACACAAAGGCACATGGCGGTATGAGTATGACGCGTTCGGACGGCGAACGACCAAGTACCGACACAAAACGGAGCAACCGC
>JAWHQP010000105.1:0-208 GCA_032586195.1 Pasteurellaceae bacterium LIM206 | reverse complement strand
ATGCCGAGGTGGATAGCAAAAGTGATAATGATGGCCACAAAGACGGCGTAGTAACCACCAGTCCGGTAAATGAAGGTGAGAGCCTAGCAACCACCATCAAACTGACGAACAATAACGGTGTAGATAACTTGGCTGTATCTCGTACGGGAAGTACGACAGATGATGACTTTGATGATACGAATACCACATACTCTAACGGTGTAACCAA
>JAWHQP010000104.1:0-224 GCA_032586195.1 Pasteurellaceae bacterium LIM206 | reverse complement strand
TGGCGATAACGTTCGCCATTAATTCGCCACCGCCGCCGGCCACCGCTCCCGCTGCTGCGTTTGAGCCGGAGACCTTCGCTTCTATTTCCCCCAGTATCGCATGCGCCATGACGTTAGCCGTGGTGTTCACTTCTCCGTTTTCATTGGTGGTCGCGTTCTTTATCGTCAGGTTGGCATAAGGGGAAAGTCCGCCCGCGATGGCCGCGCCGGTGTTGCCCGACGCC
>JAWHQP010000103.1:0-225 GCA_032586195.1 Pasteurellaceae bacterium LIM206 | reverse complement strand
GTTACATCTTGTATGGTTAAGTTTGTCATAATTTAAATTCCTTTTATTATGTTCTATGTTATAAGTTCAAAATACCTTCAGATCATTGAAGTCTTTAAGTTTACCACAGTTATCAAATACAATATATTTAGTCATATAATCAGGTTCTCGATTAGCTATATAATACTCTATATAATTTACTGTTACATATCTGTATGCTTCTCCTGCTAATGTAAATTTATAGTA
>JAWHQP010000102.1:0-226 GCA_032586195.1 Pasteurellaceae bacterium LIM206 | reverse complement strand
GTAGCGTGAGCTGGATTTGTCTGCCGTATTTATCCAGTTCAACTTCAATCCGTTCGCCGTCCTGAATCTCCGCTATCAGTTGCTTACGCGCGTTATAACGACAACCCAGATAATTGCCGTCCGGTAGCTGCCGACGGATAAGACGGTAACGGTCATCATAACGGTATTCCTATTTCAAGTTATCCGGCGACATCACAAAACGCAATTCGTTACGGCTGCCGTAGCG
>JAWHQP010000101.1:0-231 GCA_032586195.1 Pasteurellaceae bacterium LIM206 | reverse complement strand
GCACGACCTTGCCAAGGTCGGGGTCGCGAGTTCGAGCCTCGTTTCCCGCTCCAATTACGCTAAGGCGTGTTAGCAAAGCGGTTATGCACTGGATTGCAAATCCATGTAGCTCGGTTCGACTCCGGGACACGCCTCCATCATGCAGCCGCAATCATGTAAGAATTAAAGTCATTCTTGCCCGAGTGGTGAAATCGGTAGACACAAGGGATTTAAAATCCCTCGACTTTCGAG
>JAWHQP010000100.1:0-251 GCA_032586195.1 Pasteurellaceae bacterium LIM206 | reverse complement strand
CCAAGCCCAACTGAACCTTACCAAGAAAGTACAAAGCCAGACCGACGAACGGGGACAATATCAATTACAGGCGGCAAATGACGCCGGCTACCAAATCAAACACCGGCACGGACGTACCACGAGATTTGGCAACAAAACGTACAAGTACGATGAGCTAGGGCGGTTACAAAGCAAAACCGAAACCAAACAGGGCTTTCGTCCGGTGACCACCTACTACAAATGGAACAGCCAAAGCCAGTTAGTTGAAATCC
>JAWHQP010000099.1:0-243 GCA_032586195.1 Pasteurellaceae bacterium LIM206 | reverse complement strand
ACTTCAGCCAAAGCAAAGCGCGGATGAACTATGCGCAGGTGGCGGAGCAGAGCGGGTTTAATGTCGGCGACGGCGGCATGGATGTCAACGTGGCCAACAACACCCGTCTTAAAGGCGGCTTGATACAGAGTACGGCGACAGAAGACAAGAACCGCTTCACGACCAACTCACTGACTGCGGAGAACATCGAAAACTACAGCGAAGCGAAGGCGCAGAGCGTAAGCGCGGGCTTCTCTTCGGGCG
>JAWHQP010000098.1:0-244 GCA_032586195.1 Pasteurellaceae bacterium LIM206 | reverse complement strand
TAGGTATCGGCACCAAATCCGCCGTCCAGCTTGTCGTTGCCGGTACCGCCGATAAGGGTATCGTCGCTGCTGCCCGTTCTGATCGTGTCGTTACCCGCGCCGGCGTCAACGGTTGTCTTATCCCCCAGGCTGGTGATGGTATCATCGCCCTCGGTACCGAATAACGTAATGCCTTCTTTTCTTAATTCGTCACGGGTGAGGGTACGATCGGCAAAAACCAACCTATCAAACTGATAACGAACAT
>JAWHQP010000097.1:0-248 GCA_032586195.1 Pasteurellaceae bacterium LIM206 | reverse complement strand
ACAATAAATATAATATTTATCTAACTTATTGAATTGAATAGATAAAATAACACCGCTAAGTAAGCGGGATTAAGGTGGGAACAACAGGTTGGCGAACGACTAAATCACCAAGGTGTCGCGGAAAATATCAATAGATGCCTTGGCACCGTGGTGTTCGACCTTGCGTTGCCATTTGCTGCCCAGTTGGTAGAAGCGCAGGCTATCGGTTTCGGGATTATATTCCCGCAGTAATTTGTCTTTCAGTGTTA
>JAWHQP010000096.1:0-256 GCA_032586195.1 Pasteurellaceae bacterium LIM206 | reverse complement strand
TGGCGGCCGTTAACGGATTAATCCCGCCCGAAGAGAAGCCCGCGCTTACGCTCTGCGCCTTCGCTTCGCTGTAGTTTTCAATGTTCTCCGCGCTCAGTGAGTTGGTCGTGAAGCGGTTCTTATCCTCCGTTGCCGTACTCTGTATCAGGCCGCCTTTAAGACGGGTGTTGTTGGCCACGTTGACATCCATGCCGTCGTCGCCGACATTAAATCCGCTCTGCTCCGCCACCTGCGCGTAGTTCATCCGCGCTTTGCT
>JAWHQP010000095.1:0-284 GCA_032586195.1 Pasteurellaceae bacterium LIM206 | reverse complement strand
AAACAATCCGGATTAACCCTAGCCTTATCCACGCCGGTGACGGACAGTCTGCTGGAGGCCAATCGCAGTATTAAGCGAGGCGGTCAGGTTTCCAATGATAAACTGAAAGCGCTGTATGGTATCAAAGCGGCGACGGAAATGGCGATGGCGGCAGACAACCTTGCCTCAACGCTGGACACGCTGGGTAACATGAGCAGCGCCACCTATGACCCGTCGGCGGCGGGCAACGCGAATGTCAAACTCTCGCTGAGCGTGGGGGCGAGCCAATCCAAGCGAGAAAGCCA
>JAWHQP010000094.1:0-291 GCA_032586195.1 Pasteurellaceae bacterium LIM206 | reverse complement strand
AGAACTTCTATAAACATATTGATTATCAGTTTGATCGGCTGGAGTTTGCCGATCGTACCCTCACCCGTGACGAATTAAGAAAAGAAGGCATTACGTTATTTGGTACCGAGGGCGATGATACCATCACCAGCCTGGGCGATAAGACAACCGTTGACGCCGGCGTGGGTAACGACACGATCAGAACGGGCGATAGTGATGATACCCTTATTGGTGGTGCCGGCAACGACAAGCTGGATGGCGGATTAGGTGCCGATACCTATATTTTCAGCAAAGGTCACGGGCAGGATATCG
>JAWHQP010000093.1:0-295 GCA_032586195.1 Pasteurellaceae bacterium LIM206 | reverse complement strand
TTTTCATCATTCGCCGCATAATGCCGGTGTCCATCGATTTCCGCTTCGCCCCACAGGTTGAGCTTTTGTCGATAGTCGATGTAACCGTCTTCAGTCAACAGCTCCGTGATTGTACCAATCTGGTCGGCAACCGTATAGTGTAACTGTCCGTTTTGGTAGCGCGCCGTCGGGGTAAAGTCGTTTTCCTGATACAGCCAGTAAATCGCATTTTCCCAGTCCGCTTGGGCGTTTGTTTGTCGTACGGTGTTACCGTCGGTTGTGGTTTGGTTGATTTGCAACGGCACTTCGGCGACCA
>JAWHQP010000092.1:0-306 GCA_032586195.1 Pasteurellaceae bacterium LIM206 | reverse complement strand
GTTTTTATGGGACCGTTATACCCAAAATGACGACCACAGTTCCTGCTGGATACGGGTAACGCAGCCGTGGGCGGGAAAAGGCTGGGGGATGATGGCGATACCGCGAGTGGGACAGGAAGTGGTGGTGGACTTCCTGGACGGAGACCCGGACCAGCCTATCGTGACGGGCAGGACGTATCACGCCAACATGCCGCTGCCGGCGGAGTTACCGGGGGGGAAGACCCAGATGCACGTGATGTCGCAGACTTATAAGGACGGCGGTTATAACGGCATGATAATGGACGACGCGACCAACCATCAACGTCT
>JAWHQP010000091.1:0-342 GCA_032586195.1 Pasteurellaceae bacterium LIM206 | reverse complement strand
AAAGTTATTTTGATGCGGAAGGTGGAGAAAGTTGTTATTGGTATAATGATGATTTTGTGGTGACGAAAATCCGAGACCCGTTGGGCAATATTACCCATACGGAGTGGGAATACGGACAGAAAACCGCCTATACGGACGCTTTAGGCAGAAGAACCGAATACTGTTATACGGATTACGGTGAGATAAGCAAACTCACGCAGTCGAACGGCGAGCTGTTGCTTTATCGTTATAATGAGGACGGTTTATTGACAAATGTCATGAACAGTCGCGGGGAAAGTTGGCAATACCGCTACGGCAGCCGTAACGAATTGCGTTTTGTGATGTCGCCGGATAACTTGAAAT
>JAWHQP010000090.1:0-322 GCA_032586195.1 Pasteurellaceae bacterium LIM206 | reverse complement strand
AACTGGCGGTAAAAAGTGGCGAACTTGACACCGCGCTTTCGCGGGACACGGCGAATAGTAACGATAAAGTTGACAACTATGACATCCGGGCGCTGAAAGAAAAGGTTGATGAGAATGCCGAAATGGCCCGGGTGATAGGCGAGATTAGCAATAACCTGGTGAATCTGGCGTGGAAAGAGAAGCTGGATAAGGCGGAGGCCGAGAAAGCACAGGCTAACGCCGTACTAAAAGATAAAACCGCCACAACGGAAGAAAAACTAGCCGCCGCCCAAAGCTTACAACAGGCGAATGAAGTCATCGGCACCTACGGCAAGGGCGGTGA
>JAWHQP010000089.1:0-333 GCA_032586195.1 Pasteurellaceae bacterium LIM206 | reverse complement strand
CCCACAAAACGATGATTGCAGGATAGCGGGGCACTATCGTTCGCCGCATAGTGCCGATACCCGTCAATCTCCGCTTCGCCCCATAAGTTGAGTTTTTGGCGGTAGTCGATATAGCCGTCTTCGGTCATCAGCTCCGTGATTGTACCGATTTGGTCGGTAACCGTATAGTGTAATTGTCCTTTTTCGTATCTGGCGGTTGGAGTAAAGTCGTTATTTTGATACAGCCAGTAAATCGCCTCTTCCCAGTTGGCTTGGGCCAAGTTGCCGTCGGTTTGCAGCGGCACTTCCGCAACCAGTTGGTTGGCGTGATACAGGTAGCGGTAGCCCGAAAGT
>JAWHQP010000088.1:0-335 GCA_032586195.1 Pasteurellaceae bacterium LIM206 | reverse complement strand
CTTCATACACGATATCCTGTCCGTGACCTTTGCTGAAAATATAGGTATCAGCACCGAATCCGCCATCCAGCTTATCGTTGCCGGTACCGCCGATAAGAGTATCATCACCATAACCACCGCTGAGATCATCATTACCGCTGCCGCCGATGAGGGTATCATCACTATCGCCCGTTCTGATCGTATCGTCGCCCGCGCCAGCATCAATAGTTACCTTGCCGCCCCAGTCGATAAATTTATCATCGCCATCGGTACCGAACAACTCAATGCCTTCTTTTCTTAATTCGTCACGGGTTAAGCTGCGATCGGCAAACTCCAGCCGATCAAACTGATAATCA
>JAWHQP010000087.1:0-341 GCA_032586195.1 Pasteurellaceae bacterium LIM206 | reverse complement strand
TACTCCGGTAACGGCTCTGATAGCCATTTGGTAATCACCGCCCTTGCCGTAAGTGCCGATGACTTCATTCGCCTGTTGTAAGCTTTGGGTGGCGGCCTGTTTTTCTTCCGTTGTGGCGGTCTTATCTTTTAATACGGCGTTAGCCTGTGCTTTCTCGGCTTCAGCCTTATCCAGCTTCTCTTTCCATGCCAGATTCACCAGGTTATTGCTGATTTCGCCTATCACCCGGGCCATTTCGGTATTCTCATCCACCTTTTCTTTCAGCGCCCGAATGTCGTAGTTGTCGACTTTATCGTTACTATTCGCCGTGTCCCGCGAAAGCGCGGTGTCAAGTTCGCCAC
>JAWHQP010000086.1:0-342 GCA_032586195.1 Pasteurellaceae bacterium LIM206 | reverse complement strand
CCGATACCTATATTTTCAGCAAAGGTCACGGGCAGGATATCGTGTATGAAGATTCAAGCAGTGATTACCGTGAGCATGATATCGACACCCTGATATTCAAAGACGTAAATTATAGCGAAGTGAAATTCCGCCAGGAGGGCAATGATCTGGTTCTGCATGGTTATCATGACAATGACTCGGTGACCATAAAAAACTTCTATAAACATATTGATCATCAGTTTGATCGGTTGGAGTTTGCCGATCGCGGCTTAACCCGTGACGAATTAAGAAAAGAAGGCATTGAGTTGTTCGGTACCGATGGCGATGATAAATTTATCGACTGGGGCGGCAAGGTAACTATTG
>JAWHQP010000085.1:0-360 GCA_032586195.1 Pasteurellaceae bacterium LIM206 | reverse complement strand
ATTTCACCGTTTCTTCACCTTCGGTTTTGTTGTCTGCTTTAACCGGAGTAGTAATGGTGAACTCGGTTACACCCGCCGGGACTTTTAGAGTTTTACCGTCAGCATTAAGCGTTACGCCATTGCTGAATATCGGAGTATCGAAGTCTTCATCCGTCGCCGTACCGCTGCGGCTAAACGGTAAGGCATCGTTGCCGTTGTTGTTGGTCAGTTTGATGGTAGTCACCAGGCTCTCACCTTCGTTCACCGAACCGGTGGTTACTACGCCGTCTTTGTTGCCATCATTATCACTGTCCTTGCTATCCACTTCGGCATTTTTGCTGTCCGTACCCGCGGTACCCGTACCGGTGGCTTCATTAGTAC
>JAWHQP010000084.1:0-363 GCA_032586195.1 Pasteurellaceae bacterium LIM206 | reverse complement strand
CCATTCCTGAAAAGGATATTAAAGGTGGTACCGATGTAACGGCAAAAACCGAAGACCCATCAGGTAATAAATCAGAGCCGACTACTAAATCCAGTGTAGATACGGATGCACCAGCAGCACCTGATGTTGATCCCCAAGCAGACGGCTCAGTGGTTGTTACACCAAAAGATGATTCAAGCAAAACGACCATAGATTACACCGATGAAAACGGCAACTCAAAACAAATCATTGCTGAAAAAGGCAAAGATGGCAAATGGACAATTACTGATTCGGTCAACAATCCGGATGTGACTATTGATCCTAACACGGGCAAAATCACCATTCCTGAAAAGGATATTAAAGGTGGTACCGATGTAACGGCAA
>JAWHQP010000083.1:0-367 GCA_032586195.1 Pasteurellaceae bacterium LIM206 | reverse complement strand
AGAACATAATAAAAGGAATTTAAATTATGACAAACTTAACCATACAAGATGTAACTAACTTATATTTATATAAGAAAGAAACTTTACCCGACGACAGACTAGATGCTTCCCTTATTACTAGAACAGTACTCAAGAATAAGGATATTGATAAAAAAGAATTTATGGCAGGACCGGGGCGTTTTGTGACTGCGGATGATTTCGCCATTGTGAAACAGTTTTTTACTTCAGCGGATAAACAGGATTTAGTGAAAGGTTTGATATAGAAAATTAAATCCGTTTAAATAAATCACTCATTTATACTTATTACTTATAATAAATATAAACGAATGATTTATTCATTCACGATAATGCCGCAAAAGTGCGGTGA
>JAWHQP010000082.1:0-379 GCA_032586195.1 Pasteurellaceae bacterium LIM206 | reverse complement strand
AGGGAATAAGATAATGAGATGGTTTGAAAAAGTAGTAGGTAAGGAAAAAATAATTCATATGTTTGATGGTGGTTTAGAGCTAAATAACGTATATCTTAATACAGTAGTTTGCTATGACTATAAACTAGATGTTGTTTTTTATTTGCTTGATATCCCAAGTAAAATTCCGGAAAGGTGGCTAAGGACCCCATTTAATGCTATAAAAATCAATTTAGAATTTTTTAATTTGAATGAAATTACATTTTATTCAAAGGGTATTCATATGGTAAATGGAGAACTAGAGTTAGGATTTTCAGAAAATAAGGTTGAGTTTAGTTTTATAAATAAAAATGATGTAACTTTGTCAGGCTCTTCCGATGTAGTTAGAATAGCTGATATA
>JAWHQP010000081.1:0-379 GCA_032586195.1 Pasteurellaceae bacterium LIM206 | reverse complement strand
GGTGAAGTCGTAACAAGGTAACCGTAGGGGAACCTGCGGTTGGATCACCTCCTTATACAGAGGTCGGATAACAGAGGTCGGAAGGCAGTTGTTATTTTGGCTTTAAGAAGCTGGCGATAGCAAGTGTTCACACAGATTGTTTGATAGTAGAGAGAAGCGTGTTGTGAGAAACTGTCGTTTCTGACACCGCAGTTAGCGGAGAGCATCTTTACATGCAGTCCCCATCGTCTAGAGGCCTAGGACATCGCCCTTTCACGGCGGTAACCGGGGTTCGAATCCCCGTGGGGACGCCATTTAAAGATGGTTTCGTCTGAGACTGTTTTATGTTCTTTAAAAATTTGTAAACAAGCTGAAAACTGAAGAGATTCTCGGATTGGAT
>JAWHQP010000080.1:0-454 GCA_032586195.1 Pasteurellaceae bacterium LIM206 | reverse complement strand
CGCAAGTGGATAAACTGGTCGAAACCATGGCCGGTTTTGCACGGCAGCATGGAGGAGATATTTCTCTCGTTCCGCAAGAGGAGGTTAAGCAATATATTAATAGTTTAGCTATGACATTGTGATAATTATTGAATATAACTCGGTGCAGTTTTTTCACTGTGCCGGGTTTGTTTGTGTTAGAAACAGTAAAAAATGAAGTGTGACTGGTTTATTAAATCTTTCATTGACGAAAATGCGATAATTAACAATAAGCAATCTGTCTATAATTAATTGCTGATCTAATCTGATAATAGAAAAAGGCGAGCCGGACAGTATGACCGGCACGATATTGGGCAATGCTTTATTAGGCGGAATTTCAAATGATGAACCGGGTATGTCATCGCTACCGGATAAACAGAGTTTAGTGAAAGGTCTGATATAGAAAATTAAATCCGTTTAAATAAATCACTCATTT
>JAWHQP010000079.1:0-382 GCA_032586195.1 Pasteurellaceae bacterium LIM206 | reverse complement strand
TGTTTTTTCGCCTGAAACGCCTGTAATAACGTTTTACGCGTATCATCTTTGAGTTGTACCGCTCCGCCGGCGTCAAAGATAAAATCGGCGGGTTTAACCTGTAATCGATTGACTAAACTAAGCACCAGACGATCAACCCACCATGCCCGGAATTCTTCTAAAATATCTTGTGCCAGACTGTCCCGCCCGGGGCGAACGGCATGTAAGAACCCCACCTGCGGATCAAGTCCGACACTTTGTAATGCACCGCTGATTTGATTGCCCAGCACACTATACATAAAAGAAAGCATGGCATTGATAGGATCGCGCGGCGGACGGCGGTTACGTCCGTCAAATTGAAAATGTTGTTGTGATTGTGCGGTAAGTAACGCGCTAAACACGG
>JAWHQP010000078.1:0-406 GCA_032586195.1 Pasteurellaceae bacterium LIM206 | reverse complement strand
TTTCATTCGCGCCGTTCTTCGCCGATTCCCGTTCATTCGCCGCCCGTTCGTCCGCTTTCCATAACTCCTCTATTTTATGCCAATAATCCTTGGTCGGGTGTATCGGCATATTGATTAATTGGTTCTTGTATTCGCTTTGGTTTGCATTTATCTGGTCAGCCTGCACTTGATATTTCGTGATTCTGCGTCCGAAACCGTCATACTCATACCGCCACGTGCCTTTATACGGGCTATATAATTCAACCAACTGGCTTTGGCTGTTCCATCGGTAATACGTGCTGACCGGGCGGAACCCTTGCTTGGTTTCCGTTTTGGTTTTTAACCGCCCCTGCTCGTCGTATTTGTAGGTCGTGTTGCCGTATCTTACGATTCGCCCGTGGTGTTGCTTGATTCGGGATTGACCGTC
>JAWHQP010000077.1:0-404 GCA_032586195.1 Pasteurellaceae bacterium LIM206 | reverse complement strand
ACCGTCGTTCGCCGCCTGCAGCTGATATTGTCCCCGTTCGTCCGTTTGACTTTGCTCTTTCTTCGTCAGGTTCAGCTGGCCGTCGTATTGATAATGTTCGCTGCTGCGAATACCGTTCAGTACATCGGTGATTTGCCCGTTCTTGTTATGATGGTATTCCGTGCCACCCCAGTGATTATCTTGGATACGGGTCAGATTAAACGCCTTGTCATATTCCCATTTGCGGCTAATCTGCGTGCCCGCTATCGGGTAAGTATGATTCGGTTGATAGTTATTGAGTTGCTGTTCGGTAAGGTCATTATTCCAACCGCCGCCCTGTGCCTGTAGTAACCACGACGGGCTGAAGTACTCCGCCAGAATAAAACCATTTTGATTGTGTCTGCGTGTCTGTCTGCCCAGTTTGT
>JAWHQP010000076.1:0-406 GCA_032586195.1 Pasteurellaceae bacterium LIM206 | reverse complement strand
CCATGACGTTAGCCGTGGTGTTTACTTCTCCGTTTTCATTGGTGGTCGCGTTCTTTATCGCTAAGTTGGCATAAGGGGAAAGGCCGCCCGCGATGGCCGCGCCGGTGTTGCCCGACGCCAGTCCCTGTAATACTCCGGTAACGGCTCTGATAGCCATTTGGTAATCACCGCCCTTGCCGTAGGTGGTGATGACTTTATTCGCCTGTTGTAAGCTTTGGGCGGCGGCTAGTTTTTCTTCCGTTGTGGCGGATTTGTTGTCCAGTACCGCTTTCGCTTCCGCCTTTTCAGCCTCCGCCTTATCCAGCTTCTCTTTCCACGCCAGATTCACCAGGTTATTGCTGATTTCGCCTATCACCCGGGCCATTTCGGCATTCTCATCAACCTTTTCTTTCAGCGCCCGGATGTC
>JAWHQP010000075.1:0-416 GCA_032586195.1 Pasteurellaceae bacterium LIM206 | reverse complement strand
CCTTTCTCCACCAAATCTTCCGATAAACCCTGTTTCTCACTCAACGCGTTTATCGTTTTTTGGTTTTCGCTCTCTATCAGTTGATAGAACTTCGTTTGTTCACTTTCCGGTAAATTACTTAACCAGGTATTTATCACTCCCGTTAAATCATCCGCCAAATCCGTTGCCCCTTCCAGAAGATTTTTCATTGGCAAACGACAATCTGCACCGCAATCGGCTAGTAATTCTTCTCGTTGTCTTTCACTTAGACTTTTATAATAGTCGTGAATCTCCTGCGGGTCTTTTCCTTCCTTTATCGCTTCAATTAAATCTTCACGATAATGGTAAATATCTTTCTGCCATAAAGCATTATTCTCCACCGCCCGCTTGGAAACTTCCGAACTCAGCACCGCACTTTGCGTCGAATCGCCCAATAA
>JAWHQP010000074.1:0-446 GCA_032586195.1 Pasteurellaceae bacterium LIM206 | reverse complement strand
TAAAATCCCTCGACTTTCGAGTCGTGGCGGTTCAAGTCCGCCCTCGGGCACCATTGAATTATACTATTAAATCAAATAGTTATAATTTCTTGTCTTGAATGAGCGTTATATGCCTATCATTGAATAAATCTTCAGTTATGTAACTCATAGTCCCATTTGCGGCTAATCTGCGTGCCCGCTATCGGGTAGGTGTGATTCAGTTGATAATTATTGAGCTGCGCTTCGGTAAGGTCATTATTCCAGCCGCCGCCCTGTGCCTGCAATAACCCCGACGGGCTGAAGTATCCGCCATAATCAAACCGTTTTGATTATGTCTGCGCGTCTGTCTGCCCAGTTTGTCGTAACCGAACATCAGCGGGTCGTGGTCGTTGACCGGAATTGGCTCAGTTCACCGTAACGGTCAAAAACTTGCCAAATCCTCACCGCACTTTGCAGGTCCGCCTGAT
>JAWHQP010000073.1:0-450 GCA_032586195.1 Pasteurellaceae bacterium LIM206 | reverse complement strand
ATCGGTTTCGGGATTATATTCCCGCAGTAATTTGTCTTTCAGTGTTACCCATTGTGCGGGTGTGACTTCGCATTCAAACACCGAGTATTGTACGCGCATACCGTAATCCAGACAATGTTTGGCAATTCGCCGCAATCGTCGTTCGCCGTTTTCGGTTTCCAGGGATATATCATAGGTTATCAGAATCATCATAAATAAGCCTCCTTGGCTAAGAATAAGGCGAATCGGCATTCGCAGGGAATGTCTAAATTGTTAAAGAACCCATTCAACGCATAAGAAATGGCGGATATTCGGCTAAATCCCCGCGTAAGTGACGGCTTAGTAACAAAGCCTGAATATGAGGCAGTAAGCCGATTTCAACGGTTTCATTTAAAAAAGGATGTTCAATTTTTTCTTGTTTTTTCGCCTGAAACGCCTGTAATAACGTTTTACGCGTATCATCTTTGAGTT
>JAWHQP010000072.1:0-469 GCA_032586195.1 Pasteurellaceae bacterium LIM206 | reverse complement strand
GGTGGCGTAGTAGATAATGGTGACGGCACATTAAAAGTATTGCCAGGTGTAACTCGTTTCAAAATCACCACTCCGATTGTTGAAGACAACAAAACCGAAGGTGACGAAACAGTGAAATACACCATAGATGACGTTGAGGGCAATGAAGCAACGATTAAAGATACTTCAACCACTCCGGATACCACAGCGGACAAACCGACTGTTACCCCATCAGCGACAGACGGTTCGGTAACCGTCACTCCGGGTGCGGATAATGAAAAAGTGGTTACTACGCTTACAGGTGAAGATGATCAGCCAAAAACCATTACTGCAACCAAACAGCAAGATGGTACTTGGAAATTAGAAGACCCGGATAGCACGGGTGCAACGATTGATCCAAACACAGGTACAATTACCATTCCGCAAGACGGTGTGAAAGACGGTTCAGAAGTAACGGCTAAAGGTTCAGATGGTACTAATGAAGCCACCG
>JAWHQP010000071.1:0-470 GCA_032586195.1 Pasteurellaceae bacterium LIM206 | reverse complement strand
TACGGCGAGCTGACCCAATTCCAAGTGAACGACCACAACCCGCTTAATCTCGGTTATGACAAACTGGGCAGACAGACCCGCAAACACAACCAAAACAGCTTCATCCTCGCCGAACACTTCAGCCCGTCAGGCTTGCTGCAAGCGCAAGGCGGCGGTTGGAACAACGACATCACAGCGGAACAACTGAACGAACAACAAATCCGCCACAACTACCAACACAATCACACTTACCCGATTGTGGGCACACAAATCAGCCGTAAATGGCAATATGATAAAGCGTTCAACCTGCCCCAAATCAACGACAGCCATTGGGGCGGCACGGAATATCGGCATAACAGGAACGGGCAAATCACCGACGTACTGAACGGCATTCGCAGCAGCGAACATTACCAATACGACGCCCAACTGAACCTTACCAAGAAAGTACAAAGCCAGACCGACGAACGGGGACAATATCAATTACAGGCGGC
>JAWHQP010000070.1:0-487 GCA_032586195.1 Pasteurellaceae bacterium LIM206 | reverse complement strand
TCTGCTCTGCTCTGCTCTGCTCTGCTCTGCTCTGCTCTGCTCTGCTCTGCTCTGCTCTGCAGGATATTGTTTTTTCCTTTTGAGATCAAGTCAATAAATCTCATTTATTAGATCCTATCTATATCTGTAAAATTTGGTTCCAAATTAATTATATCTATACCGATAAAAATACTTGTTACCTTTAAAGTTTACAGTTTGCATCCTAAATAGGCTTTATTATATCTCTTTAATATAAATCATCTCCAATCTTTACAAAAATTTACATATAAAACATAAATTATTCTTAGTTTATATTTCCTGAATCGATTAAACAAATAATTACCGGAACAAAAATAATCTCTTCTGTAATTAAGCTGTCTGACTTTTTGGGTCAGATCAAATAATACTGTTTTTTTAAATTCGTAAAAACTCAAATTTTATACGCAACTTCGTATAAAAGTTGCTATGCCTTCGGCACCGTTGGCAAAGCCAACGTTCAAAAGCTAAA
>JAWHQP010000069.1:0-493 GCA_032586195.1 Pasteurellaceae bacterium LIM206 | reverse complement strand
CCCTCATCGGCGGCAGCGGTAATGATGATCTCAGCGGTGGTTATGGTGATGATACTCTTATCGGCGGTACCGGCAACGATAAGCTGGATGGCGGATTCGGTGCTGATACCTATATTTTCAGCAAAGGTCACGGACAGGATATCGTGTATGAAGATTCAAACAGCAGTCACCGTGAGCATGATATTGATACACTGCGCTTTACTGACGTAAATAATTTATCCGAATTATGGTTCAGCAGAGAAAATAATAATTTGGTTATCAGCTCATTACTTACCGAAGATAGGGTGACAGTACAGGATTGGTATTCTCATAGGGATCACAAGATAGAAAATATCTGTTTATCGGACAAGCAAACGTTAGCGATTACTCAAGTGGATAAACTGGTCGAAACCATGGCCGGTTTTGCACGGCAGCATGGAGGAGATATTTCTCTCGTTCCGCAAGAGGAGGTTAAGCAATATATTAATAGTTTAGCTATGACATTGTGATAATT
>JAWHQP010000068.1:0-504 GCA_032586195.1 Pasteurellaceae bacterium LIM206 | reverse complement strand
CAAGCGACCCGATAGGGTTGTTGGGCGGGTTTAATCCGTATGGGTATGTGGGGGTGCCGACAAGTTTTGTGGATCCGTTGGGGTTGGCGAGCTGTAGTAAAAATTTTGGTTCTAGAAGAGAGGCTTTAAGAGCAGCTAAACGAGATGCAGGAATTCCAATGTCTCAACAGCCAGATGATATAAAATCAGTTCCTATGACAGATAGAAATGGTAAGCAAATTTTTGATTCCAATCACCAACCAATTAATACTAGAGAGTATCACTATACAACTCCTAATGGAGAGAAAATAGTATTCCAAGAGCATTCAGCAGGACATAAGTATGGATCAGAAGGAACACCTGGTAATCAGGGACCTCATTTTAACCCAAGAACGTATGATCCTAAAACAGGAAATGGTTCAAGAAATGAAAGTTTTCCAGGGCTTCCTGAACATTATAATTTTTAGTATAGGGAATAAGATAATGAGATGGTTTGAAAAAGTAGTAGGTAAGGAAAAAATAATT
>JAWHQP010000067.1:0-547 GCA_032586195.1 Pasteurellaceae bacterium LIM206 | reverse complement strand
AGAACTTCTATAAACATATTGATTATCAGTTTGATCGACTGGAGTTTGCCGATCGCAGCTTAACCCGTGACGAACTAAGAAAAGAAGGCATTGAGTTATTCGGTACCGATGGCGATGATAAATTTATCGACTGGGGCGGCAAGGTAACTATTGATGCCGGCGCGGGCGACGATACGATCAGAACGGGCGATAGTGATGATACCCTCATCGGCGGCAGCGGTAATGATGATCTCAGCGGTGGTTATGGTGATGATACCCTTATCGGCGGTACCGGCAACGACAAACTGGACGGTGGATTCGGTGCCGATACCTATATCTTCAGCAAAGGCCACGGGCAGGATATCGTGTATGAAGATTCGGACAGCGATCACCGTAAGCATGATATCGACACCCTGATATTCAAGGACGTGAATTACAGCGAAGTGAAATTCCGTCAGATGGGTAATGACCTGGTTCTGTATGGTTATCACGATAATGATTCGGTGACCATAAAGAACTTCTATAAACATATTGATTATCAGTTTGATCGGCTGGAGTTTGCCGATCG
>JAWHQP010000066.1:0-598 GCA_032586195.1 Pasteurellaceae bacterium LIM206 | reverse complement strand
CGTCGATTTCCGCTTCGCCCCACAGATTCAGCTTTTGTCGGTAGTCAATGTAGCCGTCCTCGGTCAACAGCTCGGTGATTGTACCAATCTGGTCGGCAACCGTATAGTGCAGCTGTCCGTTTTGGTAACGTGCCGTCGGGGTAAAATCGTCTTCCTGATAGAGCCAGTAAATCGCATTGTCCCAATCCGCTTGGGCGGTTGTTTGTCGTACCGTGTTGCCGTCGGTTGCAGTTTGGATTTGCAACGGTACTTCGGCGACTAACTGGTTAGCATGATACAGGTAACGATATCCTTTGTTTGTATCATTCGCTAAAAGTGCGGTCGTTTTTTCAGGCGTTTTTTCGCGCTTTTGTTGCGCCTGTTGGTTCTGCGCCTCCTGCTCGTCCCACAGCGCATGGATTTTATGCCAGTAATCCTCGTTCGGACGTATCGGCATGTTGATTTGCTGGTTCGGTAGCGGTTGGTCGGCTTTGTGTTGGTATTTCGTTATGCGACGTCCGAATGCGTCATATTCATAACGCCAGCTACCTTTAGTCGGGCTGTGGATTTCAACTAACTGGCTTTGGCTGTTCCATTTGTAGTAGGTGGTCACCGGACG
>JAWHQP010000065.1:0-608 GCA_032586195.1 Pasteurellaceae bacterium LIM206 | reverse complement strand
ACAGCGCCAGATAACCGGGATTCTGCGTGTACATTGCATAAGATGTGATGAGTAAACCTACCGCCGCACCGATTGCCCCTGTTTTCATCAGCGGCAGACGGCCTAATCTATCAAACAGGATAGCACCGATACCGATACCGACTAATTGAGCGACCCCGATCCAGATGGTTTGGAACATGGCCTCTTCCATATTACCCGTAATAGATTTCAGTACCGTCGGAGCATAATACATCATCACATTCACACCGCTTAATTGTTGAAAGGTTGCCAATGCACAGGCGACGATAACAATAAAAATAGCCCCCGGACGACTGAAGTCGATTTTTTGTTTTTGCAACTGACCATCCTTCATCATCGATTCCTTAATCTCGGCTAAAAGATTTCGCGCGTGTACCGGGTTAGAAATCTTTGATAACGTAATAAGTGCCAAATCATCACGTCCCCGCATAGCGTCCCAGCGTGGCGATTCAGGAATAAATCCGACAACCAAACAAAACAATAAACACGGCACCACTTCCGAACCAATCATATAACGCCAGCCGATATCGACTAGCCAGGCTTCCGTCATGCCTTGGGCAATTTTATAGTTCACATAAAAAATCACAATT
>JAWHQP010000064.1:0-608 GCA_032586195.1 Pasteurellaceae bacterium LIM206 | reverse complement strand
ACAGCGCCAGATAACCGGGATTCTGCGTGTACATTGCATAAGATGTGATGAGTAAGCCTACAGCCGCGCCGATTGCGCCCGTTTTCATCAGCGGCAACCGCCCGATCTTATCGAAGAAAATCGCACCTATGGTAATACCTGTTAATTGGGCGACGCCAATCCAAATGGTTTGGAACATGGCTTCTTCCATACTGCCTGTGATAGATTTCAGAACCATCGGAGCATAGTACATCATCACATTCACGCCGCTCAATTGCTGTAAGGCGGCAAGTACGCAAGCAACAACAAGAATAAAAAGGGTACCCGGCCGTTTAAAATTGAGCTTTTGTTTTTGCTTCTGACCATCGTTTATCATAGACTCTTTTATCTCATCAAGAAGATGTTGGGCATGTTGCGGATTTGAAATTTTAGTTAAGGTTTCTAATGCGAAATCATCACGACCACGCATCGCATCCCAGCGCGGTGACTCGGGAATGAATCCGACAGTCAAACAGAACAATAAACACGGCACTACTTCCGAACCAATCATATAACGCCAGCCAATATCGACTAACCAGGCTTCCGTCATGCCTTGGGCAATTTTATAGTTCACATAAAAAATCACAATT
>JAWHQP010000063.1:0-614 GCA_032586195.1 Pasteurellaceae bacterium LIM206 | reverse complement strand
ATTCGCAGCAGCGAACATTATCAATACGACGGCCAGCTGAACCTGACGAAGAAAGTGCAAACTCAAACGGACGAACGGGGACAATATCAGCTGCAGGCGGCGAACGACGGTCAATCCCGAATCAAGCAACACCACGGGCGAATCGTAAGATATGGCAACAAGACGTATAAATACGACGAACAGGGGCGGTTAAAAACCAAAACGGAAACCAAGCAAGGGTTCCGCCCGGTCAGCACATATTACCGATGGAACAGCCAAAGCCAGTTGGTTGAAATCCAAAGTCCGACCCGAGGCACATGGCGTTATGAGTACGACGCGTTCGGACGCAGAACGACCAAATATCAACACAAAGCTGACCAACCGCTACCGAATCAGCAAATCAACATGCCGATACGCCCGAATGAGGACTATTGGCATAAAATCCATGCGCTGTGGGACGAGCAGGAGGCGCAAAATCAACAGGTACAACAAAACCGCGAAAAAACACCTGAAAAACCGACCGCACTTTTAGCGAATGCTACGAACAAAGGCTATCGTTACCTGTATCATGCCAATCAATTGGTCGCCGAAGTGCCGTTGCAAATCAACCAAACCACAACCGACGGTAACACCGT
>JAWHQP010000062.1:0-615 GCA_032586195.1 Pasteurellaceae bacterium LIM206 | reverse complement strand
CGAATGTCAAACTCTCGCTGAGCGTGGGGGCGAGCCAATCCAAGCGAGAAAGCCATGGACAACAAATCAGCCATAATGGCAGCAGCCTGAGCGCAGGTAATGTCAGCCTGAGTACGACGGAAGGGGACTTGAATGTGGCCGGCTCGAATGTCACCGCCACGAATCGGCTGACGCTGGCTTCAGCCCGGGATATCAACCTGACCGCCACCCAAGACAGCGACACCTACAATAGCAGCAATAATAACAGCGGCTGGAGCGCGGGAGTGTTTGTGGGTTACAGCGGCAACAGCTACGGCTTTGGTTTTGAGGCATCGGGGCAGGTGGGCAAGGGTAAGGAAAACAGTGAAACCACCACGCAAACAAACAGCCGTCTCAACGCTGCCCAGGTGGAACTTACCAGTGCAAATGACACCACCTTACGGGGAGCGACGGTCAATGCCACACGGTTAACGGCGGATATCGGCAATAACTTAACGGTAGAAAGCCTGCAGGACACTGGTCATTACGACGCCAAACAGACTCAGACCGGGGCCGAGGTGAGCATAGCGTACGGTTCGGGCGGCAGCGGCGCGGTGAACTTCAGCCAAAGCAAAGCGCGGATGAACTATGCGCAGG
>JAWHQP010000061.1:0-617 GCA_032586195.1 Pasteurellaceae bacterium LIM206 | reverse complement strand
CGGAGCAGGAGCTGATTGATAGGGCGATTACCTATGTATTGGAACATCAGCCCGGGGGATTAATAGACTTGGCAACAGATGAAAGTTGGGATACAAAACGTTATACCACGATGGAGGAATTTAAAAAATTAAACCCGACTTGTTGTAGAGTAAGCCCCGGCTTGGTTGATGCCGCTCCCGAATACTATAAATTTACATTAGCAGGAGAAGCATACAGATATGTAACAGTAAATTATAAGCGTTATTATATAGCCAATAGAGAACCCGACTATATGACGGATTATATCGTATTTGATAACTGTGGTAAACTTAAAGACTTCGATGATTTGAAGGTGTTTTGAACTTATAACATAGAACATAATAAAAGGAATTTAACTTATGACAAGCTTAACCATACAAGATGTAACCAATTTATATTTATATAAAGAGAAAACGCTGCCTGAAAACAGATTAGACGCTTCTTTAATTACTAAAGTAATCAATGAAGAGGATAATGAGAAAATTGACAAAAAAGAATTTATGTCGGGGCCGGGACGTTTTGTTACTGCGGATGATTTCACCGTTGTGAAACAGTTTTTTACTTCAGTGGATAAACGGGATTTAGTGAAAGGTCTGAT
>JAWHQP010000060.1:0-641 GCA_032586195.1 Pasteurellaceae bacterium LIM206 | reverse complement strand
ATACGGAGCAGGAGCTGATTGATAGGGCGATTACCTATGTATTGGAACATCAGCCCGGAGGATTAATAGACTTGGCAACAGATGAAAGTTGGGATACAAAACGTTATACCACAATGGAGGAATTTAAAAAATTAAACCCGAATTGTTGTCAAGTGGATTCATGGCCGGATGACGCTGTTCGTGAAGATTATGATTTACAGTTAAAAGGGAAAGCTTATAAATATGTAAAAGTAAAATATTTAAGGACCTATGTGGCTAATAGGGAGCCAGAGCACTGGGAAAAGTATATCGTATTTGATAATTGTGATGAAATTAAAGAAAGACATGAGCTTTATTAATATATAATAACATAAGGAAGTGTAATTATGACTATGTTAACTATAAAAGATGTAACCAATTTATATTTATATAAAGAGAAAACACTGCCTGAAAACAGATTAGACGCTTCTTTAATTACTAAACTAATAACTGAGGATAAGAATCCCAAGATTGATAAGAAGGAATTTATGTCGGGACCGGGGCGTTTTGTTACTGCGGATGATTTCGCTATTGTGAAACAGTTTTTTACTTCAGTGGATAAACGGGATTTAGTGAAAGGTCTGATATAGAAAATTAAATCCGTTTAAATAAATCACTCATTT
>JAWHQP010000059.1:0-671 GCA_032586195.1 Pasteurellaceae bacterium LIM206 | reverse complement strand
CGACACGTTGACATCCATGCCGCCATCGCCGACATTAAATCCGCTCTGCTCCGCCACCTGCGCGTAGTTCATCCGCGCTTTGCTCTGACTGAAGTTCACCGCGCCGCTGCCACCCGAACCATAAGCTATGCTCACCTCGGCACCGCTCTGAGTCTGTTTGGCGTCGTAATGGCCGCTGTCCTGCAGGCTTTCTATCGTTAAGTCATTGCCGATGTCCGCCGTTAACCCTGTGGCATTGACCGTCGCTCCCCGTAAGGTGGTGTCATTTGCACTGGTAAGTTCCACCTGGGCAGCGTTGAGACGGCTGTTTGTTTGCGTGGTGGTTTCACTGTTTTCCTTACCCTTGCCCACCTGCCCCGATGCCTCAAAACCAAAGCCGTAGCTGTTGCCGTTGTAACCCACAAACACTCCCGCGCTCCAGCCGCTGTTCTTATTGCTGCTATTGTAGGTGTCGCTGTCTTGGGTGGCGGTCAGGTTGATATCCCGGGCTGAAGCCAGTGTCAGCCGATTCGTGGCGGTGACATTCGAGCCGGCAACGTTCAAGTCCCCTTCCGTCGTGCTCAGGCTGACATTACCCGCGCTCAGGCTGCTGCCATTATGGCTGATTTGTTGTCCGTGGCTTTCTCGCTTGGATTGGCTCGCCCCCACGCTCAGCGAGAGTTTGACATTCG
>JAWHQP010000058.1:0-666 GCA_032586195.1 Pasteurellaceae bacterium LIM206 | reverse complement strand
TGTGGGGCGAAGCGGAAATCGATGGACACCGGCATTATGCGGCGAATGATGAAAATCCGCTGAGTTGCAACCACCGCTTTGTAGGGCAGTATTATGACGAAGAAAGCGGACTGCATTACAACCGCTTCCGCTATTACTCACCGGAAACCGGACAATATATCAGCCACGACCCGATAGGGTTGTTGGGCGGGTTTAATCCGTATGGGTATGTGGGGATACCGACAAGTTTTGTGGATCCGTTGGGGTTGGCGAGCTGTAGTAAAAATTTTGGTTCTAGAAGAGAGGCTTTAAGGGCTGCTAAACGAGATGCAGGAATTCCAATGTCTCAACAACCAGATGATATAAAATCAGTTCCTATGACAGATAGAAATGGTAAACAAATTTTTGATTCCAATCACCAACCAATTAATACTAGAGAGTATCACTATACAACTCCTAATGGCGAGAAAATAGTATTCCAAGAGCATTCAGCAGGGCATAAGTATGGACCAGAAGGAACACCTGGTAATCAGGGACCTCATTTTAACCCAAGAATGTATGATCCTAAAACAGGAAATGGTTCAAGAAATGAAAGTTTTCCGGGGCTTCCTGAACATTATAATTTTTAGTAGAGGGAATAAGATAATGAGATGGTTTGAAAAAGTAGTAGGTAAGGAAAAAATAATT
>JAWHQP010000057.1:0-676 GCA_032586195.1 Pasteurellaceae bacterium LIM206 | reverse complement strand
GGTGAAGTCGTAACAAGGTAACCGTAGGGGAACCTGCGGTTGGATCACCTCCTTACTTGTTCGGAAGACGGAAGACAGAAGACGGAGTAGGCGGGAAGCTGAAATGTATCTTTGTTGGAAGTGGACTGAGGAATTAAAGCGACGGCGAGTGTTCACACAGATTGTTTGATAGTAGAGAGGACTCCTTTTGGGTCTGTAGCTCAGGTGGTTAGAGCGCACCCCTGATAAGGGTGAGGTCGGTGGTTCAAGTCCACTCAGACCCACCACTTTCAGATGACGGCAGACAGCAGACAAAGAACAGAAGATAGAAGCTGTTATTAATTGAGCTGACGAATCTGAGGTGAAACAAAAGGAAAAAAATGAAGAAAGAATAGACTGTCATCTGGCGTCAGTCATCTGTCTTCTGATGTGGGGATATAGCTCAGCTGGGAGAGCGCCTGCCTTGCACGCAGGAGGTCAGCGGTTCGATCCCGCTTATCTCCACCAATCGTCATTTCAAAGTGCGGTGTTAAAAAGCGGTGTTTTGTGGAAATCAAGGCACCGGGTTAAGGTGAAAGCCATGCCGGCGGACGGGGTGGTAAACCGAAACCGGATTTTGAAATGATGATTTATTTGTCATATTGTTCTTTAAAAATTTGTAAACAAGCTGAAAACTGAAGAGATTCTCGGATTGGAT
>JAWHQP010000056.1:0-801 GCA_032586195.1 Pasteurellaceae bacterium LIM206 | reverse complement strand
TAAAAATGATGTAACTTTGTCAGGCTCTTCCGATGTAGTTAGAATAGCTGATATAGCTGCAGTGAAAATTGATATTTAGTGAACTTCCACTGTTCAATAAATGTTTATTTTAAATGAAATGTAAGAGAAATAATAGTATATTCAATACGAGGAAAAGGCAATCATAGTGGACATATATTTGGCGATAATGTTCCAGCAACCAGATATAAAATAGAGTATTAATAGAGGTAATACTTTGGATAAATTAAGTATATGTAGTAGACTCAACGATCTTTTGGTTACAGCGAAAGATTTAGATATTGAACTGGAGGTTTTATCTAAAGAAGATAGTAGAAAGTATATAGAAAAATATTTGGTTTATATAAACCAATTAGAGCATGGGGGCATGTTCAAATCGGCTTGGAGACAGATTTAAAACCATCTTATAAATATCAGTATGAATATTCTAAGATGATTCCTAATAAGCCACTTTTTGTTATCTTTGATCAGAATCATAGAGAAGACAGGAACTATGTCCTCATTGTGAAAGATGGAATTGAATTAGCTAGATTAATGGAAGAAAATGGCAGTCTTGAATATTCTCTTTCTGATAAAAATGGAACATTTCTTATATCTGTAAATCACTATTCAATTGAATATACTGGCGATATAAATTTTAGCTATTTAGCCGTAGAGTAAAAGATTAAGAATTTTTATATATTAACCGTTAGGGTACTAATCACAACCAAAACGGTTTTATCCTCGCCGAACACTTCAGCCCGTCGGGGTTATTACAGGCACAGGGGGGCGGTTGGCACAACG
>JAWHQP010000055.1:0-1010 GCA_032586195.1 Pasteurellaceae bacterium LIM206 | reverse complement strand
TAAAAATGATGTAACTTTGTCAGGCTCTTCCGATGTAGTTAGAATAGCTGATATAACTGCAGTGAAAATTGATATTTAGTGAACTTCCAAAAATCAATAAATATTTATTTCAAATGAAATATAAGAGAAATATCCAGTAATAGTATATTCAACATCAGTAAAAGGCAATCATAGTGGATATATATTTGTTGATAATGTTCCCGCGACTAGATATAAAATAGAGTATTAATGGAGAGAATGTTTTGGATAAATTAAGTATATATAGTAGACTCAATGATCTTTTAATTACAGCGGAAGGTTTAGATATTGAACTAGAGGTTTTATCTAAAGAAGATAGTAGGAGATATATAGATAAAATATTTGATTTGTATAAGCCAATTAGAGTATGGGGCACGTCCAGATTGGTCTGGAAACAGATTTAAAACCTTCTGAAAAATACCAATATGAATATTCTAAGATAATTCCTAATAAGCCGCTTTTTATTATCTTTGATCAGAATCATAAAGAAGATCGAAACTATGTTCTCATTGTGAAAAATGGAATTGAATTAGCTAGATTAATGGAGGAGAATGGCAGTCTTGAGTATTTTCTTTCTGATAAAAATGGAACATTTCTTATATCTATAAATCACTATTCAATTGAATATACTGGCAATATAAATTTTAGTGATTTAGTCATTGGGTAAAAAGATAAAGAATTTTTATATATTAACTGTTAGTGTACTGGTAATTGTAAAAATTTAAATCACAAACAGCCTTAAGGTCAAAGTGCGGTGAGGATTTGGCAAGTTTTTGACCGTTACGGCGAGCTGAGCCAATTCCGGGTCAACGACCATAACCCGCTCAATCTCGGTTACGACAAACTGGGCAGACAAACGCGCAAACATAATCAAAACGGATTTATTCTGGGTGAACACTTCAGCCCGTCGGGGTTATTACAGGCACAGGGCGGCGGCTGGAATAATGACCTTACCGAACAGCAACTCAATAACTATCAACCGAATCATACTT
>JAWHQP010000054.1:0-1138 GCA_032586195.1 Pasteurellaceae bacterium LIM206 | reverse complement strand
TCGGCATTATCACTGTCCTTGCTATCCACTTCGGCATTTTTGCTGTCCGTACCCGCGGTACCCGTACCGGTGGCTTCATTAGTACCATCTGAACCTTTAGCTGTTACTTCTGAACCGTCTTTCACACCGTCTTGTGGAATGGTAATTGTACCTGCGTTTGGATCAATCGTTGCACCCGTGCTATCTGGGTCTTCCAATTTCCAAGTACCATCTTGCTGTTTGGTTGCAGTAATGGTTTTTGGTTGGTCATCTTCACCTGTAAGTGTGGTAACCACTTTTTCATTATCCGCACCCGGAGTGACGGTTACCGAACCGTCTGTCGCTGATGGGGTAACAGTCGGTTTGTCCGCTGTGGTATCCGGAGTGGTTGAAGTGTCTTTAATCGTTGCTTCATTGCCCTCAACGCCACCAACAGTGTATTTCACCGTTTCTTCACCTTCGGTTTTGTTGTCTGCTTTAACCGGAGTAGTAATAGTGAACTCGGTTACACCCGCCGGGACTTTTAGGGTTTTACCGTCGGCATTAAGCGTTACGCCATTACTGAATGTCGGGGTAGCGAAGTCTTCATCCGTCGCCGTACCGCTACGGCTAAACGGTAAGGCATCGTTACCGTTGTTGTTGGCCAGTTTGATGGTGGTCACCAGGTTCTCACCTTCGTTCACCGAACCGGTAGTTACTACGCCGTCTTTGTGGCCATCATTATCACTTTTGCTATCCACCTCGGCATTTTTGCTGTCCGTACCCGCGGTACCCGTACCGGTGGCTTCATTAGTACCATCTGAACCTTTAGCCGTTACTTCTGAACCGTCTTTTACGCTGTCTTGTGGAATAACAATTTTACCATTCTCTGCTTTTACGCCATCGTCATTGGCTGGCACCGTCCAGTTACCATCTTTATCTTTGGTTGCAGTAATAGTTTTTTCTTTACCGCTTTCATCCGTATATTTGATGTCAACGGTTTTATTATCCGTTCCCGGGGTAATGGTCACCGAACCGTCTGTCTCTGATGGAGTAACAGTTGGTTTGTCCACATCCGTATCTATGCTTGGCTTGGTTGTTGGTTGAGATAAATTACCTGATGGATCTTCGGTTTTTGCCGTTACATCGGTACCACCTTTAATATCCTTTTCAGGAATGG
>JAWHQP010000053.1:0-1186 GCA_032586195.1 Pasteurellaceae bacterium LIM206 | reverse complement strand
AACCGAGATTAAGCGGGTTGTGGTCGTTCACTTGGAATTGGGTCAGCTCGCCGTATTGAATTTTTATACGCGCTTAAAATCACTCTCTTTGTTTATAGAGGATAACTTACCCAGTTTCCATTATCAAACCATTCCTTTTTATCTATACGCCATTCCTTATTTTTAAATATCATTCTGAATCGATACAAGTTTTCTAAACCAGAACGATCTTCCTTAATATAGAAAAAGGTATATTTACCTTCATCTTCCTGATTAACAATCGGATGAGTTTCTAATTTATATTCCAGTGGAAAACGAACAGATAAAGATTTTTCTCTACTCCTTAATGTTTTTTTAGATGTACAAAACCGTTCAAAAATATTAGATAGTTCACTCCTTAACATATCTTTATACTCCTGACTTCTTAAATTCTTAGTTGCTTTTCTCTCCCAAGAATACATCTCTTGCATAAAACGAAGTAGTGTATCTTTAGCTAAACTAATATCATTCATAATTACCCTCCGAATGGATTATCGAACCATTGTCTATCAACAAGTTTACCATCCTGATAAACTTTATACAGAACTCTATCTGGACGCCCCCTTGAACCAGAGTAAGTCTCAAATCCCCATTCTAAATCAACAGGTTTTCCAGTAGTCTTTACACGCTCCCGAATAGACGCTTCAAACATTCTATAATCACCTCGGTTTACTGTTCTGTTTTGTCCAAACAAATTGTTCGTATCACTTCCAGTACCTCCCAAAGCTTTCGCTAAAAGATGCCCCGTATCATCACCATCTAAACGATAAGTTTCATTTCTAGCTTTTTGACTAACACCCGTACCTTTGCCTATATCTTCAGGGGTAACGGTTGCCTTAGCTGAAACCAAATCTCCATTTTTATTTTTCATTACTGATGGACACTTAGCAAGTCCGAAGAAATCAACCCAAGCTGTCGGATCAAATACATACCCATACGGATTAAACCCGCCCAGCAACCCTATCGGGTCGTGGCTGATATATTGTCCGGTTTCGGGGGAGTAGTAACGGAAGCGGTTGTAATGTAACTCGCTTTCTTCGTCGTAGTATTGTCCGACAAAACGATGGTTACAACTGAGCGGGTTTTCATCATTCGCGGCATAATGGCGGTGTGCGTCGATTTCCGCTTCGCCCCACAGATTCAGCTTTTGTCGGTAGTCAATGTAGCC
>JAWHQP010000052.1:0-1286 GCA_032586195.1 Pasteurellaceae bacterium LIM206 | reverse complement strand
ATAGGGCGATTACTTATGTGTTAGAACATCAGCCTAGATCATTAAGAAGTTCACCAACTAATGAACGTTGGTATACAAAACGTTATACCACGATGGAGGAATTTAAAAAATTAAACCCGACTTGTTGTAGAGTAAGCCCCGGCTTGGTTGATGCCGCTCCCGAATACTATAAATTTACATTAGCAGGAGAAGCATACAGATATGTAACAGTAAATTATAAGCGTTATTATATAGCCAATAGAGAACCCGACTATATGACGGATTATATCGTATTTGATAACTGTGGTAAACTTAAAAACTTCGATGATTTGAAGGTGTTTTAAACTTATAAACAAGAACATAATAAAAGGAATTTAAATTATGACAAGCTTAACCATACAAGATGTAACCAATTTATATTTATATAAAGAAAAAGTTTTACCTGAAAATAGATTGGATGATGCTTTAATTACTAAAATAATAACTAATGCTAAGAATCCTAAGATTGATAAGAAGGAATTTATGTCGGGACCGGGGCGGTTTGTGACTGCGGATGATTTCGCCATTGTGAAACAGTTTTTTACTTCAGTGGATAAACAGGATTTAGTGGAAAGTATGATATAGAAAATTAAATCCGTTTAAATAAATCAATCATTTATACTTATTACTTATGATAAATATAAACGAATGATTTATTCATTCACGATAATGCCGCAAAAGTGCGGTGAGGAAATATTGAGTTTTTACATGGAGGAGTTATGAAACTAAAGATATGCCATATAGTACTATTGGTTTTAGGGGGATTTGTCGGCTATAAAT
Organism: Pasteurellaceae bacterium LIM206; assembly: GCA_032586195.1. Classification (GTDB taxonomy): domain Bacteria; phylum Pseudomonadota; class Gammaproteobacteria; order Enterobacterales; family Pasteurellaceae; genus JAWHQP01. The sequence goes on along the minus strand of JAWHQP010000052.1, from coordinate 488 downwards.
GGTATCAGCACCATCAATGGGAGCAGCTGATGTTAAGCGGCTATTGCGCGAAGGACAGTACATATTTTGATGACAGGCATACGGAGCGGGAACTGATTGATAGGGCGATTACTTATGTGCTGGAACATGAACCTGAAGGATCATGCAGCAGTTCAACTAAAGAATGTTGGGATGCAAAACGTTATACCACGATGGAGGAATTTAAAAAATTAAACCCGAATTGTTGTGAGGTTCAACCACTGATAGTTGATGCCGCTCCCGAATACTATAAATTTACATTAACAGGAGAGGCATACAGATATGTAACAGTAAACTATAAGCGTTATTATATAGCCAATCGAGAACCGAATCCTAGGACTAAGTATATTGTATTTGATAATTGTGGTGGACTTAAAGACTTCAATGATCTGAAGGTATTTTGAACTTATAACCAAGAACATAATAAAAGGAATTTAAATTATGACAAACTTAACCATACAAGATGTAAC
>JAWHQP010000051.1:0-1291 GCA_032586195.1 Pasteurellaceae bacterium LIM206 | reverse complement strand
CAGACACAATCAAAACGGTTTTATTCTGGCGGAACACTTCAGCCCGTCGGGGTTATTACGGGCACAGGGCGGCAGATGGCACAACGAGCTTACCGAAGCGCAGCTCAATAACTATCAACCGAATTATACCCTGCCGATAGGGTTGTTGGGCGGATTTAATCCGTATGGGTATGTATTTAATCCGACGGGGTGGGTGGATCCGTTGGGGTTGGAAGCACTTGATGCAACGGGATATTATGTATATGGATTATATGAACCTGGGCAAACAGCTCCTTACTATGTAGGTATTACTAATAATCCTCTAAATAGAGAAACCCAGCATATAAATAGTGAACGGCTAATCCCCTCAAATGGAGAAAGACTTGAAGTGATGGAACAAGGGCGTTCTATGACTTATGCTGAGGCAAGAGGAGCTGAACAATATAATATAGAAAAATATGGAACGAAAATGGCTACCATAGGGCAAGATTTAAGTGCAGATGGATTAACCGCTGAACAGAGAGGGAATAAAATTAATTCATTTGATAAAAATCGGACTGACACTAGAGGAGAAGCATTTAAAGCCGAATATGACAAATTGAAAGCTGAAAGAAGTCAAGGAAAAAATCAACAAAGTAGGAAGTGTTAAAGATGTCAACCATAAAAGTTAATTTACAAGGTGGAGAAGTTTTTGCTATTCCATTATTTCTACCATATGGAAGCGATAATCAACGTTTTAAAAAATCCGATTTTATTGGAAACGACAAGAAATTTGCCTTTTGTCGGGTGATTAGTGATATGCAATGTGGAGGGATCTTTATTGAAGTTTTTTCATTAGTAGGAAATTTATCATCAGAAATAGGAGATATACTTTCTAGCCCTAGATTGTTTCCACCTGTTTCAGTTACAGGATTGGGTTTCTATAAAAAAAGGTGGATATTAATATATCAGCAAGATCCTTATGATAAAGAACAGGATTCAAATTATTCTCATATTCAGCTAGTAGTTGGTTATGAGCCTCCTTTTTTATGGCAAAATGGAGTTTCAGAAGAGATTTCCATTGAAGAAAGTAAACTCTATGAAAGATGGCAAATATGGAGTGCCTCACATTTAGAAAAACGTATTATAGAAACGTTGAAAGAAAAAGGAGTTAATTTGTAGTTAACCAACCCGCAAAGCGCGGTGAGATTATCACAAATTTTTGACCGCTACGGCGGGTTGACCCAATTTCAAGTCAATGACCACAACCCGCTGATGCTCGGTTACGACAAACTGGGCAGACAGACACGCAGACACAATCAAAATGGTTTTA
>JAWHQP010000050.1:0-1312 GCA_032586195.1 Pasteurellaceae bacterium LIM206 | reverse complement strand
CGCTACGGCAGCCGTAACGAATTGCGTTTTGTGATGTCGCCGGATAACTTGAAATGGGAATACCGTTATGATGACCGTTACCGTCTCATCCGCCGGCAGTTACCGGACGGCAATTATGTGGGTTATCGTTATAACGCGCGGAATCAACTGATAGCGGTACGACATGTAAAAGGCGGGCAAACCACGGTTGAACGGGATATGTTTAACCGGGTGACACGCCAGACACAGGCGGACGGCAGCCACTATCATTACGAATACGACCGACATGCTAATCCGAGAGGAAGTTTGACCAAGCTGACCACGCCGGAGGGAATGGTACGGGAATACCGGTATAACAGCGAACAGTTGCTGACGGAGGTGATTGACGGCAACGGCAACACGACCCGCTATGGTTACGGCGCGTATGATTTATTGGAGTGGAAGGAAAGCCCGAACGGAGAGAAGCTGACATTCCACTACGACAAACTGACGCGTTTGACCGAAGTCATCAACGCCCAGGGCGACAGTTATTGTTATGAATACGACAAAGCGGGGCAATTGATTAAGGAAACGGATTTTGCCGGTAATCAAAAAACCTATGCTTACGACCCAGCGGGCAGATTGATTCGCAAAGCACGGGCGGACATAGTGGAAACTTTCCGCTACGACGATGAAGACAAGTTGCTTTGCCGCCAGACGTGGCAGGCTAAACCTATCGCAACAGAAAAAACACCGCCGAAACCGACCGCACTTTCAATCGAAGAAGAACAATCGAACCGCCTTTATGAGTTGGTGCACCAAATCCACTACCAATATAATAAGCGCAGTCAACTAACGAAAGCCACGAACAGCCAATATCAGCCGTTTGCCGCAATGCACACCACCGAATTTGAATACGACGCCCAACACAGACTGATAGCGGAGATTCAGGATGGTGAACGGATTGAAGTTGAACTGGATAAATACGGCAGACAAATCCAGCTCACGCTACCAAACGGCAAAGCAGAGCAACCAAGCAATTCGGCGGATCCGCAAAGTGCGGTGAGGATTTGGCAAGTTTTTGACCGTTACGGCGAGCTGAGTCAATTCCGGGTCAACGACCATAACCCGCTCAATCTCGGTTACGACAAACTGGGCAGACAGACACGCAGACACAATCAAAATGGTTTTATTCTGGCGGAACACTTCAGCCCGTCGGGGTTATTACAGGCACAGGGGGGCGGTTGGCACAACGAGCTTACCGAAGCGCAGCTCAATAATTATCAACTGAATCACACCTACCCGATAGCGGGCACGCAGATTAGCCGCAAATGGGAATATGACAAGGCGTTTA
>JAWHQP010000049.1:0-1319 GCA_032586195.1 Pasteurellaceae bacterium LIM206 | reverse complement strand
CGGCTGTTAATCAGTTTCTTCTCCACAAACCAGGAACCGCCGCACGCCACCACGTTCGGGATGGCGAGGTAATCCTTGATATTAGCGGTGTTAATACCGCCTGTCGGCATAATCTGCAAATCGGCATAAGGGCCAAGCAGGGCTTTAATCATTTTCACCCCGCCGCTGGCCTCCGCCGGGAAGAATTTCACCGCGTTCAATCCTTTTTCCAACGCGGCCTCTATCGCCATCGGATTATTCACGCCCGGTGTAATCGGTAAATCCAGGTCCTGACAAAGTTGTACGATTGTCGGGTTAAAGCCCGGTGTCACTACAAAATCCGCGCCGGCATTTTTCGCTTTCACCACTTGTTCTGCGGTTAATACCGTGCCGGCGGCAATGAGGATTTCGGCGTTATGGCGCCGTAACAGGCGAATCGCTTCCTCCGCCGCCGCGGAACGAAAGGTGATTTCCGCCACCGGCAGGCCGTTCGCCGCCAGTGTTTCCATTAACGGGATAATATCTTCCGCCTTGTCCAGTGCAATCACGGGTACCAGTTTGATGTGACGGAGTTTTTCGATGATTTGTCGGGTTGTATATACCATAGTCTGTTCCTTAATTGAATTCATGAAGCAAATGCGCGGTGGCGGAACGCGCGATAATCGCGCCCTTATGCCGAATCACAATGCCCGCCAGTCGGTTGCCTTGTCGGCAGCAGGTTGCCAAATCCTTTCCCTGCAGATAGCCGTTGAGGAAACCCGCATTGAAGGAATCGCCCGCCGAGGTGGTATCCACCACATTCGCCACCGGCGCGGTTGGCACCCGTTGCGGGGAACCGTCAAAACTCGCGAAAACAGCACCGCGCTTTCCTGCTTTCACCACCACGGTTTTTACGCCCGCCGCCTGCAGGCGGGCAATCGTTGCCGTTTCATCCGCATCCTGCCAAATCGCCTGTTCATCGTCGAAAGTGACCAGCGCAAGGCTCACAATCGGTAAAAGCGCGGTGTAGATTTCTCGAGTTTTTTCGATAGACTCCCATAACGCCGGGCGATAATTGCTGTCAAAGGCGATTTCCACGCCTTGCGCCGCCAGCCGTTTCAGCTGTTCAATCAGGATGAACCGGTCCTGTTCAGGCAAAATCGCCAGAGAAATACCGCTCAGATAAATCATGTCCACCTGTTCTAACTGAGCTAAAACCGCGGATAATCAGGATGTTGCAATAAGTAACGGGCGGCGGATTGATTGCGCCAGTAGAGGAAGGTGCGCTCGCCTTGGCTGTCCAGCTGAATCAGATAAAGCCCGGGATTGCGTTTGTCATCGAGCAGCACACAGTCGGTCTG
>JAWHQP010000048.1:0-1347 GCA_032586195.1 Pasteurellaceae bacterium LIM206 | reverse complement strand
AATGTCTAAAGAAAAATTTGAACGTACAAAACCGCACGTAAACGTGGGTACAATCGGCCACGTTGACCATGGTAAAACAACTTTAACCGCAGCTATCACCACCGTATTGGCAAAACACTACGGAGGTGCCGCCCGTGCATTCGACCAGATTGACAACGCGCCTGAAGAAAAAGCGCGCGGTATCACCATCAACACTTCACACGTTGAATACGATACCCCGACCCGTCACTATGCGCACGTTGACTGTCCGGGACACGCCGACTATGTGAAAAACATGATTACCGGTGCGGCGCAGATGGACGGTGCTATCTTAGTCGTGGCAGCCACCGACGGCCCTATGCCGCAAACCCGTGAACACATCCTTCTCGGCCGCCAGGTAGGCGTACCGTACATTATCGTATTCTTAAACAAATGCGATATGGTGGATGACGAAGAATTATTGGAACTGGTTGAAATGGAAGTGCGCGAGCTGCTTTCTCAATACGATTTCCCGGGCGATGACACCCCAATCGTGCGCGGTTCCGCCTTAAAAGCCCTTGAAGGCGATGCCCAATGGGAAGAAAAAATCCTTGAGCTGGCAAACTATCTGGACACTTACATTCCTGAGCCTGAACGTGCTATCGACCAGCCGTTCCTGCTTCCGATTGAAGACGTGTTCTCCATCTCCGGTCGTGGTACCGTGGTAACGGGTCGTGTAGAGCGCGGCGTAATCCGTACCGGTGACGAAGTGGAAATCGTGGGTATCAGACCGACGGCTAAAACAACCGTAACCGGTGTGGAAATGTTCCGTAAGCTGCTTGACGAAGGTCGTGCGGGTGAAAACATCGGTGCCTTATTACGTGGTACCAAACGTGAAGAAATCGAACGCGGTCAGGTATTGGCGAAACCGGGTTCAATCACGCCACACACTGATTTCGAGTCAGAAGTGTACGTATTGTCAAAAGATGAAGGTGGTCGTCACACGCCATTCTTCAAAGGCTATCGTCCACAGTTCTACTTCCGTACCACTGACGTAACCGGCACTATCGAATTACCGGAAGGTGTGGAAATGGTTATGCCGGGCGATAACATCAAAATGACAGTAAGCCTAATCCACCCAATCGCGATGGACCAAGGTTTACGTTTTGCTATCCGTGAAGGCGGTCGTACCGTTGGTGCGGGTGTTGTTGCACGTATTATCAAATAATAGATAGTCGGAACGACAGAAAGAGAAGGGGCTGCTTAGCCCCTTTTTTGTTTTTCGGTTTTAAAAAGTGCGGTGCTGACAAAAGCTTTAGCTTTTGAACGTTGGCGTTGCCAACGGTGCCGAAGGCATAGCAACTTTTATGGAAAGTTGCGTATAAAATC
>JAWHQP010000047.1:0-1406 GCA_032586195.1 Pasteurellaceae bacterium LIM206 | reverse complement strand
CGGTCGGTTTTGCGGGAGTTTTTTCATCTGCCCTTACCGTTTCATTCGCCGCACGCTCATCCGCTTTCCATAACTCTTCTATCTTATGCCAGTAGTCCTGATTCGCTCTAATCGGCAGGTTGAGTTGTTGGTTCGGTAGCGGTTGCTCCGTTTTGTGTCGGTACTTGGTCGTTCGCCGTCCGAACGCGTCATATTCATAGCGCCAACTGCCTTTTATAAACCACTCAATAAAAATCTAATAAGTCCTTCCCGCGAGTCTCCAGAAAAATTTGCTTTTATTATATTGGACACATCATCAATAAATTCTTTTTTTACATTAAAATTGTTATCAGAATAGATTTCTTCGTGATAATCATTTATTTCCAAATACACAAGCTTGATATAAAAAGACAAGAAGTCATACAAGGAATCACCTAGTTTGTGATAATGCTCACTCCCAGAAATTAAACCATAAACTGGACATTTATCATCTCGAATATTACAACATATCACATCATCTGAAGTAGTGTGTGCAAAAATAATGTAATCTTTTTTTTTGAATCGTTCATCATGGTGTAACGCCCATGTTTCTGGTTTAGTTCCTTCCGATTGCATAGGAAGTAGTACAATATCAAAAAATTGATTCCCAAAATAACAATCTGCTTTAAAAGAAAGATGTTGATAATATTCTAATAATTGTCTAAAAATATTTTTATCAGCGATCGGTAACGGATTTTTGATAAATTCTAATTCACCATCAATTCTATTGCTTAAATAAAAACACTCTACTAAATTCGGTAATATTTTTTTTATATCCATAAGAAACTCCTAACATTTATTTTGTTGCTGATTTAATCTTTGCTGTAATGTCGCTTCGCGATCTATTAATCTGCCTGTCGTTGAATTATGATAATCCCCTCTATGTCCTTGATACGAATATTGATGTGCATCACCATTTGGATGATTTCTATTTTCAAGGAAAATAATATTTCTTGGGTCCCCTTGCCATCTTGCACCTAGAGTACCATTTTCAACATTAGTAATATGGTGACCAGTATAGCCGGCTCCTGACATAACAGATTCTAATTGGCTATTTGGAGTGGACTTAATTAGCTCTATTTCTTTTTGACTCCAAGGTCTTGTTCCTCTTCCTGTTTGCTCTATTAATGCTTTTTCTTGCACCCAAGCTCTATTTATTGCAGTATCTCTTCCTCCTGCTTGTGGTGTCAAAACATCACGAGGCTTATATCTTATAACATCATCTTCCAGTGGTGTGGTGTTATATGGTGGCACTGCTGGAGCCAACCCCAACGGACCCACAAACACCGTCGGATTAAACACATACCCATAAGGATTAAATCCACCGAGTAGTCCTATCGGGTCGCTTGATATGTATTGCCCCGTTTCCGGGCTGTAGTAACGAAAGC
>JAWHQP010000046.1:0-1491 GCA_032586195.1 Pasteurellaceae bacterium LIM206 | reverse complement strand
ACGGTGTTACCGTCGGTTGTGGTTTGGTTGATTTGCAACGGCACTTCGGCGACCAGTTGGTTGGCGTGATACAGGTATCTGTAGCCGCTCTGCGTAGAAAGTGCGGTCGGTTTTTCCGACGTTTTTTCGTTATTTTGTTGCGCCTCTTGCTCGTCCCACAATTGGTGGATTTTATGCCAATAATCCTGATTCGGGCGAATCGGCATATTAATTTGCTGATTTGGCAGCGGTTGGTCGGCTTTGTGTCGGTATTTGCCCGTTCTGCGTCCAAACGCGTCATACTCATAACGCCAACTGCCTTTGAATGGGCTGTGGATTTCAACCAGCTGACTTTGACTGTTCCATTTGTAATACGTCATTACCGGACGGAAGCCCTGCTTGGTCTCGGTTTTGCTTTGTAACCGTCCTAGCTCATCGTACTTGTACGTCTTGTTGCCGTAGTGTGCAATGCGTCCGTGATGTTTTTTGACTTTGTAGCGTCTGTTATTCTCCGCCGCCGTTTGCCTCCCCAGGGTCTCAAGTTTGGTACTGAAACATAATAACTAGTCCAAATTGATATATGTAATTCCTAAAATTTTACCATCCTCAATATTGTATTGTTTAACAATGTTAATGTAACCAATCAATCCTTCATTACAGATTTCTAACAGAGTAGCCGGAATTATTCTGTCTTTTAATTTAAAATCCTTAGCTTTATTCAAATCGCCCGCATCATCAATAGAAGTCCAAAACAGCATATATTCATTACAATAAAAATATATTTTATCATCAAAGAACTCAGGTATTTTACAGAACTCAACCCCATCACTTTGTCTTTCCATAGCGTTGCTGTCTCGATAAATAAAATAAGTTGTCTTCATCTCTTTATTACTCCATTAGTTTACAATTTAATTGGAAATGCTGTGATTACCCTATTAGAATCTTTTTCCATAACTATTCTTATCCCATCCAGAGTTTGTCCGTGTCCAGATGCCGAAGGATTACCTCCTTGAACCCCCGCATTAGGCGTTGGAACATCATATATACGTCTATCACCCTGTACTGTAGGCGATAAGCCCGTTTCTTTGGCTCTTGTCCATGCATCAGCAGTTTGGTTTATAGGATCTTTAGAAAAAACACCATGTGGACCGGGACGAGTTGGATCATCAACACCATGACGTCTTACATGATCTTTTCTGGATAATCCCTTTGGATCTGTTTCACCCCAATCCAACGGTTTTTTATCTAGATTAGAACAAGCCTTTAACCCCAACGGATCCACCCACGCCGTCGGAACCCCCACATACCCATACGGATTAAACCCGCCCAACAACCCTATCGGGTCGCTTGATATGTATTGCCCCGTCTCCGGGCTGTAGTAACGAAAACGATTATAGTGCAACCCGCTCTCTTCATCATAATACTGACCCACAAAACGGTGGTTACAACTCAGTGGGTTTTCATCATTCGCCGCATAATGCCGGTGTCCATCGATTTCCGCTTCGCCCCACA
>JAWHQP010000045.1:0-1544 GCA_032586195.1 Pasteurellaceae bacterium LIM206 | reverse complement strand
GGCTACATTGACTACCGACAAAAGCTGAATCTGTGGGGCGAAGCGGAAATCGACGGGCACCGCCATTATGCTGCAAATGACGAAAACCCGCTGAGTTGCAATCACCGTTTTGTGGGGCAGTATTATGATGAAGAGAGCGGGTTGCATTACAACCGCTTTCGTTACTACAGCCCGGAAACGGGGCAATACATATCAAGCGACCCGATAGGGTTGTTGGGTGGATTTAATCCGTATGGGTATGTGGGGATACCGACAGGGTGGGTGGATCCATTAGGTCTAAAAGGGTGTACTGTCGTTGAAGATGGTGGAAATAGCGGTGATAATCACGATATTACTCTCAAATTAGACAAAAATGAATATCAAGAGGCTTTTGGTCATATAGATGATTATATTAATGGTAATATTACTGGTAAAAATCCTGATGGTAATAACATCTTTGAAATTAATAGAGGTGGTGCAGGTCAAAACCGCAGTGATTCCTTAGATGGTATTCCAACTAAACCTGGCTATGATAGAGACGAATTCCCAATGGCTATGTTTAAGGAAGGTGGTAAAGGCGCCAGTGTTAGGTATATTACTCCGTCAGATAATAGAGGGGCTGGATCCTCTATATCACGTGCATTATCATCTTATGATGACGGAACAAGAGTTAGAATTATTGTTGAATAAAATAGGAGTAACTATGAATCTTTCTGACGCATTTAATTTACTGGAAAATAATGACAAACTTAAAATTTATATAGATAAAATACCTAAAAAAATAAGAGGACAAAAGTTGGCTATCTGGAATCACTAAATCATCTTGGTTATTTGTTATTTCTTAATAAGGAAAATCAGTCGACAGAGATATTATTAGAAACTATCTCACTAATACCTTTTGAGGGGGATTATGACTATTGGACATTTATCAGAGGTTCAATTATATTACTGGCTTTTATTCAGAGATCTGATAAAGATAAAGTTATTCACTTTAAAAACATTATTTTATCTACACTTGAATATGGGAATGACTTCAAGAAGAAATTAAATAAAAATATCCATCAGAGGTTTTTATCTGGTTCAACGTTAGAAGATTTTGTTATTAGAATTGAAAACTCTTCCAATGAATTATCAGAAATGGAATATAGAATACTATACTTAAGCGATTTATTTAGACTATTCCTTTTTATTGATGACTCTATTTTTGATAAAGAGGAAATTATCTCTAAGATAAATGAGCAAATCAGCGTGCTTCAATCATTTATTGATAAGAATGGGATTTTTTCTTTGTATCCATTCAAATCTAGATAGCACTATAGGAATAATGACTATTTTTAACGAATATCGATTGAAAGTATAAAATCCATAGTGTAGCAGTGACATAACAAAAAACGGAGTCCGGTCATTACGAAGACAACTATAGATATGATGACGAAAATCGTTGTACCTACTATACAGACGCTTTAGGCAGAAGAACGGAATATTGTTATACGGATTACAAACTGACGCGGTCGAACGGCGAGCTGTTGCTTTATCGTTATAATGAGGACGGTTTATTGACAAAT
>JAWHQP010000044.1:0-1625 GCA_032586195.1 Pasteurellaceae bacterium LIM206 | reverse complement strand
CCACCTGCGCATAGTTCATCCGCGCTTTGCTTTGGCTGAAGTTCACCGCGCCGCTGCCACCCGAACCATAAGCTATGCTCACCTCGGCGCCGCTCTGAGTCTGTTTGGCGTCGTAATGACCGCTGTCCTGCTGGCTTTCTATCGTTAAGTTATTGCCGATATCCGCCGTTAACCGTGTGGCATTGACCGTTGCTCCCCGTAAGGTGGTGTCATTTTCACTGGTAAGTTTTACCTGGGCAGCGTTAAGACGGCTGTTTGTTTGCGTGGTGGTTTCACTGTTTTCCTTACCCTTGCCCGCCTGCCCTGATGCCTCAAAACCAAAGCCGTAACCGTTGCCGTTATAACCCACAAACACTCCCGCGCTCCAGCCGCTGCTCTTATTGCGGCTATGCTTGACTGAAAAGTATGTCCGTCTCGAGTAGCTAAGTAATTACGATTACTAAAGTTGCTTTAAGCCCATAATCATAAACATACTGTTTGCCAAAAGGTTATTTTTTTATTTTTAATACTTTTTTCTACATATTTATTTAGCTTTTTCTGTCCACCATACTTATATAAACAGAAATGAAATATAAAAGCTGGAATACACATTCCAAGCGTAGCTTTAAGTGCTTCTAAAAATGAGAACTTTATATAGAATTTATCATAATATATATATACATATATACTAACAAATATATCCCTTAATAATAAGAGTAAAAATATACCTATAGAAAATCCTAACCATGAAATATAAAAATTTCTTTTTAATCTTATTTTCATTTCATTCCTTATTATTAAGTAAAATTTCTCTTTTAAACTCATCCAGATTAGATTTTATTCTATCTGTGTCTCCCGAATATTCACCCACTGTTCCAGAAAAGTTTGCATCTTCATTTTTTCTTATAGAATTTAAATAAGTAGCAGAAGCATTTATGCCTACTTTCCCTTGCCCAGCAGTCTCCAAGATCAGTTCACAAAATATAAGATTACACTAACGCCAATCCGATTTTCCACCTACTAATTAATCTAAATAACATGCAGAGTGGAAAGAAACATCCTTATTCTTGAAAGCCTCAATTAAAACATATCCACCTAATTGAATTACTTGACTTTTATTTAAATCGTATGAAAATACTGCATATTTATCATCATCATCAGGATTAATAATTTTGATAACCAATTCATCTAAAAGAGTAATCCTATAAGAAAACAACAATTCATCTGTAGTATTATCATATACTTCTATATATCTTTTTACTTTCATTATGGTTTAACCCTTCTATTTGGATTAGCTGGTTTGGTTTGTATACCTGATTTATAATCAAATTCTCCTAAATGTACACCTCTCTTATTATATTTTTCTAGTGTTCCATGCTGAGAATCCCATTCAAAGATATTTCCATCATGATCTTTCCAGCGCGGTCTTAATTTTCCTCCCCCTTGAACAGGAGTTTTGTCTTTAACTTTAATAAGATCTTTAAAACCGGTTATTTGATCTTTTTTAGGAGCCGGTTGATATTTCCAATCAGTATTTTCTACATTTGGATTTTTAACTTTCTTCGCAAAACCATTCCCAATAGCCGATGAGCCGCCCAAAAGGCTTTCTCTTGACAACAGAGACGAACCCAACAGGCCTTTCTCCA
>JAWHQP010000043.1:0-1635 GCA_032586195.1 Pasteurellaceae bacterium LIM206 | reverse complement strand
TGGCATAAGGGGAAAGTCCGCCCGCGATGGCCGCGCCGGTGTTGCCCGACGCCAGCCCCTATAATACACCGGTAACGGCTCATATATTCCAGTATTTTACCAAAAATCACTTTTTTAACCTTTTTCTTTGTTGTTCCTAAGTGTTATTGGCCTCAGTTGTCAATCTAATCGAAATATTAAAATATAGTTACTTATTTTTTTGACAAAATATTGTAATGTCATCGATAACATCTTCTATTACTCCTTTTAATTCACTCTTATTTCTTACATCTGATAAATATTCCATAAATTCATTCATAGAAATGTTTTTATGTAATCTAGCTAGATGACCTATAGCTAATATAGCACATCTACAAATATCTAAATCATCTACCTTAAAAAAAGAATATATTTTATTCTTCGCTATATCAGGTGTATCTGAGTATAGAGCTAGAGAAAGGAATTTCTCGCATAACATATTCTTGTCCAAAGGCATATTTAAAACATCACTTTCTAGTGGCTCTATTTGTTTAAAAATTAAAGTGTTCAAAATTATGTACATCTACATTATATTATCTATGAAGCATTAACTAAATTAAGTACTTTATTTAACTGAGTTATTTTACTTAAAACAACTATCTCACAACTATCTTGATATAAATCCCCTAAAAAGAAAAAAATTAATCCACCTTTACTTATAATACTTACTACATTTTCTTCAAAGCCAGAAAATAAATTAGAATTGAATTCATAATTATCTAAAAAAGTATAAAAATATAGCTTTCTGGTGACAAGAAGAAGATCAGGTATAATTTTTTCAAATTTCATATTAATCTTACCTATTCCTGAAACAATAAGTCGATTATCTTTCTCTAACAATAATTCAGATTTATTAGAAAATGCTTCTGTATTAACTTTATTATCCCTTAGTATTCCCCAAAAGTTTTTATACCTAATAATCCTGTTATTTGGCTGAGGGTATAATTGAGCTATCATATTGATATTATCTGCTACTCCAATCTTATTAACTAGTTGCTTAAAAAGTTTTTCACTAAACTCGATTAATGGCTCATTAGGTATCTCAAAACTGATAGCTGAAATATTTTTTTTATAAAAGAAGAATTGGCTGAAATCAGTTATTTCATTCTTTATAGTGATATCTTCAGCTTTTCTTATAATAAAATTAGTAATCATAATGATTTCCCTTTTGATCATTAAAATGTGGCCCTCTATTCTGAGGATTATTTTCACCATAAAAATGTCCTTTAGCGTCATCTCTTATGTAAACTTTTTTAACACTTCCTCCTGTGGCAGGAATCTCGAACTCATAAATGACTCCAGGTTGTTTATTACCTCTTTTGTCTACATTTTGATATACATTGGTAGGACTCTGACTAACTGGTATTCCTGATCTTCGTTTAGCTTCATTAAACGCCCCTGCCCTCTTAGCGCCTTTTGGGGTTAAATTTTCTGGAATAGAAAAATCTACATCAATACTCTGTACAGTTTTAGATTTAGTAATCTTCTTCGCAAAACCATTCCCAATAGCCGATGAACCGCCTAAAAGGTTTTCTCTTGACAACAGAGACGAACCCAACAGACCTTTCTCCACCAAATCTTCCGATAAACCCTGTTTCTCACTCAACGCGTTTATCG
>JAWHQP010000041.1:0-1866 GCA_032586195.1 Pasteurellaceae bacterium LIM206 | reverse complement strand
CTACAAAAACCGCGAATGATTTAACCGAAGCCCAGAAGAACACGATTACAGTGCTGAGCCAACTTGCGGGCGGCTTAGCCGGCGGGTTATTGGGCGATTCGACGCAAAGTGCGGTACTGAGTTCGGAAGTTTCTAAGCGGGCGGTGGAGGATAATTTCAGTCTGAATCAATCCGCAGATTATTATAATGGGCTTGCTCAAGCTGAAACGGCAAAACAGATTTTGACCGATACCCAAAAAGCAGTGATTGATAAATTTGAGCGGGAGCACCCGGATATTATTGCAGGTATAAAAACAGGTGCGGATGTAATAAGCCTGCTTTCTGATTTTACACCGGTAGTTGGAGATATAAAATCTTTCGTTGAAGCAGAAGATGCAATTGATTATACGCTCGCAGTAATAGGTGTTATTCCCGGTGCCGATGCAGTAACCAAACCGTTAAAGGAGATTAAAGAAACTTATCAGGCGGCGAAAAAGGCAGCTAAAGCGGGTGATATAGCCAAAGCTGAAGCATATCTTAAAGATGCGAGTAAACAGATAGATAGAGTTAAAGCATTGGATGTTGATAGCTACGTTAATTTACAAAAACGTTCTGTAGTTGGAGATGGTCTTGATTTAGATCATATTCCTTCATTTGCAGCTTTGAAAAAAGCGAAAGAAATTGAATTAGGGAGAAAACTAACACCAAACGAAGAAAGAGTATTAAGAAATGAGGCTACAGCTATAGCTGTACCTGGTGATGTTCATAATTCTAGTCGTACTTATAAAGGAAGAAATACCAAAGCTCAAGTTGAATTAGATGCGAATAACTTATGTGTAGCTCAATTATGCGATATAGGTGTTGTTAAAGCGAATTTAAAAGCTAAAGGATATAGTGATTATGATATAAATAATGCTATTAACAAGATTATTGAACGAAATAAGTTAAGAGGAATTGAAAAATGATATTAAATGGAGAAATAAATACCTTTTTAAACGCATTGGGATGTAAGCAAGGTGATATAAAAATCCTAGATGTTATTACTCTAATTGCCAGCGATTTTGAAATTGAAGATGTAAAATATGAAGGTGTATCTAATGTTTATTTTCATTTTTTTAAATCTGGAGTTGATTTTACGTTTGATTTGATAAATGATTGTGAAATATTAAGTGGTATTTTTATTTATGTAAAAGATGTTAATGGATACAGTAGTTATCCATTTTTGAAAGAATTTATACATGGTCTTTATAATGGGATAAAAAAAGAAGTTATTATAGAGCTGTTAGGTGAGGAAAAATATAGTGGAAAAAATTGGATAAAATATAGTTGTAATAATAATTATATTCACTTTGAGTTTGATGAGGTTAATGAATTGTCATTAATAACCTTATTTAGGGATTAAATATGGATAAATATCTGAATGAAAGAACAATCAGAAATGAGAATATGTTAAAAATTTATTGTTTAAATAATTAATAGATTCAAATAATGATAACTACCTACGTCCACATTACTTTGTGAGGTAGAACTATAACTAGCTATTTAATAGGCAAGGTTGCTAATAAAGCATTAACATCAATCAGCGAGAATGGCACCACCTTACGGGGAGCGGCGCGGTGAACTTCAGCCAAAGCAAAGCGCGGATGAACTATGCGCAGGTGGCGGAGCAGAGCGGATTTAATGCAGGCGACGGCGGCATGGATGTCAACGTGGCCAACAATACCCATCTTAAAGGCGGCCTGATACAGAGTACGGCAACGGAGGATAAGAACCGTTTCACGACCAACTCACTGAGCGCGGAGAACATCGAAAACTACAGCGAAGCGAAGGCACAGAGCGTAAGCGCGGGCTTCTCTTCGGGCGGGATTAATCCGTTAACGGCCGCCA
>JAWHQP010000040.1:0-1868 GCA_032586195.1 Pasteurellaceae bacterium LIM206 | reverse complement strand
TTGCCGTTACATCGGTACCACCTTTAATATCCTTTTCAGGAATGGTGATTTTGCCTGTGTTAGGGTCAATAGTCACATCAGGATTGTTGGCCGGATCAGTGATTGTCCATTTGCCATCTTTGCCTTTTTCAGCAACAATTTGTTTTGAGTTGCCGCTTTCATCGGTGTAATCTACGGTCGTTTTGCTTGAATCATCTTTTGGTGTGATTTCAACCGAACCGTCCTGTTTTGGGTCAACATCCGGAGCCGCCGGTGCCGTTGTGTCTTTTGAATCACCGCCGCCATTACTGCCTGCAGCTACAGCAATTGCAGCCAATGGCACCAATGCTAACAGCCACCAAGGGTTAAACACCCAAAATGGGCTAACCAATTCATCACCACCTAGAGCTTGCGGTGCGGCATCCGTATCATCAAGCATACTCACCGCATCAGGTTTTTCACCCGATTCCGGCACATAGGCATAAATTTTGCCGTTCTCGTGCTGCCCAACGATAAGGTTGGTCACTTCTTCGGTATTACCCTCACCATAATAGTCTTTAATCACAATATCCGGGGTTAAATTGCCGTCTTCGAGTGTAATTTGCAAATCCTTGCCTATGCGTTTGGCGATAATATTTTGTGGTGCAAAGCCCGTTTGATCATCAATTAATTGATAATTTGACTTATCACGGGAATCGATCACGATTGACTGATTTTGTTCAATGTTATGCGATGCTACAACCTTTTTTGCGCTTAATACTTTCAATGTTATTGACATTATGTTTTACCTTTATTTATTAACCGTTTTTCCACCATAAACCGCAATATCGACACGACGGTTAGGGGCGTTACATTCTGTTTTTGCTGCACCTTTCAGCGCACTGCAATTCGTTACAATAAGCTCTTTTTTACCGCAACCTACGGCTTTAATCGGATGTGATACACCTGCTTTTTGTAATAAATCCTTCACTGTTTCGGCACGTTGTTGAGAAAGTTTAAGGTTGTAGCCATCGGGACCTACAGGATCAGAATGTCCGTTTACAGTAATACTCTCAACAAGCTCCATTTCTTTTACTTTTTGTGCAAAATTTTGGATACGCTCAAGCCCGCCGGCTAAAATCTGATTTACTTTATAACCATTAAATGAGAAAAGCGCGTTAGTATCTAATGATTCAACGGCAAGTACCACCGGTGGCTGGCACTGGTCTGGTGTGCTGACACGAGAAAGCGTGTTATCTTGTTTTAATAAATTTGCGATCTCCGCTTTCGCAGTATTTTCCTCTACGGGAACAAAGCTTAAGCGTCCGTCAGGCTCTTGGACTAACTTATAATAAGAGACTGTTTGTATCGCTAAAATAGGCATAATGCCGTCAGTACGGTTTCCAAATTTTTCATTACTGACGAAAGAACTTGAGAAAGTATGCTTATTTGCACATACGGGAATAGCGCTAAATGCATTTGGCATTAGCGAGGTTTGATAGTTACCATCAACATATACGTTTGCCGAAGCACCGTGAATGTTGTCTTGACGATAAAATACTGCCAGCGCCTGGTTTTCGCCTAATTTATCGGTACTGAGAGAGGACTGTTTTAAATTATTCCAGTTCTCAAGGGGTTGATCTGTGCCACGTTGTACAGAACAAGCTCCCAAAACGAGAGAAATACTTAATAATAGTATTTTCTTCTTCATATTTGCTCCTATTCTTATATTTCTATTAAAATAAGGTATGCATTTCTAGACAAAAGCACCCCGCAGTGGATACAAAAGTTTTTTGTATCCACTGCGGGGTGCTTTTTATATGAAGACTGAAGAAACTAATACTACTTTGTTCTACTGCTCTGCTCTGCTCTGCTCTGCTCTGCTCTGCTCTGCTCTGCTCTGCAGGATA
>JAWHQP010000039.1:0-2053 GCA_032586195.1 Pasteurellaceae bacterium LIM206 | reverse complement strand
GCCAGTGCGGCGGATAGTTCTGCAACGGCAGCCTCAACATCAGCTAGTGCGGCGGACAGTTCTGCAACAGCAGCATCAACTTCAGCCAGTGCAGCAGGTAGTTCGGCAACAGTCGCGTCAACCTCAGCCAGCGCGGCAAGTAGTTTGGCGACAGCAGCATCAACATCGGCTAGTGCAGCGGATAGCTCAGCCACGGCCGCGGCATCATCTGCGACTGAGGCAAGTAATTCAGCTTCATCGGCAGCAAGCTCCGCGACCTCAGCAAGTACGTCGGCTTCATCGGCGACAAGCTCGGCTACGGCAGCAAACAGTTCAGCTTCATCAGCAGCAAGTTCGGCAACAGCGGCAAGTAGTTCGGCGACAGCAGCATCAACATTGGCCAGTGCAGCAGACAGTTCAGCTTCATCGGCAGCGAGTTCTGCAACAGCAGCAAGTACGTCGGCGACAGCTGCTTCAACATCGGCTAGTGCAGCGGGTAGTTCAGCTTCATCGGCTGCAAGCTCCGCGACCTCAGCCAGCACATCGGCTTCATCAGCGGCAAGCTCGGCTACGGCAGCAAACAGTTCAGCTTCATTGGCAGCGAGCTCTGCAACAGCAGCAAGTAGTTCGGCTACAGCTGCGTCAATATCAGCTAGTGCAGCAGACAGTTCAGCAACGGCGGCGGCATCATCTGCGACTGAGGCAAGTAGTTCAGCTTCATCGGCAGTGAGTTCAGCAACTGCAGCAAATAGCTCGGCACAAAGTGCGATCAGTTCGGCGACTTCAGCGGCAAGCTCCGCAATAGTTGCCGCATCTTCAGCAACCGCGGCTTCAACATCAGCAAGTGCGGCAGACAGTTCAGCTTTATCAGCAATAAGTTCGGCGACCGCAGCAAATAGCTCAGCCATAGAGGCAAGTACTTCAGCTTCGTCAGCGACAAGTTCAGCCACGGCAGCCTCAACATCAGCGAGCGCGGCGGATAGTTCAGCAACGGCGGCGGCATCATCTGCGACTGAGGCAAGTAATTCAGCTTCATCGGCAGCGAGTTCTGCAACCGCGGCAAGTAGTTCGGCGACAGCTGCTTCAACCTCAGCTAGTGCGGCAGACAGTTCAGCTTCATCAGCAGCAAGTTCGGCGACCGCAGCAAATAGCTCAGCTACAGCAGCCTCGACTTCAGCGAGTGCAGCGGGTAGTTCGGCTTCATCGGCTGCAAGCTCCGCGACTTCAGCCAGTACGTCGGCTTCATCGGCAGCGAGTTCTGCAACAGTAGCAAGTAGTTCGGCGACAGCTGCTTCGACATCAGCTAGTGCAGCGGATAGTTCAGCAACGGCCGCGGCATCATCTGCGACTTCAGCAAGTGCTTCGGCTTCATCAGCAACAAGCTCGGCCAGTGCTGCAGATAGTTCAGCTACAACGGCTGCAAGCTCTGCGACTTCAGCCAGCACTTCGGCCTCATCAGCGACAAGTTCAGCAACCTCAGCCAGTAGTTCAGCATCGTCTGCGGCAAGCTCGGCGACTGAGGCAAGTAGTTCGGCAACGGCAGCCAGCACTTCGGCTTCATCAGCAGCAAGTTCGGCAACCTCAGCAAATAGCTCGGCACAAAGTGCGATCAATTCAGCGACTTCAGCAGCATCTTCAGCAACCGCGGCTTCAACATCAGCAAGTGCGGCGGACAGTTCTGCGACGGCAGCGTCAACTTCAGCCAGTGCAGCGGGTAGCTCAGCCACAGAGGCCAGTACTTCAGCTTCGTCTGCAGCAAGTTCGGCGACATCAGCAGGATCGTCTGCGACTGCGGCAAGCAGTTCGGCAACAGCTGCAAGTACATCGGCTTCATCAGCAGCAAGTTCAGCAACCTCAGCAAATAGCTCGGCACAAAGTGCGATCAATTCAGCGACCTCAGCAGCAAGCTCTGCAACAGTTGCCGCATCTTCAGCCACTGTTGCATCAACTTCAGCCAGTGCGGCAGGTAGTTCAGCGACAGCAGCCTCAACATCGGCCAGTGCGGCAGGTAGTTCTGCAACAGCCGCCTCAACATCAGCCAGTGCGGCAGGTAGTTCTGCAACAGCCGCGTCAA
>JAWHQP010000038.1:0-2150 GCA_032586195.1 Pasteurellaceae bacterium LIM206 | reverse complement strand
TTAGAGCGAATCAGGACTACTGGCATAAGATAGAAGAGTTATGGAAAGCGGATGAACGTGCGGCGAATGAAACGGTAAGGGCAGATGAAAAAACTCCCGCAAAACCGACCGCACTTTCGGGCTACCGCTACCTGTATCACGCCAACCAACTGGTTGCGGAAGTGCCGTTACAAATCAACCAAACCACAACCGACGGTAACACCGTACGACACACAACCGCCCAAGCGGACTGGGAAAATGCGATTTACTGGCTATACCAAGAGGACGACTTTACCCCGACGGCGCGCTATCAAAACGGACAGCTACACTATACGGTAGCCGACCAGATTGGTACAATCACCGAACTGTTGACGGAAGACGGTTATATTGATTACCGGCAAAAACTGAATCTGTGGGGCGAAGCGGAAATCGACGCACACCGCCATTATGCGGCGAATGACGAGAATCCGTTGAGTTGTAATCACCGTTTTGTCGGACAATATTACGACGAAGAAAGCGAACTGCACTATAACCGTTTCCGCTACTACAGCCCGGAAACCGGACAATATATCAGCCACGACCCGATTGGGCTGTTGGGCGGGTTTAATCCGTATGGGTATGTGGATAATCCGACTGCGTGGGTCGATCCGCTGGGGTTAGCTAAATGCCCAGTTAGAGAAGTAAATGGCACGAAAATTTATGGTACAGGACAGAAAGATCGAACACCAGGACATGATACATTATCTGAACTTTTGGCAAATAAATTAGCTATGTCTGGTAAGTTTGAAAAGATATATTTAAACCGAGCATATAATACAGGTGTTGGACAAGGTGGTACTCGTCGTCCAGATGTAATGGCTATTGATCATAGTGGAAGAGTTCACTCAATTGAGATTGCCTCCAAAACAGATATGGGAAGCAAATTACCAACTCTAACAACAAGAAATAGTACATCAATGAATAAGTTACCGGCTGGACAAAGAGGTAGGATCATTGTACTAGAACATCCTTATAAAGCAGCAGATATTAAATTGCAAATTGACAATCTAATTAAGGGGATAAAATGAAAGAATTAACTAATGGTATAGCCTTGTATGATTTAAAAAATACAAATTCAAGAGAAGCCTATTACTTTGCAGAATATTTGTTTGGAAGGTTAAATATTCAACCAAATTCTGCATATTATTACTATGAACATGAAGCTGATAGACACGGTGAGACAGTTTCAGAAAAGGAAGTTTCATTTGCTGAGCTTGAGGAGGAAATAGAAAAAGGTATAGATCATTTTAGAGTTTTCTTTTCATCAACAAATCGGTTATGGGATGTAGGATTCTCCTTTTTTGGTAAGGAGTCTAAATTTAGTGAGGGAATGTCTTATATTGAAATTCAATTTTCAAATAAGATATTAAGTACAACTAATTCCGAGGTACTTGATTGTTTATATGATTTTCTTAAAGGGAATGAAATGATTTATGGTATAGGCTATCAACTATATGCTAATGTTTCAGCAGCTTTAAATTATGCTTTATGCTTAGACGCTTCTACTATCTACCCTTTTGAAGACTCTAATGAATGGCTTTATCAATTACCGTCGAGAAGTGGTGAAGAACCACAGTATTATCATAAATTAAGAATGGTTTATCCGATAAACATCTTAAATAAAGATCATTTAGAATTATCGGTTATGGGAATAAAACTTTCTAAGTGGATATTGTCAGATAGCAATAATGGAACATTAAAACCGTTAAATGGTTTTAATTATTTATGGTTAGTTTCTATGCAAGAATTAGAAAGAATAAACGAGGTTTTAGGGAAGTCTAGTTTGTTAATATCTTGGGAGTCTATTAATAAATCTATAAGGAATAAACTCCCTTAATATTTACTATTTGATAAGTGATTAGTTTTCCGTTATAGCAAAGCTGGTTAATTTATTCTAAGACTAGTTTTATCGGTGATATATCAATACGACGATTAAAACATTCTGATTGCGGAAATTCAGGACGGGGAACGGATTGCGGTCGAGTTGGATAAATACGGCAGACAAACCACGCTCAATTTGCCAAACAATCCGAATAACCCACAAAGTGCGGTCAGAATTGCACAAGTTTTTAATCGCTACGGCGAGCTGACCCAATTCCAAGTGAACGACCACAACCCGCTTAATCTCGGTT
>JAWHQP010000037.1:0-2482 GCA_032586195.1 Pasteurellaceae bacterium LIM206 | reverse complement strand
GGCACTATGCGGCGAACGATAGTGCCCCGCTATCCTGCAATCATCGTTTTGTGGGGCAGTATTATGATGAAGAGAGCGGGTTGCATTACAACCGCTTCCGTTACTACAGTCCGGAGACGGGGCAATACATATCAAGCGACCTGATAGGACTACTCGGTGGGTTTAATCCTTATGGGTATGTATTTAATCCGACGGTGTTTGTGGATCCGTTGGGGTTGGTTTCAACTGATACGGGAGGCTACAGTGTTTATGGCTTATTCGATCAAGGGGATTCACAACCACAT
Source organism: Pasteurellaceae bacterium LIM206 (assembly GCA_032586195.1). Classification (GTDB taxonomy): domain Bacteria; phylum Pseudomonadota; class Gammaproteobacteria; order Enterobacterales; family Pasteurellaceae; genus JAWHQP01. The sequence continues at coordinate 2,198 of JAWHQP010000037.1, read as the reverse complement.
ATGTAGGGATTACTAATGATGTAAGTAGACGCCAAACAGAACATATTGACTCAGGAAGATTAACCGGAACATCATCAACTAGAATGGAAGTATTAGATAGTGATATCACCTATGGTCAAGCTCGAGGCTATGAGCAAGCTTATATTGAAGAGTATGGCACAAAAACAGGAACGATTGGTCAACCAATATCTCAGGATAATCGAGGCAATAAGGTTGTTTCATTTGATCATAATAATACGACACGTGACAGAACTCGTCAGCAGGTTTTTGAAGATAATTACGAATCTAAGACTAATGAAATAAACAATAGCAGACGAAATCAACGAGGAGCTTGTGGAGCATAAAATGAAAAAAATAAAGATCCGTGGTTGGAATAAAAAACCAAGAACAATGTTACGTTTTATCAAAATTGGAGACATTTTTTGCTTTGAATGTAGTGATAACAAATTTGCCTTTGGGCAAATTATTGGAAAATCTATCTCAGGGCATATTGCAATTATATTTACCCTCATTAAAGATAGCCCTGAAATATCGGGAGAAGAAATAAGTGGAGCTAGCGTACTTGGAAGTCCGGTTATTATAAATTCGTACGGTTTCTTTGATAGAAAATCCGAGGGAAATTGGCAAATTATTGGTCATGAAGAAGATATAGATTTATCTCCTTATAGTCATGTTGCTTTTAGATATGGTATGCCTGACGGAAGTAAATTTGGAAAAGTTGATATAACTGGTAAAGTCTACCCTAAAGAATTTTCCCCAGAAGAGGCTAAAAATTGGAAGCCCGATAGTCCAATGACTGATCTTGGTATAAAAGAATACATTATTGAAAATTTATGATGATTTAAAATTTGTGGTTAGATACTTTTAAATTGTAATCGCTTTTTATTTAGTTCTTCTGATGTAAACGCTGATTACGCTGTTTAACTGCAAGTAACAGCGGAAATACTTGTTTTCGTCGTTAGTCTCAGGCGAACATGCGGAAGGGGGAGAAAGTTGTTATTGGTATAATGATGATTTTGTGGTGACGAAAATCCGAGACCCGTTAAATAATGTAAAAAATAGCAACTTAGGTAATGTAGGAACTGATTGGAGAGGGGATCCTCGCAATATTGATTTTTTACAAAATGGAAATCATCTTAGTGGGTTTAATGAGCATCTTCATGGAAGCACAGGACATAGTGGTAGTTATAGTAATAATACAACAGGCCAATTAATTGATCGTGAAGCAACATTAGCGAACAGATTAAATCAAAATCAAAGTAAATATTAGGAGAATACTATGCTTTTACAAGAAACTTTGAAAAAATTTGTTGACATTTTTCATAAAGACAGCGGATTGGGTAAATTAGAATATTCATCTGAGAAGTTACTAGATAATAGTACACTAGAATTAACCGGAGAAATAAAGGAGTTCTATCAACATTTGTCCTTTGAAAGAAAATGCTATTTTACAGGTTCTCCGTATGATATTGCATTGATTCCCTCGAGTTTGTTAGGTAAAGCCATCGAAGGATGGCAAGATTTAAATTGGAATAGTTCTTACGTGATTTTTGCCCATTTAATGGGGGATGAACCTATTTTTTGCGATATGAATAATAATTATTGTCCAGTATATGGCATATTTCCAGGAGACCCTAAATTATATAAATTAAGTGACTCTCTAAATGAATTTTTATTGATTTATATTAAACTAAAAGAAATTGAAATTAATCTCTTTAATAATAATGTATATACTGACGAAAACTTTTCTAATTATAAAGAAAACTATGTATCTACTATATTAGAAACCATTAAAAATAATGTACCAAAGGAGCTATGTGATGATTTTAGAGAGTTTATGTTTGGATAATAACTATTTGGTGTATTAGGGAACGGGATATGTTTAATCGGGTGACACGCCTGACGCAGATTGATAGCGGAGATTCAGGACGGCGAACGGATTGAGGTCGAATTAGATAAATACGGCAGATAAATCCAACTCATGCTACCAAACGGCAAAGCAGAGCAACCAAGCAATCCGGCGGACCCGCAAAGAGCGGTCAGAATCCACCAAGTTTTTGATAAATACGGCGAACTGACGCAATTTTAAATCAACGACCATAACCCGTTACAGTTCCACTACGATAAACTGGGCAGACAAACGCGCAGACACAATCAAAACGGTTTTATTCTGGCGGAACACTTCAGCCCGTCGGGGT
>JAWHQP010000036.1:0-2832 GCA_032586195.1 Pasteurellaceae bacterium LIM206 | reverse complement strand
CGATACACCCGACCAAGGATTATTGGCATAAAATAGAGGAGTTATGGAAAGCGGACGAACGGGCGGCGAATGAACGGGAATCGGCGAAGAACGGCGCGAATCCGACCGCTTGCGGAGGCACGAAATACCTTTACCGTCACAATCAGCTGGTAGCGGAAATCCCGCTTCAAACAGACGGCAACACGGCATTACAAGCCGAATCGGATTGGGAAAATGCGATTTACTGGTTGTATCAGAATGACGACTTCACCCCGACGGCGCGATACCAAAACGGGCGGTTACACTATACGGTTGCCGACCAGATTGGTACAATCACCGAACTGATGAGTGAGGAGGGTTATATTCATTATCGTCAGAAGCTGAACCTGTGGGGTGATGCGAAGAGCGAAACGTTACATTACAACACGGGCAGTGATGAAGAGATTGAATGTAACCTCAGATTCGTGGGGCAGTATTATGATGAAGAGAGCGGGTTGCATTACAACCGCTTTCGTTACTACAGCCCGGAGACGGGACAATACATATCAAGCGACCCGATAGGGTTATTGGGCGGGTTTAATCCGTATGGGTATGTGTTTGATCCGACGGGGTGGGTGGATCCGTTAGGATTAACAGAGGAATATGTATATCGTTTGGTCGATGCAAATGGTAATACGGTTTACTACGGTATTTCAAATGATCCTTCTCGTAGGGTAGGAGAACACGTGAAAGGAGATCCTTCAAGAGGTATTGTGCCTAAAGATTTTGATCACATGGAAGTCTTAACAGGTCCATTAACTCATGATCAAGCTCGAACCTTGGAGGGTGGTTTAATTCGTTCAAAAATAGATCCTTTAGATGTGGATAAACCTGTAATGACTCAATTAAAAAATGCTGGATTATTAAATGAAAATAGAGGTAGGGTAAGGGAAAACTGGGTATCTCAAAATCCACTTAACGATTTAAACCACTTATTTTTAGATGAATCAGAAAACATTAACAAGCCAAATTCAAAAAATTCTAATTCTTCGTCTAAATGTGGATAACTTATTTAACGATATAAACAATAAGGAGTTTTTAATGAAAGTGTATGGTGTTGGTCCTTATCAAAATGAAAAAGCTGATCTAGTACCTTTATTATATGTAGTTTATTCTTTACAGCGCGTTCAAATTGATTTTGAGGATTTGAAAGATGAGAATGGATATTCATCTATATTACTAGCGGACTTAAAGTTATTGCTAATAATAGCTAGTAAATATCAGTCAGATATAAATTTAAAGCTAAAAAAGGATAGGATTATTTTGTGGGAAAAAATTTTTTTAGAATGGTGTGCTGAAAATAGTATTTCAGAAATAGAAAAAAATGATATAAATCAATGTATTATAGAATTAAAAAATTATGGTTATCCTCAGAAATGGTTAGATGAAAATTTTATGAAATCAAATATAGTTCATGCTTCTCCTGAAAAAGATGACACTAAAGATTTTAATAGTGCTTTAAATTTTGTTGTAAATACATATTTCTCATTTTCAATATCTGAAATTAAGAAAAGTGTCTCTTTGCTTTCATCTGAAAATGAAATTTGTCAAACTTTAGTAGCTCATTTAGATTTCGTGTATACATTATCTCTAACATTTCCTTCAAAATTAATAGAATTTATCTCGTTAGTGGACTTTTTAACTTGGGAAAATAGCTTTAAAGACTGGTATAAACGAGTGTGTAATAAATTACCGCCAACTTGTCGGGAAGGTATTTTATTAGAAGCAGAGTTAATATTCCAAAAAATAAAGATGATATTGGAAAATGATCAGTAAATGAAGGACAACCTATGCGTAGGAATCAACATGGAAATTGTGAAGGATAATTATGAGCAAACGTTTAGTAAATTTAAAAGGAGGTGAATTTTTTGCCATCCCATTATTTTTATCTGATAGATCAGATTTAGATAGATTTAAAAAATCTGATTTTATAGGAAATGATAAAAAATTTGTTTTCTGTAGAATTATTTCAGACCAACAAGGTGGAGGTTTTTTATAGAGGTTTTTAACTATATTGGTGGGCTTCAAGCGCCATTAGAAGAAATCACTGCTTCAGGATTGATGTTTAGACCTATCGCCATAAGCGGCTTAGAAATCTATAAGAAACGCTGGGTTAAAATTGGTCAACAAGAGAATTACGATAAAGAAAAGGATTCTAACTTCTCACAAATTCAACTTGTTCTCCCAGCTTTACCAGATGGCTTACCAAGATTATGGCAAAATGGGCAGGAGAGACATACTTCTTTTGAGGAGAGTAAAAATTACGAGGAATGGACGATTTGGCGTTCCTCTCATTTAGAAAAAAGAATTATTGAAACGCTAAAAACTAGGGGTGTGGAACTATAAAAGTCATTTAGTATAGGTTAAGAACTCAGAGGGCAAGTATTGGGAATACCGTTATGATACCCGTTGCCGCCTCATCTGCCGGCAATTTCTAGACGAAAATTATATCGGTTATCGTTATAATGCGCACAATCAACTGATTGCGGTACGGCATATAAAAGGCGGGCAATCAAATGCGCTATGCGTACGACCCAGCGGGCAGATTGATACGCAAAGCACAGCAACCAAACAATCCGACGAACCCGCAAAGTGCGGTGAGGATTTGGCAAGTTTTTGACCGTTACGGCGAGCTGAGTCAATTCCGGGTCAACGACCACAATCCGCTGATGCTTGGTTACGACAAACTGGGCAGACAGACACGCAGACAGACTCAAAACGGTTTGATTCTGACGGAACACTTCACCCGTCGGGGTTACTACAGGCACAGGGCGGCGGCTGGAATAATGACCTTACCGAACAGCAACTCAATAA
>JAWHQP010000035.1:0-2921 GCA_032586195.1 Pasteurellaceae bacterium LIM206 | reverse complement strand
TGGACGACGCGACCAACCATCAACGTCTTGACTTTCAAGCACAGAAAGACATGAACACCAAGGTGTTGAATGACCAGAGTGCGACCATCCAAAACAACCGTAGCGTCACTGTGGTAAACGGTGATGAGACCAGGGAGGTACAATCGGGTAACCTGTCTGAAATGGTGAAAGGCAACCGACAAATCACGGTGGAATCGGGCGATCAGACTACTGTTATACAAACCGGTAATTTATCCGAATCGGTAAAAGCTGATAGGACGATTTGTATTGAAGAGGGAAATCAATCTTTGATTGTCAAAAACGGGGATCGTGGTGTCGAGGTACAGACCGGCAATGATTCCTTATTGGTGAAAACCGGAAATAGGGTGGTTGAGGTGCAAACCGGAGACGAGAGTAAAACGGTAGGAACCGGAAATTTATATGAAAAAATTGCGCAAATGAGGGGGACGGAGGCTAAAGCGATTCAAATGACGGGAAGTGAATCTATCGTATTGAATGTCGGCTCGGCGCAACTCAGCATAAAACCGGATAGTGTTACGATTAGTTTTGGAGAAGGTTCGGGTATAACAATCACCGCCGGAGGAGTGTATGCGGTGGGACCTGAAATTCATTTGAATAAATAATTAAAAAAGAGGAATAAGTGGAAATGTTTTATTTTAATGAAGGTTCACTGGATATTTCAGCCGAATGGCAAGACAGAAGCATTATTCTGTTATCCCATCCATCTCAATTCAATATCTCTGTCACTAGAGACGAAATCCCTTTGGGGATGACTTTTCCCGAATTTGCCGAAAACCAATTTAAGATGGTTAGCCGCCAATTAAGAGGTTATAAAGAACTTCATCGAAAACCGACGAAGGTGGACGGTTATGAGGCGGTAATGTCCGAGTTTGAATGGGATTCACCTGAAGGTCGGCTACACCAAATTTCAACGTTAATAAATTTACCTGTCCACCCGACGGTAATAACTCTTTCTTCCCATAATCCATTAACCGAAAACCAAAAAGACGTATTATTGAAACTGCTTTACAGTTTTAAAGCACGCAAATAACAGACATCAGAGGTTCGGATGAGTATAGGTCAAAGTGCGGTAAGTGCCGGTTCGTATATTGCTACTCGAGAAGTGATTCGGGGGCAGATGAACAATCAAATGCAGTCGATGCAGTCAGGGACAACCAGCGGTTCACAAGACGGATTAACAAACTTTCGCCGTCAAATGTTAGATTTAGCCCAAAGTGACGGGGTAAATTATACGATGACCGGTGCGAGCTTTGCGCTAGCTGCCGGCGGCGGTATGGTGAGCGCGGCTGCTACAGCAGGCGGTTTTTGCTCGGTAACAAGCGGAGCGTTAATGGCTGGAGCGGCTTCGGGGTTGGCGACGGCTCTGGGGGCGGCGGGTATCGGCTTTGTAGCGTATAAAGTCGGTGATGCCGTCGGTGGCGCGGCAACACATGCGGTGATGAAATATATTTTCAAAAAGACGCCGGTTCCCGAATCGGGAAACAACCCAATTTGCGTCGGAGATGACGTTTACCATAAAAATAAGAGTGCGGCGTTTTGGGGGATCCTAGGCGGGATTGTATTAGGTGCGGTCGTTGCCGTGGCGTTGCCTGGTGTCGGTGTATTTATGGGGGCGGCGATTTGCGGGATGACTGCCGGTATTTGCGGTGGAATCGGAAATGCCTTATCCCAATACGGTGAAAAGAAAGGCGTCGTATTACAGGGCTCACCGAATGTATTCTTTGAAAACAAAGCCGTTGCCAGGGTTGGGGATTTAATTCAATGTTCAGACCATACCGGCGAGCAATTTGTCGCCGAAGGAGCCGAGACGGTGTTTGCTAACGGATTGCCGATTTCGCGTATCGGGCATTCAACGACTTGTGACGGCAGTTTGGTCGGCGGGCGGGAAACCGTATTGGAAACGGAAGCCACATCTTCGGCATATCGCTTGCCGATAACCTCTAGTGTACCGTTATGGTTGGAAGAACTGGCAACCTATACCGGTTTGGTGATGGATGTCGTGGATTTGGCAAAAGGCTTTAAAGGGTTGGCTGATGCGAGAACTGCAGTGGGCGACCCGGTTGACGTGGCGCGTGGTGCACTTATTCAGGAATGGCGGGTATTGGCGTTTGAGAGCGCGTTACCGTTAATACTTAACCGTTATTACTACTCTACTCAGGCATATAGTGGACATTTGGGGCAAAATTGGGCGGACGATTGGTCGCAATGTTTGCGAATTGATGAAGAGAATCATGAGATTATTTACTTCAATGAGAAAGGGACGCTGTATCATTATCCGTACCGTCGAAATAAAGTTTATGCGCAAAATGTGTACTGTAAGCATTTAATTTTATTCAGTGAGGATTTAACCCAAATTACGTTGTTTAACCGCCGACAACAGAGAAGATATGTGTTTTCGGCGTTAGCGTCGGGCGAGCAATCGGTGAGGTATTTAACGGAGATCACTGACCGTTTCGGTAATCAAATCACGTTTCACTATCATCATAACGTCCTATCGAAAGTCACACACAGTGACGGATTTTCGCTGATTATTGAAAATCAAAACGGGTTATTGAAATCCATTAGGTATCAATCGGAAAGCGAGAATCAGGTATTAGCGCATTTTGAGCATAATACGCGGGGACAATTAACTCACTGCCGGTCGTGCCAATTCGGTGAATTACACCATCGTTATAATGAGGCGGGTTATATGTCCTCATGGTGGGACAGTGACGCGACGAAGGTAGCAATTGAATATGATGATGTGGGTCGTGTCATTACCACAAAGACGGAATCGGGGCATTACGAAGAGCGTTATCAGTATGACGATGAAAACCGTTGTACCCGTTATTTTGATGCGGAAGGTGGAGAAAGTTGTTATTGGTATAATGATGATTTTGTGGTGACGAAAATCCGAGACC
>JAWHQP010000034.1:0-3255 GCA_032586195.1 Pasteurellaceae bacterium LIM206 | reverse complement strand
AAGCCCAGAAGAACACGATTACGGTGTTAAGCCAACTTGCGGGCGGCTTAGCCGGTGGATTATTGGGTGATTCGACGCAAAGTGCGGTGCTGAGTTCGGAAGTTTCGAAACGGGCGGTGGAGAATAACTATCTTAAGGAAAATGAAGCGTTAGCTTTTGAAAGAGAGCTCAAAACCTGTAAGGAAAAAGGTGAAGATTGCTCACCTATTTACAAAAAATATATTGAGATTAGTAACGAAAACTTTAAAGCCACCAGGGAACGTTGTGTAACTGGTGGAGTATATTGCGCAAATATGGAAGAGGTAATTAGTGCTGCAAATAATATTGCGTTAGTTAAATATGATACTTCAGGAAAAATTTATTGGGGCGATTATTTAACAGATGATGATGCGATTAATTTTGTAAACTATGCAAATGGAAGTGATTTAACTTATCTTAACAATCGTATATCAACGAGTGACAGAGTATTAGCCCAAGTTACAGATATAACGAATTGGCCATTTTTATTTTGGGGAGCTAAAAATCTAATTACAAATACAGGCAAGGAAACAGTTATGGCAGCTGGAATTAGTAGTGTTGTAAATACTGGGTTTCAATATACTTTTAATGATGGACCTATAAATTGGTCCGATGTTGTCTCAGCAGGGCTGGTAGGGAAAATGACTGCTGGAAGAAGCTACGGTACAGTTATAAGTGGAAATACGTTGGGAGGTTATTATTCAAGTAAAATAACAGGCCTGAATGATAATGAAGCTGCTATGTCAGCTTTAGTTAGTAAGGCGGGTTCCATGGTTGGTTATTCGTTGGGTGAAGTTACTAATAAAATATTAACACCAATGTTTAACCCAACCTATAAACAATATGAGTGGTCTTCTATTGGTTTAGGGATTTCACATCAGAAGAATCCAAGCATAGTTCCTAGTACAAGTGCTAATGTGGCAGATTCTATTTCCTCGGAAACGTTACAGAAGACCATTAAAGAATAAAGGACATAGGCAGATGAAAAAAAATATATTTATTACGATAGCTCTTTTTTTTGCAATGTCATTGTTCTCTTTTCTTTGTTGGTTAATATTTTATATATTGCTTCCATTTTTACAAAGTGAGGAGATAAATGTTGTTGGTTCTTGTTATAAGTTCGTGAAGGGAATCGCTATATCAACTTTAGGTATTTTTCTCATTTTATGTTTTATAGATATATTTTACTATCTTCTTTATCGTATAAAAAGAAAATTCTCTAAATAAAGGAACTTATGTAGAAAATATATAATAACCATCAATCTCGGCTTAGAGGTGGCGGGCGGACTTTCCCCTTATGCTAACCTGGCGATAAAGAACGCGACCACCAATGAAAACGGAGAAGTAAACACCTCGGCTAACGTCATGGCGCATGCGATACTGGGGGCGATAGAAGCAAGAATCAGCAACAGCAATGTTGCAGCGGGAGCGGTGGCCGGCGGCGGTGGTGAATTAATGGCAAACGTTATCGCCAAAACCTTATACGGCGTGGACGGCACTACAAAAACCGCGAATGATTTAACCGAAGCCCAGAAGAACACGATTACAGTGCTAAGCCAACTTGCTGGCGGCTTAGCCGGCGGATTATTGGGCGATTCGACCCAAAGCGCGGTGCTGAGTTCGGAAATTTCGAAACGGGCGGTGGAGAATAATGGTCTCAGTGAAATATTGTCAGGTCAAGTAGACGCTAACGCTTTATTGGCTCAGGCAAAAGGAGAAGAGGCTAAAAATGTGGTTATTAGGGAAATTACACCTGAAGTAATGAAACAATTAAGGAAAGAGCATGTTATTGGAATGACAGTAGTTAATGGTATGTACCAACTATTATTGGAATCAGGTAATGTTTTAATGTTTACCCACGATAAATTAGTTGAGACGGCCCCATTGATTTTAACGGGAGGAACAACTTTTGGTGCTGGCATCGCAGCGAAAATTGCCGAATATGCGGTTAGTCATCCGAAAACTACGGAAACGATTATTGCGGGTACTTATTCAACTTACAATGATATGGACAAAGGAGATATTTCATTCGAAAAAGATGGGATTGCAGATTCTATCCTAAAAATAGGAGCTAATTATGGTGCTTCTGCAATTAAATCCCGATTATCAACAAAAGAGCAATTAGCTTTCGAAACAGCTTATACAGGATTCATCAATGCAAATGAAAAGGGGGTAACCCCTGAAGAGGTTGGGTTAAAGGTTTTATCTAAGGATGCAGGTATAGTACTTGGTAATGCAGTAAGCCTCCCTCTTAAGAAATATAAACTAAATGATTTCACTCGAATAGCTACTACTGAATATATAGGTAATTTAATTTCTGATAAAGCAGAAGAAAAATTATCACCAATATTAAATAATAATGAGGGGGAATGATTTTATGAAGAAGATTGTTAATTATAAATTAGGTTTTATTACTACTTTTGGTATGCTCTATATTGGGTTGCTGTTTGTTAATGTTATATTGGAACTTATACTTTGTTTTAAAACAGGGACTTTGAATTTATCCAAAGTAGATTTTCTGGATCCAATTAAACCTGCGTTAGGTTTAGCTATTTTAAAAATATTTATCTCTTTTTTATTTAGTAAAAAATAAGTTAAGATCAATGTAAGTAGAGTTAATACTAGTATATGTCAATATATTAGCTTTCGAAACTATAGGTTCTTATACTGAAGATAAAGTTAAGGAAAAGTTGATGCCATTATTAGATACAAATAACGGTGAATAGATGAACATTAAAAAATTAAGCGTATTGGGGGTATTTTTAGCTTTTTACATCATATTATTATTGTTTGGTCTTTTATTAGAACTAGTAGTTTATTATAAAACGGCGATATTTAGCTGGTTTAAAAAAGATTTTTTAAACCCATTACCTATTTCTATAGGCGCGACGTTCTTGCAAATTATTTTACACAAAGTCTATCCTTCGGGAGACGCTGATAAAATTAAAAAAGATAAATAGCTAGCGAGTTAGCAAATATCCAGTGGTGACGGTGAACTCATGGCAAATGTTGCCGCCGCCCAAAGCTTACAACAGGCGAATGAAGTCATCAGCACCTACGGCAAAGGTGGTGATTACCAAATGGCTATCAGAGCCGTTACCGGCGTATTACAGGGACTGGCGTCGGGCAACACCGGCGCGGCCATCGCGGGCGGACTTTCCCCTTATGCCAACTTAGCAATTAAGAACGCGACCACCAATGAAAACGGAGAAGTAAACACCACGGCTAACGTCATGG
>JAWHQP010000033.1:0-3402 GCA_032586195.1 Pasteurellaceae bacterium LIM206 | reverse complement strand
AAACCGCAGAGCAATACGGTGAGCAAGGTGTTAGAAAAATGTTTGTTCATTTTTGTCCTGATTGGTATCAACTTAGTTTATTGTGTTGCTGCCGTTTCATGCGTTAACCACCTAAAGTGCGGTGCTGATTTTTGATGTTTTTGCAAGCAGCTTTTGTCAGATTGAATGATCTTGTTTCGACAAACATGCCTAAAACTAAGAGTATTACTTTTTAACTCTTTGAAATAATATTGATATATAAGATAGTTATGAAAACCAATCTTACATATCAATATAATAGATAATACAAGCGGTTTGTTTGCAAACTCACCGCTTACGGATAATGCTCCCATTAATAAAACAATCAGCCTAAATCTATATTGAATCTAGCTTTACTTATTTCATTAATAGATAAGCGGTCTTCCTATTGAATATAGGAAGACCTGTTTCAGTGATTCTCTAAATTAACTTAGAGAATCACATTCATACCTTCTTGAATCCACACTTTTTCATCGGTAACAGTGCCACCGTTATTATTGGTGTATTCATAGAAGGTTACGCCATCTGCTTCTTTTGATCCCGTTTGAGACCACGTACCTTTGCCCGTAAATTTCACTGTGTCTTCCGATCCGCCTAAAACAGTCGTTTCTTTTGAGCTGTCTGATAGCAAATCGTCAAGTCGCAATGTTAGGGTTTGTTTGGTAGCCGCAGTCAAATCAATAGTTTCGATGTTACCGAAACGTTGGCTGGAAACTTCAGCATTAGCCCCTTTCAACACTAGAGTGTCGTGACCATCTCCGCCATCAACATAGAGCGTATCTTTCGTACCTGATGAAGTGAAGAATTTCTCTACGGTGATGGTGTCATCACCGGCCCCCATTGTAATGACGCCACGGGTAAACTGTTCGGTAATGATGACATTATCGTTGCCTTCACCCATATCAATTTTTGGCACGGCGGCAAGGGTACTTGCTTTTCCAAGTAATTTCACGGTCAGCATATCATCACCTGCACCCAGCGTTATACTGGATGACGCGCCTTCAATGTGGTTACCAACAGTAACAATATCATTGCCTGAACCTGAGATGATTTTACTGTTGGTGAAGTCGTTAGCAATATTAAAATAGTTACTGCCCACGCTGTCAGAGGTTTCTTCAACGGCATTGATTGTGGTGCTAATCAGATCGGCACCGACTTTAAGATAGTTATTACCGCCTTTAAAGTCGATTTTGGTATCAGGCGCATTAATGTTACCCGTTACCACTAAGCTATCATCGCCTTTACCGTAAATGATGGTGCTTTCTTGACCGCCTGCGATATAGCCGCCGACGTAAACGCTGTTGTCGCCATCACCTAAGTCAATGGTTTTTTTGCCGTCCCAGTTCTTACCGAAGTACAACGTATCATTGCCACTGCCTGCATTGATAGTTAATTCAGACGCATTCACCACATCTTGGTTGATACGGAATAGATTGTTGCCTTCGCCTAGGTTAAAGGCATAGCTGCCTACAACCATTGCACCGCCTATAACTAGTTTGTCATTCCCTGCACCCATATCAAAGGTTGCGCCTTTGAAACTTTGCATTGAGCCACGGATTTGAATAAAGTCATCGCCTGCGCCAGTATCTACTTTAAATGGCACGCCTTTATTTGTAGCAGCGTCACCCACAGAACCATTGCTCAAACCAAAAGAACCAAACTGCTCTAAACCAATAATGATACTGTCGTTGCCATCTGTGGTCACTAAACCGCCCTTATCACCCGAAGCAACATTCATAGATTGTTTCTTATTAGCAATCAATGTAGTAATCAAGTTATCATCATAAGCACTTTTATTCTCCGGGTTTGGACCTTGTTCGGTACTTAACTCGGTGAATAAGTTACGCAATGCCACAATGCGTTGGGTATTCACATTGCCTGCCGCATCGACAGTGGTTAATTGGATACCTTTGGTGTTGTAGCGATCGTAGTTGGTCAGCGTAAGCGTGTACGTACCATCGCCATTATCTACGGCTTCGGCTGTTTTGGTTTCATTACCGCCAGCTGGGTAGGTAACCGTTAATTTCGCGTTGGTTTCGGAATTACCCGTTGCTTTAAACACAATAGTGGCGCTATTGGTTTTGGTATTAACATCAAACTGGGTAATTTCCATTGGTTCAACCATTGTATCCAAACGGAATTGATGAGTTTTGGTTGCAGTTTGTTTACCATCGGTTTTGAGAACAATCTCATATTCGTAGCTAGCGCCATAGGTCTCCGCCAAATCATCGGTTAGCGTGTAGTTTTGTTTATCGTTTGAAGCCAGTTTGCCGGTTAAATCTTCAATATTACCACGCTCACCATTGATTAAGGTGTAACGTGTTAACTCAACGGTTTGATTATCCGCCAGCGGTTTATCAAGAGTAAAGTTTAGCGTCGGGGTTGCATCATTGGTTAAACCTGTATTTAAGGTTTTAGCCGTATCGCCAGAACCATTGCCAATTTCACCTACATATTTGGAATTGTCACCATTGTAGTATTTGGTGGTAATGTCTGCACTTTCAGTACGAACATTGCTCGATCCAAAGTCATCAGTGAAGTTATCACCAAGGGTTAATTTGGTAATTGAAGTAGCAGGAGTAGCTTTTGAAGTGTCGTTAATAGTCGCTTCATTACCTGCTACGCCACCTACAGTGTATTTCACCGTTTCCGCCCCTTCGGTTTTGCTGTCTGCTTTAACCGGAGTAGTAATGGTGAACTCGGTTACACCGGCAGGAACATTTAATGTACCGTCTGCGTTTTTGGTTACACCGTTAGAGTATGTGGTATTCGTATCATCAAAGTCATCATCTGTCGCACTTCCCGTACGAGATATCACCAAGTTATCTACGCCGTTGTTGTTCGTCAGTTTGATGGTGGTAACGATGTTTTCACCTTCATTCACCGAACTGGTGGTTACTACACCGTCCTTGTTGCCGTCACCATCTTTGTCATTACTGTCCACCTCGGCATTTTTGCTGTCTGTGCCCGCCATTTTTTCGTCGACTGCATCATTATCGTTTTCATCCGTACCCACTGCAGTTACGGTTGAACCGTCTTCCACACTGTCTTGTGGAAGAGTTACCACGCCTGTATTTGGGTTAATAGTCGCTCCTGTATTTTTCAGGTCGTTCAATGTCCAAGTACCATCCGTACCTTTTTCTGCAACAATGGTTTGTTCATCGTCGCTTTCATCAAAAAAGCTGATTTCCATACTTGTGTTATCCGCACCTGGGGTGATGGTTACCGAACCATCGTTAGTTGATGGAGTTACGGTTGGTTTGTCCGCTGTGGTATCGGCATTCGGCGTAGTTGATGTATCTTTAATCGTTGCTTCATTGCCCTCAACACCACCAACAGTGTATTTCACCGTTTCTTCACCTTCGGTTTTGTTGTCTGCTTTAA
>JAWHQP010000032.1:0-3716 GCA_032586195.1 Pasteurellaceae bacterium LIM206 | reverse complement strand
CTTCATACACGATATCCTGTCCGTGGCCTTTGCTGAAAATATAGGTATCGGCGCCGAATCCGCCGTCCAGCTTGTCGTTGCCGGTACCGCCGATAATAATATCATTGCCCGTACCAGCGTTGATATCATTATCTTCACCATTACCGATTAGGATATTATTTTTATCATTTCCTTGTAAATTAACGTGTTCTGCTAAATAAACGCCTAGTTTCTCTAATTTAGAGAACATAAAAACCGAACTTTCTTTCCATGCTAAAAAATAATTATTTTCCTGAGCATGCTTAATATATTCGCCTAATAAAAGCCATCCTTCCGACCAGTTCTTTGAATTAGGCGATAAGGTAAGGTATTCACTCAGATCGGTTAAACCGTCAATCGGTGATTTTTTAAATGTCTCGTTAAATAAATCAACAGTTTTCGTATAATCCAAAGTTGGTATAGGTTTAATCTGTTTTATATGGACACTATCATGATATTTTTTTAATCTGGTTTGTAATAATAAGGATTGATAAGCAAGATCAATAGTATTCTGATAAATACGGTTCACTTTATCCGTAATATAATCAATATCCTTATCGGTGGTGTAATACAACTGATCTATATTTAACCCGTATAATGAATTAAGTGCAGATATTTTCTGTTTATTTTGTTCAAAACGTTCCATCACAGCAGGATTGTTTTTTGCATTTCTCAATGTCTGTAATTCATTCGGTGTCACTCTTATAGTTACCGCATCACTGTCGTTACTTTCGACAGTTTTTTTCAATGTTTTTGTATAAGGCTGGTATCGGGTATCCGTTTGTGCCCATTTAGCCAGAATTTCAGGCAATAAGGCTAATTGTTCCCGACGGGATTCCAGTTTGGCGTATTGTGTTAATAACGTATTCAGCTCATCGGATAAGGCGGCGGCTTCGCGTAAGTCTCTTACTCGTCCCACCCCACTTAGATTAGGTTGATTTTCCTGCGCTTCAGTTAACGTAACCTGCTTAATAAAACGACTATAAAACGGATTAAAACTGAAATTCACATCCCCCATTATACCGAACGAACCATCTTCTTTTTCATATTTTCCGCTTTGTGCAAGAAAATTATGACCATTTAATTCCTCGTCAGTTTCTTCATAAGCGGTGTGTAATGTTCTGATTCCTGATTCTTTTAAGGTAAACAGTTCGTTTGCAGAACTTTCCCCGTCCTGATTTAAATCACGCCAGATTCTTAATTGCGAAAATAAGCCGTCCTGCTCATTTATCATTCCATCGTTATTTTCATCCAATGCCGCCAGTGCCATAAAACCGTGACGGGCAAACCCAGAATCCGATAAAGAAGTGCTATCGCTGAAAAGTTCGCTGTTATCATTAATTATACCGTCATTATTACGATCGAGCGCCAAAAAACCATCATCACTGTGCAGCCAGCCTGTTGCGGTTCGAATACCATCAGCGTCATGATCAAATAGTGCACCGTTGATACCATTATGAGAAATCGTTTCAATACCGTCACCGTCTAAATCCAGCACTAACGGATCATAGGTTTCATAATGTCTGTTCGGTTTATTTGGAGCGGCATCGTCACCATCATCACGATGATTACCACTACCTTTCTTGTCATTATTTCGGTTATTGTCATCAGGTGAATTTAAATCCGAAGCATCCTCTCTATTGCTCTGTTGACCATAACCGCCCCAGCTAGCAGGGAATTTCGCCGATTTTATCCCCAGAACCTTATTAAAGTGCTCTTCTTCCTCATCACTAAATAAAATCCCTAGATTAAGATCACCATTAACAAAATTCTTAATAATTAAAGGATCCCCCAATGGTTCATATTTTTCATTTAGTCTGGTAACCGTTAATGTCCCGGCTTTAAAAAAAGGAAAATAAACATCAAATGTTTCTTTTTTTATATCAGGAAAATTTCTAATCTTGTCCCGAGTGACTGACTGAATATTGGTCAGCTTGAACTTATACCTGGTTGTTTCATTAACGTACTCATAAAACTCCATTACGTCTTTAGTCGCCGCTTTTACGTCTTCACTTATTGTACCTTCCATACCCAGTACAAAAGCATATCCTAATTTATAGTTTTCTTTTTCTTTAGCAGAAAGAGATTTCTGACTTTTTATCCGTTCTTCAGGCAAGAAATAAACTTCTCCTTTACCATCCGAATCCTCAATAATATCTTCCGAGCTGGCATAGTATGTATCATGACCTTCACCTCCGTAGAAAATGTCTTTATATTCGGTACCTTTAATCGTATCATCACCATCCCCCATAACATAAACCACCCCATTCTTAGTATAAGGGGCAAGCGGATTGTTGAGTTTGGTCAGGCTTTCCACTAAATCCTGTTTATCCGGTAGCGATGACATACCCGGTTCATCATTTGAAATTCCGCCTAATAAAGCATTACCCAACATCGTACCTGTTATGCCGTCCAGCACGCCTTTTTCTATTTTCTGATCGGCAATATCAATGGTGATTTCCTTGCCTGAAATTTTACGGGTGATTTTTGTCCCTTCAATATGGCTGTCATCACCCGCCGTGCCGTAAATAATCGGTTTTAATTTATCGCTCGTTTCATCCTTATATAAATGTTTAATTGAACCGCTGTCCCATAATTTCCGAATAATCTCGTCCAGGCGTAAATAAACCTCCGCCGCGTTCAGAAGGCTCCAATGCTTTTTCTTCTCCGCTTCCGCTTTGAATCTTTCTTCGCTCAAGGTATAAGTATCCACTTCACCGATAAAATCAAACGTCACTTTCTTACCGATACCGGACGGATCGATAATCGTCTGTAAACCTGAGTTCACCAGATTCGACCAGAAACCACCTTCAAAATCGAAGTTTTCGTCTTTTTTAAGCGGCTCAATGCCAAAGTTTTCAATATAGCGTTTACCCGATTCCTCCACCACGAAATACAAATCCTTTTCGGGCTTGCCTTCCGTGTTATCACGAAGTTTAAACCCGGTGGTATTCCAAAGATAAGCCCGTTCTAATAAATCTCCTCTGCCGTCATCATAAAAGCCTAAGGTTTGTATGGCGCTGGCAGTTTTTCCATTTATACCAACACCATTTTGAGTATAACCCAGCATTTCCAATATCTGCGCTTTGGAATATTTACCCGGTTCCAGCTCAGCCAGTTTATCACTTGAAGTAAAAAACTGTTTCACAACGGTGAAATCATCCGCAGTAACAAAACGACCCGGTCCCGACATAAATTCTTTTTTGTCAATTTTCTCATTATCCTTTTCATTTATTACTTTAGTAATTAAAGTATCATCTAATCTGTCCTCAGGCGGTGTTTTCTCTTTATATAAATATAAATTGGTTACATCTTGTATTGTTAAGCTTTTCATAATCAAATTCCCTTTTCTCCGTTAGCTTAGTCTAAATCATTTAGATCTTTTAAACCACCACAATTATCAAATACAATATACTTAGTCCTAGGATCTGGCTCACGATTAGCAATATAGTAACGCTTATAATTTACTATTACATACTTATATGCATTTCCTTCTAATTTAAAATCATAGTAGTAATCAGCCCCTTCAACTAACCAGGGTTGAATCTCACAACAATTCGGGTTTAATTTTTTAAATTCCTCCATTGTGGTATAACGTTTTGTATACCAACGTTCATTAGTGGGTGAACTTCTTAATGATCTAGGCTGATGTTCCAATACATAGGTAATCGCCCTATCAATCAGCTCCTGTTCCGTAT
>JAWHQP010000031.1:0-3964 GCA_032586195.1 Pasteurellaceae bacterium LIM206 | reverse complement strand
TGTTCTTTAAAAATTTGTAAACAAGCTGAAAACTGAAGAGATTCTCGGATTGGATAACGGTTAACACGGGCCGGTACAAGCCGGCAGGTAGTGTTATGGTTATCTGAATCAGGGAGTCTGAGTAAAAAAATCTTGTTCGAGCAAAAGCGGACAAGTTGAGTTGTTAACGTAATGCCTTGGATGTGTAAGAGCATTTGAGGTTGTATGGTTAAGTGACGAAGCGTACAGGGCGGATGCCTTGGCAATCAGAGGCGAAGAAGGACGTGCTAATCTGCGAAAAGCTTGGATGAGTTGATAAGAGGCGTTTAATCCAAGATATCCGAATGGGGAAACCCGATGGATGAAGAATCCATCATTGCTTGATGAATTCATAGTCAAGCAAGGCGAACCGGGAGAACTGAAACATCTAAGTACCCCGAGGAAAAGAAATCAACCGAGATTCTGTGAGTAGCGGCGAGCGAAAGCGGAGCAGCCGGTGAGTAATAACAATAGGATTAGGAGAATGAACTGGGAAGTTCAACGACACAGGGTGATAGTCCCGTATCTAAAAATCCGATTGTGGTACTAAGCTCACGACAAGTAGGGCGGGACACGAGGAATCCTGTCTGAAGAAGGGGGGCCCATCCTCCAAGGCTAAATACTCCTGATTGACCGATAGAGGACTAGTACTGTGAAGGAAAGGCGAAAAGAACCCCGGTGAGGGGAGTGAAATAGAACCTGAAACCCTGTACGTACAAGCAGTGGGAGCCCCTCACCTAGATTTATTTAAAGTTGCGATGATATGAAAAAGTCATTGAATGGATAAGTTTGGGTGAGGCTTAAGGAAGAGGAGTAAATCTAGGTGAGGGGTGACTGCGTACCTTTTGTATAATGGGTCAGCGAGTTATATTTTGTAGCGAGGTTAACCGTATAGGGGAGCCGAAGGGAAACCGAGTCTTAACTGGGCGGATAGTTGCAAGGTATAGACCCGAAACCCGGTGAGCTAGCCATGTGCAGGTTGAAGGTTGGGTAACACTAACTGGAGGACCGAACCGACTCATGTTGAAAAATGAGCGGATGACGTGTGGCTGGGGGTGAAAGGCCAATCAAACCGGGAGATAGCTGGTTCTCCCCGAAATCTATTTAGGTAGAGCCTTATGTGAATACCTTGGGGGGTAGAGCGCTGTTTCGGCTAGGGGTCCATCCCGGATTACCAACCCGATGCAAACTGCGAATACCGAAGAGTAATGCATAGGAGACACACGGCGGGTGCTAACGTTCGTCGTGGAGAGGGAAACAACCCAGACCGCCAGCTAAGGTCCCAAAGTTTATATTAAGTGGGAAACGAAGTGGGAAGGCTTAGACAGCTAGGATGTTGGCTTAGAAGCAGCCATCATTTAAAGAAAGCGTAATAGCTCACTAGTCGAGTCGGCCTGCGCGGAAGATGTAACGGGGCTGAAATATAGCACCGAAGCTGCGGCTTTCAGAGGACAGATTACAGAAGACAGAGGACAGCTAAATGGTTATTGAAACACAAATTAAGGATTACAGCGATTTAAATGTTTGGAAATTAGCTTATCAATGTTCATTAGAGATACATAGATTAAGTTTAACCTTTCCACAAATAGAACAGTTTGAATTAGGTAGTCAAATACGAAGAGCGAGTAAAGGCATCTGTGCCAATATTGCGGAAGGTTTTGGCAAACAAAACGTAAGTAAAGCAGAGTTTAAACGCTTTATCTTAATGGCAATGGGCAGTGCGGATGAAATGCGAGTATGGTTAATGTATGGCAAGGATTTAGGTTATATAGAAATCAATCGCTATCAACATCTAGAAAAACAGTATCGCAATATAGCCAAAATGCTCAATGGCTTGCATAAAAGCTGGCAATAAACATTTATCTGTCATCAGTCTTCTGTCATCTGTCCTCTGACAGGGTAGGGGAGCGTTGTGTAAGCGGATGAAGGTGACTTGAGAGGGTTGCTGGACGTATCACAAGTGCGAATGCTGACATAAGTAACGATAAAACGGGTGAAAAACCCGTTCGCCGGAAGACCAAGGTTTCCTGTCCAACGTTAATCGGGGCAGGGTGAGTCGGCCCCTAAGGCGAGGCTGAAAAGCGTAGTCGATGGGAAACGGGTTAATATTCCCGTACTTGGTAAAGCTGCGATGTGGGGACGGAGTAGGTTAGGTTAGCAGTCTGTTGGATTAGACTGTTTAAGCGTGTAGGTGGAGAGAGTAGGCAAATCCGCTCTCTTATTCAACACTAAGGCGTAATGACGATGTTCTACGGAACAGAAGTAACCGATACCACGCTTCCAGGAAAAGCCACTAAGCGACAGGCTTTATTGAACCGTACTGAAAACCGACACAGGTGGTCAGGTAGAGAATACTCAGGCGCTTGAGAGAACTCGGGTGAAGGAACTAGGCAAAATGGCACCGTAACTTCGGGAGAAGGTGCGCTTACGGTAATTGTAGTCCCCAGCGGATGAAGGTGAAGTAAGTCGAAGAGACCAGCTGGCTGCAACTGTTTATTAAAAACACAGCACTCTGCAAACACGCAAGTGGAGGTATAGGGTGTGATGCCTGCCCGGTGCTGGAAGGTTAATTGATGGTGTTACCTCTCACCTAGATTGTTTTGGAGTTGAAATGAATTATGTTTATCTGCTGTATAGCGAAACATTAGATGAGTTTTATTTAGGGAGTACAACCGATTTAAAACGCAGATACCGAGAGCATTGTTCGGGATTAAATCAGTCAACGAAGAAAGCGGCAGATTGGATAGTGAGTTATTATGAAGCGTATTTAACGGAGCAATCTGCGAGAAAGCGAGAGCAATCTCTGAAACGAAGTGGCAAAGCGTATGCGAGCCTTAAAGAGAGAGTAAGAGAAAGTTTAAGACAATCTAGGTGAGGGGGAAGCATCTGATCGAAGCCCCAGTAAACGGCGGCCGTAACTATAACGGTCCTAAGGTAGCGAAATTCCTTGTCGGGTAAGTTCCGACCTGCACGAATGGCATAATGATGGCCAGGCTGTCTCCACCCGAGACTCAGTGAAATTGAAATCGCCGTGAAGATGCGGTGTACCCGCGGCTAGACGGAAAGACCCCGTGAACCTTTACTATAGCTTGACACTGAACCTTGAATTTTGATGTGTAGGATAGGTGGGAGACTTTGAAGTAGGCACGCCAGTGCTTATGGAGTCGCTCTTGAAATACCACCCTTTAAGGTTTGATGTTCTAACGAAGAGCGGACACCCGCTCTCGGACAGTGTCTGGTGGGTAGTTTGACTGGGGCGGTCTCCTCCCAAAGAGTAACGGAGGAGTACGAAGGTTGGCTAATGACGGTCGGACATCGTCAGGTTAGTACAATGGTATAAGCCAGCTTAACTGCGAGACGGACATGTCGAGCAGGTGCGAAAGCAGGTCATAGTGATCCGGTGGTTCTGCATGGAAGGGCCATCGCTCAACGGATAAAAGGTACTCCGGGGATAACAGGCTGATACCGCCCAAGAGTTCATATCGACGGCGGTGTTTGGCACCTCGATGTCGGCTCATCACATCCTGGGGCTGAAGTAGGTCCCAAGGGTATGGCTGTTCGCCATTTAAAGTGGTACGCGAGCTGGGTTTAGAACGTCGTGAGACAGTTCGGTCCCTATCTGCCGTGGGCGTAGGAGAATTGAGGGGGGCTGCTCCTAGTACGAGAGGACCGGAGTGGACGCATCACTGGTGTTCCGGTTGTGTCGCCAGACGCATTGCCGGGTAGCTAAATGCGGTAGAGATAAGTGCTGAAAGCATCTAAGCACGAAACTTGCCTTAAGATGAGTTCTCCCTGACTTAAAGTCAGTAAGGGTTGTTTAAGACGAAGACGTAGATAGGTGGGGTGTGTAAGTGATGAGAGTCATTGAGCTAACCCATACTAATAGCCCGAGGGGCTTAACCATACAACGCTCAAATGTTCTTGGTAGTCGGAAGCAGAAGACAGA
>JAWHQP010000030.1:0-4028 GCA_032586195.1 Pasteurellaceae bacterium LIM206 | reverse complement strand
CGACATTAAATCCGCTCTGCTCCGCCACCTGCGCGTAGTTCATCCGCGCTTTGCTTTGGCTGAAGTTCACCGCGCCGCTACCGCCCGAACCGTACGCTATGCTCACCTCGGCACCGCTCTGAGTCTGTTTGGCGTCGTAATGACCGCTGTCCTGCAGGCTTTCTATCGTTAAGTCATTGCCGATATCCGCCGTTTTAGCATTTCTAATTCAAACCAAACCTCCTCAAACTCTTTAAAGGTAGGATGATGTTCTAGTTATGAAATAAATTTAGAATACATAAACATATTCTCTAAAGAATGTTCGTCATAAGTTACCTTTATTACCTTACTTATTCTATTTGTTACGACCTTAACCTGAGTTCATAGGTCTCATAAGATACTTATTGGCACATTTTCACTGGATATTTGTATAGAAATACTAACTTTCTATCTTGAGTGAGAGTTAACGCTCCTTTTTTATGACAATAAACACCATGTTTAAAAACATATCCTTCAGAAAGTAATTTATCATGATAATTCTTTTTATTTTCACTTGAAAAATGTAGAAAAGCATAACCATTATCTCTACTAAAATCTTCAATTTTTAGTGGAGTTCCAAATAGTCTATCTAACGTTGAAAATACTTCTTTTCTATTTCTTTGCATTTCAGTTCTATTTAAATAACCATCATAAAATAAATAAACATTTCCTAAAGCCATAAAAATGATTAGAGGGAAAAACATTTTATTAATTACTTTCATTAGATACTCCCTTCATATAGTCATAGCCTGCTGAAAATCCACCTCCAAATCCAATGTTAAATAAATATTTAGGATTATTCGTTATAACCGACTTACTAGCTCCAGCACAATATACACCATAGCAAATAGTACCTCCAAGGCTCGATCCTCTAAGAGCGTTATTAATAGAAGTTGCTAAATTATCACCCAACTCATTTTTAGTAAAATTAGTAACCCAACCTATTTGAACAGCACCGGATATACCTGTAGTTGGGAATGTTATAGGGTTAGCCCCTCCACCAAAAGAAAGATCTAAGTTTCTTGTATTTACTGCAATCTTACCGGAGTACTTATAAAGCGTAAATTCTCCACTAATATAGTGTGGAATTACTCTATCAGGATCTTGAATTGTTTCTACAACCTCTTTGGTAGCCTCTTCTTCTATTAGATCTAACCTGCTTCTAACTTTTGCTAAATCAGCTAAGCCTTTTGTATAACTAGGGTCAGTCATGGCTCTATTTAAATCAAAATTATTCTCCACCGCTCGTTTCGAAACTTCCGAACTCAGCACCGCACTTTGCGTCGAATCGCCCAATAACCCGCCGGCTAAGCCGCCCGCAAGTTGGCTTAGCACCGTAATCGTGTTCTTCTGGGCTTCGGTTAAATCATTCGCGGTTTTTGTAGTGCCGTCCACGCCGTACAGGGTTTTGGCGATAACGTTCGCCATTAATTCGCCACCGCCGCCGGCCACCGCTCCCGCTGCAACATTGCTGTTGCTGATTCTTGCTTCTATCGCCCCCAGTATCGCATGCGCCATAATGTTAGCCGTGGTGTTTACTTCGCCGTTTTCATTGGTGGTCGCGTTCTTTATCGCTATTGTCGATAAGCCGTTCCTTACCTGTTATTTTTTATTCTTATCTAAAACTCTACTTGCATATTTATTAGCTTTTTTTTGTCCTCCATACTTATAACGACAAAATTGCAATAAAAATATTGGAACACAAAAAATTACTGTTGCTTTAAAAGCCTCCTTGAATTCAAAATTAACATATATATAATTATATTTTATATATATATGCTTACAAACAAATCTCTTAACAAAAGCACAATAAAAAGCCCAATAAAAAGAGTAACACACCATAAAAAGAATTTATTTATCTTTAATAGATTCATAGTTTACCTCATTAAATTTACTTATTCCTTTTTTATATTATATGCATCACCTAAATATTCATTAGAATAACTAGAAAGTAGAGGTGTAAGAACCGGATTCTCTTTACCAAGGTTTATTTGTAATAAAGCTTTCGATGTTATTTTTGAAGCAACAGTACCCGAAATAGCTCCCAATGCATTCCAGCCATACTCATTTGGATCTGTTGTTCCTAATACGGATAACCCCGTATTGATACTAATTTGCTGACTTAGTGTTTTACCTCGTGTAAATACTGTCGAAAACTCCGCTTTTAATAACTCATAAGAATTATAAGGTTTATCTTGAGAAAGTTGATATCCCGTATTCACTGCTGCTGTTGCCACAATATCTGAGATAAGTGGGTATTTTTGCGCAGCATTTGCTAACGCTTTTCCTACTAACGGTGCTTTTGTCAATATACTGCTTGCACCTAATCCACCTCCAGCTACTACACTAAGTCCTTCTGCTGTTGATTGCGCAAGCTTATAATTGAAGTTGTCTTGTTAAAAAATTTTTTGCCGTTTCTCATATAAATAATATAAACTTAGCAACCCGTTTATTATTGACATTGTTTATCTGGATAGTTGTACACTAAAAAAAACCTATTATTATAATTAATTGTTATTGAAGCTTGTTTATAACAATACACATTAGTTTTATTTAAATTAAAGCTCTTAGATAATAATTCATCTATATTTTTTCTACTATATTGATTAGGTAAATATATAAAGGCATAACCATTATTTTTACTATTATCTTTAATACTAACATCCTTGAAGTATTTTTAATAGAAAAAATATTTCATCTCTATTTTTGATTATATTATTTCTAAGTTCATTTTGCCCTTGAAAAAAACATACCTGCAACAATATCATCATAATAATTAGAGGAAAAAATATTTTATTTTTAATTTCCATTAGATAATCCTTTCATCGAGTCCACTCCAAATGATACACCTCCGCCTAATTTTATTTCAAATTCATAAGGGTCACAAGGGTCATAAGTCTTATCCGATATCTTAGGTAATACAACACTAGGGCATTTTAGTCATTTTTTAGGTGGTTTTAATTATAAAACAAAAATAATATAATGCCATAAAAAATGTAATAACAGCTATTCCTATAAAACACTTAACAGGAATAAGACTAAGCATTTGATGACTATCATCAAAAAAACAAATAATAATATCTATAAATAAATTACTTACTACTATTGCAATGCTAAACATTACAAAACATAAGAAATAACAAAATAAAAATAATAAAAACTCATTTTTCATTATATCCATTACTCTTTTTATTAATTTTATATTCGATTATTTGTTCTTTATTTGAACTATACTGGTTAATGAATACTCGAATTCTGGCATTATAACCTTTTCTCCACAAAAAATTACTGATATAAGATATTTAAATCGTTCATATCTACAATATATATCTAAAATATCATTTTTAATTTCAAAAATGGTCCAATCAGGAATCATTAATAAATCTAAAATCCGCATAATCCCAAGTAGAATTTCTTTTGAAACATACCCATTCTCCATATATATTTCTGAAATTTTTAATAAAGCTTCTTCCAATTTGAAATATTCATCATCATCCCATTCTGAATAATCTAACCATTTCCCTATAAAAGAATTCTCATCATAGTCTTTAAAATATGTTACATTTCTATAAAAATCATACAAATCGCTAACCATATTTAATCTCCTATTCTATTTAAGTTAATATCAAATGTTCCATTTCTAGTTTCTTTTTTATTTAATTTTTCAGGACTAGAAGCTTCTTTCCATGCACCGCCATTATGTCCATCAACATCTCTTGTGATATAGCTATTCCCCTTTTTAAATACAGCTGCATTCGATTTCGTTCTGTAATTTGTTTTAACATATCCTAGTTCCTTAGCTATTTTAGCTGCATCAACATCTGTTTTTAGAACTGGTGTTGATATTTTTCTGTTAATTTCTGTTTGTTTATTAACCTTCTTCGCAAAACCATTCCCAATAGCCGATGAACCGCCCAAAAGGCTTTCTCTTGACAACAGAGACGAACCCAACAGGCCTTTCTCCACCAAATCTTCTGATAAACCCTGTTTCTCACTCAACGCGTTTATCG
>JAWHQP010000029.1:0-5022 GCA_032586195.1 Pasteurellaceae bacterium LIM206 | reverse complement strand
AAAATTGGAAAGTGCGGTGTCGAAAATTCGAGTTTTTGAACCTCTCAAGAACTTAAACCGTTTAATGAAAGGATTATGTTCGATATTGTATCGGGCTTAATCCTTTCGATACTACTCTTTCTACTTACCGTTCCTGCAACGCCTGTTTCATTCGGGTAATCGGTTTAATCAGATATTGAAACACAGTTTTTTCGCCGGTTTTAATATCCACCATTGCCGTCATTCCGGGACTAATCGGCATTATAGTGCCGTTACTGTCGGTGATGTGGCTGCCGTCCGTTTTGACTAAAATGCGGTAATAGGCCTGATCAGGGTTGAGATTTAGCTCGCTTCTGCGGCGTTCATCTTGCAACGTATCAGGGCTGATAAGTACTACTTTGCCTTCCAAACCACCGTAAATGGCGTAATCGTAAGCACTGATTTTCACCAACGCATCCTGTTCAGGGCGGATAAAGGCGACATCTTTCGGGCTGATGTAGGCTTGCACTAAAAGCGTGTCGTCCACCGGCACGATTTCAAGAATATCCTGACCTGCCTGCACCACGCCGCCTACGGTGTTAATGCGGATATTTTTCACAATCCCTTTGAGCGGTGCTTTAATTTGCGAACGTTCCACCGGGTCGGCACGCATTGCCATATTTTCCCGCGCTTGGGCAAGTTCCGATTCCGCTTGCACCAATTCATTATTCGCCACCGCCACATATTGGTTGCGGCGTTCTGCAATTTGTTGAGCGAGATCAGACGATTGGCGTTTCATTCGCAACAATTCCACTTCTGACATTACGCCTTTCGCCACCATTGGCTGAGTAATGCCGATTTCACGATCAAGCAAGGCTTTGCTTTGCGATAAACCGCTAACCGCATCTTGCATTGCACGGCGGCGAGCATTGTAAGCGTCTGTTTCACGGTTTTTCACTTCGTCCGGAATATCTGACGGAAAACTTAATGCCTGCCCTGACGATTCCGCTTTAAGACGAGCCACCACCCCACGCAAGTTCTGCACTTTGGCTTCACTTTCACGCAAAATCGCCGAAGATCGGGTATCATCCAGCACCAACAGCACTTGATCCTTTTCCACCAAATCCCCTTCTTTGACTTTCATTTCTTGGATAATGCCCGGATCAAGGCTTTGCACAATCTGCTCACGGCTACTTGGAATGACACTGCCCTGCCCACGGCTGACTTCTTCCAACGGGCTGAAATACGCCCACACGACAAAGGTTACCAAAAAATCGCAAACAAAATAATGACCGAGAAAATGCCACGATGTTTTTCCGTTTGCATTGCGGCGTTAAGATCATTGATTAACGCCAAATCCGCTTGTTTAATTTCATTACTCATCTGCGTTTCCTTCTTTTTTCACAGGCGTTACTTTGACGCTAACAGATTGAGAAGCTGCCTGCATTTTTTCCGTTTTCTCGACCGCTTGTTGTTGAGCCTGAGCCTGCTGTTGCGCTTGGCGTTGGGCTTCTTCCTGTTTTTTATCGTTGTCTTTCAAATGTTGCAACACCGCATCCCGTGGGCCGTCAATCGCTACTTTGCCGTTATCCATCACGATAATGCGATTGACCAATTTCAATACCTGCGGACGGTGCGTAACCACCACCATTGTGCGGTTGCCGATCCAACGGTGTAAGGCTTGCAATACCATTTCTTCCGAGCCTTGATCGAGATCGCTGGTCGGCTCATCAAGCAACACAATGCGCGGATCTTTAATCGTCAAGCGCGCGAGTGCCACCAGCTGTTTTTGACCGCCTGATAAGCCCAATCCGTTCTCACCCAACGGCATATCCAAGCCACGAGGGTGATTATTAACAATCGAGCCGAGTTGGAAGCGGTTAAGAGCGTCAATCAATTCTTGGTCGGTGGAAAAATTATCCACCCGAGCAATATCCAAATTCTCACGCAACGTGCCTAAGAACAAGCGCGGTTGCTGCCCAAGCAAGGCGATTTGATTGCGCAAGAACGCTGGCTCAATTTGGCGAATATCCACGCCATCCAAGCTCACGTTACCGCCTGACGGCTCATACAAGCCCGATGCGAGTTTCAACAGCGTGCTTTTACCACTACCGATCCGCCCTAAAATCGCCACTCGCTCACCAGGGCGAATAGTAATATTCACACCCGACAAGGCATTTTCCAAATCTTTGTTATATTGGAAAGCGGTGTTTTTAAAGCTCAACGCCCCTTGTGTGTTTTGCAGCGTAATGTATTTGCGATTGACATCACGCTCAATCGGGCGATTGACCACATCGTCCACACCTTTGAGTGCCAAGCGCGCCTGTTGGAAACGGGTCGCCAAGCCGACAATTTGCGCCAACGGTGCTAACGCGCGCCCCGATAAAATCACGGTGGCAATCAATGCCCCCATTGTGATACGGCTGGCTTCATCTTCACTGTGGATTAAGTAAGTTCCTACTAATACAAGGAAAACGGTGTTAAGCTGTTGCAAACCTGTTGAGAAATTCACAATTAAGTTGCTTAAATCTTTCACTTTAATTTGTGAAGCGGCGGTTTTTGCGGTGTAAGCGTCCCAACGATGTTGCGCCCACGAGGTTGCATTATTGGCTTTCAGCGTTTCAATGCCGTCCAAGGCTTCCACCACCAAACCTTGACGTTGCGAGCTTTCACGCATTGATTCGTTGATTTTTTGTGCGAGTTTCGGTTGCACTAATACACCGACCAAAATCACGGTCGGAATAATAATCAACGGTACAATCGCCAACTTCCCGGCAATCAAATAGATCACAAACACAAATAACAACAAGAATGGCAAATCCACCAACACCAGCAAACTTGCCGATGTCATAAATTCCCGCACCGATTCAAAATCTCGCAAGTTATTCGCATACGATCCCGATGACACTGGTTTATCAATCAACCGCAACGCCATTACACGGCGGAACAGAGCGGAGCTGATAATCAAATCGGCTTTTTTGCCCGCAATATCGGTTAAATGCGCCCGAATCATCTTGGCGGCAAACTCAAAGCTAATCGCCAGAATCACCCCGATACTCAACGCCCACAGGGTTTCATAGGTTTTATTTGGGATCACACGGTCATATACATTCATCACATATAGCGAGCTAACCAATGCCAAAAAGTTGATGATAAAAGTCGCTAACACCACTTGCCCGTAATAGGCTTTAAACCGCCAAATCACCTTCCAGAACCACGCTTTTGGCAAATCATATTCTGGCAATTCGGAGCGAATATCCGCCACCATTTTCGGCTTCACAAACCAGCAATAGCCCAAATAACGTCCATTTAGTTCTTTAAATTCCAGCACTTTTTCCACGTTATCGGTTTGACGCACGGTAAATTTCCGCTCGTTGTCACGTCCTTCAATTTTGGTAACGACCGCCGCTTCGTTGTCGGTCAGCATTACCATCACAGGGGTCGCAAGGCTTGGAACGTCCGCCAATTTGCGTTTGGAAATGGTGTTTTCAAAACCGTGAGTGCGTAACACTTCACTTAAAGAGGCAAGATTGACGTTGAGATGATTATCTCGTTCAACCTGAGCCGTCATTGCTTCGTGCGACACAGGATTGCCGTGCAACTGTGTGATCAAAGCTAAATGTTCAATAATAGATTTCATAAATTGTTTTCGTTGTTAAAAATAAAAAAATTGACCGTTTAAAAAACTGACTGTATTTGTGGATGTTAGAGTTTTGGATTATATCGTAGAGGCGGATTGTACCCGCCCTTATCACATTTGAGGTTATAGGAGTATTCAATACATCCCATAAGTTTAAAACGTCTTAAAGTCCAACCGCACTTTATCTCCCGCCCAACCTGCAATTTTGGCTTGGGACGCAAGATAAAGCAGGGCGGCATCTCGGAAGTCGTTGCGGGCGGTGATTCCCGCCATCTGAACACCGGTGAGTTCTTGGTAAGCGTCCAACACATTAAGTAGTGAACGATTTGCAATTTCAAATTGCATTTCGGTATCGGCAACCACTTTGCGTTGCAAGGCGATTTGTTTGTGGGCGACTCGGGCGAGATCTCGGCTTCTCACCATATCCACTTCGGACGTTAAGGCTTTTTCTTGTATATCTAGCTCAATTTCACGCAATTTTGCTTCGGCAGCCTGTTGGGAATAGTAACTTTGTTGTTTGGTATATTCATTCGCGGGGTTGTAAATATCCCACGACATATTTATATAAATTTCCTGATTATGGCGACTCGCGTTTCCTTCAAGGTTGATTGCCGGCATTTGGCGGGCTTTAGCCGCTCTCACCGCGGCTGCGGCGCTATCAAATTCCTTTTGTTGAGCTTGGTAGCTTGGGTTGAAGGTAATATCAGCGCTGTGGTAGCGTTTGATAAAATCATTTACCGCAATTTTGGCAAAGGGATCGACTAAATCCGCTTCACTGATCGGTTTACGGGTATAACGGGTTAGCTGGTTTAATGCCGATTGCATAATCCGTTGTTGGGTTAAAAGGGCACTTTCCACTTGATTACGACGAGAAAGAGCTTCATTGACATCTGATTGGCGCCCGCTGTCATAACGGACAATCACGTTTAAATCTTTCAAAATCTTTTCGTGACGAATCAGGCTTTCTTGATAAGCCGCAATGCTCTCTTTGGCACGCAAGGCGGTGAGATAAAGCTGCCCGATGCGTTGCCCCATTATTTCACGGGTTTCGATGAGTTTGTGTTGATAATAGCCTTCTTTGTGCCGATCACGCTCGATCTCTGCCTCAATACCGCCCCACGCATATAAATTCAAACGGGCGTTAACGCCTGGTCCTGAATGGCGATCGCTGGTATCGCGGTGGTATTGATTGATCACCGATGTGCCCGTTAAAGCCACTACGGGCAAATGCCCCGCTTCGGAAATTTTAGTCTGACTTTGCGCCATTGCAATATTGGCTTTGGCTTCGTCAAGGGTCGGGTCATTCGCCATTGCTTTTTGGATAATGCTTTTTAGCTCCACTTTCGCCATCGCAACAGGCGATAAAGATAAACCGCAGAGCAATACGGTGAGCAAGGTGTTAGAAAAATGTTTGTTCATTTTTG
>JAWHQP010000028.1:0-6550 GCA_032586195.1 Pasteurellaceae bacterium LIM206 | reverse complement strand
AAACCGCAGAGCAATACGGTGAGCAAGGTGTTAGAAAAATGTTTGTTCATTTTTGAACTGTTTGTCTCCATTTGATTTGATGGCACTTTGCCACCTTTGTTTTATGTTTTTACCAACCTAAGGTGGTTTTATCCTTTATCACCACCAAAGTGCGGTGCTAATTTTTGGTGTTTTGCAGGCAGCTCTTTATACCGTTAATATAAAGTGCGAAGTGCGGTTGACATTTTCGGCATTATGTATATCTGTTGCGCAAATTACATAAACTAAACGATTTCCCGTGAGTAAATTTTTACTCACCGTTTAATCAAGGTCTTTCAATGATGGGCAACAAGTTATCCCCTACCCTTAAATTTTGAACAAGGACTACATATAGTGAAAATTCACTGCATTTTTTATTTCGTCCGTTTTTTCTAAAATCATTCCGCAATAGTCTTACGAGAAAACAATATTTAACACCGTTTTAAACTAATACAAAAAGCGGAATTATGCGGCACTTATTACAAATCTAAGATCGTCAATCTAGGCGCAAGCCGTTATCTAACGTTTAAACCTTGTATTTCATATGATTACAGAATTTGCCCAATCGACCACGCCGTATAATATCGGAGAAAACCCTCCTACTGCCGTAGGAGGGTTGTTTACACCAGGATTAAATAATCGTAATACCGTCTTGGATATACAGAGTTACACCTGAATCGGCGGTGTAGCCCGTATAGCCAGCTGGAGCATCAGCCGTTAGAGTAAAGCCGGTCATTTTATTTTTGCCGTCATCACCTAAATCGACTGTTGCATTGCCGGTTTCGCTTTCGATAAACAGTCCTTTATAGGTAATACCGTTAAAGGTTTTGCTACCCGAGCCATGTACGCCGGCAGCTGCGCTACTAATATCAAGCTCTTTATTGGTATTTAACATTATTTGTTCAAAGTTAGTTAATTTTTCCAAAGTGAGTTTTTGAGATCCACCAAACCCTGTTCCATCTAAAATCAGTTTATCCCAGCCCTCGCCACCATCAATAGTGCTAGGTCCAATGACATTACCTGCCAGTTTAATCACATCATCTCCTGCACCGAGATTTATTGTAATCTCTCCAGTTTTTGATAATGAAGTGATACTGTTACCACCTGACTCTGCAATATCAACAAAGTCATTGCCATCACCCATATCAATACTGATTTTTGATAAACCACTTGAATAAATGTATTTATGGACAATCAATGTATCATTGCCTGTTCCCATATTAATGGTCGTTGGATTACCGGCACCTGCAGCCTGTACGGTGTTGACTGCAATAGTGTCATTGCCAGCACCTGTATCGACATTCACATCGCCTAGAATATTGCCGCCAAAGTCGCCATAACCACTTGTCTTACCAACTAAGATAATATTATTCAAACTATTATCTAAATTATTGATAACGCCTTCACGACTATTTTCAGCAATAGCCGGTCTGCCATCGGTATAGACATTCGGCATTAACGTTAATGTCATACCAGTTGTGTCTGTCGCGGTATTACCAGCCTTGTCGGTAACGATAATGGTGTAATCCGCTTTTGAGTTGGTGAAAGCAGATTCTTCTAATGGAGAAATAATGGTAAATGTGCCGTCTGCCTCTACGATCCCACTCTTGCTATTCGCACCAGTTACTGAAATATATGAACCTGGCTCTAAATTGCTAATTTTGAGACCGAACTCACCATTTTCAATAAACGGAACGATAGAACCAACTGTTGTCAATTTATCGTAAGTAGCGTTGATTGTATTAGATACGGTTGTTGGGCTATCTTTCAAACGTACTTGCAGGTTATTGGCTTCGCCGTTCACATTGTTGTTACTTGGCATTTCAAATGAACCATCTCCTGTACCGCCCGTTTTCCAGTGTTTACCTCCATCAGTAGAGTATTCCCACTCTTTGCCGCTCGTACCAGTAACTAATACGGTTGGCTCATTGGTGATGTTGTCAGATGCAGTTCCCGTTGTGTGAGAACCAACAGTATCATTTTTCAATGTAATCACAAGATTTACAGGAGTATCTTTTGAAGTATCGTTGATCGTTGCCTCATTGCCCTCTATGCCATCTATGGTGTATTTAACGGTTTCTTCACCTTCAGTTTTGTTGTCTTCAACAACAGGAGTGGTAATTTTGAAACGGGTTACACCTGACAGTACTTTTAATGTGCCATCGGTATTTTCCACGACACCACCTGTAATCTCGTTGCCATCTTTATCGTAAGCGGTATAAGTTGATGTACCGAAGTCATCATTATCTGATGAACCAGTACGGCTGATTGACAATTTATCATTACCGTTATTGTTATCTAAACGAACATCGGTAACTAAATTTCCACCTTCATCCACTGATTTAGTCGTTACAATGCCATCGTTAATACCATCTTTATCAGAATCAGAGTCATCAACACCCGCGTTTTTGCTGTCTGTGCCTGCTGGTTCTTCAGCGATTGCGTTGTTGTCGTGGACATCCGTCCCCGCTGCGGTTACGGTCTCGCCGTCATTCACGCTATCTTGCGGAATAGTTACCACGCCTGTACTTGCGTTAATAGTCGCTCCTGTACTGTTCAGGTCGGTCAATGTCCAAGTGCCATCTGCGCCTTTTTCTGTAACAATAGTTTGTACATTATCGCTTTCATCAATAAAAGTGATTTCCACACTTGTGTTATCCGCCCCTGGGGTTACGGTTACTGAGCCATCAGTAGTTGATGGGGTAATGATTGGCTTATCCGCGATTGTATCCAGCGTATTCGGAGTGCTGTCCGTTGCAGTGACTTTGCCGTTATTTGCATCGGCTTTAGCGATAATAGTGCCGTCCGCTAAACCTGATAGATCAGCCGTGGCGCTGTAATTGCCCTTGTCATCAGTTTTCGTTGTAACAACCACTTCTTTACCATCTTTATCCGTTAGGGTAATGGTAATTTCAGTATTTGCAGGCAGCTGGGTACTAGACCCTGTGATCGGCGCATTCGTTGCGTTATATGATGTAACGGTATTCGCCAAATCTACGGTTAAGGTGGCAGGATCTTTTAAGTCTGCAACGCCGTCACCGTCTTTGTCGGTGATTTTGTTGCTATTATCATCTGACTCATCACTGTCTTTAATGCCATCGCCATCACTATCTTCTTCACCATCTGGCGTACCATTGCCGTCACTGTCTGTGTTTTTAGGGTCGCTGCCGTTGGCTTCTTCGTCCGCGTTATTTACACCGTCGTTGTCGTCATCGGTATCTAGCTCTTTGCCATTCGGTACTTTGCTTGAATCAGTGTCATGGTCCGGTTTGCCGTCGCCGTCAAAGTCATCATACGCTGGAGTGGTTACAGTTACTTCATCTGATGAGTCTTTGCCAGTCTCTTGCCCTTTTGCTTTCACTGGACTGTCATCTTGCACAACATCTGGAGTTAAAGTGATCACACCTGTATTTGGGTCAATGCTTACCCCATCTGGTGTATCATCTAACGTCCACTTGTCGTCAGTACCTTTGGTTGCGCTGATGGTTTGTTCTTTACCCGTTTCGTCAGTGTAAGTAACGGTAACACCTGTGTTGCTTGCATTTGGTGTGATGGTTACGCCACCTGTTGGGTTACCATCTTTGGTGGCTAACTCAGCTGTCGGCTGCTCGGCTTTTTCTGCCGGAACAGTCTTATCAAGTGTATTTGCGCTTCCGTCTGTTGCTTTCACTTTGCCGTCATTCGCTGTCGCAACTGCTTTGATTTCACCATCCGCTAAACCTGATAGATCAGCTGTAGTACTGTAATTACCTTTGTCATCAGTTTTCGCTGTAACAACCACTTCTTTACCATCTTTATCCATTAAGGTGATGGTAATTTCAGTGTTTGCAGGCAGCTGGTTACTCGTACCTGTAATTGGTGCTTTCGCAACATTTTCGTGCGTGATGTTGTTTGCAAGATCAACAGTCAATTCCGCCGGATCTTTTAAGTCTGCAACACCGTCACCGTCTTTGTCTGTGATTTTGTTGCTATTATCATCTGACTCATCACCGTCTTTAATACCATCGCCATCGCTGTCTTCTTCACCATCCGGCGTGCCGTTGCCGTCACTGTCTGTGTTTTTAGGGTCGCTGCCGTTGGCTTCTTCGTCTGCGTTATTTACACCGTCGTTGTCATCATCGGTATCCACATCTGTGCCAGCCGGGACTTTGTCCGCTGGAGTATCGTGGTCAGGTTTGCCGTCGCCGTCAAAGTCGTCATATGCCGGGGTGGTTACGATTACGTCATCTGATGGTGATTTACCCGTTTCTTGACCTTTCGCAGTAACATCACTTGCATCTTTCACTGCATCTGGTGTTAAGGTAATTTTACCTGTTGCAGGATCAACACTAGCGCCGTTTGATATGTTATCTAACTTCCACTTGTCGTCAGTACCTTTGGTTGCGCTGATGGTTTGTTCTTTACCCGTTTCGTCAGTGTAGGTAACGGTAACACCTGTGTTGCTTGCATTTGGTGTGATGGTTACGCCACCTGTTGGGTTACCATCTTTGGTGGCTAACTCAGCTGTCGGTTGCTCGGCTTTTTCTACCGGAACAGTCTTATCAAGTGTATTTGCGCTTCCGTCTGTTGCTTTCACTTTGCCGTCATTCGCTGTCGCAACTGCTTTGATTTCACCATCCGCTAAACCTGATAGATCAGCTGTAGTACTGTAATTACCTTTGTCATCAGTTTTCGCTGTAACAACCACTTCTTTACCATTTTTATCCATTAAGGTGATGGTAATTTCAGTGTTTGCAGGCAGTTGGTTACTTGTACCTGTAATTGGTGCTTTCGCAACATTTTCGTGCGTGATGTTGTTTGCAAGATCAACAGTCAATTCCGCCGGATCTTTTAAGTCTGCAACACCGTCACCGTCTTTGTCTGTGATTTTGTCGCTGGTATCGTCAGACTCATCACTGTCTTTAATTCCATCGTTATCACTGTCTTCATCGCCGTCTTTGGTACCGTTACCGTCACTGTCTTCATTTTTCGGATTCGTGTTGTTGGCTTTTTCGTCAGCGTTGTTTACACCGTCATTGTCATCATCGGTATCCAGCTCTTTATCACTTGGGACAACGCTTGAATCGGTGTCGTGATCTGGTTTGCCGTCTCCGTCAAAGTCATCATAAGCTGGTGTGGTGACTTTTGCTTCACCTGATAATTCTTTGCCAAGTTCTTGTCCTTTGGCTACCACATCGCTGCCATCTTTCACGGCATCTGATGTTAAGGTGATGACACCTGTTTTTAGATCTATGCTTGCGCCGTTTGGCGTTTTATCCAATGTCCAAGTGCCGTCTACGCCTTTGGTCGCGGTGATAGTTTGTTTTTGACCGGCTTCATCGGTGTAAGTCACTGTCATACCTGTATTGCTGGCTTTTGGTGTGATGGTTACGCCGCCTGTTTGGTTGCCGTCTTTGGTTGTAAGCTCGGCAGTTGGTGTTTCGGCTTTTGGATCTTCACCCGCTGTGCCTGTTCCAGTTGCTTCATTACCTTTGTCGTCCGTACCTCTGGCGGTCACTTCTGAGCCGTCTTTCGCACTATTTTGTGGAATCAAGACAATACCTTTTGCCGGATCAGCAAAAGTTGCCCCCGTTTTATTTGGGTCAGTTAATATCCAAGTTCCATCTGTTTGTTTAGTCAGCGTGATGGTGTTTTGTTTGTCATCTTCGCCAGTAAAGGTAATGACCATTTTTTCATTATCTGCCCCTGGAGTGATGGTAACCGAACCGTCTTTATCGCTTGGCGTTACGGTTGGTTTGTCCGCTGTGGTATCGGTATTTGGCGTGGTTGAAGTATCGTTAATGGTCGCTTCGTTGCCTTCTACACCGCCGATAATGTATTTAACTTTTTCTTCACCTTCGGTTTTGTTGTCTTCAACAATCGGAGCGGTGATTTTGAAATGAGTTACACCTGGCAATACTTTTAATGTGCCGTCACCATTATCTACTACGCCACCAGCAATCTCTTTTCCGTCTTTATCGTAGGCGGTATAAGTTGATTTGCCGAAGTCCGCATCGTCTGCTGAACCTTCGCGTTTAATGGTTAAGGCATCATTGCCGTTGTTGTTATTTAAACGAACATCGGTAATTAAGTTTCCACCTTCATTTACGGATTTCGTAGTCACAACACCATCGTTCTTACCGTCATTATCAGAATCAGTGTCATCAACACGTGCATTTTTACTGTCTGTACCGGCGGTGCCTGTAGTGTCAGCCATATTACCTTTTTTACTAATACCCGTTGCATTCACTGGCGAATTATCTTTTACGCTGTCTTGCGGAATGGTAATCACACCTGTTTGTTTATCAATGGTGGCGCCTGTGTTGCTTGGATCTGTCAATTTCCAAGTGTCATCGGCTTGCTTGATCGCAGTGATTGATTTCGCTTGATCATCTTCATCTGTAATGGTCGCTATTACTCTGGTGTTGTCCGCACCCGGGGTGACAGTTACTGAACCATCTGTGTTGCTCGGGGTGATAATTGGGGCATCAACTGAGACATTCGGCGTAGTTGATGTATCTTTAATCGTTGCTTCATTGCCCTCAACACCACC
>JAWHQP010000027.1:0-6678 GCA_032586195.1 Pasteurellaceae bacterium LIM206 | reverse complement strand
CCGTATCCAGCAGGAACTGTGGTCGTCATTTTGGGTATAACGGTCCCATAAAAACCGTAGCTTCACCCGGCCAAAATTATCCGTGTATATCTCTTCCTCTTTCGGTCCCGTCACTATCGCTATCTGCGGTCCGTCCACCCGAGGTTTGGTCCGTTGCTCCGCCCGCTAGTTCTGCAACCTTATCGGATCGTGGCTGATATATTGCTCCGTCTCCGGTGAGTGGCAATGGAAGCGATTATAGTGCTGCCCGCTTTCTTCATCATAATACTGCTCCACAAAGCGGTGGTTGCAGGAGAGTGGTGTGCTATCGTTCGCTGCATAATGCCGGTGTCCGTCAATTTCCGCTTCGCTCCACAGGTTCAACTTCTGCCGGTAATCGATATAGCCGTCTTCTGTCATAAGTTCCGGGATTGTAGCGATTTGGTCGGCTACTACATAATGTAATCGTCCTTTTTCATAACGTACAGTCGGAGTAAAATCGTCGTTTTGGTATAACCAATAAACCGCTTCATCCCAACTCGCTTGAGGTTGTAATGTGGTATTACCATCCGTGCAAGCGATTAGATTTTGTGGTATTTGCAATTAGCTGGTTATAATTTTTCGTGCTTGATTATGTTCTTTATCTACTTGATTAGGTCAATTTTATTTAGCTCAAAATTGCAACTTAAATAAAGTTTATAATCAACTTTATTTTTTATACTATATACCATAAATATTATTTCAGAATCATCCAACACTACTTCATAAAAAATAAAATCACAAAACTTCTTTCTGAAATCAAATAAAACATAACCTTTCTCATCAATTACATAAGCCTTATTATTGACCAAATTAAATTGATCTTCTATCACAATCAATTTATTTTTATCAAGAACACAACCAAACACACCATTAGAATTACTTATTGAATATTTCCCTTCGTAATATTCCCACTCTATCCTTTTGGGCAACACTATATCTATTTGAGTTGTTTATATAATCATACCCATAATACGGGTCTATAACTTTAAAATTTTTAATTCTGTTCATATTATTTTATACTCTTTGATGGTCCAAGAGGGAGCAATTTGGCTCTGTCTGAGAAGTTAAGAATTTGAATTTGGTTTCCGTCACCAGGATATGTAATCCCATTATATGTTTGAGGTCTAACTGTTCCTGATTGAACTTGAACCCCTTCAGGAATTAAAAACCTCTGAACATGTGAAACCTCAGGCTTAAATTCTGGTGTAACAGCCAACTGAGTTCTCACATAATCTACAGTAGGAATATGATCTGTTGTAGCCCAACCGCCAGGCTTTGTACTTGGTTGCCCAAGAGCTATAGCCATTTCAACTTCAATACCACCTTTAGGTACAGGATACGACTCTATTGGTGTTCCGTCCATCCACGGATTTTTTGCTGTTGGTGCGGGTAAAGCCGAAGGTTGTTGGGAATTATTTTGTGGGCAAGCTTGTAACCCTAGAGGATCCACAAATGCCGTCGGTATCCCTACATACCCATACGGATTAAACCCGTCGAGTAGTCCTATCGGGTCGCTGGATATGTATTACCCGTTTCTCTTGAGAATAATCTTTTAATCAGCTAAATAAACACTTGGCGGAATTAAGGTAAGATTTGAACATTCAATATCAAACTGAATATCCTCATTAGAAAAATGTATTTTATATATATTATCTTTAGTAATTGAGACAGATAAAAGCATCTCCCCCCTCAGACCCAAGAGACTTGCTTTGGAAACGCCGAAACAACCAAGTCCAATACGACATCTATTGTAGCTAATATTAGGTATCCCCCATTTAGGAGATGGCATATCCGGCAAGTCATCAATCAAATCAAAGTAAAGCCACACCGTCGGACCATCTCTAGATATTTCTACATTAAATAAGTCTATTTTTCCACTTTAATTTTATACGAAAATACTTTATTCATTAAAAAATTATTTTCTAAATCATTCCAATATTCTACTTTCATATATACCTCTAATAACTATAATGTTCTTTTGTTCCTATTACTTTACCGGTTCTAACGTTTTCAGGAGGTCTCACGTTAAAATGACTACCTTGACTTCCAATATCTCCAGTATATTGATGTCCTGCTGAATGATCTTGAATAATAACTTTAGAACCATCTGATCTTGTAAATTGGTATTCTCTCGTCATTATCGGCTTTCCATTACCATCAAGAATTACGTGATTATTTCTATCTGTCATTGGTACCTTTCTATATTGACGCAGTTTATTACCTTGAGATGGATCTCTAACCATATCTGGTTGCTGGCTTCTTGGAATTCCTGCATCTTGTTTAGCTGCTCTAAAGGCTTCTTTTCGGGAACCAAAATTTTTATTGCAACCCGCCAACCCCAACGGATCCACCCATCCCGTCGGAATCCCTACATACCCATACGGATTAAACCCACCCAATAACCCTATCGGGTCGTGGCTGATGTATTGTCCTGTTTCTGGTGAGTAGTACCGGAAGCGATTATAATGCAGCCCGCTCTCTTCATCATAATACTGCCCCACAAACCGATGATTGCAGGATAACGGTGTGCTATCGTTCGCCGTATAATGCCGATAACCGTCAATCTCCGCTTCGCCCCATAAGTTCAGTTTCTGGCGGTAGTTGATGTAGCTGTCTTCCGTCATCAGCTCTGTGATTGTACCGATTTGGTCGGTCACGACATAATGCAATTGTCCCTTTTCATAGCGCGCCGTCGGCGTAAAGTCGTCTTCCTAATACAGCCAGTAAACGGTATTCTATCGAATGAACTCGACCATAAGAAAAATCATCTGGTTAAAATAATATCTGAATTGGTTTTTAATTCACAGAAATCAAGCAAATGCTCATGACCAAAAGTATCTGGATTATCTTCCATCAATATTTTAGTATGAGTAAAAAATCCAATAATTTTATTAAGCTCATCTATTGAAGCCTGAATCGTGATTTCTTCTAACTCTAGTAAAATAGAGCTATTTTTTACATACCCATAAATTTTCATACTATTATTCTCCTATCTCATTATTCAGGTGGTGTCCATCCATGTGATTTAAGCCAGGATTTAACTGCTTTACTTGGATTAGGAATACCCTTATGTGCATCATGTACTTTTCCTGATACTGTAGATGATGTTCTATCACGATAATGTACATGAGATTCTTGACCCGGAATATGACCTCTATCAACTCGAACCACATCTTTTGGAGCTTGTCCTCGTTTTACTTCTTGGTTCATTTTGCTTGCAGAAGACGGGGTGGTTGGACAAGAAGCCAATCCCAACGGATCCACAAAACTTGTCGGAATCCCCACATACCCATAAGGATTAAACCCACCCAATAACCCTATCGGGTCATGGCTGATATACTGCCCCGTCTCCGGACTGTAGTACCGGAATCGATTATAGTGAAGTCCGCTTTCTTCATCATAATACTGACCCACAAACCGATGATTGCATTTCAGCGGATTTGTATCGTTAGCCGCATAATGCCGATAACCGTCAATCTCCGCGTCGCCCCATAAGTTCAGCTTCTGGCGGTAGTCGATGTAGCCGTCTTCGGTCATCAGCTCCGTGATTGTACCGATTTGGTCGGCTACGACATAATGCAATCGTCTCTTTTCGTATCTCGCCGTTGGGCTCAAGTCGTCGTTTTGATACAGCCAGTATATCGCCTCTGACCAATTAGCTTGTAGGGGGTATTGCTAACCTTCGGCTTGTAATGTCGGACTCCCTTCTGTGTTGGTCATTTGCAACAGTGCTTCTGCTACCGGCTGGTCTTGTTTGTACAGGTAACGCCAGCCTGAAAGTGCGGTCGGTTTTGGCGGTGTTTTTTCAATTACGCTATGAAAATTTAAAATCAGAATACTCTATCTCAAAATTATTATTTATTACTGTAAAATCAAGTTCTATTCTTCTAGTAAATTGTTTATCAATAAATTGAATACTGTCAGTTATTTTTCCTAGGGAAAAATCATCATTGATAAACTCTAGTGAATCTATTAAGAAACATCCGCAGTATTTCCAGTCATCATCAATAAACACGTAAAACTCACCTTGATCCTCTTTTATCTTTGATATAATTTTATTTAATTCATCGCCCTGAAAATCAATGATTTTCCCATTTCTTTTTTTGCCTAATAATTTTTCTCTAATTTCATATGTTGTTTCTAAAGGTAAAAATTCAATATCTTTACATTCCTTTTTAATTAGTGACTGGATTTTTAAAAGATAATTTTCAATGTATAACCTACTTTGGTTTTTACGAAATAACAACTCTCTTTTTGTTAGCATACATTCTCCTAATACTTATTATTTTGTTGATTTAACCTATTTGATTGTTCTTCATAATAAGCTTTTCCTTTATCGTTAGTTAATTTAGGTCTATCATAATTATTCATTATATTTAATACCACAATTAGCTTATTTATTAGGAAAAATAAAATTCAAAATAAATCAAGATTAGTTGGTTTATTCTTCATTACATTTGAGATTATTTGGTCAATTATAGGATTATGTAGGACTTTACTTTTAGAGATAATTTCATCTTTATATTCACTTTGCCATAGATATGATAAAGCTAATATAAAGAATATTGGATTTGAAACCTTACCTAACTCTTCCAAATAACTCGGTTTAGTTACATAAGTAATGATTCTTCTTATATCATCTGAAGCCAAATCTACTTTTAACTTATATATAGCTGCACAGGCTCCCGCTGCCAACAATAAATTACCAGAATCTAACGCCTCATAAAAATATAATAAATTCACATTCACACTCTTATCAATATTTTGCAAATACACTATTGCAAATGATAGAGCCCTATAAACTACAGGGGTAGCTGAAAATTCTCTTGTAGCTAATTCCTTCAAATAAGGTACTTCTTCTATACACCCAGTTAAAGCTATCGCATAAATTAATTCTAGTTGCGTTTCCCAAGATCTTGTCTTTTCTATCTCAGAAGCTAAAGCATTATGTAATAATTCACCATAACCTCCCAAATTTTCTTTTCTGATTATTTTAGCAGCTTTTTTAATTTGTGGTATTCGACCAGATAAAAGTTCTTCTTTATATTTCATATAGATCACCTATAAAATTAAGTATCCCATTTTTCAAAATGGTCTAAACCTAAGTATTCAAGATCTCGGCTTTCAGAATCAACAGAAATCAGTTCAATATTAAAAAATTTATTTTTAAAAGAACAAGAATCTTTTAAATCTATGTGTTGAAAATATTCTAACAATTCACCAGATATATTTTTATTTTTTATTTCTTGAGGCACGTCAACATATCTTAGCTTATTTATTTTTTTCTTTTGAGTTAAATAAAAATTTTCCACTAAGTTACGTAAAATATTCTTAGTATCCATAAATAATACCTCCTATTTTCTAAACTACTCCTATTAATAATCACTTTCCATATTGTGATAAGCGTAGTCAATATTGGCGTGTTCTCATTCGTTGCCCGTTCTTCCGCTTTCCATAACCATTCAATCTTATGCCAATAACCCCAATTCGGCTTAATCGGCATAATTTGTAAGGGGACTAAGTGGCAATGAAAGACAATCATAACGTAAAAATATTTATTGCAAATTATTTTTTATAAACCGCCTTCATATGATCGTTGAATTCCATGCAAGGTTCTCATTCATGGGTGGAAACAATTCTATTTTATATAAGTATATTTAAAGCTCATCATAGTGATTTGCTGCATACTCAATGAATTCGTAAATATCCGAGGAAATTACTCTCATTTTGAGTGAACCTAAAGCACCCAAATCATTAGCATAAATAGTATCACTGGAATCTTTTTTTATAAAAAATGCTAAATCTCCATCCTGCCCTATTAAAAAAAAGTCAGGTTCATATTCCTCAACTTGGTAGGTACAATTTCGTTCTATTAAGTCCGTTTTTGAGTATAAAGTTATACCCGTTCCCTCTATAACAAAATTAGGTATATTCTCTATCTCTAATAAAAATCTTGAATATAATTCGGGTAAATTAAAACCTAGTTCTATTTTCATAAATTTTATTCCTATATATTAAAGAATGGATTATTAATATTATCAGCCCTTAAACTATCGAAATACTTGTATGCGTCTTTAAAGGCTTTTTGCGCCTGAGTACGAGGAACCCCTGCGTCAATCATTTCACGATAGCCTATATTAAACTCATCTCTTAATGTTGTATTCCAGCCACTAGGCTGAGCTCTTCTAGCTCTTTGTGCTGCACTAATTTGCGCATGAGGCTCTCCCGAAGTCGATGGTAATAATGTAGCAGGTGCTTGGTTTCGACTATATCCTTCTATATGTTGTCGAGCCCAAGCATCTTGAATAGGATGATGGCTCTGAATAAAACCATCAGCTGATGTGTTAGTATGTCCTGGAGCTCTGTTGGCTTGTGGAGATAATGAACCATGAGAATCTACATCCCCTGTCTCATATCCTCCCGGTCTGTTACAAACCGCCAACCCCAACGGATCCACAAATGCCGTCGGTATCCCTACATACCCATACGGATTAAACCCGCCCAACAACCCTATCGGGTCG
Source organism: Pasteurellaceae bacterium LIM206 (assembly GCA_032586195.1). Classification (GTDB taxonomy): domain Bacteria; phylum Pseudomonadota; class Gammaproteobacteria; order Enterobacterales; family Pasteurellaceae; genus JAWHQP01. The sequence continues at coordinate 136 of JAWHQP010000027.1, read as the reverse complement.
CTTGATATGTATTGCCCCGTCTCCGGGCTGTAGTAACGAAAACGATTATAGTGCAACCCGCTCTCTTCATCATAATACTGACCCACAAAACGATGATTGCAGGATAGCGGGGCACTATCGTTCGCCGCATAGTGCC
>JAWHQP010000026.1:0-7674 GCA_032586195.1 Pasteurellaceae bacterium LIM206 | reverse complement strand
TGCTGTTTTTCAGAGTTTTGAAAACACCTGAAATCAGCACCGCAGTTTGGTTTTTTTTAGTTATTCTTCAAATTTGCTGATCAACCGGTCGTGAATATTTTGAGAGGGAAACTTTGATGTTTATCGGACAGATAGAGGGATAGCGGCAGAGGTGGGCAGAACAGCCTTATGTTGAATGAAACGGACATTTATTCCTGTTTGTGACAGAAAAAGTCGTTAAACAGGGTTAGCCCTTTCTTGTTCTTTTTTTGATCAAAGATCTTCATTTTTACAGAGTTTTTTAATAAACTACAAAAAAATTAAAATACAGTTGTATCTTGACTTTTTGTTAGGACTAAATTATGAAAATAGTTACGGGGTTTGTGTTGTTATGCAGTACCTGTGCCTGGGCGGCTGACCCATTTGATTTTAATCGGCTTGACGCACAAGCCCAACGGCGCGGACAGCAACAGGCTGAAAATGTAGCTGAACGTCTTAAACCTCAGACAGATGTGCGCTTTGCTAAACCTCAGGATGAGTTAACTTCTCTTCCTTCCAATGAATCCCCTTGTTTCTCCATTCACAAAATTCTCTTAAACGAATATGCCGAATATCAATCCGAGCGGGTAGCCAGCCGATTCCAATGGGCATTATCCCGCGCGGTTGAGGATCTGCATTTCTCCTTACCCTATTGTCTGGGTAATAACGGTTTAACCGTGTTGATGAAGCGTATTCAGCATCATCTTATTGAGGCGGGCTATATCACCACTCGTGTGGTCGCGGAAGAGCAAGATTTAAGTACAGGGGTACTAAAACTTACAGTTATTCCGGGAGTAATCCGGCATACCTTGATTGAAGATAAAAGTTCGGTTGCTCGTTTTTCCCGTTTAACCGCCTGGAGCGGATTGGCTTTCCGTGAGGGGGATTTGCTCAATATCCGCGATATTGAGCAATCGCTGGAAAATCTGCGCCGTTTACCTACGGCGGATGCGGTGATTAATATTGTACCGGTGGAAGATGATGCGACCGCGGTCGGTGAAAGTGATGTCGCCATCCGATATAAGCAGGCTTTCCCTTTCCGGTTGAATTTAAATGTGGATGATTCCGGCACTAAAGCGACCGGTAAATGGCAGGGTACGGTGGCGGGATCGCTGGATGGCGTGATTACTGCTAATGATTTATTCTATTATAGTCTGACGCATTCTATGAAACGACCACACTGGACCGGCGAAGACGATAAGGGTGCCCACAGCAGTAAAAGTATGAATTACTATTATTCTATTCCGTTCGGCTACTGGCAGTTCAGTGCCAGCCATTATGAATATAACTATCATCAGCAGGTGGCCGCGGCTTACGGTTCAACCGTCGATTATGCCGGTGAAAGCCGCATTTCCAAACTTACCCTCTCGCGTTTAGTTTTTCGTAACAGTCAACATAAAATCACGCTTTCCGGCTCTGTCTGGTTGCGTGATTCCCGAAACTTTTTTGAACATCAAGAAGTGGATGTGCAGCGTCGGCGTACAGCGGGCTGGGAAGTCGGGTTTAATCATAAAGCCTATTTAGGCAATACCATACTGGAACTGAATGCTAATTATAAACGTGGTACCGGTGCAGCCAATGCCATGCGGGCTCCGGAAGAAGTTTACGGGAAAGGCACTTCCCGCATGCAGATTATCACTGCCAATATTGCGATTACGAAAGCTTTTTCTCTGTTCAGTGAATCCTTTCAGTTAAACAGCAGCTTGGCGGCACAATGGAACAGAACACCGCTGGTGTTACAAGACCGTTTCAGCCTGGGGGGACGGTATACGATACGCGGTACGGACGGCGAACTGACCTTGACCGGTGAACGCGGTTATTTATGGCGAAATGAACTGGCGTGGAATATGGCACACCGCGGACACTGGCTGTATGTCACGCTTGATCATGGTGCGGTACGAGGTCCTTCCACCCAGAATTTCTTAGGCCGTTCAATGACCGGCACCTCCGTCGGGTTACGCGGTACGGTAAATCATCTGTATTATGATGTGTTTGCCGGCAAGGCGTTGCATGTGCCACGGGGATTTAATCAGGATCCGGTTATCGGATTTAACATCGGGTTATCGTTTTAATTGTTCAAATTGTTCTAATTATTTCAGGTCAATTTAATTATTCAGAGATTATCGTTTATGAATGCACAATGTTATCGCGTTATTTTCAGCAAAACCCTGCAACGTCCAGTGGTGGTATCAGAACTTAGTAAAACAGCAGGCAAGACAAATACTCTTTCCCGCGGTGATTTTATATGCTCGTCAAAGTTCATCAGCTTTACTAAAGTCAGTAAAATACGTCCGCTTTTTTTCAGTTTATGGTATGCCTTAGGCTTTATCACTTTTGCTGATAATGCCCTTGCCGATCTGCGTATTCAGGCCGACCCGACCGCTAACGCCAACCAACAACCGATAGTACTTGAAACCGCCAACGGAATTCCGCAGGTGAATATTCAAACACCGAATGATAAAGGCCTGTCACATAACCGCTATCAGAGTTTTGATGTGGACACTCAGGGTGCGATTTTAAATAACAGCCATAAGAATGTCTCCACTCAGTTAGGTGGTATGGTGCAGGGTAATCCGTATCTGGCGGCGGGTGAAGCCAAAGTTATTTTAAATGAGGTCAACTCCGATCGTCCGTCCGAATTAAAAGGCTATGTGGAGGTGGCGGGTAAGAAGGCCGATGTGATTATTGCCAATCCGTCAGGTCTGTATTGCGAGGGGTGCGGGGTTATCAACGCTGAACGTGCTACCTTAACTACCGGTAAAGTGGAAATTGAAAACGGCGAGCTCCGTTCCTTTAAAGTCGAGAAAGGGAAGATTACCGTTTCAGGGCGGGGGTTAGACGCCAGCCAAGTAGATTATGCCGATATTATTGCCCGTGAGACGGAAATCAATGCGGGAATATGGGCGAAAAAACAAATTAATGTGACAACCGGTAAAAACCGAGTAGCAAAGAACAATGACAGCCTTGAGATTATTCATGATTCTGATAACTCAGATAATTCAGATAGCCAGACTGATGCGGTGACAGGCTATGCGGTGGATGTATTGAGCCTAGGCGGTATGTATGCCGAGAAAATTCATTTGATTGGTACTGAAGCCGGTATGGGGGTGCGTAATGCCGGGCATATCGGGGCTTCAGCCGGGCAGGCTGTTATTAACAGTGAAGGGAAAATCGTTAACAGCGGCATCATTAATGCCGAACGGAGCGTACAGCTCACGACTAAAAGTGCGGTGCTGAATAACGGTGTTTTGGATAGTCAACAGCAGCATATTCAAGTCACCGCCCAGGCGGACATCAAGCAGAACGGCACGGTGATTGCACGTCACGGCAATGTTAATTTCACCACCGCCAAATCAATTGCCCAAAACGGCACTACTCTGGCACAAGGCAATATTAGTTATCAAGCCGAAACTATTCAGGCAACCGCCAATGCAACCCTTGCTGCCGGTATGAAAGATGACTTAACCTTAGATGAACGTTCTAATAACGGTAAGAACATTACCCTGTCGGCGACAGGACGGGTGTCCGTACAGGGCGAGAATCTCGCTTCAAATCGCTTAACTGTATCGGGACAAACAGTTGATTTAAGTCATGGACGGACTACTGCCAATCACGTTCAACTTACGGCGAGCAGTGATAAAATCAATCTGGATAACAGCCGGATTGCGGCACAACAGCGTTTTGTCGCCGTAACTCCAACCACGCTTTCGACCCGTTCGGCCCAGATAGATGCGGGACAATTTTCCATAACTGCGTCTCAATTGGATAATACTCTGGGTACACTTGCCAGCCGGACTAATGCAGCCTTTGATTTAACCTTGCCAAACGGGATTAATAATACTCAAGGACAAATTTACGGCGCGGGTAATTTAGTATTTAACACCTCATCTTTGCAGAACCGGCAAGGTATCATACTCGGTCAGTCAGTTGATCTTAATATTACCGATCTGCAGAATGCCGACGGAAAAATACTTTCTAAATCCGATTTAACCGCAATAACACAGACATTCAATAATACGGACGGATCCGTTGTGGCTCAGAATGCGCTGGATATTCAAAGTACCAGCCTGAATAATGCTAACGGTACCGTTTTTGCTGTCGGTAATGCAGCCGTTAAGGCGGAAAACGTAAATAATACTCAACAAGGACGTATTGTATCTCAATCTAATCTGACCCTTACCGCACTAGCGGTTGATAATCAAGGTGGTTTTATTCAGGGTCAGAATACGACGATTGACACCACGCAACTGAATAATAACGCCACTGACGGTACCGGTTCACTTATCGGTGCGGTGCGGCAGTTGGCGATTAAGGCACAGTTTATTGCCAATCAGTACACCAAGGCCACAGCTACCACCCCGACCCAAGGCCTACAGGCACAAAAAATTGCCTTAAACAGCACCGCACTTTCAAATAAAAATGGAGGGATCTATGCAGAAAATTCTATCTCCATCTCACTTGATTCGCAGTTGAATAATCAGCAGGGTGAAATTCTGGCCGCGGATGCGCTTACTATTCACCAGAACTCAAATCAACTTATGGTTGATAATGCGGAGGGACAGATTGAAGCGGGACGGAACCTCGGTATTTATGCTAAAGGTATTACAAATCAAGGCAATATCACCACAACGGGCAATGCCACTATCGCACTGCAGGACAGCTATACGCTGAATAAAGCCTTTACGGCAGGCGAAAACTTAAGCTTCAGCACGCAGGGTAATTTCATCAATACCGTACAACAGGTGGTTAATAATGCCTTAACTATTTATGCCCGGAATATTGAGAATCAAAATGGTGCGGAACTCTCTTCAAAAGCCACCACCCTGCAAACAGGCACGCTTACTAACCGCGGTTTAATTGATGGAACGGAAAACGTTATTCAAGCCGATACGGTGGATAATATCGGTACCGGCCGGATTTATGGCAACCATTTAGCCATTGAAGCGAAACAGATAAACAATCAGGCTGAAACCGTCAATAACAGCACAAGTGCGGCGACGATAGCGGCACGAGAACGATTGGATCTCGGTGTTGGTACATTGATCAACCGTGATCACTCTCTTATTTTAAGTCTGAGTGAGATGGCGATTGGCGGTAGTTTAGATAAACAGCAGCGAGCCGCCGGCAAAGCGAACCTGATTGATAACGGCAGCGCCACGATAGAGGCGTTGGGTAACGGTACTATCAATACGGCGAATTTGTTCAATCATGATTTATATCTGACTACCCAAGTAGTGAATACTACCGAATATGTGCATGAAATGGCATTGACCGGTGACAGCCAACGTTATCGGGTCGGGGTTGAAGGCAGTTTTGACTGGGGTGGGCGTAGTGCCTGGTTTGATTTTTATGATGAGAGGGAAACTCTGATTCAGAAAGAATGGTACGGCTGGAAATATAACCGCACCACCAGTACTACGCAGATTGCGACGCAAGATCCCGGTTTAATGACATTCGGCGGTAATTTAACGCTGAACGGCGATAACCTGCGTAATCAGTACAGTAAACTGTTAGTCGGTAACACGCTCATCCTGGGGGATACCGCCTATACGCAAAACACCGATAATGGAACTTTATCTGCCGGTAATGTCACTTTAGTCAACGAGGATTTAAAACAGCAAATCAATGTAACTGAAACGGGCTATTCCTATTTTCTGCAGCATTACCGAAAACACGGTCGTAACGGACACCGGGAAACCAATGAAGTACGGTTTAATATCAGTAAGCCGACTCAGGAAGCGGACTTCGGTGTAGTGCAGAATATAATCGGCAACACTAGTGTTATTAGCGAAAACACGGTTGATCGGAATGTAGCCGCCCGTAGTGATGCGGCAGATACCGCGGTTACCTCCGTGCAGCTCACTACCTTAAATACTACCGGCGACAATGCTCAAATCGCTGACGGCAGCATAACGATTAAAACCGTTACCCCGATGGTGACGTTACCGCAGGCAAGCCTGTATAGAATCAATCCGTCCGCGGACAGTCATTATTTAGTGGAAACCGACCCGAAATTCACGGATGTAGGCCAATGGCTCAGCTCCGATTATATGTTTAACGCTCTGCGTTACGAGCCGACCGCCATGTTGAAACGCCTGGGTGACGGTTACTACGAGCAGCGTTTAGTGAATGAACAGATTAATCAGTTAACCGGTTATCGTTATCTGACGGGTTATCAGTCCGATTATGAGCAATATAAAGCCTTAATGGATAACGGCATCAAATATGCCGAACAGTTTGATTTAACCCCGGGTGTAGCATTAACGGAAGCGCAGATGAAAGAGCTGACTACCGATTTGGTGTGGTTCGTCAATCAGAATGTCACTCTTACCGACGGTTCAACGGTCAGCGTACTGGTGCCTCGGGTTTATTTAGTAGCTCGGAACACCGATATTACTCAGGACGGCGGTTTAATCTCCGCTAATCACATTATTGCTACCGGAAGCGGCAATATTGAAAATAGCGGGGTGATTGCAGGACGTGCTTTAACCGCTCTGACGGCTACCAGTATCAGCAACCTGGGCGGCACGTTAAGGGGACAGACTCTTTTATTGAATGCCACGCAGAACCTGAATAATCTCGGCGGCAGACTACTGGCGGATACCCGATTATTCGCCAAGGCGAAAACGATAAATATAGCCTCAACCACTGCTGAGAACATTGACGACGGTAACTTCTATCAGAAAGCACTGAATCGGGTGGCCGACGTCACCGTCTCCAACACTCAAGGTGAAGGCCTGCTAGTGCTGCAATCGGAAGAAGATATTACGGTGAAAGGTGCCGATATGACGGTGAACGGTACCACGATTATCAATGCGGGTGGTAATCTTAATCTGACCACATTGGAAACCGTCAATAAAGAACACTATACGGCCGACAGTAATAACTACTATCACCTTGATCAAAGCAAAGAGGTAGGCAATAACCTGACTCTGAACGGCAATGCGACCTTACAGGCTGCGAATAATATTACCGTCCGAAACAGCAACATCACGGCAGAAAAGCAGCTGAATCTTATTGCAAACCACGGTGATATTAATATCACAAGCGGACGGGAGAAGGAAAGCCTCGCTACCGCCCGCAAATGGAACAGTCACGGTCTGTTAAGCAAAACCACTTCAATATCAAAGTATGAGCATCATTACGATACCTCGACCGGTTCGAATATCAGCGGTGAGGGAATCATCCTGGCGGCGGAAAAAGGGAATGTGGCGGTGACCGGTTCAAGCGTGGTGGCCAATCACAGTTTGTCCATGCAGGCCGGTAATGATGTGACTGTGACAGCCGATACTAATACGGTGAAGACCTATAGCTACAGTGAATCGAAGAAATCAGGCCTAATGGGCACAGGCGGAATCGGCTTTACCATCGGCACGAAGAAACAATCGGATGAATATAAAACCTATGCGGTTACGCAAAGTGACGCGGCCAGTGCGGTAGGCAGTCTGGGCGGTGATGTTGCTATTCTGTCCGGCAATAAAGCCACCGTGTTAGGTTCGGATATGATTGCACCGACCGATAACACTATCACCGTGCAGGCTAAATCACTGTCGGTAGAAGCGGGACAGGATATTATTGCCACTGATGAAACCCATGTGGTGAAACAATCCGGATTAACCCTAGCCTTATCCACGCCGGTGACGGACAGTCTGCTGG
>JAWHQP010000025.1:0-7937 GCA_032586195.1 Pasteurellaceae bacterium LIM206 | reverse complement strand
AGGACGGCGGTTATAACGGCATGATAATGGACGACGCGACCAACCATCAACGTCTCGACTTTCAGGCGCAGAAAGATATGAACACCAAGGTGTTGAATGACCAGCGTAATCATGTCAAAAATAACCAAACGGAAACGATCGGTAACGATCAATCATTAACCGTCACCAATAACCAAATAATCCGGATTGATAATAATCAGGCAGTGACCGTTAAAGGTGATCAATCGTTAACCGTAACGGAAGGCAACCGTATCATTACACTAACGAACGGAAACGAAAACAAGACGTTAGGAACGGGCAGTTTATTTGAAGAAATCAAAGAAACCCGTGATTCACATGCCAAAGTCGTACAATTTGTCGGCGATGATAATGTGATTCTCAATGTGGGAAAAGGCACAGTCGTGATGTCAAAAGAGGGGATGGAGCTGAAATTCGGTAGCTCCAGTATTCAGCTGACCGATACCGGTATTTTTCTTTCTGCGACCCAAATTCATTTGAATAAGGATAAGCAAAGTGCAAAAGAAATAGCGGCATACCTTGCTGCTATTGCAGACGGTTCAATACCCGCCTCGCTGGCGGAAGAATGGGCGCTGCAATCGGCATTAATCGATCAACTGCGACGAGAGGGCAAACATGAACAAGCCGACGAATTAGAACGCCAACGCCATGCCAAACAAGCCGCCAAACTGGCGGAGGCGGCTTATGAACCGATTGGTAGTACACCACCAGAGGGATGGATAGAAGGTAGTCGCAATGAAAAAGAGCTGGCTAAATATGGTTTAAGTCCTAAAGATTTCCCAGAAGGAAAAGATTTTCATGCCAGATTTTTTGTACCAGACCCAGCAGTATTCGGTAATGATATGAAACCTACTATTGCCTTTAGGGGGACTCGAATGGAAGAGATGGCGGATTGGGAAACAAATGGTCGACAGGGGTTAGGGTTAAAATCTGAGCATTATGAGCGAGCACTAAGTATAGGAAAAAAAATTAAATTTTCAGGTAATGCCAACAATATAGAACTCGCAGGGCATTCATTAGGTGGAGGTTTGAGCTCTGCCGCATCACGAGCCTCTGGTACCAAAGCCACCACCTTTAATGCGGCGGGATTACATCGCAACACCGCGCCAACACCAATAAATAGTGAAATTGAAGCTTATCGGGTTAAAGGTGAAGTGCTTACCCGTTTACAAGAACCGAATCCTTCCATGTTTGATTCTCCAATGAATATGATAATGGATAGAGGAGTGGCAAAAGCAATGCCGGATGCCGCTTATACCTCGCATTATGATTTACCAAAACAATCTTGGATGCCAATAAAAGGATCGCTTGATGATCACGGCATGGATAAAGTATTGGACGGCATGAACGAAGCCTATTTAAATTCACTAAAAAAGATTAAATAATTGTTGAGGAGGAGGAAATGAGCAATGAAAAAACTACTTATATTATGTTTACTTCTTTTGGTAGGAGGGTGTATGCGTAACGACAGTTACCCGTTAGATAACTTTTCACCGGAACAAAAGGTGTTAGTGAAAGCTATTCAAAAAGGCGACTTAGACCAAGTTAAAGTGCTTATTCCAAAAACAAATTTAAACCTTTGGAAAAAAGACAGTATTCCATTACTAACTGCGGCATTTATTGATGCTATACCTGATAAGGCAAATGATAATATCACACCGCGCTTGCAAATTGTTACAGAACTGATGAGAGGAGGAGCTCCGTTTACAGTAACGGCTGGTTTTCCAGAATCCCCACTTGGAATAGCATTAGCACAAGAGCACCCAGCTTTTCTTAAAGCAATGTTAGAGGGAGGGCTGGATCCTAATTATCAACAAGAGGGAGCAACTATTATTTTTGATACATTAAGTAATCGCAAACTTGAACTGGTTAAGTTATTAGTTAAATCCGGTGCAAATATTGAGTTCAAGAGTAGCGCAACGGGAGGAGAAACTCCTGCGTATTCAGCCATGTGGGGTATTGCACCACGTGTATCTTGGTATTTAGTTTCTATCGGAGCCAATACAAATGTGATGAATGCGTTTGGTACTAGGAGTTTTGCTATGGCAACTTATATTGCCGAAAAAGATTTACTTGAAAGCATTGCACGCATTAAAGCCGGTGGCGAGGGCGATTTGAACGCTTTACAAGAAGATCTTGATGCAGTGCAAAAAGTCAAAGCCGTGATGATTGAACGCGGGCAGGAATGGCCACCGAAAAAATAGCTAAAAGTGCGGTGAGAAAATAATGAAATTTCTAACCGCACTTTACCACGCCACCAAACGTGATGACCGTTGTAACGGACCAAACCGCGGGTGGACGGCCCGCAGATAGCGTTTTGATGACGGGGCCGAAAGAGGAAGAAATATACACGGATAATTTTAGCCGGGTGAAGCTACGGTTTTTATGGGATCCAAGAATAACCAAACGGAAACGATCGGTAACGATCAATCATTAACCGTAACCAATAACCAAATAATCCGGATTGATAATAATCAAGCGGTGATCGTTAAAGGTAATCAATCGTTAACCGTAACGGAAGGCAACCGTATCATTACACTAACGAACAGAAACGAAAACAAGACGTTAGGAACGGGCAGTTTATTTGAAGAAATCAAAGAAACCCGTGATTCACATGCCAAAGTCGTGCAATTTGTCGGCGATGATAATGTGATTCTCAATGTGGGAAAAGGCACGGTGGTGATGTCAGAAGAAAGGATAGAGCTGAAATTCGGTAGCTCCAGTATTCAGCTGACCGATATCGGTATTTTTCTTTCCGCAACGCAGATTCATTTGAATAAGGATAAAGAATCTGTAAATCATGATTATAGCGTGGAATCTCTCTCTCTTCTGATGACAATAATAAAGGCGCAATACCGCCCACGGGGGCGATTGCCGATGGCGTGGAAGAGTTTGGTGAAAGAGGGCAGAACCTAATGAAATCAACCAAACCGTTAAAATCTACAGGAAAGGTTAAATATTACGATAACGGCTGGAATGGGAATCAGTATGCCAAGACGACTAATGTTTTGAATAAAACTGCGATGAAGAGATTGGCTAAAGGTGCTTGGGGAGTTGGAACAGTATTGGATATTAAAGAGGTGGTTGATGGGTATGAAGCCGATGGTAAGACCTTTGGTAAAAATACAACTGAGGAATTAGCTGGCGTTGTTGGTGGTACGGTGGGAGCATCCGGAGGAGCTTATATCGGAGGAGTGGCAGGTGCGGTATTGGGTTCTTGGGCTGGTGAGGAAACTGCAGAATGGGGTACAAGTGAAATATTAGGAAAAGAATAGCAAGTTATGAAATTATTATTTAATTATCTATTTTATTACACATATAAGTGGATTATGTTAATAGGAATAAACATATTTGAGGTACCGACTTTAAAATTACTGACATTAGTTCCAGTCTTTAAGAGAAATTGGGCAAGAAATAAGAGAAAGCATAGAATAATAATAGATAATCCAGAATATGGCTTTGCTATAGGGTTTGCGTTTTATTATATGCTATCTTCAACCATTCTCTTTGTCGCAAGCATTCAACTTTTAATCGTTGCGTTTCTAAATATAAAATTGGGAACAAAATATGACACAGAAATATTTTGCGGTATTTTTTTTACTATTTCATATACGTTAAATGAATTATTACTTGGTTGGCATTCCAATAAATATATGAAATACTTTGTAAAATTTGATAAAATTTCTAATAAAAGAAATGGGTGTCTTGTAGCAGCTCTTTTTCATATTGGAGCTATAACATTTTTTATCATATCTATTTTGTTAATTAAAAATTATAGAGAGGGTTGGTAATGAAATATTATCCTTTAGGTACGGTTGTAAGAGTAGGTGGTGGGGAAGATCTTCTAATGATAATAACTCGTCTGCCATTGACTGTTGAAGATGGCATAACGGGATATTTTGATTATGCTGCTTGCATTTATCCTGTCGGTGTGGATTTTAATAGTGAATCTTACTTTTTTAATCATGAAGACATAGTAGAAGTGCTTTTTGAAGGATATATTAACCCTTTAGAAGAAAAAATTCAGCAATATTATGATGAGCATATTAATACCGTAAAATATCCAAAATTTAGTTTATCTAAATAGATTTTCTATTAGACATAGCCCCTGGTAATTGAACGTAGTCAAGAATAACTACTGAAAAAATGGCTGAAAGTGCGGTGAGAATTTGAGGTTTTTTTTTGACCGTCTTTAATAAATAGAAAATAGTCATATTTAATGATAAAAATCAGAGGAACCATAATGTTTTATTTTAACGAAGGCAGTTTAAATATCGGTGACGAATGGCAGGATTCAACATTAAATATTCTGTCAACCAAATCAGATGTAAGTATCACCATTGCGAGAGAGAATATTCCGTTCGGCATGACATTTGCCGATTTTGCTGAAAGAGAATTTGACTCAATCGGCAAACAACTTAAGGGCTATCGACAATCCAAGCGCTCTACTTTGCAGATTGACAATTTAGAAGCGGTACTTTCCGAGTTTAATTGGTCTTCCCCGCAAGGCGATATGTATCAAATGAGCATTATCCTCAATACGCCGTCTCACCCGCTCGTGCTGACTGCGTCATCCTTAAAGCCGATCGTTTCCTCGCAACGAGAACAACTGTTGGCAATTTTTAATACGTTTAAAGTCCGTCAACCTAACTAATTCGTCATGGAGCCATTTTATGAGCGTCATCCAAGGCATCGGCGCCGGTGCCGGTTATCTGTGGAGCAATGAGGGTAACCGCGTTGCCATCGCCCAACGCACTCGCCAAATGCAGCCTGCAAGCACCAGACAAGCATCCTCCTCTTTCCGTGAATCTGCCCTGGCGGCGGCACAAAGCCCCTATGCACAATACGGCTCAATGGCAGGTCCGGCAGGACTTGCCATGGCACAGGGTGCGATGGCAGCAGGCGGCGGTTTTGGGGCGACAGTGCTGGGCGCGGCGAGTGGGCTGGGGCAATTTGCATTGGTCGCCGGCGTGGGGATGGGCGCAAACTACCTCAGCCATAGTGCCGCCAAATGGGCAACCCATCAAATCGCAGGGGCATTTGGCGCGAAGCCGGTGACCACATCGGGCAACAAACCAGTGTGCGTAGGCGATAAGGTCTATCACGCGCGAAGCTTTTTGAGTTCGGTGGGGTCATTACTGGGTTTGGCGGCGGGCATCTTTGTCGGTGGTTTTGTCATTGTTGCTACGGGTGGTTTAGCGGCGGCGACTTTTGGCGTCATGCTGGGTGCGGCCGCAGCGGGCGGTGCGGCGGGCGGACTGATTGCCGGTATTTGTGATGCGGCATCGGAATACGGGAAAGAAAAAGGCAAAATCATTGAAGGTTCAAGCGATGTTTTTTTCGAAAATCGTCCCGTTGCACGCGTTGGGGATTTAATTGCCTGCGAAGACCACGCCGCACCACATTATGTGGCGGAAGGGGCTAAAACCGTGTTTGCCAACGGTTTACCAATAGCGCGTATAGGACACAAAACCACCTGTGACGGCAATGTGGACGGTGGTTGTCATAGCATTATTGAAACCGAACAAACTTCAGCCGAGATAAGTCTGCCGGCGCAAAGCAGCATTCCGTTATGGTTACGGGAAGCGGAAACCTATGTGCCGTTATTTCTTACGGTGGCAGGCACGTTGAAGGGGGCGCTGGGCTTAAAGAATTCGGGTGGTGCTAAAGCCTGTAATCGTTGCACCGGCTCAGAACCGGTGGATATGGCGAGCGGAGACTTTGTGCAGCAATGGCAATTAATTGCGCTGGACGGCGTACTGCCGTTACATCTTACGCGCAGTTATTTTTCCACCTTAAAAACAGCAGGTTTATTGGGACAGAACTGGTTTAGCGACTGGTCACAATGGCTGGAAGTCATTGAGGGCGAAATCATTTATCACGATGCCGAGGGCGGTGCGTATCATTACCCGCTGTTACCTCATTATTTCGGCGACCAAATCTATGCGCAAAACGCACAACTCAAATCGCATATTTTGTTTGGCGAAAAAGAAGGGGCATTATATTTATTTAATCGTGAAACGCAACAAACCCTGACGTTTTCCACCTTATCGAAAGAATCGGACGCCGCAACATTAACAACAGCTGCCACCGCCCTATCTACTCGACGCTATTTGCAAGCTATCAGCGACCGTTTCGGTAATCGCATTGATTTTATCTATGATGACGAACAACGTTTATCCACATTAACGCATAGCGACGGTTATCATGTGCGGTTGAGCTATCAACAGGAGCATTTAGCTCATATTGATTATGTGGACGAACATCAATGTCTACGGTTAGTCAGCTGTGAGTTTAACCCGCAAGGACAGTTGATTGCCTGCCACAGTCATCAGTTTGGTTCAGTGTATCACGCTTATAATCAACGGGGAGAGATGACAGAATGGCGTGATACGCAAGCCACGCGTGCCGCGGTGTGTTATGACAGCCGGGGACGGGTAATCGCCATTGAGACGGTGGGGGGATATTATGCCGACCATTTTGAATATGATGATGAAAAGCGGCAAACGCGGTATTTTGATGCGGAGGGCGGGGTGACGGTTTATCAATGGAATGCGGATAAACTGGTGACACAAATCACCGACCCATTGGGACGAGTGACTTGTACGGAATGGCAACATCAGGAAAAACGGGCGGAAATTGACGCCTTAGGGAGACGCACGGAATTTGATTACGACAAAGACTATGGTGAACTGACACGGATTCGGCTGGCGAGCGGTGAATGTTATACCTACCAATATGATGAACAAGGGCAACTGCTCACCACGCAATTACCCGACGGCAAGACTTGGCATTACGCTTACGGCGAACGGGGCGAACTGACAAGTATTACGTCGCCGACACAATTAACAAAACGTTATCGTTATGATGAAAACGGACGTCTTACCCGGGAGGATTTTGCCGACGGCACCTATCAAAGTTATGGTTATGACCCGCACATTCGACGGTTTATCAGTTATCGCAATGTCAGGGGTGATAAAACGCGGATAACCTGTGACCTGTTCGGGCGAATAACACAACTGATTCTGCCCGACCAAAGCCAATACCATTACGAATACAGCCGGGGGCATGCGAATCCGAGCGGGAGCTTGACCAAGCTTACGACACCGGAAGGAAATATCCAAACGTTCAAATACAACAGCGAACGTTTGTTGCAGGAAAGTCAGGATGCCAATGGCAACACGACAAAATACACCTATGACGCCTTTGACTTACTCAAAAGCCGTACGCTGCCGAACGGCGAAAAGCTGACATTTCATTACGACAAACTGACGCGTTTAACGGCGGTGAAGAACAGCCAAGGGGACAGTTATTGCTACCAATATGACCAAGCCGGACAGCTGATAAAAGAAACGGATTTTACCGGAAGAGCCCGCCATTACGCTTACGACCCAGTAGGACGGTTGACCTGTCAGTTACAGGCGGACGGCACATTAGAGACGTTCCACTACAACGCGCTTGACCAGCTTATTCAACGTCAGACTTGGCAACCGGCAAAGGGAAGTGCACCAACACAAACGGAAATCAGTGAAAAAACGTTTGAAAAACTGACCGCACTTTTAGGCAGTAACGCAGAAGAAAGTGTAGAAATAGAAAATCGACTAACCGAAAACGGCTACCAGCTGGCACACCAGGTGGCGTATGTTTACAACAAACGCCACCGGTTAGAAAAAGCGACCAACCATCAATACTTGCCGTTTGCCGCCATACACCAAACCGAATTTGAGTATGACGAGCAAGACCGTTTGATTGCGGAAATTCAGGACGGTGAACGGATTGAAGTTGAACTGGACAAATACGGTAGACAAATCCAGCTCACGCTACCAAAGGGCAAAGCAGAGCAACCAAACAATCAGGCGGACCTGCAAAGTGCGGTGAGGATTTGGCAAGTTTTTGACCGTTACGGCGAGCTGAGTCAA
>JAWHQP010000024.1:0-8290 GCA_032586195.1 Pasteurellaceae bacterium LIM206 | reverse complement strand
AGGACGGTGGTTATAACGGCATGATAATGGACGACGCGACCAACCATCAACGTCTTGACTTTCAAGCACAGAAAGACATGAATACCAAGGTGTTGAATGACCAGAGTAATCATGTCAAAAATAACCAAAGGTGTTTGGGCAATGGGTAGTGGAAAATTATCGGGTGAATTTATAGGTACTAAAAAAGACAATGGAGATGGAACTTTTTATGTTAAAGGAAAAATTAAATATTATTATTCTGACAGATTTGAAGATCATTATGATACTTTTAATATGATAGATGGTAGCTGGGATCTCTTTGGAGTGCCTTATGACATTGAGGAAACTTGGGAAGTAGATATATAGATGGAAATTATAATGCCGGTAAATAAAAAATGAAGAAATTTATATTAATTATCTCGGTTTTTACATTATATTGCATTGTAATATTAAAACATAATTAGTTTTATTCTGGGATTATTGTTAGTTATATATGTATAGATAAACCAATATTTAATCCTAGATATATATAATTTAAATGTGTCTGTAGAAACTATCGCTCACATTAGTTCATTATCTAAATAAAACTTTTATTTATGATACAGCCATCTCGTTAAATAATAAAATTGAAATATATTTCATTATTGATTGTACTACAAGTAAATACTATATTACTAATAAATTTGCTGATTTTGATTTAATTTCAAAAAATAGTAATTTACCTTTGCAGGGACATATAAACGGGGAAAATATTGTAAGAATACAGTACAACCAAAGCAAATTTACTCATATATGTCCCAAAGAATAGTTGGTTTTTTTATCTTAAAACAGAGTGAAAAAATCACTTGTATATTGTTATACCAACTTAATCGACTTTTTCTCATAAGTACTATCCTAGAGCATGTTAGTTATCTAGGAGTGCCCCTTTATTTATTTTCAAGATAAGTAAAAAGGACCAAGCGACGATACGTCACTTGGCCCTTGAAAAACAATCTAACCCTGATTGAGACTACCAATATTTATCGATTTCCGCCCGAATAGCCTCTGCGGTGGCTTTACCGTTTTCACCCACTAATGCGCGGCCCGCAATAAAGGCTTTGGCGTTTCTGATTTCTTTGAACAGATGGATTTGTTCAGGCACAATACCGCCCGTAATGGAAAGTTCCAAGCCTAATGCCGAAAGTTGTTTCATTAGTTCAACGTCTTCGGGTGTCCAGCCTTTACCCGCCAGTTCAGCATCGCGCGAACGGTGATAGATGGCTTGTTTTACCCCTAGTTCCACCCATTCTTTCGCGTCTTTTTCCACAGTCCAGTTACCGTAGATTTCGATTTGGATCTCTTTTTTCACCTTTAATTCGGGATGCGCCGCATTGAAATCATCCGCCACTTTTTTACAGGCGGCTTTAGTCGCCGGGTGAGCGGCAGCTGACACGGTTAACCAGTCGGCGCCGGCTTCAAATGCCATTTTGGCAAGAATGGCACCGCCGTCTGTGGTTTTCAGGTCACATACGATGATGTGATTCGGATGCAGCGCGCGCAGGACAGAAACCGCTTTCATCCCTTCGGCGCAGGCCAAGATAGTGCCGCATTCGATAATTTCGACGACGCTTTCCGCCTGTTTTGCATCGGCAACCGCCTTTTCAAGGGTTAATGAATCTAATGCGATTTGAAGTAATGGTTTAGTCATATTGTTGTTCTCCGTTATTTTTATTAAAGTGCGGTGTCAAGAAAGCGAGTTTTTTAACCGTTTAATGCCGCATCCAGCACTGCCAACACTTCCTCTTTGGTATTGCAGTCCAAATATTTTTTAAGATTTACGCCGTCATCACTGTCAGGATCGTCAAATGCCTGCGTGATTTCCATAATACCTTCCATATGTTGGTTGGAATCGCTTCCCGCCAGGGTCAGGAGAATAGAAATCGGCTCATCTTCACCGTCGAATTTTACCGGCTCTTTCAGCGTAACCAGAGCAAAGGCTGTTTTGATTACACCGTCTTCAGGGCGGGCATGCGGCATAGCCAGACCCGGCGCAATAATGATGTACGGGCCCATTTCTTTGACCATATTGACGATAGTGTCATAGTAACGAGGTTCCACAGCACCCGATTCAACCAATAAATCCGTGCCGATTTTAATCGCTTCCTGCCAATTGGCGGCGGTCTGGTTTAATTTAATTGAGTTATTTTCAATAAGAGATTCTTTTAACATAGGTTTCTCCTTTAATTTGCCGTAATCAGGTACCCGATATATCGGATACCCTGAACTTATTTAGCGTTATGTTTCTTGATGAGATTTAACAGTTCTTCACCGAAGGAATTCGGATTAAGCATATTTTGTACGCCTAGTACGGAAACATTCTCGTTGCTAACGATCTCACCTTGTAAGTGTTTTGAACATACGATGATATCGACGGAGTTAATTTTACCTTTATGATCGGTCACCGCACAGGAATCCATAATATTCGGGATACCGCGTTTATCAAGATACTGCTTAATTTTCATTTTCATCATCATGGATGAACCCTGACCGGAACCGCATACGGCTAAGATTCTGATTGGTTTGACCTCAGCTTCACCATCCTCGCCCGCTGCTTCCGCTTTGGTGTGAACGGTAACTTTTTCTTCCACTTCATCTTCAATCGGCTCACCGAAACCATAAAGCTGGTCAACCGTTTTACCTTCCGCTTTCGCGCGTACTTCATCCGCACGTAACTGTCTGCCGGCGAACACCATATACACAAGGGCTAACACAATACAGATAAAAGTTGCGCCCGTAGGACTAAAGAACATACCCTGAATGATTGGTGGGAAGAGCAATGCCCAGTCCGCCATACCCATCCAGCCGTTGAAACCGGCACCCGCTTCGGTTGAAGTAATCAGACTGACGACCCATGCCGAACCTAATACTTCAATGATACCCATCACGAAACAGATTTTCATTACCGCTTTCCAGCCGCCGAAGTGGTTTGCGAACACACCGATGGTTGCGTTAGAGAAGAACATCGGGATAAAACCGGGAATAATTAACACCGCGGCCGAAGCACCATCACCACCGAAGTGCTGGTAAGCAATCAGGCAGCCCACCGCCAGGAATTGACCGATAGCACCCCACATGAAACCGAATACCACGGCATTCGGAGAGAAGGCATAAGTTGCCGCACAATCAATCGCCAGTACTGCATTTGGAATCACACGTTCGGAAATTCCTTTGAAAGATTCTGACAATTCAGCCACGAACATACGCACACCAAGCACGATAACTTGGATAGCCACGGCGAATTTCAACCCTGTCTCAAAGATGTAGATGGTCCAGTGAGTTTTGCCCGCCATTTCTTGTAAGTTATCCAACCCGAAAGAAACCAAAATAATACCGAAGAAAACGGTCATAACAATGGCGGTAGCGGAGATACTGTCGTGAAAAATATGTAACCATTTAGGTAAGTCTAATTTATCAACAGTTTCTTCTTTCTTACCAAGTTTCGGTGCGACTTTTGCTGCGATCCAAGAGGCAAACTGTTGCTGGTGACCGATGGAGAAGCCCGCACCGCCCGTTACTTGTTGGGTCGCCTGATACATCATATTAGAGAAGATACCCCAATAAAGGGCCATGATGATAGCGGTATAAACCACGATCTCCCAAGGTTTGGAACCCAGTACCCAGAATACCACTGCAACCAGACCGGCCTGCTGGAACATGATATGCCCCGTCAGCATGATAGTACGGATACCCGTCAAACGTCTGAACAGCACTAATAAGATATTCAAGGCGAGAGCGAGAATTACCGCATAACCGACATACGCATAGCCATCCCCCATAGTGGACATGGTGGCCTGCCAGCTTGTGTAAGGGTCAATCACCGCACCTTTGAGGTTGTGATATTTTGCAAGCCCATCGATGACAGGTTTAAAGTTTTGTACGAGGGTAGCCGAACCGACTTGCACTAACATAAAGCCGACAATAGTTTTAATCGTACCTTTAATAATAGTAGTGATATCTTTTTTCAAGAAAATGTAACCGATACAGGCTACAAGACCTAGTAATAACGGCGCTTTAGACAAAATCTGGTCATTGATCGCCATGAAGATACTCATTAATGTATCCATAGTGAGCCTCTCTTGTTGAGTAAGACGCGGGACAAAATATCCCATAAACACGGGTTAAATTCAGAAAATAGGAGGATAACCGCCTATGAGTGTGAATAATAACGAGGAAAAAAGAACTAAAAAAGATTCTTTTTGATTATTTGTGAGCGAGATCACAATTTATTTCAAATTTGCTCACGGATCGATTAAATTGTTAATGAGATGTTTAAACGTAATAGTGCCATATTTGCGACTATAACTACTGGTGTAACCAAAAATTCATCAATTCCATTGGAAACAGCGTCAATCCTGCACAAAGCAAGAGGTTTATCTAAATAATATTCATTCTTAATAAATAAAAATCAGTAAAAAATTAGAGCTAGATCACATTTTTTAAAAAAATCATTTTACAAAATCGTATGATTATTTATGATTGTATTTGATTAAAACATTCATCTTTATCCTTCAATTACTTAGGAGTTTACTATGGCTAAAGTTAATGAAATTACACGTGAAAGCTGGATTCTATCCACGTTCCCGGAATGGGGCACTTGGCTAAATGAAGAAATCGAACAGGAACAAGTACCGGCAAACAACGTGGCTATGTGGTGGTTAGGCTGCGTCGGTTTATGGGTAAAAACACCGGGTGATGCAAACTTATGTATCGACTTATGGTGTGGACGCGGTAAAGCAACGAAAAAAGTAAAAGATATGGTACGTGGCCACCAGATGGCCAACATGGCGGGAGTTCGTAAATTACAGCCTAATCTGCGTAATTCCGTTGCCGTACTCGATCCGTTCGCTATTAATAACGTGGATGCCATTGTCGCGACGCATTACCATAATGACCATATTGACGTAAATGTAGCGGCAGCCGTCATCAATAACCCTGCATTGGATCATGTAAAATTCATCGGACCGCAATATTGTGTAGATATGTGGACAAAATGGGGAGTGCCGGCGGAACGCTGCGTTGTGGTGAAACCGGGCGATAGCGTAAAAATCAAAGATCTTGAATTAATCGCCTTAGATTCGTTCGACCGTACCTGTTTAGTCACATTGCCTGCGCGCGGTGCCGAAGAAAACGGCGGTGAATTAAACGGCATCTGCCCGAGCGATGAAGAAATGGGACTAAAAGCGGTTAACTATCTTATTAAAACCCCGGGCGGTAATATCTATCATTCCGGTGACTCTCATTACTCCATTTACTATGCGAAACACGGCAAAGATTATGATATTGATGTGGCGCTCGGCAGCTATGGTGAAAACCCATTAGGTATTCAGGATAAAATGACTTCAATCGATCTGCTGCGTATGGCAGAATGTCTGCGTGCAAAAGTGGTTATTCCTGTTCACCATGACATCTGGACTAACTTCACTGCCAGCACGGATGAAATTTTGGCACTGTACCGTATGCGTAAAGATCGCCTGCAATATCAGTTCCATCCGTTTATCTGGGAAGTCGGCGGTAAATACGTGTATCCTCGGGATAAAGATTTAATTGAATATCATCATCCTCGCGGTTTTGATGATTGCTTCGAACAAGAACCTAACGTTCCGTTTAAATCAATCTTATAATTATCAAAAACCGTTCTTTATTCAACCTAAAGGGCGGTTTCTTGTTCATATGTATTAAGATTATAAAATGGATATTGTGCAATATAATGGGTAAATACAATGAACGAACAAATCAGACATAAAAGACTGTTAGAACTGTTAGATGTAAAAGGAATTCTTTCTACACCGGAAATTATTGCTCATTTTGATATTTCTCCTGCAACCGCAAGAAGGGATATTACAAAGTTAAGCCAACAAGGTAAATTGTCTAAAATGCGTAATGGCGTGGAAAAACTTTCGCCTTCCCGTCATCGCATACCGCCTGTATTAGAAAATATATCGGATGAAAAACAACGAATTGCTATGGCTGCGGCCAAATTGTGCAACGATAAAGAAAGCGTAATACTGACCTGCGGATCCACAATGATGGCGTTGGGAGCGGCATTATGCAAACAAAAATTACAAATCATCACCAATTATTTACCTCTTGCTAATTACCTCATTGAGCATGAACATGACAATGTCGTCATTATGGGAGGGCAATACAATAAAAATCAGGCTATCACACTCTCATTAAGTGAATCCGGAGAAAATGCTTTTGCAGCCAATATTATGTTTACCAGTGCAAAAGGATTAACCACGTCGGGGCTGTACAAAACTGATATGCTGATTGCCAGCTCGGAACAGCGGATTCTGCAGCGAGCCGAGAAACTCATTGTGTTAGTTGATAGTTCTAAATTAGGTAAAACCGTTGGTATGCTTTTTACCGAGCTAAAAAATATTGATGTAGTCATCACAGGAAAAGAGGCGGATATAAACATTATTAATTCATTACGTGAAAAGGGATTAAATATTATTCTTGCGTGATTCATAAGGAGAATTCCCAATGAGAAAACATAAATTAGGCATCTATGAAAAAGCCTTACCTAAAAATATCAGCTGGCAGGATCGATTATCCATTGCCAAAGCCTGTGGATTTGATTTTGTCGAGATTTCTATCGATGAAACCGACGAACGTTTGGCCCGTTTAGACTGGACTAAAAAAGAACGAATTAATTTAGTGAAAGCCATCGTCACCACAGGAGTGACTATTCCGTCTATGTGCTTATCCGGTCATCGCCGTTTTCCATTCGGCAGCCGGGATGCGGAAACCCGTAATAAAGCCTATGAAATTATGGGAAAAGCCATTCAGCTCGCCGTTGATCTCGGTATCAGAACCATCCAGCTGGCGGGCTACGACGTTTACTATGAAGAACAGGATGAGGGCACGATTCAACGTTTCCGTGAAGGTTTAGAGTGGGCGGTCGGACTTGCTGCAAGTAACCAGGTCACGCTGGCGGTTGAAATTATGGATACTAAATTTATGAGTTCCATTACACGCTGGAAAAAATGGGACGAAATACTTAATTCTCCATGGTTCACCGTTTACCCCGATATCGGTAATGTTTCGGCCTGGAACGACAACATTGAAGAGGAATTTACCTTAGGTATCAATAAAATCTCCGCAATACATTTAAAAGATACTTATAAAGTAACCGGAACCTGTGCCGGTCAATTCCGCGACGTACCGTTTGGTGAAGGCTGCGTTGATTTTGTTAAATTCTTTAGTATATTAAATAAATTAAATTACCGCGGTGCATTCTTAATCGAAATGTGGACAGAAAAATCGGATGAACCAATTGCCGAAATTATAAAGGCCCGCCGCTGGATTGAAGAAAAAATGAAAGAAGGAGGATTTACTCTATGACACAACTGACTGAATTAACACCGGCACTGCAGGCATTGCGAGTACGTGTTCTAAAAGCTAACTTGGATCTACCAAAATATAAATTGGTCACTTTCACCTGGGGAAACGTAAGTGAAATAGACCGTGAAACAGGTCTCGTCGCCATCAAACCGTCCGGTGTAGAATACGATACAATGACCGTGGAAGACATTGTCATCGTAGATTTACAGGGCAACCGTGTATATGGTGACAAAAAACCGTCATCAGACACACCGACTCACTTAGAACTCTACCGTCAATTCCCTGATATTGGCGGCGTAGTACATACTCACTCCCGTCACGCAACCGCATGGGCACAGGCAGGTGAAGATATTCTGGCGCTCGGCACAACTCACGGCGACTATTTTTACGGCTCAATACCTTGCACCCGTCTCATGACTCCGGAAGAAATCGCAGGCGAATACGAGTTAGAAACAGGTAAAGTGATCGTTGAAACTTTCCATAAGCGCGGTATTGAACCTAAGGCAGTGCCGGGCGTACTGGTTCATTCTCACGGGCCTTTCACCTGGGGCAAAGACGGACATGACGCGGTACACAACTCCGTAGTATTGGAAGAAGTGGCATATATGAACTTTGTCAGCCACCAAATCCGCCCGCAAATTAACTCCATGCAGCAAGAGCTGTTAGATAAACATTATCTCCGTAAACACGGTAAAAACGCTTATTACGGTCAATAAATTCAAACGAAGTTAGCCGTTATCTTACAGGAGCGTATCCATACGCTCCTTTTGTTTATATTAATTCCGTACGACTATGTTGCCCTCGTGTTTGCTGTCGCAAAGTGATACCCTACGGTTAGCACAGAATAAATGCATAATACCGAAAAATTCTGATTTTATACGCAACTTTCCATAAAAGTTGCTATGCCTTCGGCACCGTTGGCAAC
>JAWHQP010000023.1:0-8630 GCA_032586195.1 Pasteurellaceae bacterium LIM206 | reverse complement strand
GGGCATCCCCATGTGAGAGTAGGTCACCGCCAGGGAATAATTTTATTTTATCGGAGTGGTAGTTCAGCTGGTTAGAATACCTGCCTGTCACGCAGGGGGGCGCGGGTTCGAGTCCCGTCCATTCCGCCACTTATTCATATCTATCTAGGGGCGTAGTTCAATTGGTAGAGCACCGGTCTCCAAAACCGGGTGTTGGGAGTTCGAGCCTCTCCGCCCCTGCCATTTTAAAGTGTTGTATTTCAATAGGTTACGATTTTCTTCAAATCTTCTTCTTGTTGAAAATTACTTTCTTGTGTCATAAATGTGACATGGTTTGCAAACTGCAACATATGATCAGCATTTAAGTGGGCATATTTTTTCACTATTTCCAGTGTTTCCCAACCGCCCATTTCTTTAAGCGTGTAAAGTGGAGTTCCGGCCTGAACATGCCAGCTAGCCCAGGTATGTCGTAAATCGTGAAAACGAAAATTATCAATTCCGCTTTTATCCAACGCCTTTTTAAAATCATACCAATCAATACGCCCAATCATTTTGCCTGTATAACGATGAAAAAAAATCCTGATGTTTCATTGCCTGTCGTTTGCGTAATAGTAATAACTGCATGGCTTGATCACTCAATGGCAATGAACGGGCTTTACCTGATTTAGCTAAGTCATTTGTCACAATAGCAATGTTACGAGCAAAATCAATTTTATCCCAGGTTAAAGATAAAATTTCTCTCATACGGGCTCCTGTGAGTAGGGCAAATGAACATACGTCACGCATCCATTCTAAATGCAAATTGTTGATTAACAGACTAGCTTGTTGCTGAGTAATCCAACGTACTCGCACCTTTGGTTCAGCTTTCTTGGGTACATACGGAACCTTATCAATCCAGCCGCGCTTATAAGCTAACGACAACGCGTGCATTATCGAAGTGCGATAGCGATTTTGCGTAGAGGATAATAATTTCTTTTTGCTGTTATGCGTAGGCAGATGATTTAAAATTTCATCACTTGTTAAAGAACTCAATGTACGGTTTGGAAACACACTACGCCAGTATTTTGCATGTCGTTTTTTAGTGTCAAAATCTTTACCGTTTTTTCCTTCTTCAAGGAATAAAACCAGAGCTTCGGTTAATAAGCGATCCACTTTTTTGCCTAAATTGTGAATATCCCAGAGTTCTGCTTTTATCTTATCGTGTAGTTCTAAGGCTTTTACTTTAATTTCAGTGCCAGTAGATCGTCTAATTCTTTCTCCACCTGGTGTGGTAATATCCAGCCAATAGACGTTTTTTCGTTTGTAGATTGACATTGTTTCTCTCCTGTTGATGGTGTCAACCTAGCCAACCGAAATACATTATTTTTCTTTTTACGGGCATTTTCAAGATCTGACGGATAAATCCGCCATGCACTGGAACCTTCCATCTGGAACGCTCCCCATTGATGGCGATGATTATAGACCGCCGCATAACTCATATTTAACAGTTCCGCTACTTCTTTCAGTGTTAATGCTTTCTCGGTTGGCTGTTGCATAGTTAATCCTTAAACATATCCAATATTTTATTAGCCAGTTTTATGGCTGTTTGTTTATCTAAAGTTATATAAGTAGGCGGGTAATCCGCCCAATCTAAATATTCTGTATCAATATTAATAAACAATTCTGATTTAGAATCATCATTAAAGTCGGCAGTTAAAAAACAATTTTTGTTCTCTGAGCCTTGAAAAACAGTTGCACAATTTTTCATTAATTAATCCTCTCAAACTCCCATTCTACTAACGCGCTCACCCAAATATTCAGCATAGTGATACGCTGCCATGGGTAAAGACGTTGCCAAGTGGTTTTTAAAATATCCTGTTGCCAAGTTATAACCTGATCCGCAATAGCGATTTTCAGCCGCACGGTATAAAAATCACTGTCCGAATCTATTAATCGGTAAGATTTTTTAACGCATTTTCGTACCTCTTCTTCAATAAACATTACCCGTTCGTCTGGGCGCCATTTGTGTTGATAAGTGAACCCGTCCAGCTCCACGCAAATAGCCGTTGCCCAGCTGTCGCGCGCAACAAAGCCTACATTGATTTGCAGCCTAATCCGGCCCAAATCGCCCCAGTAATCTGCGCGAAAATCAATGGGTTTTAAGTCGCCCGTTGTCATAGCGTAAAAACTCCCCGTTTTGGCACCGCACTTTGCCGCCAATCAGTAGCGTATATTGATCTTCCTCGCTTAAATCTTGACCGGATTTAATCAGTTTCAGCCGTTTTGCAGTTATCGCACGGAAAAAGCGGTTGCTTTGTCCCGACGAATCGGCATTAATCGGCGTTTCTGTCAAAAACTGCTCCGTACAGTTATTGACAGAACTCCAAGGCACCACCTTAAAACAAGCCTATCCGGCATGCTGCCGTACTGGACACGAACTGTTACTTGAAGTGATCCTACCACCGGATATGAAACAGAAAGAAAGTTGCTATACGGATAGTATTATCCATTTCTACCGTCTTGGGATAAAAGCGGACTACTGGAAACTGCCGGGAGTATCTGCGCGAACTTGTAAAAATATCAGTCATGTTATCGAATGTAACGATCCTTGTTGCCAGGGTATTTTAATTTTTGATTTGGATGCACCCGAAGCTCATTTTAAAACCGTCTTCAAAGACTCGGCTAACGCATCGTTGGTTAAAAACTTTGTCGTAAGCAGAACGATTTTTGCGCAAGCGGCGACAAATTGACTGGCACAAAACTGAATGATCAACAATGGGTTGATGCCGTTTCCGAAGCTACCAACGCTTGATCAAGCTATGGAAAAACCGTTTTAACTAAAATCCTACCTAACTATCACCTTAAACTGAAAAATGTTTAAGGTAATTTTTGTTTGGAGTTCAATTTCCTCAAATACCTTTTTCTATTCAATTGGTTACAAATTCACTCCAAACAGAGTTAATCATTAACTATTTTTACCAAGTTCTTTCTCGAAATGCTACCTCGATCACAAAAATAAAATAATTTTTCCATATAATTAAAAATAGATATAAACGTTTCGTTTTTATCGAAGCCATGCAAAATAAAAACTATTTACTTAAACGGAAGGAGAAGAGTATGAATGTTGAAATTGAAAGACGTTATTTATTTTCTCAGCAGTTAGTAAAAGAAGTGGGAAAAACTGCGTTGGATTTTTATTTGAATCGGGATAGATTAAAAATTGAATGTAAAAAGGGGGAACAACAAGATCTCGTCAGCATCGCTGATAAAAAGGTTGAAGAGCAAATTAAAGCCGCATTGAAATTCCATTTCCCTGACGATGGTTTTTTAGGCGAAGAATCCGGTGCGGATAACCTGGAAAGAGAATTTTGCTGGGTGGTAGATCCGATTGACGGTACCAGTCCTTTTTTATACGGTTTGCATGCTTGGTGTATTTCTATCGCAGTTTTACATAATAAAGAAATCATTTCTGGCGTGATTTTTGATCCTTTACATAATGAGCTTTTCTACGCGGCAGCAGGGCAAGGAGCTTTTCTTAACGGAAATCTGATAAATACCGCTAAAGCAACTTCTCTTAAGGAAGGGTTAATGGGATTGGGCGTTTCTCATCGGGTTCATCCTAATACCTTCACACCGGTATTACAGAGGATTCTATTGGACGGCGGTATGTTTATTCGTAACGGTTCGGGCGCATTAATGCTGGCTTATGTCGCTGCTGGAAGATTAATCGGTTATTTTGAACCGCATATTAATGCTTGGGATACTTTTGCCGGTATTTTGTTAATTACTGAAGCCGGTGGAAAAACCAATAATTTTTTAGAAAACAACGGATTATTAAAAGGCAATTTTATCCTGGCAGCCTGTTCGGAAGAAGTATTTAATACATTAAATACCTTTAGAATTCATGAACCTGGATAAAGAAAATTCATACTAAAACTTATCATTAATTTTATTGAAGTCATCGACCTATAAATACAATAAAGGGGGCAGTTTATGTCGATCTTAAGTTTTTTCAAAGCCAGTCCGGCAATACCGTTAAAAGACTATACCGATAAAATGTTTAAAAGCACCAGAATGAAAAGCTTTTTTGCATTTTCCTTCGCTTATGCGCTGTATTACGTTTGTAGTTTATCTTTTAATGTGGCGAAACCCGCATTAGTCAATAATAATATCCTTACCGCAACAGAATTAGGCGTTATCGGTTCCGCCGTATTTATTACATATGCTGTAGGAAAGTTCGTTAATAGTGCCATTGCCGATCATTCTAATATCGTAAGATTTTTCTCCATCGGGTTATTTTTCTCGGCATTAGCCAATTTTGCGATGGGGATGAATACCAGCGCCATTGTCTTGACTGTCATTTGGGGATTTAACGGTTGGGTGCAATCTATGGGCGTAGGGCCCTGCGTTGTAGCTTTATCCCGTTGGTATGACGATCAAGAAAGAGGTTCTTATTACGGTTTTTGGTCTGTTGCGCATAATGTCGGCGAAGGAATTACGTTTGTTGTTACCGCTGCCATTATTACCGCCTTTGGTTGGAAATTCGGCTTTACTTTTGCCAGTATCGTCGGATTACTCGGCGTTTTGGTTGCGATTATGTTTATGAAAGATTCTCCCGAGGCGTGCGGCTTTAAACCTATTATTCAAACAAAAACTAAAAAAGAAGAGCTGGATAACAAAGAAGTATTAAAACATCAATGGGAAGTGATCAAAAACCCGGCAATTTGGATTTTAGCTGTGGCTTCCTGCTGTATGTATATCGCTCGATACGGTGTTAATAGTTGGGGCGTTTTCTTTTTGGAAAACGGAAAGGGTTATACCACGATTGAGGCCGCATCTATTATTAGTGTCAACAGCATAGTCGGCATATTGGGTACGATCGTGTCGGGTTGGCTATCTGATCATTTCCTACACGGTAAACGTAATATGATGACAATCGTCGTCAGTCTGATTAATACTCTTTCTCTCGCAGCATTTTTATTTGCGCCGAGCGGTAATACATGGTTTTCGATTATTGCATTATCCGTTTTCGGTATTACTTTAGGTATTCAACTCTGTTTTTTAGGCGGATTACTGGCGACGGACATTTCCCACAAATCCGCTTCAGGTATTGCGTTGGGTATGATGGGGGTATTCGGTTATGCCGGTGCTGCGGCAGGTGAATTCCTAACCGGTTTTATGATTGATAAAACCACCGTAATTGATGAGACGGGTAAAAAGATCTACGATTTTGATAGCTTGTCTTACTTCTGGGTCTGCGCGGATTTGCTTTGCGTGATGGCATCAGTTCTGTTTGCGATAGTAGTGTATTATCAAGCACAAGATCGTCGTGTCGAGGCATAAACATTACAGTAAAAAGGGTTGGTTTAAATTCCATATAAATGAATGTCACCAATCCTTTGTGCTTTAGCTTATAGTCTAAAAAGTGCGGCGCAAAAAACATTGCGTTTTTTTAATTAATGCAGTTTTTGTATTTATGCACTAAATAAGACTGGGTGATAACCAGGCGTTTTTGTTCGTCCGTCCAGTCTTCGTCCCATTTATCCACCGATAACGCCCAGGCAAGATACGGCAGTAACTTAACCGGGCATGTTTGCGGGTTAATCAGTTCGGCAATGATAATGGGATTCTGTACCGCATATTGCATGGCTTGCGCGGCAAGTTTTTCCAGCTTGGTGGTGTTGTTAGGTAATAAGGGTTTAGTAGTCATTCCGAATTTACCACGCTGAGGTTGATATTGGTGCAGTAGCCAGCCGTGTCGTTGCTTAAGATAATGTCGGCATTGGGTTGGGTTAATTCCACCCGCTGCACGCCCTCTACGTGTAATGCCGCATAAATGCCGGACACCGAAATATCCCGCCCTAGGCGGTGTTTTTGGTTGACGTATTCTTTAAGTTTTTCGGTTGCCGTGTTTTTTATCACTTCAATTTCGGGGCCTTTGTAGCTGTATAATTTGGCGCTGATTTGGTAATCCTTAATTTTGGCACTTTGCACGCTTACCCGGTCGGCAATCGGTCTGATATTTTCGTCGTTTAGTTTGGCGGCAACGATATTTAACAGGTCGTTCGCTGCTGCGCCTTTGCCTTGTTTGGATAACACGGTGACGGTGACATTAGCCGGTGAGGGCGATTTAACAGACACGTCGGCAATATCGCCGTGTGCGGATAAGGCATGATAGATATACGCATTGCGCGGGCCGGCGACGGAAAGCCCCTCAAAGGCTAATTGCGCGCGTAGGCGTAAATCACTGTCGCTTTCCAGTTCTTCTTCAATCGGTGGAGTTACGCTGTTATCCGCCGCTCGGATAACCAGCCGTTTAACATTAAAATTCGCCGCGATCACGTCCAAATCGGCGCCGGTGGCATAGGCCAGCATGGTGGCTTTGGCGGCTTCGTTGATGCGTTTGCGTTCCAGTAGTTGCAGGTAACAATTTTCTTCCAGTAGTTTTACCACCGGTTCCGATTCGAGCGTTAATCGCTGTGTCCACAATGCTTGTTCGTCAGCGGGAAATAATGCAATGAATTGCTTTTTTCGCTCGGACAATAAGTTTTCAAAATCTAATGTTTCAAGCACGTCAGGGGCGTTAAGCGCGGATAAATCAACCAGTTCGCTCATGATCTTGTTCCTAAAATAAGGTTATCTATATCAATATGTTCGTTGTTTGAGGTTTTGTTATAGTTAAGATTGGCGGTTATTTTGCCTGTATCGGTTAATATGACGGCAAACCGTTTAATCTTCACCCTCGGTTCCCATTTGGTGATCGCCATCACCGCGGCGCTGGCAAGCTGTAACATCAGTTCGCGGCTGATTGGGCGGTAGATTAGCTTAGGGATATTCGACCCGTAATCACGCCGCTGGATGCGTGAGCCGATAGGGGTTGTTAAAATATCGCCGATAGATTGCTTGATATGGGCATTTTCATCGTCGATTATTAGCCCGTTTTGTCTGTTCATGATGGCTTTCCCGTTCGTCCGCCGCTGTCGCCCTGGTGGGTGTGATTCATGATACTTATGCCGCCCGCGATTTGGTCGCCGCTGGAGCTGAGCACGCCGTTAAGCTGTATATCGCCGTTAATGGTGATTTGCGGGCAGTCAATGACAAAGGATTGCATGCCGGTGTAATACAGTGTGCCGCTGGCCTGGTTATAACGGAGTGTTGCACCGTCCGCAAATTCAATAAGGTGTTCGTCGGCTGACCGGCTAGGGCTGTTTTGGGTGTAAAGGCCGCTTAAAATTACCGCCGTGGTCAGTTCGCCGCTTGCCGCAAGGATGATACATTGTTCGCCCTCTGTCGGCGGCGACCATGTTTTAGTGGTACCGGCCCGATATGCCAGCCATGGCAGCCAGTCGGTGCGAATGCCGCCAGAGTTGACTTTAGCCCGGGCGTTTACTAAATCTACTTCGGCAATAGTGCCGAACCGAATGATGTTTTCGATTCTGCGGTTGAGTTCTGCGTTCATGCTTGTAAAAAAGTGCGGTGTTGATAACGGCAGTTTGGCGGATTTATGGCGGGTTGGCGATGGCGCGGTGGTGTGAGATGGGAGATAACAAAAAGGGGCGAATGCCCCTTAATTGATTGTATTATGCCGACGGCACGAGTTAGGCGATAGCTTCAACCCCTTTATGTTGGACTAAGGTTAATAATTTAAGTGCCGCTCCGCTTGGTTTCTTCACGCCTCGTTCCCATTCGGAAAGGAGATTTTTGTTAATATTTAAATAGTTAGCAAAGACGGATTGTGAAAAATGTTCTTTCTCCCGTATTGCCTTAATTTCTGCCGGCGTTAGTGGTTTCACGGGAGTAAGACAACGCTGATCAAAATCATGCATGGTTTTTTTATCTATTAAACCGATTTCGTGCAGATCCGTTAAGTTTTCATGGATCGCTGCAAAAACATCACTTTTGTATTTTGCCATTTTATTTTCCCTCACTATAGCTAAGTTCAAGTAATTTTCCTGTTTCTATCGCAAGCGATAAATCACTCTCTGACAGTGAAAAATAAATATTAGCGGAATCTTTTAATGCTTGCTCTTCGCTGATTGATATATTTGCTTTATGACTTTTTTCAAAACCCATTACAAAAACGCTTTATCTTCCGTTCGATAGAAGATAATAGTCCGATAACCCGAAGATTTACCCTGGCCTTGTTTGGCAATACGTTGTTTTATGACATTACCGCCAAGATTGGCGTCAATCAATCCTTTTTCGACTTGCTTGATTGCTTTAATTAAATCGGCATCCGAAATAACATGCTTATGAGCAAACCGTTCAAAATGTTTTGTTTTGAAAACTCTCATATATTTATTTTATCTGTCATCTTTAGCGTTACATTAAACTAATTTTTAATCACGGTCAAGCATAGAATTACGTGCTGTGACTTGCTGTCTGCGCTGCAATTGCTCCAGCTGACGGATTTTGATGGGATTTTTGCCTATCAGCGCAAATGGTATGAGGCGGGCAACCATCGTATCCGCGAGATTTTGAAAAGCCGTCAGATTGGGGCAACTTGGTATTTTGCCCGCGAGGCGTTGGTTGACGCACTGAAAACCGGGTGTTGGGAGTTCGAGCCTCTCCGCCCCTGCCATTTAATGCTATCTATATGTATTTTTTTATAATATCTTGATGCCGCGCGCGATAATTTATCTCTAATCAGCGCAATAAATCAGATAAAATAT
>JAWHQP010000022.1:0-9881 GCA_032586195.1 Pasteurellaceae bacterium LIM206 | reverse complement strand
CCGTCAAATTGAAAATGTTGTTGTGATTGTGCGGTAAGTAACGCGCTAAACACGGCTTTATGAAAATAAGAAAGTATTTAATTCTAAATAAAGAGATTATATGATTGCAAGTTATTTACAGTTAAGTTTTGGAGTCGTTATTATTCGATATGTAATATAGAAGTGCGGTGTTGAAAAATCGAATTTTGAAATTGCCGGGAAGTAAGTTTGCTTTTGAGTAACTCTAGAACAATCTTATTAGAACGTTAAAAAATATAGTTTATCCGTGTTTGTGATTTATTCTTTTTTATTCACGCTAATAACAATATTGCTTCATCGGATAATTAAATAGCAGTGTTATTGCTTGATAATTTAAAACAACATAACTTAACAAATTAGCATAATAAAAGGAATTTTGCTTCAGCCAATTAAAAAAGCCCTGAAAATAAATATATCAAGGCTTTGTTCTTTTTATCGGTTAATGAATTTATAGTTTAGATAAATCTACGACAGCCTCGTGGGTGATATCGCTGATTTTCTGGTTGCTGGTAAGTGTCATGGCGACGTGCATTTCTTTTTTGAAGATGTCGAGCATATTTTCTACGCCGGCTTGACCTGCGGCTCCGAGGGCATAGACGAAAGAGCGTCCGATCATGGTTGCGTCAGCGCCGAGAGCGATCATGCGGACAATATCCAAACCGTTGCGGATGCCTGAGTCTGCCAGAATTTTAATGTCGCCTTTCACCGCGTCAACGATGGATGGCAGGGCACGCACGCTGGAGAGGGCGCCGTCCAATTGGCGGCCGCCGTGATTGGATACGACGATGCCGTCAGCACCGAAACGGACCGCATCTTTTGCATCTTCAGGGTCTAAAATACCTTTGATAACCATCGGACCGTCCCAGAATTCACGGATCCACTCCAAATCTTTCCATGAAATTGACGGATCGAAGTTTTCGCCCAGCCATACCACATAGTCGTCCAGTCCGACATGAGCACCTTTGTAAACGGATACATTGCCGAGGGAGTGCGGTTTGCCTTTGATGCCTACATCCCATGCCCAGAACGGATGAGTCATTGCCTGTAATACGCGGCGGAGCCATTTGTAATCACCGCTCATGCCCGAATGGCGGTCACGGTAACGGGCACCCGGAGTCGGCATATCCACGGTGAAAACCAAAGTGGAACAGCCAGCCGCTTTGGCACGCTCAAGCGCATTTCGCATGAAGCCGCGATCTTTTAATACATAAAGCTGATACCACAACGGGCGTTGGATAGCGGGAGCCACTTCTTCGATCGAACAGATGGAAACGGTCGAGAGTGTAAACGGAATGCCTTTGTTTTCGGCCGCTTTGGCCGCCTGCACTTCACCGCGACGGGCATACATACCGCACGCTCCGACAGGCGCCAGAATTGCGGGAATATCTAATTTTTCACCAAACAGTTCGATTTCCGTATCCAATTTTGACATATCCTTCAACACGCGCTGACGAAGGGCGAGATCGGCAAGATCCGTAACGTTACGTTCGAGCGTGCGTTCAGCGAAAGAACCTCCGTCGGCATAGTGGAACATAAAAGGAGGAACGCGGCGACGGGCCGCTTCGCGATAGTCGTTTGCAGATGAAATAATCATAATTACAGTTTCCTTGCAGTTAACATTAAGTGAATTTGTCGTACATTTTAGCGTGAAAAGTTACTAAAGATAGAACTTGATGTAATGGATTTGTAAAAATGAGAAATGGATCACAAAATTCAAGCCAAAATTAATGATTTTTGTTTAAAATTTAGCCCAAAAAGATAAAGTGCGGTGCTAAAAATGGGCGTTTTATTAAAAAACTTGCAAAAACAGCACCGCACTTTGTCGTCTAAATGGGGATTGAGGTAAACAGTACCAGCAAAAGCGGCGGGACGATATTGGTAATAAAACCGAAACTAATCGCCAGAGGCACCACCTCAATGCCGCCCGAGCGTTGAATGACCGGCAAGGTACAGTCGAGGGCGGTGGCGCCCGCCAAGCCGATAGCGGTTGAACGATAGTTAAACATGAACAATGGAATAACGAACAGGCTGATGATTTCCCGCGCCAGATCGTTGAAAAAAGCGATACTGCCGTAAACCGGCCCCCATGCGTCGTTCAATATCACACTGGAAAGAGAGTACCAGCCCAGCCCCGAAGCGATGGCTAAGCCCTGTGTAAGCGGCAGATTCAACACCTTTGCGCCGATAATCCCACCGATTAATGAAGTGGCAATCATGATTACACCTGTGTAAAGCCCGCGTTTGTTGAAGAAAACCTCGCGTAGGGAAATGCCGTTATTGCGAAGCTGAATGCCGACGAAGAAAATAAGGGCAATAAGCACATAGGTACTAGCCCCGAACGGCAGAGCGAAATGTCCTTTGCCGAAATAGCCTATAAAGAAACCGAAAAACACCATGGAACAGAGCTTTAAACTGTCCAATAGCAATTTCCAGCGGGGCGGAGTATTTTCACCGAGTTTGCTTAAAGGCTGCGGACGGGCTTTATCATATAGACTTAGGCCAATGATGTTGCAGCTTAAAATAATTATTGCAAAGGTCAATGCGGACAGACCGATAATAGGCAGCGTGCGGGCGAGATCATCCAGCTGTCCGAGCGAAGCGCCCATCACGAACAGGATAAGATACAGCAGAATCATCACCATCTTGTTAACAGTGTGGATAAACGCTGCGTTTTGGGTTTTTATAAAATAGCCCAGCAGCATGGGCACGAGTACGATCAGCAATCCTTCCATTATTTCTTTTCTTCGTTATTAAATTATTGTTAAATTGGCGGATAGTATATCAACTGCCGCCGTTTTGCGGTAGGCTATAAGCTATGAAACAGCCGGTTTAGAGAGGAAAATTATGTATTTACGTCAACTGGATATTGCGGGATTCCGTGGTATTAAACGTTTATCCATTCATTTACGTCCCAATATGGTGTTGATTGGAGAGAATACTTGGGGTAAATCCAGTTTGCTGGCGGCGTTAAGTTTGATCTTAAACGGAAAGGGTAACCTGTATCAGTTCGTACAGCGTGATTTTCATATCGGTGACGACAGTAATGGCATTACATTATTGTTCACGTTCAGTGAAAGTAAACCGACAGAAACGCATTCGCATTTAACCGGCAGCGAACGGATTTTTGTTCCGCATGAAGATGGATTTGAACGGATTTATTTGCGTGTATCAGGCGAGGTGAACGAACATAATCAAATCTGTACGGAATATAGTTTTCTGAACGAGCAGGGCAATCCTCTCGTGTTGGATAATACGGCGGAACTGGTAGGCGATCTCATTTATCATCATCCCGTTTACCGTTTTCGCGATGCCCGGATTAATCCGCATAAGGTCCGTTCGTTTCCCTTCAAATATGACGCCGATGCGGATCAGATCACCCGTGAAATTTATGCCGTCATGGAGTTGGTGAAATATTATTTTATTGAAGATAAATCCTTAATGCTTGAGCCCGCCTTATTATGGAATTATGCCCAGTCGCTCTGTTTGCGTTTGGAAAGTAAAGAAGAACCCGATTTAATCAAACGCTTGACTCAAAGTATCGCCACTCTGTTTGAATCGCCGGTGAAGTCCGTGGATAAATCCGTGCGGCCGATTTTGCTGCTTGAAGATCTGGAAACCCGTTTACATCCCCGAATGGTGGCAATTATCTGGAAATTATCCACTTATTTGCCCATTCAGCGTATCACCACAACCAACTCGGCGGAATTGATCTCGCAGGCCGATTTACGCTGTTTGTGCCGTTTAGTGCGCTATCCGGATGTGATCAAGGCATATCAGCTAGCCCGCCACGATCTCGGCAAAGAAGATCTTCGCCGTTTAACCTTCCACGTGCATTATAACCGTAGTCTGGCTTTGTTTTCGCGTACCTGGTTGTTGGTTGAAGGTGAAACGGAAGTCTGGCTGCTGTCGGAACTGGCGGAATTACTGGGTATTCATCTGGATATGGAAGGCATCCGTATTGTCGAATTTGCTCAGGCGGGGTTGCGGCCGTTAATCAAATACGCCCGAACTATGGGGATCGAATGGTATGTGCTGACGGATGGTGATGAAGCGGGACGAAAATACACCGATACCGTGCGTTTGATGCTGGAAAACGGCCGGGATAATCTGTCAAACCGAGTTACCACCTTGCCGAAACAGGATATTGAACATTTCCTTTACACCGAAGGTTTCCGTGATGTATTCGTGCGTTTAGCCCGTTGGGATACGGAAAATCATGTTTTCCCCGCCAATAAAATTATTCAACGTGCCATTCAACGTAGTTCCAAACCGGATCTTGCCATCGCTATCGCCAATGAAGTGGAACGGCGGGGCAAAGAATCGATTCCGTTATTGTTTAAGCGCATGTTTTCCAAGGTGCTGAATTTAACCCGTTCGCAAGAAGGATAATTTACTGTTTATTTAAACAGTATTTTGTGTTAAAGTATGACGCAAAATTCGATTTTTCAACACCGCACTTTTAAAACCCATGCAACTCCAGAATAAAATCATCCACATTGATATGGACTGCTTCTATGCCGCTGTAGAAATGCGGGAAAATCCGGCTCTTAGAAATAAACCCGTTGCGGTGGGTGGCAGTGCCGATCGCCGGGGAGTGCTGACCACCTGTAATTATGCCGCCCGGAAGTTCGGTCTGCATAGTGCTATGCCGACGGCACAGGCGCTCAAGCTTTGTCCGACATTGATATTGTTGCCTGTAAACATGCCCTTGTATAAACAGGTTTCCGCCCAGATCCACCGGATTTTTCATCGTTACACCGATATTATCGAGCCGCTTTCCCTTGATGAAGCCTATCTAGATGTCACTCACAGCCGTCAATGCGCCGGTTCCGCAACTTGGATTGCGCAGGCCATTCGCCGGGCTATTTTTGATGAATTGCGTTTAACCGCCTCGGCAGGTGTCGCCCCACTGAAATTTTTGGCGAAGATTGCCTCGGATCAAAATAAACCCAATGGGATGTTTGTGATTAAGCCTGAAGAAGTCGCGGCTTTCGTAAAAAAATTACCCCTGAAAAAAATTCCCGGTGTGGGTAAGATTACGGCACAACGTTTGGCGGAATTGGGGTTGGAAACCTGCGAAGATGTGCAAAAGCAATCGCAAATGTTGTTATTGAATCAATTTGGCAAAGCGGGAGGGCGGATTTGGCAGTTTAGTCACGGCGTTGATGAACGGCGGGTGGAACCCGATCGCGAACGTAAGTCGGTCGGCGCGGAAGTCACCCTACAGGAAGACATTTCCGTCATTGAACAGGGGATTGTAGTGCTGGAGCGGCTTTATCCCGAGTTTGAGCGACGCGTACGACGGGTTTGCCCCGATATGTTTCCGTCCGCTTTTCGTAAAATCGGCGTAAAACTGAAGTTTGATGATTTTCAGGTCACCACGATGGAAAAGACTATGGATAATGTAGCGCTCGCTTTGTGCAAAGAGAATTTCATCGGCCTGCTGCAACAAATCTGGCGGCGCGCTAAAGGGCGCGGTGTGCGCCTAGTGGGTGTGCACGTGGCTATTCCCGAAATAACACGCGATGAACAAATGAGTTTGTGGTAGCCCGCTCAGACAAAGTGCGGTGCTGTTTTGGCGAGTTTTCGCAGCTGTTAAATTTACAATAATCATGCTAAAATAACCCGTTTTTTTATTGCGTCTTTATTTTTAAGGTTAGTAGATGAAACCCAGCATTATCAACAAATTAGACAGTTTAAACGAGCGCTACGAGGAACTTGAAGCATTACTCGGGGACGCGTCGGTAATCAGTGATCAGGATAAGTTTCGCGCCTATTCAAAAGAATACGCCCAGCTGGAAGATGTAGTGAAAGCGTTTGCCCGTTGGAAACAACTTAATTCCAACATTGAAGAGGCGGAATTGCTGCTTGGCGAGCCGGACATGAAAGAAATGGCGCAGATGGAAATAGAAGAATGTAAAGCCGAGTTAGTAAACGTAGAACAACAGTTACAAATCCTCCTGCTGCCGAAAGATCCCCATGATGAATATAACGCTTATTTGGAAATCCGCGCGGGAACAGGCGGCGATGAGGCGGGTATTTTTGCCGGTGATTTATTCCGCATGTACAGCCGTTATGCAGAAAGCCGCCGCTGGAGAATCGAAACGCTGAGCGCCAATGAGAGCGAGCAGGGCGGTTATAAAGAAATTATTGTCAAAGTCACGGGCGAAGGCGTTTACGGCCAGCTGAAATTTGAATCGGGCGGTCACCGCGTACAGCGCGTGCCGAAAACCGAATCTCAGGGGAGAATTCACACTTCTGCTTGCACCGTCGCTGTGATGCCGGAGCTGCCGGAAGCGGAGCTGCCGGAAATTAATCCGTCGGATTTGCGCATTGATACTTATCGTTCCTCCGGCGCCGGCGGTCAGCACGTGAATACTACGGATTCCGCGGTGCGTATTACCCATATCCCGACGGGTATCGTGGTGGAATGTCAGGATGAACGTTCCCAGCATAAAAATAAAGCTAAAGCAATGTCAGTGTTGGCGTCACGTATTGTCCAGGCGGAACAGGAAAAGCGGGCGCAGGAACAATCCGATACACGCCGTAACTTATTAGGTTCGGGCGATCGTTCCGATAAAATCCGTACCTATAATTACCCGCAAGGTCGGGTTACGGATCATCGTATTAATTTGACGCTTTATCGCTTGGACGAAGTAATGAACGGCAAAATGGACGAGTTAATCCAGCCGATTATCACCGAATATCAGGCGGATCAGTTGGCGGCATTGTCGGATCAACCGTAAAATTATGATGACCTACGCAGACTGGCTTGCTTATGCAAGCCAATTTTTATTTGAAAATCTTAAATCCGATCCCCACTTTAATGCCAGAACGGATGCCGTAATATTATTGCAGTTTGTCACGCAAAAACCGATGGCAACGTTACGGGCCTTTGATGATACCGCATTAACCTCGGACGAGCGGGCGCGCTTGCAGGCAATGCTTGAGCGTCGGGCACAAGGAGAACCGATCGCTTATATTTTGGGCGAAACGGGGTTCTGGTCGCTCAGTTTAAATGTATCGCCGCATACCTTGATTCCCCGTCCCGATAGCGAAATTCTGGTGGAACAGGTGCTGGAATTAATAAAACACCATTTTTCAGCACCGCACTTTACACGACAAAGAAAAATTTCGCTGCTGGATTTAGGTACCGGCACGGGAGCAATCGCTTTGGCGGTTGCGGCGGAACTGAAAAAGTGCGGTGTCGAATTTCGCATTTTAGGCGTGGATAAATTGGCGGATGTGGTCGGCCTTGCCCAAGCGAATGCTTTGAGAAATCAATTGCCGGAGGTGGAATTTCTGCAAAGCGATTGGTTCAGCCGAATTGTCGGACGGAAATTTGATTTTATTGTGAGCAATCCGCCTTATATTGACGCTCGGGACGAGCATTTAGCCCGAGGTGATGTCCGTTTTGAGCCGCTCACGGCGCTGGTGGCGGGTGAGCAAGGTTATGCGGATTTACGTTATATTATTGAACATGCTCCGCGTTATTTAAATCCGAACGGCTGGCTGTTATTAGAGCATGGCTGGCGGCAAGGGGAAAAGGTACGGAAGATTTTTGCAGAAAATGCATGGCGGCAGGTTGTAACGGTGAAAGATTACGGTAACAATGAACGTGTTACTCTGGCGAACAGAAAATGAGAGGTGGAAAATAATGAATGACTACCAGAAAGCATTGTATGACGAGATGATTTCGTTTTACCTTATCACCAACGGAGAGCGTGGTGAACTCGGTCGTATTCGTTCGCTGATGGGCAGCCTTGTGCGTAAGGCTCGGGCGGCTATTCCTGCTGAACTGGATGATAAAGAGAAAATTCATCAATTATTGCAATTATTTTATGGTGATTGGGGATTTCACTGCGATCCCGAACATTATTTTGAATTACAGAATTTATACTTAAACCATGTGTTGGAAACCCATACGGGTATGCCCGTTTCCCTGGGGGCAATTTTATTGTATTTGGCGGACAGCTTGAAATTACCGATTTATCCTGTAAATTTTCCGACTCAGTTGATTCTGCGGGCGGAAGTGGGCGATGAAGCGGTATTTATTGACCCGTGGAACGGTCACTATGTCAGTCTGCACTATTTACAGCAGCTGTATGAAGGTGCGTTCGGTTTCACTGCAAAATTAACGGCGGAAGAACTGAAACCGGCAAAAACCGCGGATCTGCTGGCCCGCTTTAATCAATTGGCTAAAAACGCCCTGATTCGCGAGGAACATAATGATGAGGCGTTTCGTTTTATTAACGTATTGCTGCGCCGTCATCCTGATGACCCTTATGAAATTCGTGATCGTGGTTTAGTATTGGCCCAAATGGGGGCTTACCATGCGGCGGTGGAGGATTTGCAGTATTTTATCGAACGATGCCCGCAGGATCCGACATCCATGCTGCTGACGGCGCAAATGGCGGAATTAAAACAAGCTTATTATGATCTCCATTAAAGGAAAAATTATGCAAAATAAAATCGTGCGTATCGGCGAAATTGAGGTCGCCAATGATAAACCTTTCGTTTTATTCGGTGGCATGAACGTGCTGGAAAGCCGTGATATGGCAATGCAGGTATGTGAAAAATACGTAGAGGTTACTCGGAAACTGGATATACCTTATGTCTTTAAAGCTTCGTTCGACAAAGCGAATCGTTCATCCATCCATTCCTATCGCGGGCCGGGGATGGAAGAAGGTCTGAAAATT
This sequence comes from Pasteurellaceae bacterium LIM206, assembly GCA_032586195.1. Classification (GTDB taxonomy): domain Bacteria; phylum Pseudomonadota; class Gammaproteobacteria; order Enterobacterales; family Pasteurellaceae; genus JAWHQP01. The sequence continues at coordinate 1,164 of JAWHQP010000022.1, read as the reverse complement.
TTTCAGGAATTGAAAAGTACCTTTGGTGTAAAAGTAATCACCGATGTACATGAAATTTACCAATGCAAACCTGTGGCCGATGTGGTGGATGTGATCCAATTACCGGCGTTTTTGGCTCGTCAGACGGACTTAGTCGAGGCAATGGCTCGCACGGGTGCGGTGATTAACGTAAAAAAACCGCAATTTTTAAGTCCCGGTCAAATGGGTAATATTGTAGAAAAAATCGAAGAGTGCGGTAATGATCAGGTTATTTTGTGTGACCGCGGTTCCAACTTCGGTTACGATAATTTAGTGGTGGATATGCTAGGTTTCGGCATTATGAAAAAAGTATCAAAGGGTAGCCCTGTGATTTTTGATGTTACCCATTCGTTACAATGCCGCGACCCGTTCGGCCCAGCCTCAGGCGGTCGCCGTGCTCAGGTAACCGAATTAGCACGTGCCGGCATGGCGGTAGGCATTGCCGGATTATTCCTTGAAGCCCACCCCGATCCGAACAACGCCAAATGCGACGGCCCCTCCGCATTACCTCTTTCAACATTAGAAAGTTTTATTAGTCAAATGAAAGCGATCGATGATTTAGTGAAAAGCTTTACAGAACTGAATACGGCAGGTTAACGACATTTCAAATAGGGCTGGCCAGCCCTATTATTTTTTTATACTACTGCGAAGGAACGAACTCGATTATGGCATCGAGCGCCTCCCTACAATGTCTGGTTTCAATCCATGCTTCTGTGAAGGAACGAACACACTTGACGATCCCATACCTTGCAATGGACAGGGTTTCAATCCACGCTTCCATGAAGGAACGAACTGGCACCATTAAGCTATATGGGCAGTGAGGGGCAGTTTCAATCCACGCTCCCGCGAAGGAACTAACGTCGGTTAAAGTCAATCTGGGCCATGAGGCACTAGTTTCAATCCACGCTCCTGTGAGGGAACGAACAACTCACCGCCAAAGAAACTAACGAACGTTTTAAGTTTCAATCCACGCTCCTGTGAGGGAACGAACTTATTTATTCAGTTTTTTGTGCTGACTGGCGAAACGTTTCAATCCACGCTCCTGTGAGGGAACGAACAAAGAATGGACATGCATTCTTAACGTCTATGCGGGTTTCAATCCACGCTCCTGTGAGGGAACGAACAGCCATTTAGATATGACACGTC
>JAWHQP010000021.1:0-10706 GCA_032586195.1 Pasteurellaceae bacterium LIM206 | reverse complement strand
TCCGAATACAACGGCAAACTGGTTCATTGAAGAGGCGGTACCGCGATAATCTTTAGGGGCCACCTCGGCAATATACATTGGAGAAACGGCTCCTGCCAAACCTACCGCCAATCCGCCGATAATGCGATAGAACACGAACCAGGTGAAGTGATCTACGACGGCAGAACCGATCGCGCTGACAGTGAATAAAATGGCGGCGATGATCAGGGCTTTTTTTCGCCCGAATTTCCGTGCGATTTCACCTGAAAATAAAGCGCCTAATACGCAGCCGATAACGACATTCGATACTGCCCAGCTTTCCATTGAATTTAAATTAAAAAAGGTTCTGAGGGGGGCGATTGCTCCTGAAATAACGGAAGTGTCATAACCAAACAATAAACCGCCCAGTGACGCCACGGCACTAATTCTCATGATATATCCGAGGTTATGCCGTTTTTTCGGGGTTGAATTAGATTGCATAGGATTATCCTCATGTTGTTTGGGGGTGAACCTCTTGCTCATACCGAGTATGGGATGAAATGAGGCTCTTTGTTAGTACAAAGGAAATAAAAAGCAACTTATTAATTAAACAGTTCTTTTTCGGTAATTTTTCTTGCTCTGGGAGCTTCTATGTCCATTTTCTCTGGGAAACCAGATATAGAAACACAAGCTATGCTTTCTTCTCCGACAGCAAAAGTGCGGTGAGGAAAATTCTTTTTTTTGAGTGATTCGGAAATACCGTCAAAATCACCTTCACCCAAAGGCAAATGCTGATGGATGGTAGAACGAGAACCAGGCTTATTTACAATGACCTGTTACACATCAATTACATTATTAATTTTCGCTCGTCAGAAGGTGATATACCGAAATTTTTTTTGTAACATCGAGTAAAATAGTCACTGTTATTAAAACCACAATTTACCGCAATATTCGTGATTGAGTCGTCAAGATGCCGAAGCTTATCTCTTGCGGCTAATACTCTCAGTCTATTCAAATACTTAACAGGGGACATACCCGTTAATTCTTTTATTTTTCGAGTCATTGTTTTATTTGTAATAAAAAAATGTTCCGACAGTTTCTTCCAATCAATTTGTTCCGCATAGTTTTGCTGCAAGTAAAGTAAAACGTTTCTAATCTTAAACTGTGTGCTATTGTTGGAATTAGTATGTTCATTAGTCATAATCAAGCTTAAAATCTGCATAAAAAGTGTTTCTATTTGTAAACATTGTAATTTAGTGCCTTTATAGTCGGATAAATAAAAATCTAATGTTCTAATACGTTCGACACAGCTTTCTTTAGCCTTCGGCATTAACCAGGAAAAGATAGAAACATTTTTTATGTAGAATTGTTCCAATAACGGCATTACATTTTTTAAATATTGAAACTGATAACGAGTATTAATCTGAATATTCATTAATTTCAGTGTACCTAATTCAATATAAAAATGCCGATCATTTTCTTTTACAAGAAATACATCTCCTTCCTGAATAAAATAGGGTTCTCCGTTAAATATCTGGACACCATAGCCTTTATCTACAATGACAAGTTCATCAAATTCATGTGTATGTTCGATAGTATTGTCTTCAGGATCCGTATAACTAAATGCCAAGAGTGAGTTATTAATGAAATTGTCTTCATATAAAAATGTTTCAATTACAGCCATATTATTCCCTTTTTGATATATTTCTTTCATTCTATCAGGTAGGAAGTAAAAGCTGGACTAAATATTCCATTTCTGGCCCGGCTTTTATGGTGTTTAGTTAGTTATCTTTATAGATTTATTAACTTGATTACATTTTCTTTTTATAAAATTCAGGTGTTTCAGGCATATTAATGAGTTCTATTTCTCCTGTTTGCTGTGCCGTTACACAAGCATCGGCGGCGATCGCGGCGGCATAACCGTCCCATGCCGTCGCACCTTGTATAAAACACCCGGACGTTGCGTTATCTATAAATGCCTGCAATTCGACATCGTATGCATCAATGAAACGTTTTTTCCAATCCATAAGGATTCCACGTTGTAGGTTTCCTGCTTTTCGGAAGATAACTTGTGTTGGTTCAGGAAGACTTGCAATGCCATTTTCCCCGATAACTTCACACTGAATATCATAACCATACTGACAGTTAACAAAAATTTCCGTATTGATGATAATGCCTTTTTTTGTTTCTAAAATTACTATCTGAGGATCGGCTAAATGGCTGGCCGCTTTAGACGTTTTACGTGGATAGAGTACACGGGCGGAGACGTAATCGTCATTCAATAGCCAACGCAATACGTCAAGTTCATGAATAAAGGTATCGACAATAGCCATATCGGTGTTATAACTATCGTTTACTTCCGGATTAAAATGTTTACAGTTGAGTAAAAGCGGTTCCCCGATATCACCGTTGTCTAACACGGTTTTCAGTTGGCGATATGTACTGTCAAACGGACGCATAAAGCCTACTTGAACAAGGCGTTTACCATATTTCAATTCGGCATCAACGATTCTTTTACACCCTTCCGCGGTGACTGCCAGCGGTTTTTCGCAGAATACCGGTTTGCCTGCTGCAATAGAAGCAAGTACAAACTCCTCGTGCGATGGCCCCAAGAGGTAACAACGAGCGCATCAACATCGGAGGATTTAATTAATTCCTGAGGATCTTTATAAAATTTTGCATCAATACCTATTTTTTTAATGGCTGTTCTGGCATTCTCTTCGTTAATATCGTTCACGGCAACAACTTCAGCGCCAACTAATTTCTTACTTAAACGGGTGATATGTTCCTGACCTATTGCACCTGTTCCAATTACACCAATACGAAGTTTCATTTTTTACTCCTTAGTTTTAGTCACAAATGTAAGAAATGCTGTCATTAATCGCTTTCTCAATGTCAGCGGCGGTCCAATTATGTAAAACTGAAGAAAACGGTTCAAAAGCATAAATACCTTTGTAACCTAATTTTTCTAATGCGATAGCTTGTTCTTTTGAACGTAATACATCCTTTTCACTTAACATAACGCGATCTTCATCTAACAAAGTATCAGCAGGACGAGTAGCGGTTACACCGGATAAATGAACGAGACCAATTTGAGTTACATCTACGGTTTCTTCAAAACTTACTACGGGTAATCCGGCAAGGTGATGATGGAATGTATCCAAGGTAAGTTTGAATGGTGAATTGACGGATTTAATTAATTCTCCCGCAAGATTAAATGAACGTAACGAACTTACAGGGAATCCTAAAGGTTCAATTAAACCGTTAATATGGTATTTATCAAAAAGTGCGGTGAAATATTTGATAGATTCCGCGGTATCTGATTTTCTTTGTTCGGCAGTACGAGTGTCAGGCTCATTAAACGGGCACATGATAATTGCGTTACAGTTGATTTGTTGGGCGGTTTCTAGCATTTCAACTGCTGTTTTCGTTACTTTCTCACGCATAGAAGGAAGGTTGAAAGGATATAACGCATTAATAGTGATAACTTCAAGATGGTATTTGTCAGTTAACGCATTAAATTGTTCAACAGTGAGATCATCTAAAATTTTACCGCTTGGCATATCATTTCGCATTTCGATTTTGGTTAATCCGCAGTTTGTAACAACTTGGAAAAACTCTTCAATGCTTAACGCAGGTGCGATTTTTCTATTTATACAAAAACGACTTCTATCAATGTTCATAATAATCTCCTTATTTAAAAGATGTATATTAGTCATTAAACAGATGTGTTCTGTTAATAGTTCTATATTAATAACATTGATTTTTATAATCCTGTGTAAGTTAGACAAAAAAACAAATTGTTGTCTAAATTGTATGTATATGAATGTTGAAGATCACAAATTCACTAAATTAATCTTTTATCTATCGAATTGTCAGAAATCAACAGCAACATTTTCGGAATGAATTTCATAAGGTGTTTTCCAATGCGCCCGATTGTGTAGTCGATGGTTGAGTTTATCCCAGCTTCGTGTTGCATAAGACAGGCCAGCGATATAGCCTTCTCAAAAACTGATGAAGAAACCGGTTACATACGATAACTACAACACCGCAGCCTTTGTGACTTGGAATCATATTCTCCCGTTCACCCAATGCACCGGCCCAGACGGTATGGATATCAGATGTACAGGACGATAAAGCTAATAGCCAAATAATTACATCTAATGGACCGCAGGTAGGTTTTTCTTTTTCAATCCGGCCTGTTTTTCACTAATTCGTAACATTGCGAACCCGTTCATTTTAGACTCCTTATTTTAATGTTTATTTATTTAAAAAATTCTTTATACAGCAATACCTAATGGAGAAAAAATAAGATATAAACTAATAACTCCGAGTACGACGAAACATGCCGCGATTTTTCGATATTTCCATGGTGTAAGATCAACTTTGTTTGCATTTGTCGTGAATTCGAATGCGGGCAATCTTTGATAATATTTAGTCGATAACCAGATAACAAAAATATCAAGGAAAAATAATACACTATGGATATATAAGAAATGTAAATCAGTAAAAGTTATTTTTGCAAGAACATATAAGATTAAATGGAAAAAGAAACATAATTTTGCCCCCTTTGCCGATACTTTTGAATTAAAAAAACCGAATAATATAATAACAATTAGCGGAATATTATAAAAACCGACATATTCTTGCAGGAAATTATAGATTCCTGTTGGTGCATTAAGTAAAATTGGTGCAAGAATAATAGAGATAATACTTATAATAATATTTAATACTTTTCCGATAGTTACTACTCTATCTTCCCGTGCCTGCGGTTTGTATAGTCCTTTATAAAAATCATATGCGAATAATGTGGATACACTATTTAATGCTGCCGTGTATGTGCTTAAAATAGTGCCGAAAATAATTGCACCGAAAATACCATAGGCCCAAGACGGTAAAACTTCTCTGACTAAAGCAGGGTAGGCGCCATCCGCATGGGGCAGTTCACCGTTAAACATAACGAATGCAATTACGCCGGGAAAAACTAAAAACAGCGGTCCCAGAAGTTTGAAAAAAGCAAGATAAATAACACCTTTTTGGCCTTCGGCAAGGCTACGGCCCGCCATCGTTTTCTGTACAATAAACTGATTTGTATTCCAGTAAAACATGGTATTAAAAAACAAGCCCAGCATTAATGTCGGCCAAGGAACAGCTTTTGAATTTATAGCACCGAAAGCATTGAGTTTATGCGGTGCCGTTTCAATCACTTTACTGAGACCCGCAGTAATCTCACCATCTCCCAAGAGGTATAACGCGATGATAGGAATAGTCAAGCCGCCGATGAGTAATCCCACGCTGTAGATAGCGTCACTTACAGCGCTGATCCCCATGCCGCCAATCAAAAGATATGACAGTCCCACGATTCCGATAATCGCACCGAGAATCATAACGCCCTGATATTGTGAAATACCGAGTATTTCGCTTACACCGAAAAGTTGATTAAATACCAGTGAACCGGAATATAAAATGCCGGGCAATAGAATAAAAGCATAGCTGGTTTGGATAAAGAAAGAAACCAATTGTCTAAATTGATTATCAAAACGAATGGCAAGAAATTCGGGAATAGTTGAAACACCGTGTTTCATATAATTTGGTAAGAAGATTAATGCTAAAATTAATACCGAAAAGCAAGCTATTACTTCCCACGCCATAACTTCCATGCCGACAGAATAAGATAGACCGTTTTGTCCCACAATTTGTTCGGTTGATAGATTTGCCATCAACATAGTGCCTGCAATTACTATGGCTCCGAGGCTACGTCCGCTTAAAAAGTAACCTTCTAGATTTCTTTTATTAATATTCTTTGTTTTCCACCAGGCAAAGATCCATATTCCGATAACAATTGCAAGAAATGAGAATATTGTAAAAAACATACTAAATCCTTAACTACATTCAAGATGTAATAGTTTCGTATAATATTTACAGCTACAGTCTCAGATTAGTGAATTCGTATTTACTTAAATGTAAGTGCGGTTAAAAATGATATATCTTAACCGCACTTTAATAGGTGAGCAGTGATAAAATTAAATAATTTCGTTTAATTTCACCGGACGGCCTTCATCTAAAGATTTTTTCGCCGCTAATGCAATTAATACGGGTTGTAAACCATCGTTACCATTGACTAAAGTTGGTTTATTGTTTACAACAGAATCTACGAAACACGTTATTTCGTCAGCAAAAGATTGCATATAGCGTTCAAGGAAGAAATATTTCGGTTTTTCGGCAATGACGCCTGCTTCACAGGAATAAACCGCCGTCGAATCAGTGTCATTACGTGTCTGTACCGCACCTTTCGAACCAAAAACCTCGGCACGCTGGTCATAGCCATATACCGCTTTACGACTATTATCTATGACACCAATAGCGCCATTCGCGAGTTTTAACGTAATGACCGCCGTATCAATATCTCCCGCTTTGCCGATTTCCGGATTCACTAGTACACCACCGGCAGCATAGACCTCCGTTACTTCACTACCCGACAGATAGCGAATCATATCAAAATCATGGATCGTCATATCGAAAAACATACCGCCTGAGACTTTGACATATTCAATGGGCGGAGCGTCAGGATCGCGCGAAGTCACACGGATTATATGGGGTTCGCCAATATCACCAGCTGTCACTCGATCTTTAATCGCTTTAAAATTGTGGTCAAAACGGCGATTGAAGCCGACTTGGAATTTTACTCCGGCTTTTTCTACCGCGCTCAATACCTCACGAATTTTCACCGGATCGGCATCAACAGGTTTTTCACAGAATATATGTTTTCCCGCTTGTGCCGCTTCTATTGAAATAGGTGCATGAGTATTTGTGGATGAACATATCAAAACGGCGGCAATCTCAGGATCTTGTAGGATTTTATGATAATCATCATAAACATTTGGAATCCCCATACCGGCGGCCCATGTTCTTAATTCATCACTGACCTTAATATCTGAAATCGCTTTAATTTCCGCACCTTTTACATATTTTGTAATACTTGCTGAATGAACTCGTCCGATACGACCAGCTCCGATAATACCAACCTTAATCATGTTATTCTCCTTAAATACTGGCTACTTCACGAATGTATTTACGACCTTTAATCGCATATTCAAGAGGGTTTGCAATGGCAGGATCCTGTTCGGCTTCTACAACCATCCAGCCTTTGTAATTATGTTTATCTAAAATTTCAAAGATTGGTTTAAAGTCGATAACACCGTCTCCGGGAACAGTGAAGGTACCTTTTACCACACCTTCCAAGAAACTGAGATCTTTTGCTTTTACTTCGGCGGCGACTTCATCACGTACATCTTTTAAATGAACGTGGCAAATACGATCAACGTATTTTTCTAAAACATCAAGCATAGCTTGTTGTGAACCTTCGGAATAATATAAGTGGCCGGAATCGAATAATAAATAAACATCATCATTTACCGCATCCATATAGCGATCAATCTCGGCAGGTGTTTGAATACCTGTTCCCATATGGTGATGCAGACAGACTTTCATACCTTTCTCTTTTGCCAGACGGCCTAATTCGTTATAGCCTTCCGCTAATAGTTTCCATTCCGCATCGGTGAAGACGGTTTTTTCTTTGAAAATAGGTTTTTTCTGACCTTGGATACTACGGCTTTGTTCTGAACAACCGATAACCTTGGCACCCATTTCATGTAAAAAATTCATATGTTCAATAAAACCTTTAATGGTTTCTTCTTTTTTGCCATCTACAAAAAATGTACTAAACCAAGCGTTACAGATCTGGATACCACGCAACTCTAATTTCCGTTTTAATATTTTTATATCCCGAGGGAATTTACTGCCTACTTCACAGCCGGTAAACCCGGCCAATGCCATCTCACTTATACATTGTTCAAAGGTATTTTCTTTGCCTATTTCCGGTAAATCATCATTTGTCCAGCCAATAGGAGCGATACCTAATTTCACGTTTTCTGCTTTCATAATCAATGTCCTTCTGTTGATTAATATCTTAACTGGGTTGAGGTTAAAGCGGGGAATAATCCCTGCCGTTAAATTCTTTAATAACGTCTGGCTTCATTTTTATGCTGTTGCAATTCCTTATAGGCTTCTTGTATTGTCTCTTTATGGGATACCGAGGCGACTCCTACATGCCACCAGTCTCCATAACCATGTACCATCGTTTTTGGTAACACTTTTACATCTATTAATGTTGATACCTTTTGTTTTTTTGCATCCGCCAGTGCGGCGTAGAGTTGTTCTTCGCTGGTGACTTTATAGGTTTTGCATCCATAAGAGGCCGCATTCATAGCAAAATCAACGGGAACCAGTCCACCATCCAATTGGTTTGTTTCTTTATTTCTGAAACGGAATTCAGTCCCGTAGCTGTCCATGCCGTGACCGATTTCCAGGTTATTAATACAACCGTTGGTCATATTATCGAATAACACGATGTTGATTTTTTTATGCTCTTGAATCGAAGTGACCAGTTCCGAATGCAGCATCATGTAGGAACCGTCACCTAATAAGGCATAGACTTCGCGTTCCGGATTGGCAATTTTGACCCCCAAGGCGGCATTCACTTCATATCCCATACAAGAATAACCGTATTCCAATGGTAAGTATTTACACCTTTTGATTGCCATGTGCGTTGTAAGTCGCCGGGCAAGCTACCGGCGGCTGCCACGATAACGGCAGTATCATCCAAGGTTTCATTTAAAATACCCAGCACGCGGGATTGGGTCATACTTGATCCGGTCAATTTAATGAATTCTGCAAAGACTGCTTCACGATCCAACCGGTCATCCACTTCCGGTATAAAACCTTCTCCTGTGTAGGTAGCGTGATAGACGCGATGTAATTCTTCTGCAAATAATCGTTTCACTTCAGCGATTCTTTCACCCCACTGGGCCTGATAGCCGGTCGGTTTTAAAAGTGCGGTGAGATTTTCAAGAGTTTCTTTCGCGTCGGCAGTGATCTGTACACCGTCTAATTTATAAGCGTCAAAACGGGCTGTATTGATATTTAAAAAAGTGACCTCCGGATTTTGAAAAATCCATTTTGATGATGTGGTAAAGTCCGTATAGCGTGTACCTATACCTATGATTAAATCCGCCTCTTTAGCGAGCAGATTGGCGCTTAAGCAACCGGTTTCACCCACACCGCCGACATTTAAATAGTAGTCGGAAATCACCGCACTTTTACCTGCCTGAGTTTCCGCAAACGGAATATTGAACGTTCCGGCAAATAGCTTTAACTGTTCAGCGGCTTCGGAATAACGAACGCCGCCGCCGCTAATGATTAATGGTTTTTTCTTACGTTGAATGAGTTCGACAGCCGTTTTCAACATTGCATTTGTCGGTGGTGTACGCTCAATGCGGTGTACGCGTTTTTGTAGGAAGTAGTCAGGAAAATCATAGGCTTCTCCCTGAACATCCTGCGGCAGACAAATAGTCACGGCACCTGTATCTGTGGGGTCAGTAAGAACTCTCATTGCATTTATACAGGCCGTCATTAGCTGTTCAGGTCTGTTTACACGGTCCCAGTATTTACTGACCGCTCTGAAGCCGTCGTTAGTAGTTAGCGTCAGATCATGGAATTGTTCCATTTGTTGAAGCACGGGATCCGGCTGGCGGGTTGCGAACGTATCGCCGGGCAAAAACAATACCGGAATACGGTTTGCGGTGGCCGTTGCCGCCGCAGTGATCATATTGGCGGCACCCGGGCCGACGGAAGAAGTGCAGGCGTAGATTTTTTTACGTAATTTCTGTTTGGCGAAACCGATAGCCGCGTGAGCCATGCCTTGTTCATTACGGCCCTGGCGTAGAATAAGACCGCCGCAATCCTGTTCTAATGCCTGACCTAAACCTAATACGTTTCCATGCCCGAAAATACCGAAAATACCTTCAACAAATTTGGTAACTTTGCCATCAAATTCCACGTATTGATTATCCAGAAATTTGACCAGTGCCTGTGCGACGGTAAGTCTAACAGTTTTCATACACATCTCCTCAAAAGTGTAAATTGATGTGAGCAGAGTATAATCAATATTTTCCGATATGATTTTATTTGAAATAAAAATTTCATTTCTTAGAACCAGATCAAAAAATTCGTTATCTCTAGTCTAATGTTCCCTTCTATTATCTACTCAAGCTGTAGGATAGCAATAACCTTATCATCAATTTGTGATCTAAGTCTAAAATCTGAGTAAAATTTACTCTTTTTTTGCGAGCCAGATCTCAAAAATTAAATTTTGTTTTTGACATTATTAGAATATATGTTTCAATTTTGTGTGACAAAGTTTCTTTTTGCAGATTTATCTCTGGAGGTAGTTAATAATGGAAACTAAAACCTATAAGCATAATTTAGGATATATCATTCGGATTTGTGCGGTTGCATCGTTAGGCGGTTTATTATTCGGTTACGATACTTCTGTTATTTCAGGGGCAATAGACTCTTTAAAAGTATTTTTTGATCTCTCTCCGACTGAAACGGGCTGGGCGGTATCCAACGTAGTTATAGGCTGTGTGCTGGGCTCTTTGGTTTCAGGGGAGATTGCACGCAAAATCGGACGTAAGAAAACGTTGATTATCGCTGCAATATTATTTACCGTCAGCGCAATCGGTTCAGCCGTAGTAGATCACTTTGCCTGGTTTGTCATATATAGAATGATCGGTGGTGTTGCGGTAGGGATAGCTGCTGCGATTTCACCTATGTACATTGCCGAAGTGGCTCCGAAAGATTATAGAGGCACGGCATCAGCAATGAATAACTTTGCCTTGGTGTTTGGG
>JAWHQP010000020.1:0-18987 GCA_032586195.1 Pasteurellaceae bacterium LIM206 | reverse complement strand
TGACCCCATGCCGAACTCAGAAGTGAAACGCCGTGACGCCGATGGTAGTGTGGGGTATCCCCATGTGAGAGTAGGTCACTGCCAAATATTATTTTAAAGATAAAAAAACAAAGACAAGACAAACCAAATATAAATAACAAATATAAATAAAAAACAAAGACTAAACACCTTGACCGCAAAAGCGGTTGAGGTTTTTTGTTTTTGGGGAAAGGTAAGACAAAAGCAAGGGAAAACAGAAGTGTTCCCAGTGCAGAAATGGGAGAGAACAGCCGACCGAAATAAAAGCGCGGTGCTGAAAAAGTGAGTTTTAACCTGCCCAAAAAACTCACTTTTTCAGCACCGCACTTTGCATAATTCTAATTGGTTAGAAAACGCTAAACTCTGCAAACTTCGCGTAATATATGGATTATTTCTAAATTCCCGTTATAAAGCATGTAACATGCTAAGCAACGACCAACTGATTAATAATAATATAAGTATTTTTATTGCTACACATAGACCCTTTACACTACCAAGAGATAAAGATCATATTTATCTTCCCACTCAGGTTGGTTGTAGAGCGAATTTAGGATATTTTAGAGAAAATCAGTTAGATAACATTGCTCATAAGAATGCTAATTTTTGTGAATTAACCTTGTTATATTTATTTGGAAAAATATTAATTCTGATATTGTAGGATTAGTACATTATTAGTTAGTATTTTTTACTATACAAAAACTCTGGCGTAAACCAGCCGCTTAATTTTTCCTTGGAGAAAATATTATGCTTTGTTAACTCGTAAGCAACTCATTGAATTATTAATGAAGTTCGATTTACTATATTTATAATTTATAGCTCAATAGCGAAACTACTTTCCGATTTTTCTTTTCAATCCTTTGTCTATCCTAACTTCTCTAAATCAGCTAGAATAAACTCACTATCAAGCTAAAAATGGAATTATTATGAAAAATGTAAAATTCTTTGCTCAGCGTTATGTAGATTGGGTTATTAAACTCGGTCGGGTGAAATTTTCCTTGCTCGGCTTTGTATTGCTTGCGGTGCTGGCATTATGTACTCATGCGCTGCTCAGTCTCGTTTTTGTGGGAAGTATTGATTGGTTAAGCCTTAGTTATTCTATTTTATTCGGATTGATTTCCGCGCCTTTTGTCATTTATTTTTTCACTTTATTGGTGGAACGATTGGAATTATCCCGTAAGAATTTAACTCAACTGGTCTCTGATTTACGTCAGGAAGTGTATGAGCGCCGGGCGGCCGAGGAACGTTTGGCTCAGGCCAGTCGAGATAAAACAACATTAATGGCTACGATTAGCCATGAATTACGAACGCCGTTGAATGGTATTGTCGGGTTGAGCCGTATGCTACTTGACACTCAACTCACTGATAAGCAACGGAAATATTTAAAAACAATTAGTGTAAGTGCGGTGTCGTTAGGGCACATTTTTAACGATATTATTGATTTGGGAAAAATTGACGGCAGTCGCATTGAGCTGCATAAGCAGGCAACGGATTTATCTGCCTTGTTGGAAGATATTTTGAATCTCGGTATGCTGATGGCAGAACAAAAACATCTTGTTTTTCGTATGCAGCGAGATGAAAATTTACCACATTGGTTGTTGATGGATTATACGCGCGTTAGCCAGGTTTTATGGAATCTAATGAGCAATGCGATTAAATTTACTGAACAAGGTTCAGTGACATTATCTGTGCAGCGCATATCTGAAAATTCCTATTCTTTTTGTGTAGCGGATACGGGACAGGGCATTCCTGCGCAGGACATAGATAAAATATTCAATATGTATTATCAAGTCGGTAGCGAGCAAAATAAGCATAAAGCAGCAGGCAGCGGGATTGGTCTTTCGGTATCTAAGACTATCGCTGAATTAATGGGTGGAGATTTAACGGTTCAAAGTGAGTTGGGAAATGGGTCTACATTTATTTTCACCATGCAAGCCGATGAGACTACTCCTCCGCTACATGAAATAACCCGACCGCTGACGTTATCACTTAATGTGTTATTGGTTGAAGATATTGAATTAAACGTGACTGTCGCACGTTCGATGTTGGAAAAATTAGGACATAAAGTGGATGTTGCGATGAATGGCAAGGATGCGATTGCGAAATTTGAATGTAATAATTATGATTTAGTGCTGCTGGATATTCGTTTGCCTGATATGACAGGATTTGAAGTGGCACAATATTTGCGGAAAAAATATGAGGACGGCGTTTATGATTATCTGCCGCCACTGGTAGCGCTCACCGCTAATGTGATGCAGAATAAAGAAGAATATGTTGCAAACGGAATGGATGATGTATTACGCAAGCCACTGGCTTTAGACGCTCTGACGTATTGTTTATCCGAATATTTTGGTGATGAAATCGATGTGCCGGCATTAGTTCGACAAGAACCTATTTCTGAGGATTACGATAGATTTAACTATAAAATGTTAAAAGAGCTTATCGACATGCTTGGCACAAAATTTGTGGCAGATAATCTGGCTTTATTTGCTAAAACTGCGCCGGAATATATGTCTGAGCTGATACAGGCGTATCGAATCTATCGACAGGATAGTTCTCAGCATGAAAATGTAGGGACAATTGCTCATAAAATTAAGGGAGCCGCAGCATCTGTCGGCCTACAGCGAATTCAACAGATTGCCGAACAGATTCAGCATGATGAGTCGGAAATGTGGTCGGAACATATTGATGAATGGATTGTCGAGTTAACCGATTTGTGGCAAGAAGATGTGGAAGCATTAGAAAATTGGATAAACAAACAGTAAAAAGAAATAACCTCTGAGTTATTTCTTTAAAACAAACGGCAAGCGATAAATAATTAATGCGGCTAGAATTAGCAAACAACCGAAGAATTTATTTAACGTTAAATGCTCACCTAAGATTAGGATACTTAAGATTAGTGTCCAGACCGGTTCCAATATCATAATAAAGGCGGCATTTGTTACATTGCAATATTTTTGTCCTAGAGTTTGTAATAACACTCTTGTATTGGTTGTAATTAATACGCTTGCCATGAACCAACCCCAAGAAACGAGGGAAATCTCGTCCGGCCAGTCTTCAAAGAATAAAGAATATAAGCCGCAACAAACTCCTACTGTGCCTATTTGTATTGTAGTGAGCGATAATACGGGGATATTTCGGGAAAATTGATTATTTAGTACAAAATAAAGTGCAGCAAGAAATGAGCTTAACAGAAAGATTAAACTGCCTAGAGAAAGGCTAATACTGCTTTTATTTGCTGCTAGCAAATATAAACCTAATATCGCTATAGGAAGTGATAACCAAAATAATTTGTTTGGTTTGTGTTTAAATAATAAATAGGATAAAAAAGGGGCAATCAACATAGATAAACTGACTAAAAATGCACCTTCTCCAAAATGTGTGCTATGAATTAAACCTAAGATCCAAAGTATAATATAGGTCGTATAACTCAATCCCACTAAACTGGAAGAGAGAAATTGTTTCTGAGATAACTGTTTTAATTGAGATGTAGCGAATGGAAGAAATAAAATAGCGGCCAATGTGAAGCGAAGTCCGATGAATCCGATTGTTGGGAATTCAATCATAGCGTTTTTAGAGAAAAACCAACCGGATGCAGCGATAAACGTTACAATAAATAGAATAACCTCTCCTAGATATTTCTTCACTACAGAGAACCTTTCGGATGAAGGGGAACCGGGTTCCCCTTTAGTTTGATAAGCCGGCTTTATTTCTCAAAATAAACTTTTTTAATGGCGAGTTCTAATCCTCTAAACTCAGCGAGACCTCTTAGGCGGCCGATTGCAGAATAACCGGGGTTAGTTTTTTTATGCAAGTCATCCAGCATTTGATGCCCATGGTCCGGACGCATTGGAATAAGTCTAGTTTTTCCGTTTGCTTTCCGCTGATATTCTTCCGTTAAAATCGCCTTAGTTACACCGAACATATCAACATCGCCTGCAAGATGATCTGCCTCATGGAAACTGAGCGGATTATCTTCTCTCTGGGTTGAACGCAAATGCACGAAGTAAATACGATCGGCAAATTTTTCTGCCATATGGACAAGATCATTATCGGCCCGAACACCGTAAGAGCCCGTGCAGAAAGTAAAACCATTGGCCGGTAGAGGTTGAGCCTCTGCATACCATTGCATATCTTCAATAGTAGAAACGATACGCGGCAAACCTAGAATCGGACGCGGTGGATCATCCGGATGTACCGCCATATTGATACCGACCTCTTGCGCCACCGGAATGATTTCATTTAAGAAATAGGCTAAATGACTACGGAATTTCTCCACATCTATATCTTTGTATCGATCTAATTGGGCTTGAAATTCTTCTAAGGTATAACCTTCTTCCGCCCCTGGTAAACCTGCGATAATATTATTCGTCAACTGTTTAATATCAGCCTCCGTCATCTTATCAAAATAGGCTTTGGCCTGTTTACACTCCTCCTCGGTATAGGTGGATTCTGCTCCGGGACGTTTTAGAATATGCAGTTCAAAAGCAGCAAAGGCGATTTGATCAAAACGTAAGGCTTTAGAACCATCAGGCAGTTCGTATGCCAAATCAGTACGTGTCCAGTCTAATACCGGCATAAAATTGTAACATACAGTATCTATGCCACATTGGGCAAGATTACGCAGAGTTTGCTTATAATTATCGATCCATTGTAGATAATTACCTGTTTGCGTTTTTATTTCTTCATGCACAGGTACACTCTCGACGACAGACCAGACTAAGCCAGCCTGTTCAATAATAGCTTTACGTTTTTCAATTTCTTCCACAGACCATATTTGTCCGTTAGGAATATGATGTAAAGCGGTCACAATACCCGTTGCCCCTGCTTGACGTACGTCAGCTAATGAAACAGGGTCATTCGGACCATACCAACGCCATGTTTGTTCCATGTTTTATCTCCTATATGTAGTAAGAACTAGATACCTACTGCAACAGGATTAACATTGAATAGGTATCCATCGAATTTTGGATCTTCTACGTCTGACAGTTCAAAAAGTTTAACTTTTACATTTTCTAAATGCTGCCACATTGCTTTCTTTGCGAGTGATGGACTTTTCTTTTGGATTGCGACTAAAATCTTTTCATGATCTTCGATCCATAAATAGTGTAAATCTTTTTGTAGAATACGAGTATGAAGTTGATTCCACATTGGATTGTTAAAACGGTATTGCCAAAGTTGTTGCTGTAATTTAATTAACACATCATTTTGAGTAATTTCCGCGATGGCTAAATGAAACTCTTCATCCGCAGTGTAATCATCTAAGTCTTTTTCTAATAAGGCTTTTTCTTTATCTAAAATTGCTCTTAAATGAGCAATATCTTTTTTATTGGCTTGCTTAGCCGCAAACTCCACAATACTGCTTTCCAGTAATTGACGAGCTTGTAACAATTCAAAAGGCCCAACGTCGGGTAAATTTTCTTCTTGAAGTTGGTGTGTTAGATTTTGCGGTGTATTTTTCACATATACACCTGAGCCTTTTTTTACTTCCACGAGCTGCTCGACTTCAAGCATTACCATTGCTTCTCTCACAATAGTTCGGCTTACACCGAGCTTTTCAGAAATTTCTCGTTCCGTCGGTAGCCTATCGCCTATTTTGTATATATTTTGTTCAATCTCTTTTTTAAGCTGATTACCAATCTTGATGTAAGTTCTATGTAACATGGTCATTATCCATTATTTTTAGCTAAATTGGAATACCAATATATTTAAAATTGTGATCAAAATCTCAAAAATGATAATTTGGTATGCCAATACATTTTTTATTACGCTAGAATGATAACGTATAGAAAACAAGGTGTCGATTATTTTAGCATCACGTATAGGAGAATTTATGTGTAATACAGTTCGTGCAGTATGCCTACAAGCACCACAAAAAGTTGGTATTAAAGAGGTACCTTACCCGACTAAAAAGGTAGATGAAGTCTTGATAAAAATAGAGTCTATGGGGATTTGTGGATCGGATATAGGAGCATATCGCGGTACAAATCCATTAGTGACTTATCCTAGAGTATTAGGACATGAATTAATCGGTGTTGTGCTTGAGAGTGGAATTGGTATGCCTAAAGATATTAAAGTAGGCGATCGTGTCGTTATTGAACCTTATGTTTACTGTGGTCAATGTTATCCGTGCTCTATTGGTAGGACGAATTGTTGTGAAAATTTAAAAGTATTAGGAGTACATATTGACGGCGGTATGCAAGAGGTAATGGCACATCCTGCTCATTTGATAACGAAGGTACCAAGCAATTTACCAATTGAACAGTTGGTATTAGCTGAACCATTGACGATTTCTCTTCATGCTGTTCATCGCACGCAAGTTAAAGCGGAGGAATTTGTCACGATTATTGGTGCAGGAGCAATCGGTCTAATGGCTGCATTAGTTGCTCTGGCCTATGGTGCAACCCCGATTTTGGTTGATATTTTGGATGGGCGTTTAGATTATGCAAAACAAATTGGTATTCCACATATTATTAATCCGAACAAACAGGATGATATTGAAACCATTAAGGGAATAACTCATGGGAGAATGTCGGAAGTAGTAATTGAGGCATCAGGAGCAAATAGTGCGGTCAAAAATACGCTTAAATATACGTCTTTTGCCGGCAGAGTTGCACTGACAGGATGGCCAAAATCAGAAACGTCATTACCAACCAATTTAATTACTTTTAAAGAATTAAATATTTATGGTTCGAGAACGAGTGAAGGAGAATTTAAGGAAGCACTTGAGTTGTTATCTAGTGGGAAACTTAATCCTAATCATATTATTAGTAAGATCATAAAATTTGAACAATTGCCTGAATTTATTCAGAAACAATCTGAAAATCCGGAGCAGTTTTTAAAAGTCAATGCTATTTTCTAACTCAATCTATCAATAAGGAGTTTCTTATGAAAACATTACAATTTATCACTAAACTTGGATTAGCAGCATCTATTTTTTTAAGTGGTTCTGCAATGGCAAAAATCATTATTAAATTAGGTCATTATAATGCCGATACGCATCCATCAAATATTGCTTTAAAGGAATATTTTAAAAAGACTGTTGAAGAAAAAACAAATGGTCGATATGAAGTTCGTATTTATCCGAATAATCAATTAGGTGGAGAGGATCAAATTGTTAATGGATTACGCAATGGTACGATTGAAGCAGGAATTACAGGACTATTATTACAAAATGTTGATCCTATTTTCGGTGTGTGGGAATGGCCGTATTTGTTTAAAGATAATCAAGAAGCGAAGAAAGTATTAGAATCTCCGATTGCACAAGAAATTGGCGATAAAATGCAAAATTATGGTATTAAATTATTGGCTTATGGAATGAATGGTTTTCGCGTGATTTCTTCTAATAAAAAACTAGAAAAATTTGATGATTTCACAGGATTACGTTTGCGCGTGCCACTCAATTCCTTATTTGTTGATTGGGCGAAAGCAATGCATATCAATCCACAAAGTATGCCATTAAGTGAAGTTTTTACCGCATTAGAGCAAAAAGTGATTGATGGTCAAGAAAATCCGTATGCTTTAATTAAAGACTCGGGTTTGTACGAAGTGCAAAAATATATTATTGAAACTAATCATATCTTCTCGCCGGGCTTATTACAGATTAGTCTGAAAACTTGGAATAAGATGTCAAAAGAAGATCAAGATATTTTTGAAGAAGCGGCGAAACTTTACCAAGAAAAAGAATGGGAATTGGCTATTCAGGCAGAACAAGATGTGAAAAAATTCTTTGCTGAAAATGGTAAAGAAGTCATTATTCCTGATGCACAATTTAAAGCCGATATGCTGAATGCATCTAAAGGATTATATGATAATTTTTATAAAAAATATGATTGGTCTAAAGATGTAATCGAAAAAATTAATACTGCTAAATAACCAATAATGACTACGCCATTTTTAGGTGGCGTAGTAGTAAGGAAAATGTATGAAAATAAACCATTATTAGATAATACATTAAAAATACTCGCAATTATTGCATTAATTTCAATGATTAGTTTAGTCTTTTTTAATGCATTGTTACGTTATTTCTTTGATTCAGGTATTGCGTGGTCAGAAGAATTTGCAAGAATTTGTTTTGTTTACATGATCTTTCTTGGCATAGTGTTAGTAGCGAAAGAAAAAGGACATTTAACGGTCGATATTTTAATCTCAGCTCTTCCGACTAAATTTCAATTAGTCTGCTTATTTATTTCTGATTTACTCGTGCTGGCTGCTATGTCCTTTATTACTATTGGGGCTTATCAATTAGCTTTATTGACCTTTGATCAAAAGATGCCGGCAACAGGCATACCATCAGCATTTTTATATCTTGCCGCAATTATATCCGCACTTTCTTATTTTGGAATTGTGTTGGTTAATTTAGTTAAACATATTAAATATGGTCTATCAAAAGGAGAGTAAAAATGTTGTGGTTATTTTTAGGAAGCTTATTTTTGTTGCTCTTTCTTGGTGTACCTGTTGCACTTTCTATGTTACTCAGTGCCAGTTTTATGCTCTTTCAAATGGATATGTTTGATACTCAACTGATTACAGAAAATTTTGTCATGGGGACAAATAATTTTCCATTAATGGCTATTCCGTTTTTTATGCTCACTGGTGAGATTATGAAACATGGTGGAATTTCCGAGCGGATCATTAATTTTGCGATGAGTATGGTTGGGCATATTAAAGGTGGGCTTGGTTATGTGGCGATTATCTCAGGTTTAATTTTTGCTGGACTTTCCGGTTCAGCGGTTGCAGATACTGCTGCATTAGGTGCGATTTTAATTCCGATGATGGTAGCGAAAAAATATGATGCTGCTCGTTCAACAGGGTTACTTTGTGCGGCAGGAATTATTTCTGTTGTGATCCCACCAAGTATTCCAATGATCGTGTATGGAATCACAGCAGGGGCATCAATTACTAAATTATTTATGGGCGGAACCGTCCCCGGTTTATTGATGGTAGGTGGTTTATGGTTTGTTTGGAAATTTCTATATCGTAATGAAAAACTGACCGTAGAAGAAAAACAAACGGGAAAACAGCGTTGGATTGCCTTTAAAAAAGCTTTTTGGCCGCTTTTATTGCCGGTGATTATTATTGTGGGCCTGCGTGGCGGTCTTTTCACCCCGACCGAAGCCGGCGTAGTGGCCGCTATTTATGCTGCAATTGTGAGTCTTTTATACAAAGGTCTTACTTGGGATAAAGTGCAGGAAGTCTTTATCAGTACGATTAAAACAACATCAATGGTAATGTTTGTTGCCGCCGCAGCAATGATTTCCGCTTTTGCCATTACTGTTGCTCAAATCCCAACGGAACTGGTTGATGTAATTAAAGGTATAACAGACAGCCCAACCGTATTAATGTTGATCTTAATGATATTTTTCTTACTGGTCGGTTGCGTGATGGATTTAATTCCAGCAGTACTGATTTTTGTACCTGTACTGTTGCCGATTTTAAGGGTATATAACGTTGATTTTGCTTATTTCGGCATTATGATGGTAATTAATTTATCTATTGGCTTGATTACGCCACCAGTCGGCACGGTGCTTTATGTCGGATCAGGTATTTCCAAATTAGGCATCGGGCAAATTGCCAAAGGCATTTGGCCGTTTCTACTAGTGTACTTTGCAATCTTGTGTTTAATGGTGTTTTTTCCGGACATTATTATTGTTCCAATGAATTGGTTATCTTAAAAGATAGACGATACTATGAACATTAGTATTTATTCAGAGCGAAGCCGCAACGATTTCCCGCTAGTAGACGGCGGGGTGAAGACCGTGGTGGTGAAAGCAGGAAAGTGCGGTGCTGTTTTTGCGAGTTTTGACGGTTTACCGCAACGGGTGCCGACCACATCGGTGGCGAATGTGGCGGATACCATTTTCGCGGGTGATTTGTTCAATGCAGGTTTCTTCAGCGGTTATCCGCAGGGGAAAGATTTGGTAACCTGCTCTGCCGGCAAGGCAACCGACCGGCGAACTTACCTTTCGTTCGGAGGCGGCGGATGGGGTGATTCACCTGTGGTCGGCATAGCTCTGAAATCCTCATTGTGGCGGACACAGTGCTGATTGCGGAACAGGCGGTGAAAAAAAGTGCAAAATGCAGTTCATTCGGACTATACCAACGCCGAGTTTGTTCTACAATAGAAGTTACTTTTACCTTTTGATCTTAAATATTAACAACAAGTGGGCTCATATTAAATAAATAACCATCGAAATTAGGATCGTTGAGATCGGATAGTTCAAATAGTTTTTGTTTAACGTTTTCTAAATGTTGCCACATCATTTTTCTTGCCATTACAGGATCTTTACGTTGAATCGCTGCAATAATATTTTCATGATCGCGAAGCCATAGCGCTCGATAACTTTGATCGGGAATATGTGCGTGCAGTCCTTTCCACATTGGGCTATGCTTACGATATTCCCATAGATCTTTTTGCATTTTGATTAACACTTCATTTTGAGTAATTTCTGCGATGGTTTGGTGAAATTCCTCATCTGCAATATAATCTTGTTTGCCTTTATCTAAAGAATCCCGTTCCCGTTCAAGGATTTCCTTAAGTTTTATTACATCGGGTTTAGTTGCCTGTAGAGCGGCAAATTCAGCAATGCTGCTTTCAAGTAACTGTCTTGCCTGTAATAATTCAAAAGGGCCTACATCAGGTTCGTTATCAGTATGTTCGCTATTTTTTCTGGGTAAATTAACAATATAGACACCTGAGCTTTTACGTACTTCAACCAGATTTTCTAGTTCTAGCATGATAATTGCTTCTCGAATTACGGTACGGCTAACATCAAAATATTCTGATAAATCACGTTCTGCCGGTAATTTATCTCCGATTTTGTAATTTTTTTTAAGTAATTCAGATTTTAGTTCCTGACCTATTTTTTTATAGGAGCGAACTTCTTCAGGTGCCATATTTATCCTCTTAAAAATTGTTTATGTTAAGTATATATTTACTTTCCGTAGTTATTCCATTGATAGTCAATTGACGTTTTTCATTGCGAGGTAATGTAATTACTATATCTTGGTACTGTGGTATAAAATTACCGGATTTTGTAATATTTAGTTCAATGGTTGTATTTGTACATTTAAGATGAATATTAAGTATTAAATGCTCATTTTGCAAATAATTATAACTGATGCCGTCATCATCAAACAGGATAATATTATCTTCACCTTGATTGATAAATGGGAAAACGGCTAATTCTCTATAGTTATCGGATAAGGTATTTGAACGTCCTTTTGCCCCCATAGGAATAATAGATCCTGCTTTCACAAATAAAGGAATACGTTCAAGCGGTGCATCGACCGTAATATGTTCACCTCCATTAACCCATTGATGATTATAGAAATCATACCAACCTCTGCCATTTTGTGGCAAATAAACATTGCGTTTGCGTTGGTTTTTTTCTACGACAGAGGCAACCAATAAGTCTTTACCAAAGAGATAATCATCGGTTTCGGCAAAAGTATTGGCATCATTTTCATGATCTAAAAATGTAGGTCTTAGCATGGGTTCAGCTTTGGTATGAGCCAGCCATAATAAATTATAAATATACGGTATTAATTGATAACGCAGCTGAATAGTATCGCGAATAATGTTGGTAACCTCCGGATACATCCATGGTTCATTCACAGTTTTATCATCATTCCATGAATGAATAGTGAAACGAGGATGCATAATACCATTCTGCACCCAGCGTACAAATAATTCGGGTTCGGGCTTATTACCGGAGAATCCGCCCACATCATGACCTACATTATATAAGCCGGATAAACTCATGCCTAATCCCATTTTTATATTGTATTTGAGAGTGTTCCAGCTGGTACGGTTATCACCGGACCAGGTTTGAACATATCTATTCATCCCCGGCGAACCTGAGCGTGAAATTAAATATGGACGCGTATTAGGCGCATATTCTTTTTGAGCCTCATAAGACGCTTTCATCATTAATAACGGCTGTAATGGGCGAATAAGCTTAATTGATAAACCTTTACCGAAGAAATGACATTTTGCATTGTTATCCCAGACTTCAAACTCGTTGTTATCGTTCCAGGTTGAACCTATGCCCATTTCAAGCAGCTGTGATTTTACGTTGGATTTCCACCAATGCACAGTGTCCGGATTGGTGAAATCTAAATGCGATCCTTCGTCGTCCCAGAACATTGAGCGTTCGGGTTGGTCATATTCGGAATCTTTAATAAATAATCCTTTTTGGGCCACCTCTTCATATTTAGGATGATCCCGTAATAGACAAGGTTTGATATTGGCAGCCAGATTCATGCCCGCATCCAGGAAATATTGACTCATTAACTTAGGTTGCGGCACTTTATCATAGTTCCAGTTGAATACGTACCGTTTACCGTTAATCGACGTATAACCTGACGAAAGCTGGAAAGAATCACAAGGGATATCGTGCTCATTGCATAAATCCACGAATTTTTTTAACTGTTCTTGAGCGTCCGGAGCATCGGTATAGCTCATAGTCGAGCCGCTGTAACCCAGGCTCCATCTAGGACCGAAAATGGTGCCGCCGGTTAATGAAGTGTATTTTTTGGTTACGTCTAAAATTTTAGGGCCTAAAATCATATAGTAATCAAGATCGCCGTCTTCCGCCTGATAGCTACGATAGTAAGCATGATAATTATCGATTTCACTACCTAATCTGAACCAACAGGTTGCAAGATTATCATAATATAAGCCATAACTTACTTCTTTATTATTGGTAATGTAGAACGGTATATGTTTGTATAGTGGATCGGTATATTCTGCATTGTAGCCCATTGCATCAAGGTTTCTCATTTCAAAACGGCGGTTTCGACGGTTAAGAGCGCCTGATTTTTCGCCTAACCCGTAATAATTGTCACAAATGCTACGTTGCATGAAATGAGATACTTGGTTGTTAGATATACCGAGAAGATATGCTCCGGTTTTTCGATCGGCTGAAAAAGTCGTCCATTCAGCACCGCACTTGTATTGCCATTCCAGCCACAACGGCCGATGAACAATCAGTTTGATTGTGTTTGTCGCGATTTCAAGACTCTCTATGGTTTCCGTGAGTGTGTAGTCGGGTAATGAGAAATTTTCGATCGACCATTTGTCTCGGCCTTCCCAATCGATATCTTTGCTGTTCGGGCTGATTGCCCAAGTTTTTTCTACCCGAAATACATTATCTTGGGTAAAGGCGACGCGGAAAATATCCTGTTCTAACACAAAAATATGTAGCATCCAGTGATGATCGGTTTGTAAGTCAATGCGGTTATTCGAACTTTTGACTAATTTCCAGTTCTTTAACGTTTTCATCTTTATATCCCCCCGTTAATAACCTAATAGCATTTGAGGTAATGTTAAACTGAGTTGTGGCACAAATGTCACTAGTAATAAGGTAAGAATTAACATACCGTAAATGGTAATAAAGGTTTAATGACCTGATCAATTTTCACTCCGGAAACAGAACAGCCTACAAACAGAGTGCTACCCACGGGTGGTGTACAGATACCGATGGATAAGTTAAATGTCATGAGGATACCGAAATGTACCGGATCCATACCCAGCTCGGTGGCAATAGGCAGGAATATCGGTGTAAAAATTAACAATGCGGGCGTCATATCCATAAATGTGCCGACAGCAAGTAAAATCAGATTGATAATCAGTAAGATAATAATCGGATTATCAGATACGGATAATAAACCATCGCTGATGATATAAGGGATATCAGCGTTTGCCATTGCCCAGGACATGCCCATTGATGTACCGATTAACAGCAGAATAATGGATGTTGTGACGGACGCGTCTAAAATAATTTTAGGTAATTCCTTTAATGAAATTTCTTTGTAAATGCACATTGAAAGAATAAGTGTATATACTACGGCAATGGCAGAGGCTTCAGTCGCGGTGAAAATACCTGCAATGATACCTCCGATGATTACAACGATAAGTCCTAGGCTTGGTAAGGCATCTAAGCTTTTTTTGATAAACTCACCGACGGTTGGTTTTGGCGATACCGGGTAGCCCTTTTTTCTCGCAATAAAATAGGCGACAACCATGATTCCCAATCCCATCAGAATGCCGGGTATGTAACCGGCCAGGAATAAAGCACCGATTGACGTACCGCCCGAGATTAACGAATATACAATAAAAGTATTACTTGGTGGAATTAATAAGCCTGTCGGTGAAGAGGTAATATTAACGGCCGCCGAGAATGCTGGGTCGTATCCTTCTTTCTTTTGCAACGGAGCCATCGTTCCGCCGACAGCGGCGGCCGAGGCCACGGCAGAACCAGAAATAGATCCGAACATCATATTCGCTAACACATTGACATGAGCGAGTGAACCCGGCAACCGCCCGCCCAACACTTTAGCGAATTCTATAAGTCGTAAAGCAATACCTCCTCGGTTCATAATATTTCCGGCAAGGATAAAAAATGGAATTGCCAATAACGAAAAACTATCTAAACCTGTCGCCATTTTTTGTGCGATGACCTGAATGGCCGCATCCAAAGGAATCGACAGCATAATTGTTAATAGGGAAGAGATACCAATAGCGAAGGATATTGGTGTACCAATTGCAAGCAAAATAAAGAAACTACCTGCTAAAGTTATAACCGTGGACCATTCCATATTTCATTTCCTTACTGATAAGATGATAAAAGACGTCCTTCTTCAAGGAGATCGCGAAGTAAAAAGACTAGCATGAAGAATCCGCTGATAGGGATGGCGGCATAAACCCATCCCATTTGGATGCCTAATACGGGAGAAATTTGTCCGGCACTGATGGTATCGGATACGAGGCGACCTCCTCCGTAACACATAATAATAACGATAAATGCAATGCTGATCAGATTAATGCCTATTTTTAGTAACGTTTGTTTTTTCGGAGTTTTTTCCCATTTATTAATCAGCAAATCAATAGCGAGATGTTTCTTCTGACCCAAACCATAAGCGGCTCCTATGAGCCCTACCCAAATGAATAGGAATCTCGCGAGCTCTTCTGTAATTGTGCTGGGGTCATTTAGTACATAACGAGAAAATACCTGCCATACAACACATACAACCAATGCCGAACATATGATGATACATAATATGGATAGGATTTTATCAAGTAATGCTATGAAACGATTCATATAATCTCCTTTGCTATTTGGTAATAAGGTAAAAACTGCCGCACGAATAAACTGGTGAACCAAATATACTTTTTTTTATTAAATGACGCGAATATTTTTTACTAATTTTGTGATATGGATCACCAATTCAGAAAAATTGGTTGGAGTTAATTAATAAATTGGTCTAGTATCTTAAGCGTGCAAGAAAAAATATATTTTCATTGCAATGGTGGCAGTAACAAGTCTTACTTATAATTGAATATATTCCACGTATGGAGAGAACCGTCTATGTCTATAAAGAAGAATGCATTAATGATTGCATTAACAGGATTACTCACTGCAACAATCTCACTTTCCGCCTCTGCGAAAGTGGTATTAAAGTTAAGCCATAATAATGACAAAACACATCCGGTGCATATCTCTATGCAAAAAATGGCGGATGAGGTAAAAGAAGTCACGAAAGGTGAGGTAATCATTCGCATTTACCCTAATAGTCAATTAGGTAACCAACGGGAATCTATGGAGCTGCTTCAGGCGGGTTCGTTGGATATGGCTAAGTCAAATGCCAGTGAGTTAGAAGCCTTTGAACCTAGTTATGGTGCATTTAATGTGCCGTATTTGTTCAAGGATACCGAGCACTATTATAAAGTTTTACAGGATCCGGAGGTCGGACAAAAAATTTTAGAATCAACCAAGGGAAAAGGATTCATCGGCTTAACCTATTATGATGCCGGTGCACGTAGTTTTTATGCTAAAAAAGTGATTAAAACACCTGCGGACTTAAAAGGGTTAAAGGTTCGTGTGCAGCCAAGCCCTAGTGCTTTGGAAATGGTGAAATTAATGGGCGCGTCACCTACACCTTTAGCGTTTGGAGAACTTTATACCGCTTTACAGCAGGGTGTTGTTGACGCCGCGGAAAATAATCCGACGGCACTCACACTAATGCGTCATGGCGAAGTGGCAAAATTCTTTAGCGAAGATGAACACACTATTATTCCCGATGTGCTGGTGATTGGTGAAAAATCCTGGGCAAAATTAACTCCGGAACAACAAGAGGCATTGAAGAACGCGGCCGGTCATTCAATGATGGCGCATAAAACACTGTGGGCTGAAATGATAGCCAAAGAAGTTCAGACTGCCAAAGATAAACTGGGTGTTGAGTTTGTAAAAGTGGATAAACAACCGTTCATTGATGCCGTTAAACCTATGCATGATAAGGCGGTACAGGATCCGATCATCGGTTCATATATCCAACGCATTGATGAGCTGGGTCAGTAATTTCCAAGTGATTACGAATGCGGTGATGAATGAATTTCATCACCCGTTAAATAACGTTGAGGTAAATATGAGTATTGCACAAAAACATAAGTTTGAAGATAAAGTTATAGTGATTACTGGTGCCGGTGGGGTTCTATGCGGATTCATAGCGAAAGAATTGGCTAAAACGGGCGCAAAAATCGCATTGTTGGACATTAATCGGGAAGCTGCTCAAGGATGTGCCGATGAAATTGTAGCGAATGGCGGTATTGCAAAAGGGTATAAAACGAATGTTTTGGATCTTTCAAGTTTACAGGCCACACGGGATGAGATCGCAACTGATTTTGGTACCTGCGATATTTTACTGAATGGCGCGGGCGGAAACAATCCGAAAGCAACGACAGATAATGAATTTCATGAAGTTAATCTGCCGGAAGGAACCAAATCTTTCTTTGAACTGGATAAATCCGGAATTGAGTTCGTTTTTAACCTCAATTATTTAGGGACATTGTTACCAACGCAGATATTTGCTAAAGATATGGTGGGTAAGAAAGGGGCCTGTATTATCAATATTTCAAGTATGAATGCCTTTACGCCGTTAACAAAAATTCCGGCCTATTCCGGTGCGAAAGCCGCCATCAGCAATTTCACCCAATGGTTGGCGGTTCATTTTTCCCATGTGGGCATCCGTTGTAATGCAATCGCTCCGGGCTTTTTGGTCAGCAACCAAAACCGCGCCTTACTTTTTAATGAAGAAGGCAAACCGACACCACGAGCCAATAAAATCCTGACGAATACCCCAATGGGTCGTTTTGGCGAAGCGACCGAGTTAGTCGGTGGTGTATTATTCCTGATGGACGAGGCCTATTCCAGTTTCGTAAACGGGGTCGTCTTACCCATCGACGGCGGCTTCTCGGCATACAGTGGTGTATAGAGGTAATGTGTTATGAAACAGTTTATGGATGAAGATTTTCTGCTTTCGACAGAAACCGCCAGAATTCTTTATCATCAATATGCCGAGCCTATGCCGATTTTTGATTATCACTGTCATTTAAGTCCGAAAGACATCGCGGAGAATCGCCAATTTAAGGATTTAACCGAAATTTGGTTAGAAGGCGATCATTACAAATGGCGCGCAGCCCGTAGTGCGGGCATTGAAGAAAAATATGTGACGGGTGACGCTTCCAATAAAGAGAAATATCGGCAATGGGCAAAAGTGGTTCCGCAATGTATCGGTAATCCCATTTATCACTGGACGCATTTAGAATTACGCCGTCCTTTTGGCATCACCAATATTGTTTTTAACGAACAGAGCGCCGATGAAATCTGGTATAGATGCAATGCATTACTGGCTCGGCCCGAATTCTCCGCTCGTGGCATTATGCGGCAAATGAAAGTTAAATTGGTGGGAACCACCGACGATCCTATCGACGATTTATGCTATCACAAGCAGATTAAACAGGATCCGACCTTTGATATTGAAGTCGTGCCGACGTTTAGACCGGATAAAGCCGTTAAAATTGAGCTGCTGGGTTTCACTGATTACATCAATAGCTTGTCAGCGGTTTCCGGTATTCGGATTCAGACGTTCAACGATCTGTTAAACGCGTTGGAAACCCGCTTGAATTATTTTGATGAAGTCGGCTGCAAAGCCTCGGATCATGGTCTTGAAATCGTACGTTTCGCGCCTGTTCCAAAGGAAAGCGAGCTCGATCGCATTTTGCACAACCGTTTAAGAGGAAATATCCTTACCGAGCTAGAAACAGCCCAATACAGCACCGCACTTTTAGTCTGGCTGGGTAAAGAATACCATAAACGAAACTGGGTGATGCAGTATCACATCGGGGCAATTCGCAACAATAATACGCGAATGTTCAGGCTGTTAGGGGCGGATGCCGGATTTGATTCGATTGCGGATCGTAACTATGCGGAACAATTATCCGCACTATTAGACAGTATGGATCAAACCGATCAGTTACCCAAAACGATTCTGTATTGTTTGAATCCGCGTGATAACGAAATGATTGGTACCATGATTGGCAATTTTCAGGGCGGCGGCATCGCGGGTAAAATCCAATTTGGTTCGGGCTGGTGGTTCAATGACCAGAAAGACGGTATGGAACGTCAATTACAGCAGCTTTCACAGCTGGGTTTGCTCAGCCGATTTGTCGGTATGCTGACGGATTCCCGTAGCTTTTTGTCTTATACCCGTCATGAATATTTCCGTCGTATTTTGTGTGAAATGATCGGCAACTGGGTTGAAAACGGCGAAGTACCGAACGATCTCGAATTGCTGGGAAAAATGGTGCAGGATATCTGTTTTAATAATGCAAAAAATTATTTCAAATAAGGTGAATGATGACGAAAAAAATCGCAATCCTCGGCGAATGCATGATCGAGTTCAACGGCGAGCCCTTTGGGCGGATGCGGCAGTCTTATGGCGGTGACAGCCTGAATGCGGCGGTTTATCTCGCCCGCATTTCTTCGCCTGAGCGTATCGCGGTGCATTATGTATCGGCGCTGGGCACGGATAAACTCAGTCGGATGATGCTCGAGCATTGGCGCAATGAAGGCGTACAGACCGACTGTGTGCTGCTCGATGACAAACGCAATCCCGGGCTTTATCTGATTC
>JAWHQP010000019.1:0-21863 GCA_032586195.1 Pasteurellaceae bacterium LIM206 | reverse complement strand
ATATTTTATCTGATTTATTGCGCTGATTAGAGATAAATTATCGCGCGCGGCATCAGCAAGGCGCGGCTGATTTTAAAAAGCTCAGAGATTGGCAGATGAAGCAGGAAGCTGAGTTGGATAACCTTGGCTTTGAAATCCAGAAACAGATACAGGAATCCGCTCGAACCGGTCAGGTAGCCGAAGGGTTGGACGCGAACCTGAAAAAATATAAAACCAGCTTGACGGAGTTGCGGAGCGGTTTACATCAGCTTGATATTAAAGATAGTGAAATTAAAGCATTAGCGGATAAGAAAGCCGAGATGTATGCACTTTCCGGTGAAGGATTGGAATTAACCGTGAAGGCGATGAGCAGTAAGGATCAATCCGATACCTATATGCAAGAATTCGAGCAAAAGCTGCTTGCCCTTTCTAATCAGGCAAATCAAGTAAATGCCGATATTCGCGGAGCGGAAATGGCATTGGTGCAGAAATATATGCCACCGTCTCAGCAACCACAAGCGGAAGCACAGAATAAAGCTCAGCCGACAAATTAATTTTATTCTGTGACCAGGCTAAAAGTGCGGTGTTATAAAAAGCTTTTTTGTAACACCGTTTTTTATTGACATGAAAACGCTCGGTAATAAAAAAGACGCGTGAAAGCGTCTTTTAGAAAATTTGGAGCGGGAAACGAGGCTCGAACTCGCGACCCCAACCTTGGCAAGGTTGTGCTCTACCAACTGAGCTATTCCCGCAAAAGATAATATTGGATTGGAGCGGGAAACGAGGCTCGAACTCGCGACCCCGACCTTGGCAAGGTCGTGCTCTACCAACTGAGCTATTCCCGCATTATCTTGTTTCGATAGGGCGGTATTATACGAAAAAAATTGCCCACTGCAAGGATAAATTATGAAAAAATATCCGCTTGCTTGAGTTTTCATCAATCAAGCTTGATAAAGTGCTCGCGGTAGTATGCCAATTCGGCAATGCTTTCGCGAATATCATCCAATGCCAAGTGGCTGGCGTTTTTATGGAAACCTTCCAGCAACTCGGGTTTCCAGCGACGTGCCAATTCTTTCAGTGTGCTGACATCCAAATGGCGGTAATGGAAATAATCCGCAAGCTCGGGCATATATTTAAACAGGAAACGTTTATCCTGAGCAACACTGTTCCCGCAGATAGGCGATTCTCCTTTAGGCACCCATTGTTTGATAAAATCAAGGGTTTGTAATTCCGCCGCCCGTTCATTGAGTTTGCTGGCTTTGACGCGTTCCACCAAGCCGTTGGCCGTGTGGGTTTTGACACACCAATCGCTCATTTTACCGAGTAATTGATCGGATTGATGCACTGCAAGCACGGGCCCTTCCGCTAAGATATTAAGATTCTTGTCAGTGATGATAGTGGCTATTTCAATAATGCGTTCCTGTTCGGGATCAAGCCCCGTCATTTCCAGATCGATCCAAATGAGATTTTGTTTATCTTGTGGCATAAATTCGGTATCCTATACAAAATTTTCGCTTATTTTAGCGGAAAACTCACTAAAATCACACCGCACTTTTGTAAACTGAGGATCCTTTCTTGGCAAAACATAAACTCACGCAGAATCAGAAACGACGAATTCATTCCAATAATAAAAAAGCGCTGCATCGCCATCAACGTAAAGAAAAAAATGATATTGATTGGCAAGAGGAAATGCTGGGAGATACGCAGGACGGCGTAGTAGTCACACGCTATTCCATGCATGCCGATGTGGAAAATACGCAGGGTGAGATTTTTCGTTGTAATTTACGCCGTACCCTTGCCGATGTAGTGGTGGGCGATCGGGTGATTTGGCGTCAGGGACATGAAAAATTACAGGGTATCAGCGGTGTGATTGAAGGGGTGAAACCGCGAAAAAATGCGTTATCCCGCCCCGATTATTACGACGGTATTAAGGTGATGGCGGCAAATATTGATCGTATTGTGATTGTTTCCGCCGTGCTGCCGACCCTTTCGTTAAATATTATTGATCGCTATTTGGTGATTTGCGAAATCGCCGCTATTCCTCCGTTAATCGTATTGAATAAAGTGGATTTGCTGACCGATGACCAATGGCGGGCGGCGGAACGTCAATTAAAAATCTATCGGGATATCGGTTATGAAACGCTGATGATTTCAGCCAAAAGCGGCAAAAATATGCAAAATCTCACCGCACTTTTGGCTCAGGGAACCTCTATTTTGTCGGGCAGTCGGGGGTGGGAAAATCCAGTCTGGTTAATCACATGATGCCCGCCGTGAACGCTCAGACGGGTGAAATCAGCGAGGTTTCTGGCTTAGGACAGCACACCACAACGGTATCTCGGCTGTATCATTTGCCGCACGGCGGTAATTTGATTGATTCGCCGGGAATTCGTGAATTCGGGCTGTGGCATTTAACGCCGGAACAAATTACCAAGGGCTATCGGGAGTTTCAATATGTACTGGGTACATGTAAATTCCGCGATTGTAAGCATTTAAGTGATCCGGGCTGTGCGTTACGGGAGGCGGTAGCGGCGGGAAAAATTCATCAAACTCGTTTTGAAAACTATCATCGTTTGCTTGCCAGCCGGGAAGAAAATAAATCTCAGCGGCATTTCGCGGGAAGTTCGGATGCGGCCTGATTTCCCGTTATCCGTATAAATAATAGCGATTATTTAATGACTTTTTGAGCGAAGTCAAAGTTTATAAGGATTTATCCTAATTCATGGGTAAATTTTTCTCGGTTGGCCGCATATTTGCTTTGAACTAATCCTCAAAATGAGTTAGAGTGTTGCACGGATTTACAAGGCAAGCGGAAAAATTTTCTTTTAGTTGAATTTCTATTCACAACTTTATTTTTATTAAATTTTTATTAAAACATTACTAGAGGTACATTATGTATTCAAAAGACGTTGAAATTACAGCTCCTAACGGTTTACACACTCGCCCGGCGGCTCAGTTTGTGAAAGAAGCGAAAGCGTTTGCGGCGGATATTACGGTGGCATCCGGCGGCAAAAGTGCAAGTGCTAAAAGCTTATTTAAATTACAGACTTTGGGTTTAACGCAAGGTACGGTAATTACTATTTCAGCTGAAGGCGAAGATGAACAGCAGGCCGTGGAGCATCTAGTAGCATTAATCCCGACATTAGAATAATTTCTAATACCCAGCCATAAGGTATCCGATTGATGCTTTGTGGCTATTTTATATAACACAATTTATATTTAAAACCAGTTTATTAGCAGAAGGTACATATGATTTCAGGAATCTTAGCCTCACCAGGTATTGTTTTTGGTAAAGCTTTAGTGCTAAAAGAAGAAAAAATCGTACTTGATAATCAGAAAATTGCCGACGATCAAGTCGAAGCGGAAATCGCCCGTTTTTATGAGGGACGTGCTGCGGCTATTGAGCAATTAAGTTCTATCCGGGATAGGGCAGCGAAATCATTAGGTGAAGAGAAAGCCGCTATTTTTGAAGGTCACTTATTGATTTTGGAAGATGAAGAGCTGGAAGAAGAAATCGTGGATTATCTTCGTAGCCATAAAGTTAATGCGGCTGTGGCGGCGAGTAAAATCATTGATCAGCAAGTGGCAATGCTGTCAGAAATTGATGATGAATATCTTAAAGAACGTGCGGGTGATATTCGTGACATCGGTAATCGTTTAATCAAAAATATTCTGGGTATGAAAATTGTCGATTTGGGAGAAATCGACGAAGAGTCTATCTTAGTAGCATATGATTTGACCCCATCCGAAACCGCACAATTGAATTTAGATAAAGTGCTGGGCTTTATCACGGATATCGGCGGTCGCACTTCACATACCTCTATTATGGCACGTTCGTTAGAATTGCCTGCCATTGTGGGTACAAATAACGTTACTTCCTTGGTAAATACCGGTGATTATTTAATTCTTGATGCGATAAATAATGCGGTTTACGTTAATCCGACGCAGGAAGACATTGATCGCTTAAAAGCCCTTGAAGTGAAATTGGCGGAAGAAAAAGCGGAATTAGCCAAATTGAAAGATTTACCGGCGGTGACCTTGGATGGTCGTCGGGTGGATGTGGTTGCCAATATAGGTACGATTCGTGACTGCGAAGGTGCCGATCGCAATGGTGCCGAAGGGGTGGGTTTATACCGTACCGAATTCTTATTTATGGATCGTGACCAGCTGCCTTCGGAAGAGGAACAATTCGCCGCTTATAAAGAGGTCGTTGAAGCGATGGATGGTCGTTTGGTTATATTGCGTACCATGGACATCGGCGGCGATAAAGAACTTCCGTATATGAATTTACCGAAAGAGATGAATCCGTTCCTGGGCTGGCGTGCGATTCGTATTGCTTTGGATCGCCGTGAAATTTTACACGCTCAATTGCGTGCCGTATTGCGTGCATCAGCGTTTGGCAAACTGGCCGTTATGTTCCCGATGATTATTTCGGTTGAAGAAATCCGCGAGCTTAAGTCTGTGATTGAAAGCTTAAAAGCCGAATTACGTGCGGAAGGTAAGGCCTTTGATGAAAACATTAAGGTCGGGGTAATGGTTGAAACTCCGTCAGCGGCGGTAAATGCCCGTTTCTTAGCTAAAGAAGTGGATTTCTTCAGTATCGGTACCAATGACCTGACCCAATATACTTTGGCGGTTGACCGCGGTAACGAAATGATTTCTCACCTTTATAATCCAATGAGCCCGTCTGTGCTTAACTTAATCAAACAAGTGATTGATGCTTCTCACGCAGAAGGCAAGTGGACCGGTATGTGCGGCGAATTGGCCGGCGATGAAAAAGCCACCCTGTTATTGTTAGGTATGGGGTTAGATGAATTTAGTATGAGCGCCATTTCCGTACCACGCATTAAAAAATTAATCCGTAATGTAAACTTTGCTGACGCCAAAGCGCTTGCAGACAAAGCATTGCAATTACCGACGGCGGCGGAAATCGAACGGGTTGTTGAAGATTTTTTAAACGAAAGAGCCGCCGGCTAGATACAAATTGATGTTTTTGATGTAAAATGCAGCGGAAATGTCAAGTTAGGAGATGAAAAAATGGGTTTATTTGACAAATTATTTGGTTCAAAAAACAATAAAACCGTGGATGTGGACATTTATGCACCACTTTCAGGTGAAATTGTGAATATTGAAGATGTGCCGGATGTCGTTTTCTCTGAGAAAATTGTGGGAGATGGTATTGCAATTCGTCCGAATGGTAATAAAATCGTAGCGCCGGTGGATGGTGTGATCGGCAAGATCTTTGAAACCAATCATGCATTCTCAATGGAATCGAAGGACGGTGTCGAACTTTTCGTTCACTTCGGTATTGATACCGTTGAATTAAAAGGCGAAGGTTTCACCCGCATAGCGGAAGAAGGTCAAACGGTTAAACGTGGCGACACCGTTATTGAATTTGATTTGGCATTGTTAGAGCAAAAAGCAAAATCAGTGTTGACCCCGGTCGTGATTTCAAATATGGACGAAATCAGCCACATGACGAAAAAAGTCGGCGAAGTGGTTGCGGGCGAATCAATTATTTTATCCTTGAAAAAATAATTTTTGCGGATATCCCATTCAAGCAAAAGTTCGCTTCTTTAAGCGGACTTTTTGTTTAGCTAATTAACAAAAAAGGAAATATTATGTTTGGTAAAGGCGGGTTAGGCGGCCTGATGAAACAGGCTCAGCAAATGCAGGAACGCATGCAGAAAATGCAGGAAGAAATTGCTCAGCTTGAAGTTACGGGCGAATCCGGTGCGGGCCTTGTGAAGGTAACGATTAACGGGGCTCATAATTGCCGTCGGGTGGAAATTGATTCTTCTCTGATGGAAGACGATAAAGAAATGTTGGAAGATTTAATCGCGGCGGCATTTAATGACGCCGCGCGCCGTGCGGATGAATTACAGAAAGAAAAAATGGCGTCGGTTACCGCGGGAATGCCGATTCCTCCCGGTTTTAAAATGCCGTTCTAAGCATGAATATCCGGTCTGTTATTTAGATAAAACTCAGTTTTATAACACCGCACTTTGATCGTTTTGAGGAAAGTGCGGTGTGTTTTTTTCGACTTTGGGAAAAATTATGCAAACCAGTCTTTTGTTAGAAAATTTAGTAGAGCATTTACGCGTGCTACCCGGCGTGGGGCCGAAATCCGCCCAGCGCATGGCGTATCATTTGTTGCAGCGCGATCGCGGCGGCGGTATGGAATTGGCTCGCGCCCTCACTGCCGCAATGTCGCGAATCGGTCATTGTAAACATTGCCGTACCTTCACCGAGCGGGAAATTTGTTCTATTTGCGATAATCCCCGTCGTCAGAACAGCGGTTTATTGTGCGTGGTGGAAATGCCGGCAGATATTCAGGCCATTGAACAAACAGGGCAATTTTCAGGCCGTTATTTTGTGTTGATGGGGCATTTATCGCCGCTCGACGGCATCGGCCCGCGCGAAATCGGCTTGGATTTACTGCAAAAACGCTTACAGCAAGAACGGTTCAACGAAGTGATTCTGGCCACCAATCCTACGGTCGAAGGCGATGCCACCGCCAATTACATCGCCGAAATGTGCAACCAGATCAATATCAAAGTCAGCCGCATTGCCCATGGCATTCCTGTGGGAGGCGAACTGGAAACCGTTGACGGCACAACGTTAACCCATTCGTTTTTAGGACGACGGCTGATGGGAGAATAGAAAAGTGCGGTGCTGTTTTTCTGAGTTTTGAATCCCCCCTTGAAAGGGGGATTCGCAGGTATTTAGAATTATGCCAGAATCTTATTCAATTCCCGGCTTATTTCTTCAACTTTCTGTGTGCCGTCCAAACGGAAATATTTTGTGTTGCCCGCTTTCGCTTCCGCCTGATAATAATCTACCAACGGACGGGTAGTGGTGTGATAGACTTTCAAGCGATCCAATACGGTTTCGGGTTTGTCATCAGCACGAATAATTAAATCTTCGCCTGTAACATCATCTTTGCCTTCCACTTTCGGCGGGTTGTAAATCACATGGTAAGAACGACCTGAAGCCTGGTGCACTCGACGACCGCTCATGCGTTCTACGATCACGTCATCCGGCACATCGAACTCCAACACATAATCAATGCTGATGCCGGCCGCTTTTAATGCGTCCGCTTGTGGAATAGTGCGCGGGAAACCGTCCAACAGGAAACCTTTGGCGCAATCCGGCTGAGCTACGCGGTCTTTGACCAAGGCAATGATTAAATCGTCCGGCACTAATTTCCCCGCGTCCATTAAGGTTTTGGCTTGTTTCCCTAATTCCGAACCCGCTTTGATTGCCGCGCGCAGCATATCACCGGTAGAAATTTGTGGGATGGCAAACTTATTCATAATGAATTGAGCCTGTGTACCTTTGCCCGCACCCGGAGCACCTAACAGAATGATTTTCATGTTAACCTCATATTAATAAATAGTGTTTGTAACCATACTCTGATTAACGGATAAACTCAAGTTCTATCAATAGGTTATGACAGAGTATGATTAATTTTTAGCTGTTTCCCGCCAAGGCGCGATCCAAATTAGGCAAATCATGCCCGGAACGGCTGCGAACAGACAGAGCCAGAAAAAATAATAGTAACCGACTTGGCTGACCATATAGCCGGATAAGGCCCCTAAGCCTTTGCTCGGCAACGCGGAAAGGCTGGTGAACAGGGCGAGTTGCGTGGCGGTATAAAGCGGGTTGGTTTCCCGCGCCATAAATGCCACGAACGCGGCGGTGCCCAGTCCGACGCCAATGTACTCGCCGCAGATTACCAGACCGAGTTTAATCAGTTCGCCGCCGCCGATGGCCTCGAATCTGCCGAAGCTTGCCAACCAGATAAAACCGCCGATCGTTACCAGCTGCACCAATCCGAAAATCCATAAAGCGCGATTAATGCCGAGCCGCAGCATGGCGATACCGCCGAGAATACCCGCGATAATGCTTGCCCATAGGGAAGTGAGCTTCACCACCGCCGCGATGTTTTCTTTGCTGTAACCCATATCGAGGATAAATTTAGTCTGTAATGCCGTTGCCATGGAATCGCCGAATTTATACAGAAAAAGGAAAGCGATGAATCCGAGTGCTTGCCAGCCGCCTTTGCGCCGCAGGAATTCTTGCAACGGAATCCAGAATGCCAAATAAAACGGCTGCCGCTGATCTTGCGGTACGGCAATTTGTGCCTCGCGCGCCACGAACAGAACCATAAATATACCGAACAGCATAAAAAGTGCGGTGATGAAAAACACTGTTTTCCACGGATAAAAAGCCGCAAGGTAAATGGACAGACCGCCGCCGACCAGGCCCGCTACGCGATAGGCGTTAATATGGATAGTATTGCCCAGACCCAGTTCGGAATCGGTTAGAATTTCACGCCGATAAGCATCCAACACAATATCCTGCGTGGCGGAAAAGAACCCCACCATGCCGGCCAGTGCCGCACACAACCACATTTGCGTATTGGGATCGAGTAAGCCGAGCCAGCACAGAAAAAGCACGATAATCAGCTGAGAGATGAGAATCCAACTGCGGCGCCGGCCCAAAAAGCGCGGGAAATAACGGTCAAGCAGCGGAGCCCAACAGAATTTCAAGGCATAGGGCAGGGTAACCAGGGTAAAAGCCCCGATGGTTTTTATATCCACCCCGTTATCCGATAACCATACGGGCAGCATTTGCGTCAGCACAAATAAAGGCAAACCGGAACTAAAACCGGTAAAAATACAAATCAGCATATTACGGCTGAAAATTTGCGACGATAAAGAAGGCTGTTCAGACATGTTTTAAAGCGGGCATTATTGATATAGAGTGAAGAAATAGGGCGCATGCAATACGCCCCTGCAACACGGTTAACCCTTATAACCTTGAGGATTATTTTTCTGCCAGTTCCATGTGTCACGCATCATTTCCTCCAAACCGCGTTCGGCTTTCCAGCCGAGCACATCGGCGGCTTTTTGCGGATTAGAGTAGTAAGAATCGATATCACCGGCACGACGTTCTACCACTTTGTACGGTACTTTTATATTGTTCACTTTTTCAAAGGCTTTTACCATATCCAGTACGGAATAACCGATACCGGTACCTAAGTTGTAGGTGTGCAGACCGGCCTCGCCTTGATGTTTGGCAAGGGCTTTGATATGACCGATAGCCAAATCCACCACGTGGATATAATCGCGTACCCCGGTACCGTCATGAGTGGCATAGTCATCGCCGAAAACGGAAAGCTGCGGCAATTTGCCCACTGCCACCTGGCTGATAAACGGCATTAAATTATTCGGAATGCCGTTCGGATCTTCGCCGATCAAACCGCTTTCATGCGCGCCCACAGGGTTAAAGTAACGCAACACGATGGCGCTGAACCGAGGGTTGGCTTTTACCGTGTCACGTAAGATACATTCCACCATATATTTGGACGTGGCATAAGGGCTGGTGGTTGCGCCCGTTTTGCTTTCTTCCGTTACAGGCACTGCTTCCGGAATGCCGTACACCGTTGCGGTTGAGCTGAACACGATAGTGTTTACACCGGCCTTAAGCATTTCTTCCACTAAGGTAATGGAGCCGCCTACATTGTTCTCGTAATAGAATAGCGGCTTTTGTACGCTTTCGCCTACGGCTTTCAGGCCCGCAAAATGAATAACGGATTCAATTTTGTGAGCGGCAAAAATTTTGCGCAGTATCGCCCGATCCAGTACGTCGCCCCGATAAAAGGTGAGCTCTTTGCCCGTGATTTGTTTCACCCGCTGTAAGGAAATTTCGCTGGCATTGTGCAAATTGTCCAGCACTACCACTTCTTGATTGTTATTTAATAATTCAACCACCGTATGCGTGCCGATATAACCCGCACCGCCTGTTACTAAGATTGCCATAGCTGCTCCCTTTTATTGAAAAATAAAATAGTCGTTAGTATAGATCGTTTGCCGATAGAGGAAAAGGGCTAAAAAGTGCGGTGTTATAAAACCGATTTTTTTACGAGTTGAACGAAAAAGGTACGGTTTTACAAAATATTGTGCATAAATTAAGTTATTGTAGGCATTATTCTAATAGCAATCGTTTACTATTTTGCATTTTTCAGTAAAATAGCCAGCATTTTTTAATTAAGGAAAATATTATGTCTTTAGCAAAACATTTTGAACTTTCAGCCCGCGGC
This sequence comes from Pasteurellaceae bacterium LIM206, assembly GCA_032586195.1. Classification (GTDB taxonomy): domain Bacteria; phylum Pseudomonadota; class Gammaproteobacteria; order Enterobacterales; family Pasteurellaceae; genus JAWHQP01. Next base: position 11,779 of record JAWHQP010000019.1, on the reverse strand, counting down.
TCGAATGTTCGTCAGGAAATCGTGGCGGGGTTAACCACCTTTCTCGCCATGGTATATTCCGTTATTGTGGTGCCGAATATGCTGGGAACAGCAGGCTTTCCGGCGGAAAGCGTGTTTATCGCCACCTGTCTGGTGACGGGATTAGGCTCGATTCTCATCGGTCTGTGGGCGAATGCGCCGATGGCGATCGGCTGCGCCATTTCTCTCACCGCATTTACCGCTTTCAGCCTGGTACTCGGTCAGAAAGTGAGCATTCCCGTTGCCCTGGGTGCGGTATTTTTAATGGGGATCGTGTTCACCTTAATTTCAGCTACGGGCATTCGGGCATGGATTTTGCGCAACTTGCCCGAAAGCATTGCCGTCGGCGCGGGTATCGGGATCGGTCTTTTCCTGTTATTGATCGCCTCCAGCGGCGTTGGCTTGGTTGAGGCCAATCCGCAAGGCTCGGTGGTAAAAATGGGGAATTTTACTTCCTTTCCCGTAATGATGTCCTTAATCGGTTTAGCCTGCATTATCGGCTTAGAAAAATTAAAGGTGAAAGGGGCTATTTTATGGGTGATTATTGCGATCACCGTCGTGGGTTTAATCTTTGATCCGGCGGTAACGTTCAACGGTAGCATTTTCCGTCTGCCGACCTTCGGCGAACAATCCCTCTTTTTGCAGCTTGATTTGGTCGGCGCATTACAGCCGGCTATTTTGCCGGTGGTGTTCGCGTTGGTGATGACGGCTGTGTTTGACGCCACAGGCACCATTCGTGCCGTAGCCGGTCAGGCAGAGTTACTGGATAAAGACGGACAAATTATCAACGGCGGCAAAGCGCTGACTTCAGATTCCGTGAGCAGCTTATTCTCCGGCATCCTCGGTACCGCTCCCGCCGCCGTTTATATTGAATCTGCCGCCGGTACTGCGGCGGGCGGTAAAACGGGAATTACCGCAATTGTTGTTGGTGTACTGTTCCTATTAATGTTATTCTTTCAGCCGCTTGCAACCTTAGTGCCGGGTTATGCCACGGCGCCTGCGTTAATGTATGTGGGGCTGTTAATGCTGAGCAATGTCAGCAAATTAGATTTTGCTGATTTCGTCGGCGCTATGTCAGGTCTGATCTGTGCGGTATTTATTGTATTAACAGCCAACATCGTTACTGGTATAATGCTCGGATTCGCCGCACTGGTCATCGGTCGTGTTGTATCCGGTGAAGCGAAGAAACTCAATGCAGGAACTGTCATTATTGCGATCGCATTAGTTGCATTCTACGCATTCGGTTGGGCAATTTAAGTTTAACTCTTATCAGATTAGATTAAGGATAAAAAATGAAACTTTTAGCAAAATTAAGTGCGGCAGCACTATTAGCGTTTACTTTGGCCGCATGTTCCGATCCATCGGCAGATTTCAAAAAACTACAGGCATGGGATAAAGATAATGCTGCGGCACAGCAGCAGATTCAAGTCGATTTGCAACAGTCACTTAGCACGGTGAAAGAGGCAAAAGATTTGGAACCCGTGTTAGACAAATATAAAACACAGGTTCAATCTGTGATTGACAGCTTGGATAAAGTTGATGTAAGCAGCAAAGAAGTAAAACCGTTAAAAGAGAAAATTAAGGCGGTGTACTTGGAATCACGGGATGTTGTTATTGACAGCCTGAATCTACAATTAGGCGGTACCGAACGTACGGAAGCCGCAGTAAACGCGTTAAAAACAAAAACAGACACATTAAATGCCGATGTTCAGGCATTAATGAAATTACAAGCCGAATTAGAATCGAAATACGGCGAGAAAAAACCTGCTGAAGCCGCTCCGGCTAAGCCTGAAGCCACACCGGCTCCGGCTCAGGAACAGCAGCCTGCCAAATAATCGGATCGAGCAACAAAACCGCTTTGAGTAATCGAAGCGGTTTTTTTACGGCCCGTGAAAAACTTCAAAAAATCCCACCGCGCTTTGTAGGCGTTCACCATAAAAAATCAGCGGAACGCGGCGGCGCAGCCATGGCGGTACGGCGAGTTGCTGCCATACTTTCTTGATATCCTGATTGACGCTGTTACGATGTAATTTCACCGTTCCCGAATAGCCGAAACGCACGCTGATAGGCTGTTTGGTCGGAAGTAAGCGGCTGCGGTAGCGGTGATCGTCCGTCTGCCAGATTGCTTCAAAACCCGAATCTGTTTTCACCAGTTCCAACTGCCCGAGAGAGTCAGGCAGGTGCAGGATATCACCCGGGATTAAAGGTAGCCGTACTCTGCTCACATCGTTCAGCTCGGGCGTGAGATAGAGATGTTGCCGGTAACGACGGACGATATGCCGGCCCAATTTGAATTGCGGGTTGCGATCGGGTGCGGCTTGAATCACATCTTGAATCAGCTGTTCTAGCTGTGTCTGGCTCGGCATTTCAATCCGATTCGCCTGTAGCCACATCCGCAGCAAGGCTTTTTGTTTATTCACGGAAGCAGATTTCAGTCCGTCAACGGCAAAAGTGCGGTGCTGAATTTGGTAGTTTTGTTGGAATTCTTCCTTCAGTAATTCGTTAATCAGCTGCTGCTGTTCAAAACAGTGCTGAGCGGAACGGGCAACGGCGGTATCAAAAAAAGCCCAGCGCCGACGGATAAGCGGCAGGATTTCGTTACGCAGAAAATTGCGATCGTAGGTATTGTCGGCGTTGCTTTCATCCTCAATCCAGTTGAGCCGCTCGTCCCTGACATATTGTTCTAATTCCGCCCGGGAAAAATCAAGCAGCGGTCGCAAAACCGGCAAATTCAGCACCGCGCTTTGGCGTTGCATGGCGCTTAGACCCTGTACACCACTGCCGCGTTTGAGTGCGAGCAGGAAGGTTTCCGCCTGATCATTAAGATGATGAGCGGTGACCACGATTTCATCGGCATGCCGATGTTTGCCGATAGCGGCATAACGGGCCGCTCTCGCTCCCGCTTCAATACCGTTGGTTTTGTCTTCTATTCGCACTCGCTCGACAATGAGCGGTACGTTAAGTGTGGCGCAGTATTGTTTACAATGTGCTGTCCAGACATCCGCGTTGGGACTGATCCCATGATGAATATGAATGGCTCGCAGCTGCAAGTGCGGTGTGATTTTCCGCAGTTTTACACAGAGTGAGAGCAAGGCGGTGGAATCCAGTCCGCCGCTAAAGGCGATGAGGAGTTTCTGATGATGAATTCGCTGTTGAAAGCGTCGGAATAAATCAGTCATGGTTTTTATTGATAAAGATCCCCCTGACAAATGTCAGGGGAAAGGCGATTCGACCTCGTTGGGCCATCGCATTAACCAATCTTAACCGCTTTAAAATCGGAGGCCGGTTTTACGATTAAATCCCGTGCGGCAATAATCGCCAGTTCGTATGTTTTATTTTGATATGTGGTGTGCATCACATCATTAACGGCGTTGGCGGTGTGTTCAAATGCTTCGAGATCGGATTTGCCGTTTAACAGATTGGCGAGGAACAAACCCGCGGTTAAATCGCCCACGCCTACAGGTTCTCTGTCGAACGGATAAAGCGGGCGGATGAGATGCCAGATGCCGTCTTGGGTGGCTAACAGCATTTCAAATTTACTGCTATCCTTGCCTACTTTGCTTAGATGTTTGACCAGTACTTTTTTCGGCCCCTTGGTCAATAATACCTTAACCGCGGCAATGGCCTGATCAAAGTTTTCTACGCTTAAGCCGCTAAGTTCACGCAGTTCAATCAGATTCGGCGTCACAATGTCGGCATGGGCAAAGGCGTGGCTGATTAACCCTTCTTTCACCCCGTCGGCCACAATACAACCTTTATCCGGGTGGCCCATTACCGGATCGCACAGATAAATCGCGTTCGGATTGCGGGATTTCACTAATTGAAAGGCTTTGATAATTTCATTTACCTGCTCGGCGGAACCGATATAACCCGATACGACCGCATCACAATATTGCAGACTGTCGATCTCGTCAATTCCACGCACGATTTCGCCGATTTGTTCTTTCGGGATCACCATGCCCGTCCATTTGCCGTATTGAGTATGGTTAGAAAATTGCACCGTGTTTAATGCCCACACATCCACACCCATCAGCTGCATCGGGAAAGTGGCCGATTTGTTACCCGCATAACCAAAAACGACGTGAGATTGAATGGATAGAACGTTTTTCATTGTGAATACCTCGTTGTGTTTTTTTATTGATGATTATATTAAATAATTGTCGTTAAATTATATGTTGGAAAGTAAAAATGACGCAAAGACGCTTGCCATGAGAGGAAATATCCCTATAATAGTTCGCACTAATCGCCGTGCCGACTTAGCTCAGTTGGTAGAGCAACTGATTCGTAATCAGTAGGTCATCAGTTCGATTCTGATAGCCGGCACCACTTCTTATTTTCCCTGCTTGTTTTTTCGTTTTAATTTAATAAAGACGGCAAGATCAAAATCTCGCCATTTCAGCACCGCGCTTTAGACGTAACCGTAGCTCATTAAGCGGGAATAGCGTCGTTCTAATAACGCGGCTTGATCCAGCTTGTCCAATTCGGTTAAATCCGCCGAAATGCGGGCTTTTAACGCCAATGCTATTTCCGCGTAATGACGATGGGCGCCGCCAAGCGGTTCCTGTACGATGTTGTCAATTAAGCCGAGTTCTTTTAAGCGAGCGGCGGTTAACCCCATCACTTCGGCCGCGGTTGAAGCTTTTTCCGCACTTTTCCACAAAATGGAGGCGCAGCCTTCGGGGGAAATAACGGAATAGGTGCTGTATTGCAGCATATTGACTTTATCGCCCACGCCGATAGCCAATGCTCCGCCCGAACCGCCTTCACCGATAACGGTGCAAATCACCGGCACGGTTAAGGTGGACATTTCACGTAGGTTGCGTGCAATCGCTTCAGATTGACCGCGTTCTTCCGCGCCTACGCCGGGGTAAGCTCCCGGCGTATCGATAAAGGTAATGATAGGTAAACGGAAACGTTCCGCCATTTTCATTAAACGCAGTGCCTTACGGTAGCCTTCCGGCGCCGGCATCCCGAAATTACGCATTACTTTGTCTTTTACGCTGCGGCCTTTTTGATGACCGATTATCATCACCGGGCGACCGTCTAAACGGGCCAGGCCGCCGACAATCGCTTTATCGTCGGCAAAGGCGCGATCGCCCGCCAGCTCTTCAAATTCAGTGAAAATATGTTGAATGTAGTCCAAGGTATAAGGGCGGTTCGGATGGCGCGCCATACGGGAAACCTGCCATGCATCCAAATCGGCAAAGGTTTTTTTAGTGAGTTCTTCGCATTTTTTCTGTAAACGTTTGATTTCATCGTTTAAATCAATTTTTTTATCGTTATCGGCTACAGCCCGTAATGATTCGATTTTTGCCTCGAGTTCCGCAATCGGCAGTTCGAAATCAAGATATTCTTGTTGTACTGGTTGGCTCATTTTTCTTTCCTAAATTGACCCGTGTTAAAAATGCTAAAAATAACACCGCACTTTGGCAGTATTTTTGATAGATATAAATATGTTCGCCATTATATGCATTTTTCGGAAAAAATCAGTAAATTTCCGCTGATTTCGTTGATTTTATTCGTCGTACAGAAAAAGCATTTCCGCTACGAATTTAGGCACGGTTTCCGTGGCTTTGCCGTAATGGCCCGTCTTAAAGGCGGCGCGCCCTTTGCTTGGTTCTAAATTCAATTCAATAGTTTTGGCCCCGGCAAAATTCGCCTCCTGCACAAAGCCGGCGGCAGGGTACACGTTACCTGAAGTACCGATAGCGACAAAATAATGGCATTGGTTAAGCGCCTGCGTGATGCGATCCAGATGGAACGGCATTTCGCCAAACCATACGATATTCGGACGTAACATTTGCGGTATTGCACAGCAGGTACATTTATCGTTTTCCGTCACGTCTTTTTCCCAATGGTAAATTTTCCCCGATTTTTGACACCGCACTTCAAGCAGCTCGCCGTGCATATGCAGCACATTTTTTGATCCCGCACGTTCGTGCAGATTATCTACATTTTGCGTGACAATCAGTACATTATCGCCGAATTTTTCTTCTAACTTTGCCAGGGCGATATGAGCGGCGTTAGGCTTCACCGCTGGATCGAAAAGCTTGCGGCGGCGCTCGTTGTAAAAGGTTTGCACAAGTTTAGGGTTGCGCTCAAATCCCTCGGGTGTCGCCACATCTTCGACACGATGGTCTTCCCATAAGCCGTTTTCCGCCCGGAAAGTGCGAATGCCGGATTCAGCGGAAATGCCGGCGCCTGTCAGTACTACGATTTTAGGTAATTTAGCCATTATTTACCTCCGTTAAACCAGGAAACATAATCAAACTGATCAAAATATTTTTTACCGGAATACCCCATAAATTCAAACAGATCGCCCACCTGTTTCTGTTGTTCAAATCCCTTGATATAAAAAGCGGAATGAATTTCAGGATAATCTTTATGGGTGAATACCACTTTGTTTTTATAGGGCAACTTATCAAATGCAAGCAAGTCATCATAGGTACAGCCGTCGCGATCCGTCATCATAATGAACAGGTTATCCGGATTCAGGCGTGCCGAGCGTTCAATCCATTTGGTTTTTGCTTCTTGAGCGGAATGATAATGCATAAAATGAATGCGGATATCCGCCAGTTTTGCCACAGGATAAGGTTTATCGCTCGGTTCGAAGCTCAGTTCTGCATGACGGTAATCATTGAAATGTTGTAAATAACGGATAAAATCCTGTGGTTCGAGGTATAAATTTACGAACGGAGAACGAAATTGTTCACCCAAATCATGCAGAATCAATGCTCCGTTACAGTTGCTGGCAATCACCGACATGCTGTGATTTCGCAAACGTTGACGATATCGGGCATTAATAAACCTGCGCAAATATTTATTGACGGCTTTCTTGATAAGATGAAACATAGTATTTTCTTAGATGACTTGCGGTAAATTTGCATAACGTTGATATATTGCCTTTTTGTATGCCGTTTGACAAGAAGAAAGCCCTGCTTCGGCAGGGCTTTTATTGTTTTTAAAAATATGTGATGTGACGGAATGACAGGCTATTCCCACTCAATCGTTGCGGGCGGTTTGCCTGATATGTCATACACTACGCGGGAAATGCCGTTGATTTCATTGATGATGCGGTTGGAGATTTTGCCGAGTAAGTCGTACGGTAAATGAGCCCAATGTGCGGTCATAAAATCAATGGTTTCCACTGCACGCAGGGAGACGATCCAGTCGTATTTGCGTCCGTCACCCATTACGCCGACGGATTTCACCGGCAGGAACACGGTGAAAGCCTGGCTGACTTTGTAATACCAGTCCGCTTTGTGTAATTCTTCCATAAAGATCGCATCGGCACGGCGGAGCAGGTCGCAGTATTCTTTTTTTACTTCACCTAGCACACGCACGCCCAGGCCCGGGCCTGGGAACGGATGGCGGTTGAGCATTTCAGCCGGCAAACCTAATGCCAAGCCGATTTTACGTACTTCGTCTTTGAACAATTCGCGTAGTGGTTCAACCAGTCCCAGTTTCATATAATCAGGCAGGCCGCCCACGTTGTGGTGGGATTTAATTACATGGGCTTTGCCGGTTTTGCTGGCGGCGGATTCAATCACATCAGGGTAGATCGTGCCTTGTGCCAGCCATTTAACGTTCGGATGTTTGTGCGATTCTTCATCAAATACATCAACAAATACTTTACCGATGATTTTGCGTTTTGCTTCAGGGTCGTCCACGCCGGCCAGCTCGGATAAGAAACGATTTTCTGCGTTCACTCGTGTGATGTTTAAACCGAATTTATTACCGAACATCGCCATCACCTGATCGCCTTCATTGAGGCGTAACAAGCCGTTATCCACGAAAACACAGTGTAAGTTTTTGCCGATGGCCCGGTGTAATAATAGTGCCACCACGGACGAATCCACGCCGCCCGATAGGCCTAAAATAACTTCATCGTCGCCTACTTGCGCTTTAATATGTTTTACCGCATCTTCAATGATGTTCTCCGCCGTCCAAAGAGTTTCGCAGCCGCAAATATTCACCACAAAATTGGTTAACAGTTCCAAGCCTTTTTTAGTGTGGGTGACTTCCGGATGGAATTGTACGCCGTAGAAACGACGAATTTCGTCGGACATGGCGGCAACCGGACAAGTCGGTGTGATACCCGTGATTTGGAAGCCTTCAGGTAAACGGGTAACTTTATCGCCGTGGCTCATCCATACGTCGGTCACGCCGCAGTCGCTCAAATTGCCGAGCAGGCGATCTTGAGCCGTCAGTTCTACCTGAGCATAACCGAATTCACGATGATCGGAGGTCTCGGCCAAACCGCCCAGCTGCATTGCCATAGTTTGCATTCCGTAGCATATGCCAAGTACAGGCACGCCCGCATTAAACACATATTCAGGAGCGCGCGGGCTATTGGCTTCCGTAGTGCTTTCCGGGCCGCCGGACAGGATAATCCCCATTGGATTAAATTCACGGATTTGCTGTTCCGTTACATCCCATGCCCATAATTCGCAGTAAACGCCAATTTCACGCACACGACGAGCGATCAACTGAGTATATTGTGAACCGAAATCCAAAATTAAAATTTTGCTTTGGTGAATGTTGCTCATTAAATTTTCTCTTACTCAAGGTCTAACTAAATTATTTTGCTTTAATTATTTCCATCATGGCACGAAAGTGCGGTATGAGTTGTTCAAACAACGGATTTTTGCGGTTTTCCAACATCACTTCGCTCATAGTTTTTAAACCAATCACAAAACGTTGTGCCATTTCTTCCGTCATTTCCGGGCGATTTTTCATTATTTCGATAATGTTAAAAATGTCATCGTGGTTTGGCGTATTAACGGTAAGTGATTTTGGTTCAACGGGATTACCGTTAATGTCAGCCACATGGGTTAAAGTTAATTGATATTGATGTTGTTTCATACAGTTCTCCCTTTCTCTTGATAGTGAATTTGCAGGGTGGAATTCGTAAATTTAAATTATAATGGTGCTAAAGAGCGATCAAATCCGAGATGTTCGTTCAGATCTGATCGCGCTTTTAATAATTAGCCCAGACGATAATTCGGTGCTTCTTTGGTAATCGTTACGTCATGCACGTGGCTTTCTTTAATGCCTGCTCCCGAAATACGTACAAATTGCGCTTTGGTACGTAAATCCTCAATGGTGGCGGAGCCGGTCAAGCCCATGCAGGAACGTAAGCCGCCCATTTGCTGATGGATGATTTCTTTCAATAAACCTTTATATGGAATGCGGCCTTCGATTCCTTCCGGTACCAGTTTATCGGCTGCGTTATCCGATTGGAAATAACGATCGCTGGAACCTTTCGCCATTGCACCCAATGAACCCATACCGCGGTAGGATTTAAAGGCGCGGCCTTGGTACAGTTCGATTTCGCCCGGCGCTTCTTCCGTACCGGCAAACATTGAACCGACCATAACGCAGGATGCGCCTGCGGCAATGGCTTTGGAAATATCGCCCGAATAACGGATACCACCGTCGGCAATCACAGGAATGCCGCGATCCTTCAATGCTTCGGCCGCTTCGGCAATAGCGGTAATCTGTGGCACACCGACACCTGTCACGATGCGGGTTGTACAGATTGAACCCGGGCCGATTCCCACTTTCACTGCGCTTGCACCTGCGTCAGCCAGAGCGATTGCTCCTTCGGCGGTTGCAATGTTGCCCGCGATAATCGGTAGATCGGGGTATTTGGCACGGGTTTCACGTATACGTTGCAAGACACCTTCGGAATGACCGTGCGAAGAGTCAATTAACAGCACATCTACGCCGGCTTTGACCAATGCGTCGATACGTGCTTCATTACCGGCTCCGGCGCCTACCGCCGCACCCACGCGCAAGCGACCGAATTCGTCTTTGCATGCGTTAGGTTTTTGTTCCGCTTTCTGGAAATCTTTTACCGTGATCATGCCTTTTAATTTGAACGTGTCATCCACCATCAGGACTTTTTCTATCCGGTTGAGGTGCATCAGCTGCAAGATTTCTTCCCGCGAAGCGCCTTCTTTAACGGTTACCAAACGTGATTTCGGCGTCATTACATCGGCGACGGTTTTGCTTAAATCTTTCACGAAACGGGTGTCACGACCAGTAATGATACCGACTAAATTGTCTTTATCATCGATCACAGGGTAGCCGGCAAAACCGTTTTTCTTTACTAAAGCGGCTAAATCGGCCAGAGATAACGTTGGCGAAACCGTTACGGGTTCCGAAACGATACCGCTTTCAAATTTTTTCACTTTACGTACACGTTCGGCTTGGCGCTCAATGGACATATTTTTATGAATAAAACCGATCCCGCCTTCTTGAGCCAAGGATATTGCAAGTTTAGTTTCGGTTACCGTATCCATCGCCGCAGAAATCATCGGGATATTCAAGCGAATAGTGGAGGTTAATTGAGTGGACAAATCGGCGGTGTTTGGCAACACGGTGGAATGAGCGGGAACGAGAAGAACGTCATCAAAAGTTAATGCTTCTTGTTTGATTCGTAACATTGCAATATCTCTCTTAGTTTAGGGTTGTGTAAAAAAATATTGCGGACGGATTATACAGGTTACGAAATCGTTTGAAAACGGATTTTTATAGAAAAATTTATATTTTTCGGTTTTTGTGTTAAAACAATGGAAATCATTTACCTGAGCGGCATTATGACATCTTTATTAGACATTCTTACGGACACAGGAGCAAAAACTCCGGAAAATCTCACCGCACTTTTACACATTAGCCCCGGTGAACTGGCGGATGAAATAAATAAATTGCTTGAATCGGGCGTTCCGCTGTGCTGTGACAATAATCAAATCCGCCTTGCGGCACAGTTGCCGTTATTAGACAGAAACAAATTAACACAGGCATTGCAGCCGTATTCCGTCATTTATCAGCCAATGGTTGATTCCACCAATCAATATTTGCTGGAACATTGTTCGGAATTAACAAAAGGCACAATTTGCGTAACGGAAATGCAAACGGCAGGTCGGGGGCGTCGCGGTCGTCAATGGATTTCGCCTTTTGCAGGTCAGCTGATATTAAGCTTTTACTGGACATTGAATCCGCGAAATGCCATTAGCGGCTTGAGTTTAGTGGTCGGCATGGCGATCGTTGAAGCTTTGGAAAAGGCGGGCATGGACGGGATCAAACTCAAATGGCCGAATGATCTGTTATTCAAGGGAAAAAAGCTGGCGGGGATTCTGATTGAAATTGCTTCCGTCAGAAATCAGCTGATTAATATCGTGGGCGGTATCGGCATTAATCTTAAATTACCTAAAATCGCCGGACAAATTTCCCAGCCTTGGTCGGAACTCGCTGAAATCACACCGCACTTTGATCGCACCGAACTCATCATCGCTATAGTAAAAAGCGTTTACACTTATTTGAATGATTTTGCCCACAATGGCATTACGGATGCTTTTCGACAAAAATGGGAGCGTTATGATGAATACAGTAATGAAGAAGTGAACGTCATCACGGAAAAGAAAATCATTTCGGGCGTTAATATGGGTATCAGCCGGGATGGGAGTTTGATGATCAGAGATGAAGAAGGGCATACTATCCGATTTAATGGCGGGGAAGTGTCATTGCGTAAAAAATAGCATGAAAAAACTCACCTTTTCAACACCGCACTTTAGCTCGCAGCCTTAACCGCGCGGGCAAAGTGCGGTGTCGTTTTATTGAGTTTTCGCCGGTTTAGGCGGCGGAACGATTAAATTTTCCGCGGCCGGGCGGGGATTTGCGGTTTTTTTTGCAAAATTTTATAAAAAGCGCTTGCAAAGGCGGGCGAAATCCCTATAATACGCCCCACACAACGACG
>JAWHQP010000018.1:0-27428 GCA_032586195.1 Pasteurellaceae bacterium LIM206 | reverse complement strand
CGCAAGAGGAGGTTAAGCAATATATTAATAGTTTAGCTATGACATTGTGATAATTTGAATATAAACAATCGGTTCTGATAATACAGAACCGATTGTTTTAACCTTACGGTTAACTTACTCCGGCATAACCCAATCCACTTTCCAACTCCCGGTTCCTTCCGGTACCAAAGTTTGTGTGAGGTATGGTAGGATATTTTCCATTTGGCTTGCCAGTTTCCATGGCGGGTTTATGATGATCATGCCGCTGGCGGTCATGCCGCGTTGATTGCTGTCGGGGCGGACGGCGAGTTCAATCTGTAGGATTTTACGGATGCCGGTAGCCTCTAAGCCTTTCATCATGCGTTTGGTTTGCTGACGTAATACCACGGGATACCAAATGGCGTAAATGCCCGTAGCAAAGCGCTTGTAACCTTCTTTAACGGCGTTGACCACTAAATCGTAATCTTCTTTTAACTCGTATGGCGGGTCGATTAACACTAAACCACGGCGCTCCTTCGGCGGTAAGGTGGCTTTCAATTGTTGGAATCCGTCCTCGCGTTTCACCGTTATGTTATGAAATTCCTTAAAATTGCCGCGCAGAATCGGGAAATCAGAAGGATGTAGCTCTGTGAACAAAGCATGATCCTGTGGACGTAATAATTGGGCTGCAATCAGTGGCGAACCTGCGTAATAACGCAGTTCTTTACCGCCATAGTTAATTTTTCTGATCAGATTAATATAGCGTGCCACTTCTTCAGGCAGGTCCGTTTTATTCCATAAGCGTGCGATGCCTTGCTCAAACTCGGCGGTTTTTTCCGATTCTTCGCTGAATAAGCGATAGCGGCCTACGCCCGCGTGCGTGTCGAGATAATAAAAACCCTTTTCTTTTTGTTTCAGGTTTTCAAAAATCAGCATGAGGACAAGATGTTTCAGTACATCGGCATGGTTGCCGGCATGAAAGCTGTGACGATAACTAAGCATTTTTTCCCTTATAAAAATGGTAAAAACAGCACCGCACTTTGCTTTTCTGTTGACGGAAGATTTGGCAAAGTGCGGTGTTAAGTTTTAGAGTTTTAGAACAATTCCTGCCGCGGGCCGGTTTTCGGCACCGTACCTGCCGGCGTGGCGGGATTAAAACGTTTTTCCAATTCTTCCGGCACATAATAGCCGCGTTCCTGTACGAACACACGTTGCGGTTCCGTGCCTTTGATGAAGTATTCGGTTTTGCCGCCGCTGCCGGCAAGCAGGCCGGAACTCAGATCAATGGATTTTTCCACGATATTGGCCGGTATCGGCAAATCCCGTTCGGGAACGTCGGCTAATACCGCTTTCATATAGTCTATCCAGGCCGGCATAGCGGCGGTCGCTCCTGCTTCGCCTTTGCCGAGATTGCGTTTGTTATCGTCGAAGGCAATGTAAACCGTGGTCGTGATATTCGCCGCGAAGCCGGCATACCAAGCCGTTTTATTATTATTGGTAGTACCCGTTTTACCGCCGATATCCTTGCGTTTAATCTCGTTTGCCATACGCCAGCTGGTACCTTTCCAGCTTTGCCCTTCTTCGCCGTAGATGGCGGTGTTTAAGGCACTGCGGATTAAAAACGCCAGTTCACCGCTGATTACGCGCGGAGCATATTGTACTTGTGAATTAGCCGTTTTACCTTCAGCCATTAAATCAAGCGAATCTTCATTAACTTGACCGTCTTTAGCCTGCAATTCGGGAATATCTTCATCCTCGCTCTGATCGGTTTCTTCACCGTTTGTCGTTTCATCGGTTTTGTTTAATACTGCGGTGTTATCTTCGTTATTTTCCTGGAAGCCATCTACTTTGTCCTTGGTTTCGCCGTAGATAGTCGGGATATCGTCGCAGGTCGGACAAGCAATTTTAGGGTTCGCGACAAAGATTTCCTTGCCCGAATTATCCAAAATCTTGTTGATGATAAAAGGATCAATCAAGAAGCCGCCGTTATCAAACACCGCATAGCCGCGGGCCATTTCCAACGGTGTGAATGACGCCGCCCCCAGAGCAAGGGCCTCGCTGGCAAAATACTGTTCGCGTTTGAACCCGAAACGTTCCAGAAAATCCGCTACATAAGAAACCCCGGCCGTTTGCATGGTCCGAATGGCGATCATGTTTTTCGACTGACCTAGACCCACCCGTAATCGCATTGGTCCGTCAAAACGGTTCGGCGAGTTTTTCGGTCTCCATTCCGCCTGCCCCGGCTTATGGAGAATAATCGGGGTATCCTGTAGCACGCTGGAAAGGGTCAAACCTTTTTCCAGCGCGGCGGCGTAAATAAACGGTTTAATGGATGAACCTACCTGTACCAAAGATTGCGTTGCTCGGTTAAATTTACTTTGTTCAAAGCTAAAACCGCCGACGATGGCTTCAATCGCTCCGTTATCACTGTTGAGTGATACCAAGGCTGAGTTGACTTCCGGGATTTGGCCTAACATCCATTCGCCGTTGTCACGCTGTCTGATCCAAATCTGATCACCCGTTTTTACCGGGGCTGATTTTCCCGTCCAACGCATGGCGTTGGCAGTTAAGGTCATTTTTTCACCTGACGCCAATAATAATTCCGCACCCGATTTATTGGTGCTTAATACCGCGGCGGGAATGAACGGGGCGGAATTTGGCAATTTACGCAGGATTTCGATAATCTTTTCATTATTTAATGCGCCATTTTTACCCGACCACAAGCTAACCGGAGTACGGAAACCGTGTCGCATATCGTAATTGATGATATTGTTGATTACCGAGTTCTGAGCATTGGCCTGGTCTTGCGACAGAATGGTGGTGTAAACCTTATAGCCGCTGTTGTAGGCATTGTCTTCACCGTAACGTTTCACCATTTCCTGGCGCACCATTTCCGTCACATAATCCGCCCGAAAATCAATCTGAGCGCCATGGTAAGAGGCAACGATAGGCTCTCTAATCGCCGTGTTGTATTCTTCCTGCGTAATGGTTTTCATGTCTAGCATACGGCTTAACACGATATTGCGCCGTTCTTCCGCGCGTTTTAACGAATACAGCGGATTCATGGTGGAAGGCGCCTTCGGCAAACCCGCCAGCACCGCCATTTCGGACAGGGTCAATTCATCTAAATTTTTACCGAAATAGGTTTTGGCCGCCGCCGCGATACCGTAAGAACGATAGCCTAAATAAATTTTATTCAGATAAAGTTCAAGAATTTCGTTTTTACTCAGCGTATTTTCAATTTGAATAGCGAGCACGGCTTCTTTAATTTTACGGCTCAGTTTTCTCTCCGGCGTCAGAAAGAAGTTACGGGCCAGTTGCTGGGTAATGGTGCTCGCCCCTTGAGATGGCCCGCCGTTGTTGATTGCTATCCAAACGGCACGGGCGATACCCACGGGATCCAGTCCGTGGTGCTCATAGAAACGGCTGTCTTCGGTGGCAAGTACCGCGTCAATTAACCGTTTCGGTACATCTGCAAGTTTTATAGGAATGCGGCGTTGTTCCCCCACTTCGCCGATCAGTTTTCCGTCGGCGGTATAAATTTGCATAGGTTGCTGTAATTCGACCGTTTTAAGGGTATTCACATCAGGTAGCTGCGATTTGATGTGGAAATAACCAATCCCCGCTACAACACAGCCCAGGATAATTAGCGTTAGCAGGGTACTCAATATTAATTTTGCGATCTTCATTCCAAAATTCACTCTTGTTTAATGCAATGTTGCAGAAAGTAATCAACACTCACTTTATCAACAACTCGATGTTTAACTGGTAAGTATAAAGTCTAGTTGGATAAATCGAAAGATAAAAGATGAATGAATAGGTAAAAATCAGAAAATTTATGCTGAAATTGCGAAAAAATACAACGGTATTAGTCCCAGTCGGTCTGCATTTACGCGGTAATGAAATGGATGTGCTATGGTTTGATCAGGACCGGCAGACGCATACTTTTATTTTACCGCCGGAGCAAACGGCCGGATTGGAGGAACGGATTAATGCGGATGTAAGTCATTATTTACGCCATAATGCCTTCACATTACGCTGGATTGGCAATATCGCTCCCGTTCAGATCTGGTCGAAAAGCATGGTATTGCCCGCCGTGCTCAGTCAGTCCGAATGCGAGCAGCAGTGCCGTTATACCCTGCAGCATGAGCTCCCCGTTCAGCTTGACGAGGTTTGGTTTGATTATTGTGCTTATGCGTTGAAACAGGGCATGCGGCTGGATATTTTTGCGGTGGTGGAAACAGTGGTGCAAGAACATCTGAATCGGTTCCGCCCGGTACGGCTTGATGTATTGGATAATGCCGTCCATAGCATGTTGCGCGCGTTTACTTTTTTACGCGGCGAAGAGAGTCATGAGCAACATGCGGATGATACTTTATTCTTATATCGTGATGAACAATTTGCTTTGGCCGTAAAAAATACAACCCACAAGCTGCTGTCATTACAGCGGACATCACTCAAACTCACCGAATTATTTCATCAATTCTGTTCTCATTATGCGGAAGTTCCGGCTCATTGTGTGGCTTATAGCCGTGTGCCGCATGAGGAATATCTGCCTTCATGGCGGCGGGTTGAAACGGAATTACCGCTTCTGGCGCTGGGTGCCGCCTTATGGCAATGTGAGCGGAGAAACGAAAAAACTCAAAAAGATAACACCGCACTTTTTCGTTCTCGGACGGTAGAAAATGAAGGCGTGGCTTAATTTACTGCCGTGGCGGGATAGTGTTTTTCGGCGACAACGGCGGCAAGCCATATTGTCTCTGTCGCTGTGGCTTGGTGTGTTATTACTGGTTTGGAGTCTGTTGTTTTATCTCAACCGACAAGTGCGGCTGGAAATTCAGGCGTACGAGCAATCTTTGCAGCAACAGCAAACGAAGCTGACGGAGATGGTTGGTCAGAATAATCGGTTACGTTCTATGTATCGGCCCGAGCGGCAGATTTCTACACCGGGTAAACAGGTGGAAGCAAGTCTGCACTGGTTAAGTGAGCTGCCGTTTACACAAGGCAGGTTAACGGAATTTAGCCTGAAGGAACGGCGGCTTCATCTGACGGGTATGGCGATAAATCAATCGGAATTTGAACGGATCAATCAATTTCTTACAAAACTGGTACAACCGAGTCAGGTTCGTTTAGTGGATTTTTCGCCGCAGAATAACGGCACATTACATTTTCAATTTGAACTGCTATTAGAAACGGAGGTACCGTGAATTACGGTATAAACAAATATAACGCACTTTGGCAGCAGTGGTTTTCTCTTTCCCGCCGCCGTCAGTATTTGATTTTACTGATGATAAGTCTGGCTGCGCTGTATTTTCCCTGTTCGGATTGGTTGCTTTCTCGGCATAGCCTTTCCCTGCTACAACAGGAATTACAGCAGAAACAGGCGGAATTTGAGCATCAGACCAAGCTGAATATTGCGATGAAAGGCAATACGCAGGAATATGTTCTCACCCCTGAGTTGACGGCCCGCTTAGCGCCGATTAATCAGCGTATCCGGGAATTAACGGCGGATTTGTCCGTTCAGCTGTCGCAATGGTATTTTCATAAAAAACCGACCTTGACGTTGCAGTTAAGCGGTGGTTTTAACGAAATTCGGTTTTTCATCACCGCACTTTTACGCCAATTTCCCGAATTATCTGTGCTGGCGATCCATCTTCATAAGCCGACGGAACGTCAAAACGGCGAACCTATCGACAGTGTGATGGAATTTCAGGTGAACTTAAACAAGGAGGAGGCATGAGGCTGTTTATATTGAGCTTATTCGTGCTGTGTCATGTTTCGGCACTGGCCAAGGATCCTTTTGAACCGCCCGAGCGACAGCAGGCGGAGGATATGTCTGCCATGGCTGCAAAGCATTTTTCCGGCTGTGCCGATAAAGCGGTAAATGTAGCGGCTGATTTATCCTTCAACCAGCTGAAAATTGCCGGGATGATGAAATCGCAGCGGCAACATCTGTTATTTTTGGCCGACAGTGAGCCGCAGATTTATGTGGTCGAAATTGGCGATGTGGTCGGCAAAGACCAGTGGGAACTGGCTGCCATTTTACCCAACGAACTGCATTTCGTGCAGTGGCAGGCCGATTGCCGGACTTCCACGCCAATGAAAGTAAAATTTTAGGAGCCGTGCCCAATGCGTTTTATATTCTTCTTGCTGCTAAAGTGCGGTGTCGTTTTTTTGAATTTTTACAGTTTCTCCGGCCATGCCCAACCACCCGCCGCACAGGAAAAATTTTCCATTCGGTTAAAACAGGCTCCTTTGGTGGCAACGTTACAGCAGCTGGCGTTGGAACAAAATGAAAATCTGGTATTGGATGATGAAATTGAAGGTTCTCTTTCCCTCAAGCTGGATAATGTCAGTTGGGAACAATTATTGAAAGCGGTGGCTAAAAGCAAACAGTTTGCCCTGTCGCAGGAAAACGGCATTTATTATTTAACCAAACAGGGGGCGCCGACGGCCGCTGAGCCGCCAACGATCGCAGGCGAAGCGGTTGAATCCGACGGTTTGGATACGGCTACCGTTAAATTGCAGTTTGCTAAAGCGTCCGAAGTGATGAAATCTCTGACTACCGGCAGCGGCAGCCTGTTATCACCTTCGGGCAGTATTAGTTTTGATGATCGCAGCAATATGCTGTTGATTCAGGATGACAAAGCGGCCTTGCGGAAAATCCGTCGTCTGATTGCCGAATTGGACAAACCCATTGAGCAAATTGCCATCGAGGCAAGAATCGTGACCATGACAAGCGAAGGGCTGGAAGAACTCGGCGTACGCTGGGGTATTTTTGAAGCCGGTCCGTCGGCTCATCGGGTGGCCGGCAGCTTGGAAGGTAACGGATTGAACGTTGCCAATAATTTGAATGTAAATTTTCCTACGAATACCACGCCCGCCGGTTCTATTGCCATGCAGGTGGCGAAAATTCATGGTCGCCTGCTGGATCTGGAACTGACGGCTTTGGAACAGGAAAAACAGGTGGATATTATTGCGAGTCCCCGTTTACTGACAACCAACAAGAAAAGTGCCAGCATCAAGCAAGGGACGGAAATTCCTTATGTGGTGACCAATAAAAAGAGTGAAACCGAATCTATCGAGTTTCGTGAGGCAGTGCTTGGACTGGAGGTGACACCGCATATTTCTAAGGATAACAGTATATTATTGGATCTGCTGGTGAGCCAGAATTCGCCCGGTTCCCGCGTGGTGTACGGTAACGGAGAAATTGTGTCCATTGATAAACAGGAAATCAATACGCAGGTGTTCGCGAAAGACGGCGAAACCATCGTGCTGGGCGGTATTTTCCACGATACCGTTTCCAAAACCGAGGATAAAGTGCCGCTGCTGGGTGATATTCCGGTGATTAAACATCTGTTCAAGCGGAAGGCGGATCGCCATCAGAAACGCGAGTTGGTTATTTTCGTCACGCCGCATATTATTAAACCCGAACATAATGCGGCACAACGCAGTAAGCAATTATTAACGGAGAAAAAATCCGATTTAAATCCGAAGATAAAAAAATCTTTAAAATAGCACCGCACTTTTTCTCCTTTCATAAAATTATCTGCAATAAATCGCCTGCGAAGGTTGAAAACGGGGGGGATTTATTGCGATAATCTCACGGTTTTGGTGGTCCTTTTATTTATCGCCGTACAGTTTGTAATTTTCAAGGCGGTGTTTGGATCAAATTAATCAGTAAAATTGAGAAGAAAAATAACAATGGCAGAAAAACGTAATATATTTTTGGTCGGGCCTATGGGGGCGGGTAAAAGTACTATCGGTCGCCAGTTGGCACAGCAGTTGAATATGGAATTTATTGATTCCGATACAGAAATTGAGCAGCGTGCAGGGGCGGATATTAGTTGGATTTTTGACCTTGAAGGCGAGGCCGGTTTTCGTAAACGTGAGGAACGGATAATTGACGAGTTAACGCAAAAACAAGGTGTCGTGCTTTCCACCGGCGGCGGTGCGGTATTGTCGAAGGACACCCGTAATCATTTGTCGGCGCGCGGCATTGTCGTGTATTTACAAACAACGGTGGATAAACAGTTTGAGCGTACTCAGCGTGATAAAAAACGCCCTCTGCTGCAAGGGGTGGAAGACACCCGTCAGGTACTGAAGGAGCTCGCCGAGGTGCGTAATCCGTTATACGAAGAGGTGGCGGACATTACCTTACCGACCGATGAACAAAGTGCCAAGTTGATGGTAAATCATCTCATTGATTTAATTTATGATTTTCAATAGAAACAGATAAGGTTGCAGTTATGGTTTGTTGTGTGAATGTTGAGCTGAAGGAGCGCCGTTATCCCATTTATATCGGAGAAAACCTATTAACGGACAGCTCGGTTTATCCTGTGAAATCAGGGGATAAAGTCATGATTGTCAGCAATCCGACCGTCGCACAATTCTATTTACGGCCCGTAACGGAAACCTTGGAAAGCATGGGCTGTCAGGTCAGCCATGTGCTGTTGCCTGATGGCGAAAAATACAAGACGCTGGAGTCACTGAACATGATTTTTACTGCGTTATTGCAGGAAAATCATGGTCGGGATACTACATTGATTGCCCTTGGCGGTGGTGTGATTGGCGACGTGGCGGGTTATGCCGCGGCAAGTTACCAGCGTGGTATTAAATTTGTTCAGATTCCTACTACGTTATTAGCGCAGGTGGATTCTTCCGTAGGCGGTAAAACGGCGGTTAATCATGCTTTGGGTAAAAACATGATTGGGGCGTTCTATCAGCCGGTTACGGTCATTATCGACACGAAAACCCTCGGTTCGTTACCGAAACGTGAAGTGAACGCGGGTCTTGCCGAAGTGATAAAATACGGAGCGATTCTTGATTTGCCGTTCTTTGAATGGCTGGAACAGAATATTGATAAGTTGGTGGCATTGGATTCCGAGGCATTGCAATACTGCATTGCCCGCTGCTGCCGGATTAAAGCGGATGTGGTGGCGCGTGACGAAACGGAACAGGGTGAGCGCGCCTTGCTGAATCTCGGCCACACTTTCGGTCATGCGATTGAAACGCATCTCGGCTACGGCAACTGGCTGCACGGCGAAGCCGTAGCGGTGGGTTCAATGATGGCCGCCGCGTTATCGGAATTATTAGGTAATATTTCCAAAGCCGATGTGGCGCGCTTAGAAAAATTGTTGGCTCGCGCCAATTTACCGACGGTTTCCCCCGATACTATGCAGCCCGAGGACTATATGCCGCATATGATGCGTGACAAAAAAGTATTGGCGGGTAAGTTGCGCTTTGTATTGCTGAAATCACTGGGACAAGCCTATGTAGCGACGGATACGGATCAGCGGCTGGTGCTGGAGGCGATCCGTCTTTGTACGCAGAATGATTAGCCGCAGATAATCTCATCACTTCAAATGCTAACACCGCTCAGTAAAAAAACGGCAATAAAGCACCGCTCTTTTCTTAAATGGGCGGGCGGCAAATTTCGTCTGACAGATGAGATCAATAAACTGCTGCCGAAACGTAAAAGCTGCCTGATTGAGCCGTTTGTCGGAGCGGGAACGGTGTTTCTCAATACCCGGTATGATCGCTACGTGCTGGCGGACATTAATCCCGATTTAATCAATTTATTCAATATAGTGAAACAGGATGTCGAAGCTTATATCGAAGCGCTGACACCGATTTTTTTCCATCCCCAGGCGAATTCCGCCGGTTACTACTATGCTCGCCGCGAAGAATTTAATAACAGTACGGATAGTTTCCGGCGTTCCGTGCTGTTTGTTTATCTGAATCGCTTCGGCTTTAACGGGCTGTGTCGTTATAATTCTCAGAATGAATTCAATGTGCCCTTTGGTGCTTATAAAGCCCATTATTTTCCTGTTACGGAATTACGCTATTTTGCTGAAAAGGCGCAAAGTGCGGTGTTCATTTGTGCGGATTTTAACGAAACCTTTAATTATGCCGATGAACATTCGGTGATCTAT
Source organism: Pasteurellaceae bacterium LIM206 (assembly GCA_032586195.1). Taxonomy (GTDB): domain Bacteria; phylum Pseudomonadota; class Gammaproteobacteria; order Enterobacterales; family Pasteurellaceae; genus JAWHQP01. The sequence goes on along the minus strand of JAWHQP010000018.1, from coordinate 17,535 downwards.
TGTGATCCACCCTATGCTCCATTAATTCAGGACAGCAATTTCACTAAATATTCAGGGCATGAATTTTCCGTTAACCATCAAAGATCATTGGCGGATTTAGCCAGAAAGACCAGCGAGGAACGTCGGATTCCCGTGCTGATTTCCAATCATGACACCAAATTTACCCGTGAAATTTATCAAGGAGCGAAGTTTAAGCGTATCAAGGTACAGCGTTCCATCAGTCAGATTTCTTCCCGCCGTATAAAAGTAAACGAATTAATTGCGGTATTTAAGTAGAATATGAGCTTAAAATATATCGTGAAAATGCCTATTTTGTAATATATGCTTTACATAAAATGGTTTGCCGGCTAAACTTTAAGTAAATTTTATTTTTGGAGTATTTATGTTTAGCTTAAATCGAATAAAATATCGGCATATTCAATGTGCCAGTGCCGTTCCAACCCTGTTATGTGATTTTTATAAAGTATCTCACCGAGCGCAATATCCCGAAGGTTCCGAAGTTATTTATAGCACTTTTACCCCACGCAGCAATAAGCAGTATCCGCAGGTAAAACGTGTTGTTTCCTTTGGTTTTCAAGCATTTATCATTAAATATCTGATCAATTATTTTAATCTGAACTTCTTTTCGCGTCCGCGTAATGAAGTGGTAACGGAATATACCGCCTTTATCAAACGTACACTAAATATGACAAATAGCGGTGAACATATTGGTGAATTACATGATTTAGGCTATTTACCGCTACGCATTAAGGCGATCCCCGAAGGTAAATCCGTAGCCGTTCATGTGCCTGTGATGACCATCGAAAACACTCATCCGGCGTTTTTCTGGCTTACTAATTATGTGGAAACGCTGATTAATGTTTCTCTTTGGCTGCCGATGACTTCCGCTTCCGTGGCGCGCATGTATTATCTTACCTTACAGCGGTTTGCCCGGGAAACCTGTGACGATATGAATCATATTCCGTTCCAAGCTCATGATTTTTCAATGCGGGGGATGAGCTCCTTGGAAAGTGTGGAAACCTCGGGAGCGGCGCATTTGATTGCGTTTCTCGGTACTGACACGATTCCCGCCATTTCTTTTGTGGAACAATATTATGGTTCACGACAGCTGATCGGTACTTCTATTCCCGCCAGCGAACATTCCGTGATGAGCGCCCATGGTGTGGATGAACTGCCGACATTTCGCTATTTGATGAATAAATTTCCTGATTCTATGCTGTCTATTGTGGCGGATACCACGGATTTTTGGCATAACATCAGCGTAAATCTGCCGCTATTGAAGGACGAGATTATGCGGCGTCCGCCTCACGCCCGTGTGGTGATTCGCCCCGACAGCGGTGACGCGATGGATATTTTATGCGGCCGTGCTCAGGCTCAGACCCGACATGAACGTCAGGGCTTAATCGAATGTTTGTGGCAGATTTTCGGCGGTACGGTGAATGACAAAGGCTACAAGGTGTTGGATCCGCATATCGGGGTGATTTACGGCGACGGTGTGCACTATGAAAAAATGTTGAATATCCTGAACGGGTTGAAAGCAAAAGGTTTTGCCGCCAATAATATCGTATTCGGTGTGGGGTCCCGCACTTATCAAAGCAACACGCGCGACACGTTGGGTTTTGCGGTGAAAGCGACTTCTATCCGCATTAACGGTGTGGAAAAGGGAATTTTCAAAAATCCGAAAACGGACGACGGTTTGAAGAAGTCTCAGTGTGGCCGGGTAAAAGTAACCGGTTTAGATTGTTATGTTGACGGTTTAACCGCGGCGGATGATTTCAGTGATGATCTGCTACAGCCGATTTTCGAAAACGGTAAGCTGTTAAATGTAACGAGCTTTGATCAAATAAGAGCAAATTTCTTTGCCGAGGTAAACGCGTAAAAACTCCGTTTTTTAACACCGCACTTTAATTTTTATTCAGCAGCTGAGGATTGATTTTGAAATTAAGCCGGGTGATTTCAGGGTAATCCTGTTGGATCAGACGGAGCAATTCCTGCTGACGGAATAAAAATCCTTGTCTTACCACCGCACTTGCCACCTCAATGTTGAGGCTGTCCTCATGCATATTGGCGAGGCGGTAGAGCCCTTTGAACTGAGGCGGAAAGCGACTCTGCAGCTGTTGATTAAGGTTATTGAGAAAAAGGCCTTTCTGCATAATTTGGGCCAAATGAGAACCTTCAATCAGTTCCTTGATATTTTGGGTTTTATTTTTTCTCATGGCTTGAATTTCCTGACTTGAATACAATAATAAAGGACATTGTAGCGAAATTCCGCTACAATAGGCAAAATTTAACTTTAATCCGCTATGAAACTGATACAAACCAAAGGCAAACATAATTTCTGGTCGCAGCTACTTGTGAGTATGATTGCGATTTTTGCCTTGCCCGCCGTTCAGGGTCTGAGCCATGCCGAGACTCTCAATGACAGCTATCGGAACGAACAACAGGCCGCTCAGCAGCAAATTACTCAAACGGTTGCTTTAATTCAACAGGTTTCGCTTGTTCAGCAGCCGCATTCGGATGCGGCGGTCGAGCGGGCAAAACTGCCCAAAATCACACCGCACTTTACCGCGCATGCTTTTAATCCTCATGCGCCGATCCGTGCCGGCCCCGCCGGAGCTTAGCTTTACCTCATCATATCATTGAGTGTCCGCTCTTTGTAGCGGCCGCTTTGTTATTTATTTCACAGAATATTAAGAAGAACAATCATGTTAAAAAGTATTGCAACAAAAATTTTTGGTAGCCGCAATGAACGTATTTTACGCCGTTTAAACAAACAGGTGAGAAAAATCAATCAGTTGGAAGAAAGCTTCCGGGCATTGAGCGATGAAGAATTAAAAGCCAAAACCGCGGAGTTCCGCAATCGCCTGAGCCAGGGCGAAAGCTTGGAAAGCTTATTGCCGGAGGCTTTTGCCACTGTGCGTGAAGCCAGCCGCAGGGTGATGGGCATGCGTCATTTCGACGTGCAGCTTATCGGCGGTATGGTGCTGACCAGCCGTTGTATCGCGGAAATGCGTACCGGGGAAGGGAAAACGCTCACCGCAACTCTGCCGTGTTATTTGAATGCCTTAACGGGCAAAGGCGTGCATGTGGTTACCGTCAACGATTATTTGGCAAACCGCGACGCGGAAACGAACCGCCCGTTATTTGAATTTCTAGGCATGACCGTTGGGGTGAATATACCGGGCTTATCGCCGGAACAAAAGCGCGAATCCTATAAAGCGGACATTACGTATGCCACCAACAGCGAGCTGGGGTTCGACTATTTACGTGATAATCTGGCGCATTCTAAGGAAGAACGTTTCCAACGCGCCCTGCATTATGCCTTGGTGGATGAAGTGGATTCCATTCTGATTGATGAGGCGCGTACGCCGCTGATTATTTCCGGCCCGTCGGAGGACAGTTCGGAGTTATATATCGCCATTGATAAATTGATTCCGTTATTGGTGCAGCAGGAAAAAGAAGATTCCGATGATTTCCAGGGTACCGGCGATTTCTCTCTGGACTTGAAAAATAAACAGGCTCATTTAACTGAACGCGGTCAGGAAAAATGCGAAAACTGGCTGGTGCAGAATGGTTTCATGACGGAAGCGGATTCTCTGTATTCACCGGGTAAAATCAATCTGTTACATCATATTTATGCCGCCTTGCGTGCCCACACCTTATTTGAAAAAGATGTGGATTATATCGTAAAGGACGGCGAAATCGTGATCGTGGACGAGCACACCGGTCGTACTATGGCGGGGCGCCGCTGGTCGGACGGTTTGCATCAGGCTATTGAGGCAAAAGAAGGCGTGAAGATCCAGGGCGAAAACCAGACCGTGGCTTCCATTACCTACCAGAACTATTTCCGTTTATACGAAAAATTAGCCGGCATGACGGGGACGGCGGATACGGAAGCCTTTGAATTTCAACAGATTTACGGCTTGGAAACGGTGGTTATTCCGACCAACCGTCCGATGATTCGTGATGACCGCACTGACGTGATGTTTGAAAACGAACAGTATAAATTTGCCGCCATTATCGAAGATATTAAAGAATGTATTGCACGTCAGCAGCCGGTGCTGGTGGGAACGGCATCCATTGAAAAATCAGAATTGCTGTCTAAAGAATTGGATAAAGCGGGTATTGCGCACAACGTACTGAATGCAAAATTCCACGCTCAGGAAGCGGAAATTATTGCTAACGCCGGTTATCCGGGGGCGGTGACCATCGCGACCAACATGGCGGGACGCGGTACGGATATTGTGTTGGGCGGTAACTGGAGAGCCGAAGTGGCTAAGCTGGAAAATCCGACCGAGGAGCAAATCGAAGCCATTAAAGCGGCATGGCAGGAGCGTCATGACATCGTAATGAAAGCGGGCGGCTTACATATTATCGGAACGGAACGTCATGAGTCACGCCGTATTGATAACCAACTGCGCGGCCGTTCCGGTCGTCAGGGCGACCCAGGTTCTTCCCGTTTCTATTTATCGTTAGAAGATGCTTTGATGCGTATTTACCTCAACGAGGGTAAGTTAAATATGATGCGCAAAGCATTCAGCACACCGGGTGAAGCGATGGAATCCAAGTTATTGGCGAAGGTGATTGCTTCCGCTCAGGCCAAGGTTGAAGCTCATAATTTTGACGGGCGTAAAAATCTGTTGCAGTTTGATGATGTGGCGAACGACCAACGTCATGCGATTTACAGCCAGCGTAACGAACTATTGGATAACGATGATATTTCCAGCACCATCGTGGCGATTCGTGAAGACGTGTTTAATACTGTGATTGATCAGTATATTCCACCGCAGTCCTTGGAAGAACAATGGGATATCGCCGGGTTGGAAACAAGATTACGTCAGGATTTCTCCCTTGATTTGCCGATTGCCCGTTGGCTGGAAGAAGATAACCAGCTGCATGAGGATAGTTTGCGTGAGCGCATTGTTGAAGCCGCCGTCGAAGAATATCAACGTAAAGAAGATATTGTGGGAGCGGATACCATGCGCAATTTTGAAAAAGGTGTGATGTTGCAAACACTGGACGAGCTTTGGAAAGAGCATTTGGCGGCGATGGATTATTTGCGTCAAAGTATTCACTTACGCGGCTATGCTCAAAAGGATCCGAAACAGGAATACAAAAAAGAGTCCTTCCAGATGTTTACGGAAATGCTTGATGCATTGAAGCTGACCGTGATCACCACCTTAAGCCGCGTGCAAGTCCGCACGCAGGAAGAAGTGGCGCAAGCCGAACAGGAACGCCGGGAAGCGGCGGTCCGTGCCGCGGAAAAAATGCATATTGAAGGTCAGGATGCACCGATGTCAGAGGGCGATATCGCTGTGGCTCAGGCGGAAGCTAAAGGCCATATCGGACGTAATGATCCTTGTCCTTGCGGTTCGGGCAAAAAATATAAACATTGCCACGGTGCCCGTGTGTAATTTGCTGAATGGAGCGGTCGCGATAAGGCCGCTTTTTTTCTTGGCGTATCGACTCTGGTCGTTAAATTTAGCGCGAACCCACTCAAGAATACAGGAATATCATAATGGATAAAAAATTAGTCTATGTCGCGGCGGGGATTATCCGCAATGAATTTGGTCAGATTTATTTGGCGCAACGTCTCGAGGGACAGGATTTTGCCCAGTCTCTTGAATTTCCGGGCGGCAAGGTGGCTTTGGGTGAAACACCGGAAGCCGCTTTAAAACGGGAATTGGAAGAAGAAGTCGGCATTCATGTGATAAAAGCGGAACTGTTTGAACAGTTCCAGTTTGAATATCCTACCAAACATATTCACTTCTCATTTTACCTGGTAACCGAATGGATGGGGGAACCCTTCGGGCGGGAAGGACAGGAAGGATTCTGGATTGCCCAGGCGGATTTAGACGCGGCGCAATTTCCGCCCGCCAACTCAAAGCTCATCCAGCGGTTATTAGCGGAAGTGGAAGTAGCGGAGCAGGCGTAAATCATCAAAGTGCGGTGTCGAAAAACGGAGTTTTTAATGTGCGGATAAATATGATTGCTATATTTTTGGCGCTGTCGGCAGAGCCGATGTTCAAAAATAAAAGCCTTTGTCGGCACCGCACTTAATAATTATTTAAGCTGCTGTTCTATGATGCCGCCGCCGAGGCAGATTTCTTCCCGGTAGAATACGGCGGACTGACCGGGTGTCACTGCGATTTGCGGTTGGTCGAACAGTACACGTATAGTGTTATCGTCAATCGGCTGAATTTCGCATGGAATGTCCGTTTGGCGATAGCGGGTTTTCACCGTGCAGCGGAGATTTGCCCGTACGGGACGGCGATTTACCCAATGTAATTGTTGCGCGATCAGACCGGAGGAAAGCAACGCCGAGTTATCGTGACCCTGAGCTACAATCAACACGTTATTGTTCAGATCTTTTTCCACTACGTAAAACGGATTTTCTTCCATGCCTTTCACACCGCCGATACCTAGTCCTTTGCGTTGTCCGAGGGTGTAATACATTAAGCCGTCGTGACGACCGACAAGCTGTCCGTCAACCGTGCGGATTTCACCCGGTTGGGCGGGCAGATAACGGGCCAGAAAGTCTTTAAATTTACGTTCACCGATAAAGCAAATACCGGTAGAATCCTTTTTCTTGGCGGTAATCAGGCCGAGATCCTGTGCAATTGCCCGCACGACGGGTTTCTCAAGATCGCCTACCGGAAACAGGCTTTGTCCTAGCTGTGTTTTACTCAGGGTGTAGAGGAAATAACTTTGATCCTTATTGCTGTCCAAACCGCGTAATAATTGTGCGTGTCGGTCATCACCGCGGCGACGCACGTAGTGACCCGTCGCAATATAATCCGCTCCCAAGTCTTCCGCCGCGTATTCCAGAAACGCTTTGAATTTGATTTCTTTGTTGCACAGAATATCAGGGTTCGGGGTACGACCGGCTTTGTATTCCGCCAGGAAATGTTCAAAAACATTATCCCAATATTCGGCGGCAAAATTGATTTTATGCAGACGGATGCCGAGTTTATCGCATACCGCCTGGGCATCAGCCAAATCCGCTGCCGCGGTGCAGTAATCGGTATCATCGTCTTCTTCCCAGTTTTTCATAAACAAACCTTCCACTCGGTAACCTTGCTGCTGCAAAATAAAGGCGGAAACGGAAGAATCTACCCCGCCGGACATTCCGACGATCACCTTGATTTTTCCGTTTGCGGCTAATTGCTCGGAACTAAGTGACGGGAAGTGTTGTTCGTATGTGATTGATTTCATATTAATTAATATAACTTTGGTTATGGCAAAGGGCGGATTTCCCCGCCCTTGAGTTTATTTAGGTTACAACTATATTTTACTTCGTAGTTACACGATTATTTTACTTCGTAAAAAGGGGACGATGTTTTGTTAAAACGTTCCAATTCTGCGGCATCGACTTCGCCTTTGGCGACCTTGTCTTTCAGATTATCGCAGGGTTCTTCGCAGTCACACACTTTTTTTAAACCGAGAGCCGAGATACCGCCGCAGCTGCCTTTAATCGTTTTTTTCTTGATAATGTAGCCGATAGACATTCCGAAGATAACCAGAATGAAAATGGCAAAGGTGATAATAAATAACTTCATAATGATTTCCTGATAGTAAACTTTACCTAATTTTGACTTGCCTTGAGCAGTTTTTCAAAGGCAGAGGACATTTTGGTTACAAAGCCGTTGTCTGTTTTTATGATCAGATAAACGGCAAGGTTCTCTTGTTCCGCCAATTGCAGGGCTTTATCTTCGCCAAGGACGAATAACCCCGTGGATAAGCCGTCCGCTGACATACAGGAATCGGTAATTACGGTAATGGAAGCGAGATGATGCTGAATCGGCTTGCCGGTTTTCGGATCGATTTCATGGGAGAAACGCTGTCCGTTTTCCTCAAAATAATTGCGATAATCACCCGATGTTGCCATCGCGCGATTTTTCAGTCCGATAATTTCATTTGCCGTGCGTGAACCGTCAAGGGTCGGCGTTTCAACCGCGATCTGCCAATCTTTGTTTTCGCTGTTATGACCTTTAGCACGAATCTCGCCGCCGATTTCCACCATATAATTGGCCACATGCAGACCTTCAAGATAATCCGCCACCTGATCGACACCAAAACCTTTAGCGATAGATGACAGATCTATATAAAGTTGCGGAATGGATTTTTCAAGGGCAAATTTGCCGTCGGTTTCGGTTAGTTTAAGTTTATCAATGCCTACCCGGCTCTGACGTTCTGTCAGCAGTTCGGGCGAAGGCTGTTTATCCGGGCGTTTTTCCGGACCGAATCCCCATAGATTGACCACCGGTCCGACGGTAATATCAAGGGCTCCGTCCGTTACCTTATTTAAGCGGATCGCTTCCGCCACCACTTTGCCGAATTCAGGAGAAATGTCAAATGGTGTATTGATTTGTTGACTTTGATTAAAACGACTGATTTCAGATGTCGGAATATAGGTGGACATCTGCCGATTAACTTCTTTTAAAATTTCATCGATTTCTTTTTGTACTTGCTCGGCGGTTTTGCCAAGATTGCCGTCGTCAATATATTTTATATGGTAGGTCGTTCCCATGGTTTTGCCTGATAGGGCGACAACTTCCGCTGTTTTCTGGCAAGCGGTTAAGTTGAATAAGCCGATTAAGCAAAACAGGGTAAAAAGTGCGGTGCTAAAAAATGGTGTTTTTGCACGGAATAAAGGTATTTTTTTCATATCTCTTAATATGGGCAAAGCGGTCAGAAATCTGACCGCTATTCTTGTTTGTGATCTCTTATGCGGATCAACCACCGAAGTCATCTAATAGGATGTTATCGTGTTCAACACCGAGATCTTCCAACATTTTGATTACGGCGGCGTTCATGACCGGAGGCCCGCACATGTAGTATTCACAATCTTCCGGCGCTTCATGGTTTTTCAGGTAGTTTTCATATAATACGTTATGAATAAAGCCTGTATAACCCGTCCAGTTGTCTTCCGGCAATGCGTCGGACAAGGCGATATGCCATGTGAAGTTTGGATTTTCCGCCGCTAATTTGTCAAAGTCTTCTTCATAGAAGATTTCACGTTTAGAACGGGCACCATACCAGAATGAAATTTTGCGTTTGGTGTGTAAACGTTTTAACTGGTCGAAAATATGGGAACGCATCGGCGCCATACCCGCACCGCCGCCGATAAAGACCATTTCCGCATCGGTATCTTTCGCGAAGAATTCACCGAACGGGCCGGAAATCGTCACTTTATCACCCGGTTTTAATGACCAGATATAAGAGGACATCTGACCCGGCGGGACATCAGGATTACGCGGAGGCGGCGTAGCGATACGCACGTTCAGCATGATAATGCCTTTTTCATCAGGGTAAGAGGCCATGGAGTATGCACGGGTAATGTGCTCGTCAACTTTTGATACATAACGCCATAGATTATATTTGTCCCAATCCTCATGGTATTCTTCCGGGATGTCAAAGTCTTTATACGCCACGGTATGAGGTTCGGCTTCAATCTGAATATAACCACCGGCGCGGAACGGCACTTCTTCTCCTTCGGGAATTGCCAATTTAAGTTCTTTAATGAAAGTGGCTTTGTTATCGTTGGAAATAACGGTACATTGCCATTTTTTCACGCCGAACACTTCTTCCGGTAATTCAATTTCCATTGAGTTTTTCACATTCACCTGGCAGGAAAGGCGATAACCTTCTTTTGCTTCACGTTTGGAAATATGGGTAAGTTCCGTCGGCAGAATATCGCCGCCGCCACTTTTCACTTTCACTACACATTGACCGCATGAACCGCCACCGCCGCAGGCTGACGAAACGAAGATACCTTTACTTGCCAAGGCACCTAATAGTTTACCGCCTGCGGGTAACGTCACGGATTTCGCCGGATCACCGTTGATACCGATGGTGATGTCGCCGGAGTTCACCAGCTTGGATTTTGCAAACAGGATAAGCACCGCGAGCACTAGAATTAATGCGGTGAATACCCCAAGACCGAGAATAAAATCACTCATTCATTATTCTCCTTATAATTGAATACCAGAAAATGACATAAAGCCGAGTGCCATTAAGCCCGCGGTGATAAAGGTAATACCCAAACCACGCAAACCGGCCGGAACATCAGCGTATTTCATTTTTTCGGTTAAACCGGCGAGTGCCACGATGGCAAGCATCCAGCCTGTACCGGCACCGATACCGTAAACCACGGATTCGCCGAAATTGTATTCACGCTGAACCATGAAGGATACGCCACCAAAGATGGCACAGTTTACGGTGATAAGCGGCAGGAAGATACCTAATGCGCCATATAAGACCGGAAAGAACTTATCCAGCACCATTTCGAGGATTTGCACCAACGCCGCAATGACCCCGATAAAGGTGATGAAGTTGAGGAAAGTCAAATCCACCCCCGGGACTAATGCCCCGTCTTTCAACACGTGAGTATAAACTAATTGGTTTAATGGCACGGAAAGACCCAATACCACGATGACCGCAATACCCAAACCGAATGCCGTAGAAACTTTCTTAGACACCGCAAGGAATGTACACATACCGAGGAAGAAAGAAAGTGCCATATTTTCAATAAATACGGACTTAACAAATAGACTAAGATAATGTTCCATTGACTATTTCTCCTGTTGTGCCGGTTTCCAGGTTCTTAATCCCCAGATAAGGAATCCGATGATAAAGAATGCACTTGGTGCCAGAAGGAATAAACCGTTTGCCTGATACCAACCACCGTTCTGAATCGTTTCAAACACAGTGACACCAAATAATTTACCCGAGCCGATTAACTCGCGTAGAAATGCTACGATAATCAGGATCGCACCATAACCTAAACCGTTACCGATACCGTCAACGAAGCTCTCGAGAGGCGCAGATTTCATGGCAAAGGCTTCCGCACGTCCCATTACGATACAGTTAGTGATAATCAAACCGACAAATACGGAAAGTTGTTTTGATAGATCATAGGCATAAGCACGCAGGATCTGGTCAACAAGGATTACCAGCGAAGCAATAATCGCCATTTGCACAATGATACGAATACTGTTCGGAATATAGTTGCGAATGCATGAAATAAAGAAGCTTGAACAACCTGTTACCAAGCTTACGGCAATCGCCATTACTATCGCGGTTTTCAACTGTGTAGTTACCGCAAGTGCGGAACAGATACCCAGAATTTGCAGTGCAATAGGGTTGTTATCCACGATAGGGGATAACAACAATGATTTAAGATTAGAACTAGCCATTAGTTAGCCCCCGCTTTGAATTTTGCTAAATATGGACCGAAACCGTTGGCACCGAACCAGTATTTGAATGAACCGTCAACGCCGTTTGAAGTTAAGGTTGCACCTGATAAACCATCAACACCGTGGTCCTTATCGGAAGAAGCATTTTTACCTACGTGTAACGCAATTTGACCCTGAGCGTCAAATAGCTTTTTACCCACAAAGTTCTTTTGCCATACAGGATTGGCGATTTCGCCGCCGAGACCTGCGGTTTCACCTTGTTCATAATAGGTAATTCCGTTGATGGTATCCATATCGGGTTGTAGTGAAACAAAGCCATACATGATTGACCACAGGCCGTTACCGTATATTGGCAATACCACCTGGGTTATCTTACCGTTATCATCTTTTACCAGATATACTTCGGCATATTTGGCGCGGACTTTGATGTGCGCTTTGTCATCATCAGGGTTAATACTGACACTTTGAGCCGGATCTTTAGCTGCGGCCTTGGCGTCAAAACCTGTTATGCCTTCAACATAATCACCCGTTGTTAAATCAACAATACGAGGCTCAATGTTTTTGTTGTAAATCTCTTTAATTTGAGCCGGGCTTGTATTCGCCTGAATTAAGCCGGCTACGCTTAAGATATTTTTTTGTTTATCTAGTGCTTTTTGTTCATTTTGCGGGCCTTTTAATAAAACCGCTGCACCTGCCACAATAAATGCACAGATTAAACTTACCAGAACGACAACAGTTAATGTTCCGCTTATACTGTCTTTATTAAACTTAGCCATTGCTGCGTGCTCTCCGACGTTTGATGTTTGCTTGAACTACAAGGTAGTCAAAGATTGGTGCGAACAAGTTAGCGAATAATATTGCAAGCATCATACCTTCCGGGTATGCTGGGTTTACAACACGCACAAGTACACACATTACACCGATTAAGGCACCGTACCACCATTTACCCTTATTAGTAAATGAGGCTGACACAGGGTCGGTAGCCATAAAGATCATACCTAAGGCAAAACCGCCCAACACTAAATGCCAATGCCAAGGCATAGCAAATAACGGGTTGGTATCAGAACCGATCAGATTAAACAGCGTGGAGGTTAATATCATACCAATCATTACACCGGCAATGATTCGCCATGAAGCAATGCGGGCGAATACGATAATTGCACCGCCAATCAGGATGGCCAAGGTTGAAACCTCACCCATTGAACCGGGTAGATTGCCTAAGAACGCATCCATCCATGTAATCGGTGTGCCGGTGGCAACATGCTGTAAACCTGCCTGACCGCTTTGGCTCCATTGAGAAAGGGCGGTCGCACCTGAGAAACCATCGGCGGCAACCCATACCGAGTCACCGGAAATCTGTGCCGGATAAGCGAAAAACAGGAACGCACGACCGGCAAGAGCAGGGTTCATAAAGTTTTTACCCACGCCGCCGAAGATTTCTTTGGCTACAACTAAACCGAAACTAATACCTAATACCGCCTGCCATAATGGTAAAGTCGGCGGCACGATTAAGGCGAACAGAATGGTAGAGACAAATAAGCCTTCGTTTACCTCATGACCGCGCACGATGGCGAAGAATACTTCCCAGAAGATACCGACGGCAAATACCACAAGGTAAATCGGCAGGAAGAACATGGCGCCGAGCAGCATTTTGCTGCCCCAACCGGCCGTCTGCGTTAAATCCGCACCGAGAGATTGGGCGAGAGAATAATGCCAGTCATGAGCCAGCAAGTCAGCCAGATTACCCATGTGAACAACCGCTGCGATGGCTTGAGCACCGACGTTATACATACCGTAGAACACCGCAGGAAATAACGCCAGCCAAACGATAATCATCATACGTTTCGAATCGAGCGCATCGCGTACGTGAGTCCCGTTTTTTGTTACTGTTCCCGGGGTATAAAGTAAAGTGTAAACCGATTCAAATAATGGATACAATTTCGCATATTTTCCACCGGGTAGAAACGCGGGTTCAATTTTTTCAAAAAGATTTTTTAACCCCATTTTAACCTTCCTTCTCAATCTTCGTTAGCACATCGCGTAAGATTGCGCCGTATTCCGTTTTGCCCGGGCAAACGAAAGTACACAGTCCTAAATCTTCTTCGTCTAATTCTAAGCAGCCCAAAGCCTGTGCACTGTCCGTATCACCTACTTCAAGGTCGCGTAATAATAGGGTTGGAAGAATGTCTAACGGCATCACCCGTTCATAAGCACCGATCGGTACCATAGCCCGATCTCCGCCGTTAACTGCGGTGGTGAAATTAAATAATTTTTTCGCAAAATGACCTAGGGTTGTACGGGTAATGGAATATTTATTCACACCCGGTGCAATCCAACCTAGGAACTCTTTTTCATTACCTTCCGCTAAGACGGAAACCTGCAGTGCGTAACGGCCTAAATAGTCAACGGGACCTTCCGCTTTTGCTCCGCATAATACGGAACCGGAAATCACCCGGTTATTGCCTTGATTCAGCTCGCCTTCGGTTAATTGCGATAAATTTGCACCCAAACGGGTACGTACTAAACGCGGGGATTTCACTTGCGGGCCCGCGAGTGAAATAATGCGATCGGTGAACAATTCGCCGGTGGTGAATAATTTACCTGCTGCAATCACATCCTGATAGTTAAGATGCCAAACCGTTTTATTTAAACCGACGGGATCAATAAAATGGATGTGCGTACCGCTCAAACCCGCCGGATGCGGGCCTCCGAAATCATGGATAGCTAAATTCGGCAAATCAACGGTCGGAATATTGGTATCGCCGGCTTTACACAAATGAATTTTACCGTTCGGATGTAAACGGCTTAATACCGTTAAACCTTGTGTGAAGTCCTGCCAGAACGCTTTTAGTACTACTTCGGGATCGGCGGCTAACGGATTAGTATCCATAGCGTTCACGAAAATAGACGATGGGACGGCATCTACTGCCGGGATTTTACTGAACGGGCGAGTACGAAGTGCGGTCCACAAACCGGAAGCCTGTAAATTCTGACGCACTTGTTCTTCACTTAGCTGGTGTAATGAGTTCGCATCATATTTTGCGAAAGTTTCCTGCTCGTTCCCTTCTACACGAATCACTACCGATTGCAAAACTCGCTTAGCACCGCGATTGATCGCAGTTACAGTACCACTTGCAGGTGCGGTAAATACTACGCCGGGATTCTTTTTATCTTCAAAAAGCACCTGACCTTTTTTTACCATATCGCCTTCACGAATTTTCATTGAAGGACGTAAACCCACATACTCTTCACCAAGCAAAGCAACTTCATTGACGGCGTTACCGTCATGGATTACTTGTTCTGGCTTCCCTGCAATAGGAAGATCCAAGCCTTTTTTTATCGTAATCATATTGTTTGCACTACTTTTCGTTGGATTAAAAATACGGTTGCCGCCAAGCCGGTGACAACCTCGCCTTGAGTGATGGTTTTCGCAGCTATTCCGTTATTTATACGCGTACAAACAACAATCATAGATCTCCAACCATATAAAATAAAACTCAAATTCGGATAACTCCTATCTTATTCTTATCGCGAAAAGAAATAATAGGAATTAATAATTCTTGTATAAAAATAAGTCCTTTATTCTACCCTAAACGAAGGCTTTTACGCTACGTCAAAGCGAGATTTTTCGTTATTTTTTTGACTTAATACAAGGGGAATGGCAATAATTAATCAATTAGAGTTATTTACCGTGTCCAAGACAATTCGTGGATTGCGGAACATGTCGCCCACGGGTCTGCCATTCCGCTAACGTGTAGGTATGCAGGGCTAAAGCATGAATACCTTCGGCAATTTCCCGAGTCAATAATTGATATATCATCCGATGGCGGGCGACATTAGCTACACCGTCAAATTTATCGCTTACCACGACTACTTTAAAATGAGATTCTCCGCCGCGATCCGAGCTGTGCATATGGCTTTCATTCTCCACGGTTAAAAAGTGCGGTGTCAGATTAGCGAGAATTTTGTCATATAGAATTTGTTGTCGGGACATCATAATTTCCTTTATTTTGTAAATAAAAAAGTGCTAAAGACTATACATTATTGTCTAAGTTTGCAAGAATAAACCCCGATTGAATAACTTTAAGTAAGGAAGACTATGAAACTAGCCAAAAAATTCTCTCTGGCCGCCATTGTCGTTGCAGCGGGAGTATTATTAGCCGCCTGTCAAACTACACGGAGCAACACTTTGGTCTTTACGCCGCCGGCACCTACCGCAACCATGACATCAAGCAATCAGAAAGCGGTCGTAAATGTGGTCGGCAAGGATGATCGTTCTAATCCTTCCATCGCAACCTACAAAGTGAACGATGGGTTGTTTTCATTATCCGCTTCACCTGATGTCGCGACTTTATTCAAACAGGTATTGCAGCAGGATTTAAATGCTAAGGGTTTTCATGTTGGGTCTGTTTCCGCGGCCAATACCAATGTTGTGGTAATGGTGCAGCAGTTCTACGCCAATGTAGAGGAAGGCAATTTACGTCATAAGATTACCTCAAAAATCCAGCTTGCCATTCATGTACAGGGTGCCAAAGGCAATTTCACCAAGAACATAGGTTCAACCCGCACCGATGAGGGCGCATTTACCGTGAATAATGCCGATATTCAAAAATCCCTTGACGCGGTGTTAAAAGAAGTGGTTTCCGCAATTTATAAAGATCAAGAAATCGCCAATGCTATTCGTCAGTATGCGAATTAATTGTTCGACTGATTCACGCTCATACAGAACCGTTATGTATGAGCGTTTTTATTGGCTTATCAATTATTTGAACGGCAAGGATTTTTCACGATCTGCATCGACTTTTTTCGATTTGCTGATCATTGGTTCAACCGTCGACCCTTGCACCAGAATCGAGAACGTCACTACCGCATAAGTCATCACCAGAATCAAATCTCGCACGTCAACGCTGTCAACGTACACCTTTTTAGCCGGAATGGAAAGTGCCATCGCCAAAGCCAAACCGCCGCGTAAACCGCCCCAGGTCATAATTTTTAAGGTGTAGGGATTATAGCTGCGGAAACGTTGCATCACTTTAAACGGAATCCATAAACTCAAGTAGCGGGCCAATAAACACACCGGGATTGATACCGCCATTAAGATTAAACCGTCTCGGTTGAAATCGACGAGCAGTAGGGCGAAACCGATAAGGAAGAATAATAATGAGTTCAGAAAATGATCGATCATCTCCCAGAAATGGTCGAGATAGCGTCTGCTTTGTTCGGAAAAGCCTGAACGACGGGTAATATTGCCGATCATAATGCCTGCCACCACCATGGAAAGCGCCCCGGAAATATGCAGCACATTATTGGCAAACATAAAACCCGCGGTTGGAATGGTGAAGGTAATCATAATTTCCAGCGAGCCGTCATTAGTGCTGGAGATCAGTAGATGGGCGATAAAACCCAATACGAAGCCAAATAAAATGCCACCGATGGCCTCATGCAGGAATAAGCTCATAATGCTCGTAAAGGTCGCTTCCTGCCCGCCGAAAGCGACGGCAAACACAGTGGTAAAAATCACCAGGCCTACACCATCGTTAAACAGGGATTCACCTTCCACCTGCATAGACAGGCGTTTCGGGGCTTTCAGGTTCTTGATAATCGCCAACACGGCAATCGGGTCGGTCGGGGAAATTAACGCTCCGAACACCAAACAATAAATAAATTCTATTGGCAAGCCGATTAAATTAGCGGCACCCCAAATCATTAAAGCGATAAAAAAGGTGGAGGCAAGGGTTGAAAACAGAGAAAAAACGGTGATTTCCCATTTTTGATCTTTCAGCACGGGTAGTTTTACCCCGAGTGAGCCGGCGAACAAAAGGAACCCAAGGATCCCGTTCAGCAGGAAAGTCTTGAAGTCCAACTTTTCCATCACATCAAGGGCAATGGTGTCGATATGGAACCAGCCTAATAAACCAAGCCCCCATACCAACAGCGAGCAAACCATCGCCGCTGCCGTAATCGCAATAGTGCTTTGTACCTTGATACTGATTTTGCTGGTAATAAAGCCGAGTAAAATAGATAGGGCGGATAAAAAACAGATATATGCGTAAATGCCCATAAATCAATCCTGTAAGATAAATAATGAAAATATGTCGGAACACGGCTGGGATTAAACCAACTTTCTGTGGTAGTGTAAAGAAGAAACCGCTACCCAATTAGGGTAAGCGGTTTCATTCAGTGCCTGTGGTTGCGGGCGGCGGTGATAATGCCGCGGGGGCGATCGGTGCCGGGTTATACCGGGCGGGGCAGGCTATGCTTTCTCTTGGTACATCGGGCGTTTATTTTGTGGTAACGGACAAGTTCACCGCTAATCCGAGCAAGGCCGTACACAGTT
>JAWHQP010000017.1:0-27996 GCA_032586195.1 Pasteurellaceae bacterium LIM206 | reverse complement strand
AAAGCCAATCAACAAGTGCCCACACAGATTGTCTGATAGTTTGTTAAAGAGCATTGCATTTAGCAAGGTGCTAAATTCTAATTAATTTGAATTTTTACGTCAAGCAGTTTCATAAAATATTTATTTTGTTGCTTGACCCTTGCGGTGCGGGGCGTATTATAGGGATATTTAACTCTGTCGCAAGTATTTTTTATAAAAACATTTCTGATCGTTTTTTTATTGAACAATCCTAATGGAATTGCTTAAAACTCAAACGATTCATGCGGATTTCGTGAGCTTTTTTAATTTCTCTGCAAACTCACTCACTTTCTGCCAGTCGGTATATTCTTTCTCTGTTGTCGGATCCGTTTCACCGCCCGTCATTTTCATGATTAATTGAATCATCAGCCGATCAAATAAATTATAGCGGGGATAAAACAACGCGCCCGCAAAAACCGCCGCAATATCAGGCTTCCAAATGATTCGCCGTAAAAATTTCTTCACATAAACGTTGGTTTCGGGAGTATCCTTGCCCGCTTTACGAGCGGTGAGGTTCACCCCAAAAAACGCCGTGTCTTTCTGCTGTAAAAGTGCGGTGTTATTTTTCAGAGTTTTGTATAAACGACGGTCGAAATGTCCATAACGAATCGAAGCACCAATGACGATGCGATCAAAATCCTGCCAATTCACATTATCAAAAATTGAACGCACCTCCACATTTTCCGCTATTTTTTCTGCGATAAAACGGGCGATTTTTTTGGTTTGCCCGTCACGGCTGGAATAAAGAATCAGGGTTTTCATAGTTAAGCCTTCCAAAAAGCGGGGGTAAACAAAACAAGTAATGAAAAGATCTCCAGACGACCGCACAACATCGCAAAGGCGAACACAAGCTTGGCACTTTCGGATGAGGAACCAAAGTTTTCATGGATGGAACCAATTCCCGGCCCCGCGTTGGTCAATGTGGCAAGCACGCCCGAAATAGCATCAAAATCCGACATGCCGGATATGATCGCTAGAAATACGCATACCCAAAAAATCAATAAAAACACGAGAAGAAAAGTCCAGGCGTTTTCCACTACCTTTAACGGCACAATATTGTTGCCTAATTTCATCGGTTGAATCAGATTCGGATGCGACATTTTTGCCAGTTCACGCTTAACCTGCAAGCCCAGAATAAGCACTCGCACCGCCTTAATACCGCCCGAAGTCGAACCGGCACAGCCACCCAACACCGCCGAAAATATAAGCAGCATGGAAAGATAGCCCGGCAAATTATTAAAATCAAACAACGTGTAGCCCGCCGTCATTGACATTGACAATAGTTGTGCACTACCTGCCGAGAATGCCGAAACCAAGCTTTGTTCCTGCCGGGTAAAATACAGCCCCAGGGAAAAAATAACAATAAAAGTGAGCTGCATCCAAAGAAAAAAACGGAATTCAGGATCCTTCGTATAATGCGCCCAAAATTTACCATGGCGATGAATATGGCTGACCGCCGCAATATGCAATGAAAAGTTAATGCCCGCCACGAACATGAAAACGGCGGCAATCACATAAATAGTGTTATCTTTAAAATATCTGAGGCTGGCATCGTGGGTTGAGAAACCGCCGTTGGACACGGTGGAAAAGCTGTGACAAATAGCATCGAACCAATCCATGCCGGCCAAGCGGAAAGCGATGGCGCAGACGATGGTTAATCCTACATAGACAATCCACAGCCATTTTGCTACTTCGGCAATTCGAGGGCGAATTTTCTGATCCTTCATCGGGCCGGAGGACTCTGCCCGAAACAACTGCGTATTGTTTATCCCCAGTAAAGGCAGCACTGCTACGGCTAATACGATTAACCCCATACCGCCGAGAAACTGCAATAGTTGTCGATAAAACAAAATGGCTTTCGGCAACTGATCCAAACCCGAGATCACCGTTGCACCCGTGGTTGTCAGACCTGAAAAGGATTCAAAAATGGCATCCGCCACCGTGAGATCCAAATGCGGATCAAGAAATAAAAACGGAATGGTCCCTAACGTGCCAAGCACCAACCAGAACGCCACCACAATAAGAAACCCTTCCCGTGAACGCAATTCTTCTTTATGGGTATGGCACGAACGCCACAGCACAATGCCTACCGCCACGTTAATGAAAAACGCCTGCACAAAGGATTTCCCGCCGCCATCACCATAAATTAACGCGACCGAAGCGGGTAACAGCATGGTTAGTGAAAAGCAAATGATCAAAATGCCCACAATACGAATGATGGATAATATATGCACGAAATTCTCTTCTCTTAGATTATCCGCTCCAGCCGCAAACGACCGCCGGAACGCTCCGTTAATTCTTGCTCAAAGGCAATTAGTTTATCATTACTGATGGCTAACTCAAATGCCACTTCGGCGAGAAAAGATTGAGCCGTGATTACCACATCATGTTTTTCACACAATATTTGCAACCAATTAATCTGCCCGTAATCACACCGCACTTTGTAAGGTTGCCGTTCCACCTTGAGCCGCGTTTCCAACCGTTGCAATGCCTGCTGCACGCCATTGCCGTAAGCCCGTACCAATCCGCCCGTTCCCAGCAAAATACCGCCGAAATAACGCACCACCACGGCACTCACCTCACCCACGCCGCTGCCCAGCAGCGCATTTAACATCGGTTTACCCGCCGTTCCTGCGGGCTCGCCGTCATCGGAAAATCCAAGAGATTGAGAATCCGTCGGACTGCCCGCCACCGCCGCCCAGCAATGATGTCGAGCATCGGGGTGTAACCTTTTGATTTCCTGCCAGAATGATTTTGCCTCCGCCAGCCCTTGCGTATGACAGAGATAGGTAATAAAACGGCTCTTTTTAATGTCTTCTTCAAACACAACCGTCGCTTTCGGGATGAAATATTCCATAATGATAATTTTGACCGTACGTTGCCTGAGCTGTATTATACGCACTAATTTGAATAAACAAACTTCTACTCTCATAAAATGAACGATATTACTATTCATCACACCTTAGACGCTATGGGGCTACGTTGCCCGGAACCCGTTATGCTGGTGCGAAAACAGATCCGTCACATGGAAAACGGCGAAGTGCTGCTGATCATTGCCGATGATCCCGCCACCACGCGGGATATCCCGAGTTTCTGTCAATTTATGGATCACACTTTGCTGTACAGTGAAACCGAGGCGGTGCCGTTTCGCTATTGGGTGAAGAAAGGAAAAGATTAGAGAGAATAAAGTGCGGTGTCAAAAATCAGAGTTTTTTGTGAACGTTTAAAAACGCCGATTCTTGACACCGCACTTTTGTTATCCGGCCATGATTATCTAACAAGGCCTTTAGCTACTTCTGTCCCAGCTTTGAATGATTAACTCCCGGCCAAATAGGCTTTTACATCTTCTTCAATCGGATCATAAAAATCCGGTTTGATGCCCAGATACTTACAGGCTTCATATAGAATCGGCACCACATTTGTCTGCACGGCGGCAACGTGATGAATGTATGGTCCGTAAACCAGTTTCGATTCAAAACGGTTAAGATCATTGAATTCGACATACACGTAAGTACCTTGATTATATGGGCCGTCAATACCTTTTGCCGTGCCTAACAGCAAAGAGTATTCGCCGTTGTCACCATCAAAACGGCAAATGGTATAATTCGTTCTCTTCGCTAAGAACGCGATTGATCCAGGATAATCAAATACAAAATGTCTTGGCGGCAAAATTGGTCTGGTTTCGGCGGTAGAATAAGCGAACACGCCCAAATGCTGTAATAATTCGCCATTTTCATTATCCGGATGGCGGCAGTTTACATCGGCAAAAATGGCTCGGTGTTCACCCAAGGTTGCGGCTTCAACTAATAATTCGGAAATTGCACCGTGTATATCGGTTTCACATACAAACGGAATACCTTCATCCTGCAACAATGACAAGGAAGCATAAGGTAAAATACCGATTTCCGCCTGTAATGCGGTCCAGCATTGAATGACACCCGCATTACAGCCATACTTTTTACACAGATTCTCCAGCGCAATTTTCAGTGCGGCCACCGTTTCCAACTGTTCGTTCGTAATCCGTACTTTAGTATTGGTTCTGAACCAATCAATCACCTTTTGTACATAGCCTTGCTCATTCGCTTTTACCCGATTGATTTCTACAATCAATTCATGGATGGGCACCGGCGATAAGGATATATTGAAACGTTCTAATAATTCTCCTTCATTGCAAATAACAGACCAAAAATCAAACGGCCGAGGGCCGACCTGCAGAATACGCGTGGCTTTGAAAGTTTTTACCACGTTACAAACCCGTATAAAATCCTTCACGCCACGTTCAAACTCGGGGGTATCAATATCGGAATTTTTAATATAAGTAAACGGTACTTTAAAACGACGTAGCACCTTACCTATGGCAAAAAGACCACATTGAGAATCCCGTAGGCGTGAACCGTCAGGAGCCGGCCGTTCGTCTTTCGGTCCCCATAATAACACCGGTACACCCAGCTTTTTGGCCAAACGGGCTACTGCATATTCCGTGCCGAAATTCTCATTCGCGATAAATAATCCGTCAATGTTTGCCTGCTTGAATTTTTCCGCAATTTTATTTACGCCTTCATCGTCATACAGCAAACCGTCATCATTAATATCCAAGATATCAACATAGTCGATATTCAGTTCATCTAGTTTCCGCCGGGTCAAATCAGCAAATTCAATAGCGGTTTCCGCACTGAATAAGTTGCGTCTGGTGGGCGCAAATCCGATTTTTACTTGATCCATAATTTAACTCCTCTTAATAGTGAGCGATTGTTCTTTAAGAAGGTTGAAATCCTGCCCGTTGTACGGCGGTTTTCCAACCTTGGTAATATTCCTGCAAAGCATATTGGCTATTCGGATTAATAACGGTAACTTTCCTTGGCAGGGCGGAAAGTTGCTCATAATTACTCCACCAACCCAGCGCTTTACCGGCCAGGTAGGCTGCACCCAGCGCGGAAACTTCGGCGATCTGACTGCATACTATCGTTCGCTGCAGTACGTCCGCTTGCAGCTGCATTAGCCATAAATTTTTTGTCGGTCCTCCGTCAACCGATAAGGTTTCCAACGTCCGGCCTAACGTATTTTCCATCGCAAAAAATAAGTCCGCCACCTGATATACAATAGACTCCATTGCAGCTCTTGCCAGAATCTGCGGGGTCGTCGCGTCGGTCAGACCACATATGATACCTCTGGCTTTAGGAACCCAATGCGGCGCGCCTAATCCTGCCAAAGCCGGTACAAAATAAACGTCTTGGTTATCCGCTACGGATTCAGCTAATCGGCTTAACCGGGCAATATCATTAATACCAAGCAATCTGTTCATAAATCCTAAAGCGGCGCCGGTATGCGTAATGTTGCCTTCCAGTGCCAGGCTTAATTCACCGTCATGCCACGCGACGGTAGTGCCCACCCCAAAATCCCGTTGGGGAAATCCATCGGTTTTAGTCATCAACGAACTGCCTGTACCATATGTGGCTTTAACTACGCTGTCGTTAAATCCGCCTTGTCCGTAAAGTGCCGCATGCGAATCACCGATTTGGGATAGAATCGGAATACCATCGGGCAGAACGGTACAATTTAAGGTTTCACCCCGATACTGGGCGGAAGAAATAATTTCGGGCAAGCATTGCTTTGGAATCTGAAACAATGCGAGCAATTCATCATCCCATTGCGCTTGATGAATATTAAACAATTGATATCTGGACGCATTGGAATAATCCGTTACAAAAGATTTTCCGTTGGTCAGCTGCCATACTAGCCAGCTGTCAATCGTTCCGACACAAATCTCGCCTTGTTCCGCTTTCCGCACACCTTGCTCGATAAAATCATGCAATAACCAATGAATTTTGGAGGCCGGATACAGCGGATCTAATACCATCCCGGTTAATTGCCGAATTTTGTAAGCCGTCGGTAATTTAGCAATTTCGGCACATAGCGTTTCCGTACGGCGACATTGCCAACTGATAACCGGAGACAGCGGTTTACCGGAATACCGTTCCCACGCCAGTACGGATTCCCGTTGGTTACTGACCGCAATACCTTTAACATCGTCAATACTTAAAAATTCTAAGCAATTCCTGACCGCACTTTGCGTTGCCGACCAAATCGCAAGCGGATCCTGTTCCGCCCAGCCGGCTTGAGGATGACTCAGGGTTAAGGGCACACTTGCTTTCGAGAGAATATTGCCATTAATATCCACCGAAATGGCCTTGGTGTTAGTCGTACCTTCATCAATCGCAATGATAAACGGTGTCCCCATAAGCCCTCCTTTATTTTATTAAATCGGAAACAATATCAACGATACTGTCGGCATCAAATCCATGATGTTTGCGCATACTTTTTCTATCTGCGGCTAATGCGTATTCGCCATCAGGAATACCTAGGCGTTGTAACCGAATCGGTAAGCCATGTTCGGCAATAACTTCAGCCACCAGGCTGCCTAATCCACCATTGATATTGTGTTCTTCTACCGTGATAACGTGATTTATATCTTTTAACGCAGCAAAAAGTTCATGAGTGTTACATGGACGAATAGAAGGCACATTAATTGTCGTCACATTAATTCCTTTTTTAGCAAGTGATTCGGCAGCAGCGACAATTTCATATACGGTAGAGCCCATGGCGACCAAAGCTACTTTTTCACCTTTCTTCAATACATCAATCTTACCCGGTTTAAATTGATAATCGGTCGAATGAATTTCAGGCAATTCTTTACCATCTAAACGAATATAAACCGGACCGATGTGCTTGATGGCATAATCGATAATCTGACGACATTCTCTCGGGCTGGACGGCGCATAGATTTCAATATTACCGAAACCGCGCATAATACTGATATCATCAATACTGTGATGAGTACTGGCAAGCGGCCCGTAACTCGCCCCGGCATTCAGTCCAAATAATTTGACATTGGTATTGTTATAACAAACATCGACTTTCACCTGTTCATTTGCTCGTGCGACAAGAAACGGTGCGGCATTACAAGTTGCGGCAACCTTACCGCCTAGCGCTAATCCGGCAGCACATCCAACCATAGTTTGTTCCGCAATACCGACATTAACCAAACGATCCGGGAATGCTTTAATAAAGGGCGCAATTTTGGCGGTTGACGTGGAGTCTGCAACAACAGGAACCAAATCTATACCATTCTCAACCGCACTTATGAAGCGTTCTACCATAATATTAGCCAAGTGTTCTGCGTTATTCATCTTTCAACTCCTCCAATGCTAATTCAACTTCTTCGCCTTTAGGCACGCGGTGGTGCCATTCGGGTTTACCGGCAATAAATGAAATGCCGGCACCTTTGGTGGTATGGGCAATCACAACATGCGGTTTACCATTGGGTCGCAAATGTTCTAATGTATCAACAATGGATTTCACATCGTTACCATCACATTCGTGCACTTCCATACCAAAGGCTTTCCATTTTTCAGCCAATGGTTCAGTATTGAGGATATCTTTGGTAAACCCGGCAAGTTGAAGTTTATTTTTATCGTTGATAATAATCAGGTTATCCAATTTATATTGTGCAGCCACCATAGCCGCCTCCCAGTTACTACCCTCATCTAATTCTCCATCACCGGTAAGGACATAAATGTTACGTTTGCTACCGGATTTTTTGGCGGCTAATGCCAAGCCTACCGCTACAGGTAAGCCGTGGCCAAGGGCACCGGTGTTAAGCTCAACACCGGGGGTTTTATGCTTAACGGGATGTCCCGGCAATTTGGAATCCGCATGTTGATAAGTAGCCAGCCATTCCTCAGGAATATAACCGGCTTCCGCTAAACAGCAGTAATATCCTCCGGCCGCATGTCCTTTAGATTGTATGTAAATGTCACGTTCCGGATCATTCAAACGATCAGGCGCACAATTTAAAATACGAAAATAAAGAGCGGTGACTAATTCTACTTGTGATAGATCTGCTCCGGTATGACCGCCTGCCGGACTATTGGCATTTAGTATGACTATTTTTCTGCGGATGGCTCTTGCTTTCTTCTTCAAATCATCATATGACAAATTATATGGATTCATATTCTCCTCCTATATATTAATTCTTTATTGAATATATATTCATATCAGGTAAAAAAATTTATGCTTTCTGAGATGCGATGGCTGCTTTGTATTGCAATCTATTCTGCATTTGATCGATGATTACCGCCACAATAATAACGATACCTTTAATCACCATTTGCCAAAACTCACTTACCCCCATCATAACCAGCCCATCAGCTAAAATACCTATTACAAATGCACCTATTAAGGTCCCGCCGATCGTTCCTCGCCCTCCGGCCAGAGAAGTACCTCCTAACACCACGGCCGCAATAGCATTCATTTCAAATGCGTTACCTGTTGCGGGGTGGCTAGCAACAAGTTGAGACGTCACCACAATACCGGCCAAAGCTGCACAAAGTCCTGAAATAACATACACCCAGATCTTAACGTTATTGACTTTAATGCCTGATAACTCGGCCGCTCGCTCATTATCGCCGATCGCATAAACATGGCGGCCAAACGGCAATTTTTTAGCGGTATAGGCGATCACTGCAGCCACGATAAACATTAACCAGATCGAATAAGGAATACCGAATAAGCTGCCCGCACCAATTAATTCAAAACCAGTGTTGCCTAATTGAGGATTGCCGGATAGCCCGGGAAAAGTTTCGCCGTTAGAAGTCAACATTGCCGCTCCGCGGATGATATACATCGTCCCCAAGGTACAAATAAAAGGCGCAACGTTATAACGGGTAATAATCCAACCGTTTACCGCACCGATAACACAACCTAACAATAAAACCAACAGGATAACCACCCAAACACTTGGAAAAATTGCAATATTGAACATCGACAATACAATACCTTGCGAAATCAGATACCCCGCCACCATACCGCATAAACCTAAGGTCGCACCGATGGATAAATCAATTCCCGCGGTAATAATGACAAAAGTAATCCCTAATGCCAGCAACGCATTGATCGATATATGTTTAATCATAATGATGACACTTGACGGATTTAAGAAACCATCCACTGTCACGGTGAAAAAAGCTAAAATCACAAACAGCGCGATAAAGGTTCTTAGCTTTAAAATTAATAACATGATGTTATTAGATGAAACTGCTTTTGACATAACACACCCCGTTAATATTATTGAAACCCCTTGGCACTCGCTAATACTAAATTGGCTTCATTGGTTTCACTGCGTAGTACATCTGCTGTTAATTTTCCGTTAGACATGACTAAAATACGGTCAGAAACAGCCATAATTTCTTTTAAGTCCGACGTGGAAAATAAGATCCCAATACCTTCCTGAGATAATTTAACCATCATTTCAAACACATCAGCTTTAGCTCCGATATCAATGCCGCGCGTAGGCTCATCCAGCAGTAACACTCTAGGTTCGGTTAACAAAGCACGACCGATAACCACTTTTTGCTGATTTCCACCGCTTAAAGCCTGAACTTCAACTTCCGGTGAAGACACTTTTATTGAAAGTTCATTAATGGCTGATTTTACCGCCTGCTGCTCCTCTTCGGCAGAAATTATCGTATTGCTTTTCAAACGTTTCCATAAGCTTGATATGGTCAAATTACTTGCAACCGAACTCACCGGAAAAATACCTGATCTTTTACGATCTTCCGGCACTAGCCCAATCCCCATTTTGATACGATTCGTTGTCGAAGTGTTGGTATTGATAATGATGCCATTGAGCGAAAAACGCCCCGAATATTCCGCTTTGCCTAATAAGCATTCAAATAGCTCCGTACGGCCCGCCCCCATTAAACCGTAAATACCAACAATTTCTCCTGCTCTTAGTGAAAAAGAAACATCATTTACCACTTTATTTTCTGATTCATTGATACAAGTGATATGTTCGGCTTCAAGAACTTTAGCGCCAAAGGTTCTATTTTCCGGCAAAAAGTCCGTTACCGGATCACTGCCTAACATTTCTCTCACAATCCAAGGTACATCAATATCCTTCACCGCCGCTTCCGATTGGAACTTGCCATCACGCAAAATAGTGATGTAAGTACCGATCTCCATCAGTTCTTCGAGACGGTGTGAAATGTAAATGATGGAAACTCCTTGTGATGTGAGCTCACGGATAACGTCAAATAAAATCTGAACTTCCGTTTTACTTAATGCTGAAGTAGGTTCATCTAAAATTAAAATATCAATTTTTCCCGCTAAAGCCTTAGCAATTTCCACTAATTGTTTTTGCCCCACTTTCAAATTGGAAACTATCTCATTAGGATCAATATTTTGTTTTAGGCGTTTTAATAGCGCTTTGGTTAAATCATATTGAGTCTTAATGTCTATCGGCAATAAACCCGATTGAATCTCCCGGCCTAAAAAAATATTTTCCAAAACACTTAGATTTTCGGACAGATTCAATTCTTGGTGAACCATCCCGATGCCGTGTTCCGCCGCATTACGAGTACTGGTAATAGAAACAGCTTTATCATTAATATAAAGTCTGCCCTCCGTCGGTTGCTGAACACCTGCCAGAATCTTCATTAATGTAGATTTACCCGCACCATTCTCGCCGATAATAACATTCACAGCCCCCCGGTAAACGTTATAGGTCACATTATCAAGCGCTTTAGTGCCCGGAAAAATCATAGAAATATTTTCAGCCCGCATAATGACATCTTTGTTATTGACAGACATAGTTGCTACCTCTCGTTAATCATTAACGGTACCACATCCTGGATCTGCCCGTTTTTGATGGTAAGTGCGGTCAGGATTTCCACATTTTTTCCTTGCCAGGAACCGTCGATACGTGGAATTCCTGCAACCGCTTTTTTATTTAATTCTCTGGCCAAACGTGCGAATTGAATTTGGTTTTTGAATTGATCAAAACGAATAATCGGCGAGGCATCACGAATCGCATTACCACGAATGATTGAACCAGCCTGAATGAGTACGGTTTGCTCACCAACTCTTAATAAGATATTTTGTTTATCATCAATCTGTTCAATTAAACCGGTGAGATAAATGAAATAGCTTTTATCGTCAACTAACTGATCATTTAAATCGGTTTTAGTTGATTTTGCATCTTGTAAAATCTCATCCCAGACCTTATCAGCAATATCTTTAGGCTGCATATTGCTTAGTGCCGCAGCCTCTTCTTCGCTCATTGGGATGATTGGCTTACCGGCACTATCCAAATCCACAACTTCACAAGCAGTCAATGAGAAAGCGATAGTAAAGAGCAAACTGACTTTTAGCTTTCTATAATTCAACATGCCTTACTCCTTAATCAGGGAGATTCTGAAAATTCCGCTAATTTATAACAATTTGTCATTTGGTAATCGTAAAATTGTTCAATTTTTTTGCATTGGAGCTATCAATTAAGATACAGTCCATTAACTGTTTTTCATCTTTGCCGGTTGAACCGGTTCTGATATACGCATCCGCTTGTATTACCGCTGCTTGAGCCTGATCCCAGGCCGGTTGCAATACGGTTGCTTTAATATTGCTATTGGCAATGATTGAATCACGCACATAATTACTGCCGTCAAAACCGACAACGATCACATCGGTTCTACCCGCCGCTTTTAAGGCGGCCTCCGCTCCCAACGCCATAGTGTCATTACCTGAAATCACACCTTTGATATTCGGATGAACTTGCAACAAAGATTCCATACGGGTAAATCCTTCCGTCTGGCTCCAGTTTGCCGTCTGCTGAGCAACCATTTTCATATCCGGATAATCATCAATAATGTCATGAAAGCCTTGAGAACGGACGGAGGTATTAGTGTCGGATTCACGACCCAACAATTCTACATACAGCCCTTTTTCTCCCATTAATTCTACGAATTTCTGTCCACCCAACTGCGCGCCCTGATAGTTATTGGAAACAATTTGAGAAATTGCTATACCGGCTTTATTGATTTCACGATCAATCAAAAATGCCGGTACTCCGGCGGCTTTAGCCTTTTCTAATGCCCCAATCGTGACATCCGATCCCGCATTATCCAAAATAATGGCTTTAGCTTTGCGAGCAATTGCGGTAGCAATGAGTTGATCCTGTTTATTAGCATCATCATCATGTGATGCCACAAGAGTGGTATAACCCAATTCTTCCGCTTTTTGTTTTGCCCCGTCAGCCTCCGCCTTGAAGAAAGGGTTATCGTGCGAAGGGGTAATAATCGCAATAAGTCCATTATCAGCAAGGGTAAAACCGGACATTACTAGAGATAATGCGAGCACACCTGATTTTAAGAATTTACTAGTCATTTTTAACTCCTTGAATATTTATTCAATATGGTTTATTTATTCAAACAAACTGTAAAATATAAAAAAGCGATTGTCTAATAAAAGATCTCAAAAATTAGGCATAGATCACAAAATTTAATGATTTGCACAAAATAAAGATAATATCAAGACGAATCGGATAGAGTTAAGAATATTGAAAAGTAAGCTTCAAAAGAGAAAGGGGGGATATTCCCGATTATGAAACAAAGAAATTACTGATCATTCAATAATAATCTTGCGGTTTCACGATCAGTAATTAACACGTCAAGATAATGCCCCGCTAAAGCCGCTTTGATTGCATTAACTTTTTCTCGTCCACCCGCAAGCGCGATAACACGCGGACATTTTTTCACAAGATCGAGTCCCATGCCAATAATAGGATCTTCCTGTTCAGTGAGTACAGGGCTGCCGTTTTGATCAAAATAATGTAAGCAAATATCACCTACAGCGCCTTTATCGGCTAACACGTGCAGCATTTCTTTCTGATAATAAAGTCCGGAATTTTTTAATAATTCCGAAGGTTCCAGCATACCGATTCCAACTAATGCAACATCGACTTCACTAAATTGCTCAACAACTTGAGAAACCTCATTCATATCTAATAATTGCTCTTTATATTCTATATTCCCAATATTTCCGATTAGACTTTGAGAAGGTAACAAATATGCGGGGCAATTCAATTTTTGAGCCAGTTCGTAGGTAAGAATATTAGCTTGAACATTGCCATTTACTCCGACCCCACCCAACAATTGCACAACGCCTTTTGCTTTTACTTGAAGAGGGGACATGTGTTCGACCATGCGTTGAATCGTACCGCTCCAAGCCGAAACGCCGATCAACTTATCGGCTTGTAAGGTAACTTGCAAATAATAAGCGGCGGCGGTTCCTATAGCTGTTTTCAGACGATCTTCATCTTCATCGCCGACATCAACGACCATCACCAAGTCAACATTAAATTTTTTTTGAATTGCTTGTTCAAGTTCAAGAAAAATTCCTGATGGTGGAATAATATTAATTTTGACGATCCCCTCAGAGACACACTTGGCCAAAGAACGTGAAACAAATGATTGCGAAACATTCAAACGTTTTGCAATTTCCGACTGTTTGAGATTATCGGTGTAGTATAACGTCGCTATTTTCGCAAGAAGCATTTTTTCATTTATCATCAACATACAACTAACTTATCCCTTAGGTATTTCAATTCCAAAATCATATTCCGAAAGCGTCATGGCGAAAGATTATAGAAAAATAGCGTAGCTGACAAGCCACGCTATTTAATTTTCACACATTATATTTTTTTCGATACGCAACCATATCTTCAATCGTAACGATGGCATAGCCTTTTTCTTTGACGAACTTAACTAATTCGGGCGTTCTGGCCATGGAACCGTCATCATTAGTGAGCTCACAAATAACCCCGGCTGATTTATAACCGGATAACCGGGCTAAATCCACTGCGGCTTCCGTATGTCCGTTCCGTTCCAACACGCCGTTTTCTTTTGCCCGTAACGGAAAAACATGTCCCGGACGACTTAAATCTGCCGGCACGGCTCCATCGGCCACGGCGGCTTTAATAGTGGTCACACGATCCGTGGCGGATACGCCGGTGCTAACGCCTTTAGCCGCTTCGATAGTGACGGTAAACGCCGTGCGGTTTACGCTGGTGTTGTGTTCCACCATCGGCGGTAAATCAAGCTGACGGCATAATTCGTCGGTAATGCAGAGACACACAATGCCGCTGCCGTGGCGAATTAAAACCGCCATCTGCTCCGGTGTGATAGTTTGTGCGGGGAAAATCAAATCGCCCTCATTTTCACGGTTTTCATCATCAAGCACTAACACACCATTACCTTGTTTGAAAGCGTTGATAGCATTGATAACACGTTGTTCGGCGTCACCGAATTCGGCTAATAATGACTGATTCATTGTTAAATTCCTTAATATTCGTTTAAGTTAATGAATCAGGGTTGATGGAAGGGTTATTTTACAAAGTAACATTTGCAAACAAACAACGGCAGATTTCGCCCACGGCAAAATCTGCTGCTATTCTCTTTCATCCAGACTGTCACTGTCGGCTTTGGATTTGCACCAAATCTGCTGCATTAAAACGTTCTGTCGTCGTTTTAACCGCTCGTGGGCTTGCGTCGGCACGCTTACCACCGGTAGGGAATTGCACCCTGCCCTGAGAATGAGCCGCTAGTATAGCGTCAAATACCGTATTCGTTCAACAATTCAGAAAAAATGTTTTATTTGTAGCAAGGATTGCATACAATAGCCGCAATACGGCAAAACCGACTTTACATTTCAGC
This sequence comes from Pasteurellaceae bacterium LIM206, assembly GCA_032586195.1. Classification (GTDB taxonomy): domain Bacteria; phylum Pseudomonadota; class Gammaproteobacteria; order Enterobacterales; family Pasteurellaceae; genus JAWHQP01. The sequence goes on along the minus strand of JAWHQP010000017.1, from coordinate 13,432 downwards.
CGGCGTATTTTTCATCCGACAGCCCTTACGAGACAAAGTGCGGTGCTGTTTTTGTGAGTTTTGTCGCCCTTGACAATGTAAAGCAGAAGGAAACCCAAATGACTGATTTTTCTTATTTACAGCAAAAACGCAAACAATTGAATCTCAAGGTCAATGATATTTGTGCCAAAGCAAATGTGACACGGGCTTATTTTAATCAGTTGGTGAGCGGCAAAATTAAGAATCCGAGCGCGCTTAAATTGAAAGCGTTACATAGCGTGCTGAATATCGTGGAAGAACACAACAAAAAAGTCGGGGTTATTTTCGGTAAATTCTACCCTGTTCATACCGGCCATATTAATATGATTTATGAGGCGTTCAGTAAGGTGGATGAACTGCATGTGATTGTCTGCACCGATACCCAGCGTGATTTGCAGCTGTTTTACGACAGCAAAATGAAACGGATGCCGACCGTGCAGGATCGCTTGCGCTGGATGCAGCAAATTTTTAAATATCAGAAAGATCAGATTGTTATCCACCATTTATGCGAAGACGGCATTCCAAGCTATCCGAACGGTTGGGAAGGCTGGTCCGACGCGGTGAAAGCTTTATTCAAACAGAAAAATATCAGCCCGACCATCGTGTTCACCAGTGAGATTCAGGATAAAGCCCCGTACGAAACCTACCTCAATCTTGAGGCGTCGCTGGTGGATCCCGAGCGTAAATTCTTTAACGTCTCCGCCACCAAAATCCGCAGTAATCCGTTCCATTACTGGAAATTTATTCCACAGGAAGTCCGTCCGTTCTTCGCGAAAACCATTGCAATTTTAGGCGGTGAAAGTAGCGGTAAATCCGTGCTGGTTAACAAGCTGGCCCGCGTGTTCAACACTACTTCCGCTTGGGAATACGGGCGCGAATTTGTGTTTGAGCAGCTGGGTGGCAATGAACAGGCCATGCAGTATTCCGATTATCCGCTCATGGCTCAAGGGCACCAACGCTATGTGGATTACGCTCTCCGCCATGCTGATAAGGTCGCCTTTATCGACACCGATTTCATTACGACTCAGGCATTCTGCATTCAATATGAAGGTAAAGCACATCCGTTTCTGGATTCCATGATCAAGGAATATCCGTTCGACATCACTATTCTGCTCAATAACAATACCAGATGGGTGGATGACGGCCTACGCAGCCTCGGCAGTCAGAAACAACGCCAGCGTTTCCAGCAGTTACTGAAAAAGCTGCTGGATAAATACAATGTGCCTTATATCGAAATCGAATCGCCAAGTTATCTGGAACGTTACAATCAGGTGAAGGAAATTGTGGACAAAATCCTAAACGATGAAGAAATTTCAGAATATACTCACGAGACGGGCAATAAATCCGAGGTTGCAAACGAATGATTTTATTTGCTGGCGATCCGCACGGAAATTTCTCTCATTTGTACCCCTTTCTGCAAGAAGCCGGGCAAGATTGTTCATTGGTGATTTTGGGCGATTTGCAGCTCACGACCCCCGACGAACTGGAACGGCTTGCCGGCTATTGTGATCTCTGGTTTATCCATGGTAATCACGACAGCAAAACCGTCGCCGCGTTTGAAAGCCTTTGGGGGCCGCGATGGCACAGCCGTAATCTGCACGGACGGGTGGTGGAAATTCAAGGAAAACGCATTGCGGGGCTTGGCGGTGTGTTCCGCGGGCAAATCTGGATGCCACCAAACAAGCCGTTATTTTTCGATCCTATCCATTTCTGCCAGTATTGCCCACCGGAGAAAATCTGGCGCGGCGGCCTGCCGTTACGCCATCGTACTTCGCTTTTTCCTTCCGACTTTGAAACTCTCAGCAAAATGCGGGCGGACATTCTCATCTGCCATGAAGCCCCTAAACCGCATCCGTCGGGCTTTGCCGAGATCAATGAATTGGCGAGAAAAATGGGCGTGAGCAAACTGTTCCACGGTCATCATCACGAAAATTTTGATTATTCCGCTCTCATCCCGCCGCCACAGGAACCTTTCGCGATCTTTAACGTAGGCTTTCGCAGCCTGACCGATGAGAACGGTCGTTATCTGCTGAAAAATATTGATGATAGGAAGAAATAGAAAAGCATAGGGAAAGCGCGGTGTCAAAAAATCGATTTTTTAACACCGCGCTTTAAGCCGTTATTCGGCCAGCTCCGTTTGTTCGTGCGACATTAAATCCTGCCCTACCGACTCTAACAGAGAAAGATAACGTTCGTAATGTTTTAAGATGTCGGTAATCAATTCCTCTTTCGTCATATACTGCACATCATAGCCAACGCGGCCGTCAAAGAAATAGGTTATCGGCTCGTAGGTCATTTGATTATGAATATGCGGCAAGTTTTCATCGTTGATAAGTTGTTCCGATACTTCCCGCCCTACGGATTTAATCCCATACATAAAATCACGCATTGATTCTTTATGAATAACAAGCTCTACCGCCGGCTCGTTCTGATCAAATAATTCCCTCACATCCACCGAAAAATCATAGTCGGCAACCAACTCGCGGCGCAATTCCCGCATCGCGGGCAATGCCACTTTTTTCAGGAATTTCAGAATATCCTTTTCTTCCGTTTGATTCAGAATCTGATTTAAATGCTCACGCCATTGATCACTCGACCACATCGCCGTGCTTGGGGTAAATTTCGTTTCAAAATACTTTTTATCGGAAATTAAGCCCGACAGCAGGCTCACGCACATAATCAGCATAATCATTGCAAACGGCAACGCCGTAATCAATGTCATTGTCTGCAAATTTGCCAAACCGCCGGCTTTCACCAAGGTGAGCGCAACCAACGCCATCAGAATCCCCCACATCACCGCCTGCCAACGGGGTGAGCTGAGACTTTTATCCCGTGACGCGATATTATTTAACACGTAAATGCCCGAATCCGCCGAGGTGACAAAAAACAAAGCGATACATAACAAGGCGGCTACACTAGTCACTACAGATAACGGGAAATAATCCAAAAACTTAAACAGCAACACTTCCGGCGATGAAGTTAATGCCGAAAGCGCTCCGTTCGCCGTATCGGTATCAATCCATATTACACTGTTACCAAACACGGTGAACCAGAGAACACTAAACAATGAAGGCAACGCCAATACGCCGAAAACAAATTCACGAATCGTACGCCCACGAGAAATACGGGCGATAAATAACCCGACGAAAGGAGCCCAAGAACACCACCACGCCCAATAAAGCACGGTCCAAGCGTTAAACCAGCTGATATTCCCCGTTTCATACGAATAGGTTTTAAAGCTTAACTGAATTAAATGGGTTAAATAAGTACCGACATTGTCGCTAAATGCCCCCAATAAATGCAATGTAGGGCCGGTGAATAAAATAAATGCCATCAAACAAAGTGCCAGGATTAAATTGGTTTCACTTAAAATTTTCACCCCTTTGGCCACGCCTGAAATAGCTGAAGTCACCGCCAACGCCATCACTACAATAACCACAATGATTTGCAACGTAAAACTGTTATGGCTCACCCAGCCCATCGCGACCAGCCCCGAACCCAGCTGCGCCGAGCCGAAACCTAAGGTGGTAATAATACCGAATAACGTCGCGAGCAATGCCATAATGTCAATGCCGTCGCCGATACGTCCGTTAATTTTATCTTTCAATAAAGGATAAAAACATGAACGCAAAGCTAACGGCAATTTATAGCGAAAACCGAAATAAGCTAACGCCAATGCGATCACCGCATAAATCGCCCAGGCATGGATACCCCAATGGAAAACCGTATGCACCAATGCCTGTTGCGTACGCTGCTCGGCCGTTCCCGATGTAATCGATGAAGAGAAATGCGAGAGCGGTTCCGCCACGCCGAAAAACATCAGCCCCACGCCCATACCGGCGGCAAACAGCATCGCCATCCAGGAAAGAAAGCCGAATTCTGGGTCCTCTTCGTTCGTGCCCAGTTTGATCGTGCCGAATTTGCTCACCGAAACAAAAACGAGAAAAAATAAAAACAATGAACAGGTGATAATGTAAAACCAACTAAAATTTTTAAAGATAGCCGCTTTAGTAAAATTTAAAACCGTTTGCGTCTGTTCGGGTAAAACAAGCGTAAAAGCAACAAGTAAAATAACCAGAAATAGCGTAATACCCGTTACAAATGGATTAAAAGATGACTTATCACGCAAAAACGTGGTCAGGCTCATAAATTACTCCTTTGTACTCATGAGAAAATATTAATTTTTTATGGGTTGAGATAAACAAAAGGTTATCCAACAAAACAGAATGCCCGAAACGGACAGAAGAAAAAGAATCAGATTCTTTTATTGATAAGCAGGGACTGCTTTAGGTTTAAAAGAGGGATTGATTGTAGCGCAATAAAAAGCAAAATTCAACCGATTAAAGATATAATGATACAGCAGAGAAAACAAAACCAAATATAAAACAACAGGTTATAAAGAATGAATGTATAATTGACACATCGGTTTTATGAAAAGAAAATACCAAAGTGCGGTGTCAAAAAAGCGCGTTTTTGTGGATGGTTAAAAACTCAAATTTTTGACACCGCACTTTGGTGTTTACCGCATGGCATTTTTCTTCGTCCGCTCCGCTACGGAATACAAATGGCCTCCTTTCGCCAGCATGCGAAGCTGCAGAATCAAACGCTGTTTGAGCAGTTCACGCTCTTTCGCGCCCATATCAAGGGCGTTTGCTCCCGAAGTGAACACAATGGTTACCATGCCTTCCGCCTGAACGTAAGCCACATAATCGGAAAAATCATTTTTCTGAGCCAGGTATTCGGCGAGTTCATCCACGAAATGTTTAATCTCGCGGGCAGAGGCGGCACGGAAAGCATGTGATGTGCCGGAACTCTCCCGTAACAGCAGACGAAACACGTTCGGACTATTAGCGATAAATTCAAAAAAGGTCTCCACCGAAATCGTGATCACACTACCGCCTTTTTCAATCCGCTTGCGCGCCTGCCGCATGAGCTGACGCAACGTTAAGCCCGCTTCATCCACCATGCTCAAACCGAGTTCGTCCATGTCTTTAAAATGGCGATAAAAGGAGGTGGGCGCAATACCCGCCTCGCGCGCCACTTCGCGCAGGCTGAGATTAGAGAAGCTTTTTTCCGCGGTTAACTGATTAAAGGCGGCGTCAATCAAGGCCCGCCGCGTCTTTTCCTTTTGAATTGCACGAACACCCGCCATATCATTTTCCTTGTTCCGTTAAAATCGGTTTCACCACATTGCCGATGGTCGCGGCAACCCGTTCATAGCGGCTGCGTAACGGTGAACCGGGACGATACACCAACGCGATAGTGCGTAGCGGTTCGGGATCGGTACAAGGAATGTATTTCACCCCGCGGCGATTGCCATCATTCAGCACCGCTAATTCCGGCATAAGAGTTAAGCCTGCGTTTGCCGCCACCATATTGCGTAAGGTTTCCAGACTGGTGGCCTGGAAGTGGGAATTTTCCGTCGCGCCCGCCGTAAAACAATAACCCAACGCCTGATCGCGCAGGCAATGGCCGTCATCCAGCATCAATACTTCATGGCCTTTCAATATGTTCATACGGACGGATTTCTCTTTCGCCCACTCGTGGCTGTCCGCCACCGCCAACAGCATGCGTTCATTAAAAATCGGCACCTCAATAAACGCCTGTGTTTCCGCCACCGTGGCAAGAATGGCGCAATCCAATCGTCCGCTTTCCAGCTGATCCAATAATTGCGAGGTCTGCGCCTCATACAGGAACAGTTCCAGCTCGGGAAATTCCGATTTCAGGGTCGGCATAATGTAAGGCAGCAAATAAGGCCCGACGGTGGGAATAACCCCGACATGCAGCGGCCCCGTCATGTCTTTTCCTTGATTGCTTGCCATTTCTTTCAGCAATTTGACTTCACGCAAGACTTTTTTCGCCTGTTCGACTAAAATAAGTCCCGACTGAGTGAACAAAACCTTGCGGCTGGTGCGTTCTAACAGCGTAATGCCCAGTTCGTCTTCCAGTTTGCGAATTTGTCCGCTCAAGGTCGGCTGGCTGACATGGCAGGCATCCGCGGCTCGACGGAAGTGCTTATATTCCGCCAAAGCGGCGAGATATTCTAAATCGCGAATATTCATGAGAACCTCGTTATAGAAATGAACGATTAAAAGAATAGAATTAATTGATTGTAACTATATCATGCTTTTACCTATAATTCACCTATCAAAATAAACAACACGAAGAGAGGAAAACATTATGTCAAATATGGAAGGTAAAAAAGTTCCACAAGTCACATTCCGTACCCGTCAAGGCGATGCGTGGGTTGATGTGACTTCCGCCGATTTATTCGACAACAAAACCGTGATTGCATTCTCATTGCCGGGGGCGTTCACGCCAACCTGTTCATCATTCCATTTACCGCGTTACAACGAATTGGCCGACACCTTCAAAAAATACGGTGTGGACGATATCTTAGTGATTTCAGTGAATGACACGTTTGTTATGAATGCCTGGAAAGAAGCCGAACAAGCCGACAAAATTACTTTCGTGCCGGACGGTAACGGTGAATTTACCCGCGGCATGGGTCAATTAGTGGAAAAAGACGATTTAGGTTTCGGTGACCGTTCATGGCGTTATTCCATGCTGGTGAAAAACGGCGTGATAGAAAAAATGTTTATCGAACCGCACGAACCGGGCGATCCGTTCAAAGTCTCCGACGCCGATACCATGTTGAACTACATCGCGCCTGCGCACGAAACGAAAGAATCCGTAGCGATTTTCACCAAACCGGGCTGCCCGTTCTGTGCGAAAGCAAAACAAATGCTGCACGAACACAACATGGACTTTGAGGAAATCGTGTTGGGTCATGATGCGACTATCGTGAGCGTACGTGCCGTTTCCGGTCGTGCCACCGTGCCTCAGGTCTTTATCGGCGGTAAACACATCGGCGGCAGCGACGATCTGGAAGCTTATTTCGCAAAAAAATAATTTCGCTTAAAAGTTAAAAACTCAATATTTCAACACCGCACTTTAATCACTACTTCCTCCTTTTTTAAGAAAAGAGGGAGCAGATAAAAAAGAAAAGTGCGGTGTCGTTTTTTTGAGTTTTTACGTTTTTAATAGTGGGGCGGCGGAGTCTCTTCCGCCTGACTGGCAACAGCGGAAGGCTGTAAATCCTTCAGCTTGGTTGCCACATAACGCAGCTGCAACTGGATTTTATCAATGGCAAACTGCTGTGCCACCAGAGCCTGATTTAACTCTTCAATAATGTTTTCCTGAAACGCCAGTTTCATTTCCAATTCCGCCAACCGTTCTTCCATTTTACCGAGGTTTTGCATAATATTCCCAAATAAGTGTTGTACATTTGTTAAAATCGCTTTACCCTATTCTACACGGAAAAACAGGAATCCTATAATTTTCTCGGGTTCTTTCCTGATAACTCAATCCTGTTAAAGGAAACAGCAATTTAAATTTAAAGGAAACAGCAATGTTGAAATTACCAAAATTTACCGCCGTGGCATTATTAGTGGGTGCAGTCTGTGCCGTTTCAGCCTGTAAAGATGAAAAGAAAGCGGAGAATGCGGCTCAGCAGCCGGCGGCTCAAACTCAACCCGCCCAGGCTAATGATGACCTGAAAGATCCTTCTTATGCCGTGGGCGCGTTAATCGGTACCGATCTGAAAGGCCTGGTTGATGCTCAAAAAGATGTGATCACCTACAATCAGGAAAAACTGCTGAGCGGTGTAAAAGATGCGTTAGCCGGCAAAATAGATCTAAAAAATGAAGAATTGGGTAACACGCTAAAAAGCATCGATGAAAAATTAAAAGTAGCCAGCCAGGAAAAAGCCGCGAAGGCGGCTCAACAGGCTAAAGAAGCGGGTGAAAAATTTGTCGCCGAATTTGCCAAAAAAGAGGGTGTGAAAAAAACGGACGACGGTCTGCTTTACCGTATTGAAAATGAAGGTGAAGGCGCGGCAATTAAGCCGACCGATGTAGTGAAGGTGCATTACACCGGAACCTTACCGGACGGCACGGTATTCGACAGCTCGCGTGATAACGACACGCCCGCGGAATTCAAATTAGATCAGGTTATTCCGGGTTGGGTTGAAGGTTTACAGTTAATTAAAAAAGGCGGCAAAATTGAGTTGGTCATCCCGCCAAGCCTGGCTTACGGCGATCAGGACGTAGGACAAATTCCGGCAAACTCTACCCTGCACTTTGACGTTGAAGTCCTGGATGTGAATCCGTCAAAATCAAAATAAGGAAAAATAACACCGCACTACGGCGCCCTCTTCTCTCAAACAAAGGAGAAAAGAGGGAAAATGTGCGGTTATTTGTTAGGAAAGGATCAATGTTGTTACCAGCCAAACGAGTTTTTACCGAGGAAGATCATGTTATTCTGAATTCCTACCGCGCTGTGGTGGAAGGCGTCAGTGCGCTTATCGGCAGCCATTGTGAAATCGTGCTGCATTCCCTGGAAGATATCGAGCGTTCCGCTATTTGCATCGCTAATGGGCATAACACTAATCGCCAGGAAGGCGTGCCGATTACGGATCTGGCCTTGAAATCGCTGCACAGCATGAAGACAGAAAATGTGTCAAAACCCTATTTTACCCGCGGAGTAAAAGGCAACAACGGTTTAATGAAATCGGTCACGATCGCTATCCGCAACGGTAAGCAGCAAATTATCGGCTTGCTTTGCATTAATCTGAATTTAGATGTGCCTATTTCACAATTCGTGCAATCCCTTATGCCGGCCCAGCAGCAAGAAGAAACTTCACCAGTCAACTTTGCCAGCTCGGTGGAAGATCTGGTCATTCAAACGGTAGAAAAAACCATTGAGGAAATCACTGCCGATCGTCTGGTGGCGAATAATAATAAAAACCGTCAAATCGTGGTTTCGCTGTTTGAAAAGGGCATTTTCGATATCAAGGATGCCATCAATCTGGTAGCGGAGCGGCTGGATATTTCACGCCATACCGTTTATCTTTATATCCGTCAAATTAAACAGGAAGAACATAAATAATGCGTTATGTGCTTGCGGTAAAACAGCCCGTTTATGGTTCACAAGGGGCATTTCTTGCCTATCAGTTTGCACGGAAATTATTACGTCATGGGCATGAAATCGGCCAAATCTTCTTCTTTCAGGCGGGAATCGGCAACGGCAACGCCTTTGTGTATCCCGCCAATGACGAGTTTAATCTGCAAAAAGCCTGGCAGCAACTGGCTCAACAGCATAATGTGCCGCTACATCTGTGTATTGCCGCTGCGCAGCGACGCGGCACGGTGGATAGTTTTACCGCCCAATCGCCCGACCAAGCCAATCTGGCGCAAGGATTTGTGATTGCCGGCCTGGGTGAATTCAGCAAAGCCGTGCTGGAAGCCGATCGGGTAATCACGCTATGATTAAGTTTGCTTTTGTGTTCCGTACCGCTCCGCACGGCAGATCGGCCAGTCGCGAAGGTTTAGACGCCCTGCTTGCCGCTACGGCATTTTGCGACGAGAATGAAATTTCCGTGTTTTTTATGGACGACGGCATTCTAAATCTGGTAAAAAATCAACACCCCGAATTGATTTTGCAAAAGGATTTTATCAGCGCCTTTAAACTACTGGATTTGTATGGAATAGAACAGCGTTATATCTGCCGGCAATCTCTCGAAGCATTCGGGTTAGACACGGATCAGCTTATTATAAACTGCGAAAAATCACACCGCACTTTGCTGATGGAACGATTACGCCAAACGGAAAAATTATTGGTCTTTTAACTATGCTCTACACCTTTTCACAAGCCGATTACGGCAGCGCCGAACTCAACCGCATTCTAGCCGGCATTACAGCGCGGGATGCCATCGTGTTATGGCAGGACGGCGTGTTACTGCCGTTAAAACATCCCGAATTTCCGCCTTGTTACGCCTTAGATATTGATATCAAGGCTCGCAATCTTACCAACCAATTACAAAAACAGTCAGGAAAAATTCAGCCGATTTCCCTGGCTGAGCTGGTTAAATTAACGGAGCAACACACGCCGCAGTTCGCAATATGATCGGACATATTTTTTCGATCCACCCTTCTTACTTAAAGATCCCGTCTCCGTCTTGACTTTTCCTGACTAAATGACTAGAATTCACCGTCTATCTTTCTATCGATAGATTAAAAAATATACATTTTATTAAATCGTATTTATTAACTGGAGCTTATTTAATGGCAACTATCAACCAATTAGTACGCAAACCGCGTGTGAAAAAGGTTGTAAAAAGCAACGTTCCTGCATTAGAGGCTTGCCCGCAGAAACGTGGCGTGTGTACTCGTGTGTACACTACTACACCTAAAAAACCGAACTCAGCATTACGTAAAGTATGCCGTATTCGTTTAACCAATGGTTTCGAAGTAACTTCCTACATCGGCGGTGAAGGTCACAACCTACAGGAACACAGCGTTGTGTTAATCCGCGGCGGTCGTGTGAAAGACTTGCCGGGTGTGCGTTATCACACCGTACGTGGCGCACTTGACTGTGCCGGCGTAAAAGATCGCAAACAAGGTCGTTCTAAATACGGCGTTAAACGTCCTAAAGCTTAATGGAACTCCGTTAAGTAAGGCCAAACGCTTAAATTAGTAAACAATTTAAACCATAAACTCCAGTACAATCGGCATCGCGGCATAAAGTGCGGTGCGTTTTATAAGAGTTTTGGAAATCCCTGAAGATAAAAATACGGAGAAATTCCCAATGCCACGTCGTCGTAGTATTGAACCTCGCAAGATTCTTCCAGATCCGAAATTCGGTTCAGAATTACTTGCAAAATTCATCAATGTTTTAATGGTAGATGGTAAAAAATCTATCGCAGAATCAATCGTTTACAATGCTTTAGATACATTAGCACAACGCACCGGCAAAGATGCGCTGGAAGCTTTTGAAATGGCATTGGAAAACGTTCGCCCGACCGTTGAGGTTAAATCCCGCCGTGTGGGCGGTTCCACTTACCAGGTACCGGTTGAAGTGCGTCCGGCCCGCCGTAATGCGTTAGGCATGCGCTGGGTCGTTGAAGCGGCACGTAAACGCGGTGACAAATCAATGGCTTTACGTTTAGCAAACGAATTATCCGACGCAGCTGAAAACAAAGGTGCGGCGGTGAGAAAACGTGAAGACGTTCACCGTATGGCGGAAGCAAACAAAGCGTTTGCTCATTACCGTTGGTAATTACCGTTTAGTTATATTAGAGGCTTCGCTTATTTTTCGGTGGAGCCTTACCCATATTAAATTCAAACAAGGCAATAATAATGGCTCGTACAACCCCTATTGAAAGATATCGTAACATCGGTATCAGTGCTCATATTGACGCGGGTAAAACAACTACGACTGAGCGTATTTTGTTCTATACCGGCGTAAGTCACAAGATTGGTGAGGTGCACGATGGTGCCGCCACCATGGACTGGATGGAACAAGAGCAAGAGCGTGGTATTACTATTACTTCCGCTGCGACAACAGCTTTCTGGAGCGGTATGTCTCAGCAATTCGAACAACACCGTATCAACGTTATCGACACTCCGGGACACGTGGACTTTACTATCGAAGTAGAACGTTCAATGCGTGTACTTGACGGAGCGGTAATGGTTTACTGTGCGGTGGGCGGCGTTCAACCGCAATCCGAAACCGTATGGCGTCAGGCTAACAAATATAAAGTGCCGCGTATTGCATTCGTAAACAAAATGGACCGTACCGGTGCAAACTTCCTGCGCGTGGTTGACCAAATTAAAACTCGCCTGGGCGGTAACGCCGTTCCTCTCCAACTTCCAATCGGCGCAGAAGAAAGCTTTACCGGTGTGGTTGATTTGATCAAAATGAAAGCGATCAACTGGAATGAAGCCGATCAAGGTATGACTTTCACTTATGAAGACGTACCGGCCGACATGCTGGCGGCTTGCGAAGAATGGAGAAACCATTTGGTTGAAGCCGCAGCCGAGTCATCAGAAGAGTTAATGGAAAAATACTTAGGCGGTGAAGAGCTAACCGAAAAAGAAATTAAAACCGCATTACGTCAACGCGTATTAGCTAACGAAATTATCCTGGTGACTTGTGGTTCCGCATTCAAAAACAAAGGTGTTCAGGCAATGCTTGACGCTGTTATTGAATACTTACCGGCACCGACGGATATTCCGGCCATCAAGGGTATTAACCCTGATGAAACCGAAGGTGAACGTCACGCAAGCGATGACGAACCGTTTGCGGCTCTTGCATTCAAAATTGCAACCGATCCGTTTGTCGGTAACTTGACTTTCTTCCGCGTATATTCCGGTGTAATCAACTCCGGTGATACCGTAATTAACTCAACTAAAGATAAACGTGAACGTTTTGGCCGTATCGTGCAGATGCATGCAAACAAACGTGAAGAAATCAAAGAAGTCCGTGCAGGCGATATCGCTGCTGCTATCGGTTTGAAAGATGTCGGTACGGGTGATTCCCTATGTGCGGTTGATGCTCCGATCATCCTTGAACGCATGGAATTCCCGGAACCGGTAATCTCTGTTGCGGTAGAACCGAAAACAAAAGCCGATCAGGAAAAAATGGGCTTAGCCTTAGGCCGTCTTGCACAGGAAGACCCTTCATTCCGCGTGAAAACGGACGAAGAATCCGGTGAAACCATTATCTCCGGTATGGGCGAATTACACTTAGACATCATCGTTGACCGTATGAAACGTGAGTTCAAAGTGGAAGCCAATATCGGTAAACCACAGGTATCTTACCGTGAGACTATCCGTACGCGTGTAAACGATGTTGAAGGTAAACACGCAAAACAATCCGGTGGTCGCGGTCAATACGGTCATGTTGTAATTGATATGTACCCGTTGGATCCTGAAGGTCCGGGTTATGAATTCGTGAATGAAATTAAAGGCGGTGTAATCCCCGGCGAATATATCCCAGCGGTGGATAAAGGTATTCAGGAACAACTTAAATCCGGTCCGTTGGCAGGTTACCCAGTAGTGGATATCGGTATCCGTTTACACTTCGGTTCATACCATGATGTGGACTCATCCGAGCTGGCGTTCAAACTGGCTGCGGCTATCGCTTTTAAAGCGGCGTTCGCTAAAGCAAACCCGGTTCTGCTTGAACCAATCATGAAAGTGGAAGTGGAAACTCCACCGGAATATGTGGGTGACGTAATCGGTGACTTAAGTCGTCGTCGTGCGATCGTAAATGGTCAGGAAAGCACTGAATTCGTAACGAAAATCAATGCTGAGGTTCCATTATCAGAAATGTTCGGTTATGCAACAGACTTACGTTCACAAACGCAAGGTCGCGCATCCTACTCAATGGAACCGTTAAAATATGCCGAAGCACCGAAAAACGTTGCTGACGCAGTTATTGAAGCTCGTAAAAAATAACTTTTTAAACCCGATCTATAAGCCTTAGGGCTTATAGATCTCAAATAGGAAATTGACAAATGTCTAAAGAAAAATTTGAACGTACAAAACCGCACGTAAACGTGGGTACAATC
>JAWHQP010000016.1:0-38474 GCA_032586195.1 Pasteurellaceae bacterium LIM206 | reverse complement strand
GATTGTACCCACGTTTACGTGCGGTTTTGTACGTTCAAATTTTTCTTTAGACATTGAGAGTCCCTCTAAACAAACACGGTTATGGATGGTTCAATTACCACATTAACCAAATGTAGAAAATTAAATGCTGACGTTTGAGGAGAAAGTTGAATTTTAAGAGTGGTGCTGATAGGCGGATTTGAACCGCCGACCTCACCCTTACCAAGGGTGCGCTCTACCAACTGAGCTATATCAGCGCTTGGAGCGGGCAGCGGGAATCGAACCCGCATCATTAGCTTGGAAGGCTAAGGTAATAGCCATTATACGATGCCCGCTGTTCTAAATTCGTCTGACCCATCAAATCGACTTCATGTCAAATGGTGGAGGGGGAAGGATTCGAACCTTCGAAGGCTGAGCCGGCAGATTTACAGTCTGCTCCCTTTGGCCGCTCGGGAACCCCTCCATCAACATGATGCGCTTGATTACGAAGATCTGGTGCCGACTATCGGAATCGAACTGATGACCTACTGATTACAAGTCAGTTGCTCTACCTACTGAGCTAAGTCGGCAGTCGTAAGCAAGTGAGGCGTATTATAGGGGAATTTTTATTGCTGACAAGTGTTTTTTTTGAAAAATTACAGTTTTTTTACCATTCGACTAAGAAACAATCAAAAAATATGATTTTACCGTTATTTCGCTATCTTTTTATCAATTTATCGCAAAATTTCCTATGAATTTCTTCCACATATTTGTATAGTTTCACCTAAGATTTTACCCAGGACAAAGCAAGCATCGTGACTGACGAAACCCCTTTTCTTTCCTTAACGAAACAATTTAGTCCGTTTTTGACCTTTAACCGGAAACAATGGGCGGATTTGCGTAAAAATGTGCCGTTAACACTCACCGAACAGGATCTCAAGCCGCTGCTCGGATTCAACGAAGATCTCTCCCTTGATGAGGTCAGTACCATTTATCTGCCGCTCGCCCGTTTGATCAATTACTACATAGAAGAAAATTTACGTCGTCAGACCGTGCTTAACCGCTTTCTCGGCGGTAATCGTGCGAGAATTCCTTATATTATCGGTATAGCGGGCAGCGTTTCGGTAGGCAAAAGCACCTCTGCACGTATTCTGCAATCCTTATTATCAAACTGGCCGGCCCCGCGTAAAGTGGATTTGATCACCACCGACGGTTTTCTCTATCCGCTGGAAAAACTCAAAAAAGATAATCTGCTAGAAAAGAAAGGATTCCCCGTTTCTTACGATACACCGAAGTTAATCCGCTTTCTGGCGGACGTAAAATCTGCCAAGCCCAATGTCGCCACGCCGATTTATTCCCATTTGACCTACGATATCATTCCTGATCAATATCATTATGTGGATCGCCCCGATATTCTGATTCTGGAAGGTTTGAACGTGCTACAGACCAGTAGCCGCGACAAGAACCGCACTTTCGTATCGGATTTTGTCGATTTCTCCATCTATGTGGATGCCGACGAAACCTTGCTAAAGGAATGGTATATCCGTCGTTTCTTAAAATTCCGCCAAAGCGCGTTTTCCGATCCGAATTCCTATTTCAAACATTACGCTCTCCTGTCCGAACAGGAAGCGGTGGACACCGCCACCCGCATTTGGGACGACATCAACGGCTTAAATCTCAAGCAAAACATTCTGCCGACCCGTGAGCGCGCCAACCTTATCCTGACCAAAGGCCTCGATCATGCCGTTCAACTGGTAAAACTCCGCAAATAAAGCCGTTGATTCCATCCCGGCAACACAAAATCTCCTCTTTTCAAGTTCCCCTTTGCAAAGAAAATCAAGAAAACATTCCCAAAGTGCGGTGTCAAAAATTCGAGTTTTTTATCTTTACAAAAAAATTGAGAGACCGCCTTAAAATCAGGTAGAATAGTCAAGTTTTAAGCCAATTATTTTATGCAAAAGGGACTTTATGAGTTTATTAAATGTGTTAATTTACCCCGATGAACGTTTGAAAACGGTCGCAACGCCCGTCACCTTGTTTGACGACGAGCTGCAAACCTTTATTGATAATATGTTTGAAACCATGTACAGCGAAGAAGGCATCGGCTTGGCGGCGACACAGGTGGATGTGCATAAACGCGTGATTACCATTGATATTGAAGGCACGAAAGAAAATCAGCTGGTGCTGATCAACCCCGAAATCATCAGCTCCGAAGGAGAAACCGGTATCGAAGAAGGCTGCTTATCACTGCCGGGCATGCGGGGATTTGTGCCGCGCAAGGAAAAGGTCACGGTCAAAGCGTTAAATCGTCAGGGCGAGGAATTTACCTTAACGGCCGACGGGCTGCTAGCAATCTGTATTCAGCATGAAATCGACCATCTCAACGGCATTGTGTTTGCGGATTATCTTTCCCCGCTGAAACGCAACCGCATGAAAGAAAAGTTAGTGAAACTGCAAAAACAACTGGCTAAACAAGCGTAACTTATCGTCAAGGTGCGTCGCAACGCACCTTTTTCATCTCAATTTTTAACGTAGAACATTAGCATGAATAAACTAAAAATTATTTTCGCCGGCACCCCCGATTTCGCCGCTCAACATCTACAAGCCTTATTCGATTCCCGGCACGAGGTCATCGCCGTTTATACCCAGCCCGACAAACCCGCGGGACGCGGCAAAAAGCTGCAAGCCAGCCCGGTAAAACAGCTCGCCGAGCAACACCGGATCCCCGTGTACCAACCTAAATCCCTGCGTAAACCCGAGGCTCAGGCGGAACTGACGGCGTTGGGCGCGGATGTAATGGTGGTGGTCGCCTACGGTTTAATTCTGCCGAAAGCGGTGCTCGAAGCGCCCCGTTTAGGCTGTTTGAACGTGCACGGTTCTCTTCTTCCGCGCTGGCGTGGAGCGGCACCGATTCAGCGTGCCATCTGGGCGGGCGACACGGAAACCGGAGTGACGATCATGCAGATGGACGAAGGCCTGGATACGGGCGATATGCTGCATAAAGTCTATTGTCCGATTACGCCTGAAGAAACTTCAACCTCGCTTTATCATAAGCTGGCAAAACTTGCCCCGCCCGCCTTGTTAGAGGTATTGGATAATTTAACAAGCGGTAAATTTGTTCCGCAAAAACAAGATGACAGCCACAGCAATTACGCCGATAAACTCAGCAAAGAAGAAGCAAAATTGGACTGGCGTTTGCCCGCCGCACAGCTGGAACGCTGCATCCGAGCCTTTAACCCTTGGCCGATCAGCTATTTCCACACCGACGACGGCGAAGGCAACGTGCAAACACTGAAAGTATATGCCGCCACCGTTTTACCGCATGTCGCACAACCGGCGGGCACCATTCTGCAGGCGGATAAAACGGGGATTCAAATCGCCACCGCGCAAGGTGTGCTGAACTTGCTGCGGCTGCAGCCTGCGGGCAAAAAGCCCATGATGGCACAGGATTTATTAAACGGCCGGACCGACTGGTTCCGTGTGGGTACCGTGTTGGCGTAGGGCAAAATATGAAAACTCAAAAAAACGGCACCGCACTTTTATCCCGCGCTCAACCGCCACGTCATCACAAGGCTAAGCCTTTATCGGTGCGCGCTTTAGCCGCACGGGTCATGTTGCAGGTGCTGGATCAGGGCAAATCTTTATCCACCTTACTGCCTGAAGTACAACCGCAAGTGAAGGCACAGGATTTCCCTTTGTTACAGGAAATCTGCTTTGGTATTTGCCGCGTGCTGCCACGCCTTGAGCACATTATCAGCCAACTGCTGGACAAGCCGCTGAAGGGCAAAACCCGCATTGTGCATTGCCTGTTGCTGGTGGGGTTGTATCAGATTCTCTACACGCGCATTCCCGCTCATGCGGCGGTGGATGAAGCAGTGGCGGCGACATCTGCGTTAAAAGCGGACAGCCTGCGCGGCTTAACCAATGCGGTGCTGCGTCGTTTTTTGCGTGAGCAGGAACAGATTCTGGCAGCAGCGGATAAACACTGGCAGACCTATCATCCCGAATGGTTGGTGAACAAATTGAAAAAAGCCTATCCTAATTGGCGTGAAATTATAGAAGCGAATAATCAAAAACCGCCGATGTGGATTCGGGTTAACCGGCAGCGCTGTTCCCGCGCCGATTACGCCGTATTGCTGGCAGAACAGAAATTGCACGGTGTTAGCCATCAAAATCCTTACGCTTTGCGGCTGGAACATCCAACTGCAGTGCTGAATCTGCCGCATTTTGCCGAGGGCTGGGCAACGGTACAGGATATACACGCACAATGGGCGGGGTTACTGCTTGAACCGCAAAACGGCGAATTGATTTTAGACGCCTGCGCCGCTCCCGGCGGTAAAACCACTCATATATTGGAACAGGCGCCGCAAGCAAAAGTGATCGCTCTTGATGTGGAACAAAGCCGTTTGAACCGTGTGAACGAAAACCTTGCCCGCATGCGGCAAACGGCTTTAATCATTTGTGGCGATGCGGCACAGCCGGCCGACTGGTTGCCACAGGTAGCGGCTGAATTCGGGCGCGATAAACAAAGTGCGGTGCTGTTTGACCGAATTTTGCTGGATGCCCCTTGCTCCGCTACCGGCGTTATCCGCCGCCATCCCGATATCAAATGGCTACGCAAAGAAGAAGATATCGCTCAATTAGTGGCGTTGCAAAAACACATTCTGCATGCGCTCTGGACGACACTTAAACCCGGCGGCATCATGCTTTATGCTACCTGTTCTATATTGCCCGAAGAAAACTCACAGCAAATCGCTGATTTTTTAACCGCTCACAAAGATGCCCGACCGGAGCCATTGCCTTTTGAAGACTGCGAAAACGCCATCGGACATCAATTCTTTCCAACGGAAAACGGCGGCGATGGGTTTTATTATGCGAAATTAAGAAAAGTGACAAAATAAAAGGGCGTAACCATACGCCCTAAATTTAAAGCTTATTAGTGCTCTTGCCATCCCCCGTTCACCGCGGTACCTATCACCTTGAAATCATTGGTAAACGCCGTTAAGTTGGCAATTTTGCCCGCTTCAATGGAGCCTAGGCGATCATCCACGCCAATAGCTTTGGCGGGGTAATAATTGCACATGCGCAATGTTTCGTCGAGCGGAATGCCGACAAACTGTACCGCATTTTTGACAGACTCAATCATCGTGATCGCAGCACCGCCCAGCGTTCCATTAGCGTCATAGCATTTACCGTCACGCACGTAAACCGTTTTGCCGACAAAATCAAACTGTTCGATATCGGCACCCGCGGCGGCAGTGGCATCCGTTACCAAACAAAGTTTATCGCCTTTCGCCCGCTTGGCAATCTTGATATTGCCGAACTCAACGTGCAGGCCGTCCGCAATAACCCCCGTGTAAACCTCGTCCGAATCCAACACGGCCCCCACAACGCCCATGGCGCGTCCCGAACTGATCGGCGACATGGCGTTATACAGGTGGGTGGCGAAACGGGCTCCGCGGGCAAAGGCCTGTTTCGCCACTTCATAGCCGGCATTAGAATGCCCAATCGACACCACAATGCCCTTGGCGACAAATTCAGGAATATATTGCGCGGTATCATTCTCCGCCGCCATGGTAATCTTGGTGATGACATCGGCGTTCGTTAACAGAAAATCCTTCATTTCGGCAGAAATGCTGCGGATATATTCGGCTCTGTGAACGCCCTTTTTCTCCACGCTTAAATAAGGGCCTTCCAGATGCAGACCGAGCGCCTGATTGCGGTGTTCGGCCAAATATTCCCGCATCATCAGCACCGCACTTTTCATATCTTCATCGGGTGCGGTAATAAAGGTCGGCAGAAAACTGGTAGTCCCCGATTTCAAATTGGTCGCCTGCATAATTTCGAGAGTCTGCACCGTAGGCTGTTCGTTAACCATTACGCCACCGCAGCCGTTGAGCTGCAAATCAATAAATCCCGCGGTGAGATTATTACCCTGTAAATCAATGCATTGAATATCCGACGGTAATTCCGTTTCCGGCACTATGGCTTGGATTTTATCGTCCTCAACGATCACCGCGCTGCCGTACAACACTTCGTGAGCGGTATAAATCACGGCGTGAGTTAATGCGTATTTCATTTTATTTCCTCTAACTCAATTAAAAAGGCGGCTTTCACTGCCTGTTCGTTATAACACGGAATGAATGGCGTGCGTCTCAAGTTCGGTAAAATATTTTACCGTTTTAACTTTCAGCTCTTGCATGGCCGGTTCATCGCACACCAGAATCGCATGACGATGCAGTTGCAGGGCGGAAACTGTCCACATATGGTTAATCGGCCCTTCCACGCACGCTTCTACCGCCAATGCCTTATTATGTCCCATAGCCAAAATAACCACTTCTTCCGCATCCAATAGGGTCGCCACCCCGATAGTTAAAGCGTATTTAGGCACCAGATCGACATCATTATCGAAAAAACGCGAATTGGCAATAATGGTGTCAGGTGTGAGGGTTTTGATACGGGTACGTGAACTCAATGATGAACCCGGCTCATTAAAGGCAATATGCCCGTCGCTGCCGACCCCGCCGAGGAAGAGATTAATCTTGCCGTAAGATTTGATTTTTTCTTCATAGCGGCGGCATTCCGCATCGTGATCGTCGGTATTGCCGTTCAAAATATTAATATTTTCCGGCTGAATATCCACATGATCGAAGAAATTCTTGTGCATGAAGGAATGATAGCTCTCAGGATGTTCTTTCGGCAAACCGACGTATTCGTCCATATTAAAGGTGACCACATGCTTAAAGCTTACTTCGCCCGCCTGATACAGACGGATTAATTCCTGATAGGTTTGCAGCGGTGTACTGCCGGTAGGCAGACCGAGAACAAAAGGACGGGCCGCGGACGGATTGAAATGGCGGATTCTTTCCACAATATGCCGAGCCGCCCACTGCCCGACCTGCTTTTTATTTTGTAATGGAATTAAGCGCATAATAATACCTCAAGATTAACTAACTATAAAAACTCGCTATTTTCACACCGCACTTTGCCTCCTACCCCGTTCCCCAAAGCGCGGTGCGTTATTTATAAGAATTTGGCTTTCAGCGCTTTTGCCGTCTCAACCTGCCGTTCGCAGGCTTTGGCAGTCATCGGCTCGCGGCAATAACCGGCATCGACACCTTCCAGCTTCAATAATTCTTTAATGGTGAGATACAGACCGTTCGCCAAAATAGCCTCGATCAAATCATTGGTAACATGTTGAATTTCCAACGCTTCGGCTAATTTCCCCGCACGGGTTAATTCAAAAATCTGCCGGGCGCGGATACCGTTGACGTTAAACGTGCTGCCGATGGCGCCGTCCACACCGAGGGCAACGGCAGGCAGCATCATTTCATCGAAGCCGGCCCAAATCAGATGATTCGGATAGGCTTTTTTCAGACGTTCGAGTAAATAGAAATCGCCGGCAGTGAATTTAACCCCGATCACTTTCGGATTTTTATACAGTTCGCCAAACTGCTCGACGCCCATATTAACGCCCGTTAAAAACGGAATTGAGTACACAATCATATTATTGCCCGTTTCCGCAATAATGGTGTCATAATAATGTTTGATTTCAGGGAAACTGAATTTGTAATAGAACGGCGTGACCGCCGACAGACAGTCATAGCCTAATTCCGTGGCGTATTTGCCTAACTCTATCGATTCTTTCAGGTTTACACTGCCCACCTGGGCAATTAACGCAACCTGATCCTGAACTTCATCTTTGGCGATGCGGAAAATTTCTTTTTTCTCCGCGGTAGAAAGCATAAAGTTTTCGCCGGTAGAACCGCCGACATACAAGCCGTCCACTTGCATATGATCAATGTTATGACGAATAATTTGGCGTAATCCCCGTTCGTTTACCGAGCCGTCTTCATTGAACGACACCAGTAACGCACTGAAAATCCCCTTTAAGTTTTTCATCATTTCCTCCTCAATAAGATTATGATTTAATTCGCTGTTCCAAAACTACATTGATGGTTTTCTGTTTGGTTTGAATCGCTTTGTCTTCTTCCGCCTGTACCAGTAAGGCGTAAATTAAATCCAGTACAAACAATTGTGCCGTTTTGGTTCCGATAGAGTCCCCTTGCATTTGGCCCTGACGGTTGCCGTTAATCAATACCAAATGAGCTTCTTTGGTAATCGGCGAACGTAAATTATGGGTCAGTGCCACCGTGGTCGCCCCCGCCTTACGCGCCACGGCCAAGGCGTGCGTGGTTTCCTGCGAGGCACCCGAATGACTGATGCCCAACGCGACATCTCCTTTCTGCATTAAAGCGGCCTGCATATACATAAAATGATTATTTGCCGTCGCATCGACCGGAAGACCGATACGCATAAATTTGTTTTTGGCGTCTTCCGCAGTAATGCCCGATGTGCCTACCCCGAATAAGAAAATGCGTTTCGCCTGACGAAATAACGTCACCACTTTCTCCAATTCACTGAAATCCAACAGGTTAATAGTTTCCGTCATGACACTATTGATTGCGGACTGCAGTTTTAAAGCGATGTTTTTCGCGTCATCCTCAGGTGAGATATCCGTATCCAATAAGGTGGTATCCACTTGTTCCTGAGCAGCCAGTTCAATGGCGAAATCCAGTTTAAAATCTGAAAATCCCTTAAACCCCAAGGTGCGACAAAAACGGATAAATGTCGCATCCCCCACGTCTAACGCCCGGGCGACTTCGGCCAGCGAGGCATGATCAACCGAGCGCGGATTCATCAGAATCTTATCCGCGATACGTTTTTCGGTTTTAGTTAAACTATTATAGAGAGCACTGATCGTGTGAAATATTTTTCCATTGGATACCATAACAAGGCCTTTTAAATTGCTAAGTTAAATTAATTCAACAGGCAACTTTACAACGAGTTTCTTGATTGTTGCCTTCTGATGATCAACACAGCAACCCGGTTTATGCGGTTCATAAGGCAGAAATACGGCAAACATATTCGGTCTTAATATCACTGAATTCGGGTATTCAATTACCGGCGTGAGTTGATAATCATCCTGCTCATTATAATCGGTATAAAGCGAAAGTGTTGGATATATCACACTATATTCGATTTTCTCCGTACCGGCGATTAACAGCTGAATATCAATATATTCCCGATGCAGTTCCGCCTGTTTACTCTCCGCCTCCGCCGTTTCAAACGACATGACATTCATATAGACTTGCTCATCGATAGTATGCCGTCCTTCCGTCAAAGCCGCTAAATCCAAGCCTTTCAGATATTCGCAGATTTCCACCACCCGCGGCGGTAAGCCACGCTGATAATCCGCTCGATTTAAGTCACTCAGCCACATATTACTAATCCTCTAAAACGTTATGTTATTTTTCATACAAAAATCAACCCAGGCAGCCGCCCCCAACAAACCGGCATCCTGTCCGCAGCGCGCAGTCTCCACTTCACAATGGTAAAAGTGCGGTGTCGTTTTCAGCAGTTTTTGCACCAGCGGCAAATAGCCTTCGGCCAGGCCCACACTGCCGCCGAGGACACATTTTTCAATATCCAGACTGATTTTAAGATTGGCGATTAACTGCGCAATCGCTTCTGCCGAACGCCGCACTAACGCCGTAGCCCGTTCGTCCTGAGCACGGAATAAATCAAATACCTGTTTGGGCGAACAAGGAATTTCCCATTGGCTCGCCACAGCCTCAATGGCACGGCCCGAAGCAATGGCTTCCACACAGCCGATTCGTCCGCAACCGCACCGCGGCCCGTGCGGATCGGCCTGCATATGGCCGATATGCCCCGCTATGCCGTTGGGCTGGGTTAATAAGCGATGATCCAAAATGATGCCGCCGCCAACGCCGGTGGAAACGGTAATAAAAACGAAATTCGACACCGCACTTTGATCCTGCAGCCGATATTCCGCAAAAGCCGCCGCCTGCACATCGTTCAGTAAGCCGATCGGTTTATCGGTGTGACGGGCAATGCTGTCTTTCAGTGGAAATTCCGCCAGGCCGCCGAGATTTTTAGGATTCAACGCGGTAAGAATGCCCCGATTAATAATGCCGGTGGAAGCCACGGCAACATAATCAAATTGCCCTTGATAAGCTTGCACAATTTGGGCCAACACCCGGTGCATTTCAGTCGCTGCCTCGGCTTGCGGGGTCGCCACCTGCTGACGCTGCTTCACTACACCGCCTTCCACAATAGCGGTAGCAATTTTAGTTCCGCCTATATCTAATGCTAAACAACGTGTCATTTTACTTTTACCTACTCAGACCAGTTCGTCATTATTCTGTTATTCGAGCCGAATCAATCTCATGGACAAACCAATCGACTACATGCTCCAACCGGGTTAAAGCGGATCCTACCGTTACCGCGTAGGCACCGTTTTCAATAGCCGAACGAGCCAAAGCCGGTGTGTTATAGCGTCCTTCCGCCATGACATAACAGCCTGCCTCGTGCAAATCTCTGACTAATTGTGTATCCGGTTCAGTCGGAATTTCACCGCCGACATAACCCGACATCGTACTGCCGATAATGTCAAACCCGAGCTCCTGACAATAAAGCCCTTCGCTCAGATTTGAACAGTCGGCCATGGCTAAACAGCCCAATTCATGAATTTTCCGCACCGCGCTTGCCAGCTCCACCGGACGAGGCCGATCGGTGCCGTCCACCGCAATAATATCCGCCCCCGCCTGAGCCAATTCTTCAATATCCTGCAAAAACGGGGTGATACGAATCGGGCTATCCGTCAGATCCCGTTTCACTATACCAATAATAGGCACATCAACCACTTGACGGACCGCCTTTAAATTTTCGATACCTTCAATTCGTAATCCGGCCGCGCCGCCGAGCACGGAAGCCTGAGCCATCGCTGCAACAATATCCGGGCGATCCATCGGCCCGTTATCTACGGGCTGACAAGAGGCAACCAGTTTATATTTAAGCTTTTTCATAACATCTGTATGTGATAATTTAGACATAAATACTCCAATTATTTATACAAAATTAAATATTTACTCCAATCTGCCTGCATAGAATATTCCCTCTTTTTCTAAATAACAAGAGAAACGTACAATTATTTTTGCGTTGCGCTCCGTCTGCCGTGCCGAATCCTTAACACTGCGCAGACAAATTCCACAGGGAGATGAATAGATATTATATGCGCAATAATTCACAAGAAAATAATTAGTGAAAATTCTTCTTTACAAATTTTCAGAAATGTGATCTAGCTCTCATTTATGAAATAAAACTTCATTGTTGTATTTTAAAATGATTTTTTTACTTTAATATACTGACGAAATCATTATGGATGCCATGAAATCACAATA
Source organism: Pasteurellaceae bacterium LIM206 (assembly GCA_032586195.1). Lineage (GTDB taxonomy): Bacteria > Pseudomonadota > Gammaproteobacteria > Enterobacterales > Pasteurellaceae > JAWHQP01. The sequence goes on along the minus strand of JAWHQP010000016.1, from coordinate 27,252 downwards.
GGGAGAACACACTATGAAATTCCAAAAACTATTACTTACCACCTGCTTATGCCTTGGTATTTCAACCTCCGTTTTTGCCGCCGATTATGATTTGAAGTTCGGTATGGTTGCAGGTACAAGCTCTAACGAATATAAAGCGGTCGAGTTCTTCGCCAAAGAAGTTAAAGAAAAATCACAGGGTAAAATCGATGTCTCTATTTATCCAAGCGCCCAGTTAGGTGATGACCGCACCATGATGAAACAGTTGAAAGATGGCGCCTTAGATTTCACGTTAGCCGAATCCGCCCGCTTCCAGATATTCTACCCCGAGGCCGAAATATTCGGACTTCCTTATATGATCGAAAATTTTGATATGGCTAAGAATGCTCTATTCAATACCAAATTCGGTCAGGATCTATTGCAAAAAGTTGAAAAGAACTTAGGTATGCAGGTGCTGGGCATTGCTTATAACGGTACCCGGCAAACCACCGCAAACCGCCCAATCAACAGTATTGAGGATATGAAAGGCCTGAAATTACGGGTGCCTAATGCGGCGACCAATCTGGCCTTTGCCAAATATGTAGGCGCGGCGCCGACTCCTATGGCGTTTTCCGAAGTGTATCTGGCATTACAGACCAATTCCGTCGATGGACAGGAAAACCCATTGCCGACTATTCAAGCGCAGAAATTCTATGAAGTACAAAAATACTTAGCCATGACCAATCACATCCTTAATGATCAATTGTATCTGGTAAGCATGGAGACCTTTGCCGATTTACCGGAAGATCTGCAACAGGTTATTAAGGATGCCGCCGCCGCGACCATGGATTATCACACCAAGCTCTTCACGGACAGCGAAAAGGAATTGATTGCATTTTTCCAAGGCAAAGGCATGACGGTAACAACACCTGATTTAAAACCGTTTAAAGCCGCGTTAAAACCTTATTATGAAGAGTATCTGAAGAAAAACGGTGAAATCGGTCAAGCGGCTGTCAATGAAATCTCCGCCTTAGCAAAATAACGTATTAAGGCCCTAACGGTCGGTAGAAGATGCGTTAGGGTTTATTCCCCCACATTGTGAGGTATTAATATGAAGATAATGAATAAACTGGAAGAATGGATCGGCGGCGGCTTATTATTAGTGATCTTTCTCATTCTTATCGCTCAAATCATAGCTAGACAGGTGTTTGACACGCCGATTATTTGGAGCGAAGAATTGGCCCGCCTGTTGTTTATTTATGTGGGTTTGCTTGGTATCAGTATGGGGGTACGCAGTCAGCAACATGTGTATATTGACTTCATCACTAATATGATGCCGCCCGGTATTAAGAAAATTGCCAATTCTCTGGTGCAGTTGCTGATCTTCCTCTCTATCGTGCTATTCATTCATCTGGGTTATAAAATCTGGGCGGACGCCTCCTTTGAAATTGTCTCGCTCGGTATATCCGAGAAATGGCTGTATGCCGCGTTGCCGCTTATCTCATTACTGCTTCTCTTCCGCTTTTTACAAGCCCAACGAGAAAATTATCGGAACAATCTCACTTACCTGCCCGTTGGTTTCTTTATATTAAGTGCGGTGCTGATTTTTGCCGTTTTATTCATTCAACCGGATTTATTCAAAGCGTTGCGCATTTCCAATTACGTCAAACTCGGCAGTAACGCGGTTTACGTTGTCCTCATCGTATGGCTGATTATCATGTTCCTCGGTACACCGGTGGGTTGGTCGTTATTCATCGCCACACTGCTCTATTTCGCCATGACCCGTTGGAATATAGTGAACTCCGCCGCCAACAAACTGGTGGATAGCCTGAACAGCTTCCCGTTATTAAGCGTGCCGTTTTTCATTCTCACCGGAATCCTGATGAACTCGGGCGGTATCACCGAGCGTATCTTTAGCTTTGCCAAAGCCCTGCTCGGTCATTACACCGGCGGTATGGGGCATGTGAATGTAGGGGCGAGTCTGATTTTTTCCGGCATGTCGGTTCCGCCTTAGCGGATGCCGGCGGCTTAGGCCAGTTGGAAATAAAATCTATGCGTGACGCCGGTTACGATGACGATATCTGCGGCGGCATTACCGCGGCTTCTTGTATCATCGGTCCGCTGGTGCCGCCAAGTATCGCCATGATCATCTACGGCGTAATTGCCAATGAATCGATTGCCAAACTCTTCGTGGCTGGTTTCGTACCGGGAGTATTAATCACCATCACTTTAATGGTCATGAACTACTTTGTGGCTAAAAAAAGAGGCTATCCGAAAACACCGAAGACCGGTAAAGCGGAAATCTGTAGCGCCTTCAAATCCTCAATCTGGGCGATTCTGACACCTATATTAATTATCGGAGGCATCTTCTCAGGCTTATTTACCCCGACGGAAGCCGCCGTTATCGCCGCTCTGTATTCCATTATTGTGGGAAGATTCGTGTACAAGGAACTCACGCTGTCAATCCTGTTTAAAAGCTGCATAGAAGCGGTGGCTATCACGGGAGTAACCGCATTAATGGTGATGACCGTTACCTTCTTCGGCGACATGATCGCCCGCGAACAGGTCGCTATGCGGATTGCGGATACATTCATGTCCGTAGCGGATTCCGCCACTATGGTACTGGTTATGATCAACCTATTACTGTTATTCCTGGGCATGTTCATTGATGCTCTTGCCTTGCAGTTTCTGGTGTTGCCGATGCTGATTCCGATCGCCGTACATTTCGGCATTGACTTAGTGTTCTTCGGCGTAATGACGACACTGAACATGATGGTCGGTATCCTCACACCGCCGATGGGAATGGCGCTATTTGTAGTGGCACGCGTGGGAAATATGTCGGTCAGCACGGTAACCAAAGGGGTATTACCATTCCTGGTCCCGATTTTTATTACCTTGATACTTATTACTATATTTCCGCAAATCATTACTTTTATTCCCAATTTAATTATGCCGTAACTTAGTTGTAACTATATGCGGACTAACCTTACCGTATGGTTAGTCCTAACTTAACTTTACCTAAAAAAGGAGTTTTCCAATGGAACTAAAAAAATCAATTTTACTCACCGCACTTTTGAGCATAACTGCGTTTAGCGCGGCAGCGGCACAATACCCCGATTTACCCGTAGGGATTAAAAACGGTACCGGCGCACTAATCGGCGATACGGTTTACGTTGGCTTGGGTACCGGCGGCGATAAATTCTATAGCCTGAATCTCAAGGATAAAAACGCGCAGTGGCAGGAAATCGCCGTCTTCCCCGGCGGTGAACGCAACCAGCCCGTATCCGCTGCGGTAGATGGCAAACTTTATGTTTTCGGCGGTTTACAACCGAATGAAAAAGGTGAATTGCAACTGGTCAATGACGCCTATCGTTATGATCCGAACGATAATAGCTGGACCAAACTGAATACCCGCTCACCACGCGGCACAGCCGGGGCAAGCGGTGCTTCACACCAAGGCAAGATCTATATTCTCGGTGGGGTAAATCCGCCTATTTTTAACGGCTATTTCCAGGATTACACCGCCGCCGGCGATAATAAAGCCAAACAGAACGCAGTGATGGAAGCCTATTTCAACCAGCGCCCGCAGGATTATTTCTTAACCCCCGAATTGCTCAGCTATGAGCCTGCCACCAATAAATGGTACAACGAAGGGCAGTTGCCGTTTTCCGGTCGTGCAGGAGCGGCCTTCGATATCACCGGCGACACCCTGTTAGCCGTGAACGGTGAAATAAAACCCGGCTTACGCACCGCGGAAACCCATCAGGGCAAATTCACCGACAAAGGTATCGTATGGAAAAATTTACCCGATTTACCGGCACCGAAAGGCCAATCGCAAGACGGTCTGGCGGGCGCCATGGGCGGTTATTCGCACGGTAACTTTATCATTACCGGCGGAGCGAACTTCCCGGGCTCGGTAAAAGCTTTCAAACAAGGCAAACTGTTTGCCCACGAAGGTCTGCAGAAAGCGTGGCATAAGGAAATCTACGCGTTACAGAATGGCAAATGGAACATCATCGGCACATTACCGCAAGGTATCGGTTACGGTGTTGCCGTTTCTTACCACGATAAAGTACTGCTGATCGGCGGCGAAACCGACGGCGGCAAAACTTTAAACAAAATTCAAACAATGAGTTATAACGGCAGTCAACTCGTTGTTGAATAACCTAAGGTCGTATCAAAACCAAAATCATAAAGGCTATATGGAGTATGAGTTTTAAGCCTTTACTAATTTGTTAATATTAAGGACAACATATGAAAAAAACAATTATTGGATTAATTACCGCTACATTAGCAGCAGGTGCCGCCAATGCGGCCGTCGTATATCAAAAAGACGGCAGTACAATTGATATCGATGGTCGTGTTGACGTTGAAATGCGAGGAGAAAAAAACAAACGTACTGATCTATACGATGAAGGTTCCCGTTTTCGTGTCCGCGGCTTCCAGAAATTAGGCGATTCCGATTTTTCCGCCTTAGCCGCAATTGAATTCCGTTTCTCCAGTGGTGGTCAATTTGCCAATGACGTTCATGCCAAACGCTTATTTGTCGGTTTCACCAACCCCCATATAGGTTCCTTGACCTTCGGTCGCCAATTAACCTTAGGGGATCACATTCCGAAAGCCAACTACACTTATGAATGGGGCGGCAACGTGTTCTTGGATCAACATAAAAAGGCCGCTCACTTTATGTCTGCCGCCTTTGGAGGTGTCAGATTGGCGGCGGATTACTACTTTGGTCAGGCGGATAAAAACAACGGATTATCCGGAGGAAATTCCGTCTGGGATGAAGGCCAAGGTTATGGTGTCGGTTTCTTCTATGACGGGAAATGGGATGATTGGGCGTTCCGTCTCGGCTCGGGTTACACCAATGTAATGCAATCCGATACGGGTCTTTCCGATAATGAGTATAAATTAGTACGTGCAGGCGTTGGTTTTGATGTCACCTATAAATTACTCTCGTTCGGGGTGGACTGGGCTTACGGTAAAGCCGAAAATGATCATAATTCGCTAAATATCGGCTTCCAGAAAATTGCCGGCTTTAGTGTACCGCTTAACAAAAACAATCGTTTCCAGGTAGGGTTAAAATATGACTTAACCTTACAGAACGCACTTTACGGCGCCTATTACTTTGCCAATGCGAAACAGGCTGGGGTGGATGACGATTATAAAATGCGTGGCTGGATGCTGGGCGTTGACCATAAATTCACCAAACAGGTAGCCGTTTATTTGGAAGGCGGCACAGCGAAAGTCACTCACACATCAATGAGTGACCATAAAAACCATCGCATGCTATTGGGCGCGCGAATTATGTTCTAATTAATGCAACAATGTCTGTGGAAAGAATAGGAATAATTAATTTCTCTCCACAGTACAGATCTCTCAATGTCTTTTTCTTTGGCCCGCAGGTTTCCGCGGGCTTTTTTATTACGCAAGAAATCTCATCATCAAGATGATGATTTCAATATAACATCGGTCTGATCTTACTTTTTCCAGTTCTTCAGCGCTTCGGCAAAGGCGTTGTTCATCACGCCGTTGCCGCGCCGATTGCGCTCATTGTCTTGCGAACGGGATGTCGGCGATAAAGTGCGGTGCTGTTTTTGCGAGTTTTTACTCTCCCTGCCGGCGGCGCTTTCATCCAAACGCATGGTCAGGGCAATTCGGCGGCGGGGCACATCCACTTCAAGTACTTTGACTTTCACCACATCACCGGTTTTCACCACCTGATGCGGGTCATCCACAAATTTGTCGGACAGCGAAGAAATGTGCACCAAGCCGTCCTGATGTACGCCGATGTCCACAAAAGCACCGAAATTGGTCACGTTGGTAATCGTGCCTTCCAGAATCATGCCCGGTTTCAGATCGGTAATTTCTTCCACGCCTTCCATAAAGGCGGCGGTTTTGAATTCACCGCGCGGGTCGCGCCCCGGTTTCTCCAGCTCTTTGAAAATATCCTGCACTGTCGGCAAGCCGAACTGTTCATCGGTAAACCGTTTCGCATCCAGCTGACGAATGGCCGCTGCGTTACCCATTAAATCCTGAATCGATTGCTCCGTCGCCTGCAAGATTTTTTCCACCACGGCGTAGGCTTCAGGGTGAACGCCCGAAGCATCCAGCGGATTTTTGCCCGCCGTAATCCGCATAAAACCCGCGCACTGTTCAAAGGCTTTCGGCCCCAAACGCGGCACTTTTTTCAGTTCCGCACGGCTGTCGAAACGACCGTGTTCATCGCGATAGGCGACGATATTCTGAGCAAGAGTTTTACTCATGCCCGCCACACGGGTCAGCAGTGAAACCGAAGCGGTATTCAGATCCACTCCCACCGCATTTACACAGTCTTCCACCACCGCATCCAGCTTGCGGGCGAGCTGGCTCTGGTTGACGTCGTGCTGATATTGCCCCACGCCGATGGCTTTCGGTTCGATTTTTACCAGCTCCGCCAGCGGATCCTGCAGGCGGCGGGCGATAGATACCGCTCCGCGCAGAGAAACGTCCAGCTCGGGGAATTCCGCCGCGGCCAATTCCGAAGCGGAATAAACCGACGCACCCGCCTCGCTGACCACCACGGTTTGCGCCGTCCAATCAGAGGATTGTTTAACCACTTCTTTCGCCATGCGTTCGGTTTCCCGTGAAGCGGTGCCGTTACCGATAGCAATCAGCTCCACCCGATGCTTTTTGCCAAGCTGATACAGGGTTGCCATCGCTTGAGCCATTTGTCCCGTATGTGGATAAATAGTGGCAGTTTCCAATAATTTCCCCGTATTATCCACAACAGCGACTTTCACCCCTGTGCGTAAACCGGGATCAAGCCCCATGGTATTCTTCGCGCCGGCAGGTGCCGCCATCAGCAGAGCGGAAAGATTGCGGGCAAACACGTCAATCGCTTCATCCTCCGCCTTTTCCCGCAGGCTGCTCATTAAATCCGTCTCCAGATGCAACGCCACCTTAATCTTCCACGTCCACGCAATCACCTGTTCACGCCATTTATCGGCGGGTTGACAGGTGAATCGCACGCCCAGATGTTCACGGATAATATCTTCGCAATGGCTGCGGACCGCACCTTCTTCGGCATCAGGATCCGCGTTCAGGCTCAGCTGTAGGATCCCCTCGTTACGTCCGCGAAACATCGCCAGCGCCCGATGTGAAGGCACGTTTTTCAGCAACTCTTGATGATCGAAATAATCCCGGAATTTTTCTCCTTCCGTCTCTTTTCCCTCAATCACTTTGGACTGCATCACCGCATTTTGCTGCAAATACTGACGCACTTTCGCCAGCAACGCCGCGTCCTCGGCAAAGCGTTCCATTAAAATATAACGGGCACCGTCCAACGCCGCCTTACCGTCCGCTACACCTTTATCGGCATTGATAAACGGCTCCGCCGCCTGTTCCGGCACATGAGAAGGCTCGTTCCAGAGTAAATCCGCCAGCGGCTCAAGACCCGCCTCAATAGCGATTTGCCCCTTAGTACGACGTTTAGGCTTATAAGGCAGATATAAGTCTTCCAGCTCGGTTTTGCTTTGTGTGGAATTGATGCGGGCCTGCAATTCGTCTGTCAATTTACCCTGCTCGCCAATGGACTTCAAAATAGTCTGGCGGCGTTCTTCCAGCTCACGCAGATAAATCAAACGGGTTTCAAAATGACGTAACTGGGTATCATCCAGCCCGCCGGTCGCTTCTTTACGATAACGCGCAATAAAAGGAATGGTATTGCCATCGTCCAATAATTGAATGGCGGCAAGAATCTGTTGTGGCTGAACCGCTAATTCAGCCGCGATAATTTGACTGATTTGTTGATTTAACATGACTATTTTCTTTTTTATCAAATATCCAAAAGGAGAGCTTCGCCCGCTCTTTGCAAAATTTCCGCATAGCATACTGGTTTTACGGGATCGGCTCAAATTTTTTTAGACTGGCCACAAGCCGTTCCGTTCCCAAAACTACAAAAAACAGCACCGCACTTTATTAAAATCTGGGCTATAATGCCTGCAAAATTAAGGAATCGTTATGGCAAAATCAAATTATATTACCCGTGCCGGCTGGAATGTGCTGGATCAGGAACTGAAATTTTTATGGAAAGAAGAACGCCCGAAGGTCACTCAGGCGGTGTCGGAAGCGGCAGCAATGGGCGATCGCAGTGAAAATGCGGAATATATCTACGGTAAACGCCGTTTACGTGAAATTGATCGCCGCGTGCGCTTTCTGACCAAGCGTTTAGAGGTGCTGCAAATTGTCGATTACAATCCGAAACAAGAAGGCAAGGCGTTCTTCGGCGCCTGGGTCGAACTGGAAACGGAAGAAGGCGAGCAAAAAGCCTATCGCATTGTAGGTTGTGACGAGTTTGATCCCGGCAAAAACTGGATTTCCATTGATTCACCCGTGGCAAGAGCGTTAATCGGCAAACAAGCGGATGACGAGGTCAAAGTCGATACACCGTCAGGCAAAATAACCTTCTATATCAACAAGATCTGGTATGAGAAATAATTACTTTCTCAATAACCGTAAACCGTTCGCCACCACCAACAGGCTGGTTCCCACATCGGCGAAAACAGCCATCCACATAGTGCCGAGGCCGATGAGCGTGAGGGCGAAAAACACCGCTTTAATAACTAACGCCACACTGATATTTTGCAGCAGAATACGGTGAGTCCGCTGGGAAATGCGGATAAATTGCGGAATCTTGCCGAGATCGTCGTCCATCAGGGCCACATCCGCGGTTTCAATCGCGCTATCCGTGCCCATTGCTCCCATAGCGAAACCAATATCCGCCCGGGCAAGAGCGGGAGCGTCGTTAATGCCGTCTCCTACCATGCCGACAAGCCCTTGTGCGCTCCGACTCAGTTCCGTAATAGCATTGAGTTTATCCTGCGGCAGCTGATTACCCCGCACCCGGCTAATTCCTACCTGACGGCCGATCGCCGTCGCCGTATATTGGTTATCTCCAGTCAGCATGAGCGTTTTCACGCCCAGTTGATGTAATGCGCTAATCGCGGCCCGACTGTTGGCTTTTACCGTGTCCGCCACCGCGAACAATGCCAGCACCTGTTGCGAATCCGCCAGCATGACGACGGTTTTACCCTGCCGTTCGAGGGCGGTGAGGGTTTGTTCTAATGTGGCCGAACATTGTCCGCGCTCATGAATCAGGCGATGATTGCCCAACACATAGGTTATGCCGTTGATTTCACCCTGCACGCCACGACCGTTTAAAGCTTCAAAGTGAAAAACTGCGAAATTCGACACCGCACTTTCAGCCTGCATAAATGCCCGGCTGATCGCCTGTGACACGGGATGGTCTGAGCAAGCTGCCAGCGACGCCGCCAGATGGTGAGCCCGCGCTAACGGCATGTCGGCGAGCGGCTGCATATCCGTTTGCACCGGTTTGCCGTGAGTGAGGGTACCGGTTTTATCCAGCGCCAGCCATGAAAGCTTACGGCCCTGTTCCAAATACACCCCGCCTTTAATTAAAATTCCTTGTCGGGCCGCGGCGGCCAGACCGCTTACCACGGTGACAGGCGTAGAGATCACCAAGGCGCAAGGGCAGGCGATCACCAGCATGACCAAAGCCTTATAAATCCACGCACTCCATATTCCGCCTAACCATAACGGTGGAACAATCGCCACCAGCACAGCCACCATCAGCACGATCGGGGTATAAATTCGCGCAAATTTATCCACCCAACGCTGAGTCGGGGCTTTGACGCTTTGAGCGTTTTCCACCGCCTGAATAATGCGGGCCAGTGTACTATCGTTCGCTCCAGCCGTGACCCGATAATCAAAAGAACCGTTTTGATTAATCGTGCCGGCAAACACGCTGTCACCCGCATTTTTATCCACAGGCAGGCTTTCGCCCGTAATCGGAGCCTGATTAACCGTGGAACCACCCGCTACAATAATACCGTCCAGCCCAATCCGTTCACCCGGTTTTACCCGCACGACGGCATTGAGCGGCACTTCCGTCAGCGCCATGGTTTGCCAACTGCCGTCCATCTGCCGCACCGTGGCGGTTTCAGGGCTCAGCGCGAGCAAACCCTCAATGGCGTTGCGGGCCTGTTGCAGGGAACGGCTTTCAATCATTTCCGCCAAAGTGAACAACACCATCACCATCGCCGCCTCCGCCCACTGCCCGATCAGCAAGCCGCCCGTTACCGCAATCGACATCAGCGCATTGATATTAAAGGATAAATTCTTAATGGAAAGCCAGCCTTTTTTGTAAGTATCCAGCCCGCAAAGCGCAATGGCGGCCAGCGCCGATAACGCCGCCAACCCGTCCGGCAGAGAAAACCATTGTGCCGCTTCAGCCGCGAGACCCAATATACCCGCGCCGATAATAGGTCGCAGAGAAGGCTGTTCCGTTACGGCGGGCGGCTTTTTATCCTTGATGATTTCCGCGTTAAAACCAATCTCCGCCAGCGCTTGCACAATGGCAGGCAGGGCGTTTTCTTCATGGTAAACGGTGAGCACGCGTTGTATCAGGTTGAATTCTAAAGCGTTTATCTCCGCCATGGCGGACAATTTCTTGCGAATCAGATTTTCCTCCACCGGGCAATCCATATTCCGAATATAAAGTGCGGTGCTGAAAATCGCGGTTTTCCCGTTCGTTCCCTTGACGGGAGTTATTTTATTGATTTTAAAGCCGTTTAAGCGTTGTTCCGTACCGCGCTGTCGCATAATCGATTCCTCTGTTCATATCGTTATGCTTATTAAAAACCTTGGGGTTACTCCAAGGTCAAGGAAATTCAGTCAATTTTTCATGCTATAATTGCGGCAAAATGCAGCTGAGGAATCCGTTATGAGCCGTTATCTGAAAATCAACCAACTCGCGCAGGCCGCCGAGGTAAGTCAGGATACCATTCGCCATTATGAAAAAATCGGTTTGCTGCCGAAACCGCGGCGTGGAGCAAACGGCTATCGTTTGTTTGACGAAAGTGCGGTGTCGTTTCTGCGTTTTATTAAAATGTGCCGTGAGATCGGTTTCAGCCTGGATGAAGTGAAACAGCTTTCGCTGCTCAAACAAAACCCCGAACAAAACTGCCGCAACGCCGATGAATTAGCCGAACGGCATTTGCGGCAAATCAACGAGAAAATCGCTCAGCTCAATGAGATTAAACAATTTTTAGAAGGGCTGACGCAGTGTCACAGCCATGACGTGGCGCATTGTCGGGTGCTGAATTCACTGTCGCCTCATTAATCCCATAAAAAACGCACCGTCACTTCAAAGTGCGGTGCGTTTTTAACGAGTTTTTAATTTTCGTTATGCCGAGCGAAAATTAGTATTTGCTTTCATCATAACCATAGTAGGCGTTGGTCAGAATTTTTTCCATATCCGCCACTATCGGTAAACGAGGGTTGGCCGGTGAACACTGATCTTCGTACGCCAACAGAGCGATTTGATGACGGGCATCCATCCAGGTTTTTTCATCCAGTCCCTGTTCTTTGAACGACATTTTAATACCACAGCGGACCGCCAAATCATAAACGGCTTTCGCATAGGACTTCACGCCTTCCTGCGGCGTTGCGGCCGGCAGGCCTAATAAGCGGGCGATGTCCTGATATTTCTGATCCGCTTTGTAGTAATTGTATTTCGGCCACGTCGCTGTTTTGGTCGGACGGGTACCGTTATAACGAATAACATGTGGCATCAGAATGGCATTCGTACGACCGTGCGGCGTATGGAAGTAGCCACCGAGTTTGTGCGCAAGCGAATGGTTCATCCCCAGGAACGCGTTGGCGAATGCCATACCCGCCATAGTTGAAGCATTGTGTAATTTTTCACGGGCTTCTTCGTCTTTCTCTTTTACCGAACGTTCAAGATATTCAAACACGATTTTAATCGCCTGTAGCGCAAGACCGTCGGTGAAGTCGTTCGCCAGTACGGAAACATATGCCTCGGTGGCATGGGTTAATACGTCCAAACCGGTATCCGCCGCCACATGAGCCGGCACGGACATGACTAAAGCCGGGTCCACAATGGCGATAGTCGGGGTTAACGCATAGTCGGCCAGCGGATATTTCTTATCGCCTTCGGTGATGACCGCAAACGGACTCACTTCAGACCCCGTACCCGAGGTGGTCGGAATGCCTATGAAGCGTGCTTTTTTACCTAATGAAGGGAATTTGAAGGCACGTTTACGAATATCCATGAATTTTTGTACCAAATCGCGGAAGTCGATATCCGGACGTTCGTAGAACAGCCACATGGCTTTCGCCGCATCCATGGCGGAACCGCCGCCCAGCGCGATAATGGTGTCCGGTTTGAAGCCGGCGATCAGTTCGGTGCCTTTGCGTACGGTTTCGATTGACGGATCCGGTTCTACATCGCTGAATAATTGATATGTCACACCGTCATTGCGAACTTCCAATTGGTGGGCGATTTTCTGCGCGACACCCAAATCCACCATGGTGTGGTCAGTCACGATCACCACGCGTTTCATGTCAGGAATCGCTTGTAAGTATTGAATTGAATCCCGTTCAAAATAAATTTTTGAAGGTACTTTGAACCATTGCATATTATTTCTCCGTCTTCCCACCCGTTTGATATTGATTAAATTCACTGCACTCACGTTGTTGCCCACGGAGTTTTTACCGTAAGAGCCGCAACCCAGGGTAAGAGAAGGAAGGAATGCATTATACACATCACCGATACCGCCGAAAGTTGACGGTGAATTCCAGATAATACGAATGGCTTTCACGCGTTCACCGAATTTTTTCGCCAGGGCGGCGTCTTTAGTGTGGATGGCGGCGGAGTGGCCGAGACCATTAAATTCTACCATAGCCTCCGCAAGGTCTAAACCTTCGTCAGTGGAATGGGATTTTAATAAGGCAAGTACCGGTGAAAGTTTTTCACGGGTGAGCGGCTCTTTCGGGCCGACTTCCCGGCATTCCGCCACTAAGATATTGGTTTTAGGCGGAACGTCAAAGCCTGCCTGCTGCGCGATCCAGAACGCTGATTTACCCACTACATTGGCATTTAATTTCGCTCCCGCACAGTCTTTGCTGTTGGCTTTTACGCCGAACATAAATTCTTCCAGCAAGGCTTTTTCTTTTTTATTCACGAAATAAACACCGTAGGATTTTAATTCTTTCACAAACTCATCGTAGATTTCCGCATCCGCGATAGCCGCCTGCTCGGAAGCACACACCATGCCGTTATCGAAAGCTTTGGACATCACGATATCGTGAACGGCCTGTTTAATATTGGCCGATTTTTCCACATAAGCCGGCACGTTGCCCGCCCCTACGCCTAACGCCGGTTTACCGCAGGAATAAGCCGCCTCAACCATTGCATTACCGCCTGTCGCCAGAATGGTTGCCACGCCCGGATGTTTCATTAAAGCGCCGGTGCCTTCCATGGATGGCTTGGAAATCCATTGAATACAGTTTTTCGGCGCGCCTGCCGCCACCGCCGCATCATAAACGATTTGTGCCGCGTGAGCGGAAGATTGCTGAGCGGCCGGATGGAATGCGAATACGATTGGATTACGGGTTTTTAAGGCAATGAGAGATTTGAAAATAGCGGTGGATGTCGGATTGGTCGTCGGGGTAATACCGCATATTACACCGACCGGGTCAGCGATTTCGGTGATCCCGGTTACATCATCTTCACTGATTATGCCGGCGGTTTTCAAATGCCGCATTTCGTTCACCACGTGCTCGCAAGCAAACAGGTTTTTGGTGGCTTTGTCCTCAAACACACCGCGCCCCGTTTCCTCCACGGCGTGTAACGCCAGCACACCGTGCTGATCCAACGCCGCCACGGAGGCTTTCGCGACGATATAGTCCACCTGCTCCTGATTCAGCAATCTGAATTCCTCCAGTGCCACCAAGGCGTTTGCTACAAGAGAATTAACTTCCGCCTGAGCCGGGCTAACTGCGTTTTCAACAGTATTAGTCATAATGATTTCTCCTAAAGTTGTTAAAATTAAAATGAGTTACTGTCTTGGATTATACCCCTTTGCAGTTAGGGTTGGAGATTAATCGTTAAAAATTTCTGATCTAAATCAATTTCAGGAGTTTTATTTAGAAAAAAATTGAAAGTCCATACTAACAATAAAGGATCTGACAACGCAGATCCCTGTATAAAAAAGAAGAAATAAATTACTTTCTCGCCAGCGGCGGAACAAAGGTAATGCCTAAATCCCAAGGCTGTTCAATCCAGGTATTCTGCGGAATATCGATAACATAATCATCCACCAGCGACGCGCCCACCGGCTTCGCAAACACGGTGACAAATCTGGCGTTCGGGTAAATTTCACGAATCGCGCGGGCAGTGTTACCGGTATCCACCAAATCGTCCACCACAATATAACCTTCGCCGCCATTCGCCACTTTTGCGGCATGAATAACACGCAATTCGCCCTGTTGATCGTGGTCATAACTTGCAATACACAGGGTTTCCACATGGCGAATACCCAATTCCCGCGCCAACACCGCGGCCGGGAACAAGCCGCCGCGACTCACCGCAATAATGCCCTTCCATTGCGACGCCGGCAGCAAACGCTCCGACAACTTGCGTGCGTGCATATGGAACATATCCCAAGTTACAACATATTTTTCGCTCATAATATTCACCTTAAATGGAAACAGGCGGGCAAAAACACCCGCCGATAAATAAAATTGCGTAAGGATAACCCGAAAACGGCTTTTATGCTATTATTTGCTGCGTATTTAACAAAAAAACCGCCAAAGTGCGGTGCTGTTTTTCTCAGTTTTTAACAAAGGAAGGTCTATGTCCGAAATTCAATCACTTCAACCCCGTTTATTGTGGCATTGGTTCGATCAGATCTGTGCCATTCCTCACCCTTCTTACCATGAAGACAAATTAGCCGAATTTATCCTCGCCTGGGCAAGCCAAAAAGGCTTTTATGCCGAACGCGATGAAGCGGGCAACGTGCTGATCCGTAAACCCGCCGCCAAGGGCATGGAAAACCGCCGGCCCGTGGTGTTGCAGGCCCATTTGGATATGGTGCCGCAAGCCAATGCCGGCACACCGCATGATTTCTTAACCGATCCGATTCAGCCTTATATCGACGGCGAATGGGTCAAGGCCAAAGGCACTACCTTGGGTGCGGATAACGGCATCGGTATGGCGTCGGCCCTCACGGTATTAGACAGCGACGATCTCGCCCATCCGCCGCTTGAAGTGCTACTTACTATGACCGAGGAAGCCGGCATGGAAGGCGCTGTCGGCCTGCGCGCGGATTGGCTGCAATCAGAGTTGATGATCAACACCGACACGGAAGAAAACGGCGAAATTTACATCGGCTGTGCCGGCGGCGAAAATGCCGAGCTGCGCATTCCGTTAACATGGGAAGCCAATCCGTTCGCGCGCAGCTATCAACTCGCTTTGAAAGGCCTGCGCGGCGGACATTCGGGCTGTGACATTCACACCGGGCGGGCGAACGCCATCAAAGTCATGGCGCGCCTGTTGGCAAAACTCGCTAAATCAGCACCGCACTTTTCCTTCCGACTGGCGGAAATTCACGGCGGTTCGGTGCGCAATGCCATTCCGCGCGAAGCCTTTGCCACTCTGAGTGTTGACGGCGATATCGCACCGCTGCAAAACGTGCTGGCGGATTTTGAAGCCGAATTGAGAGCTGAGTTGGCTATCGCCGATGGCAATTTCACGCTCGCATTGCAATCTGTCGCCAATGCCGAACAGGTATTCGACGCCGCGACCACGCGATCCGTCATCAATCTGTTAAACGCCTTGCCGAACGGCGTTATCCGCAATAGCGATGTGGTGCGGGGTGTAGTGGAAAGCTCGTTGAGTATCGGCGTATTGAAAACCGAGGAAAACGCGGTGCGCGGCACGATTCTGGTGCGTTCGCTCATCGGCTCCGGCACGGATTATATCAACAGCATGCTGATTTCCTTCACTGAACTCGCCAACGCCGAAGTAACCTTCTCCGGCCGCTATCCGGGCTGGGAACCTGTCGCCGACACACCGCTTCTCAACCTGACCAAAACCGCTTACGAGCAGATTTTAGGCCATCCGCCTGCGATTAAGGTGATTCATGCGGGATTGGAATGCGGTCTGCTGAAAAAAATCTATCCGCATATGGATATGGTTTCCATCGGCCCGACCATTCTCAACGCCCATTCGCCGGACGAAAAAGTGCACATTCCGGCGGTGCAGGCCTATTGGACTTTATTAACCAAGGTGCTGGCGGAAATACCTGAGAAATAGAATGAGCACAATGAAAAGCGCGGTGTCATATCGGCGAGTTTTAATACTCGCATATTCAACACCGCACTTTTTCTTATTGATAATCCCGACAGAATTGTAAAAAAGCCTGTAAGCCGTCGGAAAGATATTTATTGTGGTGCTTCACCAGCCAAAGCGTTCGATATAAAGGTTTTCCGGTTAATGTCAAATAACGGATTTTCCCCAGTTTCAGCGCGTCTTCCAGCACATATTTGGACAAACAGCCGATACCGAAATCATGAATCACCGCTTGTCGAATCGCTTCCGAATGGCTTAACTGTAGGATATGCGGATGGCTGACATCACGGAGAATAAGACGTTCGATGGTCTCCCGCGTGCCGGAACCCTGTTCTCGCAACACCAGCGGTAGTTTTTTCAGCTGCGACATTGAAACGGTATCCGTCTGATCATCAACAAATTGGCTATGCGTCGCCGCAAAGAGCGTCAGTTCATCCTGCCGCCATTTTTCGGCAATGAGTTCGTCAAACAGATTATCGCCTTCAATAAAGCCTAGATCATAGGCAAAATCGCGCAATCCTTCACACACTTCCCTGGTATTATGCACATGTAGAATAATTTCGATGTTAGGATACCGCCGGGTAAACGCTGAAATCAGTTCAGGCAGCAGATAATTGCCGATAGTGGTGCTTGCACCGATGTTTAACTGTAATTTGCCGCTGGAAAATGCTTCTTCCATTTCCTCAACCTGCATTAATACCGCCGCCGCCTGCGGATATAACCTTCGGGCCGCCGGCGTTATCACCAGTTTCTTACCGTTACGTTCAAATAATTTCACATTAAGCAGCTTTTCCAGTTCATGCAACGCGCTGCTGATCGCAGACTGCGAAAGCGCGAGCCGTTCCGCCGCCTGAACGGTCGTGCCCGAGCAATAAACCGCATTAAATACCGCCAGTTGTTTTAGGGTAATTTTCATGACTTCCTTTTACCACGCTCTATATCAATTAAATGGATTAATTATAACACTAATATGAATTTTACTTATTAATAATTTCACTTTATCTTACGCACCGTAAGGAAGCCGCAATCAGCCGGCTTAAACAAGGAAAGGAAAAAGAAATGAAAAATTATATTAACGGACTGGCATTAGTTGTGCTGATATCGGTTTGTGCCGGCTTTGCCGCCCGCACGGAATGGGCGATGCAATCTCATCTGGGGGCATTGACTTTAGCGATTTTGTTCGGACTGATTGTGGGTAACAGCTGCTATAAACGTATTGAACGTTATACCGGCGAGGGCATTAATTTCGCTAAAGGCAGATTGCTGCGGTTGGGGATTGTGCTGTATGGTTTTAACATTACCCTGCAGGATATCGGCGCCGTGGGCGTGAATGCAATCGCAACGGATGTCATTATGCTGGTATCCACTTTTTTCATTACCAGTGCTATCGGCAAATATTATCTGAAACTGGATAAACAGCTTGTCTCTCTTACCGCGACGGGATGCAGTATCTGCGGAGCCGCCGCGATTCTGGGGGCACAATCCGTAGTGAAAGCGGAATCGCATAAAGTGTCCGTCGCCGTGGCGTTAGTGGTGATTTTCGGTACTGTTTCCATGTTCCTTTATCCCGTTTTGCATAATGTGATCGGGTTCTTGGACGAAAAACAATTCGGGATTTATATCGGTTCGACAATCCACGAAGTCGCTCAGGTTTACGCGGCGGGAAAAGCCATCAATCCGTCCGTTGCCGATGTGGCGGTCATCAGCAAAATGATCCGTGTGATGATGCTCGCCCCTTTCCTCATTGTGCTGTCTTTTTATCGGCAAAAACAGCAAACAACAGAGACGCGCGGGTTTACCATGCCGTGGTTTGCTCTATTGTTTATTCTGTGCGCCGTAATTAATTCCACGGCATGGATACCGGCAAATATTGTCGGAATGCTCTCCGCCGCCTCTTCCGCTCTGCTGATGGTGGCGATGGCGGCATTAGGCGTTACCACTCAGATTTCAGCCATCAAACAAGCCGGCGTAAAACCCTTGCTATTAGGTGGAATCGTGTTTGTCTGGCTGGCGGTTGGAGGCATGGCGGTCAATTATGTGATGCAGATGATATGGCATTAATTTAATAAAACTCGTTTTTTCGGCACCGCACTTTGTGCCCTTTGGCGCAGGAAATTTACCTATAACGCATTGACCAAATTCGGCAGCCAGTCTTCCGCCGCTTGCTCGTGATCATCAATGGCCAGCACGTCGATACGCAGCGAGTCGCATAATTGACGAGCGCCTTGTGCGGCGAGAGACTGTTCCACAATATCAACGGCACGGCAGAAAGTATCGTAATCGGAATTGCCTAAGCCAATCACGGCAAAACGCACGGTAGATAAATCCTGTCGTTTGATTTCGTCTATAAAAGGCTTGAGATTGTCCGGCAGTTCTCCCGCTCCGTGCGTTGAGGTTACAATCAGCCACAGGGCGATTCCGGCGACATCGGCAAACACCGCCGCATTTTCCACTTGGGTAGCGAAACCCTGTCGTTCTAATACGGCGGCGACGTGATCACCCACATATTCGGCTCCGCCAAGGGTACTGCCGGTGATAATACAAATTTTTCGGCTCATAGTTGCTCCATAAAAATACCCCCTCGGTTTGAGGGGGTAATCGATCAGATGTCCAGATTGGCGCGCAAGGCGTTGCTTTCGATAAAGTCCCGCCGAGGCTCAACCTCATCGCCCATTAAAGTGGTGAACAGCTGATCCGCTTCCACCGCGTCCTTGATTGTCACCTTCAACATATGGCGGGCGTTCGGATCCATGGTGGTTTCCCACAACTGTTCCGGGTTCATTTCGCCCAGCCCTTTATAACGCTGTACCGTCAGACCACGGCGGGATTCTTTCACCAACCAGTCCATAGCCTGTTCAAAGGAATTCACTTCCAGACGACGTTCGCCGCGGGTGACGTAAGCACCGTCCTCCAGCAAGCCCCGTAGCTGTTCGCCCAGTTTTATAATACGGGCATATTCGTTACCGGTGGCAAAGTGATAATCAAGCGTGTAACGGGCATCAATGCCATGGGTACGAACGGTTAAAATCACATCATTTAACTGACGTTCGCCGTTAAACACCACCTGAGCGGAATAATGATCGCCCTGGCTGTCTTTAGCTTGCAGGTTTTGCACTAGACCCGTCGCCCAAGCTTG
This sequence comes from Pasteurellaceae bacterium LIM206, assembly GCA_032586195.1. Taxonomy (GTDB): domain Bacteria; phylum Pseudomonadota; class Gammaproteobacteria; order Enterobacterales; family Pasteurellaceae; genus JAWHQP01. The sequence continues at coordinate 7,942 of JAWHQP010000016.1, read as the reverse complement.
GGTTGCGGCTTGATCTTTTAACAGTTCCGTGCTCAGGTGCGGGTAATAAATCAGCTCTTTTAACAATGCTTCCGAATAGCGGCGATGCAGGCGCGCAATCATCTGCTGCACGTTATTATATTCCGCCACCAGATTTTCCAGCGGTAGTCCGTTCATAGCCGGCGCATCTTTATTCACATATAACGCGGTATCCTCTAAAGCAATCGCCAATTCATATTGCGTCATTTCGCCTTCGTCTTTGATATATTGTTCCTGTTTACCTTTTTTAACTTTGTAAAGCGGCGGCTGGGCGATATAGACATAACCGCGCTCGATAATTTCCGGCATTTGACGATAAAAGAAGGTCAGCAGCAAGGTACGAATGTGTGAACCGTCCACATCCGCATCGGTCATGATGATCACCTTGTGATAACGCATTTTATCCGGATTGTACTCGTCACGCCCGATACCACAGCCCAGAGCGGTGATAAGCGTACCCACTTCCTGCGAGGACAGCATTTTGTCGAAACGGGCTTTCTCCACATTCAGAATTTTCCCCTTCAACGGCAGAATCGCCTGTGTTTTGCGGTCACGCCCTTGTTTGGCGGAACCGCCGGCGGAGTCTCCTTCCACCAGATAGAGCTCGGAAAACGCGGGGTCGCGTTCCTGGCAGTCGGCTAATTTACCCGGCAACCCGGCAATATCCAGCGCGCCTTTACGGCGGGTCATTTCACGGGCTTTACGGGCCGCTTCCCGGGCACGGGCCGCCTCTACGATTTTGGTAGCGATAATTTTGGCGTCATTCGGATTTTCTTCCAAATATTCCTGCAAACGCTCATTCATAGCGGATTCCACCGCACCTTTTACTTCGGAAGACACCAATTTGTCTTTGGTCTGGGAAGAAAATTTCGGATCCGGCACCTTCACCGAAATAATGGCAACCAGACCTTCACGCGCATCATCGCCCGAGGTATCAATTTTATCCTTATCGCTTTTACCTTTCTTGTTCAGCCCCGATTTATCCATGTAGTTATTCAGCGTACGCGTCAACGCACCGCGGAAGCCCGCCAGGTGCGTACCGCCGTCACGCTGCGGAATATTGTTGGTGAAACAATAGATATTTTCGTTATAGCTGTCGTTCCATTGCAGCGCCACTTCCACGCCGATGCCGTCTTTTTCCACGGAGAAATAGAACGGTTTTTGATGAATCGGCGTTTTATTCTGGTTCAAATATTCCACGAACGCCTGAATACCGCCTTCATAATGGAAATGATCGCTGGCCCCGTTACGCTCGTCAAACAATTTAATGGATACGCCTGAATTCAGGAAAGACAACTCACGCAAGCGTTTTTTCAGAACTTCATATTCAAACACGATTCTGCTGAAAATTGACGGACTCGGCCAGAAACGCACCGTTGTACCGGTCTTTTCCGTATCACCGATAACAGCTAAAGGCGCCTGCGGTTCGCCAAGACGATAGAACTGCTCGTGCACATGGCCCTGACGGCGAATAGTCAGCTGTAATTTATCGGACAAAGCATTTACCACGGAAACACCCACGCCGTGCAGACCGCCCGACACCTTGTACGAATTATCGTCGAATTTACCGCCCGCATGCAGCACGGTCATAATCACTTCGGCGGCAGATACGCCTTCCTCGGGGTGAAGATCCACCGGAATACCGCGGCCGTCATCCTGCACCGACACAGAATTATCTTCATGAATGGTGACGGTAATCTCTTTGCAATAGCCCGCCAACGCTTCATCAATGGCATTATCCACCACCTCAAACACCATATGGTGCAGGCCGGTACCGTCGTCGGTATCCCCGATATACATCCCCGGGCGTTTGCGCACCGCATCCAGACCTTTCAAGACCTTAATACTGCTGGCACCATAATCTTGCGTGTTTTCTGACGTATTCTCTGACATAGTGTTTCTCTGTTTTTCATCGTAAAAATTGCGGAGATTATAGCAGATTTTTGCTTTATTCGCACGGTTAAATATTGGGCGGAATAACGAGAAGTGCGGTGTTGAAAACTTGAGTTTTTTAAATTTTCGTGGAAACACAAAAGTCAATTTTCCAGCACCGCACCTTTAACTTTTTTTCATTCTAAAAGTATCCAGAATCCGAATTGTAATTGACACTGATAGTTTAGTATACAGTTCACTGCCTAAAATTTGCCGCTTGTCCATATCAATTATCTACGGCATAACTACCGGCAATATAAACGAAAAACAACTCCCTTCGCCTGCTTTGCTAGTGATGTCTAGGTGGGAATTGTGTTGGGAGAGGCTGTGTTTGACAATGGCCAGGCCGAGGCCGCTGCCGCCGGTTTGGTTGCTGCGGGATTCGTCCACGCGGTAGAATCGTTCGGTGAGATGAGGGAGATGTTTTTCGTCGATACCGACGCCGTTGTCGCTGACACTGAATTTTGCCCCTTCGGGACAAGGTTGCCAATCCACGCGGATATGGGCATGTTCGCCAGCGTGTTTAATGGCGTTGTAAATCAGGTTGGAAGTGGCACTTTGTAGTTGGCTTTCGTCGCCCCACACATATAAATCAGGAGTAATGTTAAATTCCACGGTTTGTTTGTCAGTGAGTAAGTCGGTATTTTTTTGTAAAGATAAAATCACTTCCGACAGATTCACCGCCTGGTGATTTTTGTTATCCGAACCCTCGATTTTCGCCAGAATATTGAGTTGTTGCAGCAATGTGCTCATGCGCTCCGTCTGCTCTTTCATGGCTTGGATCGCCTGTTGTTGCACGGTGTTATTTTCTTCAGGTTGCAAAAATTCTAAATAGCCGCGCAGCACTGTGAGCGGCGTTCTCAGTTCATGATTCAGATTAGATAAAAAGGTTTGCCGTGAATTAAGGATTCGCACAAACTGGCTGATGTCACGGGCAAGAATCAGATAGGTGGCGTTATCGTATAAACTAATATGAATTTCCACATAGCGTTGATTATGAGTCACCAGCACCAACGGCTTAGAATGATTTTCTTTTTGGAAATACTGCTTAAATTCAGGATAGAAAATCACGTTCAGCACATTCTTTTCCGCTTTTTTCTGCCAGTAAAAATCAAACAGTTTCTGGGCACTTTGGTTGCACCAGGAAATATTGCCCGCCAAGTCGCAAATAATCATGGAATCCGACAGCGACTGAATATTTTTATTCAGTCTGGATAAAATACGCAGGCTTTTGAATTTTTCGCGCCGATCGTGATTCTTATCATAGGCGATGGTTTGCGACAGCTTTTCCAATCTGGATAACTTATTGATTTTATTATCTTTAGGATTAAGTTGACGGAGCAATTTGGTTTCAAGGAAATGATGCCAGACCAATACCATCACCAGCATAATGCTCGCCCACAGAGTAAAGGAATGGGCAAACAGGCTGAACAGATAAGCGATGACTGCCACCAACGCCACTTCGATAGTAAAGCTTCTGATTGCGGGAGGAATTCGCATGATTTGTTCCTACTCATTGAAATGATTGGAAAAACGATAGCCCGAACCACGGACGGTTTGAATATAACGACCGAAATTATAAGGCTCAAGGTTTTTCCGCAAACGGAGAATATACACATCAACCGTGCGATCTTCCACATAAATATCGTTGCCCCAGATAAAATCCAGCAGCTGTGCCCGGCTGTACACTTTTTCAGGATGGGACATAAAAAAATGCAACAATTTGAATTCGGTGGCGCTGAGACTAATTTCCTGCTGCCGGCACATTACCCGCCGAGCGTGCGGATCCAACTGCAAGCCGTCAATATCCAGCACATTAGCCGGCGGCTGATAGGTGCGACGTAACAGCGCCTCAATACGCGCCAGCAGTACCTTAGGGGAAAACGGCTTGGTGACGTAGTCGTCCGCCCCTGCATTCAAACACTCTACAATATCTTCCTCCGCACTGCGCGCAGTGAGCATAATAATCGGTAAGGCGGCGGTCTGTTCCGCTTTTTTCAGATATTGAATAAACTGCACGCCGGACCGCCCGGGTAGCATCCAATCCACCAGTACCAGCTGCAGATTTTCTGCCAATTTCCGCACCGCACTTTGGTAGTCTTCCGCCTCAAGCACATCATAGTGCTGCTGGCGTAAAAACAGCGAAATCATTTCACGGATAGCGCGCTCGTCTTCAACAATCAGAATTTTTTCCTTCATGGCACCTGCCTTTTAATTTTATCCCATCCGCCCCGTAATATAATCTTTAGTACGTTGCCGGCGGGGGCTGTCAAAAATCATTTGGGTGCGGCCGAATTCCGCCAGCTCGCCCAGATACATAAAGGCGGTGTAATCGGAACAACGGTTCGCTTGCTGCATATTGTGCGTCACAATAGCAACGGTATAATCCTGTTTCAGCTCACCGATCAGTTCCTCAATTTTCATGGTGGAAATCGGATCCAGGGCGGAACAGGGTTCGTCCAGCAATAATACTTCAGGTTTAATCGCAATGCCACGGGCAATGCACAACCGCTGCTGCTGACCGCCTGATAAACTGTCACCGCTCTGGTTTAATTTATTTTTCACCTCGTTCCACAAGGCGGCTTTGGTCAACGCCCATTCCACCCGATCATCAAGTTCCGCTTTCGGCAATTTTTCAAATAAACGAATGCCGAACGCCACGTTGTCATAAATAGACATGGGGAACGGTGTCGGCTTTTGGAATACCATGCCGACCTTGGCTCGAATCAGCGAAATATCGGTTTTAGAAGTGAGCAGGTTTTCGCCGTCTAAATTAATTTCTCCTTCCGCCCGTTGGTTCGGGTACAGCTCAAACATACGATTCAAGGTGCGCAACAAGGTGGATTTGCCGCAACCAGATGGGCCGATAAATGCTGTCACTTTGTTTTTGGCAATGGATAAATTGATATTTTTCAGCGCGTGAAAATCACCGTAATAGAAATTCAGATTTTTAATGTCAATTTTGCTTTCATCCGATCGTACAATAGGGTTCATAATAATGCCTTATTTTTGTTTAAAGTAAATACGGGTAAACAGGTTAATCGCCAGCACAAACAGGGTAATCAAGGTTGCACCCGCCCACGCGAGGTTGTTCCAGTCGCTAAACGGGCTTGCCGCATATTGGTAAATGACAACGGGTAAATTTGCCATCGGTTCGTTCATATTCCATGAGATAAATTGATTAGACAACGCGGTAAACAGTAAAGGAGCCGTTTCTCCCGCGATACGTGCCACCGACAGCAGAACCCCGGTTAAAATGCCCGATTTCGCCGCCCGATAACAAATCATGGTAATCACCCGCCATTGCGGGCAACCCAGGGCCGCAGCCGCTTCCCGCAGATTATTCGGAATCAAACCGAGCATATTGTCAGTGGTGCGTACCACAATCGGAATCATAATTACCGCCAACGCCAGTGAGCCTGCCCAGCCCGAATAATGCTGCACATTGGCAACGTAAATGCTGTAAATAAACAAGCCGATCACAATGGACGGAGCGGACAGCAAAATATCGTTCAGAAAGCGAGTGACCGCGGCTAATTTGCTGTAACGTCCATATTCTGCCAGATAAGTCCCCGCCAGAATGCCGACAGGTGTGCCGATGAGGGTAGCCACCGCCAGCATAAAGCCTGAGCCGAGAATAGCGTTAAGCAAACCGCCCTGTTCGCCCGGCCCCGGAGTCTTCTGCAAAAACAGTTCCCATGAAACGGCGGGAATGCCTTTCGACACGAGAGTCAGCAGAATCCAGCACAACCAGAACAACCCGAAGGCAACCGCCGCCACCGCTAAGAACATCATCAGATTATTTTTTATTTTGCGGCAATAAAAACGCATGTTTGCAGACGGCATAACTATTTTCTCCCTTCTTTTTTCGTCATACGCATAATTAACAAACGGGAACAGGCCAGCACAATGGTGGTAATCAAGAACAACAATAAGCCAATTTCAATTAATGCTGACTTTTGCAGCCCCGCCGCCTCGTTAAATTCATTGGCAATAGCTGCCGCAATGGAAGTGGACGGTGAAAAAATATTATCGGGTAAACGGAATGCGTTGCCGATCACGAAGGTTACTGCCATGGTTTCGCCTAAGGCCCGCCCCAAACCCAGCATAATACCGCCGATAACGCCCGTTTTAGTGTACGGCACTACAACTTTCCATATTACTTCCCATGTAGTTGAACCCAAGCCGTAGGCGGACTCTTTTAACATCGGCGGCACCACTTCAAACACATCACGCATAACCGAGGCGATAAACGGAATAATCATAATGGCGAGCACCAGACCTGCGGTAAACAGGCCGATACCGAACGGCGCACCGTCAAATAAGATACCAATCCACGGTAAACTGCCCAATACCTCGATTAAGTGCGGTTGAATATATTCCTGAAATAACGGCACAAATACAAACAGACCCCACATACCGTAAATAATGGACGGAATCGCCGCCAGCATTTCCACCGCGAGACTGATCGGGTGTCTGAGCCACTGCGGAGCCAACTCGGTTAAAAAAATAGCAATGCCCAACGAAGCGGGCACGGCAATCAGTAAAGCCAAAAAAGAGACCACCAGCGTACCGACAATCGGTACTAACGCACCATAACGTTCCTGTACCGGATCCCAGTTATTCGTCCATAAAAAACTCGGGCCGAATTGACTGATAGAATCCCAGCTGCCCGCAACAAGGGAAAGCAGTACCGCCATCAACAGAATAAAAACAAAGCAGGCAAATCCCTTAGTGGTATTGCGGAATAACTCTTCCGTCCATTTATGATTAATACATCGTTTAGCCATAGTGGTTCTCTTTTATTTATTACCAAAGGGTTTTGCCGTCCGCTGATTTCACATCGGCTTTCCATGCCGCTTCAATTTGTCGTACCACCGCTTCCGGCATCGGCACATAATCCAGCTCTGCGGCACTGGTTTTACCCTGTTTAAACGCCCAATCAAAGAACTGCAGCACTGCTTTGGTCGATTCCGGATTGTCCGCCTGTTTATGCAACAGAATAAAGCTGGCGGCGGTTACCGGCCATGCGTTATCTCCCGCTTCGTCGGTCAGCACCACGCCCATCCCAGCAGCTTCGCCCCATTTCGCATTTGCCGCAGCTTCCATAAAGCTGGCCTGACCAGGCTGTACAAATTTACCCGCCCGATTTTGCAACGACACCCACGCCAAATCATTTTGTTTTGCATAAGCATATTCCACATAACCGATAGAATATTTCAGCTGTTTCACATAAGCCGCCACGCCTTCATTACCCTTACCGCCTTGCCCCGCAGGCCATTTCACCGATTTACCTTCGCCCACCCGGGCTTTCCAGTCGCTTGAAACCTTGGATAAATAATTGGTCCAGCCGAAGGTCGTACCCGAACTGTCGGAACGATGAACAATGAGAATGGTTTTAGCAGGCAAGTTAAGGTCGGGATTGAGCGCGGCAATAGCGGGATCATTCCATTGATGAATTTTACCCAAAAAAATATCCGCCAGTACCGCACCCGATAATTTCAATTTACCCGTTTCAATACCCGGCAGATTCACCACCGGCACCGTGCCGCCAATAATGGCGGGAAACTGCAACAGATTATGCTCGGCTAATAATTCCGCTTTCATCGGATCATCAGAAGCACCGAAATCAATGGTTTTTGCAATAATCTGCTGCTGACCGCCGCCCGAACCGATGGATTGATAATTCACTTTATTGCCTGTTTCTTTTTCATACTGTGATGCCCATTTGGCATAAATCGGATAAGGGAACGACGCCCCCGCGCCCGTAACGGCCTGCCCGGCGACCACCGCCGAACAAAACAAACCAAGAGATAAGCCTAAAACAGAAAGGTTGACGATAGATTTACGCATAATTTTTCCTCTTTGAGACGGTTCATCATTGAACTCGAGGCAAAGTGTAACGAAGAATTATGACAGTTTGATGACAAGGGATTTAAAATTGGAAAGTGCGGTGTCGAAAATTCGAGTTTTTGAACCTCTCAAGAACTTA
>JAWHQP010000015.1:0-39053 GCA_032586195.1 Pasteurellaceae bacterium LIM206 | reverse complement strand
TGATCCATAGTGATATAAATAATATAGTCTAAGCGACATAAATGGGACTTAGGGGGATAATCCTTGAAGAAGTGGGATAGATAAATTGAAAAGCTGTTACAGTATGTGAAAAAGAATAATCATAAAAATAAACAATAAAAAGGCTCTACAAAATTAGATCAGTAGAGCCGTTATTTTATATGAACATGTCAGGTTGCTTCTCTTTAATTATCCTATCCTGCACACGCTTAACAATCTTTCTTAAAGCATTCTCTGTCAAATTATAACGACGTCCAAGTTCGCCCCAATTTCTACCATTAAAGCTATTATAAATTTCAAGGTCGCGTTGCGCAATTTTATAAACATAATCTTTAGGAAACGATATGACTTGGCCGGCAAATTGTTCACACAAACAGTTGGCAACGCTGACGCCAATCTGCTCACAAACGTCCTGCCCTAAGCGGTAATTTTTACATAGCGCAATCACCAACGACTCAATTTCTTCTAATAGTTCGTGTCGTCTTATTTCCATTAGTGACGTTTTCATAAATTACCCCTTAATCATTCGTTTTTGCCACTGTTTAAGGCGTTCCAATACAATCGATGCCTGCTCATTGTTGAGCCAACTCACAAATGGAATCGGCTCACCTTGTGCATTTTTAGCGATATTTTTAACGAACGCATTCAACCCGTCCTCACTGCGGTCACGGATAATGCCGGCGTCCGCCATTTCGATCCATTTTGCGCGGATCTTTTTAACGATATTGCTACTCACCGAGGCGGAACTTGGTGGCGACTTACGTTTACCGTCTTTAAAACGCCCTCCGGAAACCTGAAAACCGCGTTTTTTCATGGCATCGACGACCTTGTTTAACTCAATCAAATTCATCTGCGTGCAGCTATCTTTACCCACTGTATTAACAAGAAAAAGGCGATACACCTCTTTATCCATCTGTAACTTACTTTTCCCAATGTGTATAAGTTGAATTAACTGCTTTCTTCTTACTTCTTTTTGTTCCATTTTTGTCCTCTCCGTCATATGACTAAGCCTTCTCTCGCGAGAAGGCTGAATGATATGTTAGATTATTAAGAATAAATGCTATTCTGATGGCCGTTTTGGTAGTGGTTGCCAATAGATAACTTCGACTTCCTCTCCTATGTTTTCGACTGATTCCCAATAAGGGATTAAATTTCCTTGGGAATCCTCTTTTTGGTCGTATAAATACCATCCAAAGCCAATAAACGAATAGTCACCATCTTCCGTGTAGTAAATTATGTGTTTATTTTCTTCGCTACGATGCTCATGATCGGTTTGTAACGGCTCAGGCAATCTCTCCGAACACTTAATCCACTCATTTTGTGGATATTCAACAAGCATCGGATTTTCCACCATGTGACGGTATTGCCCATCGTAAATATCCTCTTCCTCTTTAGTAAGAGGTCTAGTCGGTAAATCAAATCCGCCTAACACAACCCCAAAACACGTTTCTTTTATGCCGTCCTCAAGGTCATCTCCGAAACCGTCATCGGCGCCAAAGTTAAAAGTCTGGTCGACATAGTCTTGCGCTTGTGATTTAGCTTCTTCTAGAGTGTCATGCGTCGTAAACTCACGTTCTAACGCGTCATAAGCAAAATATTTTTTCATTTCATGCTCCTGATTTATTAATGATTACTTCATAAACTTCTTGGTTGTTAATGTGTACTTCACCATTAAAACGAGTAATTCCTGTTTGATGGTCATCCTTCCATGTAATAACGTCAGAAAATCTAATATTGACAAATCCCAATTTGTTTAAATGATCCAATTTCTTTCTTGCTTCTTTTTGAAATTTGAACCAAACCTTAAAATCCTCAAGAAATCGTTCAAATTGTTCGTCTGTAAGATCAAGAATGTCTGTTACATTTCTGAATATATAGGTTTTATCTGTCATTTCTTACCACTGTCTCGTCAAACCCGCACCAAAAGACACCTCATTTTGCGTATTAACCGCAACTGACGCGCTCACGATCCATTTTGTACTATCGGTCATTTTTGAATAACGCACCGCGATAGATTGCTGGCCCGCGTGACCGCCAACCCCAACGCCGAGCGCACTATAACCGCCGTGTGTTGCGTGTGGGATATTTGCAACGGCGAGCGCGGAAGCAGTGCCAGCGCTGGCACGCTTGCGATTTTTAGCAACATCACCGGCGACACGGTCAATGCGTTTATTTGTGTCTGCTAAACCTGTGCTTAATTTGTTAATATTTACGCGGTTGACTGCAATTTGGCTTGCGTTTGCATTAATTCGGTCGCCGTTTGCATTAATTCGGTCGCCGTTTGCTTGAATTTGGTGTAAGTTGGCAGAAACTTGGCCCGCAACCGCATGAAGCTGACTGCCGTTAACAGCATCTGTGGAGGTCTTGCTCACTTCGCCCGCAGCTACGTTAACAATCTGACGTTTTAACTTGTCATCACCGACGGAAACCACCGCTGTCGGCTCACTGCCGGCAAAATTGCCATAATTAACGCCATTTACAACCGCACTTTTAACCGCTTTTGCCTCTTGCGTTTTTGAGCTGTCGCCCAATGCCACGCCGAAAGTGTGGTCTGCCTGTGCGCTACCGCCTAATGCGACTGCACTTTTTGCGGTGGTGGCGGAATCATTACCTAACGCAACCGCTGTATCGGCTGTCGCGCGTGAACCTGTCCCCACGGCTAAAGAACTCACGCCGCTAGCCTTAGTGTCAGATCCAAAAGCCGAGGAATTTTGAGCGGTAGCTTCTGCTCGCTCACCGACGGCGCTTGATTCGTTCGCGGTGGCTTTGGATTTCGTGCCGATAGCGATAGAGTTATTGCCTTCGCTTAGTGCATCACGTCCTAATGCCGCACTTCTAATGCCTTTTGCGTTGGCTAATGTGCCAACCGCGGTGGCGCTGTATCCGCTAACGCTTGCGCCGTCCCCGACTGCGGTGCCTGTGTCAGCAGTCACTTTAGATTGCACGCCAATCGCCGTGCCGTAGTTAGCGCGCACCGTGGCAGTGTTTCCGATTGCAGTAGATAAATCCCCCACAACCGTGCCAAGCACGCTCACTGACGCGTTACCGTTAGCGGTGCCCGTGATAGCGACCGTAGTTTGGCCTCGGGTTTGGGCTTGGTCGCCGATGGCAACGTTGCGGTAATCATTTGCTACTGTATAGTTACCGATTGCGGTGGATTGGTTACCTTTGGCTTTTGCATAAGTGCCAATCGCAACAGATTGGTCACCAGTAGCGGCCGCCCCTGTGTCAAGATTAATGCTTGCGTGTGCATTGATTGCCAAAGCCACGGAGAAAGCGATTAAAGTAAGTTTTTTCATAGTTTTTCCTCTTTTTAGGTTGGTTAATAAAATCTGTTCTTGTTCAAGAATCGGGGTGATTTCCCATGCCACGGTTTTCATTTCTCGGCTTGCGGTTTGTAACATCAGCAAGCACTCTTGTTCTTTGTCGTCAATCCACATTTCCCGCGCCATTTCAAGCTGTTCGGCAATGTGCGCCAGTTGGGTGGTGACTCTGATTTTTTTTTCGTCATGGGTCATAATTCTTCGGTCTCCACAACATCATCAATCTCGGTAATCGTGTGTGGCATGGCGTTAACATCAATCTCGTTTAAATCGAGTTTATTTAACGCTTCACTTATAGATTCCGCCTCCACGGTGACTTCAACCATGCAATAAAGGCGTGCTACATATTTCGGCATGTTGTCCTCCTAGTGTTGGGTTTTTGCCATTTTGTTGCAGTGTTCTGCGCGTGCGCAGCACCAGTTGTGTTCGTCTGAATTTTCAGTGGTAAGGCTGGCTTTTAACCAACCGTTGTAAGCGCGGGCATATTCGCCTGCCCGTTCCCACAGGGCAGCATCGTTGCTTAACTTGCGATACATTTCTCGTCTTTCTTCCATATTTTCTTCCTGAGTATTCAGCCCATTTATACAATGGGCTGTATCTACCTATTTAATAGCCGGCTTTATCTAACAATCCCACAATCACGGTTAATACGATTCCGATGATAAGATACGTCAATGGGTCTGTAAGCATTAAGCCGCTTCCTGTTCAAATGGGGTGATCACAAAGTCTTCTACGCCGCTAATCACTTTAATGCCCGCAATGCCGGCGACCGCGCTTTTCTCGTTGAGAATGGCTTCCTTGTTGATTTCCTCTTTCACCCGGATAAAGCGTTCAAGCCCGTGAATACGTAAGTTTTGCAATACAGACTCCACTCCGGTGACTTTCACGCTCGGGTTACGCACCCGCCAGGACACTTCGCCCGTCACCAAATTGGCGGTTTTGGTTTTCCCGCCGTTGGTGATTTGGTCACGATTTGCTTCGCTCCAATATTGCACCCCGTTAGAAAGGGTTTTAATGCGTTCTTGTAGCGGGGCAAATTTATCCTTGTAGCTTTCGGTGATTTCGGCGATCTTGTCGTTCATTTCCGCTTCCAGACGCGCCACTTCGCGGTTTAAGTCACCGATGGTTTTAATATCACCGGCAGCATCTTCGCGGGTTTGCGGTACATAAATTTGTGCAGTTGCTTTAACTCGGGTAGCTGATTTAGCCATATAAAAACTCCTTAATGAATAGTGATGTTGATGTCGTGTTTTAGAAACGAAAACATAATTCTGCATCCCGCAATCATGCATTCGGCCGTGCAGACAATGCTGTCGTCTCCTTCGTGGGTTTGCATTACCACCTCTGCCTTGCCTCGGGCAATCCAGCGTCGGGTTAATGCGTTGTGTCGTACGGTAATAATCGGCACGGTGGCCAAAAATACATGGCGTACGACTAAGCCGATTCGGTTGCACTCCATTACGGCTTTTTCGGCTAAATTAAGCTGGCTTAAAGCGTGCATCGTGGCCAAACTTAACGGCTTTTGCACCTTGGCTTTCGTTTTAGGTGCTTTGTTCGGTTTTGCGGTCATCTCAAACCCCTTTGATGACATCGGCGCTGACTAACGGCGCACCCAGTTCGGCGGCAAGATTCATTGCGCCGGTGATAAGGTTGCCCACCGCGAGTGGATATAACAGGCTGTGTTGGGTTTTTGCCCGGCTATTAGTCATCACTAAGCGGTTGCGTAATGCGTCCAACGCGTCACGGTCAAAAATGTCGGCAGTTTTGCGACCCACCGCTTTCAACCGCCACGCCACGTATTCCTCAAGGCAGTTATCCAACGGCGCCAGCTCGACAATTTCGCACCGTTGCACCACTTCGCGCACCTCAAAGTTGCGTTCGGAGAGTTTTTGTTTAAGTTCCGGTTGGCCGATTAACACGATAGAAAGCAGTTTTTTAAACCCGTCTTCCAGCTCAAAAAAGCGTTTCAGGTGTTTTAATGTCGGCACCGGCAGGCTGTGGGCTTCTTCGATGATTAAAATGTGCTGATTGCCCGCGCGCGCACTGTCTTTTAATACGCGGTGTAACTGGCGGAAACGGGCTTCCGGTGAGCGCTTCACGTTTTCCAGCGGCGCCAGGGTGTTGATAATGCTTTCCGCGATGTGTGCGGCTTTTAAGGTTTTTCCTTTGAGATCGTTGTCTTCCATGGCGATGATATACGGCTCAATCACAATCACCGGCAAGCCGTCGTGATTAATGCGCTCAATCAAATCACGGCGTAGGGTGGATTTGCCGGCACCGCTTTCGCCGACCACCGCCATAAACCCGCCGAAACGTGCGGTTTGGAATAACGCTTCACGCACATAACGCACATCGGGGGAAGAAAACACTTCCTCTGCCGACCGCACTTCGTCGGTGAATGGGTTACTAAATAATGAAAAATGTTTTTTGGTGGCTGGAAATAAAGCCTGTTTTGCGAGTAACATAGTGTCTTCCTCTGTTGTTATTGACTGCTCGTCAAGGTTAGGGGAATCCTCCGCAGGCGTTGCCGCGCCTGCGGAATCTTCCGTTAAAAGCTCAGAAAGTGCGGTAGAAATCCCCAGTGTTTTTAACACCTCGGTCAACCGTGTTTTAAATTGCTCGGTGCCGGTTTTAATCATCAAGCCGTGGTTCACTAAATTGGTGATCACCGCCGGGGAAACTAGCAACAGTCTTGCCAGTTTGCGTTGAGAAATGCCTTTCTCTTCTAAAATTGCTTTAAGTTTCAACATAATGCCGTCCTTTTATGCGTTGACTAAACGCAATGGTTTCGCGGTTGCCGGTAAGTGATCTTGCGCAAGTAATGCTTCCAATTCCTGCTCGCTCATGCCGTTTGGATAACGCTGATTTAGCCATTTCATGGTGTCAGCCGTGTATTCATGGCCGAAACGGGCTTTAAGTCGTTTTGCCACCTCAATCGTGTTGAGAGGAGCAAGCTCAACCCGTTTGGCGTTGGCGGTCAATTCGTGCTCTTGTCCGCGTTTCGGCATGAAATCCACATAATCGTGTTCTTTCACCACTTTGAATGGGTCAATACGACCACCAAATAAAGGCGCTTTGGCTTTCTTAGCGGCTTTCACGTCGTCTTCCGTCTCGGCGTCATATGCGATGCGTTCCACGGTCTCTTTGTTATACTCAAACACGCTCTTATTGTGCGGTTTGTACTCTTCGCCGATAACCGCCGCGTCCACGCGGAACCCGTGGTCGTCGTATGCCACCGGCTCAACCACCGTCCAGTATTGTTGCCCTTCATCGTCCACTCGTTGCACCTGAATGCAGTCGGGACGGTAAGGGTTTTTACCAATAGTGATTTCTGTGCCCACCATGGCTTCGGTGATGTGGCGTACATCATAGGTTTTGGCGTCAAAGCTCACTGTTAATTCTGAGCTCACTTTGCGGGTGGTGAGTTTGGTCACCATCAATTCGCGGCAAATAGCAAGGCTTGGCGCCATTACTAATTGCTCGGCGGTAATCCCAAGCCAGGCTTGGTAGCGTGTTTTGTTGTGGCGTGTATGTACGGCAGTGCCGTTAAAATACGTCATCCAACGTCCCGCCAGTTGATTCAGCTCGGCCAACCCGCTTACTCGGGTGAAGCGCAAACCGCTCTCAAACTGACGCTCCACAATGTCGTTGCCTTTTTCCACTTGCCCTTTGGCACGTGGTTTACCCGGTGCGTTGACTTGCAATTTAATGCCGAGCTGATTGCACAAATGCGCAAACATGGCGGAGGTATTCGCCGAGCCTGGGTCAAGCATCACCATTTTCGGCACACCACAAAACGGATCTTTTGTATCGCGTTTTTGCATGGCATTAATAAAGCAGTTACATAGATTTTCTGCGCTTTCCCCGCCATACACATACTGCACAAAGATTACCCCGGAGGCATGGTCGGTAATCACATAACGCCACACCCGTTGGTTTTCCACTTTTTTAATGTTGGCCGGCTTGTTTTTATAGAATTCTTTTTCTTCCATAATGTTTAAGCCGTTGCCGCCGTCCGCTTGCTCTTTGAGGTAATACAACACACACAAAGACGGGTCGATTTGCCAACAATGATTCGGGTGTAAACTCTTCATTGCATTCACCGGTGCAGGGCGGGACAGTTGTTCCGGGTGTAGGTTGTAAGCGCGTAACGCGCGGCTAACCGCACTTTCTGAAAGCAACCGTACTTCTCCCGTGCTTTCATCGATGTATTCCGCCTTAATCTCGCCATTGGCGCGTAGCACCTCTAACACGCTTGCTAAGCTCGACATTACTTTATTGTGGACCCCGCGCCGACAAGCCAGCCAGTAAGCGGATATGGTTTGCGCTTCGTCCAGATCTAGCGCCACCGCGCCTTTATCACTGCGTTGTTTGCGCGCTTTTGGGGCGCATAGACTTTTAAGTTCGCGCATTAACGTGGCATGGCTAACATTGAGTAACTCACAGGCTTGCGCATACACATCACCTTTTTTGCCGTGCGGGGCATTGGCGGCTTGTTGCGCAATTTCAAGGAGTTTTTCAGGTAAAATCGCCATAACGTAAATCCTTATTGATTGTCACCATTTAAAATGGCGTTAAATTCCGCATCGTAGTCTTTGCCTTCAAAACCTTCGCGCGCCCATTCAGGGCGGTTGTCACCGTCCGCCAAGCGTGGCAAATTAAAGGCGGTGCGCAACTCGTTAAGCACTAACTCAATCTCCGCAAGCGTACCCACCATAAATTGTTTATGGTCAATGCCGCTTTCTTGTGTGTGACTATCCAGCGTTTCAAAGGCTTTCCACACTTGCCCGCGCAAAATAGCTTCGGCGTTGTAAACCAATTGCGAGGTTTCTTTGCGCAACAAGCCGCCTTTTTCGTCCGGGCTTAATGTGTTGATGTGGTTTTTCTTTTTCTCCAATTCGATGTCGAGCTGATTAATGCGATCGTTTTTGTTTTTTAACACCTTGCTTTGCGCTTCATAGTTGGCATGGCTTTGTTTTAATTGTCCCTCTAAGATTTGTTTTTCTTGTGCGTGTTTTGCGGTCAATTCTTCGATTTTTTCCAACAATTCTTCTTTGTCGGCACTTTCGGAAAATTCGGCATCCACAATTTCGGCACGGGCATCTTCCGGCAATTTGCGAAGTTTGCGCAGGTCGCGGTAGCCTAAGCCGAGGCGTTGAGAGGTTTCTAAGAAAGTTTCACCAAAGGTTGATAAATTTAATATATCGGTATCAATTTTTTCTCGGCTGTAACCTAAAGCATTGCAGAACTCTTCCCATTTGGTAACATGTAACCAGTTTCCATTAATATCTTGAATATCTAACCCTTTGTATTTCTTGGATTCCTTAAATTCTGCTAATACCTTAATATGGGAAACGGTTACCAGTTTTCTTGTAAAATCACTCATTTTCACCATTCCTAACATTTCGTAGGCTTGCGCTTTATCTTGAGTCATTTGCTTTGCCACAAGGGCTTCAGTTTCTTGTTGTTGTGCTAAAGTGAGATCTGTCATGGTTAGCATCCTTATCTATAAAGTGCAGTATTAATGCGTTGTTTGGCTTCTTCCGCCCGTTGAATATTGAACTCGATTTCCGCCATGTGTTTTGTGGCGATTTGGGCAAACAGTGGTGTGAAGGCAAAATCATTGGTCATCAATTTGTGAATAAACCCTTCTTCAATCAACACGGCTAACGCGCGACTGACATTTGTCGGGCTTTCCCCTGTGGCTTCGGCGATTTCTTTATTGCTCATGCCAAGGTAAGAGCGGTGTTGCATTGCTTTGATAATGCGTAAAACCCGCGCTGCATTATTGCTTTTCTCTTTGTTCATTTTTCACCTCTTTACTTCACAAAACGGGCTGCAACGGCAAGCGGAATGCCGAACTCTTGTGCCAAGTCACGGGCATCACGGTTGCGCCCGTTGTTTTTGATGGCTTGGTTGTCGATGGCTTTTTTTACTTTGCCGGCGCGGTATTGGCTGGCTAAATATTTAATGTAGAGTTTGGTAAGTAGGCGTTTCATTTTGATCTCCTTAGGCGGTAAGGTTGTGTTGCGGTTGTTTTTTCATGCCAAGGGCAACGGCAGCAAGGTGGGCTTCGCCCCATGTACCCTTGCCTTTACCCCGTAAAATATCGGTCACGGTTTGTACTTTTAAGCCCATAGCGCGACACCATTCACTCCGGTTAATACCGTGGATGATGAAGTATTGATGGGCGCTCTCAACCGTTTGCGGGTATGGCAACGGCTTCAGGTTATTTCTCTTTTTCATTTCTATTCCTTGTGGTAAATTGTGGATTATTTGTTGTCTGATGGAGAAACTGATGGAAAATGACAAACTCCCCAACCTAGAGGATTACTTTGAGCAAAAGTACGCCATTGCAACCATAAGCGGTGTAAAGCGCATGGCGTGGGATCCGATGAAAGATCTAATTGCGTTAGAATTATCCACGCCAAGGAAACCCGTTGTTCTAGCGGTAACTCAGAAAGGAGCAGAAGAATTAATTTATGCACTACAGACATTGCTTGAAAATCGTCCTGATTGGACTGAGCAATAGAGAGCGTGTCGGACTGAGTTTTGCCGGCAAGCACTTTCTTTACTTCGTGGCGATGTTCGCGAATAATTTGTAGAAACTTTTGTTCAAATTCAGTAAGCATAATTACGTTCCTTTTTGTGGGTTGAATGGGTTCGTTTTATGTTGTTGTGGTTAATTATGTTATCTTAAAAGATAACTGTCAATAATTTTTTAAGATAATTTGAGGTTTTTATGTCTATTGGGCAACGATTAAAAGAAGAGCGTGAACGTATCGGGTTAAGTCAAGAACAATTGGGGGTTGTTGGCGGGGTAAAAAAACTGGCTCAATTTAGATATGAGAATGGAGATACATACCCGAATGCTCAGTATTTAACAGAAGTAGTGAAAATCGGAATCGATGTTAATTATGTTCTTTTCGGTGTGCGTTCAAATGCTGAATTAACGTCGGAAGAACAACAGCTACTAGAAACATTTCGCGCCGCACCGCCGGTAATGCGCCAATTTATGCTTGGAGGAGCGGGTGCAGGTATGAAAATTGAAGGGAAAGGGAATAAACAACACAAGCACGATACTGCCGGCACCATGGAAATTAAAGGCGATAACAATGTGCAAATTGCAGGGAGAGCCCGAAAGAAATAGATTCTAATTAGCTAACGACAAGGAGGAAAAAGCTATGAAGATGAAAATAACGGGGAATGGAAATACTCAGGTTTATCTTAAGCAACTCACGGTAATAGATAAAATCTTTGAGGCCATTGGGCAACAAGAAGTAAATGAGATAAATCTATCTGAATATTCGGAAAAACAACTTATTCGTGCGAGGCGAAAGTTAACCCGGGAACGGCTAAAAATATTGCTCGTTGCAATGACCCAGCGTGATATTACGCGGTTATTTATCGGATACATCATTTTTATGATATGCCTTCAGTTGTCCGGCAGCACATTTTCTTTGACTGATAGCAGTGCCATTTGGTTTTTTATTAGTGTCACTGCTATTTTTTTACTTTTTATCTTTTGGCTTAATTTTCTGAGCGCTAAGGTTAAGCTGGATACCAAGGCAATAGATATTCTATTTGCTCAAAACTGGCAACGGAAAGAGCTTATAAATGCCGAGTTACAGCGCCGTATGCATATCACTTTCCTGCAAAAGTGCGGCATAAAAGACAATATTTTGGAATATATCGACAAAGAATAGATAAGAAATTAATAAAATAACCGGAGGGAACTATGTTTAAAGAAACCATAGAAACTGCAAAAACTATTAAAGAAGCATGGGATAAAACCAAACAGTTGGAAGACAATTTAAACCATCTGCGTGAATTAAATGAAACTAGTGCCAAAACGTTGCAAATAGCCAAGATGACTATTGAGCTTCAGCAACTAGTTACATCGTTACAGCTTGATTTGCGAACGTTGAAATTCAATCATCGAGACTTGGAAGATAAAGTTCGACAATATGAAAAGTTTGAAATGGAAAAAGACAAGTATTCTCCATATCAATTTGCCAGCGGTGCAGTGGTTTATCGCCCAAATCAAGCCGTTACTAATTCTGACGGGAATCCCCTTAACTATTATTTGTGTGCACATTGTTATGAACAAAGTAAGAAATCGATACTTCAGCCGGGCGAAATAGTGGATAGCCATAGAACATTGAGATGTCATTGTTGTTCCTCCGTTGTGTTATATGAGCGCATAGAATGTCTCGTAGAAACGATTGAATCGCGACATGCGATAGACTGGAGTAATTATTAAATAAAACGGGCAATCGCCAGTTTTTTTATTTGCCTAGCGTCGCTTCAAACATCCGCTGTTTAGCTAAATAGCCTTCCAGTTGCCAAATCTTATCTTCCGCATTGTCACGTGCGATTTTTCTGCCAATTTCTGCATCAAAGGTTGCTAACGATAAACAGGCACTTTCGCCGGTCACAGTAAATCCGTTTTGTAATGTCAGCACACAAATTGTCAGCACGCCAACCTGTACATATTCGACGGATTTAATCACGGATTTAATGTGTTCGTAGGTTAATTTTTCCATGTTTTTTCCTTGTTTTAGGGTGTTTGGTAAGGGCGGCAGGTCATAAGGCTTGCCGCGCGGGGTTAAATGCGCAAAAGGTTGATACATTACATTGTCAGATCCTTTTTCTATGGTTTTTCGGTGTGCCTAGTTTGCCTGTCCGTGCATCAAAAATATTCTAAACGCGTCCAAAATACGCGCACCTCATAAATAGCTAAGCTAAAAACTCCAAACCACCCATTCCATCAAAATCAAGGAGTTTTTATGAAAGGTTTTCTTACTGCATTAAAGCACGGCCGCTTATTATCATGGGTTATTTCTGCGTTGTGCTTGCTTTCCATTATCGGCTTTATTTCGCCCGCACAGCTGCCGGTAGTGCTGTATAAATTGGCCTTAGTGTCTATTGCAGCCATTATCGGGTATCACCTCGACCGTGCCTTGTTTCCGTATTCCAGCCCCGGCAGTTATTTGCGCGAACGCTGGAATAAACGCGAATCCAAGCTCGCCTTGCGCCCTGAAAATCAGCCGGAATATCCGATTTGCGACGGCTACTTCATTGTATTTGCGTTAGTTGTGCTACGCCGTGCATTAATCGTTGGCGCAGTTATTTTAGGCGTGACATTGGGACTGTAATTATGCGCGTTGTCCATCGCACCAATAAGTGCTTCAAATTTTGCGCCTATGCCTTTGTGGCGCTGTTGCTATCGTCCGTGTTATGCGTGCCGTTAGCCTTCAGTGCACCTAATCAGGCAGCGCAATACCAACGCACCTTAACCCGCGAAAGCTATGCCGTTTGGGGCTTAAATGCCCCAATCCCTGTATTTGCCGCCCAAATCCATCAAGAATCGCAGTGGAAAACGACCGCACTTTCGCCCGTCGGTGCGCAGGGTTTGGCGCAATTTATGCCAAAGACAGCCGACTGGATCGCCGCGTTATATCCCGAACTTGCCGATAATCAGCCCTACAACCCCGACTGGGCGTTGCGGGCGTTAGTACGTTATAACCGTTACAACTATGAACAGATTAATGCGCGTACCGAATGCGACCGTATGGCCTTTATGTTATCGGCATATAACGGGGGCTTGGGTTGGGTGCAACGTGATAAACGCAAAGCCAAGGCGCAAGGGCTTGACCCGCTGACCTACTGGCAAAGCGTGGAACTTGTCAACAGCGGGCGCAGCCGTGCGAATTTTGCCGAAAATCGGGGCTATCCACAGCGTATTATCTACCGCTGGCAACCGCTTTATATCAACTGGGGGATTCCGCAATGCTTATAAAAGGTTTAACCGCACTTTTTAAAACCGACATCGGCAGAGCCATTTTAAACGCCGTGCTGATTACGCTGTTTACTATTTGGAGTTGCTACCAAGCCTATGAACGCGGTGTTGCCGACACAAAAGCCGCCTACGAACAAGTGGAAAAAACAGAAATTAAGGGGCAGTTAGACCGTCTTGGGCGCGACATTATGGCAGCAACTATCGTCAGCCAAGCCACTATTGCCAAACTTGCCGATTACCAAACCGAAGGAGATCAAACAACTTATGAACTACAGCAAACCCTTACGAAAAACGGGCATAGCCGTCGCGCTTGCCGTTATCCTGCTGACAGCCTGCACAAACTCGCCGAAGCCCGCGCCCGCGCAGCCAAAACCGCTACCACCGGCATTAGCGGTACCGTGCCAATCCCTGCCACCGCTCCCGCAAAACCACAGTGATGCGGTTTTGGTAGCCCTAAAGCAAATGTATGACCTTTACGGCATTTGTGCCGGGTTGCATGTAGATTTAATTAATTATGTGCAAAAGGGGGAGGAAAAATGACGGAAGTCAGCACGTGGCAGGTGATCACCTTTTTTGTGAGCCTGGTCATTACTATCATCGGTATGCTGATTGGCTTTGGCAAAATCCTGCTTGCCCAGTTTGAGTCCAAGCTAAACGAAAAATTTAAATTTACCGAAAGCCAGTATCAACAGCTCCACCAAGACATCAAAGAGGCGCGTAGACTCTCGGAAGCCGCCAATAATATCGTCATGGAACTAAAGATAAAAATGCCGGAAGACTATCAGCGACGCGAGGACGCTATCCGGAGCGAATCGGTAAACTCGGCGCGCTACGACGCCATCAACGAAAAGTTAGATAAGGTTATTTTAATGTATGGAAGAAGCTAACATGATCCAATTTGAAAAAAATAAACGCGAACACGTGCGCTGGTTGATTTTGTTGACGCTCGACCATGCTCGCCCTATAGGCGCGGCGGAAAGCCTGATTTTAACCACCATCCAAAGCGTACCAATGCAACTGACCGCCCTTGAATTACGCCGAGAAATGGATTATTTAGCCGGACGCAAATTGATTGAGTTACGCGGACGCGATACCGCCCGCTGGCACGGCAAATTGACCTCGGAAGGCATTGATTTTGTCGAGTACACTAGCGAATCTATCAACGGCATTGCCCGCCCTGAAAAATACTGGTAAGGAGTCGCCATGCCGAAACGCTCAACCGTTAAACAACTGCCGCAAACCGTCAAAGATTGGCTGGACGCCGCCCTTGTTGAAAATAACTTTAGCGATTACAGCGCACTGGAAGAAGCCCTAAAAGCCCGAGGTTATGACATCTCACGTAGTGCGGTGCACCGCTATGGGCAAGCATTAGAACGTCGTTTAGCGTCTGTTAAAGCCAGTACCGAAGCGGCGAAAATCATCTCGGATAACATCAGCAACGACAAAGGCACACAAAGTGACGCCATTTTGGAGATGATCCAAAGTGAAGTCTTTCACGCCTTAATGAATCTCGAAGAAATCAAGGAAGAGGAAGACCCGATGAAACGCCTTGCCGCCTTGTCGTTTGTGGGCAAAAACATCAGCCCATTGATTGGCGCCAGTATCAACTTGAAAAAATACCAAGCCGAAATCAAAGCCCGCGCCGAAGCCGCTGCGAAGGAAGTGGACACACTGGTGAAAAAAGGTGGCTTGAGTGCCGATACGGCAGACCAAATCCGTCAGCAAATTTTAGGGATCACTGCATAAATGGAAAACATCACCGAAACCGCCCGCACGCCCGCCGTGTTGTTGCCGTATCAGCAAAAATGGTGCGCCGATACTAGCGCCGTGAAAGTCTGTGAGAAATCACGCCGTATCGGTCTGTCGTGGGGTGAAGCCGCCGATACCGCACTTTTAGCAGCATCTCAGCAAGGCATGGACTCATGGTATATCGGCTACAACAAGGAGATGGCGTTAGAGTTTATTCGGGATTGCGGTAACTGGGCGAAAGCCTACGGATTGGCGGCGGGTGAAATCGAGGAAACCGAGGAAATTTTCAAAGAAGGTGACGAAGAAAAGGCCATTTTAGCCTACATCATCCGCTTTGCCAGTGGTTGGCGTATCACCGCGCTATCCTCCCGCCCGTCTAACTTACGGGGTAAACAAGGGCGCGTAATCATTGATGAAGCCGCGTTCCATGAGGATTTAGCGGAGCTGATGAAAGCAGCAATGGCGCTTTTAATGTGGGGCGGTCAAGTACACATTATCAGCACCCACAACGGTGTGGATAACCCATTTAATGAGCTGATTAGCGATGTTAAAGCGGGCAAAAAACCCTATAGCCTGCACACTATCCCATTCGATGAAGCCATCCAAGACGGGCTTTATCGCCGCATTTGCTTACGCTTGGGGCGCGAATGGACACAAGAAGCGGAAGATGCCTGGGTGGCAGAAATCCGTGCCTCTTATGGCGACGCGGCGTCCGAAGAATTGGATTGTATCCCGCGCAACTCAGGCGGCGCATGGCTCACCCGCGCACTCATTGAAAGCCGCATGAGCAAAGATACTCCGCTCATCCGCTTAACCAAAAACGACGAATTTAGCTTAATCGACGAGCCTGTGCGCTATGCGGAAATTGAGGAATGGTGCGAAGAAAACCTGCTCCCGGTGTTGCAAGCCTTACCGAACGGGCAACGCAGTTACATCGGCGAAGACTTTGCGCGTAGCGGTGACTTGTCGGTGATTTGTGTGGGGCAGGAACAGCCCGATTTAACGCTAAAAGAAGTGCTGGTACTGGAAATGTCCAAAGTACCATTTAAGCAACAGGAACAAATTTACTATTACATTGGTGACCGCCTACCGCGCTTATCCAAAGCGGCCAATGATGGACGCGGTAACGGTCAGTTTTTATCCGAGGCGGCATTTGACCGTTACGGGCAAATCGTTGAATCGGTGATGTTAAGCGAATCCTGGTACGCCCAGCACGCGCCACCGTTTAAAGCCGCGCTTGAGGACGGCACCTTTCACGGTATTCCGCGCCACGCGGATATGCTCGACGATTTACGCACCTTTCAGGTGATTAAAGGTACACCGAGAATCCCCGACAAACGCACTACGGGCACCAGTGGCACGCAACGCCACGGTGACGCAGGCATAGCTAAACTCTTGCTCTATTACGCCTATCGCACTGACGAGGGCTTTGAAATTGACTTTAAAGCAGGTAAGCGGCGCGATACAGCGGATTTATTCGGCACAAGAGCGGGATTTTCCGCGCATGGATTTGGTACGGTGCGTGGACATAATAATTTTAGAGGATATTAATTATGGGCATTAAAGATTGGTTTAAAAGTAAAAACAAAAAACCGGAAACCAACCGCGCTATCGCAAGCACCGGCGACGGGCAGGATATCACCAAAGCCTACGTGGGCGAGCTGGCACAGCCGGAAGATGGCGTACTCCGTGGGCGCGGCAACGGCGACCTGTCGCTTTATGAAAAAGTATTAAGCGATGAGGAAGTTAAACGTACTTTTACCCAACGCCAAGACGCGCTGGTCTCCCACGAATGGACGGTAGAGCCGGCAAGCGACGAACCGCAAGATGTGGAAGCGGCGGATTTTATCCGTAACTGGGTCGCAGAAATCGGCTTTGACCGCATTACAAAACTGATGCACTACGGCATTTTTTACGGCTACGCCGTAGCGGAGTTGGTGTATCGTGTCAATGATGACGGCAAATATGTGGCGGACGTCAAAGTGCGCAATCGTCGCCGCTTTCGCTTCACCCCTAAAGGCGAGCTGCGCCTACTCACCCGCGCCAATCAAACCACGGGTATCGAGTGCCCGGCACCGTATTTTTGGAGTTTTTGTACCGGCGCCGACCACGACGACGAGCCGTACGGCATCGGCTTGGCGCACTGGCTTTACTGGTTGAGCTTGTTTAAACGTAACGGCGTCAAATTTTGGCTGATTTTTTTGGAAAAATTTGGCATGCCGACGGTGCTCGGGCGATACGGCAAAAACGCCAGCGAAGCCGACCAAAAAAGACTATTAGAGGCGATAGAATCTATCCAGTCAGACAGTGGCATTGCATTGCCGTTAGATATGCCTATTGAGCTGTTAAGCCAAGGGCGCACCGGTAACGGATCTTACAAAGAGCTATTTGATACCATGAACGAAGGGATCCAACGTGTTGTCTTGGGGCAAACCTCCTCATCTGGTGGCACGGCGGGACGTCTTGGCAATGATGACCTGCAAGAAAAAGTATTAGAATCTATCATTAAAGCAGACTCTGATGTCATCTGCGAATCCTTTAACCGCGGCCCTGTGACCTGGCTAACTGAAATGAATTTTGCCAATGCTCGCCCTCCGCGTGTGTTTAGGGTATTTGACGAGGCGGAAGACTTGAACGAAAAAGCCAACCGCGACAAGGTTGTTTTTGAGACTACCGGCTATCGTCCGACTTTGGGGCAAATCCAAGCGTCCTACGGCGGCGAGTGGGAAAAGGCAGAATCCCCGAATAATGATGCCCCGGCACCAAAAGAACCTGCTAAGAAAACGGCAGATTTTGCGGGCGAAACGGGAAAAGACATCCCGGGTCACATGGTTGATCAGCTCGACAATAATCTTGCACCGGTGATTGATAACTGGGTGAGCCAAGTGCGGGCGTTAGCTGAGCGCGCGGAATCTTTAGAGCAACTGCGCGATGAACTGTTGACTGTCATGCCGGATATGAGCCTGGAGCAATACACGGCCGCTATGGCGCTAGCACTCAACGCGGCGAATTTAAGCGGGCGAGAAGCGGCAGCAAGCGAGGCAAAAAATGAATAAAGTGACTTACGGGAGCGTGCCGTTTAATGAGCAAATTGAATTCTACAAGCGCAAAATCCCGACGCCTACCGCCACATGGACGGACATTTACAACGCCGAGCATGATTACGCGGCGGTGGTTGCAGGCGCCAATCGGCGCGAAATCATTGAAGACTTTGCCGCCGCCATTAACGACTTTATTGCTAACGGCAAAACCCTGGAAGACTTTCGCAAGGATTTTGACAATATCGTTGCCAAATACGGGTGGGATTATCACGGCGGGCGCAACTGGCGCAGCCGAGTAATCTACGAGACCAACCTGCGCTCAAGCTATCAGGCGGGCAGGTACGCCCAACTGCAAGAGCTTAAAGATGTGATGCCGTACTGGGAATACGTCCACAGTGACGCGGTAAGCCACCCGCGCATTGAGCATATGCACTGGGATGGGTTGATTTTGCGCCACGATGATCCGTGGTGGCAAACCCACTTCCCCATTAACGCTTGGGGCTGTCAATGCACCGTGATTGGGCGCAGTCAAGCCTACATGGACCGTAACGGGCTCAAAGTGGATAAGGCACCAAAAATTGAGTGGGAGGAGCGCATTGTTGGTGCCCGCGGATTGAATCCGCGGATTGTTAAAGTGCCGAAAGGTATCGACCCCGGCTTTGAGCATATCCCCGGCGCATCACGCTTAACCAGCCAAACCCCGCCGCCGTTAGACGACGGCGGACAACCGCGCCGTGTAGCATTTTATCCGCACCGTAGCGATACCCCAATTCCAATGCCGACACCGCGTAAAGTGTCCTCGAATCTATTGTTACCCGAAGGCAAGGAAGATGGATTTTATATCAACGCATTTTTATCTGAGTTTGGCGCCACCGCAGAAAAACCCACGATATTTAAAGACGTGCTGGGTGAAAGCCTTGTAATTAGTGATGCCCTGTTTACCTCGCGCAGCGGCCACTCAAAACTTAAAAAGCGCGGGCGCGAGGTGTATTTGAAGATTTTAGCTATGGCACTAAAATCGCCCGATGAAATCTGGACGCGTACAGAGCACTGGCTCAATATTGATAAAGTGATTGTGCGTCGTCGTTATATTGCCCGATTTGAGCTTGACGACGGAAAACATAATGTGCCTGCGTTGGCGGTGTTTGATGTCGGGCGCGATGGTTGGGATGGGGTAACGATATTTGCGCCAGATAAAGATGAGTATCTAGAGCAGGTGCGCACCGGCGTGATGTTGTATTACCGGGACGACGAAGACTAAAAAACTCACCCGCCGCCACAGGTGAGTTCTCGCCGGGTGTGGGATTTGAGGTCCTGGCGGGGACTGCCCACCCGATGCGCTAAAATCAATATAGGACAAAATATGACCGCAGTCAACATTGAACTGGATATTTCGGATCTTAGCCGTGTGATTGATAAGGCCTTGGCGACATTAAATCGTCCGAAGCTGATGTTTGCCGAAATGGGCGAAGAATTACTGGCGATCCATTTTGCCCGTTTTACCGCACAGCGAGCCCCTGACGGTACGCCGTGGACGCCGCTTAAAGATTGGTATCGCGAGAGCAAAAAGAAAAACGCCGACAAAATTTTAACCCTTGACGGGCATTTAAGTGGTACACTGCGCTACCAGGCAAGCGATACCGGGGTGGTATTTGGCTCTGACCGCCCTTATGCCGCAATCCACCAATTCGGCGGAACGATCACCGCAAAAAATGCCAAGGCGTTAAACGTACAGGGACGCCCGGCGAAAAGCGTGACGATTCCTGCCCGCCCATGGCTTGGATTATCCATCGATGATGAGCAAAGATTGCTTGATATTGCCCGCAAACATCTAAAAAACGATTTTAACGCGTAAAACGCGCGTACAGGCGTTTTAAACGAAAAAACGATAAACTATACCTCGAATTCGTTTTAGCGTGTTTATAAACGTTTATAAACACGCTAGAAACGATAATCCCCCTCTAAATAATCCTGCATTTGCAAAATTACCCCGTTTAATAATTCCAAACGCGGAAAAAATACACTGATCTGCGACCTCGTCATAATGTGCACATCAAGACACATAACGAGGTTGTTTATCCGTGAAACTCACCAAAATGGAAATCATGCGCGTCGGCACCCATACTGCAATGGACGGGCGTGAAATTAGCTTTTCACAATCTGCGCTAGAAGATTTGAGCGCGCAATATGATCCAAAACTATTCGAATCGCCGATTGTTATCGGTCACCCCAATCTCACCGCTCCGGCTTACGGCTGGGTGAAACAAACCAGCGTGGAGGACGGCATACTTTACGCCCACGTGGGACAAGTTGACGCAGCCTTCGCCGAGGCGGTGAATGCCGGACGTTATAAAAAACGTAGTGCATCCATTTTTCTGCCGGAGACCCCCGGCAACCCTAAACCCGGTCATCATTATTTACGTCATGTGGGCTTTTTGGGCGCAGTGCCGCCCGCTGTTAAAGGCTTGGCAGACGTGAACTTTGCGCAAAGCGAAGGCGGCGACAATGCGTTTGCCGACTTTGCCTTTGACGAATCCGAATCTGCTAACCCCAAACCACAGGAGAAAACCATGACAGAAGCAGAACAAAAAGCCGCCATTGAAGCCGCCGCCGCAAAATTGGCAGCCGATGAAGTGGCGAAAAAAGAAGCCGACTTTGCCGCCCGTGAAGCCGCTATTGCGGAACGCGAAGATAAAGTCAAAGCCGCTGAGAACGAAAAGGCCAAAGCGGAAGCTGAAAAACAGAAAAAAGAAGCCACTGATTTTGCTGATAGCTTAGTGAAAGCGGGCAAAGTTTTGCCGGCACATAAAGCGGGATTAGTCGAAGTAATGGTGCAACTGGGCAATGCCCCGGTGTCGTTCTCCGACGGCTCACAAACCGTCTCCAAGTCGTCTATTGACGTATTAAAAGACGTACTTAACACCAAACCGGTCGATTTTTCTGAAAAATCTGCTGAGCCGGGCGAAAAGGACAAAGACGCGGTGGATTTTGCCGACGGTGCGTCTATCGCCAAAGCGGCCACCGCATATCAAGCGGAACAAGCGAAAGCGGGCGTTGAAATCTCAATGACCGATGCCGTTAATCACATTATGAAAGGAGCACAAAAATGAGCAACACCCCTGAATTAATCACCGCCTACGTCACCGAAGGCAAAATCGAAGGTTATCGCATCGTTGCCTTTGGCGAAGACAAAAACGGTGCAAAACAAGCGACCGCCGCCACCGATAAAATTATCGGCATTTCCACCCGCGTGCCGAAAGACCCGGGCGAACATGTGGATGTAGTGCGTAGCGGTTTGTATCCGGTAATGTACGGCGCCGACATCAAACGTGGCGACCCATTAACAACCGACGCGAAAGGTCGCGCCGTGAAAGCCACCGGCAAACAAGCCTATATTGGCTTTGCCGAAGAAGACGGCACGGAAGGTGATTTGGGCTCCTTGTTTATCACCCCGGGTTTTGCCGCTGAATAACCCGGTCATCAAAATTAAGCAAAAACTGTAATTAATTTTCACCTATTGAAAAAGGATTAAAAATGAGTAAAGCAAATTTTCCGGTTAATCCGGTTTTAACCGCCATTGCGATTGCTTACCGCAACCGCCGCATGATTGCCGATGATGTGCTACCCCGCACTGATGTAGGCAAGCAAGAATTTAAGTATTTGCAACATGATTTGGGCGAAGGTTTCACCGTGCCAAAAACCATTGTCGGCCGAACCTCACGCCCAAACCAAGTGGAATTTAGCGCTACCGAATTAACCGCCTCCACCGAAGACCACGCATTAGACGCACCGGTGCCTGTCGTTGACGCGAAAAACGCGCCGGCAAATTACGACCCTGACGGTCGTGCCGTAGAGCAAACCATTAACTTGATTGAGCTGGCGCGCGAAATCCGCACTGCAGGCTTGGTGTTTAACGAAAAATCGTATGTCAACGGCAATGTCAAAACCTTGTCCGGTAACGACCAGTGGACACATGATGATTCCGATCCAATCCGTCAACTGTTGGAAGCATTGGATGCGCCAATTATGCGACCAAATATCATGGTGTTAGGGCAAAAAGCAGCGACTGCGTTACGCACCAACAAGAAAATCATCAAAGCGTATAACGGTACGTTAGGTGATTCCGGCTTAGTGCCGTTGGAGTTTTTGCGAGAGTTGTTTGAGCTCGACCAAATCTTAGTTGGTCAGACGCTGGTTAATACCGTGAATCAAGCGAAAAAGTCGGTATTGGCGAACGCTTGGGGCGGTCACTGCTCATTGATTTATCGTGATGTATTAGCCGACACCCAACACGGCACTACCTTTGGCTTGACCGCCCAATTTGGTACCCGCGAAGTGCGCACCATCTTTGACAACGACATCGGCTACCGTGGCGGCAATCGTCACCGCGTCGGCGAGTCCGTTAAGGAGTTGATCACCGCGAAGGATTTAGGTTTCTTCCTCAAAAACGTTATCGCGTAAGGTCGCCGCATGTATATCACACTGCAACAATTAGGCGAGAAGCCGGGCGTGATGGAGCTGGCGCAAGTTACCGCGCAGGTGGGGCAACCACCTGCCGACTGGCGCATTATCGGCAAAATCATTGACGGCGAAGATGTCGCCGGCGAACCACCGGTAACGGTTGAAAAAGCGCAACAGGCAATCACACGCATCGAAGAGGTGATTGCCGACTCAAGTGCGTTAATTGATGGTTATTTGCGTCAACGTGGCTATAAGTTGCCGTTTAAGCAAACCCCGCGCATTTTAACCACCTGGGCGCGCAGTCTGGTCCGTTATTACCTGCACCAGCATTTGCCGGCGAAGGAAGCGGATAACCCGATTGTGCGTGACTACCGCGATACGCTCAAATTGTTGCAGTTGGTTGCGGAAGGTAAGTTTTCTCTTGGCTTTGAAGATGAGCTTGTGCCCGCCTCCGGCTTCCCGAAATTTACCAAACGCGACCGCGTGTTTACCGCCGAAACCCTGAAGGATTACTAATGCAATACGGACCGTTTGACATTAAGCATGTGATTGAGCAGCTCAACCCCCTACAACCGGACTACATCCACACGTTGGGATCTACCGCCGAATATCGCTCTATCAGTGATGTGAGTTTGGCGGGCTTGGCAACGCCTGCGGTGTTTGTCGTGCCAAACGGCGAGGTGGGAACGCTCAATGATGTGGCGATACGTCAAATGGTCACCGTCAGTTTTTCGATTATCGTGATTGTGCAGTCGTATCAGTACAACATTGAGACGCCGCATTTGAGCGTAAGCAATCCGGTTATCGGCAAAATCCGCGAGCAGTTAATGGGTTGGCGCCCACCGGTGCCGGGGGCAAAAGAAACCTTTTTTGTACGTGGCGACATTGTGGACTATACCAACTCTTATCTCGTTTGGATGGAGACATACCAAACCAAAATCATCATAGGGAGAAACCGATGAAGCAAATTAAATTAAACCAACCGCATATCCACGCCGGTATTAGCTATGCCGCAGGTGATGTGATTGAGGTAACAGACGCTGACGCGGCGTATCTCATCCGTCATCAAATCGGTGTGAACGGAAAAAGTGCGGTGAAAAAATCGGATGAATCCGATAAACCGACTGAGCAAATGGCCTCAGAACAATCCGCTCAATCCGAACAACAGCTAGGCGACAACGCCGAAAATCCGCCGTCTGCCGACGGTGAAACCGTAAATCAAAATCAAGGAGAACAATAATGGCGCGCAATGAAACTTATAGCTACGGTCAAGGCCGTGTGTACCTTGCCGAACGTTTGCCAAACGGTGAACCAAAAAATTTACGTTGGGTTGGTGATGTGTCCGAAGCCAACCTATCTTTAAGCACCGAAGAATTTACCCACAAAGAATCGTATTCCGGGCAACGCCAAGAAGTCCGCAAAATTAACACCGGTAAATCGGGCGAGATAAGTCTTAAATTTCATGAGTTTAGTCCAGAGAATTTGGCTTTGTTGTTACTCGGGGATCACACCAAAATCGCCGCCGGTACTGTTACCGGTGAAACGTTGCCAACGGAAATTAAAGCCGGTGAACGCATTGCGTTAAAACACGTTAATGTCAGCAATGTGGAAATTACCAACATGACCGAAAACACCGATTATGTAGTTGATAAGGTATTTGGCGCGCTTGAATTTTTGAAAGATAAATCCGGCAACACCGAAACCGTCAAATACAGCTACGGTGAGTCGCAAAACGTGGCCATGCTAACAAGCAACCCGAAAGACTTATTTTTGCGCTATGAAGGCGTCAACCTTGCCGAGCAAAACGAATGGGTGATGTTGGAGTTGTACAAAACCAACTTTAACCCAACCGATGCGCTTGCGTTGATTAACAACGACAACTCTTTGGCCGCGCTGAACGCAAAAGCAAAAGTGTTGGCCGATACCTCCAAAGTAGGCGATGCAGTCCTTGGGCGTTTTGGCCGTGTAGCCACTATTAAGCAGTAGCCATTCTGCGAGCTCCCCCGCTCAATCATTGCGGGAGCAACTTTTGATTGAGCGGGATTTTTTTAAAATTGGAAGGATAATAAAAATGCAAAACCAAGCCACCTCCGAACTTGACATCCTCTACCCAAATCGCGACATCACCGTGGGCGGTGAAACCGTCACCGTAAAGGAATACACACTCATCCAGCAAATGCAGCATAACGCCAAATTGGCAGCGTTTATCGCAACTTTGCGCAATCAGTTAGCCAGTGTTGATAAGCCCGAAAATGCGCGCTGGGATGAAATCATGCAGGCCCTTGCCGACAATTATGAAGCCATTATTGAGCTGGTTGCCGTATCCATTAACAAGCCTGTGGCATTTGTCGCTAATTTAAACGCCCAGGAAGGCGAAGATTTGATGTTGTTGTGGTGGGCGGTCAACAGTAATTTTTTTACCCGCAAAGCGGTGCAACCGCTAGTCGAGCAAATAGCACAGACCAATGCGCGCCGCCTGATTGGGGAGAAGTCATAGAGCACTTGGTGGCTAATGGTCACCAATTTAATGAGCTGGGGCAATACACCGCCCGGCAACTCATCCTGTTTTACGAAAAATCCATGCTCCGAGCCCGCCGTGAGCGCGCCGCGCGAGCGATAGATTGCGCCGTAGGATTTAGCGGTGGCAAAGATTTAACCAATTATATTAACGAGCTGACCGCATAAAGTGCGGTCAATTTTTAAGGTGATTTTATGGCAGCAGATACCTTGACGCTTGCAATGCGCATTAAAGCCGATGTGGACGCGGCGGTGCGCAATTTTAAGCAGTTTAAAACCGAGATTACCGGCGTTGGTACGGCAAGTGATCGCTTGAGCGCGCAAGGTAAAGCGGGTGCGCAAGGTTTAAGCGTGCTAGATACCGTCACCGGGCAACTTAACAACAAACTAAAACAAACCAAAACCGAGTTAAACAGTGTCAGTCAACAATTAAACGGGTTTAAATCCCAATTATTAGGATTTACCGCCATTGCCGGTGTGTCACTTGGTGCTAAAAGTATCTTACTTGATGCCGATGCCATGAATAGCTATCAGGCGCGCATTAAACTTGTCTCCCGCACAAACAACGAGGCAAAAGGCACATTTAGAGAGTTAATGGACATCTCTAACGAGACGGGCAATGCGTTTAAATCCACTGCAGAGCTTTACACCCGCGTTTACCGTGCTTTGGGCGATAAAGCCAACAACGCGGAACTCCTCCAATTTACCCGCACATTACAACAAATGGTGGTCGTCTCCGGGGCATTACCCGAGGAGGCTAAGTCCGCCATTATCCAGTTATCCCAAGGTTTAGCCTCCGGCACCTTGCGCGGCGAGGAATTTAACTCTGTGGCCGAGCAAATGCCTATCTTTTTGGAGGTACTACAAAAATCCCTCGGCAAAACACGTGCCGAATTACGCAAAATGGCCGAAGATGGCGAGCTCACACCACAGATTATCTTGAGCGCGACAAAAGAAGCCGCCGCTGAAATCGAAAAACAATATGAATCCATGCCGCTGACTATCGGTCGTGCCGGCGCACATTTTGGTAATGCCTGGACGGAATACCTTAACAAAACCGACAACGCTATATCTTTAACTGCAACAGTAGCGGCCGCAATTAGTGGGCTTGCTAATAATCTAGATTTGTTTGGCAATGTTGCACTTGTAGTTGCCGCGGTGGCCGCCTCCCGCTTTGTCGCCGGTATGGTGCAAAGTGCGGCGGCCATGGCACGCAATGCCGCAGTGACAGCGGCATCTAACAATGCATTAGTTGCCCGCGCCGCAATCGAGGTTAAAGCCGCACAAGCGTCGGTCGCTATGGCGGCGTCAACGGACAGGGCAACACTTGCCACAGAACGCTTGACACTGGCTAATCGCAATCTCGCAGTGGCCATGCGCGCCGCTACGTTTAGCGGACTGGGACAAAGTTTGCTCGCGCTTGCAGGCGGCCCTATTGGGTTGGCTATTACCGCTATTTTTGGCCTATACGCGGCGTATGAATACATCAAAGGCAAAGAGGCGGAGCTTGATGCGCAATACCAACAAACAGCCAACAGCATCCAGTCAAACATCGAAAAAACGCAATCATTAATCCAAGCCCGCAAGGAGCTGGGCGAAATTGGCGGATTTAGCGAGCGCGTGAGCCAAGTCGAAACCAACAATAAAGCAATCGAAGAAGCCAAAGCACAGCTTGATGAGTTGATTAAGCGCCGCGATGAATTGCTCAACAAAAACCGCTTTAGCGTGATGGGCGGGTTAATTAATGCAGATGAGATAAATCAAGTTAATGCGCAAATTAAGACGCTACAAGCTACGGTTAATGACTTGAGCGAGACAACGGGAGAGTTGGCAGACATCAATCAGGAGCAACTCACCGCCGCATTTAACGCCGCGATGGAAGCCGGCGGCGAATTTGCTGAACGGTTAAAAGACCTCGGCGGCTTGGAGGCGGCAGAAACCCAAGAAGAGCTCAAAAAAGCCATCAAATCCGCCGAAGAACAAATGCAATCCATGAGCGGCGAATTGACGCAAGCTGAGAAAAAACTGCGTAATGAGTTGACACAAGCAACCATGACGGCGACCGAACAACTCGAAAACATGAAGCAAGCCTTTATTGCGTTAAGCAAACAAGCCGGTAATGCGGCAAGCGAAATGGATCCGTTTATTGCCCGCATTAACATGATGATTGACCTTAACAAACAAATTGAGCAGGCAAAGCAAAACAAAAAAAATGAATCCTGGCTTGACCGTTTAAAAGACCGCGCCGCGACTGCCGGCATGGGGACCGCGCAGAAGATTATGTATGACGCAGAAAAAGAGGGTTTAAACGACGAGCAACGCAAACTCGCCGCACAATACGCCGCAAAAATTGAAGCAGGCGAAAAAACCAAGAAATCCGCCCGGTCATCAAAAACAAAATACGATGCGACGGACAAAAATCTTGCGCTTAACGTGCAGTATTTGCGTCTCACCGGGCAAGAGGTTAAGGCTAACTTAACCGACATTGAGGGGCGTTATAACAAGTTATTAGCGGAGTTTACCAAGCACTCCAATGTTGACGGGATTAATCTGATTAAAAAAATCTTGCCGTTGGAGCAAGCAAAAGCCCAAGTTGACGGCGTGCAAAACGAGATTAATCGCTTGTATCAAAACCAAAGCACACAAGAGCAACGTATCCAAGCGCAGGTGCAGGTAGGCTTAATTAGCCACCTTGAGGGCCAACAGCAACTAAAAGCATTATATGGCGAAACCGTCGCCGAACTAGAAAAGCAAATCCCCGTCCTGGAAAAACTCGCCCAAATGCCGGGCGCTCAAGGTGAAGCGGCCAAAAACTCTCTAGAGGGCATGAGAATCAAGATTGCCGAGCTCCAAAACGCGGGGAACGACCTCGAAAAGACCTTTAAAGAGGGTTTAACCGAGGGGCTACAATCGTCCATTGTGGGCTTGGCAAAAGGCACAATGACACTGCGTGAAGCGGTGTTAAATCTCACTAATACAATTTTAGATGCAATGATTCGGATTGCGGCACAACAACTTGTCACGCAAGTCACAAGTTCTGCCGGGAGCTGGTGGAGTGCTATCGCTAGCGCGTTTTCCGGTGCGGGTGGTTATGCCACCGGCGGTCCGATTCGTGGGCCAGGTACAAGCACATCGGATTCCATCCCCGCCCGTTTGTCGGACGGCGAATGGGTAATTCAAGCGTCTGCCGTATCGCACTATGGGCACGCGTTTATGGACGCAATCAACAACAAGCGGCTACTCAAACGCGCTTCCGGCGGGCCTGTATCTGTCCCACCTGTGCCAAGCTACAACGAGCCCGGGTTAAGTGATTCTTTGCGTGACGGTCGCACAGGCGCGCAGGTTGTAGCATCACCGGTCAATATACAACAAACGCTTGCGGTCGATAGTGCAGAGTTATTTACCGCGGGGCTCAAGACTAACGAGGGCACCAAAGCAGTCATCACTATGCTGCGCGCTAACAAACAAACTGTAAAAGATGCTTTAAATTAAGAGGTTACATCATGGCATACAAAACCGGAACCGCGCAAAACGAGCGCGATTTGCTTGACATCCTAAATAAGTTTTTAACCACCGACCCGACGTTGGTTGCCAATGGGCAGGCGTGGACGGTGCTACTTGACAAAACCGTTGCAAAAACAGCAACGGAAGTGGAAAAACGCAAAATCGTGTGGAAATCCACCGGAACCGGAGTTGAGCAAGATATTTATGTGATGTGCGAAACCGTCAACAATATCGCTTCCGATATTTACAACCTTAACTTTTTTGGTGGTACGTTTTTTAATAGCGCATTAGTTAGCGGCGATAACGTACAAGCAGGGATTATCAATATCTCGCCGGGAGTGGTGTTATTTGCCGATGCACGACCGATTGACTATTACATGGTCGCCGATGGCCGTTGCTTTAAGGTGGTGACGCGTATCTCTAACGTATGCTCCAGTGCTTATTGTGGCTTTATCCTGCCGACCGTACCGCCGACAGAATACCCGTACCCGCTTTGTATTGCGGGGAGTGCGCCGATTAAGACGTCTAAATCACATGGTAATTCTTCAATATTTTTGCGTTACTCAAATACCGAGAATTATAACTCCTCTATTGTTGACCCGTTGAGCGGCAATTGTTGGTTGTTCGCCCCAGACCAAAGCTGGCGAGATTTTAGTGGGAGCGATTATCAAACATATTCCAGCGATTCAAGAGAGCAATTGCTTTATCCGTGCGCGATTTCGCAAAAACATAATACTAAAAATTGGTACGTCATGAAAACGTTAAGCGCTTCACCAGGCGGAAGTTATCCGCTCATCCCGGTTGAGTTTATTAGCTTTAAAGACTCATCGCAAGGCGAAAACCGATGGGGTGCGTATGATGGTATTTACTGGATTCCTGGCGTACAACGCGCAACGGGAGACGAGGTGACATTGCCAAATGGCAACAAAGGCGTGGTGTGTAACGGCGGATTTCGTACCACAACAACCGATTATTTTGTATTAGAGCTTGGAGCGTAATATGGCGTATCAAACAGGCACCGCGACTAACGTCGCAGATTTACTAAGTAAGCTCTCCGAGTTTGCTGTTAAGCTTAACTGGACTATTCAAAAAAATAGCACAAATGTGCTTTATTTAAGCAATACAGATGGCTATTGGGCACTTGAGTTTAAAGACAATATGTTGTTTGTAATTGCCAGCACCGGTGTTGATAAAAATCGCGATTGTTTCAACCAGCCTGGAGCCTCATGTAATAACACATATTCCAAGGTTAAAACGCGAGTATCACATTTAGATGCCGGTAAATTTGTTAGCTATGATTTTTTTGGGACTACTCAATATTTGCATGTTTGCGTGCAATACCAAGCCGAGAGATTCCGCCATTTTGGCTTTGGGACGCTTAACAAAGAGGGCCAATATACCGGCGGGCAATATGCTTTTGGAACGACTTTTAACGAATCCGGTTATAACCGCGAAAACCTTAGCTCAAGTTATACAACACTTGGCATGGCGGACGGTAATAATGCATATGGACCTGTTGTACGTGCGGACAATCTCGCCGGGGATACTCGTACACCTTGGTATTTTCAAGCGGACGGGCGTTATCAATATGACTCACTTGATAAAAATGAAGCTGGGTGTTATATGCTGACTAACGGCTCAATATTTAATTATAAACACCATCCTGATAGTATGCTGCTCACGCAGAGCCAAAGCAAATTCGGGCAGTTGGCACTCCCCGTTGCTAATGCCCCGATTGCGCATTGTATTGATAATTTATTCCGCCGTCTTGGTACCATCCCCGACCGTTTTGAATGTCGATTGGTTGGCATTATCCCACGTCAAAAGCTCCAAATTAACGGGGATACATGGTTATTTGTACCAGGCGCGCAATATCAAGCGGGTAATCCAAGCCGTGCGCCGACTGATAATGACAACTCCGGCGAATACGGCGTGGCATATCGCATCGTAGAGTAACCTATGGCAAAGATTAACGGCTATTTAATTACCCGCGGTGCAGGTGCACGCATTAAAGATACGGGATATCTTGACGGGTTGACTGCGTACCGCGGGGCGAATTCAAGGCTCGTCAATCAGCGGTTGGTTATTGGCGGGCAGATTCACGCGCGCAATATCAAAAATCAGACGTTGGGTGCACAGGCGTATGTTATCCCTAACTATTACTCTGATCTTTACAAACGCATTATTGTCATCCCACACACCGTCAATCTAGGCTCAATCTCAACTG
The DNA here is from genome assembly GCA_032586195.1 of Pasteurellaceae bacterium LIM206. Taxonomy (GTDB): domain Bacteria; phylum Pseudomonadota; class Gammaproteobacteria; order Enterobacterales; family Pasteurellaceae; genus JAWHQP01. The sequence goes on along the minus strand of JAWHQP010000015.1, from coordinate 8,411 downwards.
ACCAGACTTTTAAAATCCAAGTCTGGAATGCCAACAAAAGTGCGGTAAAACTTTTATCTGTTTCCGTCATCAGCGGCGAGGGTATAGAGCTTGTCGGCCCTACATCCGGCACGTTTGACGCGCTTGCCCTTAAAAAATGGACGGTTAAAGTCGGCATGCAAGGCGCGCCAGTGATTGATTGCGTCGTGACGTTTAACTTTTTAGGCAAAAATCCCGTCACCTTACGCATTACCGGCTCGCGTTCTACCGACTGGTCGTTTGCGCCTGATTGGAGTGAGGATGTCACCGAAAATCTCGAGTGGCTCACGCGCGTGCATCAATCCGTGACCGCCGCTGAACAACGCATTGCACGCCGCTTGAGTCCGCGCCGTACCTTTGAGTTTAAAGTGAGTTTTAGCGAGGTGGAGCGCCAACAATTTGAATCCGCGCTTTACGCTTACGGCTCTCGCGTGTGGTCACTGCCGATTTTTACCGACTGTGCAAGACTGTTACAGCCTGTGCAACAAGGCACGGTGGAGTTACCGATTAACACGGTGGGCTATGATTTTGCCGTCGGCGGGCGCGCAATTTTGATGACCGGGAGCAACAAGGAAATGGTTGAAATCACGGCATTAGAGCCAAACAAAATCACGGTTAAGCGCCCTATTGTTGGCAATTACGATCAGTCCTTTACAGCCGTTTATCCGTTGCGTTCTGCGGTGCTTACGGATATGCCGCAAGTCCGCCGTTTAAGCGACAACGTGTCAACCGCGCAAATCCGTTTGCAACTGCATGAGCATAATGCGTGGAGTGATGATGTGAGCCATTTGCCTACCTATCGCAACCACCCGGTGTTAGAGCCAACCTCGGAGTGGTCGGAAGACATCACCGCGCAATATGCGCGTCTAATTAAGACGTTGGATAACGAGACGGGCTTGCCGTACTACTTAGATACGGCTAACAAAGCCATGCAAATCACCGCCCACCGCTTTGTGGCAAGCGGGCGGGAAGAACAACGCAAGCTCCGCAATCTGTTTTACCACTTGCGCGGCCGTCAACGTGCGATTTGGGTGGCAACCTCAAGCACCGATGTGACGCCCGTGGGCGATATTGTCGGCAAAACCTTAGATATTGCCTACATCAACTACACCGGCGCACTGCAAAAACAAACAGGACGCCAAGATGTTCGCATTGAGTGCACCGGCGGGCGGATTTTTTATCGCCGTATTGTGTCATCCGCAGTGATTAACTCTGCAACAGAGCGGCTCGCATTTGACGGCGACACGCTCAATATCAAGCAAACGGAGATTCTCAAGATTTCGTACTTGACGCTGTCCCGCCTGGAGAGTGACACAGTAAGCTGGGTGCATCACACTGACGCAGACGGTGCGGCAACAGTAACGGTGAGCTTTCACGGGCTCCGAGACGAGCTAGAGCCATAAAAGTACTTTTAAAAACGACCGCACTTTAAAAGCGGTTTAAGGATGTTTAAAGATGAGTTATTTAAGCAAAACGCATTCCGTCGCCGAGGGGCGCCCGATTGATTTATATCAATTTGTGCGTGGCGAAAACGAGAAAATCTGGCGCTTTTGCAATGCGGACAAGGATTTGGAGATTAACGGCGAGAAATGGTTGGCGTCTGCTATCAGTGATGCTCGCGACGGCGGAGGTGACGGCAATGTAACACTTCGCATGCCGAGCAACAACCCTGTGGCGCGCCTGTATCGTGGGTTGCCGCCAAGTCAAACTGTTAAGCTCACTATTATGCGATTACATGAGGACGATAAAGAGATCCGTATTGTATGGATTGGCACGATTACGGAGGCGAGTCGCCCGGATATACATACTACCAATCTTACCTCTGCGGCACTGTCTGACACCATGGATAGCGCAGGATTGCGCCTGACTTGGGGGCGTAACTGCCCTTATACACTGTATGACGTGGATTGCAAAGTTAAGCCGGGTAATTTTGTCGTCGCGGGGCTCACAATAAGCGCAATGGACGGTGTATCTATCACTGTTGATTTACCGCAAAATTTGCCGCAAGGCTGGTTTAATGCAGGTTTTATCGAGTGGACGGACGACGGCGTGCGCGAGGTACGCGCGGTGACCGTTCATCAAAATAATAAGCTCACGCTCATGGGCGGCACCCAAAAGCTGTCTGTCGGCACGGTCATCAAAGTGTATCCCGGGTGCGACGGCCGCGCCGAGACGTGCCTTAAAAAATTTAACAATATACTCAATTTCGGCGGTGTGCCACACATGCCGACCAAGTCACCGTATGACGGCTCACGGGTATTTTAGGGGTATTAATTATGTATGAGTCTATTGCATGGGCAATCGTCAAAATCGTCGCTTGGGCGGTTGCCAGTTATTATATTAATCAAGCGCTTAATAAGCGTGGTAACAGTAACAGTCCGGATGCGGTTAATGCCAAAGATTGGAATTTCCCACAAATTGACGAGGGCACGCCGCAGTGCGTGTTTTTTGGTGATTGCTGGACTGAGGATTGGCAGGTGTTGGCGTATGGCAATTACCGCACAACCGAGATTAAAAAAGGCTAAGTTATGGATAGCATTACTATCACAATGCAAGATATGCGCCGGGTGGATTTCTGCGCGGCGGGCGTGGAGGCCTTTTTTATGCGTGAGGGCTTGGATTATGCCGATTTTTTAGCACACGGGATTGATTCCGAAGTGCTTTTAAATACGGGCAGTGTGTTTGCCCGCAAATGTATTAATGCCGCCATTGCGGCGCGTCAAGGAGATAAATAATGGGTGGTAAACGTGGCGGTGGATCGGTAACGGTTGGTTATCGCTATTATTGGGATATTCAAAGCGGGCTTGGGCGTGGACCGGTGGACGAGATTGTAGAGCTCCGTGTTGATGACAAGACGGCGTATGTTGGCAAGCCAGGCGAGCTCACCCACTCTCAGGCGATTTATATTGATAAGCCCGGTTTGTTTGGTGGTGATAATACCGGTGGTGAGGGGGGTATTCAGGGTCGCATGGAGATACTCATGGGTGAGCCCGACCAAAAGCCAACACAAATGCTGATTAATTTACTCAAAGGAGTTTATAACCCATCGCTTGCTACCCATGCCTCAAGATGGATGCGTAAATACGCAAACAAAAACCCTGAGCGCAATAAATTTTTCAAAAATGGCAACGTAGAGCCGGGTAATCTTAGCCAAGATGACATAATTCCGGGCTTTCGCGGTGTCGTTACGACAGTGTTTAGCGGGTTGATTAGTTGCTATAACGCCTATCCCAAAAAGCATAGTTACCGTGTACGCCGAGCAAATAAAGGCTGGCATGGCGGTGCGGTGTGGTATCCGGAAAAAGCTAAAATCTTGCTACGTAACGATAATCTCAAAATCTCCGGTTTGACACCGGAACAAGAAAAAAATGTACGGGAGATTCACGCCATGAACCCGGCACATATCTTGGTTGAGTGCGCCACGAATAAGAGTTGGGGCGGTAAAAAAGACCTCACCGATTTAGATTTAGATAGCTACAAAAAGGCCGCCGATACGCTTTATGCTGAGGGCTTTGGTTTATGCATCCGCTATAATCGCCAAACCTCAATCAAGGAGTTTATCCAGCAAATTGTTGACCACATCGGCGCGGCGCAATATGACAACATTGAGACAGGTAAACAAGCCATTAAACTGATTCGCCATGATTACAAGGTCGAGGACTTGCCGTTGTTTACCTATGACAACGGGATTCTTTCCGTGCTCGATGACGACAGCGCGGCGACTGATAAACAGGCCAATCAAATCATCGTTAAATACCGTGAGCCGGTGACAAACCGCGACGACCAAGCTATTGCTAACAATATCGCGGCAGTGCAAATGCACGGCGTAATTAGCAAGACGGTTGAGTACAAAGGGATTCCGACTTTTGATTTAGCTGCGCGTGTGGCTCAGCGCGATTTGGAGATGATTGCCAGTGGCTTAACGCGGCTTAAAATCACATTTGATATGCGCGGCAGTGAGTTACGCCCTGGCGATGTTATCCGAGTCAATCTGCCGGAGCGTGACATTGTGGACGTGGTCTTTCGGGTTGGCGAGCTTAAAAACGGCAACGAGGGAGAGATTATCGCTACATGTCTGCAAGATGTGTTTGGGCTTCCTGCCGCCAACTACTCTACGCAAAAAGGCGAGTCACTTTACACGCCCCCAGACTACACCGCCAAACCGATTGATTCCGCGCGTTTATTTGAGGTGCCGTATCACGTGCTCCCCCTTGTGTTATCTGACGCAGAGCGCGCTTATATCAAGCCGACTGACTGTTTTGTGTGGAGCCTGGGTGCACAACCTACACCGCTTTCCGTGGGGTATGACATGTTAGTCAACGTAGGCGCGGGCTATGCGCAGACTGCGACGGGCTCATTTACACCATGTATTGAGCTAGTCGGTGATATCACGCCATATCAAACAAGTATTAAGTTTAAGCTGGAGGGTGAGTATGCTGCCCTCTCGGGCGCCGAGGCACTCATTGTGGATGATGAGATTATTAAGATTGATTCCGTTGATTTTAAAACCGGCACAATGACCGTGGGGCGCGGTTGCGCGGATACTATCCCACAAGCGCATAAAGCGGGCGTCTTGGCGTGGTGTTATCTGCTTGCCGCCGGCACGGATGAGACAAAATACACCGTGGGCGAGCAAATTAAAGCTAAATTGCTCACCCGCACGGCACAGCAAACGCTTGATGAGAGCAAAGCCCAGGTGCTTACACTTACCACTCATCAACGTCAAGCCCGCCCTTATCCGCCTGGTAAAGTACAAATTGATGGCGGCTATGGCAACACCATTAATGACAAATCCGCATTTAAGCTCACTTGGGCACACCGCGACCGTGATGTGCAGGCGGATAAGTTGATTCCGCATACGGACGATAGCACCGTTTTGGGCAAGGATGTTAGCTATAAAGTAGATTTACTGGACGGCAACACTGTAGTGCGGTCTATTGATACCACCGCAACCGAGTTTGTTTACCCGGACGCCAAAAAAGTAGATGGCGAGCAATTTAGTCAAGTGGTGCTATATAGCGTCAAAAATGGCTTGCAAAGCCTGCATCGTTATGTGTTTAAAGTCGGCGGTGCATTACTGTTGCTGTATAAGTTTAACTATCTTGATAATTGGACTGCAGGCGATAACTTGATCAATAAGTATGATGACAATGATATCCCCGGCGGTAAGTACATTATGTTATCAAGTAACGCTAATCCAAAATCCAATATTTATAAAGACTATGCAATACCCGCCGGTAAATATGCTCGTTTTGTGCTTGATTACAAAATTATGACGTATAACCAACGGCGCGGCAAATGCCGGGTGATTGTGCAACTGCTCAACGGCACAAACGTAGTGCAATCATACGAGTCCGAGTTGATGGGCGACTGGCAAACTAATGACTGGCACCCGCAACAAGTTAGCGGCGCACTGCCGCGGGAAGTGACTACTATCCGCTTTAAGATTGTTCCGGAGGCGGATATCCGTAATAACGCACTGACATTTAGAGATATTACTATCAGGGTTGGGGAGGAGTAGCTTTCAAACGTTTCAAAAACAGACCGCACTTTAACATGAAAAACAATTAACAACCTCAAATAAGGATTAAACAATGCAAAATAAAACAGTCACCCTCCGCAACGGCAATGCCGGCACCGTCGTCTATGAGAGCCAATTTGGCAAGCTATTAATCGTTGAGCATAACGGCGATGAGCTACCGCCGACGCACTGGCACAACGCTAACGGCTCATTTTACGCGGACGCACATTAGTACAAACTTATAAAGTAACCGCAAATGATGTTAAATATGTCGGTCATAACTGGGGCGGCCGCGGAAACGTAAGAAATGTTTATGCTCAACGTGTTTTAAATGCTTAATGATTCATCAAGCCCGCCGAAAGGCGGGCAATAAAGAAAGAGGAAAATAAAATGGAAATCGTAATCAAAGAAACGGGCGCAGTAGAAACATTATTACTTATTGATAGCAAAACGGGTTGTGATTGGTTTAATGACTTGGTCGGCAATCATGATGGATTTGGAGACGATCCTGAGTGCGGGTTTGTAAAAGAAACCGACGAAGACGGCTTAGATACAGGGAGATTTGTCACAAGCCAAGAAAACTTTGATTGGTGGGAAAACATTGTTAGCCAAATGGATGACCTCGAACGAAGAATCGAAAGATTAAGAATGGAATTTGGCAGTAGTAGAGTTGATTGGTTTGTTACAGAGTCAGGTAGCGGGCATAACGATTTGGAGTACTATGCAGATGCAATCCACCAAGAACTAGACGATGAGTTTGGCGAAAGCGCAGGAAGATAATAACAAGCCTCGCAAGGGGCTTTAATTGGAGTTTGAAAAATGACAAAAACAGCAGTACACCTATCAAAAACCGCATTGCAATATGTGACAGACCGCACACCACAGGGCCAGCAAAAAGGGCTGTCAGCTCACATTAATAATGCGTTTGAGCAGTTGGCACATTTAGCGCAGGCGGAAAAGCCAGAATTATCAAAATCGGAGTGGGTTGAGCTTTACAACGTTTACGCTGGCAGTGATTTAACTCGCCTTGCAATGCCGTTTGATTTGGCAGATGACTTGCGCACACACTACGGCACTTTGCCACAAGATTTGACCGCACTTTATGACAAATTATCGAAGATGACACAAGCACAACAATTTGCCGTGCTTGATGCCGTCCGTGTGTATTGGGCGAGCGGCGAAGATGGGGATTAAAAACAAACCGATAGTAAGACCATGCCCACAGTGCGGCATAAATTATCAGTATCGGCGGGCAAGTGGGCGCACTTTTGAGCTTTGCGAATATTGCCGTAATCTTGATTGTGTTGTTTGTGGGCAAAAAGTGCCGCCGGAACGCGGGCGGAAAAATACTTGCTGTGCGGAGTGCGAAAAACTGAAGATACACAATATCCAAAATGCGCACTACGCAAAACGAATCGCCGAAGACCCGGAGCTAAATAAACGCAACCACGCCAAAGCCAGGGCAACCCGAAAAGCAGACCCGGAAAGAATGCGGGAACATTTAGAGGCGCAAAGGGAAAGACATTATAGACGTGCGCAAGATCCAATTTATCAAGCTACACGGAAAGTTTATCAGGCTCAAAGATGGCAGGATAAAAAAGACGAGATACAGGCACAGCGGCGCGAATTTTGGGATAGTTTAAGCGATGTTGAGAAAGCGGAGCGACTTGAGCGCAATCAAGCAATACAACGTAAGCATAAAGCCAAAAAGCGTGAGCGGTTGAAATTAGATCCGCAAAAGTGGGCGGAGTATCAAGAGTATCAACGCACAAAGCGGCGCGAGCATAGACAGAGAAAAGCGCTTAATGAATTAATGACCGGCACAAAGGAGTTATTAAATGTTACCAACAAAGACAAATAGTTTTGATATTGTCGCCGTTAAAAGCATGACAATACAAGATTTAAAGGCCGAATTAGCCAAAACGCTAACCGTTACGGCGGAACACCTTATGTATATTGCGGCAATATGGCGTGAGCTAGAGGAGCGCGGTGAGGATTTAAGTGAGTTACGCCACGGCATGATGACTTATATCCCGTTAATCGCAACAAATCAACTGGACGCACGCCTTGTCGTTAATTATGCCGGGCAGAAAACACTATTATCCAGTATGGCAAAATTACCGTTAAAAGAGCAACAAAAATTGGCCGAAAAAGGCACTTTGGATGTTGTTATTTTGGGCGATGATAATCAACAGCTAATTAAAGAGGTTAAAATATCCGACCTCACGGCGGCTCAAGTTTATCAAGCCATTGGTGATGGCAAAATAAAGACACCCGAACAGCAGTATCAAATCTTGTTAGTCCGCAATAAAGTGCGGTCAAAATCAAAGCCGAAAAAGACTTACCGACTAACGCAAAATTTAAAAATAGATGGTAAAAATTTAGTGATCGCCGGAAAACACGCAGTATCCATTGAGATTTTGAAAAAATATTTAGAGGATAACAATGAGCTATAGCAAGTTAAGCAGCACCAGGAAAAAGACTATCAGTGTTAATGCTAATAAATACACCAAAGATAACTATAGACAGATACTTTTACGCCTAAAGCCAGATGTTGCCGATATGTTTGATTCGGCCTGTAAGGCGGAAAAGTTATCAAGAGCAGAAATGCTAAAAAAACTTTTAGAAACTTATTCAATATAACAAAACAAAAACGGCAGGGTTAATTCCTGCTGTTTTTTTGTTTATGTGCGTTGGTGAGTGTGGGTAAAATTTAGTGGGTAATGACAGGTGTTTAATTTCAGATTTGATGTAGCGTTACCAATTAAAATTGTAAACATAACGTTTTTTTGTAACTTCGTTTCAGTATGTGTAAAAATATTTTATCTGATTTATTGCGCTGATTAGAGATAAATTATCGCGCGCGGCATCA
>JAWHQP010000014.1:0-44344 GCA_032586195.1 Pasteurellaceae bacterium LIM206 | reverse complement strand
CTAAAGCCAATCAACAAGTGCCCACACAGATTGTCTGATAGTTTGTTAAAGAGCAAAAAAATTGGTCGGCGAGATAGGATTTGAACCTACGACCCACTGGTCCCAAACCAGTTGCGCTACCAAGCTGCGCTACTCGCCGACTTATCTTAATAAATAAGATGGGGTGGCTAATGGGACTCGAACCCACGACAACTGGAATCACAATCCAGGGCTCTACCAACTGAGCTATAGCCACCATAAAATATGGTGTGCATTGACTCTGGCGCGTTCGACAGGATTCGAACCTGCGACCTTCGGCTCCGGAGGCCAACGCTCTATCCAACTGAGCTACGAACGCCTCTCCGCGTCGTTGCGGGGCGTATATTAAGAGTTTCTAAAACGCTTGTCTAGCATTTTTTTCAAATTATTTTTTGTTAGATGTTATTTTGTGCAGTTCGATTAGAATTTATTTAATTTCTGTTTATATTCAGGCTAAGACGCAATAATCAGCATGATAAAAAAGTATAACGATACCGCCAACTCCACCAAGCCGACCTGTTTCACCGACATTTTTTTATGCGGCAGCCAAACGGCCCGTACGGCCGGTATGATAAAGGCAAGCGCCATCATGTATTTTTGCAGCATCAACATAAGCAAGATGCAAATAAGATGGAAAACGATAGATGCTTTTAAATAAAGAGGATTCTTTCGCTCGCGCATGACGGATTTAACATAGAGTGTAGCACCGACAAACAGCAGCGACGGATACCCCGCCACCCGCCACCAGTTCTGATCTATCGCCCGATCCGGGAAATAATAGGCACAACACCCTGCAATAGCGAAAATCACAATGCCATTGAAATCGTTTAACAATGCCCGTTCATCCTTCTGTTTTACATAATAGATGCTCACTAAGGACAATGCCGCAATCACCATGCCGAAATATACAATTTTCCAGTTATGCAACAAGGCCGGAATGGCGAAAATAACGCTTGCCGTACCATAAATCCACGACCAGCGCCAATACAGCTCCATATTTCGACCTTTGAATAAATTTAAAAACGGATAGGTCATTAAATACAGCGAAAACCACGACAACAGTAAGAAAATATGCTGCCAAACGGCATGTTCGGAAAGAAAAACACCATAAAAAAACGGCATAAGTGCCATTACGATAGCGCCATGTTGGTTTGAAATAAGAAGTTTCATATAAGTCTGTTTTATTACCCAAAATTTTCGTTATAATACCCTACCAATTTAATAAACAAAAGGGGAAAACATGACAAACATCACCAGATTACACGCCGATAAACGTCTTTCCGAAACCGTGGTACATAACAATACCGTCTACTTGGCAGGCCAGGTCGCCGATAAAACTTGTCGGGAAAACGCCTATGCCCAAACCAAAGAGGTATTGGGATTAATCGACCATCTACTGCATGAAGTGAATTCGGACAAAAGCAAAATTCTCAATGCACAAATTTTTCTCGCCGATATGGCGGATTACGCGGAAATGAATCGGGCGTGGGACGAATGGGTTGATCAGCCAAATCCACCTAGCCGCGCGACGGTAGAGGCAAAACTGGCGGATCCTTGCTGGAAAGTGGAAATTGTTATTACGGCGGCTCTATAACCGCGGATTAATGATCTTCTAATTCCAACTCAAGCAAGAGCGGGTTATGATCGGAGCTTGCTGTTTTCACCGTTGTTGCCTGATTTACCTTCAATCCGCGCACGAAAGCATGATCGAGCGGATGTGCTAAAAATTGCAGCCGATAATCAGGCTGAAACCGCACTTCCTGTAAACCGTAGGTTCGCGCCAGCTGATCCAGCAGCTCTAAGCGGGCTGCCCGCCAGCTATTAAAATCCCCCGCCAGAATAATGGGGCCCGTGTGCTGCGCGATCACGGAAAATACCTTTTCCAGCTGACGCCGATAGCTGGTCGGATGAAATTCAAAATTGACCAAATGTAAATTCACCACCAATAGCGAGCCGCCGCCCGTTAAAGGAAACTGCATCGATTCACCCACTTTAGGAATAAGAATCCATGGTTCTTTTTCTATACCCGCACAAATTTTATCCGGCTGGGATTTCGCCAACATCTCCACCCCTGATTCCATGCCTTTATAGGCAAACGCGGTAACATGAAGTGCGGTGTTAAAATCGGCAGAAAATTGTTTTGCAATCTGCTGCCGGTTGGTAGATTCCTGCAATAGCACAAAATCCGCCTGTGCCGAATAATCCGCCAAAGCTGACAGCCATCCCGCATCTTCGCCCTTGTGAATATTCCACACTAACACATTGAATTTACGCTGTGACAACGGCGTAACCGTATTTTCCGTACGAAAACAAAACGGGCTGATTTGTTTAAGTGAAGGGTTTTCAGGGGTAATAAAGGTAATTCTGGGCTGGGTAAAAATCTGTAAGGTTGAATATAAATAAAGGGAAACCGCTAGCACAATTCCCGCGATCAAACATAAAAATCTCTTCATTTCAGCACCGCACTTTGAGTCGATTCATCGGTTATACCGGACGAATACTGTCCATATCCAGTTTGGCATCAAACATTTTCTGTAATAATTGTAATTTTTGATCCCGCTGCAGATCGGCTTTTGCCCGTTCGCTTAATTCATGGTAAACCTGACGACGGTAGTCCAGTGGTGTGAACCGGCTTTCATCATCAAAAAATTCAATCTCAAGCTGTATCGGCGAAGCATAATGAGCGGCGAGCGCCTGCTGCAAAATATCGAGTGATTTATCCCGCAACAGGTGTTTCTGGGCCGAACGCAAACCCAGTTTAATCGTATCTCCGTTCTGTTCCAGCAACACCGAATTCAATGCGATTTGCTTGATCAGTTTTAATTCTTCCAAATGCAGTTCATCCACCGTTTTCGCCCAAGGATCACGTTCGTTTGCCATAGCGATAACCTTCGCCACCACTTCAGGCGTTTTTTCCTGCAAAATGGCTTTTTTAATATCGGAAGGCCGCACGCCGGTATTTTCATTAGCCAGTTCGGGATTAATCCATTCCCAGCGATAGGTTTCGGCGAGATTAGCTTCCTCTTCCTCATTTTCTTCCGTGTTTTCTACGATATGATCTTCCGTGGCAGGCAATTTAGGTTCTTCTTTTTTCGTGCTGATATTCACCAAACGATCGAGCAAATCCCCTTTCGGCTTGCGGGTACCGCGAGGCGCACCATCCACAACGGGAAGTGCGGTGAGATTTTTTGCAGTTTTGTCAGAAGGCGATTTGCCGTCAGAAACTAGCTTAAGGTTTTTTTTTCGCTGTTTTGATCGGACGAACGTAATTTTTGAAATTGGGTTAAGGCATCCAGCGCCGCCGATCCCGCGCTTTCTTTGGCAGCGGGCTTCGTTTTAGGGGTCTGTGTAATCACAGGCATATCCACTAAAACTTCATTTTTCGACACCGCACTTTGAGTGGGAGCCGCGGAGGATGAAGCCGCCGCAATCGGTTCGACAGGCTGCGGCGAAAGCTGAATAAATTTCGGATGAAACGCTAAGGCACGCAATAAGGTCATTTCCACCCCGACACGACGGTTGGGTGCAAAGGCGAGTTCCTTACGGCCTGTAACGATGGTCTGATAGAAAAACTGAACGTCTTCCGGAGAAATGTGTTTTGCCAAAAAACTAAGCGGAGAATCATCTTCTCCGTCGGCCGGCAATAGTTGCCGCATTGCGATTTTATGCAGGGTTTCCCCCACTTCAATCAGCAGTTCATCCCAATCACCGCCCTTATCCGCCACGGCCTGCACTACCTGCATCAGCTTCTCACCGTTGCCTTGCTGCAAGGCATAAAGAATATCAATAGGTTGATTGTCATCTAACAGACCCAGCATGGTGCGCACGATATCCAAGGTGATATTGCCGTTCGACATGGCAATGGCCTGATCGGTCAGACTCAGGCTGTCACGGATACTGCCTTGTGCCGCTTTGGCAAGCTTATCAAGTGCGGTGCTTTCATAAGGAATTTTTTCCGCATCCAGAATCCGCGCCAAATGACGGCTGATTTGCTTTTGTTCCAGTGTCTTGAGGTGGAACTGAATACAACGGGATAAAATGGTAACGGGCAATTTTTGCGGATCGGTGGTTGCCAACAGAAATTTGACATATTCCGGCGGCTCTTCAAGAGTTTTCAGTAACGCATTAAAGGAGTGACGGGAAAGCATGTGCACTTCGTCGATTAAATACACCTTGTAGCGCTCTTGTACAGGCTTGTACTGCACATTATCAAGCAGTTCACGGGTATCTTCCACTTTAGTACGTGAAGCGGCGTCGATTTCAATCAAATCGATAAAATTGCCTTCCTCAATCGCCCGGCAATGTTCGCATTCGCCGCAAGGTTCCGCAGTTACGCCGTGCACGCAGTTCAACCCTTTGGCAAACAGGCGGGCAATGGATGTTTTGCCTACGCCGCGAGTACCGGAAAACAAATAGGCGTGATGTAAACGGTTTTCCTTCAAGCCGTTCGCAAGCGCAGTCAAGATATGTTCTTGACCCACCACTTCGGTGAAGGTTTTCGGTCGCCATTTTCTGGCTAAAACTTGGTAACTCACGCGCTATCCTTTTATTTTACTAAATCAGTGACCTTCAAAATTTACTAAGGTGAAAGGTTCAACCCCCAACTTGCGTAACCGTTGCTCGCCGCCTAAATCCGATAAATTAATGACAAAAGCGGCATGTTCCACCTTGCCGCCCAGGCGTTGCACCAATTTAACGGTGGCTTCAACCGTGCCGCCCGTGGCAAGCAAATCATCAATAATCAAGACATTATCACCTTTTGCAATAGAATCAACATGAATTTCCAAAGTGTCCTGACCATATTCCAATTCGTAGGATTGGGCAATGGTTTCACGCGGTAACTTGTTCGGTTTTCGCACCAATACGAACGGACATTTTAACGCTAATGCGATGGGGGCACCAAAAATAAAACCGCGGGATTCCGTTCCAATCACTTTGGTGATACCTTGATTCTTATATTTTTCCACCATGAGATCCACCACTGCCTGAAATGCCGTCGGCTGTTCCAAAAGGCTGGTGATATCACGGAAAATAATACCTTCTTTCGGATAATTCGGGATAGATTTAATAGAAGATTTGATGAGTTGTAATTTATTAACCATAATGATTCCTAAAAGTGCGGTCAGATATATTTGAGTTTCACCCGCCACAAGAAAAAACGGCAGGAATTTTAACATAGTTGTAAGTTGAGCTCCATATTAAAAATGCGCTCATATAAAACAAAAGGATTCCGTTAAACGGAATCCTTTAAATAAAGATAAAAAAGCCAAATTTTATGCAACAACCATCGGAGCCCAAATGAATCCGAAACCTACACCGACCAGAATGCCGATAAGCGCCGGTAACATAAACGGATGATTAAACACATATTTGCCGACTCTGGTAGATCCCGTGGTATCCATATCCATAGCGGCTAATGAAGTCGGATATGTCGGTAAAAGAAATATTCCCGTAATCGCAATAAAAGAAGCGAGAATCGCCCAATTAGGCACACCTAAAGATAAAGCGATAGGAATAATTAAAGGAGAAGTGGAGCCTTGTGAGTACAATAATGCACAAGTGCCGAATAAAACAACGGCAAGCAACATTGGATATCGCGTAAGGATATCGCCGGCGATATGCTTGATTTCGGTCAAGTGCGCATCAACAAAGGTTGTGCCTAATGTCACAATACCTAAAATCACTACAACGGATGTCATGCCCGAGCGAAAGATGGGCGCTTGAATCACGGCCTCCGGTTTGGTTTTACCAAGCAGTAGCATCAGGCAAGCGGCGGCATACATCATAACGATAATAATATCTCTTGTTGCCATACTCTTACCGCTTTCATAAACCGGTTTTAAGCCGGGTACGGCGGCAAAAAGCACGGTGAATAAAGTAGCTAAAAAGAAAAGCGCAACAGCAATTTTAGCCCCACGGCCAAAAAGTTGTTTTTCATGGCTATTTTCAGTGACTAATCCCGCTTGTAAACGGGCTAAATATACTTCGTCATCTTGTAATTCAACCCCTTGTTTTGAAGAAACGAATGCCGCCGCCATAGAAGCGATAAACGAGGCCGGCAAACACACCGCCATAATTTGCAAAAACGTCACCGCAGTTTCTCCTTCCATAATCGTGATCATTGCCGCCATTGCTGCGCTAATCGGTGATCCCGCGACAGCAAACTGAGAAGAAACGACTGAACTCGCCAATGGTCTTGACGGACGTATTCCCGCGTTTTTAGAAATTTCGGCGATAATCGGCAATGTAGAGAAAACAATAAACCCGGTGCCGGCAACAATCGTCATCGTCCACGTAATGACGGGAGCGACAAAATTAATATATTTCGGTTTTTTACGCATTAAATGCCCAGCATATTGTACCAACAGATCCATACCTTTCGACGCCTGTAAAGCAGCCGCCACCGTAATCACACTCATAATAATCAAAATAACGTCAACGGGAATCGTTCCCATCGGAAGTTTAAATCCGAATGTCAAAATAACAAGCCCGATACCACCCCAAAGTCCGATACCGATGCCTCCCATTCGGATTCCCATAAAGATACAACCCAATACCACAAAAATTTCCGCATATATCATAATGCCCCCAAAATCAATGTGTGTGATACCATTTAATCGCAGCGCGAACTAATGCCGAGGTTGAATCCACATATAACTGCGGTGTCTTTTTTATTTCTTTTGCTAAGATAATCGGTACTTCCGTACAGCCTAAAATAATCATGTCCACATCTTGCTCCAAAAGAGAGTCTCGTGGTTTATTCATTAATACTTCCGCCTGCTTGACATCGCCGGACTTAAACAGATAAATGCTATCCATAACATCTTGCTGTGCCCGCGGCAATACACAGATTAATCCATTTCGCTCTAATTGATTCTGGTAAAGCTTGGTTTGTAATGTGGCATTTGTAGCCAGTAATCCCACCCTTTTGGCGCCACTTTTCACGACTTCATTAACCGTCGCTTCAATCATGCTAATCATATCGACATGGCATTGGGATTTTAGATTTTCGTACCAATAATGTGCGGTGTTACATGCAATCAAAATACAACTTGCCCCCGCGTCTTCTAGACCTTTTATATATTTCGCCATGAAAGGCTGAGGTGAAGCGCCGCCATCCAATAACGAAGAACTTCGGTCGGGAATATCCGGGATAGAAGAAATCAATAACGGAATATGTTCTTGATCGCAATGTGCATCTGTGAATTGAATAAATTTTTGAAACATATCTGCCGTTGCGGCAGGTCCCATGCCACCTAAAATGCCAATTGTATTTTTCATATAGATATCTCCATCGCTGATTTGAATAACCTGGTTTATTTCATTTTTATCAAGTTAGTTATGAAGATTGAAATGCAATAAATAGCTTATCTATGCAAAAAACAGATTGAGTAATAAAAAACTATTGATATAAATTTAAATATGCATAAAAATCAAACAGATAAAAATAAACATAATGTGTTTTTATCGTAATTTATGCAAAAAACGCATACTGGAGAGAAAATGAAGAATATTGAAACAAAATGGTTAGAAGACTTTTTAGCCTTGGAAGAAGTAAGAAACTTTTCTCAAGCAGCCGAATTAAGAAATATTTCTCAATCTGCTTTTAGCCGGCGTATTCTTTCATTAGAAGAAGCATTAGGTATAAAGCTTTTTAATCGCACCGTCACCCCGCTTCAATTAACGGAAGAGGGTAAACTTTTTCATTCGCAAACCAGAAATATACTTAACCAATTACAATATAATTTAGATGAGTTATTAGGGCATCATCGGAAAGGATTACCAAACATCAAATTTTCCGCCGCTCATTCTTTATCGTTGTCGGTAATGCCGCAGCTTATTAAAAAATTATCAAGTAAATATCAAAATTTTATTTACTCCGTCGAATCAATTGATGTGGATCAAACGGTAACGACATTAATTGAAGGAAAAAGTGATTTTATTTTTTCATTTTATGATGAACTTCTCATGCAACCACCTTTTCTTTCAATGGAAGTATTGGAATCGAAATTATTTCCCGCCACGCTCCTCAATGAACGAGGTATGCCTTCATTTCAGCTTGACGAGGTGAATTTTCCTCTACTGAATTATACTGCGTCTTCTTACATGGGCCGACTGGTGAACCGAACCTTAAATAAAGCACATTACTTAGAACCAGAAACCATATTTATTTCTTCAATGAGCGAATTATTAAAAAATATGGTATTAAACCAACAGGGCATAGCCTGGCTGCCCGAATATACAATTAAAAATGAGCTCAAATATAAAAAACTGTGCACTCTCGGTGATGAAAGTCTGACTATCCCGATTAAAGCTTATATCTACCGTATTGACACCCGTCTCAATAATACGGCCGAACTATTCTGGAACGCGCTGAAAGAAAATCTATGAATAAATATCTTGCCCGTCTTTACGGGTTTTCAGTAATCGTAAAACCCATACATATTGTTCCGGCGTGGGGTTGACGAAACTTTCGATTTCTTTATTCATGGCCCGAGCCGACCGGACGGGATCATCGTCTAGCTCCATGGCGGGATGAATTTCCATCTGGTACTTGCCTACTTGGGCGTTATAGCGCGGAAACATGGGAATGACCACCGCTTTCGCCAATTTCGCCATTTTGTTTAATCCGGGCAGGGTCGCTTTATAGGTCGAGAAAAAATCCACGAATTCACTGGATTCCGCCCCGAAATCCTCATCAGGCAGATAATAGCCCATATTGCCTTGTTTAATCGACATTAAAAACGGCTTAATCCCGTTCTGACGGGCATACATTTTGCCGCCGAAACGTTCTCTTGTGATCGTCCACAGCCAATCCACCAGCGGGTTGCGATGCGGATTAAACATCGAGGTCATCGGCATACTGTGAGTGTGTAAAATAATACCGGAGGCGTCAATCGCCCAGGCATGCGGCACCATTAAAATAATATTGTGACCGGCGGCTTTCGCCCGTTCGATATATTGCAGACCGATAAATTCGCTGCGTTCGGCTAAATGCCGTTTGGAACGCACGGCGATTTCCCCGATACCAAACATCACCTGAGTTACCACCACAAACATATCATCAATTACTTTTTCTCGCTCGGTTTCAGTCCATTGCGGAAAGCAATACTGTAAATTGACCCGGGCTTTATGCCGTGGTTTTTTCGCTACTCTGCCGATAATCTTCGCCAGACGAGCGGCCAGCCAATCCCGCCAGCGATAAGGCATAAATGCCAATAACAGCAACACCAGAATACCCAGCCAAATACCCCAATACCGCGGTTTTAAATATGACCATGAAAAATGCGGCTCATAACCGACCCGAGCCGTTAAACGTGTATTTTGTTGTTCCGACATTAGCTAAACCAACCTTGTTCATATACCATTTTGGCAGTCATCACAAACGACATAATAACAACTAACGGACGAATTAAAGCTTTGCCTTTACCCAATACCATTTTTGCTCCCAGATTTGCGCCAATAGATTGTCCTACCAACATGGCAAGCCCTACAGACCATAAGATCTGTCCGCCGATTAAAAAGAAAATAAGTGCCGCAAAATTAGATATAAAATTAAACACTTTCGCATGAGCCGTCGCCTTGGCTAAATTAAAGCCCAGCAACGTTACACAGGTTAAACTCATAATAGAGCCCGTCCCCGGCCCGAAAAAACCGTCATAAAACCCCAATGTAACACCGGCAGTCAGCGCATAAGCCGAATAACTAAAACGCTGGCGTACATCTTCTTCACCTAATTTAGGGGTAAATAAAAAATACAAACCGATGGCTAACACTAAAAACGGAATCACTTTTTTGATAAAAGAACCGTCCACCTGCTGAATCAGAAGCGTACCAACCACAGATCCGATAAAAATCATCAGCAGAATAAACCAAAGGGATTTGATATCTACCGCTTTTTGTCGAATAAAATACAGACTGGCCGAAAAAGAGCCGCCGCATGCCTGCAATTTATTGGTACCGAGCGCCATTGCCGGCGGCATTCCCGTCATCAACAACGCCGGAATGGTAATCAAACCGCCGCCGCCCGCAATAGCGTCAATAAAGCCCGCCAGCATGGCAACGACAAATAAAATCCCGATGACTTCTATACTGATTTCCATATATCATCCTCTCCCTGTTTCCCTAAGCCGGATTATTCCAGCCACTCACCGCGGCTTGGCGAATTAATCGCCTGTTGGCATAAAAACGGTTCCGGCGGCGGCGCTTTTTTCGCCGTTACACCGGTGGAAGGCTTGACAGGCTCAAACCAAGAATACAATTCCGCGCCGCAACCGTCACCCGCCGGTACCGGCGCCTGATTCTCACAGTAGCGAGCATCGGCCGGGCAGGCTAACCTTACATGAAAATGGGTATCATGCCCCCACCACGGACGGATTTTATGCAGCCACGCCCGATCACTGCCCGCGGTTTGGCATAATTTCAGCTTAATCGCCGGGTTAACGAAAATCCGCGTCACTTCGCTATCTTCGGCGGCGAGTTTAATCAGTTTCGCCTGATTCGGAGTCCATACTCTATCGTCCACGCGCTGAATGGCACGATTGACCACCAACAAACCTTTACCATCGGAATTCAGAGCCTCACTATCGGACATCGGGCCCATTCTGAGCCAGATATCCGCATCCAGCCCCATTTGGTGGCTGGCATGCCCCGTCAGGAAACGCCCGCCCGCCGGCATGGCAATATCACCTATCAACATGGTCGGCAACCCCGCGGCTTTGACTTTTTTCCCCAGGCGTTCGAGGTAATCAATCATATGCGGATGACCGTAAAAACGGTTTTTATTAATCCGGATCACCTGATAGCCATCACCTTTCGCCGGCAAAGGCCGTGCCCCGATAATACAGCCGTTATTGTATGTGCCAATCGGTTCCGCTTTACCGTTTTGGCTCGGTATCGGGCGCTTGATTTTCTGCCAGTCCAGCGCAGCGGCCTGCAGGCTTAGACTGAAACAACCCGCCAAAAGAATGGCAAAAAGAGGTTTAAAGTATCGTTTCATTTATTTCATATTTCAATTAAACGTGAAAACCATCGGACCAAAGTGCGGTGCTGAAAATTCGATTTTTTAACACCGCACTTGGCGGGCAACGGCTTATTTTAAGCCGCACTGTGCTTTATAACGTAATAAGTGATCCAGCAGCACAATAGCGACCATTGCCTCGGCGATCGGCACGGCACGGATGCCGACACAGGGATCGTGGCGGCCTTTAGTCACCACTTCCACCGGTTGGTTATGGATGTTCACGGAACGCCCCGGAATAGTGATACTCGATGTCGGTTTTAACGCGATAGTGGCAATAATCGGCTGACCGTTGCTGATGCCGCCGAGAATACCGCCCGCATGATTGGAAAGGAAACCCGCCGGCGTCATTTCGTCACGATGTTGAGTGCCGCGTTGTTCCACCACCGCGAAACCATCACCGATTTCCACCGCTTTCACCGCATTAATGCTCATCAACGCATGAGCGAGATCCGCATCCAGACGATCAAACACCGGTTCACCCAGACCGACGGGAACATTTTCCGCCACCACGGTAAGCTTGGCCCCAATGGAATTGCCTTCCTTTTTTAGCTCACGGATCAATTCATCAAATTTCGACACCGCACTTTCATCCGGACAAAAGAACGGATTACTGTTGACCTGCCGCCAGTCAATTTTTTCCACGGTTTGCGGGGCGATCCGCACGGAACCGATTTGCGACAGAAAACCGCGAACTTCAATGCCTAACCGTTCGCGCAGATATTTTTTCGCGATTGCCCCCGCCGCCACCCGCATAGCGGTTTCACGGGCGGAAGAACGACCGCCGCCGCGATAATCACGCAAGCCGTATTTGTGCTGGTAGGTAAAATCCGCATGGCCCGGGCGGTACTTATCCATAATATCGCTGTAATCCTTGGAACGTTGATCGCCGTTTTTGATGATCATGCCGATACTGGTGCCCGTGGTTTTGCCTTCAAACACGCCCGATAAAATTTGCACTTCGTCGTCTTCACGGCGCGGCGTAGTGTAGCGTGAAGTGCCGGGCTTGCGACGGTCCAAATCAGGTTGAATATCCGCTTCCGACAGCGCCATGCCGGGCGGCACGCCGTCAACGATACAGCCTAGCGCGATACCGTGCGACTCGCCGAAAGTGGTTACGCGGAACAATTGTCCGATACTGTTTCCTGCCATGTTTGCTGTCCTTTTAATAGTTCACTTAATGATTAAGTTCAATCTTCTGCGAACCGAGTTTCACTTCTTCATCGGTCGCTTGATTTTTAATAAACACGTCCAACTGGTTAAATGCAATGTCAATATTATGCTGTTTAAATAATTCGTCAATGCGACGGTTTAAGCTATCAATGGTTCGGGTGCGTTCCGCCAGTTGATCCACATAAACCCGTAACTCATGATCCAAAGTGCTGGCGCCAAAGGTGAGAAAATAGGCTACCGGTGCGGGATCTTTCAGCACATTATCATTTTCATCCGCCGCCTGTAGCAACAGGCTGCGCACCAAATTGAGATCCGAACCGTAAGCCACGCCGATACTGATTACCACTCGTGTGATAGAGGTGGTCAACGCCCAGTTAACGATACGCTCCGTGACAAATGCTTTATTTGGCACGATGACTTCTTTTTTGTCAAAGTCGATTAAGGTCGTCGCACGAATCTGAATTTTGGAAATGGTTCCGGTAAATTCACCGATGGTCACCTGGTCACCGATACGGACCGGACGTTCAAACAGAATAATCAGGCCGGAAACAAAGTTAGCGAAGATTTCCTGCATACCAAAACCCAAACCTACGGAAAGCGCGGCAAACAGCCATTGCAGTTTCGACCATGACATTCCCAGCGAACCGAATGCCATCGAAGCCCCGAGGGCAAAGATAATGTAGGTTAACAAGGTGGTGATAGTATATGGCGTTCCCTGCGATAATTTCAAATTGGAAAACAGCACCACCTCCAGCACCCCGCCCAGATTTCGGATCAACACATAGGTGATGAATAAAATCACTACCGCGATTAACAGATTTAATAAAGTCACCGCCTCAAGAGTGGTGCCCGTATCCGTGGTGACGCTTTGCTGCCAGAGGGTAACACCGTCAAGATAATACGCCACCGTGACCAAATCCGACCAGACCCAGTAAAGTAAAGCAAATAAACCAATCCATAACAGCAAATCGGTAATTTCCAATAATTGGGTTTTTACTTCGCTCACCGCAAGGGTTTCTTCCTTGATTTCGACCTTAGCCTCATCGCTTTGCGGCTCAGGATGTTCGTTCGCGGCGATTTTAGCGCGTGCCTGTTCACGTTTTTCCTGCAGGCGTTTTGCCGCCAAACGGCGGGCGGTGACATTAAATCCGCGATAAACGATATTCTTCAGTACGATCCACAGCATAATGGCAAAGTAGCTGGAAACCAAATGCTCAATGATAATCAACGCGGTATAGTAATAGCCCAGACCAATCAGGATGATCAGAATCACAGGAGCAATCAGTAATATCAACCGTACGATATACAGCATAATACTGCGTGAACCGTCCTGCTCATGAGCCACGCTCTGATAAGTCGAGATTGCCTGACGAAACCCCGGAGCAACCAGAAAAATCATCACTATCAGCATCACAAGCGTCATGGTTTCGCCCAGCATATCGTAGGCCACGCCCATTTCAAGATTGGTAAAGACCGAGGTGTTCAGCATTAACGCCACTACCCACACCGAACGCTTAAGCATTCTGCGGAAATTTTCGTTGGTTTGCGGCGGCATATTAAAGTGACGATAACCGATACCGTTCGGCCGCAGCATGGCTAACATAAAGGCGAAAAACAGCCAATAGTTCGACATTCTGAATGCCCACGGCCAAATATCTTTCGGGCTTTGTAACGCCAGCATAGCAAATAACAGTACACAGCCAAGGAATAGGAAAGTACTGCGCAGACACAGCAATATCGTCCAAAAAATGGCTTCGGGTGTGTACCATTGGCTGTCCGTACCGATACTGCGGATTTTATTATTAATCCGGGATAAGCGCGCTTTAATGCGGTCACGGTAGAAATGAATCAGCGCGGCCAAACCGAAACATAAAATAATCCAGCCAGTGGAAGGCCAAAAATGCTGATCCCACTGACTGAAATCCAACAATTTGGCAATATCACGTATTTGCAGCATGACGAGCTGCGGATAGGTTCTAAACCATTCAAAATCAATACTGTTATTGCTTTTAACCCAGAAACTTTGCTGCTGCAATTTACTTTGCAGGGCATCGCTAATGTTTTTTACCTGCTGTTGGTTAAGCTCCAGATTAATGGATAAATTAAGCTGGCTGTTTAATTGCTTGATTAAATCCGTCAGCGTTTTTGTCCGCTGGGCCAGAATTTCGGTCAGCTGCTCCTTTTCCTGTTCCGTGAAGGTCGTTTTCTCGGTTTTTTCTAATTCCGCAATATAACTGTCCGCGTTACTGCTGTTATCCCTAAACTCCGTAATATCGAAAATCCGCACGCGCAAATCACCGATTTGCTTGCTCAAGCCTTTGATCATCTGATCCTGCGGCAGTGATTGCTGTTGTTTATTAATAATACGTGAAAGCACCAGAGTACCCTGCAACGCACTGATCTGCTCTTCAATATTGCGTTGAGTCTGCTGTAAATTATCCAGCACGCTCTTAATACGTAAATTATCCTGCGACAATATATTCAGCTGTGCGGTTTGTTTCACCAGTTCTTCACTGATCTGGGTATTAAAATTCAGTTCATGCACAATAACGGGATTGGTATTGGCGTCGGTGGTTTTATCCAGTGATGCCTCGGCCTGTTTTACCTTCTGCTGCGAAGCCTGCAGGTTTTTACTGTTAATCGCATCCTGTAACAAATTTAACTGCTGCTGTAATTGCTGTTGTGCCAGCGTTTTCTCATTCACCTGATTGGTATAAAGCGTGGTAAGGGCGTCATTACCGTTCAGCAAATCCTGATTATAATTATCCCGCAGGCGGATTAATTCCAGTTCCGTATTCAACCGTAATTTACGGCTATCGGTGATGTTTGCGGTCGCCAGGGCGGTATTAATTTCCTGGGTACGGTTAATATCGTTACTCAACACAGCTTGGGCCCGTTCCGGTACTGTTTTCTGGCTGGACAGCTTATCATTGAGGCTGGAAAGATCCGTTTGCAGCTGCTGTGACGAATCCACCGCGGAACTTAAACTTTTCTGCAACTCTTTCACCGAGAGCTTGGCATAATCCGCCTTTAATTCTTCTTCCGTTTTTGCATTCGCCTTCAGCTTGTTCAATGAGGCTTTACTGGCGGCCGATAATTTCGGCGCGCTGGCGATGGTTTGGGCGAGTGTTTCGTTTTCCGTTTTTTGCTTATCAATCTGAGCAAGCAGCGACAGCGTTTCATTTAAATTCTCAATGGCCGACTTGGTCGCGCTCGTCTGTTCCGCCTTCTGCAAGTTGGCAATCTGCGCCTGCACCGTTTTGGCCGTAGGCAAATCCGCCGCCCGCGCCATATTGGAAAAAGCGAGCAATAATCCTAAACCGAGTAATAATAGCTTTTTAATTCCCAACATTTGTTTGCTTTCCTAATAAAAAAGTTAATTCGTTCTGTAATAATTTCCGTGAAATCTTTATCGTGCCCTGCCGCCGCCATTTTTCCTCGTCAAGGGGGAAATAGCCCACGGGCTGTTTAAATTTTTCAATTTTATCTGACAACCAAACTCGCAATTTCAGCACCGCGCTTTGAAAATCGGGGTCGCTAAACCGAATAAATGCCACCGGTCGCCAACCGAATTCCGCGTCGGCTTTCGGCAACACAAAAGCTTGCCGCACCGATTCATGCTGTTGCAGTAAGCATTCGATTTCTTCGGGTTGAATATTTTCACCGCCCGAAATAAACATATTATCCAGCCGACCTAAAATCACCAGCTCATTACCGTTCCAGCAGCCCTTATCTTTAGTCTGCAGCCAACCTTCGGCATTAGTCAGCGGGTGAATTTCGCCATCACGCCAATATCCCGCCGCTAAACCGGCCCCGCGCAGCCAGATTTCATCATTTACAAGACGATATTCACGGCCTTTCAGCGGCTGCCCCACACCGTCGGAATCATCGCTTGCCTTGGCGAACACGGTGGAACCCATTTCCGTCATGCCGTAGCCCGAATAGGTTTGCACGCCATAATGTTGCGCCGTTTGGGTCAGATTGACCGGAATATGGGATCCGCCGAGTAAAATATGCCGGGTTCGCAACGAATCGAGCGGGTTTTGCCGCAAATAGCCAAGAAAACGCTGTAACTGGGTCGGCACCAGCGAAAGATGGCTGGATTGAGCGGCGGAACGATAAAAATCCGCCGCCGGCAAATGAAGTTCCGCCCCTTGCAATAACCAACGCCACACAATGCCCTGCCCCGATACGTGATACAGCGGCAAGGTAAGCAACCATGAATCGGCGGCGGTAAACCGCATCAGTTTGCATACGCCTTCCGCGTTGGCAATATGTGCCGCCATGCCGTGCACCGCCGCTTTCGGCAAACCGGTTGAACCCGAAGTGAGGGTTAATGTGCAGCTATGCAAAGGAGCTGCGGGGCTAAAAGTGCGGTGTCGAAATTGCGAGTTTTTTACTGTCGCGATACCGCCGGTCTGCGGTTCAAAATAAATGCAGTGATCGATCCGATAAACTTCGCACAGTTCGGCTATCTTGCTTTCCGCAAAGGCGGGATTAATTCCCATCACCCGCGCGCCCGACTGCAACGCCGCCAGATAATGGCACAGCAACGCAAAACTGTTTTTACCGCACAGGGCGATGGCTGAATCGGCGTTTATCCCTTGCGCTTTAAGCCGAACGGCAACTTCATCAATCCGTTCCGCCAGCTGCCGCCAAGTAAAAACTTCGCCCTGCGAGAAATCCCGCAAGGCGATTTTGTGTTTGAAAGCATCCGACTGTGCGTGCTGTTGCCAAAGAAACATATTAATTCGCTACAAAATAGGCACGCACATCATCAATCAGGCTGTCAGGCAGCTGCATAAACTGCATGGTGCGTTCCAGCATGAGCATTTTGCGCCCGCTGTTGGTATTGGTAATCACCCAATATGGAGTGTCCGGAATCTGACGCGGTTTGGTGTGATTGCCCGCCGCCAGCAACGTTGCCTCATCGCGGGCGAAATAGGTGCGCGTACGCCCTTGCGACGTTTCCTGCTCCGTGGCTTGGGCAAAGCTTTCGGGGTTGGTACGATACAATACGGAAAGAATATTCAAAAAACGCACCACCGCTTTGCTTTCTTCCTGAAAATCCGCCGAGGCAAGCAATGTCTGCAATTTGCCGACTGTTTGCTGAACCGAGACATCGGACTGCTTTTTCGCGACTTTCGGCGCTTCAGGTTTAGGTTCCGTCGCTGAAACAGAGGAATTTGACACCGCACTTTGAACCTCCGCCGGGCTTTCCGCCGTCGGACTGACCTCATCGGTCGGTTGGGCAAAATTCAATGCGGTCGTGCTCACGCTGGATGAGGATAAATCCAGCAAACGACGCAGAATATCTGAGGCACTTTCGCCGATCGACTGGGTTTTGCCGGCAATGTATTGGTAAAGTTCTTCATCGACTTCAATAATTTTCATTTGCTCTTCTCGTAATAAATGACTTGATCCAAGAACGAATTTTTATCATTATAACCATTTCTTTACGAATACTCTATGTAAAAATGCTCGAACAATCGGATTTACTCAATTATCAATTTCATCAACTAAAACAATCCCCTAACTCCCCCACCATGGTTTTTATGCACGGGTTATTCGGCGATATGAACAATCTCGGCATCATCGCCCGTGCGTTCGCCGAAGACTACTCTATATTACGCATTGACCTGCGTAATCACGGGCACAGTTTTCACGCCGATGAAATGAATTATCAAGTGATGGCAGAAGATGTGCTGCGGTTATTAGAACATTTGCAGTTGTCTAAGGTGATTCTGGTCGGTCATTCCATGGGCGGCAAAACCGCAATGAAAGCGGCGGCGTTGCAACCCGACATAGTGGAGCGTCTAGTGGTCATCGACATCGCGCCCGTAGCATATCAGCATGACTGGCACAATGATGTGTTCCAAGGGCTGTTTGCGGTAAAAGCGGCTCAATCTCCCACCCGTCAGGCGGCGAGGAGCGTGCTGGCGCAATATATTGATGACGATCGCGTTATTCAGTTCATATTGAAATCCTTCGCCCCGGAGGCAACGGAAAAATTTCGCTTTTTCAGCACCGCACTTTTCCGCAATTATCAAAAGATCATGGATTGGGAACCGGTATTCTTCGATAAAAAAACTCTGTTCATCAAAGGCGGTTTGTCAAACTATATTCTGCCTGAATACAGCGAACGGATTCTCGCCCAATTTCCGCGCGCCTCTTCATTCACCATCGCAGGCTGCCGTCACTGGGTGCACGCGGAAAAACCGGACTTAGTGGCGAGGGCGATCAAGCGTTTTCTGGCATTGAATTAATAGGAATATGCCCGCATAATCCTGTTTAAATCCCACATATTTTATGGTATAGTTCGCAACATTCTGATACGGAAGAAAATCATTCTCAAGGTGAGAATGATTTTTCACTTTTGATAACTTCAGCGTATTTAAAAATGGCAAAACAGGATGCAGATTGTATTACTTTAGATCTGTTCGCTAATGTGCCGAAAGTTGGGCGACCGAGAACCAATCCCCTGACTCGGGAACAGCAGGCCAGAATCAATAAGCGGAATCAGCTGAAACGCGATAAATCCAGCGGATTAAAACGGGTGGAATTGAAACTGCATACTGATTTGGTTCAGCAATTAGAAGATTTAGCATCAGAGCTCGGCTTGAGCAGAGCGGAAGTGATCGAAAAAATTTTACAAAATTATTTTCATATTCAAGCGAAATAGGAAGCACAAATGGCTATTGTTGGTTTATTTTACGGCAGCGATACGGGCAATACGGAGAACATTGCCAAAATGATTCAAAAACAACTGGGCGATAACCTGGTTGATATTCGCGATATTGCAAAAAGCAGCAAAGAAGATATTGAAGGCTATGATTTTTTAATGCTCGGCATCCCAACGTGGTATTACGGCGAAGCTCAGTGCGATTGGGACGACTTTTTCCCGACTTTGGAACAGATTGATTTCACCGACAAACTTGTCGCCATTTTCGGCTGCGGTGATCAGGAGGACTACGCGGATTACTTCTGTGATGCGATGGGCACGATTCGCGATATCGTGGAACAGCGCGGAGCCATTGTGGTGGGCCACTGGCCGACGGAGGGGTATCATTTTGAATCCTCAAGGGCACTAATCGACGATCATACTTTTGTTGGCTTATGCATCGATGAAGATCGTCAGCCGGAATTGACTTCACAACGAGTGCAAGCCTGGACAAAGCAAGTGTACGACGAAATGTGCCTGGCCGAACTGGAAGGCTAGACGCCGATAAAACGAAAACGATTTTACTACTTTTACTTTTTTTGTATCCTTTTACGATACTACTTTTTACTCGGGAATTAAGGGGCGTCCTTATTCCATTAAGTGACAAATCCAAGTTAGCTACGCTTAACACAAGGAACATACCCATGTCTGAAGAAAACATTAAATTACTGAAAAAAGCAGGTTTAAAAATAACCGAACCACGCTTAACTATTTTAGCGTTAATGCAGGAACATAATATGCAGCATTTTTCTGCAGAAGATGTGTATAAGATGTTGCTTGAAAAAGGCGAGGAAATCGGTTTGGCCACGGTTTATCGTGTCTTAAACCAATTTGACGAGGCCAAAATCCTCGTTCGTCATAATTTCGAGGGTAATAAATCGGTTTTTGAACTGGCGCCGACCCAACACCACGACCATATTATCTGCGTGGACTGCGGCAAGGTATTTGAATTTAACGATGACATTATTGAAAAACGTCAACGCGAAATCAGCCAAGAACACGGGATTAAACTTCAAACTCACAGTTTATACCTTTATGGTAAATGCAATGATATTGAAAAATGCGATAAATAAGACGAAAAATCCATATTAAATAATATGGATTTTTTATACTAATTCTTTGACGGGAAAACTAATCGCAACGCGATTGTGATTGCCGTGAAGAGTTTTTCATCGTTGCTTTTGACTACGTCGCGCAGCGTGCTATGCACATCGACGATGTCAATTTTGCCTTGCCGTAATTCCTCCACCAATTTCATCGGAGGAATCTGTAGCCGATCCGCCAGGTCAATCACTTTCACCTGTTCGAAGGTCATCAGCAAACGATCTAAATTGCAGGGGGAAGGATATTTATTGTAAAACAGGACATCGGTCATCTGTGTCTTGAGCTTGAGCAACTTCTTACGACGATGAATTAAATGAATTATCAGCAACACGATAAAACTCAGCCCGGCCAATATATGTAAATGCACCGTTGCAGACTCAACCCCGCCGAATAAAAAGCCGATACCCGTGCCGCCGACCAATAAGATACTGAACAATAACAATGTAACAAGTAGCGTTTTCCCTATCACTTCCCACATATTTCCCCCTTTTTCTTTATTTTTTCCAACTAATAAACGCCCAGCGGCGGTGAGAAGTATGAACACCCAGTGTTTCTTTATGCAAGGAAAAATATTGTCTCAGCCCGTCCACTTCCTGATCGGTTAATGCACCTATCGACCAACGCACGGATTTTATGAAATCCTCCACCGTAAAATTCTCCTGCGGCGGTGTCATACAAGCGTGGGTGTCCATCAGATTCACATCGGCATAATAGCCCTGCTGATAAAGTATGTTTACCGCATAAATATAGGTAGGAAATCCGACGCCGTCACGCTTGATAAACCGCAAAACGTCACGAGAAACAAAATCCTTTTCCACCGTCATGGTTAAATATGCCGCTTTGCGCGCCTTACTGTTCACCTTATCCAAGGCATCCGCAAGATCATTTACCATAGTGGAACGGGAGGCGACACAGATATCCGCCTCCGGCACCTGATCCCAATTATCATCCCAACTGCATAAAATCGTAGTAATATTAGTAACCCCCAGATTTTCCGCACGTTGACGGCATAATGCCAGCATTTTTTCGCTATAATCCAGCAAATAAACGTGTTTCACTTTATCCGCCAACGCCAAACCGATGGCTCCGCCGCCGCAGCCGATATCCAGCACCGTATCCGTCGGCGAAAAATCCATACGGGAAAGAAAATCCTGCACATAATGATTATGCAGATCAAACCCCGTTACCTGCATTTTTTCCGCTTTTTGATCCCAATCCCGCGGCAGCTTCGGTTCCCTTGTTGCCTGTTGGACGTGTTTTTTGTATAACTGAGCGAAATCAATATCGTAGATCGTTTCCATTTTTGTCTCCATTTCCATACCGGATTTATATATTCTCATCTATAGCGCGGCAATAATCAACCTAAAAAAACTCGCAAAATCAGCACCGCACTTTGTTGCATCCCAAGATATTTTTTTAGGTGAGTCGGCGGTTTTATGCTATACTTCAGACAATTTTTTATAAAGGAAATTAGGAAGTTTAAATGACTGAATTAGTCCAAGATATAACCCCCGTCAGTATTGAGGAAGAACTCAAATCCTCTTATCTCGACTATGCAATGTCTGTCATCGTCGGGCGTGCATTGCCCGATGTACGGGACGGTTTAAAGCCGGTTCACCGCCGGGTGCTGTTTTCCATGGATCAAAGCGGCAACACCTATAATAAACCTTACGTAAAATCCGCCCGTGTGGTCGGTGACGTGATCGGTAAATACCACCCTCATGGAGACAGCGCGGTATATGACACCATCGTGCGTATGGCTCAACCGTTTTCATTGCGTTATATGTTGGTGGACGGTCAGGGTAATTTCGGTTCCATTGACGGCGATGCGCCGGCGGCCATGCGTTATACCGAAGTGCGTATGCAAAAAATCACTCAGGAATTATTAACCGACCTGGATAAAGAAACCGTCGATTTCTCGCCAAACTATGACGGTAAAGAAATGATTCCCGACGTACTTCCTACCAAAATTCCCGCTCTGCTGGTGAACGGTTCTTCCGGTATCGCCGTAGGGATGGCAACCAATATTCCGCCGCATAACCTGGGCGAAGTCATGAACGGTTGCCTCGCTTATATCGACAACGAAGATATCAGTATCGATGAATTAATGCAGTTCATTCCCGGCCCCGACTTTCCTACCGCGGCTCTGATTAACGGTCGCCGCGGGATTGAAGAAGCCTATAAAACGGGGCGCGGCAAAGTTTACGTGCGAGCTAAAGCCAGCATTGAAACCAATGATAAGGGCCGTGAGAAAATCCTTGTGACCGAAATTCCGTATCAAGTCAACAAAGCCAAACTGGTAGAGAAAATCGGCGAACTGGTACGTGAAAAGAAAATCGAAGGTATCGCCGGGGTATTGGATCTTTCCAACAAAGAAGGAATCTGTCTTGAAATCGATATTAAACGGGATGCCGTGGCAGAAGTGGTGCTGAATCACCTGTATGCGTTAACTCAAATGCAGATCACCTTCGGTATCAACATGGTGGCATTGGATCACGGTCAGCCGAAACTGTTTAATCTCAAGCAAATCATCGCCGCCTTTGTGAAACATCGCCGTGAGGTGGTCACCCGTCGTACCGTATATGAACTACGTAAAGCCCGTGAGCGTGCTCATATTTTAGAAGGGCTGGCCATTGCGTTAGCCAACATTGATCCCGTCATTGAGCTAATCCGTGCTTCTAAAACCGCGGAGGAAGCTCGTGAAGGATTATTGGCCCGCCCTTGGGCATTGGGTAATGTCGCGCCGATGCTGGAGGCTGCCGGGGTAGATTCTTCCCGTCCCGACGATCTGCCGGCAGAATATGGCGTGCATGACGGCGAATATTTCCTGTCCGATACTCAGGCCCGCGCCATTCTGGAATTGCGTTTACATCGTTTAACCGGGCTGGAGCACGAAAAAATCGTGGCGGAATATCAGGAAATTCTGGAACAAATCGGCGAACTCATCCATATTCTCACCAGCGCGGAACGTTTGCGTGAAGTGATTCGTGAAGAATTGGAACTGGTAAAAACCAATTTTAACGATCCGCGTCGCACTGAAATTACCGCCGCTTCCGGCGATATTAATTTAGAAGATCTGATCGCTCAGGAAGACGTGGTGGTTACTCTTTCCCACGAAGGCTATGTAAAATATCAGCCGCTTACCGATTACGAGGCACAACGCCGCGGCGGTAAAGGCAAATCGGCCACAAAAATGAAGGAAGAGGATTTTATCGAACGATTACTGGTGGCAAACACGCATGACACCATTCTCTGCTTCTCCAGCCGCGGCCGCCTGTATTGGCTGAAAGTATATCAGTTACCGCAAGCCAGCCGCGGTTCCCGCGGACGTCCGATTGTCAATATCTTACCGTTGGAAGAAAACGAACGCATTACCGCCATTCTGCCGGTAACCGCCTATGATGAAAACAAATTCGTGGTAATGGCGACCGCGGGCGGCATTGTGAAGAAAACGGCGTTAACCGAATTTAGCCGTCCTCGCGCCAATGGTATTATTGCGGTGAATTTACGCGATGAAGACGAATTGATCGGCGTAGATATTACCGACGGCGGCAACGAGATTATGTTGTTCTCCGCTCAAGGCCGTGTGGTGCGTTTCAGCGAATCCGCCGTGCGTGCAATGGGGCGTACTGCCACCGGGGTGCGTGGTATCAAGCTCGCTCTCAACGATATATCTGAAGACGAAAGTGCGGTGGAAACTGAAGACGTTCCTGACGACAATAGCGAAGAAACCCTCGATCTCAATATTGATAAAGTGGTTTCCCTGGTGATTCCGAAAAATACGGGCGAAATCCTTACCGCCACCCAAAACGGTTACGGTAAACGTACCAGACTGGAAGAATATCCGACCAAATCACGCAACACGAAAGGAGTAATCTCCATTAAGGTCAGCGAACGTAACGGCAAAGTAGTCGCCAGCACCCAAGTGGAAGAAAACGACCAAATCATGCTCATCACCGACGCCGGCACGCTGGTTCGCACCCGCGTGAGCGAAGTCGGTATCGTCGGTCGTAATACTCAAGGCGTACGTCTCATCCGTACCGCCGAAGATGAGCATGTGGTAAGCCTGGAACGTGTTGCCGAAGTTGATGAGGAAGATGAAAACGGCGAAACGGAGAACGGCGAATAGGTTTTCCGTTTCTCCCGTAAGATTTAATTTGACGGCTAGGTTCTCCTAGCCGTTTTTATTGTGCTCAAAGGAGCTTATCATTCAACAAAAACTGAATCACCGCATCCATCCGCAAGTGCGGTACGATTTCGCCTTGTTTTAACCGGCAAGGTTCAAACTGATCAAACTCAAATTTTTGCTTTTGCCAAAAATCCGGCGTCGGCAATTTGCTCGGTACGGAACCGGGATAAACGGTGATTAATTGTTTATCACTTGATCGCACGCCCTGAATGGCTTTAAAACTTTGTCCATTCCGGTTCACCAACACCTGACGGGTAGCCCGAATGGCGGAAACGGCACTGTATTCCGTTTCAATCCCCTCAAATTCCGCGTGCCGTCCGCCTTCCTGAACAAGCTGGCGCATAAGGCTGACTAGATTCGGCATTTGATCACTGGTAATATGATCCGCCTTGCTCGCCACAAACATTAATTTATCAATTTTTGGCGAAAACAAACGATTCAGCAAAGTACGTTTACCATAGCGGAAATTCTTAAACAGATGCCGTAAGGCTTCCTGCATATCGGAAAATGCCTGAGCGCTGTGATTCAGCGGCGTTAAACAATCCGCCAGCACCACCTGGCGATCAAAATGTATGAAATAATCCCGATAAAACCGTTTTACCACCTTGTTACGGTAATATTCATAACGTTTCTGCAAAACTGCAAAATAACTCACCGCACTTGCCTGTCGTTTTAGTTCCTGCCATTGCGACTCGGTCAGATGAAGCAGCGGAAAGAACTGTAATGCAGGCGATCCTTCCAGTTCTCCCGGCAAAATAAAACGCCCTGGCTGAATGAAATGCAGTCCTTCTGCCTTACAAGCCTGCAAATAAGCAGTATATTCTTTGGCAATCTGTGCCAATACATCTTCATTGGCGGGAGCTTTCAGATCCAACTGAGTCAGTGAGTGAAGCCAAGCCCGCGCCAACCGGCGACGCTCGTTTTTCATCAGCGACTGCAAATCCTGCGACCACTGTGCATAATCCGTCTCCAGCAACGGCAGATCCAGTAACCATTCGCCGGGATAATCAAAAATATCCACATAAAGCATACCGGTTTCTTTCAAATAGCTCAGCAACCCATTGTGTCGCTGATAACGAATGGCTAAACGTGTTTCGCTCACATTGCGGGTGGATTGCGGCCAGTTCGGTGGCTCTGCCGTTAAATCCTGCAAATTGCTTTCATAATCAAAACGCGGTACACCCAAATCCAGTTGCGGCTCGCGTCTCACGCCGATAATCCGCCCGCCGCGGGCTGCTTCAAATAACGGCAAATGTGAATGTTCCACCCGACTAATATACAGTAACTGGTTGATTAAACTGGTAATAAATGCCGTTTTCCCGCTGCGGCTAAGCCCCGTCACCGCAATCCGCAGACTGCGATCCAGGCCTCGATCAAGTATGGAATTAATTTCCCTGTTGATGGTTTTAAACATATCCTTTACTGCGAAAACTCCGATTTTCAACACCGCACTTCGCCCTTTTCGTCTTAGTAAAAACAGTTAAAGATAGCTTATTACGGCAATATATTTTACAATTCGCCCTATAATTTACCATGAATCCCGTTATTATGTTTACGAGAAAAATTATTTTTGTCAGTCTTCTGTTTCTCACGACCTGTCTGCAACAACCGGCGCAGGCGGCTCCGCGTGTGCCTGAAGAACTGACCCGAAACGGGTTGATTTACTGTGCTCATTCCACAGGTTTTTCCTTTAATCCGCAAACGGCGGATGCGGGAACCAGCATGAATGTAGTGACGGAGCAGATTTATAACAAGCTGTTTGAAATGAAGAATAACAGCTCGCGAGTCGAACCTTCCCTGGCGGAATCCTATTCGATTTCCGAAGACGGCAAAACCATTACCATTCAACTGCGAAAAAATATCAAATTTCACACCACGCCTTGGTTTATCCCTACGCGGAATTTTAACGCGGAGGACGTGGTATATTCCCTGAACCGGGTACTGGGGCACGAAACCTCGCTGCCCGAATTCAATTATGCGGATAAAGATGAAAATGAAAACCAGCAGTACAAAATTTTCCACGAACTGTCTAAGAAAACCCGTTTTCCTTATTTTGAAAGCATTAAGCTGAATCAGAAAATAAAAAGCGTGCAGGCTATCGGGCCTTATACGGTACAAATTACGCTGTTTGCTCCCGATGCTTCCATTCTTTCTCATCTTGCCAGCCAGTATGCCATTATTTTCTCTCATGAATACGCGCTACAGTTAAATGCGGATGATAATCTGGCTCAGTTGGATATTCTGCCCGTCGGTACCGGGCCTTATCAAGTGAAAAACTTTTTCCGCAATCAATATATTCGATTACAGAGCAACAAAAACTATTGGAAAAAAGAGGCAAAAATTAAAAATATCGTAATTGACCTTTCCACCGATCAAACGGGGCGTTTGGCCAAATTCTTCAATAACGAATGTCAAATCGTTGCCTCGCCGAAAGTGAGCCAGTTGGGATTATTAAAGGATCACGGCGAACGATTCCACACGACGTTCGTGGATGGTATGAATCTGTCCTTTCTCGCTTTTAACTTCAAACAGCCACTAATGCAGGATGCCGAAATTCGCCACGCCATCGCACGGGCAATAAACCGTCAGCGTATCATTGATACCATTTATTACGACACCGCCAATGTGGCAAATACGATCATCCCGAGCGTTTCCTGGGCGGGATATGAAAATAATCCGCACTTCGCCTATGATTACAACCCGAAACTGGCTAAAGCGGTGCTGCAAGACAAACACCTCAGCCTTGATATGTGGGTGATTAACGAAGAACAGGTGTATGATCCCTCTCCGATAAAAATGGCGGAATTAATTAAATTTGATCTTGCACAAGTCGGCGTAAAGGTAAACGTACGGGCTGTTTCCCGTAACTTTCTGATGACCCGCTTACGGGAAAACAGCGAGGACTACCATCTTATTCTGAGCGGCTGGTTGGCCAGCAGCCTTGATCCCGACAGCTTTATGCGGCCGATTTTAAGCTGCGGTACCACCAGCGAAATTACCAATTTATCCAACTGGTGCTCCGAATCTTTCGATAACTTGCTAGATCGTGCTTTGGCAACCAATAATACGACATCAAGAGCCGTCACCTATCATCTTGCCGAACAGCAGGTTTTATCCGAGCTACCGATCCTGCCCATCGCCAGTGTAAAACAGGTGCTGATTTCCAACACTAATGTGAAAGGACTGGATATGACGCCTTTCGGCAGTATCGCTTTTGAAAAGCTGTCGCTGCAATCCCAAGCGACGAAACATCAGGGGGCAAATTAATGCTGTTTTCCTTTGCACGCCGCATTTTTCTGACCTTTATTATTTTGCTGATTATTTCTTTTGTCAGTTATACGATTTTTATGCGCGATCCCGCCAATCAGGTTTTTGCCGAACCGCATTTTTACTCAGGCTATTTCACTTATTTACGCAATTTGCTGCACGGTGACTTAGGCATAACCTATAACGGCGGGGAATCTATTCTGCATTTAATCATGACCGTGCTGCCACCTACGCTGGAACTTTGCTTTGCGGCGATTTTATTGGCAATGCTGTTTAGTATGCCGTTAGTGCTGCTTGCCATATTTTTTAAAAATACCGTGTTGGCCAAATCAATTAGTGCTTTATCTTCGCTCGGTTTGTCCGTGCCCGTCTTTTGGATCGGCCCCATTCTGCTCTACTTCGCCGCGGTTTATAACTGGGAAATTTCAGCGGTGGGACAAATGAATCTGCTCTATGAAATAAAGCCTATTACAGGTTTTGCCGTGATTGACGTATGGTTTGTCGATGAGCCTTATCGGTTAAAGGTCATTCAAAATGTGTTTCAGCATTTAGTGCTGCCAACCTTGGTGCTGTGCATTTCTCCCACCATGGAAATCACTCAGTTTGTGCAGCAGCGAACAGAATATATTATGAAGCAAAATTACATCAAACTTGCGATTACCCGTGGCTGGCCGCTGTGGAAGATTCTGCTCACTTATGTGGTGAGAAATACCCTTCCATTGCTGGTACCGCAAATGCCGCGTTTAATTACTTTCGTGCTGGCTCAAGGTATGCTGATTGAAGGTATATTCGGCTGGCCGGGCATCGGGCGGTGGCTAATTGATGCGGTAGCCCAGCAGGATTACAACAGTGTGTCCGCCGGTGTAATTGTTATTGCTTTATTTATTATATTTATCAATATGTTATCTGAAGGCATCAGTTTTATTTTAGATCCGTTTAATAAGAAAGGCTGGTATGCAAGATAAAGAACCATATGAATTCCGCGATAGCGAAACCTTACGGCATATCTGGATTTTGTTCCGTCGGGATCGTATCGCTCTGTTCAGTTTTTATGCTTTCGTACTGCTGATTATCATAGCGGTATTCAGCCCGCTGATTGCCCCTTATGCCAGCGATATGCAGTTTGTCGGCAAAGAATTAACACCGCCTTCATGGTTTCCTAACGGCGAAATCGCTTACTTCTTTGGTACCGATGATATCGGGCGGGACATTTTCAGTCGTTTAATTTATGGTGTAACCTATTCTTTCGGTTCGGCAACCATTGTAGTTTTTTTTGCCGCTATTTTAGGCGGAGCGCTTGGCATTGCGGCGGGCATGTCGCAAGGGTTGAAATCTCGCGTACTGAGCCATTTTTTAGATGCTTTTCTATCCGTACCGATTTTGCTGATTTCCATTATTATCGCTATTTTAATGGAAGCAAGCCTTATTAACGCCATGCTGGCTATTTTGCTGGCATTACTGCCGCATTTTATTCACGAAATTTATCAGCGTATTCAACAGGAATTGAAAAAAGAATATGTTCTAATGCTGCGGTTGGACGGTGCATCAAATACCACCTTATTGAAAGAAACGATTCTGCCTAATATCGCCGTTCATTATATTAAGGAAACAGTGCGGGCTTTTGTTGTTGCTATTCTGGATATTAGTGCCCTGAGCTTTATCTCTCTGGGAGCTCAACGTCCTACCCCGGAATGGGGAGCAATGATTCGCGATTCTTTCGGACTGATTTACCTTGCTCCGTCCACAGTAATTCTACCGGGATTGGCTATTATCGGGACTACATTGGTAGTCATCAT
Organism: Pasteurellaceae bacterium LIM206; assembly: GCA_032586195.1. Taxonomy (GTDB): domain Bacteria; phylum Pseudomonadota; class Gammaproteobacteria; order Enterobacterales; family Pasteurellaceae; genus JAWHQP01. The sequence continues at coordinate 15,056 of JAWHQP010000014.1, read as the reverse complement.
TCTAGGCAACGGCTTATGCAAAGCGATCAGTAAACATTACGGGTAATAGCATGGCATTATTGGATATTCGTAATCTCTGCATTGAAATTAATACACCAAGCGGACGGGTTAAGGTAGTGGACAATGTCAGCCTTACCCTGAATGACGGTGATATTTACGGCCTGGTAGGCGAATCCGGCTCAGGTAAAAGTTTGATCGCCAAAGTGATTTGCAATGCGGTTAAAGACAACTGGACTATCACGGCCGATCGTTTTCGTTTCAATGATGTTGAACTATTGAAAATATCACCCAACCGTCGCCGAAAACTGGTGGGTAAAGAAATTTCCATGATTTATCAAGAACCGCTTTCATACCTGGATCCGAGTAAAAAAGTGGGCAAACAAATCATACAGAACATTTCCTCATGGAGTTACAAAGGCAAATGGTATCAATGGTTCGGCTGGAAAAAACGCAAGGCAATCGAACTGCTGCACCGTGTCGGTATCAAGGATCACAAAGATATTATGAACTGCTATCCTAATGAAATTACCGAAGGCGAAGGACAAAAGGTGATGATTGCCATTGCAGTGGCAAACCAGCCTCGCCTGCTTATTGCAGACGAACCCACCAATGTGCTTGAAGCCACCACGCAACAGCAAATCTTCCGTTTGCTGGCCAGTATGAACCAGAATAACGGTATGACTATCTTGCTTGCGAGTAACGATATTACACGCATTAGTGAATTTTGCGGCAATTTTATTGTGCTCTATTGCGGACAAAACGCTGAATCCGGTTCAAAAGAAGCTATTTTATCGGAACCTCATCATCCTTATACCTCGGCTCTGCTGCATTCCATACCTGATTTCAGCCAGCCTTTGCCGCCGAAGAGTAAATTAAATACCCTAAGAGGCTCGATCCCTCTACTGGAACAAATGCCTGTCGGCTGCCGCTTGGGGCCGCGCTGTCCGTTTTCGCAAAAAATCTGCATGACAAAGCCGCCGTTAAGACGCATTAAACAGCATGAATTCGCCTGCCATTTTCCATTAAATTTACGTGAAAATAACAGTCGCAAAAAACCTGTGATTACGCCGCTAACGATTAATAGCGACAGTAAAATAGATTAAGAGATGAAAAGATGAGTGTATTATTACAAGTGCAGGATTTATCGAAATCCTTTACCGATAACGTCGGTTTGCTCGGCGGCAATGAATTACGGGCGGTGTATAACATCAGTTTTTCTCTCGAAAAACAACAAAATCTTGCTATTATCGGCAAAAACGGTTCCGGTAAATCCACTCTGGCAAGAATGATCGTCGGCATTACGCAACCGACTTCAGGCAAAATTTTATTCAACGGTTCTCCGTTAGAATTTGGTGATTACAAACGGCGAGCCAGTCATATCCGCATGGTATTCCAAGATCCTAACAGTGCGTTTGATCCCAAATTGAACGTGGGACAAATTCTTGATGCGCCATTACGCCTGTTGACTTATCTGGAACAGCACGAACGCAATGATCGTATTTTTGAAACTTTACGTCTGGTAGGGCTTTATCCCGCCCATGCCAATATAAAGATCACTGCGATGTCCCTAAGCCAGAAGCAGCGGGTGGCACTAGCCCGCGCGTTGATTCTTGAGCCGGAAATCATCATTATTGACGATGTGCTTAGCTCTCTTGATGCTTCGGTAAAAACACAGATGACCAATTTGATGATGGAAGTCCAGCGACGGCTAGGTATTTCTTATATTTATATCGGACAGCATATCGGCCTTATCAAACATACCGCCGACAATATTCTTGTGTTGGATGAAGGTCAAATGATTGAATACGGTACAACCCGTGATGTCTTTACTCAGCCGCGAACGGAAATTACCAAACGCCTTATTGAAAGCTATTTCGGACATGAGCTGGACGAAAGTGCTTTTGCAGTGTAAATATTTCGGCAGTAATCTTATAATTAGCTTAATCCTAATATTAAAAAATCCGCAGACATTAATCTGCGGATTTTTGTTATTTGCTCAGCGAATTATTCCGATTTCGCCTGAGTCGGTTCCGCGAATACGTGGCTCACCGCACTGTGATGGCCTGCTGAACCCTTACCGTGAAAATAATAGCGGCTTTCCTGCCATTCCACGATTTCAAACGGTTCCGACACTTCTTCGCCGGCTTTTGCCAAAGTCATATCCGCCTTGGTATGAGGCACGGCGGAAATCGTTCCCAAACGACCGCTGAAACTATATAAAGTGCGGTGTGATTTTTGCGAGTTTTTTTCCTCAGCGGCAACACCCGCGTCATTCGCAGAACTTATCCCGTTTTCCGCCGCGTTAACAACTTCAGCGGCTTCCCGACGAGATTCGCTTTCTTCTGCGGCTAAACGATGCAAAGCCTCCTGCACCTTTTTTTCAACGGATTCATTGGCAGGCTGTGCAACAAAGCTTTCCAACGGACGTGAAGATTCATCCTGTTCCACGATTGCCGTAGCCGGCGTAGTAAACGGAGCTTTCACCTTCTTTGAAGCTTCTAATTTCGCCACATCCTGCTGCTGTTCCAACAGCTCGTCAACGGATAAGAAATTCGTTTCTTTCGCTTTATAGCTAACCGTCTCCGGCATGGTAAACATTACTTTACCGCTTGCCAACTCAGGTGAAGCAACCGCGGCAAATAACGGCATCGGCGACATTTCCGCCTGACGGCGGCGGCGCAGATTATTCACACGCAAATGACGAGGTAAACGACGGCGATTATCCTGCCGTTCACGGCGATTTTCCGCATTATTCGCCACTTCTTCGGTTTCTTCAGCTATCGCAGCTTCTTCGCCAACCATCGGCTGCACAAACACTTGTTCCGCCACCGGCTGAACAGTATCTTCCTCTTTCAACGCCGTTCCGCTATCTGAAATTGCTGCCGTTTCCGCTTCGTCATTCAATCGCCCTTTTTTGCGCAAATCACGGCGTTGACGACGCGGCTGTACCGTTTTTTCATGCTCTGCGGCATCCGTGTTCGCCGCTGCCGGCATACTATCGACATTGACCACTTCTTCCACTACATTACGATTACGGTTATTACGGCGATTATTACGTTCGGAACGGGTCGGACGCTCCGTTTTTTCCGTATTTTGCGCATCATCCGCACTGTCTTTATTATTGCGTTCACTGCCGCGATCGTTACGGGTGCGACGATTATTCCGGCGCTCCTGATTGCTTTGATTGCTACGACGGGTATTACGAACAGGTTCGACGGCTTTTTCCGGCTCTTGAACTTCAGCTGCAAACAGACCTTTAATGACTGCACCAAGACGGCTGAACAAAGAAAGTTTAACTTCCGCTTTGGATTCAACAGTCGGAGCCGGCTCGGAAATCGTCATGGATAGCGCCGCACTTTCCATTACATTATCACTCGTCACCACAGCCGTTTCGATATTACGTGTGACCAAAGACTCTTCAGGCACAAACACATCTTCCTGCACTTCATGTAATTTGGCAAGATTGTAGCTCAACACGTTCATATCTTCGCCGTCACGCACACGGAACACGCTGAAATGCGGGGTTTCCATTGCTTCGTTCGGCGCCACCACGATATCAACATTGTGACGTTTTTCAATATCGTGAATTGCCTTGCGTTTTTCATTCAATAAATAAGAAGCGATCTTCACCGGCACGATGGTATGAACCTGCTTGGTATTTTCTTTCAACGCCTCTTCTTCCAACAAACGCAGAATGGATAATGAAAGCGATTCATTGTCACGCACCTTGCCCGTACCTTGACAGCGAGGGCAAATATGATGGGTTGATTCGCCAAGCGACGGGCTTAACCGCTGACGTGACATTTCCAGCAGACCAAAGCGGGAAATGCGGCTAATCTGAATACGGGCACGATCCTGACGTACCGCATCACGCATACGGTTTTCCACTTCACGCTGGTGACGCACCGGGGTCATATCGATAAAGTCAATCACAATCAAACCACCAAGGTCACGCAAACGTAACTGACGGGCGATTTCGTCCGCCGCTTCAAGGTTGGTATTCAATGCGGTTTCTTCAATATCACCGCCACGGGTAGAACGGGCGGAGTTAATATCAATGGCGGTTAATGCCTCGGTGACATCAATCACGATAGAGCCGCCGGACGGCAAACGCACCTCCCGTTGGAACGCGGACTCAATCTGCGATTCAATCTGATAATGACTGAATAACGGCACTTCGCCCTGATACAGCTTAATACGATTGATAAAATCGGGGCGCACTAACTTGATATGCGCTTTTGCTTTTTCAAACACTTTCGGACTGTCAATCAGGATTTCACCGATATCACGGCGCAAATAATCGCGAATCGCACGCACAATCACATCACTTTCCTGATGAATTAAAAACGGCGCCGGGCGACTTTCGGAAGCCTGTTTAATCGCTTCCCAATGATGCAGCAGCACCTTTAAGTCCCACTGTAATTCTTCCGACGATTTGCCCACGCCCGCGGTACGCACGATTAAACCGACGCCTTCCGGCACTTCCAATGAACTTAACGCGTCTTTCAGTTCCAACCGTTCATCCCCTTCAATGCGGCGTGAAATACCGCCCGCGCGCGGGTTATTCGGCATAATCACCAAATAACTGCCCGCCAGGGAAACGAAAGTTGTCAACGCCGCACCTTTGTTGCCGCGCTCTTCCTTATTCACTTGAACAATGACTTCTTGCCCTTCTTTAATAATATCCTTAATGTTCGGGCGGCCCTGAAAAACATAATCCGCAGGGAAATATTCGCGGGCAATCTCTTTGAGAGGAAGGAAACCGTGGCGTTCCGCGCCGTAATCTACGAATGCGGCTTCAAGACTCGGTTCTACGCGAGTGATTTTACCCTTGTAAATATTGGCTTTTTTCTGTTCGTGACCCGGACTTTCAATATCCAGATCGAATAAACGTTGGCCGTCAACCAACGCTACGCGCAACTCCTCTTGTTGAGTTGCATTAATTAACATTCTTTTCATTATAAAATTTTCTCATTTTTATTCTAAAAAACTCGATTAAAACACACCGCACTTTTCATATTTCTATGAAGCAACTTCGCAATCGACCTCGTGTCTGTCGCCCAATGTCTATCTCCCGACGGTCAAGGGCTGGGTGCATTGAATGCGTTACGCAAAATACCTTGTGCAATCCGAGACATCTCCCCAATCGCCGTACTGAAATTTTGTATAAAACAGAATTCGATTAAGCGGAATCCTGCAAGTTCACAGTGGTCTTAATCCTAAAAAATCGTTATTATTTAATGTCTTATGCCATTCGCCGCATTAAAAGTCAGACTAACGATTAGCGGATGTTATTCTGTCCCCTAGACGGGCACAGAAATACGCTCTATTATGGACTGGCGGGGGTGTTTTGGCAAGGCGTTTTATATGAAGACAAGGGAAATCCGCGAGAATTTTCATCTTGGCTTGAATATGATATGATTTTGCCAGTTTTTCGGCAAAAAACCGATTATTTCACAAGATAAAATTCAATGACAAACGAAAGAATCATCAATCAAAGCGTAAAAATGCTGACCATTTCGGAAGATGAAAGCGGTCAGCGCATTGATAATTTCCTGCTCGCCAAACTCAAAGGTGTGCCGAAGAGCCTGATTTATCGCATTATCCGCAAGGGCGAAGTGCGGGTAAACAAAGGCCGTGTCAAGCCGGAATACAAATTACAAACCGACGATGCCGTACGTGTGCCGCCCGTGCGGGTTTCGGAAAAAGAACAGGCTCCGATTTCCAATAAATTAAATAAAGTGGCACAGCTGGAAAACCGAATTCTGTTTGAAGATGATTGTCTTATTGTGTTGAACAAGCCTTCCGGCACGGCGGTGCACGGCGGCAGCGGCTTGAATTTCGGAGTGATTGAGGCATTGCGCGCCCTGCGCCCCGAGGCACGTTTTTTAGAGCTGGTACATAGACTGGATCGCGATACTTCGGGCATTTTACTTATTGCTAAAAAACGCTCCGCTCTGCGGAATCTGCACGAGCAGTTACGGGTTAAAACCGTGCAGAAAGATTATCTGGCGCTGGTGCGGGGTCAATGGCAATCGCACATTAAAACGGTGCGAGCTCCACTGCTAAAAAATGAGCTCTCCGGCGGTGAACGGATCGTGCGGGTGAATGAACAAGGCAAACCGTCGGAAACCCGCTTTTCCATTGAAGAACGCTACCCTATCGCGACTTTGATTAAAGCATTGCCGGTGACGGGCCGTACTCACCAGATTCGGGTGCATACGCTCCACACGGGCCACCCTATCGCCCTGGATGATAAATACGGTGACAAAACATTTGACCGGGAAATGTCAGCTTTAGGCTTAGACCGCTTGTTTTTACACGCGTGCATGATTCGTTTTGAACATCCTAAAACAGGAGAAACCATGTGCCTTTCCGCGCCGTTAGACGAAAAACTGAAAACCGTTTTAAGAAAATTAAGAGAAATGAAACCATGAAAAAAAACCTAGTTATCGTTTGTCTCTGCCTGGCTTTTATCGGCATAGGCGCTCAGGCGGTGACACCGCAGGATATTGTAGGCGAATGGACCTGCAAAATCGATTATGCCGAACTGAACATTCTGTCGGTTGATACGCTTGACTTTCAAAAAGACGGTTCAAGCATCGGAACCGGATTGCTGTTTGTCGGCCGCGATAATATGTTTACCTATGAAAGCAAACACTCGGGCAGATGGTCGCTCAACGACAATATATTGTCGGAAATCAGTACGGATTTTCGTTTTGCAAAAATTCATTCCAGCCAGACGATGAAACGATTGGAATCCGACAAAGCGTTACAAGAATTCGAACAGAAGTTCTATCAAAATATGGTGAATGCCGCCAACGCCGACATTACCAGATTCAAAATCAACCTGTTCTATCACGATCAAATGGTTATTGATCACCTATGGGAAGACGGCACCACTCATCAAGGGTTCTGTAAAAAAAGCAAAAGTCTGAACGAATAAAAAACTCGAAAAATCAACACCGCACTTTCAGGTTATTTGTCGGGTGTGCCACCGCTTAGCTTCCATATCTAAACATCGGGCGTTATAAGGGCTGTCATCGGCAATTAAAGTGCGGTGCCGAAAAACCGAGTTTTGCGGTATTATGCGGCAGCGGCATAATAGCGGAGCTTTAACGATTTTCCGTAGTTATTTTTTCTGCGTGGTTATAAATACTTTTTGATTTTCTTCGCTATATATCCGTGCCGCCATAGCTTTGATTTTTTCCGACGAGACCTCTTCAGCCAGATGTTTCATTTGTGATAAATAGCTCGGATTACCGAACTGTTCCTCGCTAAGCACTAAACGATTCATCCAAGTCGCACTTTCCCGCATACGTGATTTTTCCGCTTGGATAAACTGCCGACGGGCTAATTCCACCTCCTCGTCACTCACCGTGTCAGGTAAATCTCTCAGCACTTCACGGGCAATAGCGATTAACTTATCCGCCGCCTCCGGGCCGGTAGTGAAGGTGAGCTCGCTTTCAATTCGTTCGGTTTGCGGATTTAATGAACTTTCAAAACGCAAACTATACACGCCGTGAGCCCGATCACGCAGGGCATATTTTAATTTTACCGTTGCGATATTACGCAAAAGAGATACCAATACGGCATCTTTACCTTGCCATTGATGCGGTCGAAACATCCAGAGTTTAACGTCCGCTTTAGGTTCAGGGTTCATTGCGAATACCGTTTCACCCTTGCCCGTTAAGGGCAGAATTTGTTTTGAAGAAAACGCCTTTTGGCGCGGAACTGCCGTTAAGAATCGATTGACTAATGCTTTCACATCGGCTTCAGGCATGTCATTAATCAAATAATAAGTTACCGGCGCGGTAACCATTTTTTGCCACTGAGAATTTAAATCCGCTTCCGTCGTTTGAACCAGTTCTTCCTTATTCGGCAAAGAATCCAGCGATTCCACTCCATAACGCAACAAGGACAAGGCTTTCAAACGTTCCCGTTCATCCGTTTTTTCATCTTGCGAAGCTAAGTTTCGGCGCCAGTCCCGTTTGACTTCATCCAACCCGTCTTTTACCTTGGTTTCCGACTGATAGGCATAATATAACCGTAGTAACGCCGCCAAATTATTACTCGGCACAGATCCTGAAACAATAAGTTTAGTGTCGGTTTGCTTTACTGAAAGCGACGCTTTATTCATTTCTTTCCAGCGATTCAACTGCTCAATTTTCCAGTCCAATGGCGCATTTTGAAAAATCAACTGTGAGGCAATTTGTGACTGCCAGTTAACCAACCCTTGCGCTTTAAACCCCGCACTGCTGATCGCCTGAAAAACGGTGCGATCCTTGTTCAAGTCAGACTTCAACCATACCGCCTTATCGCCGTTAGAAAGCCGCCATTCCACCACATTCTGTTTGGGATAACGTGTTTCTTTTACGATATCGCCTTTAACTGAAATATCTTCCAGTGACATCGGTTCCACCACGCTCTCTTTCCGTGGAGCGGCGATATCATTTTTTTGCACCTCATTTTGAATAACTTTCACCATAGATTCCGTAAATACCGTCACCTCAGTTTTACGCGGCGGCTGATATTGCAACACGATGTCTTTGGCGTTAAACCATTGTTGAATACGGGCGTTCACTTCCGCCGGAGTAATTTTTCGCAACATCGGCTCGGTTAAACGAGCGATTGAGGACTGAGTTAAATACGGCCTATCCGATAACAGAGTATCCGACATCACCTGCATCCATTGCCGGAAATCCCGATCGTCGTTTTTGGTTTTAGCGGTCTCAATCTGTTCTTGTAGGGTTTCTTTCAGTTTATCCAATTCCGATTGAGTAATCGGATAGCGTTTAATCCGTTCGATTTCGGTAAAAATCTGTTTTAAACCAAGTTGATGCGCGGTGTCGCCCACGCCCGCGAATAAACCTAACGCCACCGAATTCCGCCCGATATCCGATTTGCGAACCACGATGGTATCCACGCCTTTCGGCAGTTGTTCCTGCTGATTGCGCAATCGCTTGGTAATGGCCGTAAGGGCAATACGATCGAGCAGGCGGTTATAACGCCCTTCCGTTGTTTGAGCCTTGCTTTGACTTTCATCAAAGCGATAAATATAGGCGACTTGGCTCACCCCACTGCGGGCATCCTGTACCTTACGAACAGTTAAACGCTCCGCCAAATTAATGTCTAAATAATCCCGTTGCGGAACGGCTTTTGCTTTCACTGCACTGAAATAGCGTTCAACCAAAGCCGTTGCCTGTTCCGGTTGAAAATCGCCGGTGATCAATAGCTGCATATTATGCGGTTGATACCAGGTTTGATAGAATTTTTGCAACTGAGTGGCCGGCATATGCAAAATATCTTCAGGATAACCAATCACAGGACGACGAGCATAACGGGAATTCGCCCGCACCGCCTCCGTTCGCCGACGAGCCATGCTGTTACCCACGCTTTGCCCTTGCCGCCATTCTTCCATAATAATTTTGCGTTCCGAATCAAGCTCTTCCTGCGTTAATTTGGCATGAAACAGCATTTGCGATAGCACATTCAACGTATCATCAAGAGTTGAAGTAACCGGCGGGGTCATCATATAAGTCGTGCTGTCAAAAGTGGTTACGGCATTGTAGTTTCTGCCGCGCATCCATTTGTTATTCATCAGATAAGTCATGATGCCTTGTTCGTATTTTTCTTTAGGGAATTTATCCGATGCATGAAACACCGAATGTTCCACCATATGTGCCACACCGCTCTGATCATCCGCTTCATCAACAGCTCCCGCGTACACTTTCACTCGCACTTCAAGATGGTTTTTCTCCTTGTGCAGCGGCAATAAGATATAACGCAAACCGTTACCGAGTTCACCTTGAATAGGTTGACTGATTTCCGCTAATGAAAATGAAGAAAAAAAGAGTAAAAACAGCGAAAAATAACACCGCACTTTTAGGGTTCCTTATAAATAAAAGGCTCTTCTCTTCCACAAAAAGAGAGCAAGAATGAAATCAAAGAAGCATTACCAGTTGTAGCTGACACCCAACCAGAAATTACGGCCCATTTTGTAAATATTTGCGTTGCTTTTCTCCAATGTTACAACACGACGGTTCAAAACATTATTTACATCAACGGTAAACTCTAAATATTGATTGTTGTAAGTCGGTTGCTTGTAAGTGAAACGCCAATCCAGCATAAAATAACTGCCTTGAGACGCTTCATCGTAAACCTTCACCTTTCCATTGTAGCCGGCACAAGCGTCTCCGTAAGCCGGGCAAATTGCACTACTCGTATCCCAATAGCGATATCCGGAACGATAACTGATATGCTGATTCCAATTTAAGTTAATAGATGGAAAATAGGTGTTGATATCAATAAAAGTTGACCATGGGGAATTGTAATCCGTTGCCGGTAAACCGTCTGTAATATCCATCAACGAGCCGTTACGGATCATTTTGTCAAATCCTTCATCTGCCGCATCGGCATCATAACTTGTATAATTGGTAGTCGTTTTGCTGATCTGCCCACCAAACGACCAATCTATAATAGCATAGTGAAAATCGTAAGCTTTCAACGGTTTGACGGTTAAGGTATAAACATTGGTTTTGCTACGGCCTTTATTTGTCATTTGATAAATTTTTTTTGATGAATCCGACATCTTTGTAAATTGATCATGTCCATGGCGGTTCACCCACTTAAAGGTGAATAAGGTATTCCATAATTTTTGATTTAATCCTAAAACGTATTCATCGCTATATGGTGTTTTCAAATTTGCTACATCATAATTATAAACCCTATCCACCGAACCTGACCAAGCCCCCGTCGGCGAATTACGCTTATATGTCTCTTTATATCTAATACCATTACGCATTGCATAAGCCAAGATACTGTTTGAGTAATAACGATTTGATCCGCCAAAAAGCGTAGTGTTTTCATCACCGAACACGTCATAAGAAACGGAAATACGCGGGGAAATATCTGTATTACCAAGATATTGGCTATGATCAACACGCGCACCTAATGTGGCGGTAATGCGTTTATATTTCATTGAATCTTCAATATAAGCGCCATAGGTATTATCGCGAGCACTTATTCTACGCGCAGGGAAAAATGTATAAGTTTTTGCATACTGGTCTCCTTTAATACAATAGGAACAATCAACATTTTTATTTCCTGTCCATGTTGTATAAGTATAATTATACACATCATCATAGCGTTTATATTCGGCATTAGCCAAATTGGCCTCCCAGCCAAAAATAACATTGTGTTCGATGCTACCAGTATCAAAGCTGTTTATTTTATAATCTTGTTTAAAGGTATAAGTTTCTTTTTCAGTTTCAAATTTACCATAACCGCCTTCTAATGCAACAATACATTTGCCTTTAGAAGTATAGGCCGAGCACCAATTAGTACTATCTGTAAAAACATAATAATTGTAAATATTAGTTTCGTGATGAGTTTTATTTCTCGTTTTAGTGTAGGCAAAAGCTGAGCTCATTTTTCCCCACGAGAAATCATGTTCCCAATCTAAATTAAATTGAATCCCGCCGCCTGTATTTGTAAATTTCCCGTTTTTAATATTATTTTTGGTATAGCGAGAATAATGAGGTGAATACATAATCGTTGCACGCCAAAGATCACCGTTGTCAGGTAAATAAATACCTTTTAACATTAAGCTTTCATTGAGTCGACGTTGATTTTCCCAAAGATTTAAACCGGAATGATGATAAGGAATTTTAGATTCGGTGCGGTTATATTGAAATAATAAACCTGCTTTATCATTGATAGGTTGATTAAGCACAATACCATATTGTTGTTTAGTAAACTGTGGTTGATTGCCGAGTTTTTCTGCTTTTTCCCAAGTCTCTTTGTTTTCTACATGGAATTGTGCCCAATCATCACGCGTAATTCGATAAAATACTTTTCCGCTATGTTTAGTCAAATCGGGATCTTTTAGCTCCGCATTAATGACACCGCCGGTAAAACGTCCATATTTGGCGGAAATATTACTATCAAAAACCTCTACACTCTTAAGTAAACTGCTGTCGATCCAAAAAGCTTGCGTACCTCCGCTTGGCAAATCCGTCGGGCTATAACCAGAAGGATCCGTGCCTCCTTTAATACTATTGTCCGCCGCGGGATTAATATTATCGTTATTGGAAATTCCATCAATCGTATAATTGTTGTTATAAAACTTTTCACCATTAATCGATACTTCGTTAGGTGCTATTTCACCAGCAGCATTAGAAACATCCGCAGAGTTAGAAAACTGCACATTCGGATTACTTTTCAACAATTCTGTGATATTCCCGTCAGTGGTCGGACGGCGGGCAATCTGCTCTTCCGTAATCTTCTGCGTACCGACCTGCTGGCTGAACGGTGTATCGGAGACTATGATGGTATCCAAAGTTTCTATGTCGGTTTCACTATCAGCGCTTTCTTTCGCCACCGCACCAGCCGAACAGCCAAAGAAAAACATACTTACCAATAAAGCAATTCTCGTTTTTTGCATAATTGATTCCCATAAAAGACGATATTTAAAAAGTTAAGTAAAAAAACTAGAAAGAAATGAACAGAACAAAAACGGTTCAGCTAAGTTGTGGACGGATTCTAGCAGAATAGCAGAATCGTTTCAACGATAATAATTATCATTACTAAACTTACTTTATTAAAACAACAGAAACGCTATGAAAATGAATTCTTATATCAATAGATGGGTAAACAAAAGAAATGCACCATTTCCTTTCTTTTTCATCGGGAAACAGTGCATTTCTTAAACCTGTAGATAAAGTGCGGTGCTATTTTTTGGAGTTTTTATAATTCCGAACGGCTTGCCATAAAAAGAACAAGGCAATCAGGCTGTAGCCGATCAATACACCGTTCGCATTGCCGAGTTCGTAGAAAATATGAGTCAGCGCACCGATGCTCAATTCACGGCTCGCGTCAAAAGCGCTGATTTCGTAATAGTTATATACGCCGTAACCAAACACCGCCACGGCAAGTAAAATGAAAATAATGGTCGGAGATTTCTGCATAATCTTAAAATAAAAAATCCTGACAGTTATCAGGATTTTTCTGCATTAGATATTTTTTTCAACAAATGCGGCAAGCTGATTTTTCGGCAGCGCACCCACCTGAGTGCCAACTAATCTACCTTCTTTGAACAACAACAAGGTTGGAATGCTGCGCACGCCGAATTGTGCCGGTACGGATTGGTTTTCATCCACATTGATTTTCACAATTTTCACACGGCTGCCGAATTCTACGGCCAAATCATCCAACACGGGAGCGATCATTTTGCACGGACCGCACCATGGAGCCCATAAATCCACTAATACCGGAACATCTGCCTGCAAAACGTCGGCTTCAAATGTTGCGTCACTTGAATGTAATACTTCTGACATAAATCTTTCCTTTGTTAACGCCCGAAGGCAAATTGTTTATCAAATCAAGCAAGGCTTGAAAGTGTGGCAATCATAACATATCGTTTGGTTATGTAAAGCTATTGTTCTAATCGCCCAAATTTGGAGTATTATCCATGCGCGGTGAAAAGGTTCCGTTTTTCTATCTAATCGAGGAGCGATTGCTACGCCTTCGGCATTATCGGTATAATTGACGTTTAAAAACTAACACTTTGAACACCGCACTTTGGCGGTAAAACTCAGTTTAATTGTGCGAAAGCCTGCAGCAAGTCGGCTTTAATATCGGCGACATCTTCCAATCCCACGGAAAAACGCAGCAAATCATTGGTCACACCGCGAGCGATACGCTCCGCCTCCGGAATATCCATGTGCGTCTGAGTGGACGGATAGGTGATAAAACTTTCCGTGCCGCCCAAACTTTCGGCAAAAGTGATCAGGTTAATCGCTTTAAGAAACGGTGCAACCCATTCTTCTTTTTGCAGACGGAACGAGAGCATGCCGCCTTTATCAGCATACAGTACGTCTTTAATTTGTGGCTGGGCTTGTAAGAATTTCGCGATTTCGCGGGCATTTTCCTGATGGCGTTTAACCCGTAGGGAAAGGGTTTTCATGCCGCGCACGGTGAGCCATGAATCAAAGGCGGACAACACCGCGCCCGCGCCGTTCTGCATATAGAACAAGCGATCGCATAATTCCTGCCCCTTCGCCACAATCAGCCCCGCCAGCACGTCATTATGCCCCGCGATATATTTGGTTGCGCTGTGAATCACAATATCCGCTCCGTGTTCCAACGGGCGGAATAACACCGGTGTTAAAAAAGTGTTATCCACGATTAACAGTAAATTATGCTTTTTCGCAATGACTGCAATCTCATCCACATCACATTCTTCCATCAACGGATTGGAAGGGGTTTCCACAAAAATCGCTTTGGCATTCGGCGTAATCGCCTTCTCAATATCCGCCACCGAGGCCGTATTCACATAAACCGGTTTGACACTGTTATTATTTTTATAGGCAAAGTCAAGCAAACGATAAGTGCCGCCATACACGTCGCTGGAAACAATCCACTCATCAGGCGAAGTAAATAAGGACATTAACAATTGAATAGCCGCCATACCTGAGGCAAGCGCAAAGCCCCGTTCGCCGCTTTCCAGTTGGGCGATGGTTTCTTCCAGTACGGTACGGGTCGGATTTTTGGTGCGGGTGTAGTCAAACCCCGTGCTTCCGCCAATGCCGTGATGACCGTAGGCGGTGGAAAGATAAATCGGCGTTGAAACCGCGCCCGTGCGGGGGTCTGTTTTATTACCGGCCTGAGCGAGTAAGGTGTCTAAAGCATATTTTTTAATCATAATATTTACCTGTATAAAAAATCGTTAAAATAGCACCGCACTTGCACTATGCGGGAGACAAATTTAACAGAAAAAGTGTTGCCATTGTGGCATAAACTGAAAAACGATAAAAGCGGATTTTTCAGATTATTTTTCGATAAAAATCAGCAAGTTCACTGAGGTACGCTTAAGATTTGCGCGAAATAATTGTGAGTTGCAGTTTTTTTCGGCAAACGCGAACTTTTTTAATATTTAGCGTTGACATCAATGCAGATTTCCGTAAAATGCACGCCACTGACAGCGAATGTGTTAGCGAAAGCGGGAATAGCTCAGTTGGTAGAGCACGACCTTGCCAAGGTCGGGGTCGCGAGTT
>JAWHQP010000013.1:0-51929 GCA_032586195.1 Pasteurellaceae bacterium LIM206 | reverse complement strand
GGGCAACACCGGCGCGGCCATCGCGGGCGGCCTTTCCCCTTATGCCAACTTAGCGGTAAAGAACGCGACCACCAATGAAAACGGAGAAGTAAACACCACGGCTAATGTCATGGCGCATGCGATACTGGGGGCGATAGAAGCAAGAATCAGCAACAGCAACGTCGCCGCGGGAGCGGTGGCCGGCGGTGGTGGCGAGCTGATGGCGAATGTTATCGCCAAAACCCTGTACGGCGTGGACGGCACTACAAAAACCGCGAATGATTTAACCGAAGCCCAGAAGAACACGATTACGGTGTTAAGCCAACTTGCGGGCGGCTTAGCCGGCGGGTTATTGGGCGATTCGACGCAAAGTGCGGTGGTGAGTTCGGAAGTTTCCAAGCGGGCGGTGGAGGATAACTATCTTAAGGAGAATGAAGCGTTAGATTTTGAAAAAGAGTTCAAAACTTGTAAGAAAAGAGGTGAAACTAGTTGTTCTAAATAACCGATGTGAAACAGATTAGGGAAGTGTAATCTGGTAATTTTAATGGTTTTTATTGTTTTAAATAGTGAGAGCTTTCAGGTTTGTGCTAATGGCATATCGCAAATAATCTGTTGGTAATCGTCGCGAAACAGAAAGCAGCGCTATAAAAAGTGCGGTGTTGAAAAACATCGTTTTCAACCTAAAAAGTGGCGAACTTAGCACCGCACTTTCCCGGGATACGACGAATGCGAATCAGAGGGTCAAAATCTCGGTTATTTCCAATATTTCAATTTTGACGTTTTGCCGATTCCCGGATTGAAGCTATTGGTCGGATCGAGCTGTTTGTAGAAAGCTTTCAATTGCGGTTTGGCATGGTATAAATGACCGACATTATGTTCCGCCGGGTATTGAGCGCCGCGTTGATCGAGCAATTCCAGCATTTTCTCTTCCAATTTTTCGCAATTATTGCCTTTTTTCACAATATAATCCTGGTGAAAAACGTAGCATAAGAAATGTCCGTAATAAAGTTTATGGCTGATTTTATGCTCTATATCACCGGGCAGTTTTTCAAACCAATTCTGATCGTTTCGTTTCAAGGCAATATCCAACGCTACAATGTCTTCCACTCTGGATTGATGTACGTTACGATAACGTATAGCGGCGCTTGCCACTGCAAAACGGTGTAGCATAGCTGCTTCCGCTTCTTTTTTATCGCAGCGGTAATAATCACCTTCTTTTTTGGCAAAGAAATCCAATAAGAAATGACCCGCTTCCTCAATGCCGTCACCCGCCATTTTTAAAATAAGATGATGTTCATATTTGTCACGATATTGCAGCATTTTTTCAGGTAAGTGGCGCGGAAGAACGTAACTTGTCCATTGCATTAACCGATCGGACATATAATTCGGTAAAAATTTCAATCGGTTGCAGAAACGATCTACTTTTGTTTTCAGGGCAAAAAGTTTAGGTAAATTATCCGTACCGAACCATTTGATGGCGAGGAAGGTATCTTTGCCGTATTTCGTTGCCATATCAAAAGCGTCGCGGTGAATATATTCGCCGGACACGGGTAATTGTTTGAATTCTTTTAAAATATGACGACGGATTTGATTTAAATCGTCGGTGGAATTGGTGCCGATATAGAACACCTGAGTGCGTTTTTCCAATGGGAAAGTATCTAGGCGAACGGCAAAGACCATGAGTTTACCCGCACAGCCCGATGCTTCGAAATGACGCCGCGGATCGGCGTTAAAGCGGGCGGCGCTATCTTCATCAACTTGACGCACATGGTCACAATAGGTATGGTCGTGACCTTTACCGGCATCCTGCTGAATATCATCCTGACCGTATTGTTGATTTTGCAAACGGGTGAGGATTTCTTCGGGTGTATCGCCTAAGTTGATACCTAAATGGTTAATCAAATGCAGTTTGCCGTTTTCATCAATCTGAGCGAATAAAGCCATTTCGGTATAGGCGGGGCCGCGTTGTACCAATGCGCCGCCGGAATTATTACAAATACCACCCAAAACGGAAGCTCCGATACAGGATGAACCGATTACGGAGTGCGGTTCACGACCATAAGGTTGTAAGGTTTTTTCCAATTTATTGAGTGTACTACCCATTAAGCAAACCACTTGTTCGCCGTTATTAATTACATGGATATGCTCCATTCTAAGCGTATTAACGATCACAATATCCCGATCGTAATCATTGCCATCAGGCGTTGAACCGCCGGTTAATCCGGTATTTGCCGCCTGGGTTATTACGATAACATCCGCTTCGACACAGGCTTTCAGAATTTGCCATTGTTCCAATAGATTGGCGGGCAAGGCGACCGCAATAGCTTTTCCTTCACCAAAACGATAACCCTGTCGATAGGGTAATGTGTGTGTCGGGTCGGTTAAAAGATGTTTATCACCAACGATTTGACGTAATTTTTGAAGTAATAAAGTTTGTTCTGTCATAGTTATTCTCATGTGTATTAAAAGGATTTTGCATTTATAACAGAAAGAAAACGGAAAATCTTCTAAATTGATCACATTTTGTTAAATTATTATTACAATAAGGCAATTTTAAGTATAAGCCGAATCATTCAATATCGTTTGGTGTTGTCTTAATATTATTTTGCGGAATAGACATGTATGTTTATTTAATGTCCCGATGAAGAACCATTGAGAACAAGAGACAAGCTTGGGTAGAAAATCCAAATACAAAGAAACCATCTTAAATGGCTACTTATTTGAATTTATTGCTATTTATTAATGGTGCCCGAGGGCGGACTTGAACCGCCACGACTCGAAAGTCGAGGGATTTTAAATCCCTTGTGTCTACCGATTTCACCACTCGGGCTAAGAAGTAAGAAGAGTGGAGCGGGAAACGAGGCTCGAACTCGCGACCCCGACCTTGGCAAGGTCGTGCTCTACCAACTGAGCTATTCCCGCATTGTGTTTATCGTAAACTCACGTAATACGATTTAACGCATGAGCATTTTACGGATTTCTTATGTCATGTCAAACGTTAATTTAGTATATTTTGTAAATCTGATTTATTTGATTAAAATTAGATCAAGTTTAATATTTTTTGTTAAACAGATTTATATTTTTAATAAAATAGTTAAATTGTTAGAAGTTAATATCATCTAATAAATGGCCTTTAGCGGCGTTTAAGTACCGAAGCATAGACCATACCGTTAAGGCTGCGGCAACGTAAAGCAACGCAATACCGAGGTATTCCATCCAAGGAGCCAAACGCCATAATAAACAGCCTAAAGCAAGCATTTGCGCGGTTGTTTTAACCTTACCGATCCATGATACCGCAACAGTCGTACGGCTGCCGATTTCAGCCATCCATTCGCGCAAGGCGGAAATAATGATTTCACGGGCAATCATCACAATTGCGGGCAGGGTAATCCAAAATGCGTGATAGTATTCCACAATCAGAACCAGCGCTGTAGCGACAATCACTTTATCCGCAACGGGGTCTAAAAAAGCACCGAAACGCGTGGTTTGTTTCCATTTACGGGCTAAATAGCCGTCCAGCCAGTCTGTTACAGAGGCAATAAGAAAAATGACGGTAGTTAAAAAAGGTGACCGGTCAAAGGGCAAATAAAACGTAATGACAAAGAATGGGATTAACACCACTCGGAACATTGTTAGAAAAGTAGGAATATTGAATTTCATAAGTAAATCGTGAGCAACTTAAAATAAATGGATTTATTCTAAAACATATTCATGACTTTGAAAATTGGATTTTTATATGTAATGCCTTATAACGTATAAATTTATAAGACGTGGTAAATAAGTTATTCAGCATAGACGGCGTTATAGAGCTTGCTTTCGAATTGAACCAACGGGGCCCGTTTGGTTTTATTTTCCAACTCGCCGGTGGAGTAGCCATTGATAAACTGCACGAAAGCCACTTGTTCTCCGCGGGCATTGGTCATAAACCCTGCGAGATTATATACCCCCTTTAGCGAACCTGTTTTGGCATGCACATTTTTGACCAGCGGCGGCTTAATTAATGAGCCGCGACCACTGACGGTACCGTCAACACCCGCAAGCGGGAATAAATTAATTAAATGCAATTTATCGTCGTTTTTAGCAATATAGTTTAAGGCTTGCAGCATAGTTTCGGGAGCGACTAGATTATGACGGGATAAGCCGGAACCATCGGCGACGATAGTGTGACCGAATTTGATGCCAGCCTGTTTAGACAGAACACTTTTTAACGCCATTGCTCCCAGTTGGAATGAAGCCGGACGGTTATAGATTTTATAAGCGATTGTTCTGAATAACGCATCGGCAATTTGATTATCTGATTTTTTCAACATTTTTTTCAATAACTCGGGCAAAGGCTTAGATAAATGAGTAGCAAGTATCGTGCCCTTTTGTGGCTGATACGGCTGTTGAACTTGACCGGAGAATTGAATGCCCACTTGTTTTAATTGGCGCCGGATAATTGCCGCGGCATAGGCATCGGGATCTTGTACGGCAAAGCTTAGACCGAAAGGCTGGGACTGACGGGCAGTACAGCCTTTGATTTGATAACGGTTATTATCATGTACCACCACATCTAATTGACAATAAGGTGCTTCCGCGGCACTGACCACATATACCTGCCCGAAGACCTGAATCGGATATTGTGTCGGTATGTTAAATTTAACCAGTTCGCCCACAGGCTGATTGGCATCTAAATTCACCGAAAAGCAGTTGCCGTCTAAGTTGACCGCCGCGGGCGGAGCGTTAAAGCACATGGTTAAATCGTTCCAGATCCAGCCGGAACCGCGATCATGGCTGGCAAAAACAGAGGTATCCACAATTAAATTACCGTTAATGGAAAAGACGCCTTGTTTTTTTAGCTGAGCGAATAATTGATAGAGCTGGCCGCTGGTAAGATCGGGATCGCCAGTAAACTTGACGATCAAATCACCATTGAGCTGATTGTTTTGAATGCTGCCGTTGGTCAATAAGCTGGTTTCAAATTGAAATTGATCACCCAGCACTAATTTGGCGGCAAGAGCGGTGAACACTTTCTGAGTACTGGCGGGCAGCATAAAGGTGTTGCCGTTATATTCTGCAATAATTTTATTTTGCTTAACGTTTTCCGCAATAAAGCCAACACTTGCTCCCGGCGGAAGTTCTTGTAAAATCGAGGGAATATTCACATCGGCAAATGCACCGCTCGTTAAAAATAAAGCGGTTGCGAGCAATTTTTGAGTAAAGTTGGACATAGTTGATTAAGATAAAACTGCGTTATGGTTGCTATTTTTTTTCAGACGAACAATAATAGAACCCGAATTAAATTGAGTAAATAACTTTTTCTCAATAATCCCATTTTTATTTCAGCTACGGCATTGTTAAGGATACACTCCGCAATGCCGTGGTTTTGTTTTGATTAAAAAAGGATCGTTATGCAGCAAATTCCAATGACCGTTCGCGGCGCAGAGCAATTAAGAGAAGAACTTGATTTTTTGAGAAACGTTCGTCGTCCTGAGATTATCAAAGCTATCGCCGAGGCCCGTGAACATGGCGATTTAAAGGAAAACGCGGAATATCATGCCGCTCGTGAGCAGCAAGGTTTTTGCGAAGGACGTATTCAGGAAATTGAAGGCAAACTATCTAATTGTCAGATTATTGACGTCACCAAATTCCAGAATAACGGCAAAGTGATTTTTGGGGCAACGGTAGTGTTGGTGAATACCGGTACGGATGAAGAAGTAACCTATCGCATTGTGGGTGACGACGAGGCGAATATTAAAGAAGGGCTGATTTCGGTAAATTCTCCAATCGCGCGCGGTTTGGTGGGTAAAGAAGTGGATGATACCGTGAACATTGTTACGCCGGGCGGTTCAGTTGAGTTTGATATTATTGAAGTACAATATATTTAATTGATAGAAAACGTGAACTGGCACATCATGAATGTGCCAGTTTCGTTTGTCTCTTTATTTGCGAGGCAGCTGAATGGCGGGTTCCTCAGCCGGACGATAAAGCACCAGCACATGGCCGATGGTTTGTACGGCCGCTGAACGGGTTTCGCGCACGATGGCGTTAATAATTAATTGTTTGGTCTCGCGATCTGCTCCCGCTACTTTGACTTTGATCAGTTCGTGGTGATTTAGCGCATTATCAATTTCAGCCAATACGCCTTCAGTTAAGCCGTTGCCGCCGAGCATGACTACCGGGTTTAAATGATGGGCCAAGCCTTTCAGAAACTGTTTTTGTTTGGTAGATAAAGTAATTGACATAGTGAATCCTAAAAATAGTGTGAGGTGCGGTGCTGAAAAATTGAGTTTTGAAAAAACGAAATAAAAAACTAGATTTTTCGACACCGCACTTGAAGCACAGGATTTTAACCTTATATTGGGAAAATACCAAAATATTTATAGCATTATGGGAAGAAAACGTTCGGCAAGTTCAAGCCGTTGGTTAAATGAACACTTTAAAGACCCTTTCGTGCAGAAAGCGCATAAACAGAAATTACGTTCTCGTGCATATTTTAAATTAGACGAAATTCAACACACCGATCGTTTGTTTAAAGCGGGTATGACGGTGGTCGATCTCGGGGCGGCTCCCGGCGGCTGGTCGCAATATGCGGTAAGCCAAATCGGGCATAAGGGCAGAGTGATCGCCTGTGATATTTTAGATATGGACCCTATCGCCGGCGTGGATTTTCTGCAGGGAGATTTTCGTGATGAAAACGTACTTGCGGCGTTACTTGAACGTGTAGGCGATGGCAAGGTTGATGTGGTGATGTCTGATATGGCGCCGAATTTCAGCGGGATGCCGTCGGTGGATATTCCGCGAGCCATGTATCTGGTGGAACTGGCGTTGGATATGTGCCGTCAGGTGTTGGCGCCTAAGGGCGGTTTTGTAGTGAAAGTTTTCCAAGGCGAAGGGTTTGACGACTATTTGCGCAATATTCGGGCCATGTTTACGGCGGTAAAAGTCCGTAAACCCGAGGCGTCGCGGGATCGCTCACGAGAAGTGTATATTGTGGCGACAGGCTATAAAAATTAATCTATTTTGTTTATTTTTTAACGGGACGGTTTAGTTATCTGATTAATAGTTTTGTGTCGCTATTAAGATGTAGTAAGCTATTTAAACTCAAACACTTATTTAACTTAAAAAGAGGTTACACCTTGAACGATATGGTAAAAAATATCATCCTGTGGGTGGTGGTCGCTGTCATTATGATGTCGGCATATCAGGGATTCAGTTCTTCATCTAACGGGAACACTGTGGATTATACGACGTTTGTCACGGATGTCGGCAATAATCAAGTGGCTCAGGCAAACTTTGATGATTCCGAGATCCGTGTAACGAAAACGGATGGTTCGAAATATTCCACGGTGATGCCGATCTATGATGATAAAATCCTGAATGATTTGTTGAACAAGAAAGTTAAAGTGGAAGGTACGATGCCTGAAAAACGCGGTTTGTTATCACAAATCCTCATTTCCTGGTTTCCGATGTTATTTTTGATTGGTGTCTGGTTGTTTTTTATGCGTCAAATGCAAGGTGGCGGCGGTAAAGCGATGAGCTTTGGTAAAAGTCGTGCCAAGATGCTGACCAAAGAGCAGATCAAAACCACCTTTGCCGATGTAGCGGGTTGTGATGAAGCAAAAGAGGAAGTGGGTGAAATCGTTGATTTCCTACGTGATCCGAGCAAATTCCAAAAATTAGGCGGCAAAATTCCTAAAGGTATCTTGATGGTAGGGCCTCCGGGAACGGGTAAAACCTTGATCGCCAAAGCCATTGCGGGTGAGGCAAAAGTGCCGTTTTTTACCATTTCAGGTTCTGATTTCGTAGAAATGTTTGTAGGGGTCGGGGCGTCTCGTGTGCGTGATATGTTTGAACAGGCGAAGAAAAATGCGCCTTGTCTAATTTTTATTGATGAAATTGACGCAGTAGGTCGTCAGCGTGGTGCGGGCCTCGGCGGCGGTCATGACGAACGTGAACAAACCCTCAACCAGATGTTGGTGGAAATGGATGGTTTTGAAGGCAATGAAGGTGTGATTGTTATCGCTGCGACTAATCGTCCGGACGTGCTTGACCCGGCGTTAACACGCCCCGGTCGTTTTGACCGACAGGTTGTCGTCGGTTTGCCGGATGTATGCGGCCGTGAACAAATTCTAAAAGTACATATGCGTAAAGTGCCGATTGCTCCCGATGTGGATGCCATGACCCTTGCGCGTGGCTGCCCGGGTTATTCTGGCGCGGATCTTGCCAACTTAGTGAACGAAGCAGCGTTATTTGCAGCCCGTACCAATAAACGCGTGGTAACCATGCTTGAGTTTGAAAAGGCAAAAGATAAAATCAACATGGGGCCGGAACGCCGTACCATGATCATGACTGACAAACAAAAAGAATCTACCGCTTATCATGAGGCTGGACACGCTATCGTTGGCTACATCGTGCCTGAACACGATCCGGTGCATAAGGTTACTATCATTCCGCGCGGCCGTGCATTAGGGGTGACTTTCTTCCTGCCGGAAGGCGATCAAATCAGTATCAGCCAGAAACAATTGGAAAGTAAATTATCTACCCTTTACGCGGGGCGTTTGGCTGAGGATATTATTTACGGCGAAGAAAATATCTCCACGGGGGCTTCTAACGATATCAAAGTAGCAACCAATATTGCTCGTAACATGGTGACCCAATGGGGCTTCTCCGATAAGTTAGGTCCGATTCTTTATGCCGAAGACGAGGGTGAAGTGTTCTTAGGGCGTTCTATGGCGAAAGCGAAACATATGTCGGACGAAACCGCCCATGTGATCGATGAAGAGGTGCGGACTATCGTTAACCGCAACTATGCCCGGGCCCGTCAGATTCTGTTGGATAACATGGATATTTTGCATGCGATGAAAGATGCTTTGGTTAAATATGAAACCATTGAGGAAGTGCAGATCAAACAATTAATGAATCGTGAACCTGTTACGCCGCCGGCTGGCTGGGAAGATCATTCGAACTCGCATTCCGGTTCTGACAATTCTTCAGCAAATAATACGCTTGACGGCCAGCCGAACGGGCCTGAAAGTGCGGTGTCGAAATCGCAAGAATCTTAACGTTTAATCATTCTTTAAGCCTTTTTAGTATATCGTCTAAAAAGGCTTTTTTGTTTTTAACGTTCTTCCGATATAATAGCAACATTTTTTCAACTTATCTAAAAAGCAAAATGAAACTCTACGCCAATAATAAAGTCTTAGATTTGCAGTTTCCGCAAATTATGGGCATTCTCAATATGACTCCTGATTCCTTTTCCGATAGCGGTAAATTCTTCCGGCTTGATAAAGCTCTGGTACAAGTAGAAAAGATGGTTAACGCAGGGGCGAGCATTATTGATATCGGCGGAGAATCTACCCGTCCGATGGCGGATGAAGTGAGTGTGGAAGAGGAATTGCGGCGTGTTGTGCCGTTAGTCGAAGCCATTCATCAACGATTTGATTGCTGGATTTCGGTGGATACCTCTAAACCTGAAGTGATGCGTGAAAGTGCCAAGGCGGGCATGGATATTATCAATGACATTCGAGCGTTACGGCTGCCCAATGCCCTGGAAACTGCCGCAGAACTTGCTTTGCCCGTGTGTATTATGCATATGCAAGGGCAGCCTCGTACTATGCAGGTAAATCCGGAATATGAGGATGTGGTGAAGGACGTATTAGCCTTTTTGCAAAACCGCACTGCAGATTGCCTGCAAGCGGGTGTCAAAACAGAAAATATTATTTGGGATATGGGATTCGGTTTCGGCAAAACCGTTCGGCACAATTACAAATTGTTGCAACAGCTGGCTTGTTTTGCGGCGCAGGGCTATCCTGTATTGGCGGGATTATCGCGTAAATCGATGATCGGCGCGGTCTTGGATAAGCCCGTGGATCAGCGTGTAACGGGCAGTGCCGCCGCCGCATTACTGGCAGCAATGAACGGAGCTACGATTCTTCGTGTGCATGATGTAGCAGAAACCGCGGACGTATTAAAAATTTGGCAATCAACTTTACAAGCTTAATAAAAAATAAGGATTAACTTATGGTAGAACGTAAATATTTTGGTACCGACGGCGTACGAGGCAAGGTAGGTACTTTTCCGATTACACCGGATTTTGCCCTGAAACTTGGCTGGGCGGCAGGCAAGGTATTGTCTTCTCATGGGTCTCGTCGGGTGCTTATCGGTAAGGATACCCGTATTTCCGGTTATATGCTGGAATCAGCGCTGGAAGCGGGTTTAGCCGCGGCAGGATTATCTGCCGCCTTTATCGGCCCTATGCCTACGCCGGCAGTGGCTTATTTAACCCGTACATTTCGTGCCGAGGCGGGTATCGTCATTTCTGCCTCACACAATCCGTACTATGACAATGGTATTAAATTCTTCTCTGCCGCAGGCACTAAATTGCCGGATGAAGTGGAAGAAGCGATTGAGGCTATGCTGGAACAGCCGATCGACTGTGTAGAATCTGCCGAACTTGGTCGTGCCAGCCGTATTAATGATGCCGCAGGCCGCTATATAGAATTTTGTAAAGGTACTTTCCCAACCAATCTGAGCCTTGCAGGTTATCGTATTGTGGTGGATTGCGCGCACGGTGCAACTTACCAAATCGCACCGAATGTTATGCGTGAGCTTGGCGCTGAAGTCATCGAAATAGGTACCGAACCAAACGGCATGAATATTAATGAAAAATGTGGTGCGACTGATATAACCGCTTTAAAAGCGAAAGTATTGGAAACCAAAGCCGATATCGGGCTTGCCTATGATGGTGATGGAGATCGCATTATGATGGTGGATCATTTAGGTGAAACTGTTGATGGTGACCAGATTTTGTATATTATTGCTCGTGAGGCGTTGCGAGCAGGTAAACTGAAAGGCGGTGTAGTGGGCACGCTAATGAGCAATATGAGCCTTGAAATTGCTTTGAAAAAATTAGGTATTCCTTTTGTACGTGCCAATGTAGGGGATCGTTACGTATTAGAAAAAATGCAGGAACGTCAATGGAATCTCGGCGGTGAAAATTCAGGACATATTATCATCGCCGACCGTAATACTACGGGGGACGGTATTATTTCTTCATTAGCCGTATTAACCGCTATGGCAGAATTAAAATTTTCTCTGCATGAATTAGCCGCGGCAGTCAAATTATTTCCTCAGGTGCTTATCAATGTCCGTTTCAACGGAGGAGCCAATCCGTTAGAGAACGAAAAAGTGAAAGCTGTTGCAGCACAAGTGGAACAACGTTTAGCCGGATCAGGCAGAATTTTATTGCGTAAATCAGGCACCGAACCGTTAATTCGCATAATGGTCGAGTGTGAAGATGACAACACGGCTCGCCAATGTGCGGAAGAAATTGCTGAAGCGGTTAAAGCCGTCAGTTGATGAACTTAAACAAAAAACCGAACAATGCCGTTCGGTTTTTTGTAGGTTATAGTAGGTTATAGGCTTAAAAGTTCAATATAATTTTAAAGCGTAATAAATCTTAAAATCAGTAATCACTTTTTATCTGCTATTTCTCATATATTATATGTTATCCCGCCTTTTCAAAATGTTTCTAACTATAGTTCCGCGTAAAGAACAGACTAAAGGCATAGACCAGCCGCGAGTCGGTTAAAACTATATTTTAATCTATGCTCCTGTGTAAAGAGCGAGCCGTTGTTGTACGATGTCTGTACTGTGGGATGGTTGGTTTCAATCCACGCTCCTGTGTGAGGAGCGAGTGCCATCTAAATGCGGCACGTCTTTTTAGCCTGGTTGCGGGGGAATTCGCTAACTCGGCAGTGTGAAGATGAAAATAGTATAGCAATAAATATAATATTTTTCTAACATATTGAATTGGTTAGATAAAATAATAGCGCTAAGCAAACGGGATTTGGATGAGAACAAGAGGTTAGCGAACGGTTAACTAATTAATTTATTGCGGAAAATATCAGTGCATTGTTCTGGTTGCGTAAATCGTTAGACATATGCTCTGTTTGTTCCGGAATTATATTTGCAGCAGGAAATTTCAAATTGTTAAAGAACAAATTTAATGCATGAAAAACCGGTAATATCCAGCCAAATCATTGCGTAAATGACGACATAATAATATGTGACAGCAAGCTAATTTTGCTTTATCCCAAAAGTTTAATCGGTTACGGGGATGATGAAAAGCAAAAGTGATCTGCCTTTAGTCTTTGTTTCCGTTAGTTGTCTTTTCACTCTCCACACTCTCCAACAAATTATCACGCAATTTACTTATTGCTTTTTGCAGTAGTTGAAGTTCAGGTAAGGTAAGGCCGCAGTGTTTGAAAATAGCCATGCAGCTTTTGCTCTGTTCTTTGATTTCTTTGCCTTTTTCGGTTAAATGAACAATCACTTGACGCTCGTCTTTGCTGGAACGGTTACGTTCGACCAATCCTTGCTTTTCTAATTGTTTCAGCAGAGGTGTGAGCGTGTTTGAGGCTAAAAAGACTTTTCTGCCGAGCTGATTTACCGTTTGATTGTCTGTTTCAGCTAATGCCAACAGCACGATCCATTGCGTATAGGTAAGATCGTATGGTCTGAGATATTGCTTATAAACCCGTCCGAAGGCAAGATTGGCGCTGTAAACGGAGAAACATAAAAAATCCTCAAGCGGAGGAAATTCTCTAGGTAATTCAGTCAGATCTGTGGTTGTCATGTTTAATGTTCCTTATTTTATTATTCAAGTAACTATATCGCATTCGATCTTTTTTTGCAAAACTATTGATCTTGTTATTTTTTCTATTATAATTTTAACTAGATTTAATCGAATGCGACTTTTATAATGTTTATCATTGAGGAGAAAAAAATGAAGATTTTTTATAAAACCAGCGCAACATCAATCGGTGGCAGAGATGGTCATGTGAGCTTAGATGATGGTTCATTAAGTTTTGATTTGGTAAGTTTTACCAATGAATCCGGCAAAGCGGGAGCGAATCCTGAGCAGTTATTTGCCATGGGTTACGCTGCTTGCTTTGATAACGCTTTAATTCATATTGCTCAACAACAGAAATTAGAAAACGTGCGGACGAAAACCACATGTGGTGTCGGTATCGGACAAAAGGCTGACGGCGGGTTTAGTCTGGATATTGATTGAATGTCGAAGTGCGCGGTCTAAATAAAGACGAAGCAATCAGTCTGGTAAAACGAGCTCATGAAGTCTGTCCGTATTCCAATGCCACACGCGGCAATGTGGATGTACGTTTACACGTAAGTTTGGTTGAAACGGTTGATTTATAAGATTTGGAATGAAATAAAAGGCGTAAAACACGCCTTTTTATGATTTATAGTAAATCCGTTATTTCAATGTCGGCACAAATTCTGCCAGATCTTTCATATTCTGCTCGCTGAGGCGGGATTTTACGCGGTTGCCGGCGCCTTCGATTTTTCCCGCTTTGCGATCCTGCAAGGCGGTGAAAATCTCTTCCGAATTGAGCTGATTAATAACACGTGATTCGTCAAAGGCTTTTTTCTCCCCCTGCTTGCCGTGGCAGGTGGCACAGTTTTGTTTAAAAATACGTTCGCCTTTTGCCATATCTGCTTGACCGGGGAAAGAAATCGCCAAGAGAGAAGCCAAAAGTGCGGTGCTGAGTAGAGTCGTTTTTTTCATCAGGTTATCCTTGGTTGAATAATTTCTCCAGATCCTCCGGTGGGATTAAGCTTTCGTATTTTTGCAGAATTTTTCCTTGTTTATCAATTATAAAGGTAGTCGGCGTACCGACCACCTGATAGCGTTCGGCGGTAATTCCGAGCTGATCTTTAAAGATTGGCAAGGTTAATTCGCGTTTGCGGATGGTGGGTTGAATATCCACCTTGGCGCCGTCAATATTAATGGCGATGAGCTGTATCTCAGGGTGAGTTTGCACGGCTTTTTCCAAGGTTTTTAACTCAGCGACACATACTCCGCAGGTAGTTGACCAGAAGGTCATTAATCGGGTTTTGCCTTGCCATTGTTCTAAATTGGCCTGTTTGCCTTGCAGATCAAACACAGCGATCTCGGGCGCTTTCGAGCCGATTTGAGCGGTTTCATCCTTGCAGGCTGCAAGTGATAACAAGGCTGCCGCCAGCCAAAGTGCGGTGCTGAGTTTGCGAGTTTTTCTTTTAGCGTACATTGCGTTCTTCTCTTAAAAATTTACCATGTTGAAGAAAAATTGTACGATCCGTGACTTTGCCCAATTCCGGGTTATGCGTCACCATTACAATGGTTCTTCCTTGTCGGTTTAAGGTGGTGAGTAATTCCAGCACGAGATTTTCGTTTTTTTCATCAAGATTACCGGTGGGTTCGTCGGCAAAGATAACGGGCGGCTGATTAACCAAGGCCCGAGCAATACAAACCCGTTGCTGTTCCCCGCCGGATAACTGGCTCGGACGGTGATTGATACGATGCCCCAATCCCACCTGTTCCAACACCGCTCGGGCAGAGGGTTCGTCAATCACGCTGTGATAATGTTGCGCCAGCATCACGTTTTCCAAGGCTGAAAGGTAAGGAATTAGGTGGAATTGTTGGAAAATCAGGCCAATTTTTTCCGCCCGGAAGCGTTGTCGGCCCACTTCATCCAGTTGAGCGGCATCTACCCCGGCCAGTATTACCTTGCCCTCAGAGGCAGTATCCAATCCGGTGAGAATATTCATTAAGGTGGTTTTACCCGAACCGGAGGCTCCCATAATGGAGACGAATTCGCCCTCGTTAATTTGCAGATTAATATCCTCTAGCGCGGTTACACTGCCGAATCTTTTGTATAAATGCTGGGTTTCAATAATAATATGAGACATTCTATTCCCCTTTCAAAACATTCGCCATTTCCACCTTTAAGGCACGGCGAGTAGGTACGATAACTGCAATAATAGTAACTAAAAGTGACAACAGCACGGTGATCGGAATTACCGGTAAACGCATATCAATGCTGGATTTGAACACCATCAGGCCGAGAATCTGAGCTAAAAAATAGCCGATAATTAACCCTGTCACGATAGCGATGGCAGCGATAATCAGGGTTTCCGTGCCAATTTGTGTGATGATATCACGACGTTTGGCTCCAAGTGCTTTCTGCAGGGCAAATTCCTTGGCCCGTTCTCCGACAATGGCAATTAAAGTGGTATTTACGCATAGGGTGGCGAGGATTAGGATTACAAGGGAAATCAACCCCATTAGCCCTTTGATTTTATCCAGAATTTGCCCTTCTGAAGCGGAGACCTTCAGAATCGGACGAATATCCAAGTCGGGATAACGCTGTTGTAAGTTGCGGGCAAATTGCTGCACCTGTCCCTGATCGTTTTTTACCGTAAGCAAGGCATTGCTGGCAAGACCGTCCTTTTCCAGCCAGTTTTGGGCGAATCCCAGACTCACCACCAGCATACTGTCGGTGACGTCACCCGATTCAATAATGCCTTTGATTCTGAACTGATGTTTTTCCGCCGCACTTTTGCTGAGCGTAATGGTATCACCGACCTTGAGGTTTAACCGTTCCGCCAGTGTTTTGCCAATCATAGCGTTGCGATCATCAAAATTCACACCGATGGCCTGTCCGGTAATCTGCCAATAAGGAGCGAGGATCGGCATGTCTTCAAACCATACTCCCATAATCACAATTTTTTCCAGCTCCGCACGGGCTACACCGTATAAATAAGGGCTGGCCGCGCTAATCAAACCGGCGGGCGCATGATGTAGAATCGCTTTAATATCGGATTCTTCAATTAAGCCGCTATTATTTGCACCGATGTAAAAATTCGCTCCGAAAGTACGCAGCTCCTGGCTCATTTTGGTATTAATATCAAAATAAACCGCTGCCATCGCGGTTACAATGCTGGCGCCTACGGTAAGCGCGGCGAAAATAATAAAAACCCGTTGTAAACGCAGACGAAGCGCCTGGAAGATTAAACGCCAGAACATAGACTTAACGGCCATATAACACCTCCACGGGATACAGCTGAGCAATGCGATGAGCCGGGAACCAGGTGCCGATCAAAGCAATCAGCACTGCCAGCACCAGCACGCAAGGGATTACAATCCAAGCAAAGCTGAGCGGCACGCCGAACAGAGCGATACCGATAAATTTTGCCAGCCCCCAGCCTGCCAGGCAGCCGAAAATACCGCCGAAGAGGGCGCTTATTACCGCTTCACAATAGAACAGCAGCACGATTTGCCATTGATAAGCTCCCAGGGCTTTCATCAGGCCAATTTCTTTACTACGTTCGATAATATTGGTGGTCATCAGAGAGGCGATACCCATGGCGGCGGCAATCAGAGCGGCAATGGTCACCACCGCAAGCAAGAGCTGAATTTTTTCAATCACTACGCCTTCTGAAGCCGCCACCTGCCAAATCGGTCGAACCACCACACCGGACACCGCTTCTTCCAATTGATGGGAAATAGAAGAGACATAAGCGGTACAATACCAGCGATCGTATTCCGCCGCGTCAAGGGCATCCACATTATCACGGGCTTTGCGTGACAGATCATTTTCCGGCACGGTGAGGGCGGACACCCGCACGGACTGCACCTTGCCCGGCAAATCTAACAATTTCTGCACCGCACTTAGTGGCAGGAGCAGCTGTTGTTCTTCATTGCCGCCCGATTGCAGAATGCCTTTGATTTCCACTTGCAGATGATTATCCACACCTTCACTTTTGTAAGTTAATGTAACCCGATCACCGATTTTCAGCTGTTCACTCCGGCTTAGTTTATCGCCCGCTAAAGCCGGAACGACTTCGCCGAACTGATCGTTTTTATCGTCCACCCATTGCCCTGTCACTTTCCAGTAAGGACTGATGATTTTTTGTCCGGTGTGATAGTCATCTTCGTCAGGGATAGCAATATTGTGATCAAAGAAGGTACCTAACACAGAAACGGATTTTTCATTGTTCAACGTCACATTTGCGCTCAGCAACGGGGCAAAGCCGACGATATTGTTACGCCAGAAAATATCCTTGATGTTGGGCAGTTCCTTTTCATCAATGAAATCTTGGGTGGAAAGGGAACTGTTCAGGTTTGACATTTCGGGCAGAATTGCACTGCTGGCGGGCTGAATTAGAATATTCGCTCCGTAGGATTTCAATTCTTTCGCCATTTTGTCGCCGATATCAATGGATACCGCGAGCAAAGCAGACACCAGCCCCGAGGCAAGAAAAATGGTAATCACGGCCAATAATTTGCGTTTGATATTAAATCGCCATGATTTGATTAACATTGTAGCTAACATTATTGTTCCCCCTGTAAATATTGCTCAGGGTTGTCACGGAATAGATCAAGGTTTTTCTCCGACGCGAAGAAATAGGTTCTGTCGTTGTAATTATATTTAAATTCCGCTTTGGTATTGGTCAGTTTGCTGCCATCCACGGGATCGGTCACTTGAATTTCGACCACGGTGGAAAACAGATTCAGCCCTTCGTTCAGGCTTTCTTTGCTGATAATGACTTCGGTTTCCGTCTGTTGCCAGTTGTTAATCGGCACCGGATTACAGCCGCCCGGTTTGCCGATGGACGGCGTAAACAAACGCACGCCGCAGCCCACGCACACGACTTGGTTGTCTTGCATTACATAGCCCGTATCGCCGCACAGTAGGCAGGCGTCAAATACCGCCGTGAGGCTTAAACGATCAGGCAGGCGGTTGATAATAAAGAAACGTATCGCTTTGCCGTCATCCGCAATCCACACAAAACGGTGCAGCTTACCGTCTTTTACTTGTGCCACCGGAACATGAATATTTTTATCGGCGCCAAGCTTCACTGCGACCGCCTCGGAAAGCCGCGGTGGTTGCGAGGCGACTTTATCCCAATAAAGCTGTGAACCGAAAATAATCAGCACACATAGCAGCCCCCAGCGAATCAAACGTGATGAGGTACGGAAAGTCGCTGTTTTCTGTCGTTTTTCAATGAGTTCCTGACTGGCATTCACCGCTCGTTTGCGGGGTAAATGAATTTTCAGGCTGAACCAAAGCATGATGAGCACCAGCAAGCCCGCGAAAATATAATTAAAATAGCCGGTAATATTACCGGTTTTTGCCACAAAGCTCAGACGTGGTTTGGTGAGATCGATAATCTGCAATTTCATCAAGCCCAGTATCACTTGTCCGATCAGAGGTACGATTAAAACAAGGACAATAACCGTCACAATTAACCAAAGTGCGGTGCTGTTTTTGCGAGTTTTTTTGTTGCCGTTTTGATTGGATTGTCGTAACAGAATAGCCAGCCAGTTTGCCATAAAAAAGCAGAAAATCAATCCGAGGCAAATGGCGCCGATGTGCAGAATAAAATCAGTGTTGATGACGTCGGTGCCGGTAATGGCGGCAATATTGGGATCTTTTGCCCACAGCAGAGCGGCACAGCTCAGTAGTAACCAGTGCCAGAATTTCTGTAATGCCGCCGCGTGAATAAATCGGCTCAGATAAAACAGCACGAAACAGCTCAGCAGAATACAATTTAAAATCAAAGTTGCCGTTTGACTTGTGGGTAAATAATGAGCTAACCCGCTGCCGCACAGCAGCGCCAGCAGGCTAAGCCAGATAAGGGATTTAGCGTTAACGGAATAATTCGCCCAACTCGCACCGAGCAGCAGGGAAGTGGGCAACAGAGTTTGCAGCAAAAAAGTAAAAAAATACGTCATAACACAAGCAGAGGTTTTAAAGGGCGAAATATTCGCCCTTGGTAAGATAAAAATTATTTCAAACCGGTGAACTTAAATTCATAAGTGACATCAAACGGTTTCCACCAGCGGCTTACACCCGTTTCACTGTCGGTGTGACGGTGCATGCCCGCTTTTGACGGCGGATCAATATGATAAGTTAATTTGTAGTTACCTACGCCCATCATTTTGATATTGGCGCCATAGTGAGGGCCGTCACTTGCCACCATAGGCATAAAGGTACCTTCTTGCTTTTCGTTGGTGTCGGTGTTGACTAAAGTATAATTGATGGTTAGATACGGCATCCATTCACCTTCGCCGAAACCGTTTTTATTGCCTTTGGTCGCATGGATATCGGCTTCTAAGTGAATGTCCGAATCTTTAGCGGATAAGCCCATGCCGCGCGGTTCCATATCGATCGGTTGCAGATAAACGGCGGCAATTTCCATTTCATTTAAGGTTTGCGCTTCGCCGATCGGATGTTCTTCAAAGGCGAATACCGATGGAGCCGCTAAAATACCGGCGAGTAATGCGGTTGCTAATAATGTTTTTTTCATGTGTCTTCCTTTTCTATGTTGAGGTTGTTAAGGTTAAAGATTCTTACCGTCCGTTTTTTTGCTTTGATATTTCATGTAAAACAGAGCAAAAACGGCTGCGATTAGAATAAATGCCTGCGGGGTGAGTGTTTCTACGTAAGGTGAAATACCCAGCCATGAAATTTCAGGTACGCCCGGCACGAGAGTCGGTTCAAATAATTTACCTTCGATCAGTTCAAGTACGCTTTTACCTGCAAAGATAAACGCCATTAGATACATAAATCCGCCTGTAAACAAGAAGAACGGCTTGAGCGGCAGTTTAACCACCGTATAACGCATAATAAAGTAACAAACGGCAAGAATAACCACACCGACAGCGAAACCCGCCAAAAGATACAAATAACTCACCGCACTTGAGGCGTCTCCGATCAAGGCATAATAAAACAATACAGTTTCAGCGCCTTCACGGTACACGGCCAGGAAACTGGTAAGCCATAAGCCGACTAATGAACCTGTGCTTAACGCGGTGGAAAGCTTGCCTTCAAGGTAACGTTTCCAGTTTTGTGCTTCCACTTTGGAAAGCAGCCAATAGCTCATCATAAACAGCATAATTACCGCGAAAATCATGGTAAAGCCTTCCAGCAATTCACGGTTTGCCCCTGAGTTTTCAAAGATCATTTGGAAGATAAAGGCGGTCACTACACTGGCGATTAACGCCACATAAACGGATTGACGGATAGTCGGTAGTTTGTCTTCGTGTTTGTTTTTCACCAGATAAGCCACAATTGCTGCCACGATCAGCAAGGCTTCCAGGCCCTCACGCACGATAATGAGCAGGCTGTAGAGGAACATTCCCCAGTCGGATTGTTCGCCGCCCTGCAGCATATCGGTTGCGGTGGCTAAATCGTTGCTGAGATTGTCGGCTTGCTGCTGTAATTTATCCACGGTTTCATTGGCTTTCATTAAGCTGACCAACCGCGTAAAATAGCCTTCCAACCGGGTTTTAAAGTTGGAATCGCGGGAACCTACCTTATTTTCCATACCGGTACTTTCAAACACGTCGAAATAGGTGTCTTGCACCGCCAAAATAGCTTTTTTGCTGTCGCCTTTTTGGTAGGTTTGAATGGCTTGTTGAATCTGTTGCTTGATTTGATTGGAAACCGCCGCCCAATCCTGATCCGGTGTATTATCGGCAGCAGTTTGTTGAGCAGGCTGTAGGTTTTGCGAATCACGCGTGGTCGGCAAATTCGGCAGTTGTTCTTCAATCGTTTGTAGCAGTTCGGTGACCTGATAGCCTAGAGCGTTAAGCTGATCGGGCTGAGCGCTTAATTTAATCAAATCGTAGAATTGCTGATTGATACCGGCGGAGATTTCAGCCGAACGGTTTTGCCGGATAGACATCTCCATTTCGGAATTTTTATAGCCGTCGAATTGGGCTTTTTGTACCAGTTTTTTCGCTTGATCAAAGTCGTTTTTCTGATAAGCGGTGATTGCTTCGGCGAGCAAATCATCAATGGTTTTAAAACTTTGTTGCCAATAGGGCAGAATATCCTGATTATCATAGGTGCCGTGTTGCCCTTCTGCGGTGAGCTGATGTCCTTCGGCCAGAGCAGGTAATACTTCATTTAAATCTTTTTTTAATCCGTCGATTTTTGCTAAAACTTCCGCCTGTGATTTTCCTTCACCCATCATTTTGCGGATTTCACCGAAAGTCGCTTCCATTTGATAGCTTTTCTGCGCGGAAAAATTAATCCGAATCGGCCCTTCTAAATTTTCAAATACTTCAAAGTACGCCATTTGCACTTCAGTGCGAGCTTCATCTACTTGATTTTGTTGATAAAATGCAGCTGTTTTGTCCAATCGATTTTCAATATCGTGAACCCAGTTTTCGTAGTCATTAGCGAAAATATTATTGGTCCAGAACGTAATTGATAGCAAAAATAGTACACGAAGTAATGTCATGGCTTATCCTAAGTCTAAATACGAGTGATTATCAAATATTATGAACTTATTTTTATATAAATCAATCGTCAGGGAGTGAAAAACTGATCTAACGCAAGGAAAAAAATGGGATATCGCCGGCCGAATTCATCAATGAAATGAATCGGTTAAGAAAAAATGTTAACTTGGTCACAAAATGAAAAATCCGCGGTTGCGTGGTAAAAACAGATTCGCTATCCTTAGCGCCAATAAAAACAAGTGCTATTTAAATAGCCTGATATTTTGCTTTCCGAGTAGTGCCTTTGCCAAAAAGGCACTTTTTTTTGATCTAAATTCGGCTTCCCTCGTTTAATACTCGTCTTTGGTTTATTTTTTCCGGAAAAATCGTTAATCTTCTCGCCCCGATGGCGCTTTTATATATTAGGAAAACCGCATGAAACACACTTTAGAAGATATTATTGCCATTTTTAATCAATGCTTTGAGCAGGAATACAATACCAGATTAGTAAAAGGCGGCGAGGAACCGATTTATCTGCCCGCCAATGACGAAGTGCCTTACAACGCCATTTATTTTGCCCGTGGCTTTTATAGCAGTGCGCTGCATGAAATTGCCCATTGGCTGGTAGCGGGCGAAGAACGGCGAAAATTAGAGGATTTCGGCTATTGGTATGAACCAGATGGACGCTCGGCGGAACGACAACATGAGTTTGAACAAGTGGAAGTGAAACCACAGGCAATCGAATGGGTATTGGCAACTGCGGCGGGTTTTCGTTATTTTGCCAGCTCCGACAACCTCAACGGCAACCCCGGCGACACTCAGCCCTTCAAACAGGCGGTATATGAACAGGTCAAAATCTATGCCGATCGTGGCTATTTACCCAAACGAGCCGAGAAATTACGCCAAGCCTTGGTTAAATTCTACGGCACGAAAGAGAAAATTGATCTGGCGGATTTTGATGTGAGCCGAATTTAGTTGAAATGACGAAAGTGCGGTGCTGATTTTCAGAGTTTTCATTTACAAAACTCGAAAAAACGACACCGCACTTTTCATTGCACGGCTTACAATGTCGCCGCTTTCATTTCTTTGACAAACCGGGCCAGCTCTTTTAGGCAGGTTTGATGATCCGTCAGGTTGGTTTCGATGATTTTGACTGTAGCGGAGCCTGAGATGGCGCCGGCTACCCCCATGTTTAACGCATCTTTCACCTGTTGTGGTTTGGCGATGCCGAAGCCTTGCAGGATTGGCGGGGCGTTGCGGGCTTTGAGTTGTTCTACCAGGCTGTCTAAATTGGCGGCGTGGCTTTGATTTTCCGCACTGGTTACACCTGAACGGGATACCAGATAAGTGTAGCCCTCGCTGTTTTCCGCTACGCCCCGAATGGTTTCCGCATCGGCATTCGGCGGGCAGATAAATACAGGATTTACCCCGTGCTTGCGTGCCGCTTGCAGGTAAGGTTCGGCGGCTAACAACGGAATATCTGCCACTAACACGGCATCTACGCCCACTTCCGCACAACGTTGATAGAATGCGTCTAAACCCTGAGCGTAAACAAGGTTGGCACAAAGCAACAGGCTGATCGGGATATCAGGATATTTTGCCCGTACCTTGGCCAGTAATCTAAAACTTTCCGCCGTACTGCAGCCCGCCTTTAAGGCACGATTGTTGGCGGCCTGAATAACCGGTCCGTCGAGCAATGGATCGGAGAAGGGAAAGCCCAGTTCCAATGCGTCCGCGCCATTGTCCACCAAAGTGCAGATAATATCGAAAGAGCGGTCAAAATCGGGATCGCAGAGTGTGACAAAGGGAACGAATCCACCTTGTTTATTAGCCGCCAAACGGGCGAAACATTGTTCAAAACGTGCCATTAGATTTTACCTCTCGCTGTTAAAATTTTATCTACGGTGAAAATGTCTTTGTCGCCGCGGCCTGACAGGTTAACCACCAGCAATTGTTCTTTTTCGGGCTGCTGACGGACCATTTTTAGGGCATAAGCCAAGGCGTGCGAGCTTTCCAACGCCGGGATAATGCCTTCATGCTGAGCCAAATCTTGGAACGCGTCCAAGGCTTCGTCATCGGTAATGCTTGGGTATTCGGCACGTCCGATGGCATTTAGATAAGCGTGTTGTGGTCCGACGGAAGGGAAGTCGAGACCGGCGGAAATACTGTAGGATTCCTCGATTTGACCGTCCGGCGTTTGCATAATCGGTGATTTCATGCCGAAATAAATCCCCGGTTTACCATGGCCGAGCGGAGCCCCGTGTTCACCGGTTTCGATGCCTTTGCCGGCCGGTTCTACGCCGATTAAACGTACGCTCGGTTCGTCGATAAAATCGGCAAACATACCGATAGCGTTTGAGCCACCGCCCACGCAGGCGATAACGGCATCCGGCAGGCGGCCTTCCTTTTCTAAACATTGGCGTCTAGTTTCTTCGCCAATCATTTTCTGGAATTCCCGTACGATGGTCGGGAACGGGTGCGGCCCGGCGGCGGTACCGATGAGATAGTGAGTGTTTTCATAATTCGCCGCCCAATCACGCATTGCCTCGCAACAGGCATCTTTCAGGGAACAGGAACCTTTTTGCACAGGCACGACCTCGGTTCCCATTAATCGCATACGGAAAACGTTGGGTGATTGACGTTCTACATCTTTCGCTCCCATGTAGACACGGCACGGCATATTCAGCATAGCGCAGGCAAGCGCCGTCGCGACACCGTGCTGACCAGCGCCGGTTTCGGCGATAATTCTGGTTTTACCCATGCGTTTGGCTAACAGAATCTGTCCTAAAACCTGATTGGTTTTGTGAGCGCCGCCGTGCAGCAAATCTTCGCGTTTAAGATAAAGTTTGGTTTTTGTGCCCTTGGTGAGATTTCGACAGAGGGTGAGAGCGGTCGGCCGGCGGCGTAATTTTGTAGTAAATCTGAAAATTCGGCTTGAAAACCGGGATCCTGTTTGGCATCTACAAAGGCTTTTTCCAGCTGTTTGAGCACCGGCACCAGAATTTCCGGCACATACATACCGCCGAAATCACCAAAGTAGGGATTTAAAAGTGTATCAGACATAAAACATTCCTTAATGTGGATTACTGTTGTGCTTACACTATTACACTAGTACAAGAATGTAAAGAGTTTTAATAAGAAATTTATTACATTGATTTCACTCTTGCCATGGCAAACACGGCAATAAACAGCATTCCGACGGAAATATAGAAGACCGAATTGTAATCCCAGATTTGAGCGATAATACCGGCGAGCGGACCGCTGACAATCCAGCTGCTTTTGGCCGCGTTGCTGAATAACGTAGTGGCGGAGCCCATTTTGGTCGGCATTAAATCTTGAAAGTACACCATACCTATGGTGGCGATAATGCCGATCAGTAAGGCGTTTAGCATTTGCAGGCTGACTAATTGCCATGTCTGGCGGCAGAACAGCAACCCGGCATAGAATAAAAATCCGGCTATAAGTGCGGCGATCATCAAGGTTTTTTTGCGGAAGTATTTGGTCAAATAGCCCGCAATCAGCATAATCGGGATTTCCAGCCCCGCGGCGGTGCCCATTAAAACGCCGGCCAGATGTTCGGGTAGGTGTAATTCGTGGATCACATATAGCGGCATGTTAATTAAATACATCCCGTTACAGCTCCAAATCAGAAAACAGACAATGAACAGAAACACGATACTGCGGCGGTTGGGAGCAGGAAATTCGCCGTTTTTATCCGTTTGTGTCACCTGCCGAGTACGTGGAATTTTCGGTAGCAACGTTTGGCAAATCACCGCGCAAAGTACAAAGGCAAGGGCGGCGATTATATACATATAGGCAAAGCCCCATCCCAGCGCAATGCTGAAAGACAGCGGCGGGCCGACAATCCACGCCAGAGAAATTTGCGTCCGCATAATCGTTGTGAACATCACGGTTTCACGCCGGGTACTTTCCGCATATTCACGGGCGAGAGCGAAGGATTGAGGATTGGAGGACGAACCTAATCCGAGCAAGAAAGTACCCAGAAAGGCGAGTACATAATAATTACGGCTAAAGGCAAAAATCAAACAGCCGACCATAGCGATCAAACAGCAACCGGTAATGATCTTGCGGCGA
This sequence comes from Pasteurellaceae bacterium LIM206, assembly GCA_032586195.1. Taxonomy (GTDB): domain Bacteria; phylum Pseudomonadota; class Gammaproteobacteria; order Enterobacterales; family Pasteurellaceae; genus JAWHQP01. The sequence continues at coordinate 26,800 of JAWHQP010000013.1, read as the reverse complement.
TCGTCCTGTTTATCGGAATATTTGGCCAGAATCTGGCTGAGGAAAATGCCCATTACGGCGTTAATTGAATAAAAAGTGCCGACCATAACGGGTGAAACCCGAATTTCCTGCGACAGAAAAAGGCTTAAGGTCGGAATCTGAAAGGACGAAGCTATGCCGCTTAAAAACGCAATCATGAGGAATGCGAATGCAATAACATTGGCGGGTTTGGGTGTGGAAGTTGGGGTCAACATGGTTATCTAAAATTTTTAAAAAACTCCAAAATATAGCACCGCACTTTGAGTCGGTGCGGTGAAATCATTTGATTAACTCGGTGATATTTTAAAGGATTTCCGATGAAAATGGGTGAGTTTTTTAGCAAAGTGTGTTAAAACTAGCAGCCTATTTCATTTATTTTTATATAGGAAACAATATGTCAAATTTACAAGCAATCATTGAAGCCGCCTTTGAAAAACGTGCGGATATTACCCCGAAAACAGTGGATGCCGAAACCCGTGCCGCGGTAGAACAGGTTATCGAAGGGTTAGACAGCGGTAAATTCCGCGTGGCGGAAAAAATCGACGGCGAATGGGTTACTCATCAATGGTTGAAAAAAGCGGTGTTATTATCTTTCCGTATTAACGATAACGAACTTGTTGACGGCGCGGAAACCAAATATTACGACAAAGTACCATTAAAATTTGCGGATTATAATGAAGAACGCTTTAAACGGGAAGGGTTCCGCGTTGTGCCTTCGGCTACCGTGCGTAAAGGTGCTCATATTTCTAAAGGCGCGGTGTTAATGCCGTCTTATGTGAATATCGGTGCCTATGTGGGTGAAAATACTATGGTGGATACTTGGGCGACCGTGGGATCATGCGCTCAAATCGGTAAAAACGTACACTTATCCGGCGGTGTAGGCATCGGCGGTGTATTAGAACCATTGCAGGCTAACCCGACCATTATCGGTGACAACTGCTTTATCGGCGCACGTTCCGAAGTGGTGGAAGGCGTTATTGTAGAAGACGGCTGTGTGATTTCTATGGGCGTTTTTATCGGTCAATCCACCAAGATCTACGATCGCGAAACCGGTGAAGTTTTCTACGGCCGCGTACCGGCGGGATCAGTCGTCGTATCAGGTTCGCTGCCGTCAAAAGACGGTAAGTATAGCCTATATTGCGCTGTAATCGTAAAAAAAGTGGACGCCAAAACTTTAGGCAAAGTTGGTATTAACGAATTATTACGTACCATTGATGAATAGAAGATAATTAACAGTAAGATATATATTTACCAATAAATAGGTGTTTCGAAACACCTATTTTTTTGGTTCTATAATTTTACTTTTTCCTATGCGATATTTTTGAATACAACTATTCAAGATTTGCCGATATTTTGCGGTCTTTTCTTCGGTCTAAATACATTTTCATGGATTTACGTTTTTTATCTGTGAGATGCTATAACTCAAGCGGTGAAAGATAGTCTGGGTAAATATCAAGTTCCATTGTTTTCCTCTAAAATAACGCTCTGATTAGCAGGGCTGTAATAACTCTATTTTGAACTCGATCACAAAATTAACTCTGATAAGTTGAATTTTTCTTTTTCTCGAGTAGTCTTTTAATCACTCTTGTTATCCGGGATGTAGGTTTAATTGGCACATAGATGGACAATTTCACTTCACCGTCAGATTTAGCTTGAGCGACCGCCTTTATTTTTTCTTTGGCTTGATCTGGTGTATCGGCAAAGATATTGATACTCCATTGTTTGCCGTCAAAGGGGTAATTGAGGGTGTATTCTTTCATTTTATTTTCCATAAGGGGATCCTATGTATTTTGAAGTATATCAAGGGGCAAATAACCAATGGTATTGGCGCTTAAAATCGGCGAATCATCAGGTTGTTGCAACTGGTGGTGAAGGGTATGTTTCCAAACAAAGTTGTTTGCATGGTATTGAGTTAGTTAAAGGCACATCTAGTTCGACGCCGGTAAAAGAAGTTTAAATAATAAGCCCGAGATAATCGGGCTTAATTAAAGATAATCAAACAAAAAAGGATCTATAGATTTAAGCCGTCAAGGGAAAATAATTGTCTAAATAGAGTAAAATCAATAAGTTAAAAATAGTTCATTGTTTTTTAAATATTTTTTTACGTTTTTAAACGTAAAATTATGTAAAAATCTATTCCCTTTTGATTTCTTTTCGCCTACACTTGCTGTCACAAATGAGGCCGCAGAGGTTTTCTCGTTTGACAATTTCTATTTGATTGATTAGGAGCAAACAATGAAAAAATCAACATTAGCAGCGTTAGTATTAGGTGCAACTTTAGCCTTAACCGCTTGTGATCAAGCGAAAGAACAGGCTGCCCAAGCTAAAGAAACTGTGACAGAAACTGCTAAAGACGTGAAAGACACTGCAGTCGAGAAAGCGGGTGAGGTAAAAGACACCGCGGTTGAGAAAGCAGGTGAAGTGAAAGATGCGGTAGCTGAAAAAATGGATGCCGCTAAAGATAAAATAAATCAGGCCGCCGATACTGCATCAGACAAAGCTGAGGAAGCTAAAGATGCCGCGGCTGAAAAAGTAGAAGCAGCCACTGACGCGGCTTCCGATAAAGCGGAAGAAGCGAAAGACGCTGTCACTAAATAATTAAGGATATAACGGTTTAAACACCAGTTTATCTTTATCTGAGAAAATCCTGACTGCGGTTTGCAGAAATTCGGTCGGGATTTTTTCTTTGTATAGAAAACGCTGATTTACGGCAATAAATTCCGCATCTAACCGGTGTACGAATAACATTCCGTTGTTTGCGTTTACACCCGCCATAGCCCGGCCTTGCAGTTTGCCGTAGATATGAATATTGCCCTCCGCCGCGACTTCCGCTCCCGCTTTCACATCGCCGTGAATAATGAGATCGGAATGTTTGGCATAAATCACCTGCTGCGGTTCAATATCATGTTCAATGATTTTGCTGGGTAGATAACGAGGTTCGGGTAAAATATCTTCCAGCTGATCCGTTTTGCCTAAGAGAGGTAAATTCGCCGTGAGAATCAATTCCTTCTGCAAAGCGTTTTGCCAATCACATACACCGATGATATGAATATGATGTTCGTCAAAGAGCTGTTTTAATAAAGTTAAATTTATTTTCTCAAGTGTGGCGGAAAACTGTAAAATAACGGCAAGATTTTGAAAGAAACCCGGTGATTTTTGCACTTTCTTCGCCAAACCGCGCTTTATCGCGGTTAAACTTGAACTGTTTAAGGTCATAAATACGGAAGAAAAGTGGCCGGTGCGAAGTTCAATAATGTCATTAGCCATAGAATCACCCTTTTAGGAACTATTAAGTAAAACCAATATAAAATGTTGTGAGGAAAAACTCAATGTTATGTGCAATTTATAAAAGTAAAAAGAAAGAGGGTATGTATCTGTATGTGGCGAAACGTGATGATTTTGCCCCGGTGCCTGAAGCGTTACGTGCGTTATTTGGTACGCCGCAGTTTGTGATGATGTTTAATCTGGCCGGTTCAAAACCCTTGATACGGGCGGAGAATCAAGAGGTTTTGGCAAGTATCCGGGAAAACGGTTTCTATCTGCAAATGCCCGCGCGGGAAGAAAATCTGTTGGAGCAGTATGTCAAAACTCGGAAAAACAACACCGCACTTTAAGAATCGACGACCGCCTTTACTGATTAACGTGCGGATTTTTAAAGTTTTTCTTTGATATAGCCAACCCATTCCTTTAAGAGCTGCGTATTCGCCTGTAATGCACCGCCTTGCGGAATAAAATGCATAAGATTTAAGCCGTAGTCGTCAGGAGTAACGCCCGCTCCCACACTGGCCGGCAGTACTTCAAACCCTTCTCGCTCAAACAGCAGCTTAGCTCGTTGCATATGCCATTGATTGGTTACTAAAATGATTTTGTGAATCTGTGCTTTGTCCAGCATTTGCTTGGTGAATGCCGCATTTTCTTTGGTATTATGAGAACATTCCTCCAACCATTGTACGGGAACATGAAAGAAGTCCTGCATTTCCTGTGCCATAATTTTGGCTTCCGAATTGCCGTTCGGGCTGGCGCCGCTGATTAAAATCGGCAGTCGGGTTTGCTGGTACAGATAGGCCGCATACCGCATCCGTTCCAGCGCTATGCCGGGCACGGTCAGCGGGCTGCTGAGCTCTTTGCTGTCCCGTAGTCCCGCGCCCAGCACTACAATCGCTTGCGCTGACTGATAATCCGCGAGATTTAACTGATCTTTCTCGGTGAGGCTGTCGCTCAGCTTTTGTGCCGTGTAAGGAATGCTGAACGCATAGAGAATCACAATACCCAAAAGTGCGGTGCCGAAAGCCAGCTTTTTGTAACTTAAACAGAAAAAAATCATTGCGAGCAGCCACAGCAGAATGACATCAAAAGGCGGCAAAATAATACTGGTAATCAGTTTGGTAAAATCTGGCATAATTGTGTTCCGATAGTGAAAACTGTATTTATTATTCATAATTTAGCGACTGAAAGCAATGTTTCGGCGATTTCTGTTTCGCCCAAAATTACAAAATGATATTATACTCATTTCCATTTGATCGCCTTATATTTGACGGTATTTATGAATTCAACTTTATTATCACTGAAACAGGAACTTCAAAAAATTGTAACTTTAATCAAGGATAAGGATGACGTTTTATATTTTGATTATCCCATGCATTTGAATGTAGGGGATTTATTAATTTATGCGGGAACGGAACAATTTTTTCTGGATTATCGGATCAATATCCGCCTGCGGCGCAGTTTACAGGCGTTTCAGGTTAATGAAGTAAAAAAATATGTGAAGCCGAATACCACGATTTTATGCCATGGCGGCGGCAATTTTGGTGATCTTTATCCCGCCATTCAAAAATTACGTGAGGATTTGGTACGAACCTTTCCACGTAATCGCATTATTGTTCTGCCTCAGACCGCTCATTTTTCCTGTCCGACAGCGTTGGAAAAATCGGCGGCGTTATTTTCACAGCATCCGGATTGTCATTTATTCGCACGAGATGTGGCCACGGCTCAATTAATGCGGGCGTTTTCCCCTCATGTGCAGCTTTGCCCAGATATGGCTCATCAGCTGTACGGCAACTTGAAAGGACGCGAGCCGGGGTTAAACGAATCAAATAAAACGTTATATTTTTTACGTAAAGACATTGAGGCGTCCGATATTGAAAAACGTATTCGAAGCCGATTGTCCGCGTCGGATGTCGTGAAAGACTGGAATGATGTGTTGCTGCCACGGGATCTGTGGTTTGAAAAATTATGCAGTAAAATCGGTAAGTTAGCGAATAAACTGCATTTAACATGGGTGAAAAATAAATTAAATGATGTGTGGTATCGATATTCGTTAGGTGTGATCGAACATTGCCGAGTAGAGTTTTTATGTTATGATTTGATTGTAACCAGCCGCTTGCACGGGCATATTTTTGCCTGTTTGCTCGGTATTCCGAATCAGGTTTGTGATAATTCCTACGGAAAAAACAGCGGTTATTATAATCAATGGACAAAAGATATAGACTATGCTCAGACATATCAGAAATAATGGTAATTTAATTAGGCTCATCTTTATCACAGTGTTAAGTATGGGGCTTACCATGGTAAGTTCCTTTGTGCTGGCGCGGTTGCTGTCAGTGCATGATCGCGGTCTCCATCAACTCTTTATCACCGCGGTGTCTTATGCGGTCACTTTTGCCACGGGCGGTTCCGGCTTTGCTTTAGCCTTGTCCATGCGCAGAAAACAGTATCTTGGCTGGCAAAGTTATTTTATCGGATTTCTTGTTTTTGCCGTATTGATTGCCTGTATCGGGTTACTTATCTTTAATTTTACCGATTTTCATCTGTTATTTGTGCTTAATGTGGTGCTGACTGCTTTGCTGACCATGACCTTGGAAAAAAGCAAAATCGATCCGCAGTTAAAAATTTATCGAATTCTGACCTTGCAACAGCCCGTATTATTAGTTTCGATTTATGGGTTAGCCTATTTATTATTAGGCGAACAGGAATTTCACGTAGTATTGTATTTATTAACGGCATTCAGCGGTATTCAGGCATTAGCCTGTGTCTTTTATTTATGTAAGATTAATCGTTCTTTTATTAAGAAACATAATACCGAACTTAAGCCGATTCAGCGTGAATTCTTTCTGAAAACCTGGTTCAGACAGAATCTATTGCAGATTTTCGGTGCAACAACGTCCAGTTTGGATAAATTTCTTATTATGTATTTTATGGGCAATTATGTATTGGGACTTTACACCGTTTGTATTGCTTTTGATTCATTGCTGACCAAATTCATTAATATGCTGGCGGATTATTTTTATTCGGGTTTATTGAATAATATGCATCGTATTAAGTCAGTGTTACTGATAATTATCGTTATGAGTATCGGTGCGGTAATTTTAGTGCCGTTGCTGGCGGAACCCGTTATTCGTTTCTTTTTCAGCGCCAAATATGTGGAGGTTGCTCCCGTGTTGATTTGGTTTATTGTGAATTCGATTCTTGCCGGTTTATCCTGGGTACTTTCGCAAAATATGTTATTACTTGGAAAGCAGGTGCAGCTGTTCACTCGGCAAATGATCGCTATTGCGGTTTTTGTCGGGTTATTTTACCTATTCAGGGAACAGGGATTATACGGCGTAGCTTATGCTTTTATCGGCTCAAGTCTGACTCGTTTGATTATTTCAGTGGCTTATTATTTTAAATATCCTGTGGATTTCGCCGCTAAAAGCGCGGTGCTGAAATAACGAGTTTTGAAAGGAAAACAAAAATGAAGAAGTATTTGATTTCATTAGATAAAGATATACAACGCCGGGAACTGTTTTTTTCTCAGCCTGATACGGCGGATTTTGAGGTTTTCAGCGCCGTCAATACCATGCGGGAAACGCCGGAACAGTTGGCGGCATGGTTTGATATGGAGAAATTCAGCCAGCGCTATCATCGTAAAGTGACAAAAGGAGAAATCGGCTGTACCCTGAGTCATTTACGCATCTATGAAAAAATCTTACGGGATGAACATATTCAGCCGCAGGAATATGTATTAATCTGTGAAGATGACGCCTTATTCGCTCCTCATTTTCAAACCACATTAGAAGCGATTCTGGCGGAACATCTAACGGCAGACATTATTTTAACCGGGCAGTCTAAAATAGGCGCGTTTAATCATATTGATCTGGAGCTTAATTATCCGACAACCTTTCGTTTCCGACGGCATAAAGTGGCGAATACGCAGGTGTCGTATTCTTATCCGTATAGAAATTATTTTGCCGGTACCGTATGTTATTTAATTAAAAAATCGGCGGCGGCTAAATTTTTGGCTCAGACAAATAATGAACGGAAACCTTATTGGCTGGCAGATGATTTTATTTTATTTGCTGATTCTTTTTCCGTAGATAGTTTGTTTATTCGTCCGTTATTGGCTATTGAAAATCCGAATATAGGGAGTAATTTAGAAAATTTACGCGGCTCGGTAAAGAATAATCTTATGAAAAAACTCTTGAAATATCCGTTGAAAAAAGTATTGGCGATTAAACGAAACTGGTAAACATATGACCGCACTATTAAATTTATTTTATCTTTATGACCCTTGGTTTTTCCATGTTATTCGTATGGCTTTTGTAGCGGGCGGACTGGCATCGGTTTATCTCGCTTATAAGCTATATAAAAAACAGCTGCCGCAGGGTGTTATTATACCTTGGGACAGCCTGATTGCGGTTATCGGGTTAATTGTAGTGAGCGGAATTCCGTTGTTGCTGCACGGCTCCCGCGATTTTTCCGTAATACAGATGTATATAAAATTACTCGTGTTGTTTCTGCTTGGCGTGGTTGTTTATAATGTATTTTATAATTATGAACAAGGCAAATGGCAGCTGGTGCGGGATTTAAAACTCGGTATTATCATTCAGGCCGTAGTTGGTTTTCTGGCTTTATGCGGTGTCGCTTTTATGATCGATTTTGATCTCTCGACGAATGTTATTCTACCGAGATTTTACGGTTCGGAACAGGAATACCGTTTATATAATCTGACTTCTTCCGCTTTTTTTCAGTTAAGTGCGTTTTATTTAATGCTGATGCATTTTTTATTGGCCTATAATGGGAAAAACGGCGGCATACCAAGTTATTATATTTTCTTAATATTATTTATCGGCGTAATTTCCGGCCGTACGTTTTTTATGTTTTCGGCATTAAGTATTTTAATCTATTTTAAATGGCGTTATGTCCCCGCTTTAGTTATGTTTGCCGCAATAGTGTTCTTCCTGGCGAGGTATTATCCCGACCATCCTTATGTGGCTCATGCACTTGAAATTGTGATTAATATTATTAATGGCAATGACTCGTTAAGTTCATCCACCGATACTTTAATGAAAAAACATTTATTTATGCCGACGCTTGAACAGTTTATCTGGGGCGAAGGCTATTATTTTACGCCTGATCATCATTATTACGGGGGCACGGATTCAGGCTTTTTACGCCAGATTTTATACGGTGGAGCCGTTTATTCGTTCATCTGTTTTGTATTTACCGCACATTTTGTGCGTCGGATCGCGGTAAACTGGTTTGCCGGCAGCTGGAAATTTACTCTTTCCACTCTCGCTATTTTAACAATTTTAAATATAAAGTCGGATACCTACGCTTTTCCGGGTATTATGTCGGTATTGATTATGTTTTTATCCCTGTTTGGAACTCGCGGTAAAAACCTTATTTTATTTAAGAGATAAAAATGTTTAGTATTATTGTTCCGTCCTATAATCGCAATGAAGAAATAGCTTCGTTATTAAACAGTTTAGAACGTCAGAGTCTGCATAATTTTGAAGTTATTATTGTAGATGACTGCTCGCCGACATCTGTGCAGGTTGAGCAGGGTTATTCTTTTGCCGTGCGGGTTATACGTAATAATGCTAATCAAGGCCCGGCGGAAAGTCGTAATATCGGCGCCCGTCATGCACGGTATGACTGGCTGCTGTTTTTAGATGATGATGATCGTTTCACGCCAAATAAATGCCAACTGTTAACGCAAAAAATAGCTGAAAATCCTACGGTTAATTTTATTTATCATCCCGCGGAATGTGTGATGGTGAATGAGCGTTTTATTTATCGGACTCATCCGTTTAGCAATGTGGCGGATATTACTTTAGATAATCTTTTATTGGCGAATAAAATTGGCGGGATGCCGATGCTGGGTATTGCCAAATCTTTATTCCGGCAGATAAATGGTTTATCCACGCAATTAAAATCGCTGGAAGATTATGATTTTATTTTAAAGGTCATTTCGCAGCCTGATTTTAAGCCGCTTTATATTGACGAAGCGCTGACTGTCTGCCGTTTTTATACCAAACGTGCCAGCGTTTCCACCAATACCGGCAACACCGAACAGGCTATTCGCGCTATTCAACGGCAATATGTCCACACACCACGGCAAGCCCGAAATTTCAGACTGAACGCCCTTTATATGTTGGCGTATCCGCACGCTATGAGCTTATCGCGTAAGGCGGCTTGGTATTATTTCAAAATGTTCCTGATCGGGTTCAATGTAAAATATTTGCTGATCGCGGGCGTGAGTTTTCTGTCTCCGAAATTAGCGATTAATTTAAAACGCTTTATTTAAAGATAGGTTGAATATGAAATTTTCAGTATTAATGTCTTTGTATAGCAAAGAAAAGCCGCAATTTTTAACGGAAAGCCTGAAAAGTTTACAGGCTCAGACTTATCCCGCAGATGAAATCGTGCTGGTATTGGATGGCCCCGTTACCCCTGAATTGCAGGCTGTAGTCGATGAGTTTAAAACCAAGCTGCCGTTGAAAATTGTGCCGTTGCCGCAGAATGTAGGGTTGGGCAAGGCACTTAACGAAGGGATAAAACAAAGCAGCCACGAATGGCTGTTCCGCATGGATACCGACGATATTTGCCGTCCGGAACGTTTTGCCAAACAGGTGGAATATATTGAGCAACATCCGGATGTGGTGATGTTCAGTACTCAAATTGCCGAATTCGACCAGGATCCGCAGCATATTATCAGTTTACGGAAAGTGCCGACGGATTATGCCGACATCGTGGCATTCAACAAAATGCGTTCTCCTTTTAATCATATGACCGTGGCATACCGTAAATCGATTTTGCAGCGGGTGGGAGGCTATCAGCATCATTTATTCCTCGAGGATTACAATCTGTGGAACCGTATTATCGCCACAGGTGAAAAAGTGGGTAATCTGCCTGATGTACTGCTGTATGCCCGTACCAATGGCAATGCTATGGTCGGTCGTCGCCGCGGATTAATCTATGCAAAAAGTGAATGGAAATTATTTAAACTGAAACGACAATTAAACATTCAGGGTTCCGCGGCGGGTTTTGCCACCTTTTTAATGCGAACCGCGCCGCGTTTAATGCCCGTATCGTTATTAAAAATACTGTATAAATTGATGCGGAAATGATTAACAAATACTAGGGAATAATGAAATGAATTTGAAGTTTAACACTACATTACTAGTCGTTTGTCTGGTTTTAGCCGGTTGTTCGTCAGGTCATAAAACCATGAATAAAACTGTGCCTAAAACCACGGATAACCGTCAAACGGCATTAACACCCTTGCCGGAATCGGCAACATACGGCAATGTCCGCAGCTTAGTCAATTTTAATGATTACGTCACTTTCCTCAAACGCAAAGCTTTGGGGCAGGGTGTTTCCGCGGCGACGGTGAACGCGCAGAATAATATTCGTTATATTGACACCGCAGTTCGGTTAGACCGAAAACAGGCGGATATCGCCGCCAGTCGTAGAAATATGCCTTCCGGCCCTAATCCAAACGGTGTGACCAATTATATCGGCAAGCATCTCACCCAAGATAAGGTCAATAAAGCGGAAGACAATTACTACGACATACAGGCGCAATTACAAAAAGCCAGCTCTCGTTTCGGCGTGCAGAAAGAATATATTCTGGCGTTATGGGGCATGGAAAGCAGCTTCGGCTATTATCAAGGAAATTATGATGTATTGTCCGTTCTGGCTACGCTTGCCTTTGACGGTCGTCGTGAAAATCTGTTCAGCAAAGAGTTTATTAATGCCATGAAAATGCTTGATCAAGGGCATTTATCCCGTGCCGGAATGCTGGGCTCATGGGCGGGAGCGATGGGGCAGCCCCAATTTATGCCGAGCTCTTATTTAAGCTATGCGGCTGATGGTGACGGCGACGGCAGCAAGGATATTTGGACTAATGAATATGATGTATTCGCTTCCATTGCCAATTATTTGCACACCGTGGGGTGGAACGACAACTTGCCTTGGGGCGTTGAAGTAAGCCTCAGCCAGCCGCTCGATCTGTCTATTGCGGGTATCGAACAGAATAAAGCCCGTTCTCTCAGTACATGGCAGGCTCTCGGTATCAGCGTCAAAAATCCTGCCGACGCGCGGCGTTTTGCCGCGTTATCCTCGACGGATTTATGGTTGGTCCGCCCCGATAAGGAAGTCGGCAGAGCATTTCTTGTCACCAATAATTACCGTACCATCTGGGACTGGAATCATTCCAATTACTATGTGCTGAGCGTAGGCATGTTTGCCGATCGTATTAAACAGACATTAGGATTTTGATTTCCCGACGGAAAAGCGCGGTGCTGAAAATGAGAGTTTTTACAGGTGAAAAACTCGCCAAAACGGCACCGCACTTTTTCAAACTATGACATGGAGGTAAAGATGAAAAAATGGTTTGTTTCGCTGCTTGGTGCGGGGATTTTAGCTGTTGCCGGCTTGATTTTTATAGGCTGCGATGGGATGGTAGAAGAGAAAGCGGATTCACTGGATCAGCTTTCATCAGGGATGCAAAGCTGGCTGCCTGCATTTCTGCCGCGGACGGCAACCAATATTCATATCAGAACCCAGGCCGAAAGCAATATGATGTCAATGCGGTTTGATCTTGATCCTGCCGCCTCCGCGCAATTGGAACAATATCGTCAGGCTGAACTCACAGAGGTGGGATACGAACAGTTCGCCCAAGCCGCCTATAACTCGGAAAATGCCGATACGGCCGGTTGTTATTTTTCCGCAACGGATCCGACCGAGCTTTATCTCGGCGGTCATTACCCTTGGCAGGGGCGTCAGCGTTATACATTGGTGTTTAAAGATAAACAGTATTGGCATAGCGTGGATGAACTTTGTCGGCTAAAATAAAAGGCACGGATTTCGTGCCTTTGTCGTTTTATTTATATTTTTTGTGATAAATGGATTTCAATTCAAACAGTGTCTTCGCTTTGGTTTTTGCTTCGTCCAGTTTACCCTGCCGGGCGAGCTGATCGGCTTCGTCAATTACGTTTACGAAAGCCAGCATGCCTTGCTGATAACCTTTGAAATCGGTATCGTTGTGAATGCCGGAAGGGCGAATTGCCTGCGCTTTGATGGTTGTTTCGCGTAGGGCTTTTGCCGCCCGGCGGAATTCATCCGTATCGGAGGCGTTCATCATTTGGTCGGCCTGAGCTTTCATTTGATACATCTCCGTCCGCACGCCTTCGCCGTCGTTAGTTATATGAGAGAAACCTATTATTGCGGCTGCCGTTAATAACGCAATAATAATCAATCGGTTAATTTTTTTCATTTGTCGTTCCCACATTAAGTTAAGTAAAAAATGGTAAAAACAGCACCGCACTTTGTGCGCTCTCGCTTCAGCTCTCATTGGAGCGAGCGGCTATTGTACACAAAATATAATCGCGATGCGATTTTGTTAAATAATATCCACCGCGCCCAGTGTAATCCGTTTGTTATGGAACTGCTGAAGGGTGCAGCGGTGGCCGACGCTCAATACAATCATATCGGGCAGCTTGGCGCGAATTTTGCTGTACAGAATATGCTCGGTGGGCTCATCCAGAGCGGAAGTGGTTTCGTCAAGGAAGACAATATCGGGCTTGGTTAAGAAAATCCGCACAAACGCCACCCGCTGCAACTCACCCGGGGAAAGGATGGCTTGCCAGTCGTTTTCCTGATCCAGGGCATGAACGTATTTGTGTAAACGGCATTTTTCCATATAGCGAATTAAATCGGGATGGTTGGGATCGATATTCGGATAGCAAATCGCTTTCCGCAATGTACCCTGCGGCATGTAAGGACGTTGCGGCAGGAACAGGATATTGCCGTTGCACGGGCGTTCCAGCGAGCCCATGGTTTCAAAAGGATAAATGCCGGCAATCGCTTTGAGCAGAGTGGTTTTCCCCGTGCCCGACGGGCCTTGAATCAACAACGCGTCCCCCCTTTTCAGTTCAAGATTGATGTTATTCAGCAGCACGCTGCCTTCTTGATCCTTAATGCCGAAATCGGTTAACGCCATACGATGGCTGCATTCAATCGGGTGAGGAATGGTATGTTCATCCAGTTCGTTCAGCGTGAACATAAAACCGTATAAACGTTCCAGACGTGCCTGATACAGGGTAAATTCTTCATAAAACAGGCGGAAGAAGGACAATGCCCGCATGAGGCGGTTGAACGCCTGCACGGTTTGATGCATATCGCCTAAGGTCGCCTGTCCGGCAAAGAACCGGGGAGCCTGCAGCATGAGCGGCAATATCATAGCAATCTGCGTTACCCCCGTGTTGAATCCGTCTAAACCGAGCATTTGCCGCACGATCGCCCAGCGGTTTTTGATGACCTTGTCAAATTTCTCTTTTAAATGCGCGCCCTCTTTGTCTTCTCCGTCGTAAAGAGCAATACTTTCCGCGTTATCGCGTATGCGGATTAAGGAGTAACGATAATCCCCGTTCAGTTTTTCTTTGTTGTAATTCAGTTTTATCAGCGGGTGACCAATCCAGACAGAAAGTGCGGTGGCGATAATGATAAAACTGTAAATGAAGAACACCACGCCCTTTGGGATATTCACGCCGAATAGTACCAACAAGCCAGATAATCCCCATAGAATCACGGTAAATTCAAAGATCGACACAATAGCGTTAATGACACCGTCCACTAAGTCCAGCGTTCCCGTAATAAACTCGCGGGCATCTTGTTCGATACGCTGGTCGATATTGTCGGGTAGAGTTTTGTTGTATTTTATCCGGTAATAATTTTTATTGGCTAACCAGCGTCTGATCATTTCCTCATTGAATTTTTCCAGCCAACGGATTTCAAACACTTGACGGAGCAGATAATTTAAAATGGAATGAATAATTTTACACACCACCAGAATAGCGTTGATAGTGGCGAAAAACCAGAAAGCGTCAGCCTGTTTATTTTGCAATGCGCTGTATAACCCGTTATAAAAAAAGGTGTTAAGCACACTCATGCGGACTTCGAGCAGAATGAAAAGCAGCAGTAACAGGATTAAGCCGATGATTTTATATTTATTGCTTTTGTTGACACAGGGCCGGCTGATTAGCCAGAATTTTTTCCCTACGTCGGTTTTTTTCAGTAAGAGTGCGCTGATGGTAAGGCCTAAACTTACCCATATGAGAGAGCTGATCAGCCACGTGAGGCTGGAATTGAGTTCAGTTTGCCAGTCCATTAATGCTTTCCTGTGTTCGTCTTAAAAAAGACAAAAGGGCAGTGAAATGCTGCCCTGATAATCATGATTATTTAGAATGAATATTCAACCGTTGCCCAGTAAGTACGCGGCATTCCCACCACGGCAAAGCTGCGATCATAGCGACCGCGTTGTACCTGCCAGTAGTTTTTATCAAATAGATTTTCAACCGAACCACGCAAGGTAACCGTTTGTTTATTGCTTAAACGGAGCACATATTTTGCGCCTATGTCAACGGTGGTGTATGGAGAGAATTTATATTTTTTGGTTGCATCTTGATAAGATGAACCATAATACTGAATTGCGGCATTTAAGGTTAAATCTTTAATAAACGGTGTATCCCATTCTACGGCGCCTTTGTAGATAATACGCGGGCTGGCAACCTGAGTTCCTGATACTTTATCTAACGCATAGGTAACATAATCAATTAATTCCCCTTTATTATAGGTAATGCCGAAGCTTGGGCGTAATGTACCATTGAAGAATTGCCCGTAGATATTAAATTCAATACCACGGTTGCGTTCTTCACCCTGTTCATCACCTGCGGAGAGACCGAGAGTCGTGTATTTTGTTTTATAACTATTTCCTGTTCTGCTAGGCACTACACCTGGACGTCTGATTTGATAAATGCTTAATGTAGTTGTAACATAATCACTCCAGTTTTTACGTACACCGAGTTCAATTTGACGGCTAACCACTGGTTTAGACATTGAAGCATCCCCCGTATCGGTTACGTCTGTTGCACCGGGTTCCAAATCCTCTAGGTAGTTACCATAAAATACTAAATTCGGATTAGGCACATAGGCAAGCGTTACCATTGGACTAAAGCGATATTCATCATATTTAACGGTTTGTCCTTTAACATTATTTACGGTTTCATTGTAATTGGTTTGTTTAATCCATTGGAAACGTCCGCCAAGGGTTAAGCGAATTTCATCGTTGTAGAAACCCAACATATCTGAAACAGCTAAACTTCGTGCTGTTAATTTTTCATCGGTGCTTTGTGTATCAACTGTTAAGCTGGTTGTGCTTGTACAACTGGAATTTTTCGTTAATGTACCGAAAGACGGACTATAAATTGAACCGCCGGTTATGGAATAGTTAGTACATGCACTTTGGTCAAAGTCACGCTCACGCACGACTTGGTCAAAAGCAATACTCCAGTTATGATTTATTGGGCCTGTTTTAAATTCGCCTTGTAATTTTAAGTTGGCACTGGTAGTACGGGTGTGATAGTCGATACCACGGATACCTGAAACACTAAAATCGCCATTTTGTTTAAGATTGGTAATTTGACCGAATGAACCATAATAACGCGATTCCATATGTCCAATACCGCCTGAAATCATCATATTGTATGGCAAATCATATTCAAACGTTCCCATAATGGTTTCGTCTTCGGTAGTTTGGCCGATCCAGCTCGGATTTAAATTAATGCTGCCATCCGGTGCTGACGGTATGGCATAGGTGAAATTTTGAATATCCTGTACACGTGCGCGGCCGCCGTTGGTTTTACGCTTGGTGTACATATAATCAATACCGACACGTAATTTATCACCACGATAATCTGCGCCGATAGCTAGTTCTCTATCACGTTCGCTGTAACCGTCACGAGGCGTATCGCCGTCACGGTATTTACCGTTGACACGGATACCCCATTCATTGTTTTCACCAAAGCGATGACCGAAATCGAACGTTTCCTGCAAACGGCTGTCGCCGAACCAGCCAAAGCTGATTTTATTAATCGGTGTATCGGCGGCGCGTTTGGTCTGCACATTCATTGCCGCCCCGGCGGAACCTTCGGGATCCATCCCTGAAACAGCGGTAGAAGCCCCTTTAATTAATTGAGCCGAACTTACGCCCGCGGTCGGCGAATTATAGGTGGAATACAAACCTGCCAAACCGTTTACGCTGATTTGACGGGCATCTAATTGTAAGCCGCGCACATAAATCCCTTGCAACGTATTGGTTTCACCACCGAAATTCATAACTGAGGAATCCACTTTTGAAATAGCATCAACCACATTACGCGGTTGCTGATCTTCAAACGCTTTTTCATCGTAGTTCACTACATCAATAGCGGAGGTAAAAGCTAATTGACGGCCTAATAAACCGAGATTGGCAATTTCCTGCTGTTTATTGCCTGCCGCTTTGGCTTTTTCCAGCTCCGTTACCACATTAATAGTGTCTAGGTTTTCATCTTGTTGGGATTGACTCGTTTCAGCTTGGGCCGCAAAAGAAACCGAAGTGAGTAATGCGGTAGAGATTAAGCTTAGTTTATATTTCATAAGGGAAATTCCTTGTGTGAGAAAAAAATAGTTGCAAAATGGCGAGAGTATAACGAAAACGGTTGCTATGTGCAATGAGATTAATTCTCAATAACACAAAATAACCGGAAAGCGGGGTAAAAGTGCGGTGTTGAAAAACGGAGTTTTTAGTTATACGCGCGGATGTACAAGGGTATATTATGACAAAAGTTAGACGCCCTTTTTCCATATGATTCTGTACAGAGATTTTAGATTTATTTCAATTTTTCCAATTTCGCGAATAAAATCTCATCAGGCTGCGCCTGGATTTTTCTCATTCGGTGGAACAGTAAAATTGCCGCAAGAGTAAGGCTGATGACGAAACTGATCCAAAAACCCATAGGGCCTAAATGCGCAACAAAAATATCCGTTCTGGCAAGGCTGTAACCAATCGGCATACCTACCACCCAATAACAAAACAAGGTGATGTAGAGAATGATTTTGGTATCTTTGTAGCCGCGCAGTACGCCGCCCACAACGACTTGCACCGCATCGGAAAATTGATACAGCGCATTGACCAGTAACAGTGTAACGGCAAGTTCAATAACCGTGCTATCTTTAACAAAGAGATGAGCGATATCGTAACGGAAAGTAACGGTAATGATAGCGGTAATGATCGCCACGATTAAACCGATGACCAATCCCACATAGGCGATATGTTTCGCCCTTAAAGCAGAATGTTCACCCAGACTTTGCCCTACCAGGATAGTAATTGCCATACTGAGTGCCATGGGGAACATAAAAATAAAGGAACTGGTGTTTAAAGCAATCTGGTGGCTTGCTACCGCATTGGTGCCGAGCGGCGAGAGCAGCAGGGCGGTGAGCGCAAAAAGCGCGACTTCGCAGCATAATGCAATGGCGATAGGAAATCCTAAACGGAACAGTTTCTTTAAAGTGGCAGCATTCGGTTTTTCCAGCAGGTGTTCAAATACGTGTAAATCCCGCTGATTTGCCGCATATTTGCTGTAGATGATCATCAGCAGGCACATAGTCCAGTTCACAATAGCGGTAGCAATGCCACAACCCACCGCGCCAAAAGCAGGCAGTCCTAATTTGCCGTAAATAAAAATATAATTGAGCGGAATATTAAGCAGCAAACCACAGAAGGTGATAATCATAGCCGGTTTGGTTTTGGCAATACCGTCATTCAGACAGCGAAAATTTACCAATAACAAATAGCCCGGCAGCCCCCACAGCATAGCGTGCAGGTAACGGATGGTAATATCGGCAAGATGCGGTTCCATACCCATGCGGTTGATGACGATATCGCTGAAATAAATCATCACGGCGAGCGGGATAAACACTATTAGAATAATCCAAATACCTTGACGGACATGGTGAGCGATTTTATGCCGCTGTCCCGAGCCGTTTAAATAGGAAATGGTCGGTGGAAGAGCCAGCAGCAAACCTTGCCCGAATAATACCAGCGGCAACCAGATAGAGGCTCCCACGGAAATGGCCGCCATATCCGCGGCGCTGACTCTTCCTGCCATAATGGTATCCACCAGACCCATGGAGTTTTGTGCGATTTGTGCCAACAACACGGGAAATGCGAGATTGATTAATTTTTTTGCTTCGAGTTTATATTCTTGCCAAGAGGTATTTTTTTGCATAGATGAAGTTATTATTTATAATGAGGAAAATTTTTTAGCGGAGAAATCTATGTTTACAGGTATTGTTCAAGGTACGGCACAAATCCAGTCTATTATTTCAAAAGCGAATTTTAGAACACATATCATAAAAATGCCACAGGAATTACTGTTTGGGCTGGAAATTGGCGCCTCAGTGGCACATAACGGAGTTTGCCTGACCGTAACGGCTATCAAAAATGACCGGGTCAGTTTTGATTTGATGACAGAAACCTTACGGATTACCAACCTTGGTACGCTGCGGGAAGGAGATTTTGTGAATATCGAACGAGCAATGAAAATGGGCGATGAAATCGGCGGGCATCTGCTTTCAGGTCATGTGTATTGTACCGCAGAGGTGACCGCCCGCGTTTCATCGGAAAATAATTTGCAAATCTGGTTTAAGCTGCCGAATGCAGAGGTGATGAAATATATTCTTACCAAGGGTTTTATCGCCGTTGACGGCATTAGCCTGACCGTTGGTGAAACAAAAGATGACCAATTTTGCGTTAATCTTATTCCTGAAACCATCCACCGTACCTTGATCGGAAAACGAGAAGTAGGATCATTAGTGAATATTGAAATTGATCCACAAACTCAAGCGATTGTAGATACAGTGGAACGCTATTTAACCACGAAAAATGTCTAGTTGTTGAATCAAGGTGGGTTTGCAACTTTGTTTATAATGTTTTGATTTGTGTTCCTAAATGAAGAGCAGACTAAAATGATTTGTATCACGTTTCTGTGTAGGGATCTATCGGGGCTTTTATAGCTATATCGAACTTAAAAATCGGAGGAGGGAGAAAATGCTATTTACTGTCGGCGTTGAGTTGTAGCGCTCTTCTCATTTCGCTGTGCTACAATAGAAATCACGTTAATAAAATCGTAGGTTTCGTTGTAGCTCCCTTTCTCATTTCGCTGTGCTACAATGCCTCATGTTTTAACTTGTCATGCAGTTCTGTTGTAGCTCCCTTTCTCATTTCGCTGTGCTACAATTAAGAAATTTGCTCCTTCGTTTGTCAAGGTGTTGTAGCTCCCTTTCTCATTTCGCTGTGCTACAATAGTCGCCGTCGTCACGTCGCCGCGTCGTTAGTTGTAGCTCCCTTTCTCATTTCGCTGTGCTACAATAAGTGCGGTGCCGAAAAGGACAATTTTTGCGTTGTAGCTCCCTTTCTCATTTCGCTGTGCTACAATAAGAAGATAGGTGAACGCCGTGAGAGTTTTGTTGTAGCTCCCTTTCTCATTTCGCTGTGCTACAATTTTACGGCGATCTCATGGCTTTTTCCGTAAGTTGTAGCTCCCTTTCTCATTTCGCTGTGCTACAATAAGAATGCGCATGTTAAAAGGTGACGGTGGGTTGTAGCTCCCTTTCTCATTTCGCTGTGCTACAATTCTCTAATGCTTGTTTAAGTATCGAATTTTGTTGTAGCTCCCTTTCTCATTTCGCTGTGCTACAATTGACAATAAGCCTAAACGGTCTTATCAAAAGTTGTAGCTCCCTTTCTCATTTCGCTGTGCTACAATTCCGCATAACCGCATTCTACGCATTCAAAAGTTGTAGCTCCCTTTCTCATTTCGCTGTGCTACAATGGATTTCAGCAAAGATGCTGCTGTGATTAAGTTGTAGCTCCCTTTCTCATTTCGCTGTGCTACAATTATTTTTGCCATTTCATCTGATGAAATATGTTGTAGCTCCCTTTCTCATTTCGCTGTGCTACAATAAAATGAGCTGAAAGCGTATGCCGACCAAGTTGTAGCTCCCTTTCTCATTTCGCTGTGCTACAATCTGACCGTTACGGAATTCACCAAACACGGTGTTGTAGCTCCCTTTCTCATTTCGCTGTGCTACAATATAGACTGATTTTTTAAATCAAGTTCTGCAGTTGTAGCTCCCTTTCTCATTTCGCTGTGCTACAATAAATAACTTATGGATTCGTCCAACAGCTATGTTGTAGCTCCCTTTCTCATTTCGCTGTGCTACAATCTAGTCGCTGAAAACCCTGTGTTTTCAAAGTGTTACGATGTTTTTTAACTAAAAAATTTCGTAAAAAACGGGTGCAAGCGGTAGAAAATTTGGGATTTTTCCCCGATTTTCTACCACTTATTTTATGCATTTTCTTTCTGTGACATCGTATTTAAGTCGATTTAATTTGCCTTTAAATACGATTTTTCTTGATGGATTCGTATAAAAAAACCGCAATTAAACCGCTGTTTTTTATGGCTAGTGATTTTTCTGTGAAAGTTTAAAATTACTAAAAAAGTAACATTTGGTTTGCATTCACTTTTTCTTCTTGTACTTTCTTCTCACCGAGTAAAATGAGCATACTGGCAAACTGCTTTTCGGTAACTTCCAAGCAGCGTACAGATCCTTCTTCGGGCAAGTGAGCAACAAGGCGTTTATTGTGTTTAGCGAGAGAATCTCGTCCACGCACAATGCGGGAATAAACCGAGAGTTGGAGCATTTGGTAGCCGTCTTTGAGCAGAAATTGACGGAATTGGTTAGCCGCTCGCATTTTAGCTTTAGTGGTAACGGGCAGGTCAAAGAAGACAATGATACGCATAAAAATCTCACTCATATTCGTGTTCCTTAAGTGGTAGGATCTCGGGCAATCTTAGCAAGACAGCATTTTTGTTAAGCAAAGCTGTCTGTAAACTGCCTACCGTACGATCAACCGCTGCCAAAACACTAAAAATTTGTCCACCAAATTGCATTTGATAATGAAGAAGTTTGATTAAGCGTTGTTTGGCGTGGGGCGTAAGCGTATTGGGCAGCTTGTTTTCTTGCTCGAGTTGCCAAACCAACAAATCGGCAAGCGGTCGGAAAGGTTCGATAAAATCGTCAGCGAGATTGTAGGGATTCACTTCGCTTTTGTGGAAAATGCCCAAAGCGGGCAACCAACCATACAGCACCAATGCCCGAGCAATCGCCGAACGTAGCACGGTGTAAGCGTAGTTGAGATGAGCGTTAATCGCATTTTCCTGCTCCCGATGAAAGCCCTTGCCAAAGGTTTGGAAATAGATTTGAGCGGCATAGGCTTCAGCGTTGCCCTGATCGCCTGATTTAACGGTTTGGGCGATACCTTGCAATTTTTTGGCTAAATCCGACCGTTTCATTTCGATTAAAGCTTGGGTTTGGTTAAGAATTTTCTGTTTTACAATCGTTTGCCATAGTTGTTTTCGCATTGGCACGCTCATTTCAAGCTGTAATT
The DNA here is from genome assembly GCA_032586195.1 of Pasteurellaceae bacterium LIM206. Classification (GTDB taxonomy): domain Bacteria; phylum Pseudomonadota; class Gammaproteobacteria; order Enterobacterales; family Pasteurellaceae; genus JAWHQP01. Next base: position 5,187 of record JAWHQP010000013.1, on the reverse strand, counting down.
TGAGCGTTTTAAGCTGACGAGAATAATTCATAAATGGCAGCCATTGTCCACACGGCAAAAATTGTTCATCACAGGTCAAAAGGGTTACACCATTTTGGGCAAGAGCGGTCAGTAGCGGAGCGGTAATGATGACTTCACGACTTTCCACTACAATCACGGCAATATCTTCAATCGGCACGGTAAAAGTTTTTTCCATTTGTTGAATACAGAGCTGATTTTTTAGTAGCAACAATTTGCCCCCGTTGCTGATTAAAATCGAACGCCACGACATTTGGTTCTCCTTATCAAAAAATAGCTAACTCTAATAGAGTTAGCTATTTATCTTACGATTTATTTTTCGCTTTTCTTAAACATAATTGTTTACGTTTATTTGGTCTTTCTAGTTTTTGACGAGATTTTGGTTTAGATAAATCTATTTTTTTGCCTAATACATCAATTTCATATTTTTCAATATAAGATTGATTTAAAGGACTTATACGAAATTGTGATAATTCATTCTTACTTGGAACGCTATATCCATTGGGTACCGCACTATTATCAGATAATCTTAAGATCATTCTTCCATCAGAACTATCACATCTTACGTAGTAAGCAAAAATTTTATCATCAGAACCATTTGGATCTTGAATAGCAATTAAATCATTAGGATATAAGCTAAAACAAAATGTATAAGTTTCATCTATTTTATTTCCTTTGCAATCAATATTAGGAAGTTCTTCTCGTTCTACCTGCCAAGCATATACAGGAACAACAAAATATTGATTTTTCCCTTTTTTATTTAATTTAGAGAATAAATCTACTCTTACCATACTACCATTGCTTTCAGTAATACCATTTCGGACTTCTAATCCCTGCTTGACATCGGCATACATTGTAATAGATTTAACCACATTTTCTTTTCCATTTTTATCTATACCTTTTACAAAGCCATCTTTAAAAGCTTGTTTCGCATTGCCATTAAATGCTTTTAATTTTTGTTCTAACTGTTCATAAAAGTTTAAATCTCTCGGGAAATTGTTTTTGTTTTCTTCAAGATCGTCTAATGTTATCTCAATAAGAGATTTTTTGACTTTTGTTTTGATTTCAACGAGTTCCTTTGCTTGATTAAAAATTTCTTGTTTTGATTTAATCGTCTCCAAATGCCCTTGCCCGGTCATTTTTCGGGTTGGCATTCGGCTGACAAATAATGGTGAAACAAACTCGTGATTGGCTTGTGGACGGCTTGGCAGTTGCACCACTAATTCTTCCGCTGGGTTATCGTCAAACACTCGGATCATCACTTCTTTGCGGAAGAAACCCCAAGGTTCGGGGAAACGCAATTCCAAAATTTCGCCTGTGGAACGATCTACATACTCGCCACTAAAAGCATTCATTTCTTTTTGGCGGATAAAGTTCGTAATCCGCTGTTGCATTGATCTCGTGGTGCAAGCCACGACAATCGCATCAAGAGCGTGATGGCGGTCGCTGTCTCCACGCACTTTTATCAAGCCCCAACGAGAGCGGAGCAGGGCAGTAATTTGTCCGTTAGACATAAACACTTGCCGTTTTTTCTCGCCTGTGAGTTGCATTTTTTCACTGATAAATTGGCTTAAAAAGCGAGCGACATAGCGGGTATCGTTTAAATTACGTTCTTTAAAGCCTTTTTCATCTAAACAAGCGGTCAAAATTCGCTGTTTTTTTGCATAAGGGAAATTTGAACCGTCCACTAGGGCTTTAAAATATCGCCAACGTTCGGTTTCATTTTTGCCGTCTAACCATTCATAAGGCGTTTGATTACCTTTATTTTGATTTTCGCTTACCAACACCAACACTTTATTGTTGAAACTATCATCCCAAGTACGAGAGAACGGCAAGGCGTGATCGACTTCCACATAGCCTTTTTCATTTAATCGTCTTAAATCAATTGGCTTACCTGAATATAAACATTTACAATCTTGCTGTTTATATAAGCGATATTTAAGAATATCTTTTGCTTTGGGCTCGCCAATGAAATTAGGAAATTTCTCTTTAAATTCTTGGACATCTCTTTCACGCTTGGCTCGATTTTGCTCTTGGCGTTTTTCAATGTCTTTGCGATCTTTAAAGGATTTCCCTAGCTCTCGTGCGGTTTCTATATGAATATAAGCAGGCGACCCGTAACGGCGAACCACTGCATTGATGATTTTGCGAGCTTGGCTGAGTGTGCGAAGTACCACTGGATTGCGGATTTCATCGGCAGGAATGGTTGGCAAATAAAGATGATTTTCTTGACTTTTCGCGCCAAAATGATCGCCATAGACCATTTTGCAGGCAGCATCGTAACGTTCGCCTTGCTCCATAAGCGGTAAGATTTTGCGTAAACTTTGCAAAGATAAATTCACAAATTTATCGAAGTTGATATTTTCAAGCAGAGTGTCTAGCACCGCTTCGGGCAATTTTCCGTCAAGATAATCACTGATGTCGCTATCGGTTTTGTAAATCGAAAATGCCGTACCGATTTCGTCAAGCAATTCAGGTTTAGTCGCCAAACTTTGCCATTCGGTTTTTAACCCAGCATTTTCCAACGCCTTGCGAATAGCGTGATAGGCTTTCATCTCCATTAGCGTGGTTTTTTCACTTTCTGTAACGGTTTTTTCTCGCAAATAGCGAGTATTGAAGCGTGCAAAATCGCTTAAACCTAACAATTTTCGAGCTTGGGCATAAGTGAATTTTGCTTTTAGATAAGGCTGAGCGAGCAATAATTTCCGTTCATTTTCATCTAACGCCCGTTCCGTGCCATTTTCCAAAATGCGTAAATTATTCAGTTTGGTTAGCCACACAAAACGTTCGGCGGAATAGGTATTTTTGGCGGCTTTGTATTCGGTCGGCTCAAAAGTACATTTGCCGAGCATTTTCAAAATCGCTTCGCCTGATAAGGCATCACGCTGTTTCATCAGCAGTTCAACACATTGATTTTGGAAATGCTCCGAAGTGTGCGGATTGCCAAAAGCTGCCTGCATTTTGAATAATAACGCCATTTCCGCTTGCAAATCCAAACGGTCAAAGGTGTGCGAATAATCGCCCGCTTGATTGCGAATATGATGATTTTCCACTGCAAATTTTTTCACCGCAATTTCCGCAGGTGTGCGATATTCATTATTCGCCAATAATTGATGGTTGGCATCCACGCCCGCAAGCAGCGCCCCAAGCTCTTTATCTTTTGCCTCATTTTTCCGTTGCGACAAATAACCCCGATGTTTCACCAAATGTAACAGCACCGCTGCCCATTCATCATTTTCCAATTTACGCTCCAAGCCAGCGACACGCAATGTCCATACATTATTCGGCAAGCGTAAATTGGCAAAATTCTTGCCAAAATCCATCGCTTGCAACACGCCTTCACGTTTTAATAAGCGTTTCATTCGCAACAAACGGTGTGAACGGCGGCGAGTCAGACGGCGTTGCGAACGAGCCAAACGTCGAGTAAGATTACGTGATTCCCCTGTTTTCGTCACTTCCGCCTTTTCAAAAGTCCGCACGCCTAAATCCACTAAATTGATCGGAACTTCTTGCTCATCAATTTCCACCACCGCCCAGCCTACGGATGCAATTCCGAGATCTAAGCCTAAAATATAGTTTAACACCGTCATATTTTTTCCTTTTGCTCAATAAAATTTGTTTGATTATGCAATTTTTAAGCAAATTTGACAAAGGAATTTGACAACGCTCACAGGGTCATTCATAATGCAAAGCGTTGTTGCACAGCGAAATGAGAAACGTTGCTACAATAAGATTTTTCTGAAAAGAATATATCGCAAAGCTCTGCCCCTTAATGTTTCGGTATTAAGGGGCATCTTTTTTCTTGAAATTGTTAAATTCTGACCTTGCTTTATATAACATTAAATTCTAGAGAATACACTCTTGTCGAAGTGCCATTGGCTGAGATCGCTTTAAGTGAAGGTCTGTTGAACCTGTGGGTTAAGCGGAGTTTCATAGTAGTTTCAATTCATACTCCCATGAAAGAATAAATAAATTTCTCCTAGACTGACCGCACTTGATAAAAAGTTTCAATCCACGCTCCTGTGAAGGAACGAACCGGCAAAGACTATAAAAACTTACGCCCAGACTCGTTTCAATCCACGCTCCTGTTAGGGAACGAACACAATATGATTAACCAGCGGCAGGAGACAAAAAATGTTTCAATCCACGCTCCTGTGAGGGAACGAACCAGTGTTTGCATTGCCCTGCAATATTAAGAGTGTGTTTCAATCCACGCTCCTGTGAGGGAACGAACGCCATAATGTCGTCCTTATTTTGAGTATTTAGATGTTTCAATCCACGCTCCTGTGAGGGAACGAACTTAGTTGCCTCGTACGCCTTGTACGCGGAGTTGATGTTTCAATCCACGCTCCTGTGAGGGAACGAACATACGCAGATATAGCCATACTCTACCCCACAAACGGTTTCAATCCACGCTCCTGTGAGGGAACGAACAGCCATTTAGATATGACACGTCTTTTCTAAGCCTGGTAGCGGAAATTCCGCTAACCTGATGGTATAAAGACAAAAATAGTATAACAATAAATATAATATTTATCTAACTTATTGAATTGAATAGATAAAATAACACCGATAAGTAAGCGGGGTTAAGGTGGGAACAACGGGTTGGCGAACGACTAAATCACTAAAGTATCACGGAAAATATCAATGGATGCCTTGGCACCGTGGTGTTCGACCTTGCGTTGCCATTTGCTGCCCAGTTGATAGAAACGCAGGCTATCGGTTTCGGGATTATATTCCCGCAGTAATTTGTCTTTCAGTGTTACCCATTGTACGGGTGTGACTTCGCATTCAAACACCGAGTATTGTACGCGCATACCGTAGTCCAGACAATGTTTGGCAATTCGCCGCAATCGTCGTTCGCCGTCTTCGGTTTCCAGGGATATATCATAGGTTATCAGCATCATCATAAATAAGCCTCCTTGGCTAAAAATAGGGAAAATAGGCATTCGCAGGGAATATCTAAATTGTTAAAGAACCCGATTCAACGCATAAGAAATGGCGGATATTCGGCTAAATCCCCGCGTAAATGGCGGCTTAGTAATAAAGCCTGAATATGAGGCAGTAAGCCGATTTCAACGGTCTCATTTAAAAAAGGATGTTCAATTTTTTCCTGTTTTTTCGCCTGAAACGCCTGTAATAACGTTTTACGCGTATCATCTTTGAGTT
>JAWHQP010000012.1:0-59667 GCA_032586195.1 Pasteurellaceae bacterium LIM206 | reverse complement strand
GTGTGGGGCATCCCCATGTGAGAGTAGGTCACCGCCAGGGAATAATTTTATTTTATCGGATTATCGGTTTATTTGATTTGGTAATTAAGTGAGCCGTAAGTGAACTGATAGAAATAACCATTTTTTGGCAGCGATAGTGCGGTGGTCCCACCTGACCCATGCCGAACTCAGAAGTGAAATGCCGTAACGCCGATGGTAGTGTGGGGTATCCCCATGTGAGAGTAGGTCACTGCCAAATATTATTTTAAAGATAAAAAAACAAAGACTAAACACCTTGACCGCAAAAGCGGTTGAGGTTTTTTGTTTTTGGGGAAAGGTAAGACAAAAGCAAGGGAAAACGGAAGAGTTCCAAACAGAAGAAGAGGACAGCCGAATGAAATAAAGTGCGGTGCTGAAAAAGTGAGTCTTTTGGGGTGAATAAAAACTCACTTTTTCAGCACCGCACTTTTATTTCGTTTGAGTTTCAAACCAACTTTCCAGAATCAAGCAGGCGGAAATGCTATCCACTTTGCTTTTATTTAAGGCTCGATAGCCGCCCCGTTCAAAAATTTCTGAGCGGGCTTCCGTGGTAGTGAGGCGTTCATCCTGTAATTCAACCCGTATCTTAAAGCGTCCGTGCAGGCGATTGGCGAATTTTTTCGCTCGTAGTGTGAGGAGCTGTTCGCTACCGTCCATATTCAACGGTAATCCGACGACAACCACTTCGGGTTTCCATTCCTTGAGACATTTTTCAATATTTTCCCAGTTGGGTATGCCATCCTGAGCCTTGAATGCTGGAAGGACCTGAGCTGTGCCGGTAATGCTTTGCCCTACCGCACAGCCGATACTTTTGGTACCAAAATCAAAGGCTAACGCAGTAAATCCCATTAACAATACCCCGCGTCGCCGACTAAATTCATTTGCTCGATGCCCAATAATTGCTGTGCCGCCTGCCAGCGTGATTCGGGCGGCACATCAAATAAAATATGCTCGTTGGACGGCGCGACCAGCCAGCAATTTTCCGCAATTTCTCGTTCTAACTGATTCGCCGCCCAACTTGAACAGCCGATGCTGATCAAAAATTTCTCAGGCTGTCGTTCCGTACCTAAAATTTCAATAATATCTTCCGAGGTGGTGAGTGTGAGTTGCTCGCTCACCTGATAGCTGTGCGCGAAAGTTTGTGCCGTTTTTGTGTGTAAAATGAAACCGCGTTCGGGTGTAACGGGGCCGCCCAGCAAGGCATACTGGTTGGGATAAATCCGATTATCCGCCATCATGAAATTTAGCTTTGCCGCCAGTTCCGCCAGGCTCAAATCTGTTTGATGGGTCAGCATAATGCCCATAGAGCCCCGTTCGTTATGCTCGCACAGATAAATCACCGCACGATGGAAATAGCTGTCATCCATCTGCGGCATGGCGATTAAGAAATGATCTTGTAGTTCCATATTTAGCCAATATTTTTCGTTAAAAAAGTAAAAGTGCGGTGCTGTTTTTACGAGTTTCTGTATTTTCAGATACAAAAAGTCCGAAACATAGCACCGCACTTTGTTGATTATAAATCTCCAAAACACACTTGTAATGCTGAAATCGCCACCAAGGCGGCGGTTTCGGTACGCAGCACGCGTTTGCCTAGAAGCACTTCGGTAAAGCCGTATTGTTCCGTTTGTTCAATTTCCTGCGGTGACAATCCGCCCTCGGAACCGATTAATAATCGCACACCCTCCGCCGGTATGGAGGGCAAGGTTTTAATGGAATAACGAGCACGAGGGTGAAGATTTAATTTAAGCGCACCGTCTTGCTCCGCGCACCAATCCTGTAATTTCATCATAGGGCGAATTGGTGGCACGATGTTGCGACCGCACTGTTCGCATGCGGCGATAGCAATTTTCTGCCATTGCTGAATTTTTCTCTCCATGCGCTGCGTATCAAGCTTTACGCCGCAACGTTCCGACCATAACGGGGTGATGCAATGTACACCGAGTTCCACCGACTTCTGAATGGTGAATTCCATACGTTCGCCCCGCGAAATAACCTGACCCAAATGAATTTTCAACGGGCTTTCGCGATCGTCCCGACGACAATCGTAAATTTCGACTTCCACGCTCTTTTTGCCGGTTTGCCGAATTTTAGCGGCGTAAATATGGTTGCTGCCGTCGAACAATTCAAGTTGATCACCCGCTTGCATACGCAACACGCGCCCTACATGATTAGCGGCGTCTTCGCTTAATTGGCAGTATTTCACGCCGGTAAGAGAAGCAGGGTGATAAATTCTCGGAATTCGCATAAGGGTTAAATCAATAAAAATAAACGGCACCTATCATATCATGATCGTGCTGTTTGTGTGGGGATTTTTCGATGGCTTATTTAATTACCGTAATCGACCATTTTGCCTCGCCGATTTGTTCAAAGTCATCTACGTCGTAACCTTTTTCCGCGGCCCAGTTCGGAATCGCCTCGGTGGCCTGGGTGCAATCGAATTCAATCACAAGGCGATCACCTTTGTTTAATTTATCCATCGCTTCTTTTGCTTCCACTAATGGAAACGGGCATACCAGACCGTTGGTTTGTAATCTTACTTCCATTATGTTTCCTTATTTTCGTTAATGATTAATACGTGAACGGCTTGGTTTGATAATGGTGAAATAAGCTGCCGTCCAGGTCCCTAAAATCATCAGCGGTAACGATACCCAGCCCTGCCACGAGAAGAACGAGGTTTCGACTAAACCGTTACCGATGGAACAGCCGCCCGCCAGTGTGGCGCCGATACCCATTGTCGCGCCGCCGACGGCACTTCTGAGTAAAGTTTGCACATCCGGTACACGGAAGCGGAATTCATTACTGCCTTTGGCGGCGATAAAGGAACCGACTAAAATACCGAGTACCAGTAATACCCCCCAGTTGATGAATTTACCGTCGCCGGTGATTAAATACTGCATCACGTTTGCTGAAGGGCCTGTGATGCCTAAGCCGAATTCACGTCCTGTGGCAACGCTTAATGGCCATGCGGCAAGGGCGATTAAGCCGATTAAGACTGCGGTTACAAAAGGGTTCCAGCGTTTTTCAAATAAAATATGCGCCACTCCGCTTTTCCTTGCTTTCAGTGTAGCTATTCTGGCGCGTGGTTTGGATTGATATTTAAAAACAGCGAATAATGTCACCGCACTTAATACTGTCACGAGGATCCATGGGGAAATACCAAGGCTTTCATAAATAGTTTTCTGCTCGATATCAAGGCTACGCAGTGAACGGTTGAAGTCGCTCAAAGGGCCGGTTCTCATCATAGCGCTTAACAGCATGTAGCCGAATAATGCGATCCAGCTGCCGATCAGCCCTTCGCCTGCCCGATACCAAGTGCCTGTAGCGCAACCGCCCGCGAGAACGATACCGATACCGAAAAGAAAGGCGCCGGATAACACCGCCAGCGGGGCAAAATTTTCCGCCGGCGACACATGCAATAGACCCAATTCGATCAGAGTAAAAAAGCCGATAGATTGCACCGTAATGGCAATTAAAAATGCGATAAACATTTTATTGCTTTTGGCGACGTATATGTCGCGAAATGCGCCCGTAATACAGAAGCGACCGCGTTGCATAACAAAACCCAGCAAAAGTCCGCAAATAAATCCTGTAATCATTTTGGTTCCTCTAAAGTAGAAATCAGGCTTTCATTATTTCGATGAAAACGAGGGTAAATCCAATAACTTTTATTTAATGAATATATTGATTGGTTATAAAAAATTAGCGCAACCTTATAGTGAAAATCTGTTAGAATATTGCTCCATCCGAAAAGGGGAGATAAGACGATAGAAAACTGGCAGCGTGGCTTTGTGTTACACCGCAAACCCTATAGTGAAACGAGCTTATTGGTGGATCTGTTTACAGAGGAAACGGGGCGATTGACTGTTCTCGCGAAAGGGGCAAGAGCGAAGCGTTCCGGTTTAAAATCTGTGCTGCAGCCTTTTACCCCGTTGTTGCTGCGTTGGGCGGGGCGGGGCGAGTTAAAGACGCTGACTAAAGCAGAACCCGCCGCTATTACTCTGCCGCTGCAGCAAATTGCGTTATTTAGCGGGTTTTATGTGAACGAACTGCTGTCTCGCGTATTGGAATCCGAAACCGCCTATCCGCAACTTTTTCAGGATTATTTACACTGTTTAACCCAACTTGCCGTTTCTCCGCATGCCGTTGAACCTACGTTACGCGTCTTTGAATTTCAATTGTTGGAAATGCTGGGCTATGGAGTGGATTTTCTCCATTGCGCGGGTTCGGGTGAACCTGTAGATGAACAAATGACCTACCGTTACCGCGAAGAAAAAGGATTTATCGCGTCGTTGATTAAGGATAATTTGACCTTTTACGGGCGGGATTTATTAGCCTTTGCGCAACGTAATTTCCACGATAAAGCGGTGTTGCAAGCGGCAAAACGTTTTACCCGCATGGCATTAAAACCCTATTTAGGCAATAAACCGCTGAAAAGCCGGGAATTATTCAGCCAAAATATTTTATATTTGAAATAAACTATGGTGTTACTTTATACCCCCGGTAAAAAACAGGCGACACGCTCCGTCGGCGTGACAGCGGACATTCTGGAATTGGATTATCAGGGGCTGGGTGTGGCCAGAATCCAGGGTAAAACGTGGTTCATTGAAAATGCCTTGCCCGGTGAACGCGTACAGTGTTCGGTGACGGAAGAAAAACGCCAATACGGCTTGGCAAAGGCGCAGAAAATTCTTATGACCAGCCGGCGGCGGCAAACGCCGAAGTGCAAGGATTATACACAATGCGGTGGCTGTCAGAGCCAGCATATCCCGTTAGACATGCAGCGCAGTGCGAAACAGCAAGCTTTGTTCCGGCGCCTTACCAAATTGCAGCCTTCGGGTATTGAATTTATGCCGATGATTGCAGGCGGCCAATGGGGATATCGCCGTCGAGCACGATTGAGTATGTTATTTAATGTGAAAAGTAAACGGCTTGATATCGGCTTTCGTCAAAAGCGTTCCGCCCGTATTGTGAATATTTCTCATTGCGATGTGATTGAGCCCGCATTAAATAATTTACTGCCTCATCTTAATACCTTGTTTCGCCGTTTTTCTCAGCCGAAGCAGCTTGGACATATTGAATTGGTTCGAGCGGATAATACGATTGCTATGCTGCTGCGTTACAGCGGAAACTTAAAAGCATCAGATTGTTTTTTGTTAGACGATTTTTGCCGACGGCAGCATATCAGTTTATTTTTGCAGGATGATGAACAGCTTTCTCATGTAATGGGAGAATTGCCCTATTATCGGTTAATGGATAATCTGTGTCTGCAATTTGATGTTCGCGATTTTATTCAGATAAATCGTGAACTGAACCAGCATATGGTGACAACAGCCTTGGATTGGCTGGAACTGAAAAAAGAAGATCATGTGCTGGATTTGTTCTGTGGTATGGGTAACTTCACTCTGCCGCTTAGCCTGCGGGTGCAAAGTGCGGTGGGAATTGAGGGAGTTTTGTCGATGGTGGAAAAAGCCCGCGGCAATGCGGAACGAAATAATTGTCGAAATGTCCAATTTTATCAGGCGGATTTGGATAAATCCTTTGTCGAACAGCCTTGGTCAACACAGCGGTTCAATAAAATCCTGTTGGATCCTCCCCGTACGGGAGCGGCTTTTGCCTTGACCGCGTTGTGTGAATTGCAGGCGGAAAAAATTCTCTATGTGTCCTGTAATCCGGCTACATTGGTACGGGATGCGGAAATCTTGCTCCGGGCCGGATACCGGGTGGAAAAAGTGGCGATGATCGATATGTTCCCTAATACGGGACATTTGGAAAGTATTACGCTTTTTAGTAAATAAGGAAGAACTATGGTTGCAGTACGCGGATCCCATTTATTAAATCCCAAGAACTTTGTCATTGACAAGTGGTGCGCAAACCTTGGTGTTAAACATGACGTGGAACAAAAGCTGGTGCGGGCATGGAACTATGCTCAGGAAAAAGCACAGCAATTATTCCAGAACAGTCACTGGTATTTGCGTGACGGGGTGGAAATGGTGGAGATTCTGCATAGCCTGAATATGGATGCGGATACTCTGTTTGCCGCTATGTTGTTTCCTTCGGTTAACGCCAAAATTATCACCGCGGAGCAATTAAAGGAAGATTTCGGATTACCGATTTATAAGTTGGTGAAAGGCGTGATGGAAATGAACAATATCCGTCAATTTAACGCCGCGGAATCGAGGGACAGTGTGCAAATTGACACCCTGCGCCGTATGTTGCTCGCTATGGTAGATGATTTCCGCTGCGTGATTATTAAACTTGCCGAACGGATTACTTTCTTGCGTGATGCGGAAAAACGTATTCCGGCGGAAGTGAAAATCGCTGCCGCCAAGGAATGTTCTAATCTTTATGCTCCATTAGCCAACCGTTTAGGTATCGGGCAATTAAAATGGGAATTGGAAGATTACTGTTTCCGTTCTCTTAATCCCCGTGAATATCGCACTATCGCTCACTTACTGAATGAACGCCGCCTTGATCGCGAGCAATATATCAATGATTTTGTGAACGAATTATCAGGTTATTTAAAAGAGGCGCTGAAGAAAGTTGATGTGTACGGTCGTCCGAAGCATATTTATAGCATTTGGCGTAAGATGCAGAAAAAACATCTGCAATTTTCAGGTTTATATGATGTGCGTGCCGTGCGTATTATTGTGCCCGATTTAGAGGATTGTTACACCGCGCTGGGCATCGTGCATACGCATTTCAAACATTTGCCGGATGAATTTGATGATTATATTGCCAACCCTAAGCCGAACGGCTATCAGTCCATCCATACGGTGGTACTGGGTAAAGGGGATAAGGTTATTGAAGTGCAGATTCGTACTCAGAAAATGCATGATGATGCCGAACTCGGCGTGGCGGCGCACTGGAAATACAAAGAAGGCACCACAGGTTCCATGTCCGCCTATGAGGAAAAAATATCCTGGCTGCGTAAATTGTTGGCGTGGCAAAACGATATTGCGGATTCCAGCGAAGTGATGTCCGGATTACGCAGCGAATTATTTGATGATCGCGTGTATGTATTTACTCCGAAAGGGGAAGTGGTTGATTTGCCGACAGGTTCCACACCGCTGGATTTTGCCTATGCCATTCATAGTGATGTGGGGCATCGCTGCATTGGAGCAAAGGTAGCGGGCCGTATTGTACCGTTTACCTATCAGTTACAGATGGGTGATCAGATTGATATTATCACCCAGAAAAACCCGAATCCGAGCCGTGATTGGCTGAATCCGAGCCTGGGATTTATTCATACCGCCAAAGCCCGCTCTAAAGTTACCGCATGGTTTAAGAAATTAGATCGGGATAAAAATATTCCGCTCGGCAAAGAACAGCTTGAGGCCGAGATGGCTCGTAACGGCTTCAGCATAAAACAAATCGAGCAATATGCCTTGCCTCGCTATAATCTTAAACAGATAGACGATTTGTATAACGGTATCGGCAGCGGCGATATCCGTTTAAGCCAGTTGATTAACTTTTTGCAAAACAAATTGATTAAGCCGACGGCACAGGAAGCGGATGAAGAAATTCTACGCCATGTAACGAAAGCCGCCACCAATAATGCCGCCAGCCAGAAAGCGGATAAAACAAGCTATGTGGTGGTGGAGGGCGTCGGCAATCTCATGCACCATATCGCCCGTTGCTGTCAGCCTATTCCGGGTGATGATATTGTAGGGTATATTACCGTGGGGCGCGGTATTTCCATTCACCGTAGCGATTGCGAGCAGCTACAGGAGCTTCGCAACGCTCATCCGGAACGTGTGATTGAAACCACATGGAGTAAAGGCACGGAGGGCAATAAATTTAACCTGACCATTCGTATTCTTGCTTCTGATCTCAATGGGTTATTGCGTGACGTGACAACGCTCCTTGCCAATGAAAAAATCAGCGTCATGAATGTGTCCAGCCGTTTAGATAACAAACGGCATGTCGCTACCATGGATTTGGAAATCGAATTAAATAATGTCGATATGCTCGGGAAAATTCTTGCCCGTTTGACTACATTAGACGATGTAATTGAGGCGAAACGCTTATAATTTACTCATGTTGATGAGCTTTGGCTCATTTTTTTGTAAGGTTTATTTATGGATAAAACAACGGGCTTAACCCATCTAATTAAATCAACGAACTATTCTATGCAGGGTTTAAAAAGTGCCTTTAAAAATGAAGCGGCTTTCCGTCATGAGGTTGCTTTGGGCGTTATCTTGGTTCCGCTGGCGTTGTGGCTGGCAAACAGCAAGGTTGAGCTGATTCTTATGATCGGTGGTTACTTATTGATTTTATTAACGGAATTGCTGAATAGTGCCATTGAGGCTGCCGTCGATAGAATCGGCAAGGAACGACACGAATTATCAGGCAGAGCCAAGGATCAAGGCTCCGCCGCAGTACTTATTGCGATTGTGAATTGCGCTATGGTGTGGCTGATCATTTTGCTGTTTTAAGGCTGTGAATCAGTCCGTAAAATACCATGATTAAAAAGAAGTAGAAGAAAACGCCTGAATTATGAGCAAAAAAGGCCTGGCTGAATCCGTAAAATAGTACCGATATTACATGCACTACACCCAATGTAGCGACGACCTTGAGTTCGTTATTTTCACTTTGCAAGTATTGCCAGAAGTAACGTAACGGTACAAGAAATACGGCTAACAGAGCCAGCAGACCGATAACTCCCCGTTTAACGGTATCGTCGATAAACTGATTATGCGAATGATTGAATTGCGCGGCATATTGGCTGATTAACCCTTGCTGATATTGTTCTTGACGTTTTTCGATAATGTGGTTTGCCCCCCGACCGAATAGCGGCTTTTCCCGAATCATCATCCAGGCGCTTTTCCACATATCAAAACGGGCTCCCACTGAAGTGGAGCCGTTACCATTTTCTATATAGGCGGTAATTTCATCTGTCGCCTGATTAATCCGGGTCAGAATTTGTGTTTGCGGAATCGTCACGGCTACCGCTAAGGCGATTGCGATAACGGTCGTTCCAATGGTAAAAAAACGTTTGGAAATGGATGTCCGATAAACCCAAAGAATAAATGCAACGATAAACGGAACGCCGATCCAGCCGCCGCGGGCTGTGGACAAAAGACTGCCCAACACACCGCAAAACGCCCCAATAAAGTAAAGTGCGGTGCTGTTTTTGCGATTTTTATCGGTGATTGAAGCAACACCCAATACCAAGCAGAACATCCCTAGGGACATGGAAATATCCCCTCCCTGGATATGCATGATTCGCGGACCGAAAGCCATAGGGGAATGGAGATAGAAACGATCAAACAATGCGATAAGTGCTGCAATAATAGCGCCTACGGGAATAAAGCTGATAATAACGTTGAACTTTAATTTATATCGGTTGAATAACGGCAGCAGGGGAAGCAGCAATAATACCCGCAACGGCAGCTCGAATTCTTTAGGTTTGCCGTCGTAAATAAAAAAAGAAAGAATAAACAATAGAGCATAGAATACGCAACTGAATACCAATTTCTTTTGTTCGTGATCAATATGCCATAACCGCTTTTCACTAAAACCCCGTATTGCATATCCGATTCCAAATAAAATCAATAAGATAGGCGATATGGCATAACCGCTTTTGATGGTTAACACTGTCAGAAAAAAACAGCCGACAAGAAGATTAACGGCAAGAGCTGTTTTGTGCTTAATCATTCATCCCCCATAAAACAAAAAAGGCCGCACAATAAGTGCGGCCTAGTTTAAACGATTTTACGGTGAATTATAATACATTCACGCAGTTTAAGTCTTCGAAAGATCTTTCTAAGCGTTTAGACATGGATTCTTCCATTTTACGTAACCAAACACGTGGATCGTAGTATTTTTTGTTTGGCGCGTCAGGTCCTTCCGGATTGCCTAATTGACCTTGTAAGTAAGCTTCGTTTGCTTTATAGAAGTTTAAAATACCTTCCCATGAAGCCCATTGAGTATCCGTGTCGATATTCATTTTTATGGCTCCGTAGCTGATGGCTTCACGGATTTCTTCACGGGATGAACCTGAACCGCCGTGGAATACGAAGTTAATCGGTTTAGCCGGAAGATTGCGTTCTTTGGCAACGAATGCCTGTGAATCACCCAAGATAGACGGTTTTAATTTAACATTACCCGGTTTGTACACACCGTGTACGTTACCGAATGCCGCGGCCACCGTGAAGCGAGGGCTTATCGGATGTAATTGGTCATAAACATACAATACATCGGACGGTTGAGAGTAAAGACGCGATTCATGTACATCTGAATTATCTACGCCGTCTTCTTCACCACCGGTAATACCGATTTCGATTTCAAGGGTCATACCCATCTTGCTCATACGTTCAAGGTATTTACGGCAGGTTGCCATATTTTCTTCCATCGGTTCTTCGGAAAGATCCAACATATGAGATGAGAATAACGGTTTACCCGTTTCGGCAAAATGTTTTTCGCCCGCGTCTAGTAAGCCGTCAACCCAAGGAAGCAGTTTTTTCGCACAGTGGTCGGTATGTAAAATAACCGGTACGCCATATTCTTCGGCTAAAGTATGCACATGTTTCGCGCCGGCGATAGCACCTAATACGTCAGGACGAATACCGCTTGCCGGTTTAACGCCTTTACCCGCGTAGAATGACGCGCCACCGTTTGAGAATTGAATAATAACCGGTGACTTAACACGTGCGGCGGTTTCGAGCACCGCATTTACTGAATCTGAACCTACACAGTTTACCGCCGGAATGGCAAAGCCGTGTTCTTTTGCGTATGCAAATACTTTTTGAACGTCATCACCAGTTAAAACGCCTGGTTTTACGATGTCTAATAATTTAGCCATTTGTTTTTCCTTCTCTATATATGTAAGGGGCGCGTTGCATACGCCCGATAAACATTTTTATTTTACAAGGGCGATGCGATACGCCCCTCCAACTTAATTAGCCGTTTGCACGTTTTTCTAAGATTTCAACTGCCGGTAAAACTTTACCTTCTACGAATTCCAGGAACGCACCACCGCCGGTTGAAATATAAGAGATTTTATCTTTGATACCGAACAGATCGATCGCTGCCAAGGTATCACCGCCACCGGCGATAGAGAATGCACCGTTTGCGGTTGCTTCGGCGATAGCATTGGAAATTATTTCGGTACCTTTGCGGAAGTTAGGGAATTCAAACACGCCGACTGGGCCGTTCCAAAGAATGGTTTTGGCGGATTTGATGATTTTTGCCAGTTCTTCGGCGGATTTATCACCGATATCGAAGATTGATTCGTCAGGCTGCACTTCGGTAACCGCTTTTTCAATTGCCGGTGCCGTTTCGGAGAATTCGGTACCTACACGAACATCTACCGGCACAGGAATATTGGTTGCGGCCGCCAAGCGTTTTGCCTCGGGAATTAAATCTTCTTCATATAAGGATTTACCCACATTGTGACCTTCCGCCGCAATAAAGGTATTGGCAATACCGCCGCCTACGATTAATTGGTCAGCGATTTTTGAGAGGGAATCCAACACGGTTAATTTCGTTGAAACTTTTGAACCGCCGACAATCGCCAGCATCGGACGTTGTGGATTTTTTAAGGCTTTGCCTAAGGCGTCTAATTCGGCCGCTAATAACGGACCGGCACAAGCAACCGGGGCGAATTGAGCCACACCGTAGGTTGAAGCCTGAGCACGGTGAGCGGTACCGAATGCATCCATTACGAAAATATCGCACAGCGCGGCGTATTTTTTAGCCAAGGTTTCATCATTTTTCTTTTCACCTTTGTTGATACGAACGTTTTCCAGCACAACGATTTCGCCTTCTTTCACATCAACGCCGTCTAAGTAGTCACGCACTAAACGTACAGGTACACCTAAATCAGAATTATTTAAGTAATCAACCACGGGTTGCAATGAGTTTTCTTGGGTAAATTCACCTTCGGTCGGACGCCCCAAGTGAGAAGTGACCATCACTTTCGCACCTTTTTCCAACGCTAATTTTAAGGTCGGCACGGTAGCCCGGATACGGGCATCTGAAGTCACTTTGCCGTCTTTCACCGGCACATTCAAATCAGCACGAATAAAAAGGCGTTTACCTGCTAAATCAAGGTCGGTCATTTTGATTACTGACATAATTTATCCTCTTTGGTTAAATAATAAAAATCCTTAAAGCTGTCGCATTATACCTAGTATTGGCTAGATTTGTAACTGCTTTAAATCAAATTATTGGGGATTAATTTTCAATAAGCATTTATTAGGCAGTTTTTTCTTAAGATAATTCATTTTTCTTGTTTATGACGGAGAATGGCTGTGGCTGGTACGTTACAGCATGAGTTCTTATTTCTCACAATCTATCGGCTTCCATTGTAAATCATAGCAAATGTAGAGTTCGTTTTTGCTTGCGCCCAGATAAACACCGTTCAGCTGCGGATTGTGCTTGCGCATCCAACGGAATAAATCTTTCTTTTTCATTTCCTGAGCGGGCAGATTCAAGGCTTGAAACAATGCTTGCTGTTTTTGAAAATAAGCTTGAGCGGAATCAAAAGCACAGGCGCCGTGTTTTTCCCATTCCGCCTGTAACAAACTGGGGCTCGGGCTGTCGTTCAAATATTGACGGATCACTTGCGCGTCCACCGCAGGCAAATCTCCCCGACAAAAACGCGGATGCCCCGCCGCGCTGCGGGCGCGGGCACTTTGCGGCCATAATCCGTGAATGATCCAACCGTATTTTTTCTTCATACCGCATTGGTATCGGGCAGAAGCCGGCAAATCGTCGCCGTGTTTTTGCCGCTGTTCCGTACAAAAAGCGGGCGACCAGGATAACACCAGCGTATAATAATCCACCGCGGCGGTTTTATTTTGTCCGATGGGATCTTTCCGCATGGCGTAATCGTAAGCACCGAGGGTTTCCGGCGCGGCAGGCGTCGCCTGAGATGAAAGTGCGGTGCCGTGTTGACGAGTTTTTTCGGTTTCAACCGGCGATTCCGTCTTGTCAAAACAGCCGGCAAGCAACGGGATTAACCCTAAAATGGTAAAGAATAGTATGGGGTTCATGATTAAAACAGTTTGTTTTTTACGCGCCATTCATTATAATTTGCCGCTTTCAATTTTTTAAAAGGTTCAACGAAAAAATTTCATGGCTCTGCTAATTACCGACAAATGCACCAACTGCGATATGTGCCTGCCCGAATGTCCGAACGAGGCCATTTCTATCGGTGATGAAATTTATGTGATTGATCCCGTACTTTGCACCGAATGTGTCGGACATTATGATACGCCGACGTGTCAGAGAGTGTGCCCGATTAACAAATGCATTATCAGCGATCCGGCTAATCAGGAAACGGAAGAGCAGCTATGGGAACGCTTTGTGCTGATTCATCATCCCGACAAATTGTAAACCGCTATTTTGCCGCCCGTTTTGCCAGCAACACACCCGCCGCGACGGCAACATTCAGCCCGTTTTTCAATGGATTCACGGGCGATAGATTCACGACCAAATCCTGTTTTTGCACAAGAGATTGCGTAGAACCTTCGCTAAAGACGAAAGCCGCTTTATTCGCCAGCCGAACCTGATTGACGGTTTGAGCCCGCTTATCCGTGCCGATATGCACGATTTGATAACCCGCGCGGCGTAATGCCGCAAGCGCGGTGTCGATATTGTCGGTTTGCAGGCCGTGAATATATTCCATTCCGCCTTCCGCCACGCGGGTTGCCGCCGCCGAATTCAGCAGTTCCGGCTCGTCAATCAGCACGCCTTTCACGCCGAATACCGCACAGGTACGTACAATCGCCCCGATATTCTGCGGGTTCCGCACGCCGTCCAGTACCACCACACAATCCTGCCGGCGGGGGATATCCAGATAGCCGGTCAAGGTAAACGGACGGGCTTTTTTTATCAGCATGCAAATGCCGCCATGATGTTCCGTGCCGCTTACCAGTTCTAACTCGGCGCGATCCACTACGTGATAGACCTTTTTATTATTGGCCAGATAGCTGAATAAATCGCCTACGCGATGAGCCGTTTCCACCGTCGTCCATATCCGGATAATGCTGTCGGGACGTTTTTCGAACACCGCTAGACAGGCATTCTCACCACAGATTTTCATTTCTTCCGCCCGATTTTTTTTGATTTTCTCAGGTGCGCGCGGCGATAACGGACCTGTTTTCTTTTCCCGCAGTTGATTGCTCAATCCTTTATTTTTCACTAGCACCGGCACTTTGCCCGTACCGCGGGCGTTTCGCATACTGATTCGGCTAATGCGCGGTTGCGGCGATTGGGCCCGCGGACGGCGGGATTCTTGCCGTTCGTCGCGGTTTCGACGATCGGTTTCACGCTCAAAGTGCGGTGCTGTTTTTGCAAGTTTTTGCCCTCCGCTCTTTCGCTTTTCGCCGACAACGCGTTCATCAAAGCGCTTTTCATGATTGGAGAATGTGGAAAAGTGAAATTTGGCCGATTTTTGACTGTTAGCGTTCATAGAAACCTTTCATCGCTGGTGGGAAAATAAAAAAGTGTGAGCATTATAACGAAAAAAATATTAATTCGGCAGCTAAATATTGTAAACTAGCGGGCGATTAACGATATGAAGAAAAACTATGTTAGTAAATAAAATTAAACGAGCAAAACAACATCTGGCTGAGCTGGCGTATGTCCCGCAGCAGGCGGTAGATTTTGAATTCATTTATAGCCCCGCTCAATTTAAACAAACCATTATTCAGCTCATCCGCAGTGCCAAAACTCGCATTTATGTCACCGCGCTTTATTGGCAGCTGGACGAAGCAGGGCAGGAAATTTTAGCGGAAATTTATCAAGCCAAAGCCCGCAATCCCGCTTTGGAGATTAAAATTTTAGTGGATTGGCACCGTGCTCAACGCAATCTGTTAGGGGCAGAGAAGAGCCGGACCAATGCGGAATGGTATTGCGAGCAGCGGGCGAAACATCGGGCGGATGCCATTTTTTACGGCGTGCCGATCAACACGCGCGAGGTGTTCGGTGTGTTGCATATAAAAGGCTTTGTGTTTGATAACACGATTCTTTATAGCGGTGCCAGCATTAATAATGTCTATTTGCAGCATAAAGACAAGTACCGCTACGACCGTTACCAGAAAATTACCAATGCCGCTTTGGCCGACAGCCTGGTCAATTTCATCAATCAACATATACTTGAACCGACGGCAGTATTCGCGCTGGATGATGAAGCCCGTCCGAAAACGAAAGATTTCCGCCCGCAGATCAAGGCGTTTCGCCGT
The DNA here is from genome assembly GCA_032586195.1 of Pasteurellaceae bacterium LIM206. GTDB lineage: Bacteria > Pseudomonadota > Gammaproteobacteria > Enterobacterales > Pasteurellaceae > JAWHQP01. The sequence goes on along the minus strand of JAWHQP010000012.1, from coordinate 44,458 downwards.
AAACTGGCGCTATCCGGCGGTTATCAAGTGGCAAATCCCGTGGCAAGCGGGGAAGAGCTGACCATTGCGCCGTTGTTCGGTTTGGGTGCGAACGATAATTTGCTCAATCGTACCATTGAAGATCTGTTCATGCTGGTACAAAAAAAGCTGGTCATCTGCACGCCGTATTTTAATTTCCCCCGTATCTTGCAAGGCAAGCTGCGCCATTTGCTGAAAGAAGGTAAAAAGGTGGAAATCATCGTAGGCGATAAACTGGCCAATGATTTTTATATTCCTCCGTCCGAACCGTTTAAAATTGCCGGGGCATTGCCTTATCTGTATGAAAAGAATCTGCGTGCCTTCAGCAGAAAATTCGAGACTGAAATTAACCGCGGCGATTTGGTGATTCGCATGTGGCAGGACAGCGATAACACCTATCACCTCAAAGGAATTTGGGTGGACGAGGACTATATTCTGCTGACGGGGAACAATCTTAACCCGCGCGCATGGCGGCTTGATGCGGAAAACGGCTTGCTGGTGCATGATCCGAAACACGAACTTCGCGCCGGTGCGGAAAAGGAACTGGAGCACATCCGCCGGCATACACGTATTCTGAAACATTACAGCGAACTGCAGGAAATGGAAGATTACCCGGAGCCCGTGCAACGCCTGTTGAAGCGTTTTGCCCGTATCAAGGTAGATAAACTGGTGAAAATGATTCTGTAATTTTTATCCGTGATCGTGCAAAGTGCGGCGCTGAAAATGGGAGTTTTTGTGTATTCAAGAAATTACTTTGTTCGTCCACGCGTGCAAGGTGTGAGGCGGATACCGCTCGTTCACGGCTAGATCTCATTCAAGAAAAACTTGATCGCAAATTAGCGTTAATCGGCATTGGTTCGCTGATTTCTGCTGCTGATGATATGTTGAATGCCTACCAAACAAATGGTGCAATTTTATCGTCTTAGGGTGCGCGATAGTGCTCAACCCGAATTGGGTGGAGTTTGTCAGACAAGGCAAAAAAGCCGACATCATCCACGAACTCAACCCACAAAAGCCTGATCACTACCATATCCCCGAACGGCTGTGGAAAAAGTGTTTGAAAGGGAAAAGTTGGTTGCCGAAGGTGAAAGGCTAATCACTCCCCACAAACACCTTCCGCCATTCATTCGGGCTGATTTTAAATTTGGCTTTAAAATGTTGGCGGAAACTGACCGCACTTTGAAAGCCGATTTTTTCGGCGATTTGTTCAATCGTGAGCGTACTGGTTTCGAGCCATTCAAGGCTGCGTTGCAGGCGTGCGTTAATCAGCCATTGGGTGAAACTTTGCCCTGTCATTTTCTGAAAATGGCGGGTGAAGGTGCGGCGGCTGATATGCACTTTGTCGGCAAGTTCGTCAATTTTGTGGGGAATGTGCAAGTTTTGGTAGAGATAATCCAATAACTCGCTCAAGTGTTTATCTTTTTTCGGGGGCGAAATCGCCTGCTCAATAAATTGCGCTTGACCACCTTCTCGATGCGGTGGCGTGACCATTATCCGAGCCGTGCGGTTGGCAATTTTCGCCCCATAAAATTTGCGGATCAGATACAGGCAGCAATCCAACGCTGCACTGGTGCCAGCCGATGTAATCAGCCGTTCATCTTCAATATATAACGCATTATTATCTAAGGAAATTTTCGGAAAACGCCGACTAAAATCTTGCTCGCCAAGCCAATGTGTCGCCGCCTTTTTACCGTCCAACAAGCCAGCATACGCCAGTGCATAAGTCCCATAACACAGCCCCACCAGATACACCCCACGCTGATAAGCTGCCTGCAAAGCGGTGATGATTTTTTGGCTCGGGGGTTGGCTTAAATTCGCCCAACCTGGCACAATCACGACATCCGCTTTTGCCAACCAATCCAGCCCAACATCCGCCTGTAATTGCATTCCGCCAGAACGCACGCTCTTGGTTTCGGCGACCAGTTTCACATCAAACAAATCGGGTCCAGTCGCATCCTTAAAAATCGTGTAAGGAACGGAAAATTGAAAAACAGGGACATCGGGATAAAGCAAAATGGCAAGGGTTTTCATTGTGCAAGCGGCCGGATTTTTCCAAAAATTTACCAATAAAATTGACCCGATTTTATCGTTCTTTGACTTAAAAGCCAATATCAAAGCCCCGTTCAAACCGCTAAAATACGCTCACTTATATTACATATTGGAGCAAATAATGAAATTATCTCGTATTTTAACCGCACTCTCGCTGGGTTTAACCTTATCGCACGCTGCATTGGCGGACGTGGAATATCAGCATATTCGCAATGCGACGGCAAAAATTCACTATGGCGGTTCGACTTTTTTGGTCGATCCCTATTTGGCGGAAAAGGGGGCGTATGCTGGCTTTGAAGGCACGGTTAATTCGCAAAAACGCAATCCGCTGATTGAGATGAAGCAGCCTGCAAAAGACGTGATTGCTGGCGTGGATGCGGTGATTGTGACCCATACCCACGACGATCACTGGGATAAAGCGGCGCAAAATCTGTTACCGAAAGATTTACCGATTTTCGTGCAGAATACTGGTGACGCCAAAATTATTCGCTCGCAAGGTTTTAAAGATGTGCGTGTAATGGGTAATCACACGGCGTTTGGCAAGGTTAAACTCACTCGTGTGAAAGGCGGTCAGCACGGCACGGATGAGATGTATAGCGTGCCACAAGTGGCTGAAGTTGCAGGGGATGCAATGGGCGTGGTAATGCAAGCAGATAACGAAAAATCCTTGTATGTGGTGGGCGATACGATTTGGAATGGTGCGGTGGATCAGGCGTTGGCACAATTTAAGCCCGAAATTGTGGTAATGAACACAGGCTACGCCCAGTTGCAAGGCTTTGACGGCAGTTTGATTATGGGTAAAGATGATGTCGCCAAAATGCACCAAACCGCCCCGAATGCGGAGATTATCACTGTGCATATGGACGCCGTCAATCACGCCACCGTGACCAGCAATGAAATGCGGAAATTCGTGGCGGAGAATGGGCTGAAAAAGGTTGCCGTGCCGAAAGAAGGGGACGTGTTGAAGTATTAGGGGTTTACAGGCAGCATTCAATCGGCTTTGATTCTTCCGCAGCTTGAAAGATGCGATGATTTTCGATAATGCTTGCACCGCCCAAGGCGTGTTAATTACCGCTATTGCAGACGCAGAAGCACAACTGATCGCCAGCAATGCCAATGGTTGGACAACAAAGACTGTTCGACATTGATGGAAATGGCGAGAGTGTTGACTGGGTTAAACAATCTATGATAACGAAGGATTGGATTTTAGATATAACCTGAAGGGCTATTGTTGTTTTATCTTCTGACAAAATAAATAAACGAATACCAATTATTAAATTAGTTTCTATTTTTAAAATATGGAATTAACAACAGGCTGTTTTTAAATGGCGGTTCTGTTTTTGATACCGTTATAATCCGTCTCTTTTGGCGTTTATATCTGAGCGTTAAAATAGTACTTCGAGTATTGAGTTTACCCCGATAAATCGGTAAAATTTGCCACGGTGAGTTCGATATAATGCTGAAAGAGATTGCTATCTCTTTGATTTCATTAAAGGAACAGTACTCACGAAAATCAATTTACCGCATTGTATCTTGAGCTCTGAAAAAGATTGAACTTTTTATTTGTCCATGTTCCCACGGAAGGAGAGAATGGAGATGACAATAATCTATCATTGGCCGCAGGCCAAGATAATCTATCCTGATCGAGATAATAAAAAACGTCGTTTAAAACGTTTGCGTTTTAATTTACGTTCTGCACTGCATTACAGCTGTATTCAGCGTTTTTCCCGTTTTGTCAATAAGCACGAATCTTTAGCGAAATGGCTTAATCAAAATCCTTCATACAGTTACCCGTTGGTTTATCGTTTTTTAGATAAAAGATTTGACTGCGAACAGCGATTTAGTCATATTCAGGATAATTTATTGTTTTTGCCGCGCAAAATGAACGAGCTGAGATTGCCGCCATTATGGTGCCGAGCTCTGGATTTCGGCGCTGTGGTTGAGGGATTTATCTTACATTTGAACGTTAACGAATGTCAGCCGATGGAAGGATTCTGGGCGTTGGAGCTGCGTGAACAGGCCAGCCGGGAACTGATTTATTTATGTACTTTCGGCAAAATTGAAGATGCGTTGTTGATTGGTTCGATTCAAGGGCCGAATTTTGAAGGAGCGAAAGAAATGGTAAAACTACTCACCAAACGCTGCCACGGTTTACGCCCGATGCATTTGATGATTGAAGCGATGAAAGCGCTGACTGTCGCCTTTGGTTTTGAACGGTTATACGGTATTCCGCAATCTTATCAAAATAAATCCCGCATTGTGCAGGCTAAACGTTATACGGTGAATTATGACGTGATTTTTGAGGAAAGCGGGGCGAGTTTACGCCGTTACTGGCAAATCCCGCTTAATGGGAAGCCGCGTGATTTGGCGGACGTTCCCAGCAATAAACGTTCCATGTATCGAAAACGCTATGCAATGTTGGAACAGCTCAATAACATGATTAGCGCTAAATTAATCCATGAGCAGCCATAAAAAAATAGGCAACCTCTTGATGAGATTACCTTATTTCCAACTTTGCGGTTTTTACATTGCTACCGTCACGTCTCCTTTCAAGCGGCAACTGCATGCGAGCACATAACCTTGAGCGATTTCTTCCGCGCTGAGCGGACCGGTGGCGAGCTGTTCAAGTTCGTTATTGCCGTTAAGCACCACTGTTTTGCATGAACCGCAGATACCCGAACGGCAGGCGGCGATCACTGGCTGTTTATGTTCTTCCAGCGCCGCAAGCAAGGTCATGCCCACGGGCACTTCAAAGTGCTGAACCGTTGCACCGCGTACGGATAAAGTCACTTTCCGGTTCGGATCGATTTCTGATTCCACCGCTGTGCCGAAAAATTGTTCTACAAAAAATTTATTTTCCGGCACGCCGGCATTTCGGCCGATTTCCTTTAAGGTGTCAATATAGCCTTGCGGACCGCATACAAGAACAGTTTTTTCCGCCAGATCAGGGACAAAATGACGCAGCATTCCCTCGCTGATACGCCCCGCGATAAAGCCGTCTAAGGCATTCACCGAAGCATTGATGAGTAAATTCAGACGCGGATAAGTCGCCCGCAATTTGTCCCATTCCTGTTTGAAAATCACATCCTTCGGCGAATGGACGCTATAGATCACGGTCAAATCCATATCCGGACGATTGGCGAGCAAGTAGCGGGTGATGGACATTATAGGCGTTATGCCGCTGCCCGCTCCCACAAGCAAATAATTGTCGCTTGGAATTTTGCTGCAGGTGAAATCTCCCATCGGGTCGGACAGATACACAATATCGCCGACTTTGACTTCTTTATTGACCCAAGTTGAACCTACGCCGTTTTCGATATGGCGGACGGTAAGCGTCACGAATTCGCTTAAACCCGGGGAGGAGGAAAGTGTGTAGGCGCGGGCGACATTGTAGGAATTTTTTATGCTCAGCATACAGTACTGACCGGGCTGATAAGGGTAGAAATCATGGACGATCAGATTGAGGGTTACCACGTCTTTGGTTTCCTGCACAATGCTGTGCACCATCATTTCATGGGTACAAAGTGGATTTTGATTTGCCATGGTATGTTCCAAATAATAAAAAAGAGACTCAAAGTGCGGTGTCGAAAACGAGAGTTTTTGTAGGCGGCAGTCACCGTATGTGATTGCTATGCTTTCGACACCACCGGCAAAGGCAATGTTAAAAACTGACCTTTTTAACACCGCACTTTACAGAAATTATACTTAAGCCGCCAACGCCTCGGTTAAATCTTCTTCAACATTGCCTGTAGTGCGTAATCCGAATTTTTCGTTCAGCACGGCAAGCAGGTTGTCGTTTAAGAAAGCGGGAGCGGTCGGGCCGGTATAAATGCCTTTGACGCCCAAGGCTAATAGGGTCAATAATACCACGATTGCCTTTTGTTCAAACCAGGACAGTACCAGCGTTAACGGCAGATCATTCACGCCGCAGCCTAATTTTTCCGCAAGGTTGACCGCCAGCATAATAGCGGAGTAGGAATCGTTGCACTGACCGACATCCAACAGGCGGGGGAAACCGTCAATATCACCGAAATCAAGTTTATTGAAACGGTATTTGCCGCAGCCGAGGGTTAATACCACGCTGTCTCTCGGCACTTTTTGGGTAAATTCGGTGTAGTAGCTGCGCTCTTCCCGGCTGCCGTCGCAGCCGCCCACCACAAACACGTGTTTTAATTTGTCTTTTGCCACCATATCAATCACCGCGTCGGAAGAGTCCAACAGGGTTTGGCGACCGAAACCGACGGTAATGTTGTGCGGAATTTCGTCGTAAGGGAAACCCGCTAAGGTTTTGGCTTGGGCGATCACCGCGGAAAAATCCTCGTCATCCAGATGTTTCACACCCGGCCAGCCTACGATGCTGCGGGTCCAGATACGGTCCGCGTATTCACCGACATTCGGATCGATTAAACAGTTTGATGTCATAATTATCGGGCCGGGAAAACGAGCGAATTCTTTCTGTTGATTTTGCCAGCCGCTGCCGAAATTACCGACCAGGTGCTTGTGTTTTTTCAATTCCGGATAACCGTGGGCGGGCAGCATTTCACCGTGAGTATAAACGTTAATGCCGGTGCCTTCGGTTTGTTCCAGCAGGGCTTTTAAATCTTTCAGATCATGACCGGAAATTAGGATGCATTTACCCGCTACCGGTTTAACGTTCACAGTGGTCGGTACGGGATTGCCGTAAGCCTCGGTTTCACCTTTGTCTAATAATGACATCACTTCAAAGTTGGTTTTACCGATTTTCATGGCGCATTCGACCAGCTCATTGATGTCACTGGGATTGGTGCCCAGCCAAGCCATGATTTCATGGAACTTGCGATACACTTCGTTATCGTACTGGCCCAACACATGAGCGTGCTCCATATAGGCGGCCGCCCCTTTTAAACCGTATAACGCCAGCATACGCAAGCCGTGCGCTTCGGCACCGATTGCCGCCTTATCTTTGTCTAAAGCGAAATCCGCCGCCTGTTTTGTCAGGACTTCAATGTCGGAACCGTTCAGTTGCAAATGAGCCAACGGATGATCCGAATCCGCATTCGGGGCAAGAGTTCGGATACGTTGAATTAGGCTGTCACGGAAAGCAATCGCCTGTTGAGCGTAACCCGCAATACGAGCGGAATCAAAGTTCACGTTGGTGAGGGTTGAGAAGAAAGCGCGAGCGGCAAAGGCATCCGCGTCGTGGTCGATAATGGCGTAATCACGAGCCAGTAACGCCCAGGCGGAAAGACTTTGCAGGGAAGCGACCAAAAGGTCTTGCAGGTCGGAAGTTTCCGCGGTTTTGCCGCACATACCCTGGCTATAACTACAACCGTTGCCCGTCGGGGCATGCATGGTTTGTTCGCATTGAATGCAGTACATAGATAATTACTCCTGAAAAAATAAGCAAAATAACCAACTAAAACAGTAGGTTTAAACAGGGCGAAATACTACTCTTTTTGTTTGGCCGAAAAAAGTAAAATTAAAAAAGAAAGGAATTTTATTGATCTAATCGTGATTGACTAATACTAATGAGGTATGAGTATGGCTTTCCTATTAAGATTGAGAATTATTCCAATAGAATAAAAACTCGAAAAAATAGCACCGCACTTAGTGAAATATACCTATAATAAATTGAATATTAAACGACGAATTCAAACTTTAAGGAGGATAATATGGTATCACCGATTCGGGTTGCCATTGCCGGAGCCGGCTATTCCACCCGTGTGTTTCACGCTCCGTTTCTGCGCAATGATCCGCATTTTGCCGTAAAAAAGGTGTATGAACGCCGCACTGATCGTGCTAAAGACTATTTTGAACAAGTCGAAATCGTGCGGGAGTTTGAGCAGTTATTAACGGATGAGATTGATTTAGTTATTATCACCACGCCAAATCAAACCCACTACGAGTTTGCCAAGGCTTCACTGATGACCGGCAAACATGTGTTGGTGGAAAAACCGCTGACGACTACCCAGCAGCAAGCGTTGGAGCTGGCGGAAATTGCTAAAGCCAACGGCGTGATTTTGTCAGTGTATCAGAACCGTCGTTGGGATAACGCGGTTGTCACAGCCGCGGAAATTTTACGGAAGGGGCTGCTGGGTAAGATTGTCGATTGTGAAATCCGTTTTGATCGCTACGCTAAAGCAAAAAACACGAAAGCATGGAAAGAAAGCGGCGAGAAGGGAACCGGGCTGGTGTACGATTTAGGTGTGCATTTGCTCGACCAGGCGGTATATCTGTTCGGCAAGCCGCAGGCGATTGCGGCGGACGTTCGTGCTCAGCATGAAGATTCTTTAGTTGATGATAACTTCAACATTCAACTTTATTATGCCGACGGCCTGCGGGTTCAGCTTTCGGCGGGCAAATATGTACGCGAGGCGGGCAACCACTTTGCTATGCACGGTAAACTGGGTTCCTATGTGAAGAAAACAGTAGATAATCAAGAGGAATTACTCACCAAGGGTGAAGCTCCCGTTGGCGATTGGAATCTGGAAAGCGAAGAAAAATGGGGTATTCTGCATACCGAATTAAATGGTCGGCTTGTGCGTGAACCTTATCCTAACGTGAAAACCGGCTATGCGGATTTCTACCGCAACCTTGCGCTTGCCATCAACGGCGAAGCCGTTCCCGCCGTTACTGCTGATCAGGCCGCTTATATATTATGGTTAATTGAAAAAGTGTATGAGAGCGCAATGCGAGGCGTGCGATTAAGTCTCTGAATTGTTTTGTCATCAGCCCGTAATGCTTATTAACGGCTATTCAGGCTGATGGTTAGTTTATGCCTTAAGGTCTTCCATGGTGCGGATTTTGTGGTAGGTTTCTTCCAGGTCGCTGCTGAAATTAATCTTCTGGATTTCATTCAGTGTGTTAGATTTTACGATCATGCGCAGCGGTTGGAACTGCATATTGCACATGTAGAGCTGCTGGTGCGGCAGCATGTGCTGGACAAAGCGGGTGAGGGCGTGAATACCGCCCGCATCCAGCACCGTAACGGCACTGCATTGCAACACGATATGGCGGATTTCGTGATCGGTATGCACCGTTTTTTCGTGTAAATCGGCGAATAAATTGTCGGCTGCGGCAAAGAATAACGGGCCGCTGATACGATATACCAGCACATCATCCAGCCCTTTCGGCGGGGCGATTTCAAAGGATTTGGTCATCTCGGCGATGGTTCGGATGAACAGCAGGCTGGCGAGCAATACGCCGACGGTAATCGCGATCACCATGTCGAAGATAACGGTCAGAATCAAACAGGTAAGCAGCACGGCAATTTCATTCTTGCCTGAACGGCGGGCAAGATGAATGATTTGCGGCACGTTTGCCATATTCCACGCCACTATCAGCAATAAGGCCGCCATGGAAGACAGCGGTAAGTAAGATAAAGCTTTGGCAAAGAATAACAGGGCGAATAGGACCAACAGCGCATGCACAATACTTGCGATAGGCGATTGTGCCCCCGCTTTCACATTGGCGGCGGAACGGGCAATGGCGGCGGTGGCGGTAATGCCGCCCAAAAACGGCGAGCATATGTTGCCGATACCCTGAGCGAGTAATTCGTTATTGGAATGGTGTTTGGTGTCCGTCATGTTGTCCAGCACGACCGCGCACAGCAGTGACTCGATCGCCCCTAATACAGCCATGGAAAAGGCGGCCGGCAACAGTTGCTGGATGCTGTCAAAGGTCCAATGTACGGTTTCTCCCTGAGAATCGGGAATATTCCACGGTAAGACAAATTGCGGCAGGACATTTGGAATGCCATGACCGACGGTACCGTCAGGCAAGGTGAATCGGAAAGCGGAACCGATACTCGCCACATCATAACCGCACTGAATAAACAGCAGCGACAGCAACGTCCCGATAATAACCGCCGGTAAATGACCCGGTATCGGCAGACGTAAACGGCGCCAATGAATAAGCACTAACAATGTCACGATGCCGACAATGGCATCCGCCCAGTTAATGGTCGGAAGAGCCGTTACGATAGCCTGCAGCTTGCCGATATAATGTTCAGGCATTTTATCAATGGTTAATCCGAAGAAATCCTTAATCTGCAGCGTGCCGATGGTGATACCGATACCGCAGGTGAAACCAAGTGTGACCGGCAACGGAATATATTCAATCAAACGTCCCAGGCGGAATAACGCCATAATAACCAAAATGATTCCGGAAAGCAGGGTTGCCATTAATAAGCCGCTTAAACCGAATTGCTGGGTGATGGGGTAGAGAATAACAACGAAAGCCGCGGTCGGGCCTGAAATATTAAAACGGGAACCGCCGGTTAAAGCGATGATTATGCCCGCCACAATGGCCGTGTATAAACCGTGTTGTGGGGGTACGCCGCTGGCGATTGCCAATGCCATAGAAAGTGGAATGGCGATGATCCCGACGGTCAGACCCGCCATAATATCCTTTACCAAATGTTGTTTGGTATAGCCTAGGCGAAAGCTGTCTTTCATCGCGCTGAAAGGTCTTACTTTAAGAAAGACATTTTTCGTGAAGAACCATTTTTTTAGCATAAGAAATCCGAATACAAATTTAAATAAGTCAAAGAGCGCTTATTTTACGCTGTTCTATGCTAAGAGTTTATGCGTTACCTCAAAAAAACAGAAGAAATTAACTGAATTTAAATGTGGTCCAGTGGTGGTATTTTTCTCCCGCTTTACTGATGCCGCCGTATTGTTGCCATTCAGGATGGTTCGGCGTGTCGGGCAAGGCTTGGGTTTCGAGGGCAATGCCGCTGTAATCCGAGTAAATGCCGCCGTTGCGGGTCGGTGTTCCGCCGAGGTTATTGCCGGTATAAACCTGTAAGGCGGGTTGTGAGGTTGAAACGGTTAAGCGCAAGGAACGATCCGGCCCGCTGAGTATCGCTGCCGTTTTTTCATGCTCCCGATTAAGCAGGAAAGCGTGGTCATAACCTTTAGTGGCATGTTGTTCCTGCTGCAGAAAATCTGCCCCGATCGTTTTTTCCCGGCGAAAATCAAAGCTGTTATCCCGCACTGTTTTTAAAGGCGCGTTGGGAATGCCTTCGCTGTCCACAGGCAGGAATTGTTCTGCAAAAAGCTGCAGGTGATGATCCCGCACATCCGCTCCGTTTTCCGCGTCAAGCAGATTGAAGTATGCATGGTTGGTGAGATTAAGCGGTGTGTCCCGATCAGATTGTGCTTCAAAGGTGATTTTCACCGCATTGTCTTCCGTCAACTGATAGCAAACGGAAGCGTTTACATTGCCCGCAAAACCTTGGTCGCCATCGGGAGACAGAAGGGAAAAACTCACAAAATCAGCACCGCACTTTGCCGGTTTCCAGCGCCGTTTATCAAAGCCTTCCCCGCCGTGCAGCTGGTGTTTGCCTTGGTTGGCGACAAGCCGAAACCGCCGCCCGTTCAGGGTGAATCGGGCTTGGGCTATACGATTGGCATAGCGACCGATGGCGGCTCCTAGATAAGCATTTTGTTGCGGATATTGCGCGGGGCGGCAACCGAGTAGTACTTCTCTTAGCGTTCCCCGCACAGGTACCCGGCAGGAAAGCCAGGTGGCTCCCCAATCCATAAACTGTACCCGCATGCCGTTTTTGTTCACCAGTGTGAACAGCTTGAAAGGTTCTCCGTCAGGGGCAAGTTCACTTGTGATTTTGGTTAGCATACATGTACTCCTTGGCTGGCGGTGCAGACGTAAAAGTCTTCTTTAATACCCGTTTGTTTTTGGTAATTGTCCGCGATGATTTTGCGTACCGCTTCCACTTTACCCTTTGGGGCCACCGCTACAATGCACCCGCCGAAGCCGCCGCCGGTCATTCTGGCGCCGCCGCTGCCGCCAATGGCGAGCTGGGCGAGTTCTACCAAATAATCAATTTGCGGCACGGTGATTTCAAAATCATCCCGCATGGAATCATGGGATTGTCTCATCAGTTTACCGAGCGTGATTAAATCTCCCCGTTGCAGGGCTTCAACCGCATCCAGAACCCGCTGATTTTCCGTCACTATATGACGTGCCCGTCTTGCTACCACAGGGTCGAAGGCGGTTAACTCCGCCGCGCGGGCGTGAAATTGTTCGACGCTCACGTCACGCAATGCTTTCACGCCGAAAAATGCCGCCGCCTGTTCACATTGCCGGCGGCGGGAATTGTATTCGCCCGCCACTAAGTCATGCTTAACGTGGGAATTGATGATTATGATCGCAACATCATGAGGAATAGGGGTCGCTCTGGTTTGTAATGAACGACAGTCGATCATCAGCAGATGATCCTGTTGCCCGAGTGCGGAGATCAGTTGGTCCATATTGCCGCAGTTGGCGCCTACGAATTGATTTTCAGCAGTCTGTCCGATGAGGGCGATTTCCGTATCGGTCAACGCCAACCGACCTAACTGCTGGCAGAATTTGCCTACCGCCACTTCTAACGCGGCGGAGGAACTTAAACCCGCGGAGAGCGGCACATTGCCGCTGATGACTAAATCCGCTCCCTGTCGGAATTCGGGACATTTTTGTTGGATGAATTTCACTACGCCGCGTACATAACCGGTCCACTTTTTCGCATTGTTTTTTTCGATAGGTTGATCCAGACGGAATTCATCAAACTGATCCAAATCCGCGGCATAAACGTTAAATACATGGTCGTCGCGTTTGGCGCCGCACACCGCCGTGCCATAATTAATGGCACAAGGCATGACGAAACCGTCATTATAGTCCGTATGTTCGCCGATAATATTCACCCTGCCTGGTGCATATACGGTTAACTCAAAGGGACGCTGATATTTCTGAGAAAATAATGCTTGTGAGGTTTCAACTGGGCTCATGCTGTGTTCCTTTTATCGATCTTTGTAATGTATTTCGCTTAATGCCTGTAATCTAGCGGCGGCTTGTTCGGCGGTTAGATCCCGTTGGCTTTCGCCTAGCATTTCATAGCCCACCATGAATTTCCGCACGGTGGCGGAACGCAGTAACGGCGGGTAGAAATGCGCGTGCAACTGCCAATGTTCGTTAGCCTCGCCGTTAAACGGAGCCGCATGAAAACCCATAGAATAAGGGAAAGAGGTTTCAAACAGATTGTCGTATTTAGTGGTCAGTTTTTTCAAGACTAAGGCCAAATCGCGGCTTTGTTCCTCATTAAGTTCCGTCAGGCGTTTAATGTGCTGTTTCGGTAACAGCAGAGTCTCGAACGGCCATATCGCCCAGTAAGGTACCAATGCCACCCAGTATTGGGTTTCCACCACAATGCGCTGCCGTAAGCCCAATTCACGTTGTACATAATCCAGCAGCATTACCGTGCCGTATTTTTGCCGGTATTTACGTTGGTTTTCATCGGCCCGAGCCACTTCATTGGGAATAAAACTGTTTGCCCAGATTTGCCCGTGCGGATGCGGGTTGGAACAGCCCATTGCCGCTCCCTTGTTTTCAAAAATCTGTACCCACGGATATTTTTGTCCCAGTTCGTTGAGCTGTTCCTGCCATACTTTAACAATCTCGGTGATTTCTTCTACACTGAGACGGGGCAGGGTTTTGCTGTGATCGGGAGAAAAACAGACGACACGGGTTTCCCCTTGCGCCTGACTGCTTTGCAACAACGGATCCGTTGATACCGGTGGTGCCGGAGTGTCGGTTAATAAAGCGGAAAAATCGTTTTTAAATACAAAAGGTTTTGTATAATCGGGATTCCGTTCTCCGGTAATTCGCTTATTGCCCGGACAAAGATAACAGGTTGGATCGTAGTGCGGTTTTTCCTCCTCGCTCACTTTTTCCTGCTGTCCCTGCCATGGGCGTTTGGCCCGATGGGGCGACACCAGTACCCATTGAGCGGTTAAAGGATTATAACGACGATGAGGATGTTCGGTAGGATCAAATATTGTGCTCATATTTTATTTTCCGTTATAGACTTAAAAATGGAAACGGTTACAATTTTTCATAAAAGGATAACAGAATAAAAAATTGAAACTGTTAACCGGATCACAAAATGATAAAAAAGTGCGGATTTCAGCACCGCACTTTCACCGCGTTTTGATGAATGAAGGGTTTAATTCATGAAACCGGTGACGTATTTGATAATGGCATTGGCACTCATCACCGCCATTGCGATGGCCACCACCCAGCCGAATAAGGCGAGTGTTCTGGGATGTTTGTAATCGCCCACGATATTGCTCTTATAGGCCGCTAGCAGAATAAGGGCCAGCGCGATCGGTAGAATCAAACCGTTTAATGTTCCCACAAAAACGAGTACCTGCGCGGGGCGGCCGATTGTCGTTAACACTAAGGTTGAAATCACGATAAAGGCGATAATCCAGCGGTTGCGATTGCGCTCGATACTCGGGCTGAAACTTGAGATAAAGGACACTGAGGTGTAAGCGGCACCGATAACCGAGGTAATCGAGGCAGCCCAAATCACGATGCCGAAGAAGATTAAGCCGAAATGACCGGCTACCGTCTCAAATGGGGTTGCGGCCGGATTTTTAGGATCTAAGGTAATGCCTTTGGACACCACGCCGAGCACCGCAAGGAATAATACGATTCGCATGACGGAAGCGATTAATATCGCGGATACCGCACTGCGGTTGACTTCGGGCAGTACCGCCTGTCCTTTTACACCGGCATCAATGAGACGGTGGGCGCCGGCAAAGGTGATATAGCCGCCGACCGTGCCGCCGACCAGTGTTATGATGGCGACAGTATCAATTTTTTCGGGTACGAAAGTTCGCACGACGGCATCGCCTAATGGCGGTTCGGCTTTGAATGCGATGTAAACGGTGAGAGCTATCATGATGAAACCCATGAACTGGGCAAAGCGATCCATAATACGCCCGGCTTCTCGGGATAAAAAAATTACGAGGGCTATAGCGCCGCTGATTAACGCGCCGACTTCGGGTGATACGCCGAGAATAATATTTAATCCAAGCCCCGCACCGCCGACATTACCGATATTAAAGGCCAAACCGCCCATTACGATAAGCGCGGCGAGAAAATACCCGGCTCCCGGAAAAACGAGGTTGGCAATGTCTTGGGCTCGTTTTTCCGATACGGTGATAATGCGCCAGATATTGAGCTGGGCTCCGATATCCAACAGGATGGAAAGTAAGATAACAAAACCAAAGCTGGCGAGCAGGCTTTGGGTAAAGGTTGCGGTTTGGGTGAGAAACCCCGGTCCGATAGCCGAGGTTGCCATAAGAAATGCCGCACCTAGTAGTGTATTTCTGCGGGATGAGATGGTAGCCATAATGACCTTCCTTTTTTATGTTGTGTGTAAGCATATTGTTTTAATTTGTTATTTGAATATGTTGTTGTGTTAATGCGTTGGTAATTCGCTCGGCAAATTCAAGGGCTTTCTGATTATCGCCGTGTAGGCACAAGCTGTCCGCTTTAACCACCACTGTGGAGCCGTCAATAGCGGTGACGGTGCCTTGCCGGATCATTTGCAGCACCTGTGCGATGGCTTTGTTATCATCATCGATAATCGCATTGGCCTGACTACGGGGCACTAAGCTGCCATCCGCCTGATAATGACGGTCGGCAAAGACTTCGGAAATGGTGGCAAGTCCCGCTTGTTCCGCTAATTGCAAAAACAGGCTGCTCGATAATCCCATGACCTTTAATTGCGGGTCGAACTCCCGTATGCAGCGAATAATACATTGAGCTAATTGGGAGTCCTTTGCCGCTTGGTTGTATAACGCGCCGTGAGGTTTGACATAAACAATGCTGGTACCGTGGGCGCGGCAAATAGCTTGCAGCGAACCAAGCTGATAATGTAAATAGGCGCGCAGCTCTTCATAGGGCAAAGACATTGCGGTACGTCCGAAATTTTTTCTGTCCGGGAAGCCCGGGTGAGCGCCGATTCGCACGTTATTTTCTAATGCCCGGCGTACGGCGTTATCCATTTCTACCGCATTGCCGGCGTGTAAACCGCAGGCAATATTGGCGGAAGAGAGGCGTTTTAACAAATCATGATCATAGGGAAAGCCTTCGGCCAGGTCTGCGTTGAGATCAATTCGATTCATTGACAATCCTCCTGATATGATTTAAATAAATTTGGTCTTTTTGGCGTAATTTCTGTGCTTCTTGTACGGTTACCGCAGTAAACTTAATCGAACTGCCTAAGCGTACCTGAGCCAATCGCCCTAAATCGGATTGCACTACGCAAGCTATTTTCGGATAACCGCCCGTCGTTTGTGCATCCGCCATCAGGACAATAGGTTGTCCGTCGGGCGGTACCTGAACGGTGCCGAACTGAATCGCGTGAGAAAGCATTTCTAATGGTTTTATCAGCGTCAACGCGTCACCCTGAAAACGATAACCCATGCGATCGCTGTTGCTCTGCAGCCGCCAACTGTTTTGCCATAATTTATATTGGGATTTACGTTTAAAATGAGCATATTCCGATGACGGTACCGCATGAATATATTGGGTTAATTCAATGGGCGCAATACCAATCTGGGGTAATAAACGCTGATCGGTACGGGTTTTTAAGCAATCTCCAGCTTGTAACGGTCGTCCCTCAATACCGCCTAACTGAACTCTTATATCCGTACTACAGGAACCTAACTCAGGTTCTATCTTAAAGCCGCCGCGTACACAGAAATAACTGTACATCCCCGCTCTGGCGCAAACAAACCGCAATATTTGTCCTGCCTTTGCGTTATAACGCCAATAGCTGTAAACGGGTTCATTGTCCAGAAACATTTCATAAAAGGCTCCCGTCACACAAAAGCTGATATCGCGTTCAAACAGTACAGTCATGGCGCCGAGCGGAATTTCGACGGCGGGACTGTTTTCTGCATTGCCTAACAGCAAATTACCGGCTTTCAACGCCAACGAATCCATGGCTCCGGAATGTCCGATGCCATACTGACGCAGCCCAAAGCGACCGAGATCCTGAATGGTGGCTCTTGCCTGAATGTCGATAATACGGATCATAATTCAATCCTTATGGGCACGAATTTAACTTGGTCACCCGCTTTTAATAAAGTTGGCGGGAACCGTGATTTATCAAATAGTTTGGTTTCGGTATGGCCGATAAGCCGCCATCCGCCGGGAGAACCGAAGGGATAAATTCCGGTTTGAGCTCCGCCGATTCCCACCGAGCCCGCGGGAACCAAAGTTCTCGGCGTGGCATGACGCGGGGTATGCAAAGATTCCGGCAAACCGCCTAAATAAGGGAATCCCGGCTGGAAACCCAGCATATAAACCGTATAAACGGGGGCGCAATGTTGTTCCACGATATGTTCCGGTGAAGTCTTATGGAAGCGGGCGACGTCAAATAAATCTTCACCGCACCGACCGCCATAGGAAACCGGAATTTCAATATAACGCCCTCGATAGGGTTGGTTACCGATTTCTTTCCATATTAGCTGAATCTGTTCGGCAAGCTGCGATAAATCTGCGAATTCCCGGCTGAATACAGTGAGATTATTCATACCCAGCACGACTTCACTGATTTCATCCAGGGTATTGAGTTTTTCAGCCAATGACCATAACTTTTGTTGATGAGTCAAATTCGCGGGTGGCGTTAAATTGCATACTAAGGCGGATTCACTGATAGCCATCACTTTCATTTTGTTACCTCATCAATTATAAAAAGTTAAACCATATTGCATTATATCTACGTGGTTATTAAAAAATAGTCAATAGAATATAGAAAATTTATTACAATAAAGCCGAATTCTCTATATTTTATTCAATTAACATCAGTAAAAATTTTTGTGATTTTGTTAACACTTTTACCTGTAACCGTTTTCAAGTAAGTGATTTTTTGTTTATGATTTAAAATCTGCGATCAACTCCAATCTATTCGGGGGAAAAGTGATGATTACTATTCGTGATGTGGCAAAACAAGCGGGAGTATCGGTGGCGACGGTTTCTCGCGTACTGAATAACGCCTCCTGTAGTGCGAAGACCCGTGCGGCGGTGCAAAGTGCGGTGCGGATTTTAGGATATTCGCCGAATGCCAATGCCCAGGCACTGGCGTTGCAAACTACCGATACTATCGGTGTCGTGGTGACGGATGTAACCGACGCGTTCTTTGCCATTTTGGTAAAGGCGGTGGATCAAGTGGCGGCGGAATACGGCAAAACCATTCTGATCGGCATCGGCTATCATCATGCCGAAAAGGAACGGAATGCCATTGAAACGTTGTTACGTAAACGGTGCAGCTGCCTGGTGGTGCATTCTAAGGCCTTGTCTGATGAAGAACTGGTGGGTTATTTGGATAATGTACCGGGTATGGTGATGATTAACCGCAGTATTGCGGGTTACGAACATCGCTGTGTAAGCCTGGATAATCAGCGCGGTACTTTTCTTGCTACGGAAACGCTGATCCGTTTAGGGCATCGCAATATCGGCTATATTGGTTCTAATCATCATATCAATGACGAAATTGAACGAAAAGCCGGTTATCTCACCGCACTTTCCCACTACTGTCTGCCGCGGATTGAAGACGCTATTACGCAAAGTTCTCCCGATTTTGAAGGGGGCGAGGCGGCCATGATCAAATTACTGAGTTATCATTCCAATTTAACGGCTGTGGTGACATATAACGATTTTATGGCGGCCGGAGCGTTATCGGTACTGAATGAAAATAATATTGTCGTGCCAAAACAATTCTCCATCATCGGTTTTGATGATATGCCGATTGCCCGTTATTTAATTCCTAAATTGACGACCATTCGTTATCCTATTGATTTAATGGCAAATTACGCAGCAAGATTGGCATTAAGTCTGGTTAATGAACATATAGAGATGCCTATTCATACTCAGTTCAACCCTACCGTGGTACGTCGTTTTTCTACAGAAAACTGTGCCGGGAACGGGGACAAATAAAAAAATGTAATCGTTTTCATTGAAAAATGAATAATTGTGAATGAGATCACATTCTTTTAACAGAAAAAACGGTATTCTTACCGCAAGTTACTTAGGCAAGCGGTTTTCATGATAGGTAACGCAATTCTTAATCATCTTCTTATGAGGAATATCATTATGAAAAAAACAGTATTGAGTGCGGTCGCTTTAGCGGTGTGTTTAGGTGCGGGTATCAGTGCGGCTCAGGCTGCAGACACCAGAATCGGGGTGACAATCTACAAATATGACGATAATTTTATGGCATTGATGCGTAAGGAAATCGACAAAGAAGCGGCTACCTTAAAAGGCATAAAATTGCTGATGAATGACTCGCAGAATGCCCAATCCATTCAGAATGACCAAGTGGACGTACTGATATCCAAAGGTGTGAAAGCGTTGGCGATTAACCTTGTGGATCCGTCCGCCGCGCCGACTATTATCGGTAAAGCCAAGCCTGATAATATTCCCGTAGTGTTCTTTAATAAAGACCCGGGCGATGCCGCTTTAGCAAAATATGAAAACGCTTACTATGTGGGAACGGATCCGAAAGAGTCCGGTATGATTCAAGGTGAGTTGATTGCCAAACAATGGAAACAAAATCCGGCTTTAGACCTCAATAAAGACGGCAAATTGCAATATGCACTGTTAAAAGGCGAACCGGGTCACCCGGATGCGGAGGCCCGTACCAAATATGTTGTGGAACAATTAAACCAATTAGGTATTCCGACCGAACAGATCTTTATGGATACCGGTATGTGGGATGCGGCGATGGCGAAGGATAAAACCGATGCCTGGTTATCCAGTTCCAGAGCCAATGATATTGAAGTGATTATTTCCAATAATGACAGTATGGCGATGGGGGCGTTAGAAGCTACCAGAGCACATGGTAAAAAATTACCAATCTTCGGTGTTGACGCTCTGCCCGAAGTGTTGCAGCTGATTAAAAAAGGTGAGATTGCCGGCACGGTACTGAATGACGGGGTCAATCAGGGTAAAGCCGTTGTGCAGCTGGCCAATAATCTCGCGCAAGGCAAACCGGCTACCGAAGGCACACAATATAAAGCGGAAAACC
Organism: Pasteurellaceae bacterium LIM206; assembly: GCA_032586195.1. Lineage (GTDB taxonomy): Bacteria > Pseudomonadota > Gammaproteobacteria > Enterobacterales > Pasteurellaceae > JAWHQP01. Next base: position 24,528 of record JAWHQP010000012.1, on the reverse strand, counting down.
GCGTAGTGCGCGTGCCTTATGTGGGCGTAGATAAAGAAAATCTTTCAGAGTTTTTAAAATAATGTTTGACGGCATGAACCTTTGGTTCATGCCTTTTTTTGCGTATTTTCTATGTGACGGAGTAAATTATGGCGGAGTCAGACAGTCAAGTGCTACTCACAATGACCAACGTCAGCAAGTCTTTTCCCGGGGTAAAGGCCCTGGACCACGCCAATCTTACCGTGAAATCTCACTCAGTACATGCCTTAATGGGGGAAAACGGGGCGGGTAAATCCACTTTGCTCAAATGTTTGTTCGGCATTTATGCTAAGGATGAAGGCGACATTCTTTTTTTAGGTAAACCGGTTAATTTTAAAACCTCTAAAGAAGCATTGGAAAACGGCATTTCCATGGTGCATCAGGAACTGAATCTGGTGCGCCAACGCAATGTTATGGATAACTTATGGCTGGGACGTTATCCGTTAAAAGGCGTTTTTGTGGATCACGCCAAAATGTATCGTGATACCAAAGCCATTTTTGACGAACTGGACATTGAGATCGACCCGAAAGAAAAGGTGGCGAACCTTTCTGTTTCGCAGATGCAAATGATCGAAATTGCCAAGGCTTTTTCGTATGACGCTAAAATCGTGATTATGGATGAACCGACTTCCTCGTTATCGGAAAAGGAAGTGGATCATCTGTTCAAAATCATCGAAAAATTAAAAAACCGCGGCTGTGGCATTATCTATATCTCGCACAAAATGGACGAGATTTTCAAAATTTGTGATGAAATCACTATTCTGCGTGACGGTAAATGGATTAATACCGTACCGGTTAAAGGTTCCTCCATGGACAGTATTGTTTCAATGATGGTAGGGCGTGAGCTGACCCAGCGTTTCCCTGAAAAAGTGAACACACCGAAAGAGGTGATTTTACAGGTGGCGCATCTTACGGCCGCGAATCAACCTTCGATTCAGGATGTCAGCTTTGAATTGCGCAAAGGGGAAATTTTGGGGATTGCCGGCTTGGTGGGAGCAAAGCGCACGGATATCGTGGAAACCATTTTCGGCGTGCGGGAGAAAAAATCAGGTACGGTAACATTGAATGGAAAAACTCTGGAAAATCGCACCGCACTTGAGGCTATCAATAACGGTTTTGCCCTGGTGACGGAAGAACGCCGTTCTACCGGCATTTACGCGAACCTGAGTATTGAATTTAATTCATTGATTTCAAATATGAAATCCTATATGAACAAATGGGGCCTGCTAAGTAATCGCAAAATGAAAAGCGATACTCAATGGGTCATTGATGCGATGAACGTGAAAACCCCTTCGCACAGCACCACCATCAGTTCGCTATCGGGCGGCAATCAGCAAAAGGTGATTATCGGCCGCTGGCTGCTCACGCAACCGGAAATCTTAATGCTGGACGAACCGACCCGCGGTATTGACGTAGGGGCGAAATTCGAGATTTATCAACTCATTATGCAGCTGGCTCAAAAAGATAAGGGCATCATCATGATTTCTTCGGAAATGCCGGAATTACTCGGTATTACCGACCGCATTCTGGTGATGAGTAACGGTAAAGTTGCCGGTATTGTAGAAACGGCAAAGACCTCGCAAGAAGAAATCTTGCAACTGGCTGCGAAATATTTATAACAATAAGGATTTTGATATGGCTGCTCAAAAGAATAAAACCTGGGATTTTTTTAAACAAAATGCCATTTATTTCGTCCTGCTGATTTTATTAGGCGTAATTATCGCCCAGGACACCAGCTTTTTAAGCTTGATGAACTTCAGTAACATCCTCACCCAATCTTCCGTGCGGTTAATTATCGCCTTGGGGATTGCGGGTTTGCTGGTAGTACAGGGTACCGACCTGTCAGCCGGGCGCCAGGTGGGATTAGCCGCCGTGGTCTCCGCCACCATGCTGCAGGCGATGGATAACATGAACCGCGTCTTCCCGAATCTTGGTGAAATGCCGATTTTTGTCGTGGTATTGATTGTTTGTGCGATCGGCGCGGTAATCGGTCTGCTCAACGGTTTTGTTATTTCCGTGCTGAACGTAACACCGTTTATTGCCACCATGGGCACCATGATTATCGTCTATGGCGCCAACTCACTGTATTATGATGCGGTGGGCGGCTCGCCGGTTGCCGGTTTCAGCGAACGCTTCTCCACTTTCGCGCAGGGCTTCTTCCGTCTCGGCGACTTCAAGCTGTCCTATATCACCATTTATGCCGTGATAGCCACCATCATCATGTGGATTCTGTGGAACAAAACCCGTTTCGGCAAAAACATTTTCGCCATCGGCGGCAACCCGGAAGCGGCTCGTGTTTCCGGTGTGAATGTGGTGCGCAACCTGCTCGTGGTGTATATGCTGTCCGGTGTGTTCTATGCTTTCGGCGGCTTGCTGGAAGCCGGCCGTATCGGTTCCGCCACCAACAACCTCGGTTTTATGTATGAAATGGACGCCATCGCAGCCTGCGTGGTGGGCGGTGTTTCCTTCGCCGGCGGCGTAGGTACCATTATCGGCGTGGTAACGGGCGTACTCATTTTTACCGTTATCAACTACGGCTTAACCTACATCGGCGTAAACCCGTATTGGCAGTACATCATCAAAGGTTCGATTATTATTCTGGCGGTTGCCATTGACTCGTTGAAATACGCGAAGAAGAAATAGTTGAAAAACTCCAAATTTCAGCACCGCACTTTGCCGTGTTTGTCGAGGCAAAGTGCGGTGCTGTTTTTTTGAGTTTTTGTTTATGCTGTTGTCGAAACGAACCATGTTATTGAATTGTCGGTACCGGTACGACCGGTTTTTGTTTTTTTTAAATTTGTGATCCGGTTCACGGATTTTATCTTTGTTTATGAATTAAACTTTCATTTTATGGAAAATAATTGAATTTTTAATTCATAAAGTAAATGGAGAGACGAAGATGAAAAAAACAACTATTTCACTTTTGATAACAGGTATGTTTGCCGGTGTGCCGTTAATGGCGAATGATTTTTCGCAACATCAAGCCGCACTTGGTGCGCAGGCGAGGCCTTCAATGGTGTTATTTGATCAAGGAGACGATGAAAACGTTCCCGTTTGGCGGATTCCGTCCTTGCTGAACACACAAAACGGCACGTTGATTTTGGCGGTGGACAAACGCCGTCAGCATCGCGGCGACTGGGGTGATATTGAAACGGCATTGCGTATCAGCAAAGATAACGGCAAAACATGGCAGACAACACGCACTATTTTAGATCTCGCCACCCACAATCAAGGCATCTCGCCGATTATGCCGAACGGCACGAATCCCTGGGGTGATCGCAATAATCCTGACAGTCCCTATCATAATTCCGCCTTTCTGATTGATGCGCTGATGGTGCAGGATAAAATCAATAATAAAATTTTCCTTGCGGTGGACATGTTCCCTGAATCCGCAGGTTTTTTCAGCACTAATAACGCCGCCGGCGACGGCACCGGTTATGTGAATATTAACGGTACATATTATCAGAAACTCAATCGCCCGGACGGCAAGGTCTGGACACTGCGTGAAAACGGCGCGGTGTATGATGAAAATAACCGGGCAACGGATTATCGCGTCATTGTAGAGGGCAGTGCGGAGCAGGCTTTTCATAACTTAGGCGACATTTATCGGGGGGATGAAAAACGGGGCAATATTTATTTACACCTGCGTGACACCAACAAGAATGCGCTGTTCACCGTTAATCAAACCGCTTATTTATGGCTTACGTCTTCCGGCGATGAAGGCAAGACATGGACAAGTCCGCGTAATATTTCACACCAAGTGAAAAAAGATTGGATGCGTTTTTTCGGTACGGGGCCGGGCGTGGGCCTTCAAACCAAAGGGGGTAATCTGTTGCTGCCGATTTATTACACCAATCAGCAAGGGGCGCAATCATCGGCGTTAATTATCAGCCGCGACGGCGGTGAAACATGGGAATTGGGACAGAGCCCGAATGACACACGTCAAGAATTGGCTGCGCAAGGCTTAAATTCACGCACCATGGCGGCGGATTTATGGATAAATGGTAGAAAAACAAATATGGAACTGACCGAATCTCAATTAGTGGAACTGGATAACGGCGACATCAAATTCTTTATGCGTAACAAAAGCGGCAAAGTGATAATCGCCACCAGCAAAGACGGCGGTTATACCTGGCTGCCTACGCTTGAAAAGGTTGAAGCGCTTAATCATCCTTATTCACAAATTTCGGTGATTAAATATTCCAAAAAAATTAATGGCAAAGAATATCTGATTTTCTCAGGCCCTTCCGAAAGTGCGGCAGGTGGCGACCAATATCGACGCAACGGCAGAATTTATCTCGGTGAAGTGCAGTCCGACGGCTCGATTAGCTGGTCGGAAAATATGATGAAAGCCATTGAAAGCAGCGGGTTTGCCGACGGTCGGCCGAACGGTTATGTATATAGTTCTCTTGCGGAACTTAGCGACGGAACGATTGGGCTTGCCTATGAAAATACCACCCAATATACCACGATCGTCTATCAACCGATCAACATGCAAGAATTGTTTTATAAAGCCGGCAAAATTTTTGCGGATCAACGAGAAAGCCGGCCGCTTTCAGTCACTTATAACGGCAATGTGACACTTGAAAAAATCGGTGACGGCACGGCGATCAAACAAGGCACGGGGATGAGCGAAGGCGGTTTGTTGTTAAGCGAAGGCACAATGCTGTTAGCACAGCAAGACGGCGATGACGGTAATCTGGCTTTCACCGATGTGACCTTAAACAACAGTGGTGTGCTGGCTTACAACAACGTGCAGAACATTCACCGTTTGGGTGCGACCGCACAGTCAAGCGGTTATTTAGATATTAATATTACGGAAAATCAAACGCCGGTGTTAAACGTATTGCAAGGCTTAAACGGTGCAAAAGACATTGCGCTGAACGTGAACCTAGCTAAAACCTTGCCGCTTAATCGCAGCGGAAAATACGGCGCAACCGGCGCAAATGTGCTGAATGTGTACGGCAGCCTTAACGGAAGAACCGTTTATCTCAAAGACGGCGACATCACGCAAGGCCTGTATTTTTACACACTGACACAAGCGGATGACGACAGCCGCCGGGCCGTACACCGTTTCTATCTTACCAATCGCTTAATTAAGGCGGACGGAACGGATTTGGCGGCAAACGAACAGGTTAACCCGAGCGAAGTGCGGGCAAAAGTGCAGCCGGTTTTCGCCTCTTATCTTTCCGCCGGCACCGGTGTGGCGGCAATTTCGCAAAAAATCCACCGCGCTTTTACTCACGAACTCAATCACGAAAAACGCGATTTGTTTGTACATTATTTGAACGGTTCCTATCAATATGAAAGTAATCTCGGCTTTGCTGATTTTGGTTATGACAGCAAAATCAATTATCAGGGCGTCATGCTCGGCGGACGTGTTGCCGGCACGCAATACGGCAATTTATACGCCGCCTTAAACCGTACGGATTATAAGCTCACACCAAAATCCGCCGACGGTGACAGCAAAACCAAATACCGTGCTTACGGGCTGGATTTAGGCTTCGGCAAACAGCTTGATCAATGGCAATGGACATTGTTAAGTGGTTATCAACGGCATAAAGGCGAAGTGGAAAACGGTGCGCAAATTAAAGCGAAAACCGCCTATGTCGCTTTTGAACTGGGTTATCAAATCCGCTTTAACGAACAATTCGCCTTGATGCCGAAAGCGGAACTGGGCTATCAACACATTACGATTGACGATGTCAATGCCGAGCAAGCGCGAATTCACTACGACAAATTCAATAATGTGTACGCCGACATAGGCGCACGGCTCCGCTATCAGGCAGAAAAATTAGGGTTTTACACGGGGTTGGGTTACACCTTCAATCAGCATAAAGAACGTGCCGTTAAAGTAGGCGGCGAAAGCTTTAAACAAGGCGGATTGGGCAATGCCTTTAATGCCGAAGCGGGTGTAGGTGTTAATCTCACGAATGCGTTAAGCCTTGAGGCGAAATTCAATCATCAGCGTAGCCAATACGGTAGTCACGATAATTTGATTAAAGCCGGATTACGCTATCAGTTCTAACCAAAATGCCTCGTAAGAGGCATTTTATCGGTGCGCTGATATGTAATACTCCGGTGAGCGCAGTAAAAGCAGCCGCCGCGTGACCAAAAGTGCGGTGTTATAAAAGCTGGTTTTTTGAATGTTGATACCAATGGCGATTGGTAAGTGTTATTTGGGGCCTTAACTGATTGTTCGGCTTACAAAAATCGTTTTGGTAAAAATGCCCGCAATACTGATCGGATCAGTATTTTCTCTCTATAAATAGATTTGCACTTCGCCGGTTGCCTCTTTAAAATCCGTGCGTCGTTTTACATTTTATTAACTACTATTTTTTCAAGGGGAAACGATGAAACCTGCTTTCAGCAAGATTTTATTCACTTCAAGTCTACTAATTGTAGCTAATCAGGCCTCCGCTGCGGCGTTCCAGCTGGCGGAAATTTCCACTTCCGGTTTAGGGCGTGCCTATGCGGGGGAAGCCGCGATAGGTGATAACGCCTCCGCGGTAGCGACTAACCCGGCGTTGATGTCGTTATTTAAACGTCCGGAGGTTTCCGCGGGCGGCGTGTACATTAATCCGGGTGTGAATCTGCAAGGTTCTTATACTTATTCCATACCCGCGTATGGTCGCAGCAATACGGTAAACGCCGATTATTCCGACGCGATTGCCAGTAAGTTCATCCCGAACGCTTATGTAATTTATCCGATTAACGATAAATTTGCCATCGGCGGCGGTGTCAATGTGAACTACGGTTTGGCGACCGAATATGATGATAATTACAGTGCGGGCCTAATGGGCGGCACGACGGATTTGACCGCCATTAATATGAATGTAAGCGGTTCTTACCGTTTCAATCAACATTGGTCGTTCGGCTTGGGTTTTAATGCGGTTTATGCCGACGCCGCTTTATCCCGCCGTGCCGGCGCGCTCGGTAGTTTGATCGGTTTAAAAGCCGATAATTATTTGACGGATTTGAGCGGTGACGATTGGGGCTTCGGCTGGAACGCGGGTGTTCTGTATGAAGTCAATGAAAATCACCGTTTCGGTTTAGCCTACCATTCTAAAATAAAGATTAGTTTTGACGGCAGTGTGTCAAGTGATTTGGCCAATAGCTCTAATCCTATGATACAAAGCTTTGCCAAAAACGGTGCGGGCTATGTGGATTTGACCTTGCCCGATTATGTGGAATTTTCCGGCTATCATCGGTTAAGCGAAAAATTCGCGCTGCATTACAGTTATAAATATACCAAATGGAGCCGTGTCAGCCGTTTGCAGGCTTTTATGTATAACGGCGGGGAAGCCTTTAATAAAACCGAGAATTTTAAGGATACTTCCCGTTATGCCATCGGCGCAAGCTATGATTGGAGCGATAAACTGACTCTGCGCGCGGGTATCGCTTATGATGAAAGCGCCGCTCATGACTATACCACCATTTCCATTCCCGATACGGATCGCATGTGGTACAGCTTAGGCGCAACCTATAAGTTCACCCCGGATTTCTCTGTTGATTTCGCCTATGCTTATGTGAAAGGCAAAACGAAAACCTTTACCGAATCCGAATCGGTAGGCTCGCTCGCAACGGTTAACGGTAATTTCACCTCCCGTTCGCAGATTAACCTCTACGGTATTAACCTGAACTACCGTTTCTAATTAACGAAAAAAGATATAATATAAAGCGTATTTCAAACATGAATCGGAATACGCTTTTTTATTGGAGGCAGTTATGGCGGACATTTATTATCAATATTATCAATCCCCCGTGGGACGTTTGTTGATGATTGCACAAAACGATCAGCTCACCAATTTAGATTTTGAAGAAGAACAGCTCGAACCGAATCCTAAGTGGATCTTAAATGCGCATTTGCCGTTGTTCGCCCGTGTCGCGGCGGCGTTGGACCGCTATTTTCAGGGCGAACCGGAAAGTTTCGCCGATATTCCGCTCAATCCGCAGGGAACCGCATTCCAGCAAAGCATTTGGCGGGCGCTGCGCCGGATCGCTTTCGGGCAAACCTCCAGTTACGGAGCTTTGGCCGCGGCAGTGGATAATCCTAAAGCGGTACGCGCGGTGGGGGGCGCCGTGGGCAGCAATCCTATCAGTATTATTATTCCGTGCCACCGCATTCTGGGCAAACAAAAGCAGCTCACCGGCTTTGGCGGCGGCCTGACGGCGAAACGCTATTTATTGCGGCTGGAAAAAATTGATTATGTGGATAAAGGCGTGGAACACGTTAAACAGAAATTATTGAAGAAATACAGAAGTTAAAAAATTCCCGTTTTTGACACCGCACTTTAGTATTATGCACATATCATTGCCCCAATCCGAGCAGGAATTACTGGCGCGAGCCAATGCCATCGCAGGGTTAACCTTTGCCGAGGTGGCCGGCGAGTTGGATATCCCCGTGCCGCCGGATTTAAAACGGGATAAGGGCTGGGTCGGTATGCTGATTGAAACCGCTCTCGGCGCCAACGCGGGCAGCAAGCCCGAACGGGACTTTGCCCATCTCGGCATTGAGCTGAAAACCATTCCGATTAACGCGCGGGGCTATCCGCTGGAAACCACTTTCGTTAGTCTCGCTCCGCTGATTCAAACCTCGGGAGTAAACTGGCAGACGTCTCATCTTCGCTATAAGCTTTCCAAGGTACTGTGGATACCGATTCAGGGCGAACGTCATATTCCGCTGGCACAGCGTTATATCGGTAGTCCGATTCTATGGCAGCCGAACGCGGAGCAGGAAAGCAGATTGCGGCGGGATTGGGAAGAACTGATGGATTACATTGTACTGGGCAAGGTACATCAGATTACCGCTAAAATCGGCGAGGTGTTGCAATTACGCCCGAAAGGCGCCAACAGCCGGGCCAAAACCAAAGGCATCGGCAGCAATGGCGAAATTATTGATACCTTGCCGTTGGGGTTTTATCTGCGCAAAGAGTTTACCGCCGAAATTCTGCAGAACTTTCTGCAGCGTCGTTAATTTCCGATTGCTTTTATTCGGCGGCGTTATATGATTCCGTTTCTTTTATTATTATTTTATTAGGTTTGTTATGTTTGAGTGGATGTTCAGCCCGGAAGCCTGGGTGGCGTTATTGACCCTGACCGCACTGGAAATTGTGCTGGGGATCGATAATATTATTTTTATTAGCATCTTAGTGGGACGCTTGCCGGAAAGCCAACGCCAATCGGCCCGCATTTTAGGTTTAACCCTTGCCATGGGCACGCGTATCCTGTTACTGCTTTCGCTGGCATGGATTATGCAGCTCACGACGCCGCTGTTTAGCGCATTTGAGCAGGAAATTTCGGGACGGGATTTGATTTTGCTGATCGGCGGCCTGTTTCTGTTGATGAAAAGCACACATGAAATCCATAGTGAAATGACGCCGCATGAGGCGGCGGACGGACGAATCCGGAAGAAAAAGGCGGGTTATTGCACGACGTTAATCGAAATCGCGCTGCTGGATATCGTATTCTCGCTGGATTCCGTGATTACCGCGGTCGGGATGGCGAATCATATTGAAGTGATGATCATTGCCATTGTGATTGCGGTGGGGATTATGATGCTGGCCTCTAAGGCGATTGGCGACTTCATTGACGCTAATCCGACGCTCAAGATTCTTGCATTGGCCTTTCTGATTATGATTGGCGTCACACTGATTGCGGAAGGGCTTGATTTCCACATTCCGAAAGGCTACGTTTATTTCGCTATGGCGTTTTCGGTGTTGGTGGAGATGATCAATATCCGCATACGCAAGCTGCCGGATTAACCGCTTGCAATGGCATGTTTGCAATAAAGTGCGGTGCTGATTTTCCGGTTTTTGATCTGCAAAACTCGAAAAATCAGCACCGCGCTTTTTCGTTCCCCCGATTAAATGCTAAGTATGCAAGTGCATTTTGACTTTTTCGTGATCTAAATCACAAAAAGAGAATAAAAAAATTTTTCTAAATCCCCCTGAATTTTTAATTCCCTTTGAAAACAATAACTAATCATTTTTTAGCTGGTTCAACCAATATGTATAGTATTTGTAATTTAATAAAAAACTATATATAGTGGTCGCATTCTATTAAAAAACCTATATATAGTGTTTTTTTATTTCTATTTACCACAGTATAAGGAATATCCCCATGAGTACATTTTTCATTATCAAACGTGACGGTTCGCGAGCCTCTTTTGAGATTCAGCGTATTATTAATGCTATAAGAAAAGCGGCGAAAGCCGTGGGTATTGATGATGAGCGTTATTGTCATAAAATGGGGCAGCAGGTATCCGATACCATATTTCAGACCACTCAGAAAGAAATTGATATCAGCCGCATTCAGCAGATTGTGGAAGATAAATTAATGTCCAGCGAGTATCCGCAGGTGGCGCGCGCCTATATTGAATATCGTCATGATCGTGATTTGGCGCGGGAAAAACGCAGCCAGTTAACCAAGGATATCGAAGGTTTAATCGAACAAAGCAATGTTGAAATCTTAAACGAAAACGCCAACAAAGACGCTAAAGTGATTCCGACCCAACGGGATTTACTGGCGGGTATCGTGGCGAAACACTATGCCAAATCTCATATTTTGCCGCGTGATGTGGTGAGTGCTCATGAGCGGGGTGAAATTCACTATCACGATTTGGATTACGCGCCGTTTTTCCCAATGTTTAACTGTATGCTGGTAGATTTAAAAGGCATGCTTACCCGCGGCTTTAAAATGGGCAACGCGGAAATCGAACCGCCGAAATCAATTGGGACCGCGACCGCGGTCACCGCCCAGATTATCGCTCAGGTGGCGAGCCATATTTATGGCGGAACCACCATCAACCGCATTGATGAAGTGCTTGCTCCTTATGTACAGCTCAGCTATGAAAAACATCTGAAGAACGCGCAGCAGTGGCAGGTTCCGCAGGCGGAAGCATATGCTCGGGCGTTGATCGAAAAAGAATGTTTTGACGCGTTTCAGTCGCTGGAATATGAAGTGAATACGCTGCATACCTCAAATGGACAAACGCCGTTCGTGACCCTTGGTTTCGGGCTTGGTACCAGCTGGCAGGAACGATTGATCCAGAAATCCATTTTGCAGAACCGCATCCGTGGCTTGGGTAAGAATCATAAAACACCGGTGTTCCCGAAATTGGTGTTCACCATTAAAAAAGGCGTAAATCAAGCGGCGAATGACCCGAATTACGACATAAAACAATTAGCGTTGGAATGCGCTTCTAAACGTATGTATCCTGATATTCTTAATTATGATCAAGTGGTGAAAGTGACGGGTTCCTTCAAAGCACCTATGGGCTGCCGCAGCTTCCTCGGCCGCTATGAAGAAAACGGAGAATTACAGCATGACGGACGTAATAATCTGGGCGTAGTGAGCATTAACCTGCCACGTATTGCCATTGAAGCGAAGGGCGACGAGGAACGTTTCTATCAAATTCTTGACCAGCGTTTAGCCATTGCCAAAAAAGCTTTGATGACCCGTGTGGCCCGTTTAGAACACACCAAAGCACGGGTTGCGCCGATTCTGTACATGGAAGGGGCGTGCGGTGTGCGTTTGCAGGCGGATGATAATGTCGCACAAATCTTCAAAAACGGACGAGCTTCTATTTCTCTCGGCTATATCGGTATTCATGAAACCATCAACGCACTGTATTCAAATCACCATATTTATGATGATGAAATGCTACGTCAGAAAGGCGTTGATATCGTGGCTCACTTGAGTGACGCCACCAAAGCATGGCAGCGGGAAACGGGTTATGCCTTCAGTTTGTATTCCACTCCGAGCGAAAATCTGTGCGATCGGTTCTGTCGTCTGGACACCAAGGAATTCGGTGTGATTGACGGCGTGACCGATAAAGGATATTACACCAATAGCTATCACTTGGATGTGGAGAAAAAGGTGAATCCATACGATAAACTTGACTTTGAAATGCCTTATCCGCCACTGGCGAGCGGCGGTTTTATCTGCTACGGCGAATATCCGAACATTCAGCACAATCTCAGAGCTTTGGAAGACGTGTGGGATTACAGCTACGATCGCGTGCCTTATTACGGCACCAACACGCCGATTGACGAATGCTACGAATGCGGCTATACGGGTGAATTTGAATGTACCAGCAAGGGCTTCACCTGCCCGAAATGCGGCAATCACAACAGTGAAACCGTTTCTGTCACCCGCCGTGTCTGCGGTTATCTCGGCAGCCCGGATGCAAGACCGTTCAACGCCGGTAAACAGGAAGAAGTTAAACGCCGGGTTAAACATATGTAATTGTACCGTTGCTTTCTTTGTGTTGCCGAAAGAAAGCAACCCTGCTGTGGCATTCATCCCGCTTAGACAAAATTTTCTTTACCAAAAGCAGCCTTTACTCTCGTTTCGGGCTGCTTTGCTGAAAATATTGTTGCACTTGAGGCCGCAGGAGGGATATGAGGTTGTTATATTCCGTATCTTTGTAAAATCAATAATGCACTATTTACAATATTACCCGGTCGATATCGTCAACGGTGAAGGGACTCGTTGCACGCTGTTTGTCAGCGGCTGTGAGCATGCCTGTAAGGGCTGCTATAACCAGAAAAGCTGGTCATTTTCTGCCGGGCGTTTGTTCGATCAGGCGATGGAAGAACAAATTATCAGGGACTTGAAGGACACCCGCATTAAACGCCAGGGGCTGACGCTTTCCGGCGGCGATCCCCTGCACCCGCGCAATGTGGAATGCCTGTTACCGCTGGTGCAGCGCATTAAACGGGAATGTCCCGATAAGGATATCTGGTGCTGGACGGGGTATAAATTAGAGGAGTTGAACGATTACCAACGGCAAATGCTGCCTTATATCAACGTGTTAATCGATGGTAAGTTCATCAAGGAGCTGGCGGATCCGTCTTTAGTATGGAGAGGATCATCCAATCAAATTGTGCATCGGTTTAAGGCGGGTGAGTTTTAGCGGCAAAGTGCGGTGTTGAAAAACGGAGTTTTTATACGCAGAGACATTTGTGTTCCGCTATCGTCGGCGGCAGCGTTCTTCGGCAAAGTGCAAAAATCGGATTTTTAACACCGCACTTTACATCCTTTCAATCTTTCCATTTTCCACTTTGAAAGTGCGGTGCCGTTCGGGCTGCATGGGTTTCAGTTGATCTGCGCTAATTGCCGTGATGAATACCTGTGAATCGCTGTGACGTAAGCGTTCCGCCAACAACACTCGTTTGGTTTCGTCCAGTTCTGAGGCGAAATCGTCGATTAAAAAAATACAGTGACGGTTTTTTTGTGCCGTCAAATGTTCACCCTGAGCCAGCCGCAAGGCACACATCAGCAGCTTAAGCTGTCCGCGCGAAAGTACGTCTTCTACGGGCAATCCGTTGGTTTTAAAGCGAAAATCAGCTTTTTGCGGGCCTGAAACCGTGTAGCCGATAGCGCGATCGCGATCAAAATTATCCATTAACAGCCGAGCGTAATCACTATCCTTTTCCCAGCCCTGATGAAAACTGACGTGAATATCCAGTTCGGGCAGAAACAGCCGGCAGGTTTTTTCAATGGCGGGGCGCAGCGCCTCCGCGTATTCCGTGCGCCAGGCCGTGACCTGATGGGCAAGCTTTGCCAGCTCAATATCCCAGGCTTTCAGCATGGCATAATCATAGGTCTGATTAAGGGCGGCGTTGCGTTGCTTGAGCAGGCGGTTGAGGCTCGACCAGGCGGCGTGAAAACCGGTTTGGTGATGAAACAGACCCCAATCCAGAAAGGCCCGCCGGTAGCTCGGCCCGCCGTTTAACAGGGTTAAGCCCTCGGGGGTGATGATTTGCATCGGCAGTAAATGGGCGAGATCGGCGATTTTATTGCCGTCCTCGCCGTTGATTCTGACGATGGTGTTACCTTCTTTACGTTGCTTTTGTAAGCCTACCGACCATTCATGCTGCTGTTCTTGAATACGCCCGTGCAGGGTGAACTGCGGCTGATCATAGCTGATAATACGAGTGGTGACGGCACTTTTAAAGGAACGTCCGTGACCGAGGTAGAAAATGCTTTCCAGCAGGCTGGTTTTACCGCTGCCGTTGTTGCCTACCAAAAAGTTAAAGCCGTGGTCAAATTCAAGATCCACGGCGGCGAGATTGCGGAAATTCTCAATGATTAAACGGGAGATTGCCATTTTTGTTTAACGGACCGTGCAAAGTGCGGTGCTGATTTCGCGAGTTTTGAACCTGTTATAAGCGCATCGGCATAATCACATATTCCGCGCTGGCATCGGCACAATCTTCGATTAAACAGCTGGAAGAGGCATCGGTCAGCCGCATGCGGACTCGGCTGCATTTCAAGGCGTTGAGTACGTCCAGCACATAGCTGACGTTAAAGCCGACTTCCATTTCTTCGCCCGTGTAAGAAACATCGATGATTTCTTCCGCTTCTTCCTGTTCCGGATTGGTGGCGGTGATGGTCATCTGGTTCTGCGCCAGTTGTAAGCGCACACTGCGGAACCGTTCGCTGGAAAGAATCGCGGCGCGCACAAAGGCTTGTTTCAGTACGTCCCAATCCGCTTCTAAAATGCGATCCGCATTGCGCGGCAGCACGCGGCGATAGTCTGGGAAGCGTCCGTCAATCAGTTTGGAAGTGAATTCCACACTGCCTAATTGCACGCGAATGTTGTTGGTACCGATTTGCAGGCGGGCGGGCATATCATTGTTGCTGTCCAACAGCCGTACCAATTCCAGTACTCCCTTGCGCGGTACGATAACCGCGTGGTTCTGCAAATCCTGCTCTAAGGCGATAGTACACACCGCAAGACGATGTCCGTCGGTGGCGACGGTGCGCAGCAGATTGCCTTCCGTTTCAAATTTCATGCCGTTTAAGAAATAGCGGGCGTCCTGGTTCGCCATGGAAAACTGGGTGGCTTCGATCAGGCGGCGTAAGGTGGCCTGTTCCAGCGGAAAATCCACTTCCGACTGCCAATCGGCTAAATTCGGGTATTCTTCCGCCGGCAACGTGGCGAGATTAAATTTGGTACGACCGGAGCGGACAATGGCTCGGTCTTCTTCGAAGGTAACGCTGATTTCGGCGTCATCGGCAAAGCTGCGGCAAATATCTAGAAATTTTTTCGCCGGAATGGTGAAAGTGCCTTTACCGCCCGCCAGCAACCGGGCCTGAGTGGAGAGTTCCACTTCCAGATCGGTGCCGGTGAGGGTTAAGCGATCATCATTGATTTGAAGTAATACATTATTGAGCACGGGAATATTGGGGCGACTGCTTAATACGCCGCATACTTGCTGTAATGGTTTTAAAAGCTGCTCTCTTGAAACGATAAACTGCATAGTGATCCTCTTGTTTATGCGGATAATGTACGAATGAGATTCGACCAATCTTCCTGAATGTTGTTATCTTCTTCACGCAATTTTGCAATGGTGCGGCAGGCGTGAAGTACCGTGGTATGATCGCGATCGCCGAACCCTTTACCGATTTCGGGCAGGCTGCGGTTGGTCAGTTCCTTGGATAACGCCATCGCCAGCTGGCGGGGGCGCGCGATGGAACGTGAACGATCCTTGGATTTTAAATCCGACACCTTAATACGGTAGTATTCCGCCACAACTTTCTGAATATTATCCACGGTGACTAATTTATCCTGCAAGGCAAGCATGTCTTTTAAGGTTTCACGTACAAAATCAATGGTAATTGCCTTGCCGGTAAATTCTGCGTTGGCATGAACGCGGTTTAATGCGCCTTCCAGCTCGCGTACGTTGGTACGTAATTTCTGTCCGATAAAAAATGCCACTTCTTCGGGCAGATGAATCTGTTTTTCTTCGGCTTTTTTCATCAGGATCGCCACGCGGGTTTCCAGTTCTGGCGGCTCGATGGCGATACTTAACCCCCAGCTGAAGCGTGATTTTAATCGATCGTCAATTTTTTCAATTTCACGCGGATAGCGATCCGAGGTGAGAATAATTTGTTTTTCACCTTCAAATAACGAATTGAACGTGTTGAAAAATTCTTCTTGCGTACCGTCTTTGCCCGCGAAAAATTGAATATCATCAATCAATAACGCATCCAGAGAACGGTAAAATTTTTTAAAGTTTTCAATGCGTTCCGCCTTAAGGGCTTTGACATATTCCTGTACAAATCTCTCGGCGTGAATATAAACCACGCGGGCGCTTGGTTTATCGTCCAAGATGCCGTTACCCACGGCATGCAGCAAATGGGTTTTGCCTAAACCGGTACCGCCGTATAAAAACAGCGGATTGGCGGATTTGTCCCCCGGTTTTTTGGCTACCTTTTGCCCCACCGCGCGGGCCAGCTGATTAGATTTCCCCTCTACGAAGTTATTAAACAGATGATGAGGGTTTAAATTGGAACGAAACTGTACGGCCGATTCGGAATCTGCCTGATATGACACCGCAATTGCCGTTGTGTTGTCAGCCGCGGGCGGCATTTGACGTGATACCACGGGTTTTGTGCCTTCCTGCACTTTAATCACTAATTCGGGGTTATGACTCAGTTCCTGAGCAATCTTGCTGATTTGACCGAGATAATTGTTTTCCACCCAGCTTTTCACAAACATATTGGAGGCATATAGCACAATACAGTTCGGCTGCGTGGTATCCGCTTGCAGCGGGCGCAGCCAGGTACTGAAATCCGTTGAGGATATTTGATCCTGTAGCTGTAACAGGCAATTCTGCCAAAGTGAAGAAAAGTCGCGTTCCATGTGGTATTTATAGTTTCAGTAATGCATATAAAAGCTACGCCCTTGTGAGCATAGACAACGATCATAAATGCCACATTCTACAATAAAGTTGCCCAAAGATCTTTAGAAAAAGGATCAAAAAAGTGAAAAAGGCAACTTGAGATTTTAAGCAAAAAACGTATAATTCGTAGCGCTTTTATGCCGAGAGCAACGGTTCGCTGTTGAAAATTTTAAGAAAACCTGCATAACCCCTTAAATAGTTGGCGGATTTCCCCGATTCTCATTTGACGAATGCGGAATTTATGAGTAAAATCCTGTTCCTTATTTTTTTGAACCTTGTTTTCAAGTAATTTATGTTTTGTTCGCTTTAGCGAATAAAGCGATCCATAAACAGTAATTTTGATTTAGGTAGATTAGAGTTATGAAACGTACATTTCAACCATCTGTATTGAAACGCAGCCGTACTCACGGTTTCCGTGCCCGTATGGCAACTAAAAACGGCCGCCAGGTTTTAGCTCGTCGTCGTGCTAAAGGTCGTAAAAGTTTATCCGCTTAACCCCCTGATAAACTGATGTGGTTAAGTTAAACTTTTCCAGGGAGTTACGTCTGTTAACTCCCGAACAATTTAAATACGTCTTCCAACAGCCGTTCCGTGCCAGCACGCCTGAAGTTACCATTCTCGCCCGCCAGAATTCTCTTGATCACCCCCGTTTGGGTCTTACCGTTGCTAAAAAACATCTGAAACGTGCTCATGATCGCAATCGTATTAAGCGTTTGTGCCGTGAAAGTTTTCGTTTGTTACAGCATGATTTGCCTCATTATGATTTTGTGATTGTGGTGAAACAAGGCATTGGCAAGCTGGATAATCGCTGTTTTAACGAAACTTTGAATAAACTATGGCACAGACACATTCGCTTGGCGAAAAAATCCTGATTAAACTGATTCGAGGCTATCAGTTGGTGATTAGTCCGTTGATTGGACCGCGGTGCCGCTTTGTGCCTACCTGTTCGTGTTATGGCATTGAAGCGTTAAAAACACATGGAGCGTTAAAAGGTAGTTGGCTAACGGTCAAACGTATATTAAAATGTCACCCTTTGAATAAAGGCGGTTTCGATCCCGTTCCGCCAAAAATAAATCACAACCCAGAGAAAAAATAATGGATTCCAGACGCAGCCTATTAGTCCTTGCACTACTCTTTATTTCTTTTCTTGTTTACCAGCAATGGCAAGTGGATTATCACACACCAAAACCTGTTGCCGCGGAACAAGTCGTTACCCAATCCTCTTCTGATACGCCGGTCAGTTCGTCCGGCTCTGCCGCGACGGTGGATAATGTCTCACAAGGTCGTATTATTACCTTAGAAAACAATGTATTACGCTTGAAGATTGATACCTTGGGCGGCGATATTGTCGAGTCGGATTTATTAAATTATGCGGCGGAATTAGATTCAACGGCGCGTTTCAAATTATTGCAGCGTCAACCCGCGGAAACTTATATTGCCCAAAGCGGTTTAATTGGCAAAAACGGTATTGATACCGTGGCCGGCCGCGCCGGTTATCAGGTTGAGGGGGAAAACGATCAATTCAAACTTGCCGAGGGACAAGCGGAATTAACCGTGCCGTTGGTGTTTGAAAAAGACGGTGTGACTTATCGTAAGATTTTTATATTAAAACCGAATTCCTATGATGTGGCGGTGAATTATGAAATCATTAACCATAGCGATGCAACGATTGAAGTTCAACCTTACGCACAATTAAAACACACTCTGGTGGACAGTTCCGGTCATATTGCAATGCCGACTTATACCGGCGGGGCTTATTCATCCGGCGAAACCAATTATAAAAAATATAGCTTTGACGATATGAAAGCGAACAACCTTTCGGTGGATACTAAAGCCGGATGGGTCGCGATTCTGCAACATTATTTCGTCTCTGCCTGGATTCCGAACCAAGACGCGGAAAACCAGCTTTACAGTTCGACGAGCAACGGTTTCGGCTTTATCGGTTATCGCGGTCCGCTGGCGACTATTCCGGCCGGAGCGACGCAAATTATTACCAGCTCAATCTGGACCGGCCCTAAATTACAGAATGAAATGGGGGCAGTGGCGAATCATCTGGATCTTACCGTGGATTACGGCTGGGCGTGGTTTATCGCTAAACCGTTATTCTGGCTGTTAACGCTGATCCAAAGTCTTGTGCATAACTGGGGGCTTGCCATTATCGGCGTTACTATCGTGGTGAAAGCGATTCTGTATCCGCTTACCAAAGCTCAATATACCTCAATGGCAAAAATGCGCATGCTTCAGCCGAAAATGCAGGAAATGCGTGAGCGTTTTGGCGACGATCGTCAGCGTATGAGCCAAGAAATGATGAAATTGTATAAAGAAGAGAAAGTGAACCCGCTCGGCGGCTGTTTACCTCTGTTAATTCAAATGCCGATTTTCATCGCCCTATACTGGACCTTTATGGAAGCGGTGGAACTGCGTCATGCGCCGTTTTTTGGCTGGATTCAGGACTTATCCGCGCAGGACCCTTACTATATTCTGCCGATTCTGATGGGCGCATCCATGTTCCTGCTGCAGAAAATGTCACCGACTCCGGTAACCGATCCGATGCAGCAAAAAATCATGAATTTTATGCCGCTTATCTTTATGGTATTTTTCCTCTGGTTCCCTGCGGGTCTGGTGTTGTATTGGCTGGTATCTAACGTGATTACCATTATACAGCAACAGCTTATTTATCGCTCTTTGGAGAAAAAAGGGCTGCATTCCCGTAAAAAATAACAAGAACGGCAACAGATAAAAAGGCATCGTCATGATGCCTTTTTTGTTATAATCGGCACAATTCGGCAAAAGTAAAAAACTCGAAAAAACAACACCGCACTTTGACTATCAAACGGTGAATTAAAAACGGAATAACGATGATGAAAGAAACAATTGTAGCTCAGGCAACGCCTATCGGTCGCGGCGGCGTGGGCATTTTGCGGGTGTCGGGGCCGTTAGCGGCACAGGTTGCGGAGCAGGTGGTCGGCAAACGGCTCAAACCGCGCACGGCGCATTATTTGCCTTTCAAAGACATTGACGGCAGTGTGCTGGATCAGGGCATTGCTCTGTTTTTCCGGGCGCCCAATTCCTTTACCGGCGAAGATGTACTGGAATTGCAGGGGCATGGCGGTCAAGTGGTGCTGGACTTGCTGCTCAAACGTATTCTACAGATGAAAGGCTTGCGTCTGGCTCGTCCGGGTGAATTTTCCGAACAGGCGTTTTTGAACGATAAATTGGATTTAGCCCAGGCGGAGGCCATTGCGGACTTGATTGATGCCAGTTCCGAACAGGCCGCCCGTTCCGCGTTAAAATCGCTGCAGGGGGAGTTTTCCAATAAGGTCAATGCGCTGGTGGATAACGTGATTTATTTGCGGACCTATGTGGAAGCCGCGATTGATTTTCCTGATGAGGAAATTGATTTTCTTGCCGACGGCAAAATTGAAAACAAACTGAATGAAATTATCGATCAGCTTGATCAGGTGCGTGCCGAGGCCCGCCAGGGTTCGATTTTACGCGAAGGCATGAAGGTAGTGATCGCAGGCCGCCCGAATGCGGGAAAATCCAGTTTGCTCAATGCCTTGGCCGGGCGTGAGGCGGCTATTGTCACCGATATTGCCGGCACCACACGTGACGTGCTGCGTGAGCATATCCATATTGATGGGATGCCGCTGCATATTATTGATACCGCGGGTTTACGTGATGCCACGGACGAAGTGGAGCGAATCGGTATTAATCGGGCCTGGGCTGAGATCGAACAGGCGGATCGCGTGCTGCTGATGTTGGATAGTACTGATTCGGACAGTCAAGATTTAGACAAAGTGCGGTGTGAATTTTTGCAGAAATTGCCGCCGAACTTGCCGGTGACCTTGGTTCGCAATAAAACGGATCTAAGCGGCGAAGGAGAAAGTCTTAGTCAGGAAAACGGCTTTACTGTGGTGCGGCTTTCTGCTCGGACTCATGCGGGGGTGGATTTGCTGCGGAAGCATTTGAAGCAAACCATGGGGTATCAGTCCGGCACCGAAGGCGGATTCCTCGCCCGCCGTCGTCATTTGGAGGCGTTGCAGCATGCCGCCGAACATTTGCAGTCGGGTCGTGTACAACTCACTCAATTTCATGCGGGGGAACTATTGGCGGAAGAATTACGCTTGGCGCAGAAATATCTTGGCGAGATCACGGGGCAATTTACTTCCGATGATTTACTCGGCAATATTTTTAGTTCTTTCTGTATCGGGAAGTAACGAAAAGGGCATAATCATTATGCCCTTGTGTTGTTTGTCGTTTGAGCAAGAGGCGGTGAATAGACCCCGATTCTTATGCGTAACCGTTGTATGCGATTGCTATGTTGTCATCGGCAAAGCCAACGTTCAAAAAAGCGTTTTTTAGCACCGCACTTTTGCATTACCAGCCTTTCACTACGCCGTCTTTAAAGTGTTTTACCGCTTCTTGGTACACTTCATCGGTTTGGTAGGCTTTTACAAAGTTTTTCACTGCATCGCTGTCTTTGTTATCTTCACGGGCAACGATAATATTCACGTACGGAGAATCTTTATCTTCCACGAACACACCGTTGTCAGAGGTCGTTAAGCCCACCTGGCCCGCGTAGGTGTTGTTTACCACCGCTAAATCTACGTCATCCAAGGCGCGTGCGGCAACGGAGGTATCCACTTCTTTAATTTTCAGGTGTTTCGGATTTTCTACGATATCCATGGAAGTGGATAGCAGGTTTTTGTTATCTTTAAGCTTGATCAGGCCTTGTTTTTCCAACAAAATCAATGCACGGGCAAGATTGCTTGGATCGTTCGGCACGGCCACAACCGCACCGTCTTTTAATTCGCTGATGTTCTTAATGGTTTTAGAATAACCGGCTAACGGATAAACGAAAGTGTTACCTACCACGACAAGGTTAGTCAGGTTTTTGCCTTTGCTGTCCGCTTCTAAATAAGGCTTATGTTGCATAGCGTTGACATCCAGATCGCCTTTGCTCACGGCCTCGTTCGGCAGAGCATAATCGTTAAATTCAACGAATTCCACGTTCAGACCGTATTTTTCTTTCGCCACTTTGGCAGCCATTTCCGCTACCTGGTGTTCGGGCCCGGCCATTACACCTACTTTAAGTGTTTGCGTTGCCGGTACCGCCGGGGCGGCTGTAGTGTCGTCTTTTTTTTCATCTTTACAAGCCGTCAAGGCGAAAACGGAAGCGAATGCGGTGATGGTGATCAGTTTTTTAAAGTTCATTGTCTCTCCTTTTTGAGTTAGAGTGAGTTAACGGTGATCGAAATAATCGGCAAGCTTGTTGCCATAGCGTTCGCATAACATAACGATCACAACGAGAATAATGGTTGCCACCCATAAAATATACGGCATGTTTCGGTGCAGACCGAAAGAAATCGCGGTATTGCCTAAACCGCCACCGCCTACCGCGCCGGACATAGCCGAGTAGCCGACCAGGGTAACAAAGGTAAGTGTAATGGCTTTAATCAGCATAGGCAATGCTTCCGGCAGGTAGAATTTACAGACCAGTTGCCATACCGTCGTCCCCATTGCCTTGGCGGTTTCCGTCAAGCCGGGCGGAATATCGCCCAAGGCATTAGCGGTTAAACGGGCGAAAAAAGGCATCGCCGCAACACTTAATGGGACAATGGAAGCGGTCGTTCCTAAGGTCGTGCCCACTAAGAAGCGGGTTACCGGCATTAAATCAAATAACAGAATAATGAAAGGAATGGAACGCCCTACATTAATAATAAAATTTAACACCCTGTTTAATTTAGGTTTTCCAACGTCTGACCGTTTTGCGTTAAAAACGTCAGCACACCAAAAGGCAAACCTACCAGTACCGCTAATAGCGTTGCCACAATACAAATATACAGCGTTTCCGCCGTGTTGATACCCACCAGCTGCCACATTTGCGGGGTTAACTGGTTAGTGAAATCCGACCAAAAATCATTTTGCATAACCAAGCACCTCCACACGCACGTTATTTTCCATTAAATACACTTTTGCCTGCGTAATGGCATCCTCATCACCTTCCACTTCAGCGATGGTAAAGCCGAATTTGGTGCCGCCGGCATAATCGATTTGTGACATTAAAATATTCAGTCCGATATCGAATTTACGTGACGCCTGAGAAAGCAACGGCGCATCCACCGAGCGACCGGTAAACTCAAAACGAATGATCGGCCAGGCCTTGGCGTGTTTTGGCGTGCCGGTTAATTCGGCCAAATATTCTTCCGGCAAAGACAATTGCAGGGTGGAACGGATAAATTCCTGCGCCAGTTCCGTTTTCGGATTGGCAAAGATTTCACTTACCGAGCCCTGTTCAACCAAGCGACCTTTATCGATCACCGCCACTTGATCGCAAATGCGTTTTACCACTTCCATTTCGTGCGTAATCAGCAAAATAGTAATATTCAAACGACGGTTAATTTCTTTTAATAATTTTAGAATAGATTGCGTTGTGGCAGGATCCAGCGCGCTGGTTGCTTCATCACAGAGCAATACCTTCGGATCGCTTGCCAACGCACGGGCGATGGCAACCCGCTGTTTTTGCCCGCCGGACAGATTAGCCGGATACGTATCCGCTTTATCTTCTAGACCTACCAACTGCAAAAGTGCGGTGACTTTTTCTCGAGTTTTCGCTCTGGAATTTTTTTCCAGCGTTAACGGCAAGGCAACATTATCGTACACGGTACGTGAGCTGAGCAGATTAAAATGCTGGAAAATCATACCGATATTGCGACGTTCGACAATAAGCTGAGCGGCAGTGAGTTCGGTGAGATCTTTGCCGTCTATAATCACCGACCCCGAGGTTGGCCGTTCTAATAAATTGACACAGCGAATTAAGGTGCTTTTGCCCGCGCCCGAAGCACCGATTACCCCGCAAATACCGCCGCGAGGCACTTCTAACGTGACATTATCCAGCGCGGTGAGTTTTTTGCCGCCGCTGTCAAAAATTTTGCTAATATTTTTTAGCGTAATCATATAAGCCTTTTAACTTGTTATAGATTTTTGATTTCAAGTTATTTTAGACGGCTAGACAGCCATGTCAATATTTATTAAAGCGGTTTTTATAATGTAACGTTAAGCTATAAGTTAGTAATAATTTGCTAACTCAACGGATAAAGCAGATAATTAGCGCGTTGAATTGACCATAATTAGGGAAAAACAGGTGAAAAAAGCAGTATTTTTAGATCGCGATGGTACGCTCAATATTGATCACGGATATGTACATGAAATCGATCAGTTTCAATTTATTGAAGGCAGTATTGAAGCGTTAAAAACATTAAAAGAGATGGGGTATTTACTAGTATTGGTCACTAATCAATCCGGTATTGCCCGCGGCTATTTCAGTGAAGATGAATTTTTGCAGCTGACAGAATGGATGGATTGGTCATTGGCGGATCGCGGTGTTGATCTGGACGGCATTTATTATTGTCCGCATCATCCTGAAGGCAAGGGGGAATATCGGCAGGATTGCGATTGCCGTAAACCGAAAGCGGGAATGTTGCTGCAGGCCATTAAGGAATTAGGTATAGACCCTGCTCGATCTGTGATGGTGGGTGATAAACTGGAAGACTTACAAGCTGCCGCCACTGCCAATGTGAAATACAAAGTGCTGGTGAGAACCGGTAAAACCGTTACTTGCGAAGGGGAACAATTTGCCGATTGTGTATTGGATTCTATTGCTGATTTACCGAGAGTGATTAAAAAATTGAAATAAGTGTAATCCGGAACCGATAAAAGTGCGGTGCCGTTTTATTGAGTTTTTGCTGGTTTAGTGGTTTAGGCGGCGGAACGATTAAATTTTCCGCGGACGGGCGGGGGATTTGCGGTT
>JAWHQP010000011.1:0-66279 GCA_032586195.1 Pasteurellaceae bacterium LIM206 | reverse complement strand
CGTCACCAAATCCCCCCTCCAGCTTATCGTTGCCGGCACCGCCGATAAGGGTATCGTCGCTGCTGCCCGTTCTGATCGTATCGTCGCCCGCGCCGGCATCAACGGTTGTCTTATCGCCCAGACTGGTAATGGTATCATCGCCCTCGGTACCGAATAATGTGATACCTTCTGTTCGCAGCTCATCACGGGTGAGGGTACGATCGGCAAAAACCAACCTATCAAACTGATAACGAACATGTTGATAAAAACGGTTTATGGTTACCGAATCATCTTCATGATAGCCATAGAGAATCAGATCATCGCCTACCTGACGGAATTTTACTTCGCTGTAATTTACATCTTTGAATACCAAGGTATTGATGTCATGTCCCCAATCCCAACCTTCATACACGATATCCTGTCCATGCCCTTTGCTGAAAACATAGGTATCGTCACCAAATCCCCCCTCCAGCTTATCGTTGCCGGCACCGCCGATAAGGGTATCATCCCCTGTACCGGCAGATAAAACATCATTATTTTTAGTACCCAATATTTCTATACCTTGTTGATTTAATAATTGTTGGTAGGTAAAAGTGCGGTTTGAAAATTGAAAATTTTCTATCCGATATTTTTTCTCAGCATAAAACTTTTTAATCGTTACAGAATCGTTCTTATGATATCCGAACAATAGCAAATCATCTCCAATTCGGCGTAATTTCACATCTTCATATGCGATATCCAGGAAACGGATTGCATCTTCGTCATTTCGATTTGTTGTGATATCACCTTCCCGGATCGTATCCTGTCCGTGATCTTTACTAAAAATATAGGTATCCTCATCTAACCCTCCGTTGAGTTGATCATTACCAGTACCGCCAAATAAAATATCATTTCCATCATCGCCATTTAATACATTATTATCATCATTACCCAGCAATAAATTATTCTTTGAATCACCATTGATATTATTTTGAATTAAAGAAATTTCAGTAAAACTATTATCAATCAAATAAGTGATCATTGGATTATTCTCACTTAACGTACTCAAATTCTTATTTATTACTGTATAGTAATCTTCGTTATAAATACCTAAATCCCGTGCAATGGAAATAATTCTTTTTGCTTCAATCAGACGATTTTCCTGTGTCAGCCGAGTAATCGTCGAATTAAGGTTTTCCCAATCGAATTCTAACTCACCGTTTTCCGAATTGATTATAAATCCCGTAATGGCAAACGCTGATTTATATAACGTTTTAGAATCTAATTGTGCCGACACATAACGGGCGAACTTATCAAATTCAATATTGAGCAATCTCACGGCATCTCTCACTGGATTAGATGATGAACCCCGCTGTTTGAAATCTTGACCAGTGAGTTTTTCTAATGTTGCCAGTTTTCGCGCATCAATTTCTCCACCACGACTATTAGGATCAATATTTGCCGTTTCCGCCCATTCATAAATCAAATGATTTAATAATTCTTTTTTATCCTCCGCCGAAGCATCAATATATTCCTGAATCACATATTTTAATGTCGGACTTTTAGTCATAGCCGTGTGCAAATCCAATAAATTTCCGAAAGCGATAATATTCGGCATAGCTTTAATTTCATCCGGAATTTCAACCTGTTCTTTATAATAGGAACGGGCATTATCCGTTTTAAACCACACATCGGTAATATCCGTGGTTCTGCCGTCGTTCCAAGTTACGGAAGAATGCTCACGGTGTTCATTGCCGTTTTCATCAGTTTGCTTGCTGTTTTGATACGTCAAATCAATGCCTTTTATGCCTGATTCCGACAACTTCATTAATTCACCTTCTTCGGAAATACCGTTTTGATTGCGATCAAACCATAACTGCAATTTCGCCCAGGCTTCATCATTCGAATCGAATAAACCGTCTTTATTAGCATCTAACTCTGCCAGCGCCGTAAATCCGTTCGCGGCTTTTTGTCCGTTTGCTAACAAAGTATGATTGCCGAATAATTCATTGCCGGAATCAATTATGCCGTTGTTATCCCGATCCCATACTAAAAATGCATCACCTTTATCTATCCAACCGGTATTTTCCGCAAATAAGTTATTATCTAAATCGAAAAACACATTTTTATTGAGTGAAATGGTTTTAATACCATTGCCGTCCATATCAATAATTAACGGGCAACTTAAAGGTATATCTTGAGCCGGCGACGTATCCGGCGTGCAGTTTGGCGGAACAATATCTCCCAATGAGGGAGAGGATTTTCGTTTGTTACAGGAACCGGATTGATTTCCACTCTTCTTACTACCAAGCAGATCATTTATTGTTAATACTAATCCACCAACAGAGAGCGTTGCTGTTAGTGCTGTCATACCTAAGGGCGTACCAACAACACCAACTAATGCACCAGCAACTCCACCTAAAATAGTATAAATATCACTCATGCTTATTTTAGAAAGATTTCCAGTATTTATTACTGTCTTAATCAAATTTGCTGTATTTGCTACAGCAGAGAATCTAGCCCCAGCTACCCCCAATACATCAGTAATGGCACCTGCTATGCCAGAGCCAGCAGTAATAACTGAGGCAGTGACATCATACTTATCCTTTCCGCATCCTGAAATATTCATTCCAGTTTCTACAACACCATCAACTGTTGTGGTTCTAGACGCGACAGCGTTAATTATTATTCGTGGTAAATCACTCATAGTTTTCCCTTTGTTTTTAGTTGTAATATTACTTTTCTCATAAAGATATGATTAGCTATTGATACTAATACAAATATTAGTCCCCAAAATAAATTACTTTTAATATCTTTTCTTTTGTTTTCTTTTCTATCTTTAATAAAATTATCAGATAAATTATAAAAACACTCTTCTTTCGTTGTACAAATCTTAAATAGAAAAGGTTTTTTATCCAAATAAATAAATTGAATTTCTGTTAATTTATATAATCCAGACTTAGGTAAGCCACAATATAAAGCATAACATTTATCATTCTGATTTCTAATTGTTATATGTTTATTCAACCTTCCAGAAATTTTGTATTTTTGAACATCTGCAGTAATATCATAATATGATCTATAGCTGTTCCTTGCTTCGTTATAGAATAGCAAATTATAATTATCAATTATATCATATAAAAATATAGCTAAATATATAAAAGTAACAATATAAAAAGGAAGTTCGAACATTCTAAATTTATATTTCATATTCTAACCCTATGTTTCTATAGTTTGAAATTCACCAATTATAGTCATGAAAAAAGTGTGATAAAAAATTTATCCTATCCGATATTTTTCTTCACTATAAAGTCTTTTAGTAATAATAGAGCATTATTAACTTAATGTCGGATTTTTAACCATTGCCGTGTGCAAATCCAATAAATTTCCGAAAGCGATAATATTCGGCATAGCTTTAATTTCATCCGGAATTTCAACCTGTTCTTTATAATAGGAACGGGCATTATCCGTTTTAAACCACACATCGGTAATATCCGTGGTTCTGCCGTCGTTCCAAGTTACGGAAGAATGCTCACGGTGTTCATTGCCGTTTTCATCAGTTTGCTTGCTGTTTTGATACGTCAAATCAATGCCTTTTATGCCTGATTCCGACAACTTCATTAATTCACCTTCTTCGGAAATACCGTTTTGATTGCGATCAAACCATAACTGCAATTTCGCCCAGGCTTCATCATTCGAATCGAATAAACCGTCTTTATTAGCATCTAACTCTGCCAGCGCCGTAAATCCGTTCGCGGCTTTTTGTCCGTTTGCTAACAAAGTATGATTGCCGAATAATTCATTGCCGGAATCAATTATGCCGTTGTTATCCCGATCCCATACTAAAAATGCATCACCTTTATCTATCCAACCGGTATTTTCCGCAAATAAGTTATTATCTAAATCGAAAAACACATTTTTATTGAGTGAAATGGTTTTAATACCATTGCCGTCCATATCAATAACTAACGGGCAACTTAAAGGTATATCTTGAGCCGGCGACGTATCCGGCGTACAGTTTGGCGGAACAATATCTCCCAATGAGGAAGATGATTTTCGTTTGGAACATTGATTGCTTGAATTGCCACTATTATTCTTTAAGTCATACAATGTTATTAACAGCCCACCTACATTTAATAATGCACCAATCGGAGTGAAAGCCGGAATAGTGCGAGCTAAAATACCTGCGGTTCCGGCTAAAACTGTTGCTAAATCATTCAGGCTGACTTTTCCAGTTCTTGCTGTATTAAAAGCAGTTGATAATATTGCAAAAGCTCCACCAAACGATCCCGCCTTACTCGATCCTAAAGAACTTAAAAAATTAACGCTTGTACTTAAGCCTGATGTTGTAATATCCCAGCTATTATTCTGGCAATCTGAAACTGTTGCGCTAGTTTCTGCAATACTGTCAATCACTCCGGCTCTATTACCTAAACTTCCAATAAGTCCAATAATTGCTTGTTTACTCATTTGTTATCTCCTATCAAATAGTATATTCATACTGTATATTAGTCATTTATTTTTATCAAAAACCGGATAACTCATTATTGTCATCACAGTTATCTCCAAAAAATAGTATTTCTTAAGACCTCAATAATATTCTCCTCTATCTTGTAAAAGTAACTAGGGTATAATACATCTATTCTTTGACAACTTAGAATATCCTACTATTACATTAATCATTCTAACCATAGCATTAACACTATATATAAATTTATTAGAAAGATTTCCTCATTTTCCCAACATCATAAAAAATC
Source organism: Pasteurellaceae bacterium LIM206 (assembly GCA_032586195.1). GTDB lineage: Bacteria > Pseudomonadota > Gammaproteobacteria > Enterobacterales > Pasteurellaceae > JAWHQP01. The sequence goes on along the minus strand of JAWHQP010000011.1, from coordinate 61,564 downwards.
TTCAGTCACTTATATATTTAGTCCAAAGAACCCCAACTAAAGTTGTTATAGTTATAAATACACCCCCCCATAAAATATCATTTTTTAGTTGTTTCAATTTATTTTCTCTTAATATTTTAATAAACCCCTTATCTATATTGTAAAAACAATTTGATTTTGTACAAGATTCCTGAATATACCAATCACCATATAATTTTATAAATTTAATAGATGATAAAGTATACTCCCCTATACCTGGTAACCCACAGTATTTTTCATAACACATAGTATTCTTATATTTTGCTTTGATAGTTAAGTACTTATTTAGTTTCCCGTTTATATAATTTCCCTCCACATGGACAGTGATATTATGATGTACGGTATAATCATTTATTATTTTATCATTCTTTAATAAGCTGATATAGTTAAAAAAAAGATAAATTGTAACAACAAGAGAAACAACAATTCCTAGTTTAAAGTCAATAACCAGTTTACTGTTAATCTTTTTCAAGAAATTCTTCATTAAAATCTCTCCATATTTTTCCATAAGAACTTAACCTAGATATTAATCAAACATCATAGAATATATGGCTTAGCTATAAATTTATCTTTTGCTAGTTAAGCCTCTCTAATTAGTTTATTATAATCCTAAAACTTACTGTCGACATTTAACTTTTTTTCATAATTAGTTCTTCTGTTCTAATGAACGGTTTTAATCACTCACATCAAATTTAGTTAAGTATTAATAAACCACTTAATTCCCTTAACTTATCATCATTCAATTCTCCCATAAGCAAATCCAATTGTAATTTTAATAACAGATAATCATATCTGGCATTGGATAAATCCGACTGGGATTGATATTTCACCCTGAGGCTGTTTAATAAATCCACCGTTGTTTTCCGACCAATTTCATATTCCGCATTCACGGCATGGTAAGCGCTGTCAGCTGAAATAACGGATTGTTCATAAGCTTTAATTGAACTTTTAATAGCGGTTAAGCTGTTTACCACCATATTTAGGTTCTTTTTTATTTCCCGTTGAGCACTTTCCAGTTCTGCCTGAGCACTCTGATAGGAAAATTGCTGCTGTTTGGTTCTGGAATGAATCTGTCCGCCGCTATAAATGGGAATATGCATTTCAATACCGATAAACACCCGATCCAAAGTACGATCCGTCGTGCCGTAGGCCAGATAATCCGCAGGTCTGCGACTATTATTTCGATTAAGGCTGCCGGTTAAATTGATTGTCGGAAGGTGATCCGCCTGAGCGATGGCGATATTTTCTTTTGCCAGTTCGACACTAACTTGATGGTACATTAAGGTTAAATTCTTTTTCCGAACCGTTTCATAATAGGTATTAAAGGGGTTTACCGCACACAGCTTTAATTTGTTACCGTCTAATTTCAGTAACGATTTAGGATAACTATTAATTATTTCAAAAAGCGCTTCCCGGTCGTTATTAACCTCGTTTACCGCCAGAATTTCTTCTGCAACGATACGATCATATTGAGCCTGCGCCTCATGCAGATCGGTAACGGAAAGCGCTCCTACATTTACGCGTTGCTTTATTACGTTCAGATTGTTTTCAAGGGCTTTCTTTTCCGCCTTTACGATATTGAGTTTTTCCTGGTTTTTCAGCGTATTGATATAAACCGAAGCCAGTCGATAGCGTAAGTTCTGCTCCGCATTTAAATGGGAAAGTTGTGCCTGTACAGTGGCTTTCTCCTGAGCCGACAGTTTTAACCATTGGCTTTTGTTGAAAATTGATTGGCTGAGCTGAAGCCCTATGCTCCAAGTGCGGTTCTGACTGAAGGAGTTTTGCTGGGTAGCAATAGTTCCGCCATGATCAACATACCGGTTTGAACCGTATTGAGCAGTTGCATTAAGCTGCGGTAATAATGCACCTTTCACTTCATTTTTAGCTTCAGCGACGCGATAAAATTCAAATGACGATTTCTGTAAAACCGGATCATTCCGATGAGCTAACCGGTACAATTCAAGCAGTGTTTCAGCCTGACCAAATATCGGAAACAGCCAGCATAGGATGAAAATTATTGTTCTGTTCAGCATCATCTTTCCCTCAAACTTTCATTAATCGTTGTTTGTAACGGGCTGAGCAGATAAGTAATCACTCTGCGTTCTCCGGTTTTGATTTCCGCGCTGACGCTCATCCCTGCAGTTAACATCACTTTATTTTCTTCAATCATCAGGTAATCTTTATCCATCTCAATAATAGTTGAAAAGACCGGTCCTAGCTGTTCATGTTCAATGGCATCAAAGCTTACTGATTTAACCCTGCCCGTAATATAGCCGTAGCGCGTGTAGGGAAAGGCTTCTATTTTGATCGTAACGGGTTGATTTACTTTAATAAAACCAATATCTTTATTGCTAATTAAAGCATTGACTTCCAATTTATCTTCTTTCGGTACAATAACCATTAACGGTTGGGCACCGGTGACTACGCCACCAATGGTGTGTACACTCAGTTGTTGAACAGTCCCCGTGACGGGAGATTTGATTGACGTGGTACTCTGACGCTGTGAAGTTTTTTCCTGGTCAAGAACAAGCTGTTCCACTTGTTCATCGGCTTGTCTTAAGGCATCTTGTGTATCCTGTATGAACTTATAGGTGAGTAAAGCCTTTTCATTTTCGGCTTGCGCAATACTCGCATCCGTTTCCACCAGCCGGCTTTTCTGTACGTTTAATTCGTTCCGTGTTTCAATAAATCTGGTTTCCTGTTCAAAATAGGTATGTTTGGGAATGGCTTTTCGTTTATATAACAATGCGAAATCATTAAATTTTTCCTGTTCAATTTTCGTCAGGCCAGTGTATTTGATAATCTGCGCCGAGATAGTTTCCCGTTCCGCCTGCCGTTGATGAAGCAATGAATCGGCTTGTTGTTTCTGTGTAGTAAAGGTACGGAATTGTTCGCTGATTAATTGTTGTGCCTGTATGGCATTAGGATCGTTTATATCGATTCCTTCCGGTAAAATCAGAACAGGCGGTTGATTATGTTCAATCGCCTTCAATAACGCTTCGGCTCTCGCCTTAGCCAGTTTCGCCATGAATAAAATCTGTTTGCTTTTTTCATAATCAGCCTCGGCGCCAAGTGCGGTCAGTTCTATGAGAGTCTCGCCTTCCTGCACAATTTGCCCATCGCGTACATAAATACGTTTAACGATAGCATTTTCAATCGGCTGAATGGTTTTACTGCGACCACTGTAAGATAATTTACCAACACTGACGGCAACAATTTCAACCTTGCCGACAATCGCCCAAATAAGAGCTAATAAAATGAATAGGACAATTAACCGACCGATTAAACGCGGCAAATAAGAAACCGGTCTTTCAATCAATTCCAAATGTGCGGGTAAAAAAGCATATTCATCTTCCGTTCGGGGAGATGAATCCAATGTTTTTCTGATTTTCCAGATTTCACAAAAACGATGATAATAACGCGCTAAAAAATGTTTTATTCCGGCCAAATAAACAGACATATTTACTTACCTGATTGCAGTTGATTTAAATAAAAATAGAGTCCTTGTGTGTTTGAAAGAAGTTCATCGTGTGAACCCGATTCAACGATTTTCCCTTTTTCCATTACTAGAATCTTATCCGCCATACGAACGGTTGAAAGGCGGTGGGCGATAATGATAACGGTACGGTTGCGACAAATCGCACGCATATTTTGCATAATAATATGCTCGGATTCGTAATCTAACGCGCTGGTTGCTTCGTCAAAAATTAAGATTCTGGGATCGGAAATCAAAGCTCTGGCTATGGCAATTCTTTGCCGCTGTCCACCAGATAAACCGGTTCCCTGTTCTCCCACCATGCTGTCGTAACCTTCGCTTAATTCAGAGATAAATTCATGCGCTCCGGCAAGTTTCGCCGCCTGAATAACGCGTTCAATAGGCATACCGGGGTCGCCGATTGCAATATTGTCGCGAATACTTCGATTAAGTAGTACGTTATCTTGCAGTACGACCCCGATTTGCCGTCTCAGCCAGTTCGGATCAACCAGCGAAATATCCTGGTTATCAATCTTAATTTGTCCGGATGTAGGCACATAAAGACGTTGAATTAATTTTGCAATCGTACTTTTGCCCGAACCGGAACGCCCGACAACACCCAAAATCCTTCCGGCTTCAACAGAAAAAGAAACGTTTGAGATAATTTCATTACCATCGGATTTATACCTGAAATGCACTTGGGAAAAATGAATTTTGCCTTGAATTTCAGGTAAGGCAATTTTACTTTTTGCCGTTTCCGTCGGTGTATTCAATATATCGCCCAATCGTTCCACGGAAATACCCACCTGCTGAAAATCCTGCCATAACTGCGCCAATCGAATAACCGGTGCGGCTACCTGACCGGCCAGCATATTAAATGCGATCAATTGTCCAATACTCATATCGCCGCTGATAACCAGATGCGCACCAAGCCATAAATTTATCACCATCACCAGTTTCTGAATAAGCTGAACGCCTTGCTGCCCGAGAGTGGCCAATTTCGTTACCTTAAATCCGGCCTGTACATAACCGGCCAATTGCTTATCCCAATGAGAAATCATTTGCGGTGAAACCGCCATGGATTTAATCATATTGATCGCCGTAACCGATTCGACCAGAAATGCCTGATTATCCGCGTTGCGGGCAAACTTTTCGTTAAGTCGCTTACGTAATACGGGAGTAATGAGTATTGACCAGGCGACATAACAAGGAAGAGAAAGCAATACGACCAATGTCAACCAGCCGCTGTAAAACCACATTACGGTCAGAAAAATAAAAGAGAAGCAAAAATCAAGAACGGACGTTAAAGCTTGCCCGGTCAGAAAATTTCTGATTTGTTCCAATTCCCGTACACGCGCCACCGTATCGCCTACCCGTCTGGCCTCAAAATAAGCCAGGGGCAAGGCGAGTAAATGACGGAATAATTTCGCACCCAGTTCCACATCCATCCTACTGGTGGTGTGTGCAAAAACGTAAGTCCGAATACCACCGAGGACAATCTCAAATAGCACAACAATACATAATGCTACGGCGATAACATTCAATGTACTGAACCCTTGATGGACCAATACTTTATCCATAACCACCTGAAAAAAGAGCGGAGTAATCAGTGCGAGAAATTGAAGAAATAGAGAAACCAGAATAACTTCAAACAGGATCTTCCGGTATTTAACAATCGCAGGAATAAACCAGGTGAAGTCAAATCTGCTCAGGCTGCCCAATACGGAGGCCCTTGACGTTACGGCAATGATTTTGCCGCTATAACACGCGTTAAAATCACTTTCGGATAGTACGACGGGTTTATTTAATTCAAGATCATGGATTAAATACTTTCCGTTTTCAGAATCAATTTTTGCCAGAATAAAATGCTTACCACCGGTGTCATCCCAGACTAAAACCGGCAAGTGAACAAAAGGCAAACGCTCGACGGATTTGTGTTGAGTTTGTGCTTTCAAACCTAAAGATTTGGCGGCTAACTGCCACGTAGTCAGATTAAGCCCTTTGCCGTTAATATCAAACTGATGGGCGATATCCGCCGGATTTGCCGCAATACCGTGAAAACGGGCCAACAGAATAAGGGCGGTAAGCGCGAGATCGGTCACATCTCCTGAATGTTGAGTTATCATTTTTTTCCTTAAAAAGACCGAAAAATTTAATAATTATAATCCTATGCGAATTGAGACAAAAATTCCTTTTCCGCAAAAGCTCCCGAAAAGGAATTCTCAAATCATAAGAAACCGAAAATCAAATCAAATTGTTTACAGTTAATAACGTACTCGGAGTTACGGTTTCATTCTTACCAAGGTTCGTAGTAACAACTCCTCCGTTGTCAGTACCAAAGCTTGACATTGCCTGAATCATACTTTCGACACTGTGTATGGTTTCCCGGCTCATTGTCGGCAACGGTGTAATTCTCCGGTTTATTTCTTCCGGGGTTAAGGTATAGCTATTTTCCGGCTGAATACCTGCAATAGCGTGTTTTCCACCTAAAAAATGATTGCGTATTCTCACCTGCTGATTTTCGTCGCCATCAACTAAAGCGACCAAATCATTCCGGCTGCGATGGAAACTAAGCCGCTCTGCGTTAATCTGCTGGAAGAATAAAATATCCCGACCACCGCCCGTTTCTATCATATCGATACCTTGTCCGGCATAATATAAATAGCTGTCGTTTCCGGCTCCGCCCAACAGAATATCGTTACCGTCTTCACCATATAGCGTGTCATTGCCATTACCGCCCATCAGAATATCATTACCCGAGCCCGTGCCGCTTCCGCTTCCGCCCGCCAGATAGTCGTCACCGTCTCCGCCTTCCAGGCGGTCATTTCCACCAAAACCAAACAGATTGTCTTTACCGCCAAATCCTCTAATTAAATCGTTCTGACCGGAACCTACCAATGATGAATCCGTACCTTCCGTGTCTTCGACAACAAGGTCATATTGCCCGCCGCTTTCCTGCGCCTTAATTTTGGCGGCAATATCCTTTGCGGTAATGGTATAACCACCGTTCGGCTGAACACCCCAAATAGCTTTTTCCCCGCCTAAGAAATGATTTTTAACACGGACAGACTGCTGTTTATCTTTATCAACAATCACCAGTAAATCATTACCTTCCCTTTCAAAGCTTAAGCGATCGGCCGTAACATCGTTGGTAAAGAGAATATCCTTTCCGCCGCCGGTTTGGTCAATGACATCCTGCCCGGCCCCCGCATAATAGTAATAATGGTCATCACCCGCACCGCCGTCTAATTTGTCATTGCCGGCACCACCGACTAAACGGTCGTTGCCGCTGCCGCCGAAGAGATGGTCATCTCCTTCTCTGCCGTCAATATAATCATCTCCGGCACCGCCGTTAATAGTTTCGCTGACCTGACGATAACCAAATAGGTTTTCGCTTTTATCCGTGCCATAATAAGTCACTTGTTGTTCAAATTGGTCTGCGGTGAATTGCGTTCCGTCGGCGAACTCGACTTTATTGATTTTGTAGAGATTGGTCGGTCCTTTAAAGTAATTGTGGACAGTCACCCGATCGATATTGTTTTTGTGCCGTAAAATTAAATCATTGCCGCGCCGGATGAATTCAATATCCGCGGGGGTAATGCCTTTACCGAAACGGATGGTGTCAAAAGAATCCGCGATATTAGAATACACATTTTCATCCCGTTGCTCATAAATATCATCCTGTCCGAAACCCGCGTCAAAGTGATAGATTTCGTTATCATAAGAACCGTAAAGCGTATCGTTGCCGCTGCCGCCGTCTAAGGTATTGGTCGGCACAGATTGCGCGTGCGGCTCTTCGTCAGGGAAAGAAGAATATTCATCAATAAAGCGCAGTGTGCCTTTCCCTGCATCTAAGATATCATTGCCCGCGTCACCATAGAGATGGCCTGTTCCCATTATCGTGTCATCGCCTTTAGTTCCCTGAACCGACATCTTGTTAATAAGGTCTTTATTCCATATCGTTCCATCGGAAAAACCTATGCGTGTGATTGGAGTATAAGAGTAAGAAGACTCAAATTGCCCCGAAACAGTAATTTTATCGTCGCTGCCGGCACGCGTAATCACCATATCACCATCGACATTACGAACAATAAGCTCCTGAGGCTTGATGTCCTTAAAAACCAGCGTATTGTTTCCCCCACAATCTTCAATGGTATCCTGACCCCAGCCTTGCTCAAACATAAATATATCGTCGCCTAAACCGCTTATTATCTTATCGTTGCCTTTTCCGCCATAGAAAATATCGTTACCGCCATAGGTATCGCCTAATGTATCATCACCGTCAGAACCGAGAAAGGTTTCATTCTGATTTGTACCCGAGAGCGTTACCCCATGTTCGTTTTCGCCCGTATGGTAAACATAATTTTTTTTCATTGAACCGGAATAAGCGCCCAATCCCTTTGCCACCTCAGTAATTTGCTTAACTTCGTCATATTTTTTCTCTGCCAGAAGTGCATAGATGTGTTGAGTGACTTTACTCCAATCGTAAGCCACAGTTTGTGTCGCGGGATCGTATTGCAGCATAACGGAATCAAAAACACCTTTATACGTGGTTTGTGCCGCAATTTTAGCAGCAACATAATGTTTAAACCGGTCAAATTCCTCAGAAAACCGATCCTGATTAGAAGAAGTTATATAAGTCTTTCTACCTGTCAGCGCGTTTACGGTATTTGATTTTCGGTAATTCCAATCGAAAATATTGCCATTTTTCAATGTTCCCGCCTTAGCCCATTGGTAAATCAGCTCATCTAACAATGCCGATTTCTTCTCACTGTCCGCAGTAAGATAAGTTTTTAACATCTTGACTAATTCGGCATTTTGCGCCATTGCCGTATGCAAGTCGGGTACATTACCAAACCCGCGCACATTTGGTAATGTTTTTATCCCGTCGGGAATATTAACTTTAATTAGCGGCTTGGTATCCGCCTGCGAAACATTAAACCAGATTTCTTCAATAGCAGCTTCAGAACCGTCTTTACGCATGATCCGGGAAGCCTGAAGATGAGAATTTTCCTGTGAGTCCGTGTATTCAATAATGTTATAAGAAAGATCAATAGAGGCGATGTCAGATTGTGCAATCGCCGTCAATTCACCATCGTCGGTGATTCCGTTACCATTGCGATCCTGCCATAGTTTCAGCTGAGACCAGATTTCATCATTTTCATCCAGAATACGGTCATTATTTGAATCAAACTCAGTCAACGCTTCAAAACCGTTAGAGGCCAAACGACCGTTTTGCAGCCTTGTGTAAGAACCAAATAACTCCGTGCCGTTGTCTATCTTGTTATTGTCATTTCTATCTAACGCCAGAAACGCGTCATTACCGTCAATCCAGCCTGTTCGCTCGGCAAAATCATTATTATCCAAATCAAAGTAAACACCTTTATCGCGTGAAACCGTTTTTACACCATCGCCATTCATATCAATGATCAGCGGATCGGTTGCCGGCGGCGGCGCTTCGGGTTCCTCATCTTCCTTTTCCTCTAAGTGAATGCCCAGCTGCCCGTTTCTAAAGTTTTTAACGGTCAGTCCGCCAACGGTTAAATCACCGCCCGTCCACTTATAGGTAAGCCCGTTGGCTTTATATTCACCCTCCGGATCTTTTTTCTTATCGCGCTCACCGCCTGCCAGCGTTTTATTATTAAGCATTACTCTGCCGTTGCCGTCGGAATCGATAATAGTGTCTTCCTTATCGGCATAATAGGTATCAAATCCGTCACCGCCTTCTAATTTATCGCGACCGTCTCCGCCGCGAAGAATATCATCACCGCCTTTGCCGATAAGATGATCATCCCCGATACCACCCCAGATTTCATCGTTATAACCGTCGTAACCCTTGATTTCATTATTAATTTTTGTTGTGCTGAGATGATGCTGTTCCGAAACAGGGAGCAGTTTATTGCCGTCAGCACCGATCGCGCCGTTTTCAGCAAGAAGCTTGACTAAATCATCATAAGCGAAGGCCGGCGCGGCGGAAATCTGTTCGAGCAGTTGAAGAATTGAGTCACTCGGTTCATTCAGTGCGTCCATTGAAATACCGAGTTGTTTAAGCTTGTCGGAATAGCGGCTGCCGGGATTAATATTGCCGGGGTTATAACCGATAAGGTTCAACGCCCTGAACACGTAGGAAACACAGTTATGCGTGGCGACATTGTAAGTAGAAGCATTAAAGCCCTTTTTATTATTATGCAAAGTAAGTAATCGATTATATTGAGTTTCATTAAGCTGTATCGTAGTGGAATGGGCTATATCAATATAACTTGCTTTATCATTATCCGTAATATAACCCTTTCCAAAGGGTTCACCTTTTACCGATTGGAATCCACTGCTTTGGCTTGTACCGGTCGTTTCATTTTTAACCACAAACCAGGCATGCCCTGCCCATGAACGTTTTATAATTGTTTGACCTTTAGGATCTTTGTCATAGTATTTTGCCCCTGCCTTAGCAAAATAGAAAGTGACGGTATATTTATTTTCCATAATAAATCTCCTTGATTTAAGTATTAAACAAATTAACGATGTTTAATCGTATTGATTATAAAGAAGACTTCAATATCCTTGTAATCTTCTTTAGGTATTAAGTTTGTCACTATGATTTTATAATGCGAGTTAGGTAAAAAATAATAACAACCTCCTCGTTTATACCCAGAAGATGTATCTATATACCTAATCCAATAGTTTTTATTGTTTATTATATTGTCGCCATGAGAAGAGATTTCTGTAGCATATATGTCTTTTTCTTGCACCAACGTATTGTCTTTAAAAATTTTTATATGCAGTTTAGGTTTATTCTCAATATTGAAATAATATTCTGCTTCTGTTTGGTTATGATAAATAATTGGGTAACGTTTATTATAATGGGCCATATCACTAGAGTCTCTAATTGCAAACCCTAACATGAAACATCTCCCGTCACTTACAATATAAGGTGTTTTATAATCTATGCTGATTTCATCTTTTTTACTAAGTGATATAGGGTAATATTGAATATCAGTCATATCTTCAAACCACAGACTTAAATAAATAATCCCACCTATCATAGTTAGTGAAAAGATAATACAAAAATAATGTTTCTTTAATACGTTGAGCATAGTTTTTTCCTTACTTTTATTCTTAGTTACTTTATTAAGTGCTACTGAACTTTTTCAAAGATGAGAAAAATTCGTCATTATCACACCGCACTTTTAGCTCACGGAAGAAAAATAAAGTAATGACACTGAGTCAGGGGAAAAGAAGCACAGCGGAATGCCGCGTAGAAATGGGGAATAAGTAACTTCTGCATAATCTGATGTCCTATCAACTGAATCCTTGAGCGCAACTAACTTATTTATCTACCTGCCGTTAAACGAAAGTTACTGTAAGAAAAAATTAGTTAGTGCTAATATAACCGGGTTAATCATGATAATGCCTTGATCTAAGTCAAGAATAAGGATGGTTTAAAAAGGAAGAGTTTTAGTATTTTACGTTAAACGTAAACTGATCCTGCTGATACTTCTAAGTATAGATAATTGTTGGTAATTTGGGTTGCTGTTGGTAATGTCATAGGTCATCTCCTTGTTTATTAAATAGAACGGTTGTTTAAGGGAATCGGAATTCTTGCACTTCACCGCAAGAGTCATATTCAATATAAATTCTTTCTTTATCAGCCGGTATGTCTTGTAGATAATGAAGTAGATATTCAATTCTTACATACCCATATGCGGAATCGTTTCTGGCCCCTTCATCTGCCGATTTGGTTAATTTACAACAATTCGGATTAAGCCGTTTGAATTCTTCTAAATTCGAATATTGTTTAACACCTACTCTTTCTCCATTTAGTTGTCTTATTCTTTTAGGCATATTATCAAGAACATATAAAATGGCTTTATCAATAAGCTGCTGCTCCGTGTAGAGTTCAGACAAAGGTGTCATCTTTCTAATGCAATATCCGTTTTTCTCTAACACATTTATTAGGATAAAAATGAGAAGTAATACCGCGAAGATACATCTTGCTATTCTACATGGTTTAATCATAGCTACCTCTGTGATGATTACTGTTAATGGTTACCGTATGCCTTGTTATATAATGATTCTATTTATTATGCAAAAAATAGAAAACATCACACCGCACTTTCAGCTCACGGAAGAAAAATCAAATAATGACAGTGTGTCAGGGGAAAAGAAGCGCAGCGGAATGCCGCGTAGAAATGAGGAATAAGTAATTTCTGCATAATCTGATATCCTATCAACTGAATCCTTAAACTCAACTAATTTATTTATCTACCTGCCGTTAAACGAAAGTTACTGTAAGAAAAAATTAGTTGGTGCTAATATAACCGGGTTAATCATGATAATGCATTGATCTAAGTCAAGAATAGGGATGGTTTAAAGAGGAAGAGTTTTATTATTTACCATTAGGATTAAATTGATTTGGCTGAGAATTCTAAGAAGAGTAATTATCATATTACTAGATTAATGTAACTTAAAGAATTGCGTCACTCGGTTCATTCACTGCGTCCATTGAAATACCGAGTTGTTTAAGCTTGTCGGAATAGCGGCTGCCGGGATTAATATTGCCAGGGTTATAACCGATAAGGTTCAGCGCCCTGAACACGTAGGAAACACAGTTATGCGTGGCAACATTGTAAGTAGAGGCATCAAAACCGTTATAGTGATGTAAAGCGAGCAATCGATTATATTGAGTCTCATCAAGCTGTATCGTAGTGGAATGGGCTATATCAATATAACTTGCTTTATCACCACCTGTAATATCACCTGGTCCAAACGGTTCATTATTTTTAGATTGGAATCCACTGCTTTGACTTTTTCCGGTAGTTTCATTTCTAACCACAAACCAGGCATTCCCTCCCAAGGAATGCTCTATTATCGTTTGATCTTTAGGATCTTTGTAATATCTTGCTCTTGCCTTAGCAAAATAGAAAGTTACCGTATATTTATTTTCCATAATAAATCTCCTTAAATTTGTGTTTAATTAACGAAGTTTCACAGCACGAATTTCAAAGAAAACAGGAATTTCTTTATATATTTCTAGTGCATTAAGGTTAGTAACAACAATTTGATAATTTGAATTTGGAGAAAATACATAACATGCCATCTTATTTCTTCCATAATAGCCATTTATTGTATATCTCCTATAGTTTTCATTCAAAATCTTAATTTGACCAGAGCCATATAAAGAATTCACATAAATTTGTTTATCAACTAATAGCTCTTTATCTTTGAAGATTTTTATAGCTAATTTTGAATTAGTAAATAATTGAGAGAAAAACTTATCATTTTTCAATACATAAGAATAATCTTCTGACGAATATATAGGAATAAACTCAGGATTTTTCATATCATCATATTTAATATTAATTTCTAATTTAAAACATTTAGTGTGCTTAGAAATATAAGACGTTTTGTAATCTATGAGTAACTTACTTTCTTTACTAAGAGATAGTGGATATGATCTATTATCATTTATATCTCTATACCATAAAATTAAATAAATACTACTTCCTAGTAAGAGTATTAGAAAAATAATACAAAAATAATGTTTCTTTAATACGTTGAGCATAGTTTTTTCCTTATTTCTGTTCTTAGTTACTTTATTAAGTACTACTGAGCTTTTTCAAAGAGAAAAAAATTCATCATTATCACACCGCACTTTCAGCTCATGGAAGAGAAATCAAGTAATGACACTGAGTCAGGAAAAAAGAAGCGCAGTGAAATGCTGCGTAGAAATGAGGAAGAAGTAACTTCTGCATAATCTGATATCCTATCAACTGAGTCCTTAAGCGCAACTAATTTATTTATCTACCTGCCATTAAACGAAAGTTACTGTAAGAAAAAATTAGTTGCTGCTAATATAACCGGATTGATCATGATAATGCATTGATCTAAGTCAAGAAGAAAAATAATTATAATGACGGAAAAATTATTATATTACTAAGTTAACACAAAATAAAAATCTTATTGGCTTGAATGGTTTTAACTAAACATGATCTAGCTCGAATAACGAATAATAAAAAACCGGCCCTAAATACAGAGCCGATTTCTTTAATACTCGTAAAGTAGTTTTACGTTAATCGTTAAAAGGGAAAATAAATATTACAAGATGCTCAATTGAGTATTAAACTACTCATAATCTACCCATACTCCTCCCTGATCCGCTGATCTGACGCAATTTTCTACCCAACGAACGCCTTCAACGCCTGCGTGTATATCAGGATACCAAAAATCTATTTTCTTACCCTGTTCTTTAGCAATCATTGCCCGGGCAAAACGTGCATATAAATTTGACCATGCTTCAAATAAACCTTCGGGATGTCCCGCGCCGATGCGATCTTCGACCAAAGCGGAATCATGTAAATAACCCATACCCCGCTCAAGAATACGCACCGGTTCGCCTTGCACTTCAAAGCGTAATTGATTAGGTTGTTCGTCCCACCATTCGATACTTGCTTTTTCACCGATAATGCGGATTTTTGTCCATGCATGGAGCCACAGTTAACCCCGCTTGACCAAACCGTCGCTACCGCACCATTATCGTATTCCATTAAAGTGGTGGCATTGTCCTCTAATGGGGCACGCGTTTTAACGAAACTTTGTCGTGTACATAAAAGTCGTTTAATCTTTAATTGAGGAACCATGACTTCCGATAAATACAAAGGATGGGTTCCCACATCGCCTAATACATAGCTTGGTCCGGCAAATTTAGGATCCACGCGCCATTTAGTGCTTGCGGTATTCCGTTCCACCGCCACATTATGAAAACCATGGGCAAATTGCATATTAATAATACGGATTTCACCAAGCGCGCCATCAGCAACCAAACGTCTCCCCTCTTCAATAATTTGGTGACCCGCGTATCCATAGGTTACTCCCAATATTTTCCGTTTTTGCTCGACCAATCGCTTTAATTCGAGAGCTTCGGCATAGGTGAAACACAGAGGTTTTTCACAAATAACGTGTAATCCCGCCTCAAGAGCGGCCTTGCAGATCTCAAAATGGGTACCGTTAGGGGTGGCAATTGACACCGCTTCAATGCCGTCGGAACGCTTCGCTTCTTCCGCAAACATTGTTTTATAATCCGGATAACACCGTTCCTCGGACACATGAAGATTTTTACCAAAGGATTTACCTCGTTCGGGGACAATATCAAATGCTCCGGCAACCAATTCAAAACAAAAATCACGTAAGGCCGCGGAACGATGAATATAACCAATCTGGCTGCCTTTGCCACCGCCGACCATCGCCCAGCGAATAGGGCGTTCTACTACTTTTTCTCCGTAAATCATATCGCCTCCTAGAATCCGATTCGGTGTAAGTTATCACGGCTGATTTTTACATCATCAAGGCTGCTATCCGAATTACGGGGATCTCGCTCCTGTTCCACGGTGATATACCCTTGATAGTTTATTTCATTTACTAAAACATCCCGAATCTCGGTATAATTCAGACATCCTTCTCCGATACGACACATCACGCCCTGACCGCAAGCTTCAAAGAAACGAATATGCTGCCGCATGACCTGTAAATAAGTCGGTAAATGAATATCTTTAAAATGAACATAATCAAGATGGGATTGATACTTCCGCAATAACTTCACGGGATCCATTTTGGAATAATATAAATGTCCCGTATCCAGACACAGTCCGGCTAATTCATAAGGTATATCGTTTACAAGCCGGGCAATCTCATCCTCAAACTCTATATACCCTCCGGCATGAGGATGAATCACCGCTCTAACGCCATAACCTTTCGCAATTTCAGCCAAGCGTTTAATATGATTCATCATGCGTTGCCACAATTCCGGCGATAACCGAGGAGCGGTATCGGGATGTCCCGCCGCATAATCCCGTTCATCATGGCCCCAGTCAATAATAACTAAATAAGGGGTCGGAAATTTTTGTCCCGGTTCAACCGGAGCCTGTGGTAACTGCATAATAAGCTGACAAATATCATGCACCTGCCGCTCTAATTCAGCCTGATTCTCTATACTGATAAGATCATCAAAAATTGTTCCTGCAACAATAAACAGGTCATTTTTCTCCAATTCGGCCGAAACCTGTTGAATATCAATAGGCAAATACCCATAAGGACCGAGTTCAATGCCTTTATAACCCGCTTGATGCGCTTCATTTAATACTAAGGTCCATTTCGGTAAATAAGGGTTTTTAGGATCATCCACACCCCAGCAGCAAGGCGCGGTCGAAATCTTAATGCTCATATGTCACTCCTTTTGTTACGATGAGAGCTTCAGTATAAAAATTTCCGACCGTTCTGAGGTGCACATTATTGCGTTTTATTAAAATATAACCATAAGCCGTCACCTAGAATTACGGTGTACTTTTAGTCGGTTATAGCATTTTCTTGTTATGGTTTATTTTTTCCTATCCATGAAATACGGTATTGGCTCGGACTGATATCAATCATTCTGGTAAATAAACGGCTAAAATAATTCGTATTGTCATAGCCGACGGCTGTTGCAATATAGCCAATACTATGATCCGTATTAATTAACATAGATTGAGCCTCACCGATACGACGTCTAATTAAGTACTGAATTGGCGAAAATGCGGTTTGCCGCTTAAACAAATGCGCTAAATAATAGCTATTAATATGAAAGCGTCGGGCAAGAGAATTCAGGGTAATATCCTCCGCGTAATGCAGATCGATATAATGCCGCACTTGTTCTATCAAAGTTAATCTATTATAAGTTAAAGGCGGGATATTTTCAGTTAATTGTAT
This sequence comes from Pasteurellaceae bacterium LIM206, assembly GCA_032586195.1. GTDB lineage: Bacteria > Pseudomonadota > Gammaproteobacteria > Enterobacterales > Pasteurellaceae > JAWHQP01. Next base: position 45,336 of record JAWHQP010000011.1, on the reverse strand, counting down.
AATTACCGTGATTAATGCGGCCAATAAATAACGACAAATTTCATTAGCACTTATCGCATTCTCTTTTACATGCAGAAACATGAGATGAAGTAAATTTCGGATTATCTCTCTTTTTTCCCCGGTTTGAATAACCGCAGATACCGTTTCATCAAATAATGTATTTTTCTCCTGTCCTTTAATAGATAATTCGCTAATACCACAACAATATACAACCATATTTGAATTGCATGCCGCCATTTCATCATGTACTACATTAGGATTGAATATAACTAAATCACCTGCCTGAGTAGTATAAGTTTTATTACCCACCACATGCGTACCGTTACCTTTCACAATAAAAACGATTTCCAAATGATCATCATGTTTATGCAATACCCGAGGGAAATTTTGTTTCATCGTTTCAGTATTACAAATATAGAGTAATTGAGGTAAGCGATCACGCTCGAAAATAGAGCTTTTTACCGGAGGGAGAAAATATTGCAACATAACTATCACCCTTTAATCAGATTAGTCGAACAAGCAACTTAACTGAAACAGAAATAGTATTTCTCACTATTGATATTAAAACCAAAAGCAAGAATGATTGAAATATAAAATTAAACTTTTTTTATATTTCAAAGAAAAATCTCACAATAGCTGAATTCTTCAATATACAGAGAAGAATTCAGCTGTCAGACTTAATTAGAATGAAAAACTAAAAAAGTTAGTTTACCGAGTAAGCAACAATTCTTTTTCGATAATTTCTCTTGCTCTAGGTGCTTCCACCGCCATTTTTTCAGGAAAACCGAACATAGAAACGCAGGCAATAGATTCACCGCCGACATTGTAAGTGCGGTGAGCAAAATCCGTTTTTCTGAGCGTTTCAAAAATGCCGTCAAAATCGACATCGCCTTGCCCTATCGGTAAATGCTGATGAACCGTACAACAGCCTTTATCAGCACCCGGCGGATTAACGATATAACGGCAATCCAAGGTTTGATTGAAAGTATCCGCAAACAGAATATGTGACATATCATCACCGGCATATTCCAGCATTGCCCGCACATCGCCCTTTCCTTGATCATAGAAAAAGCCATGAGGGCAAGAATAAACATATTTGAGATAATCCGTACGATAGGATTTTACAATATCAACAGTTTCATTATTCAGTTCACAGAAATCAAATGGATGAGACTGTAATTCACAACGGATACCATATTTCTCAAACAAAGGTAATAGCTCGTCCAGCGAACGGAACAACATACCGTTACAAATCTCAGGCTGATGAGGATCCCCCGATAACTCGGTATTAATAACTCTAACATCCATGCTATCTGCGATTTCAATCATCCGTTTCCAGTTAGCTACCGCGTGTCGGCGTTGCTCTTCCGTCGGACCGGACCAACGATATACGACAATAAAAGAAGAAATCTCAAGACCGGTACGTTGTAAAGCTGCACGGTATTCATTTTCACATTCTCTGGAAAACAAAGGATGTTTATAAAACGGATTAATGCGCGGGTGCGGTGACTGTTCAATATATTTATAGCCCCAGTCGGCGACTTGGTACACCATATCACTGATGCCCATTTGTTTCGTGAGTACATCAACATCAAATGCAACTTTCATAAGACACCTCTTCTGTTTAATGTTTAGCCATGGTGAACAATTGTTTTAAGGTACTACAGCACGTTCAGAATAAACGGATTATGATTAAAATACTGTGACAAAGTTCAAATATTTCAAAAAATGGTGTTATTATTTTATTTTCATTTCATAGAAGAGACTGATACCATCGGTACAACTGTGATTTCAATACTACCATTCTGCTGTGTTTATTGTACATAAATTAGCAAATTTGCTGCATAAAACAGCTGGTTTATGCAATAAACCAAGATTAGGATATCTAAAACCACACTACTCACACAATAAACCTATCATTCCAAAAATATATAAAAGTGAAATGCTTTTACCAAAATATCAAACCGTTTCTTTCTTTAGGTGATACTCAAAGCGGCAAGCCCGTAATAGCGGCTAAAAGTGCGGTGCTAAAATCAGAGTTTTTTTAGTATATGTAGCGGTAAACCTTACACAGGCCGTATAGGGTAAATAAAGGTATTGTACAACTGTTGTATCACACCATTTAATAACCGGCCCGTTATAAACGGCAAAAGGCTGTTAGCCTTACGACTAACAGCCTTCTAAATTTGGCTCCTCCTGCTGGACTTGAACCAGCGACATATGGATTAACAGTCCACCGTTCTACCGACTGAACTAAGGAGGAAAAGATGGTGCCTCGAGGCGGAATCGAACCACCGACACGGGGATTTTCAATCCCCTGCTCTACCGACTGAGCTATCGAGGCGTATAACGCTATCGCGCTGACACGGGGCGTATTAAACCGTTTTTTCATGGGCAAGTCAACAGCTATTTTGAAAAAAATACAAAATTTTGTTCGGTTGACTGTTTAATATGCAGAAAGTTTATTAAATCAACAGGTTAACCAATTTTATTGTACAATTCGTGCTGTTTTGCAAGTAATAAAAAAGCTCACGCTTTGGTTAAGCGGAGCTTTTACTTCTTATGGTATAACGCAATAACTATCTTGCTCGACGATAGCTACGCTGGGCTTTGTCCACCTTCAACAAGTAGTTTCTGGCCTGTGAAGACGGATGGCTGGTCGTCAGGATGCGATACACCTGTTCAGGCTGCAAGCGGTTAATCGTATAAATTGCGGAATCAGGATCGCTGTCAAACACGCGCAATACGGCTCCCGCCCCGCTGTTATAAGCGGAAATCATGGCGTAACGCATGGAAGTAGGATTTTCGATACCCGCCAGATATTCATTTTTCAACAGCCATAAATAAGAAGTACCCGCGTCAATATTTTTTTCCGGATCAAATAGATAGCCTCTATCCGGCTGTCCAGAACGCCCTTTCAGCTTGAATACGTCACGTCCCGCGGTGTGTGGTACCACCTGCATCAGCCCCATGGCGCTGGCATAACTGATAGCATACGGGTTGAAACTGGATTCGGTTTCCATAATACCGAGGATCAGGCTTTCATCAATGCCATAGCGGCGTGAAGCCTTACGCACAAAGGATAAGTATTTACGGGCGCGCACATTAACGTGGTTAGCAATCATCTGAATAGAAACGAACTGCACCGTGCGTCCGTTGGCCAGACGGCGGGTCTGCAGTTTATTCTGAATCAGATAAGTGGCAAAATTATTCGCAATATTAACGTTGGAAATTGCCTGACCATAATTATCCACTACCTGCCCGACCAGAAACGGACGAGAACTGATCGGCACATCACCGGAAGCAAACAGGTCAATACCCTTGGCGTCTGACCCCATCAGCAACGTGTGTACAATCGCACTATGCAGACGATTTACATCTGTGAGGGTTTCAATATTAATCAAACCTTCGTCAAAGCTGATGTGACTGCGGGTATAATAGCTGTCCGTATATTTTACATAGTCTTTACGGCTTGCCACCAACAGCTCGTTAACCCCCCATATTTGGTCGATATTCTGGGAAAATTGTCCCGTTAATAAATCTAACCCGTGAGTATCTTTGGCAAAGGCGTCGTCATACATGCTTGAACGATCGGAAGAACAAGCATAGAGAAAGGGAATTAACGCAAGAATTAAATATTTTCTAATCTTCATTTTATGCTAATAACTTAATGGGATTCCGGCACATAGCCTTCAATGTGAACGTCTTTACCTTCAAATAAAAAACTCACCATTTCCTGTTCCAACAGCTTACGATGATCCGCATTCATCATATTTAATTTCTTTTCATTCACCAGCATGGTCTGTTTTTTCATCCATTCGCCCCAGGCCTGCTTGCTGATATGATCGAAAATACGTTTGCCGATTTCGCCCGGATAAAGCTGAAAATCCAAACCATCGGCTTCTTTTTTTAAATACTCACAGAATACGGTTCTTGCCATAATGTCGTCCTTTTTGAAATTCAATTAATAAATTTTTAACCGGGGTCGCCAGCCCTATAGGATCAGGATTGTGCGGATCATACCAATATTTGCCTTCCGTTGATACAGAAGATTGATATTCACCGTCACTTTCCGCCACTTTTTTCCAGACGGAACAATCGTTCCGGGCAAACTCATCCGTCGTTTGTGGCTGTAATTCCGCATAAACCGGCGAAATATCCAAATGAAAATGGGTGAAAGTGTGACGAAAACCCGTCCATTCCTGATACCGCCGCACACCCTGGGCTGCCAAATACGCCAATAATTCCGCCTTGGAATCAAATTGCGGAAAACAATACAAACCGCCCCACAACCCTTTATTTTCCCGTTGTTCCAAATACACTTTGCCCGCATTTGCCAAAATCAGGAAATAGGTTGCCCGTTCAGGCAGGCTCTTTTTCGGCTTCTTACCGGGATATTTCGCCCAACTTTCCGTCGCTCTGGCCCGGCAATCCGTCGCCAGCGGGCATAAATCGCATTTCGGTTTAGTGCGAACGCATACAGCGGAACCGATATCCATCATCGCCTGATTAAAATCCGCCACCCGATCCGTAGGTGTTACCTCGGCGCTTAATCGCCACAGGCGTTCTTCCACCTTTTTCTCGCCCGGCCAGCCATCCACCGCAAAATAACGGGTCAACACACGCTTCACATTGCCGTCTAGAATCGGATAAGGAGCATTCAGCACGGAAGACAGCACCGCGCCCGCCGTACTTCTGCCCACTCCCGCCAAACTCCAAACCTGTTGGAAATCAGTGGGAAACTCGCCCCGATACTGATCACGAATGGTTTGTGCCGCTTTATGCAGATTTCTCGCCCGGGCATAATAGCCCAATCCCGTCCACAAATGCAGAACCTCATCCAGAGGAGCATCGGCAAGTGCGGTGACATTCGGAAATGTTTCGATAAAACGCTCGAAATAAGGAATAACAGTGCTGACCTGCGTTTGCTGCAACATCACTTCTGACAACCAAACCCCGTATAAAGTTTTATTCCGCTGCCAAGGTAAATGCTTTCGCCCGAATTTGTCATACCACGCCAATGCCGCTTTAGCAAAAGGCGCCTGCACCGAAGATTTCGCCAACATCTCATTCCCACAAAAAATTAATTATAAAAATGTACGAAGTGTATCACGAAGAGACATTTTATAAAATTGTAAAAACTGGCAAAAACAGCACCGCACTTTGCCGTGGAACATGCCCCAATTTGATGTTTGCCGATTTTGCTTTATAATCCCCGTTCAATTTTATTCTCGCAGCAAAAAATGAAAAATGTCTGAACAACACATTACTTTCGCCGATCAAAAACGTAAAACCATTGAAACGGCGGAATTTACCGAAGACGGCCGCTATAAACGGAAAGTACGCAGTTTCGTACTGCGTACCGGACGGTTGAGCGATTTCCAGAAAAAAGCGATGAACGACAACTGGCATAGCTATGGTTTGGAATATCAAAGCGAGCCCTTTGATTTTACCCAAATTTACGGCAATGACCATCCCGTCATCCTGGAAATCGGCTTCGGCATGGGCAAATCCTTGGTAGAAATGGCGGAACAGAATTCCGATAAAAATTACCTTGGCATTGAAGTACATACGCCGGGAGTCGGGGCTTGTATCGCTTACGCCTTGGAAAGAAAGGTACAAAATTTGCGCGTTATCTGCCATGATGCCACCGAAATTCTGCGGGATTGCATTAGCGCCGGACAATTAAGCGGCTTGCAGCTATTTTTCCCCGATCCGTGGCACAAGGCCAAACACCACAAACGCCGCATTGTACAGCCGCGTTTTCTGGCGGATTTAATGCCGAAATTGCGAACGGGCGGCTTTATTCATATGGCGACGGACTGGCAGGATTATGCCGAACACATGCTGGAAGTATTACGGCAAACGCAAGGGTTAACCAATACGTCCGCTACGCATGATTACATTCCCCGCCCCGATTTTCGCCCTCTCACTAAATTTGAGGAGCGCGGACACCGACTCGGACACGGTGTTTGGGATCTGTATTTCATCAAAAATTAATCAAACGGTGCGTCCGCACCATTAATATAGGAGAAAAAATGGCTATTAAACGTAATCGACGTCAACGCAAAAAAATGCATTTGGATGAATTTCAAGAACTGGGGTTCTTAGTCAACTGGCAATTTGCCGAAGGCACTGCAATTGAAACCGTGGATGAAGTGGTTGATCGCTTTATTGCAGAAGTGATTCAACCTAACGGATTAGCCTATGAAGGCAGCGGTTATCTGCATTGGGAAGGTCTGGTATGTCTGGAAAAACCGGGCAAATGTAACGAAAATCATCAAAACCTGGTGAAAAGCTGGCTGGAAAGCAACGGGTTACAACAAATCGAAATCAGTGAGTTATTTGATATCTGGCGGGATTACCCTGCTGAAAACGCTTAATCAGGCAGACAAAAAACGCCTTCCGGAAATCCGGCCGAAAGCCGGATTTTCTTTTGTGCCGAACTTGACGAATCGTTCTCGGAAGCGTAACATTCCGCACGATTTGGTAACATGAGGACAAACACTTTGGACAGTCACAGTCGATACCGACCGGAATTTTTATTTTAACTGTCGCCCTTCTTTAATTATCGGCGGCAATGGATGTTCGCGGATAATTTTCTTAACCGCATCTCACAGGTATCTTTACAACAGGCAAAACTCGCAAAAACGACACCGCACTTTGGCGGTAAAAGGTTGGTTTTCAGCTTGTTACGTTTATTTTGTTCATTGAGTTGTTCATAACCCACAAACAGCACTGGGAGTATGACGAATGATTAATGCTTTTACACTGGAAAATTCACGTTTAACCCGTCTGGAAGACGAAAAAGCACAACAATTAAATTCGGCCATCTGGATTGATTTAGTTGAACCGACCGCCGAAGAGCGTGAATTACTGCAGGAAGGACTGGAACAAAGCCTTGCCTCATTTCTTGAATTGGAAGATATCGAGGCGTCCGCCCGTTTCTTTGAAGATGAAGACGGTTTACATCTGCACTCATTCTTTTATTGCGAAGATGAAAACGACTACGCCGATTTAGCCAGCGTGGCGTTCACTATTCGTGACGGGCGTTTGTTCACTCTGCGAGATCGCGATCTGCCCGCTTTCCGCTTATATCGTATGCGCTCCCGCTATCAGCGTTTAGACGAATGTAACGCTTACGAAGTCTTATTAGATTTGCTGGAAACGAAAATCGAGCAGCTGGCGGACGTGATTGAAACCGTGTATTCCGATTTGGAAAAATTAAGCCGCGTGATTCTGGACGGCAAACAGGGCGAAGCGTTTGATGATGCCCTCGCCACTCTGACGGAACAGGAAGACATGAGCTCCAAAGTGCGTTTGTGCCTGATGGATACCCAGCGGGCGCTGAGCTTTCTGGTGCGCAAAACCCGTTTGCCGACCAATCAGTTGGAACAGGCGCGCGATATTCTGCGCGATATTGAATCCTTACAGCCGCACAACGAATCGCTGTTCCAGAAAGTGAACTTCCTGATGCAGGCGGCAATGGGTTATATCAATATTGAACAGAATAAAATCATGAAATTCTTCTCCGTGGTATCGGTAATGTTTCTGCCCGCCACATTGGTGGCATCCACTTACGGCATGAACTTTGAATTTATGCCGGAGCTGCATTTTGAATACGGCTATCCGATGGCAATCGGTCTCATGATCGCCGCAGCGCTGACACCGTATATCTATTTCAAACGGAAAGGATGGCTGTAGGTTTGCCTCTGAAATCCCTCTAAATTCTTCTCAGTCCCCTTTGGCAAAAGGGGACTGCTCTATGGATATAAATGATGCGCTCAGATATCTTCTCTTTAAAAATAAAGGCCTGAAGAGAAGGATTTAAGGGAAGCCTAGCGGAGATTTAACCTTCACCCTTGAAATTTCCCCAAAAACCGTCATTATATGGAAATTCGTCTTCTATTTAATTTAAGGAAAAACAATGACTTCATTAAACTATTTAGCCAGCGTAGTGATTGGTTTATATATGTTTATTTTAATGCTGCGGATGTGGCTGCAATACTGCGGGGTTGATTTCTACAATCCTATTTCGCAAACCGTAGTAAAACTTACTAATCCGGTGCTGAATCCGTTACGCAAGGTCATTCCGACGGTAAAAAACATAGATCTGGCGGCCTTGTTGTTTGTGTTTGTATTAGGCACGGTCAAATTGCCGATACTCAGTATTATTTCCGGAGAATGGTCGTCCGAACTTATTTCAAATAATGCGTTGATCTATATCGTGATCGGTTTGCTCAGCGTGGTGAGAACCTTCGGCGAAATGCTGATTTATATTATTTTTATCGGCGCGATCATGAGCTGGTTTAACCGCGGCAATGATCCCGTAAGTTATATGCTGTATCAACTTGGCGAGCCCGTACTTTCTCCCGTGAGAAAAATTTTACCACGCACGGGAATGATTGACTTTTCCCCGATGATCGTGGCATTTATCTTGTTTTTCGCCAATAGTCTGATGTACGATATTTTCGGTATCCTGTGGCAGGCGGCTTCTTAAAGTGCGGTGTCAAAAATTAGAGTTTTTACCATAATGGCAGCCATTGAACAAACGGCGGAAGGATTGAGAATACGTCTCTTTCTGCAACCGAAGGCCAGTAAAGACGCAATCTTGGGCTTGCATGATGATGAATTGAAAGTCAGCATTACCGCGCCGCCCGTTGACGGCGCCGCCAATGCTCATTTGCTAAAATATTTCAGCAAGCAGTGCAAAGTGCCGAAAAGCGCGATTCTTATCGAACGGGGTAAATTCAGCCGCCACAAACAGCTGTTTATTCCCGCGCCGAAACACATTCCCGATGAAATAAAAGCCCTGCTGTAAGGGCTTTTTCTTCATCGGTTAAATCTTGCTACCAGGTTAATTCAAACACGGCTTTTTTATCGTTGAGCCGAAACCCTTCCCGCCGCCAAATATCCTGAAACTGATGGTTCTGTTCCACTACCAAACGATTGCATTGCGTAAAACTGACGAATTCTTTCGCCTTTTCGATTAACGCCGCATAGACTGCTTTATTCTTCCGCACATCTTTGACAAAAATATCGGTAAGCTGCCAATAACGCTGTAATTGCAGGGAAGACAGACGCGGATAAAGCTGAATGAATCCCACCGCACTTTGCCGGGGATCCGTTGACTCGGTGTCAGTGGCGATAAAAAAGATACTTTCGCTAAAACGGATACGATTGGTTAAGAAAGCAAAGGTGCGGTCAGGGTTTTCCTGCATACCGTGAGCCAAACGGTACTCCTCAAACAAGGGCAGTAAAACATCAATATTCCATTGTTCAGCTTTGAAAATTTTTATCATAACTGGTTCAAATCAGGTTAAATCGGTCAAAAAATAGAAAATTCATCCAGTAGATTGTAGCTTTTAAATACAAAAGAATCATCTACTAGATCAAAAATTCTGTAAAAAAAGCTAAATCACACCGCAAAATTTGATATAGTAAAGGCGTTTTTTATTGGCTTACAAACGGAGAAAAATTATGGCACGTCGTCCTTTAGTGATGGGTAACTGGAAATTAAACGGTTCAAAAGCATTCACAAAAGAATTGATCGCAGGGTTAAAAGCAGAATTGGCAGGGGTAAACGGTTGTGATGTGGCAATCGCGCCGCCCGTTATGTACTTGGCGGAAGCCGAAGCCGCATTGGCAGGTTCCACCATTGCTTTGGGTGCACAGAATGTGGACTTAAACAAACAAGGCGCATTCACCGGTGATATTTCTGTCGAAATGTTAAAAGATTTCGGGGCGAAATATATCATTATCGGCCACTCGGAACGTCGTCAATACCACAAGGAATCTGACGAATTTATCGCAAAAAAATTCGCAGTATTAAAAGAAGCGGGCTTAGTGCCAGTATTATGTATCGGCGAATCCGAAGCGGAAAATGAAGCGGGTAAAACCGAAGAAGTTTGCGCCCGCCAGATCGATGCCGTTATCAACAGTCTGGGCGTTGAAGCATTTAACGGTGCCGTTATCGCATACGAACCAATCTGGGCAATCGGTACCGGCAAATCGGCCACTCCGGCACAAGCTCAGGCTGTACATGCGTTCATCCGCGGTCATATCGCGGCAAAATCACCAGCGGTAGCGGATCAGGTCATTATCCAATACGGCGGCTCCGTCAACGATAGCAACGCGGCCGAATTATTCACTCAGCCGGATATCGACGGCGCATTAGTCGGCGGCGCATCATTAAAAGCGCCCGCCTTCGCCGTGATCGTAAAAGCAGCGGCTGCGGCAAAAGCCTAATGCCCTATTCCCTATTATTGAAAGGAAAAGTGCGGTGTTGAAAACCGCACTTTTTATTACTTACCATTGTGAAGTGTATCTTTAATCTAACTATTCACCCACCAGCCTGCTACACCGATAACCACAGCAAAAATAATCAGCCAGATAAATTGCAGCTTTGCCGAGCTTCGGTTGATTTGCCGGTTGTGTATGCGGCGTTGTTCCAGAACCTGCCGATATCTTTCCAAATCCTGTTCATTAAAAGAAAAACCGCAATGAGGGCAAAGTTTGGCACTTTCGCTGATTTTTCGCCGACACTCCGGACATTTTTGTAAGGTCATCGTTTATTCCTTATTAATCGTACGATAAGTGAGGAAGTAATAACACAGCGCGGCCAGCGCCACACAGCTGCCCATGGTAAGCAGCATCGGCGCGGCGGTATCCATCTTCATATGTGCCACGATAAAACCGACACAGGCCCCCATACCGAAACGTACGCTTCCCGCCAGTGAATTGGCGGTGCCCGCCATATTGGGGAATTTTTCCAGAATAGAGGCCATCGCGTTAGCCGAAATCAGGGAATTCTGTCCGGCAAAAATGGCAATTCCCACCGCCATCGGCCAGAAGCCGAGATCAAATAAAGCGACTGAGATCAACCAAACGCCGGCAACCAGCTGCACGCCTAATCCTACTTGCAGCATCCTTTCCGCCCCGACCTTGGCCACAATTTTACCGTTAATAAATGAGGATACCGTCATCACGGCAATATTAAACATAAAAAAGTAACCGAACTGATCCACGGAAACGCCGTACAAACCGATATAAACGATTGATCCCGCGGTGAGAAAGGCAAAGATACCGCCGAATCCCAGCCCCGAAGTCAGCATATAGCCCAGCACTTCTTTTTTCTTCCACACGGTCACAAAATTACGGGCGATGATATTTAACCGCAGCGGGATACGGTTTTCCCGTTTATGCGTTTCCGGTACGATAAAATACACCAGCAAAGCGCTCAAAAATCCCGCAAAGGAAATAACATAAAAAATCACGTGCCAGTGGAAAAATTTCACAATATAACCGCCGATAATAGGGGCAAGCAGCGGTGCAATCATAAACACCAGGGTGATAATCGACATCATGCGGGACAATTCATTTTTATCGAACAAATCCCGCAGCAACGCCCCCACCAACACGACAGGCGCCGATCCAAAAAATCCCTGTACAAAACGAAGCGCGGTAAAGTTACCGACTGAATTGACACCGGTCAAAATAAATGCCGTTATCGCCCCCACAATAACACCGAGCAAAATAATCGGCTTGCGACCGTAACTATCGCCGACAGGCCCCCAGAACAGCTGCCCGGCCGCCATACCAAAGGTGAAAAAAGTAAGGGTGTATTGTACTGCTTCAGATTCAACATTTAAGTCTTTGGCAATATCTAAAAAAGCCGGCAAGTACATATCTACGCCCAACGGCGGCAGCATGGACAAAATGCCCAAGGTAGCAATAAATAAAAAACCGAATTGCTGCTGTTTTGACATCGTTACCTCGCGCTCTAATTAAAAAATTTGATTTCAGTCGGAGTTAAGGAACGAAATTCTCCTTCTTGCAACCCCTCGTCCAGTACAACATCACCAATCCGCCAGCGATGCAGCCCCGTCACTTTATTGCCAAGGGCGGCAAACATTCGTTTCACCTGATGATAGCGACCTTCGCTAATGGTAAGGTTCACATTGTAATCGTCAATGATATCCAATTTCGCGGGCTTGGTCGGCAATTTTTCCCCGCGCAGCAAAATACCTTGTTCACACGCCTGTTGATAATGGCTTTCCACCGGATCCGCCAAAGTCACCAAATAAGTTTTCTCGCAACGATGTTTCGGCGAAGTAATACGATGCGACCATTGCCCGTCATCGGTTAACAACACCAGCCCGGTAGTATCCGCATCCAATCGCCCCGCACAATGTAATCTGCCTGCCAACGGATATTCGAAAAACTGAAAAATGGTGGGATAATCGCCGTCATCATTGGAACATACACAGCCCTGCGGTTTATAAAACATCAGATAGGCTCCCTCTTCGACCCATTCCAGTAAATCGCCGTCTAAGCAAATCCGATCCGCAAAACTCACTTTTTCAGCACCGCACTTTTGCTCGCAGCCATTCACCGTCACCCGGCCCTGACGGAGAACGCGCGTCGCTTGCGACCGGGTGAGTCCGCTATTTTCTGCAATAAATTTATCTAAACGCATAATCTTCCTATTTTCGTAACTGACCGAGCCATTCTACCCTTTTAACGTCAAAGAGCAAACCTGCGCAAGACTAAAACAATATTGATACAGGATGTAAAAAACTTGTAAAAAATTGCGGAATATCACATTTTTCAACCTAAGTAATGTGTATAATTTGTCCTATTTAATCAGTTATATTAAAAAGAGGAAAACTATATGGACGATCAATTATGTCAAGCCGCATTAAACTTTCATGAATTTCCGGTACCGGGAAAAATTGAAGTCACGCCGACCAAATCTCTCGCCACTCAACGTGACCTGGCCCTCGCCTATTCTCCCGGCGTCGCATTCCCTTGTTTAGAAATCGCCGATAATCCCGCCGCTGCTTACAAATATACCGCCAAGGCCAATCTGGTGGCAGTGGTTTCAAACGGTTCCGCCGTATTAGGTTTAGGCAACATCGGTGCTCTGGCGGGCAAACCTGTGATGGAAGGGAAAGGCGTATTATTCAAGAAATTTGCCGGCGTTGACGTATTCGATATTGAAATCAATGAGAAAGATCCGGATAAACTGGTCGAAGTGATCGCCGCCTTGGAGCCGACTTTCGGCGGCATTAACCTTGAAGATATTAAGGCGCCGGAATGTTTCTACATTGAACAAAAACTGCGTGAACGCATGTCAATTCCCGTGTTCCATGACGATCAGCACGGTACGGCTATTATCAGCTCGGCGGCGGTGTTAAACGGCTTACGCATCGTAAACAAAAAAATTGAAGACGTACGGTTAGTCGCATCAGGCGCCGGAGCGGCTTCTATCGCCTGCCTGAATTTGCTGGTCAGCCTCGGTATGAAACGTGAAAACATTACCGTATGCGACTCAAAAGGCGTCATCTACAAGGGCCGCGACGAACATATGGATGGAACCAAAAAACGCTACGCCATTGATGACAACGGTCAACGCACCCTGGCGGATGCAATTCCCAATGCGGATATTTTCCTTGGCTGTTCCGCCGCAGGTGCATTAACTCAGGAAATGGTGAAAACCATGGCGGCCAGCCCGCTTATTTTGGCACTGGCAAATCCGAATCCTGAAATTACTCCGCCTGAAGCCAAAGCGGCACGCGCCGATGCGATCGTATGTACGGGACGCTCGGACTTCCCGAACCAAGTGAATAACGTACTTTGTTTTCCATTCATTTTCCGTGGCGCCTTGGATGTCGGCGCAACCACAATTAATGAAGAAATGAAAATGGCGGCGGTACACGCAATTGCCGATCTGGCCATGGCTGAACAGAATGATGTGGTTTCCTCTGCCTACGGCGATACCGAAGTCTCCTTCGGGCCGGATTACATTATTCCGAAACCGTTCGATCCGCGTTTAATCGTCCGCATCGCTCCGGCGGTGGCCAAAGCCGCGATGGAAACCGGCGTAGCCACACGCCCGATTGCCGATTTTGCCGCGTATGTGGAAAAATTACTGCAATTCGTGTACAAAACCAGCTTGTTTATGAAACCGGTATTCGAGCAAGCCAGACAAACCGCCAAACATGTTCTCTTAACCGACGGCGAAGAACCCCGTGTACTTCACGCGGTTCAGGAAGCGGTTACGCAAGGCATTGCAAAACCGGTGCTTATCGGTCGTCCCGATGTCATCCAACAACGGGCAAAATCCTTAGGATTGAAACTCGAATCAGGCAAAGATTACGACATTATTGATATCACCAATAATGAATTCCATAAAGAATGTTGGCAAACCTATTACGATCTGTGCAAACGCAGCGGCGTCACGCCGGTATCCGCCCAACGTGAATTACGCACTAATCCGACCCTCATCGGGGCGACCTTGCTGCGCTTAGGTAAAGTTGATGCAATGTTATGCGGCTTAATGGGTTCTTATGCCTCTCATTTAAAAGTGCTCAAGAGAGTTATCGGTACTCGGCAAAACGTATCCACGCCGTCCTGCGTTAACGGCTTGGTGCTGAAACAACGCAATCTCTTTATTGCCGACACCTTTGTGAATGAAACACCGACCGCCCAAGAACTGGCCGAAATCACCTTGCTTGCGGCGGAAGAAGTCCGTCAGTTCGGTATCGAACCGCAGGTTGCCTTAGTTTCCCATTCAAATTACGGCTCATCAAACTACGCAAGTGCGGTGCTAATGAGAGAAGTTTTACAACTTGTGCAAACCCAGGCGCCTGACTTAATCATTGACGGTGAAATGCACGCGGACGTGGCGTTATCGGAAGACCTGCGTAAAGAAATCATGCCGGACAGCCCGATTAAAGGAGCGGCTAATCTGCTTATCATGCCGAACATGGAAACGGCTCGTATCAGCCTGAATCTGCTGCAAGGTGTGGAAACACCGATTACCGTTGGCCCGATTCTGATGGGCATGGCAAAATCCGCCCATATCTTAACACCGGTCGCGTCGGTGCGTCGTATTATTAATATGATCGCTATCGCGGCAGTAAAAGCGTAAGCCGAATAAAGCTCAACGGCACTTCCATAGCGGAGTGCCTTTTTTATCGGTCATATTAGATTTTTTTGTTAAAAATTTGTATTTTTAATGATCTTAATCAAATTAATTGCTAGTATATAGCCGATTTAACCTAAACGAAGAAGGAATATCTCATGTCTTACAAACTCCCTGAGTTAGGCTATGCCTATGATGCGTTAGAACCCTATTTTGATGCTCTAACAATGGAAATCCACCACAGCAAACACCATCAAACTTATGTAAACAATGCCAACGCGCTGCTTGAAGGTCTGCCTGAAATCGCGGCGGAATACGGTGATGTCTGTCCTAACCATTTATTGCGCAATCTTCATAAAGTGCCGGCGGATAAATTAACCGCGGTGCGCAATAACGTCGGCGGCGTCGCAAATCACAACTTATTCTGGAAATGCCTGAAAAAAGACGTGCCGTTGACAGGGCAGATTAAAGACTTAATCGAACGTGATTTCGGTTCATTCGAAGCATTTCAGGCGGAATTTGAAAAAGCGGCAACTACCCGTTTCGGTTCAGGCTGGGCATTTTTAGTGTTGACCAAGGAAAACAAATTAGCCGTAGTTTCAACCGCCAACCAGGATTCACCGAATATGGGCAAAGAAATCGCCGGCTGCGAAGGCTACCCGGTGCTGGCTCTGGATGTTTGGGAACACGCCTATTACTTAAAATTTCAAAACCGTCGTCCCGAATACATTAAAACCTTCTGGAACGTGGTGAACTGGGATTTCGTTAACGAACGTTTAGCCAAAAAACTATCCAGCAATACTTGTACTAAATAATTATTTCTTTAAAAAATGAATAGGCACTAAATAATTATTCCTGTAAAAAATGAATAGGCACTAAATTGTGCCTATTTTTATATTTATTCTAATATGTATGTCAAAAAATTAATAAAACGGATTTAGTTTGTTAATTGCTAAATAAAAATATTCTCATTATGGAAACTCAAAGTGCGGTGTCAAAAAATTGAGTTTTTCAGCACCGCACCTTTGCTCGGTTATGTAAATACTAGCTCTTTTACTCTCACATTTTTCAATGTTATCGGCACTTCGCCTCGGGAATATGGTAATTGGTGAATATATAAGAAAAATTGATAACAAGATTTTGAATATACCTTGTTAGAAATGTGATGTATCTCGCAAAATTTCCTAATTTCCACTCTATTAAAAAGCAAAAATTCAAATTTTCCATTCCTTCTTTTTTTCTATACTAATTACTATCGTTAAATTATTAAACGTAACTTAGTAAATAGGGAGTGTAATATGGTAGTTAGAATCGGCGTACTCGGAACGGGAGCAATAGGTCAAGATCATATCCTTCGCTTAACAAATAAAATATCGGCTTCTAAAGTAATTGCAGTTAACGATCTTAACGCTGATAACTCTAAAACTGCTGCGGATAAAGCTGGTGGCGCAAAGATTTATACCGATCCGCACGAATTGATTAATGCTGATGAGATAGATGCGGTTATAGTGACATCTTGGGGACCAAGCCATGAGGAATTTGTGACAGCCGCTATTCAGGCGGGCAAATATGTTTTTTGTGAAAAACCTCTTGCCACGACGGCGCAAGGCTGTAAGAACATTGTAGAAACAGAGTTGAAACAAGGCAAACGCTTGTTGCAAGTCGGTTTTATGCGGCCTTTCGATCGCACTTACCGCACGCTGAAAAATGCGTTGGACAACAATGTGGTAGGCGCCCGTTAATGGTGAACTGTAAACATTTCAACCCGACCGTAAATGAAAGTTACACCACAGATATGGGAGTAGTAGATAGCCATGTACACGAAATTGATGTGTTGCGTTGGTTGTTGAATGATGACTATAAATCCGCCCGAGTGCAGTTCCCGCGCAGTACTTCCAGAGCCCGTGAAGGTGTGAAAGACCCGCAAATCGTCACGCTGGAAACTAAATCCGGCATTATTATTACCACCCAGATCTTCGTTAATTGTCACTACGGCTATGATATTCAATGTGAAGTGATCGGTGAAGACGGTATTGTCAGCTTACCTGAACCGAATTTAGCATGGGTACGTAAGGAAGGACAGCTGCAACGCGAAATTTTTATGGATTGGAAAAAGCGTTTTATCGAAGCTTATGATATTGAGTTACAAGCTTTTGTGGATGGCGTGATACAAGGTGAATTAAAACAGGGAGCAACCGCTTGGGATGGTTATGTGGCATCCGTTACCGCCGATGCTTGTGCCAAATCACAACAAACAGGTCATACGGAACCGATTGAATTACCGGAAATACCGTTATTCTATGCAAAAAAATAGTAAAACTTACCGCACGTTAAAATGAGGAGGAAACTATTATGATGAAATTATCTTTATGTACCGATGTACTTGGTAATCTTTCTTTCACCGACATGTTAGATAAAGTGAAATCTTACGGTATTAATGCTGTTGAAATGTGTGCCGGAGGGTGGTCACCTTGTCCGCATGTGAAAACGTCCGAATTACTTAGTGATCCGCAAAAATTAGCAGATTTTAAAGCGGAACTGGATAAACGGGATATGGCCATTGCGGCGTTAAACTGCTCCGGCAATCCTTTGTGCCCAGGTGAGCTTGGAGAATTACACACCAAAACCGCATATGCTACCGTTGAACTGGCAGGTAAACTCGGGGTGAAAAAAATTGTGATGATGAGCGGTTTACCGGCAGGCAGTCCCGAAGACAAAACTCCGAACTGGATTACATCCACTATTTCTTGGCCGGATTATATGCCGGCAGTAGTGGATTATCAGTGGAATCAGGTCGCGATTCCGTGGTGGAAGAAATTTGTGCAGCACGCCAAACAACACGGCGTGGAAAAAATTGCTCTGGAAGAATTCCCAAGCCAGCTGGTGTACAATCCATCCACCTTGCTGAAACTGCGTAATGCGGTGGATGATATAATTGGTATTAATCTTGACCCGTCTCATATGATTGCTATGGGAGCCGATCCGATTGCCGCAATCAGAGCATTGGATGGTGCCATTTATCATGTGCACGGCAAAGATACTCGTATCGAACGCGGATTATCGGATATTGACGGCTTACTGGAATACAAACCGGTAACGGAAACCAAAGATCGTACTTGGAACTATGTGGCAGTGGGCTGCGGTCAAGACTTAAAATGGTGGAAAGAATTTTTCTCCGTATTAAGTATGCATAATTATAACGACTATGTATCCTTGGAAATGGAAGATCTGACTATGTCCGTAGAAGCGGGATTACGAACTTCTATTGATGCATTAAATGCTTCTTTAAGTAAATAATTTATAAGGCACGGATATCATTTATTCCGTGCCTTTTAATTTTTTAAGATTTTTCCCATTTGATTTATTGATACATTCAACAAAGGAGAAACTTATGCAAGCAAATAAAAGTAATCGACACAATATGAAATATATTGTGATGATTAGTACGGTTGCATCACTGGGCGGTTTGTTATTCGGTTATGATACATCGGTAATCTCCGGCGCTATCGGTCCGCTAAAAGAATATTTTGATTTGAATCCTGCGGAAACGGGATGGGCGGTGTCTAATGTCGTTATCGGCTGTATTATCGGCGCATTCGGTTCGGGGGAAATCGCCCGTAAATTGGGGCGTAAAAAAACCTTAATTCTAGCCGCTCTTTTATTTACGATTAGCGCTGTCGGTTCGGCATTAGCGACGAATTTTATTTGGTTCGTTATATATCGTATGATTGGCGGACTTGCGGTAGGTATTGCATCAGCGATATCGCCGATGTATATCTCCGAGGTTGCGCCGAAGGATTATCGCGGTACTGCAACGGCGATGAATTCCTTTGCCATTGTATTTGGTCAAATTCTTATTTTTTATATTAATTATAAACTGGCACAAGGGATGGCAAGAGAGTGGCTTGTCACTTTAGGTTGGCGTTATATGCTTGGTTCCGAAGCCATTCCTTGTATCCTATTTTTAATTGCAGTGATATTTATTCCCGAATCTCCTCGCTGGAACGTTATGCGTGGCCGTGATGAGCTCGCTTTTGTCACCTTATCCAGAATCTCCAATCCTATCCATGCACAACATCTGTTGGATGAAATTAAAATATCTATTGCCCGGGAAGACGGCCAGCGTCAAAAACAAAAATTAGACTTTAAACGCGACGGCACAATGTTTATTTTAATGGTAGGTATCGGCATCGCAACGATTTCACAGCTTAGCGGCATTAACGTAATGATGTATTATGCTCCCGTAGTACTTGAGAGAGTTGTAGGCAGTGCCGAAGAGGCTTTATTTCAAACTATCTGGATTGGCGTCGGACAGCTCACCGGGGTAATTATCGGGTTTGCATTATTTGATAAAGTCGGTCGTTTGCCGTTAATGAAAACCGGTGTATTGGGTTCCGTAGTCGGTTTGTTAATTACCTCTTATGCCATGTACACACAAAATCCGGGCTATCTTGCCCTTGTGGGTATGATTGCCTTTATGATTTTCTTTGGTATGTCATGGGGTGTGGGAATGTGGGTGTTATTAGGTGAAATATTTCCGAACTATATGCGAGCGCAAGGGATGGCTGTTGCCGTGGCATTTGTATGGATTTCAAATTTTGTAATCTCGCAGGATTTCCCGATGATCAACGAACATCAATATTTAGTGGAAAGATTCCACGGTGCTTTCCCTATGTGGCTATTTGCCGCTATCGGTTTTTTAGGTTTTTTATTCCTACAACGCTGTTTACCGGAAACCAAAGGGGTCTCATTAGAGAAAATGGAGGAAGTAATGCTTGCCAAACGGGATGGAAAAATTTAGTTAACCGATATTTATTAAATATATAAAGTGCGGTAAGTTTCACAGGACTTTTTCAAGTCTGCCGCATTTTTGTTCATATTGAAAAATCGCTACAGATCAACAAATAGGATGTGAACTATGTTGCAATATTACGTTAAAGAACATAAGAATTCTATTTTTGAGAACAATACCTTGCCTCAATTATTGTATATAGCGAGTACAAAAGACATGGAACAGTATTTTCCCCGCATGTTGCATAAACATGCCGATCATTTGGAAATCGTATTTGTTGCAGAAGGTCGGGGCAATCATATTATCGGTGATACCAAATACGATACGAAAGAAGGAGATATACTAATTTTTAACCGCGGTGTTATTCATGATGAAATGGCACAGGTAAATTCTAATATGTTGGTGTATTGCTGCGGTATTGCTAATTTGCATATTAAGGGTATGGAAACCAATTGTTTATTTGATGTTACCGCTCCGGCAGTCATTCAGAGCGGTGAATATGCGGAAAATATTAATATGATTATGCAGATGATGTTTTCGCATATAAAACGTAATACCCCGAACGCGATTGAACTTTGTCACTATTTATTATCATCATTAGTAACTATAATTGTCAGTTTGCCAAGAACGCCTAGAAAGCGTTTATTATATAAAAAAGAAACATTGGTGGATCAGGTTAAATCCTATTTAGAAGGTCACTATGCAGAAGCGATTACTTTAGCAAAACTGGCCCGACGCTTTAACGTAAGTGAATCCTATCTTTCTCATTTATTTAAAAATAAAACGAAGTTTTCACCAATTCAATATTTAAATCGCTTAAGAATCGGAGAAGCTCAGTCTTTACTGATGACGACAAATTATAGTATCGCAGATATCGCCCTCGCTGTGGGTTATGACAATATTAATTATTTCAGCATGGCATTTTCTAAAGCAACCGGAATTTCACCAACTTTATACCGCACTTTATGGATCGGGAATAAATAAAAGCAGAATTTTATAGTTCTTATGACAAATCTGTGACAAAGATCTCAAAAAAATCCTCTGCTCGCTTTTAAAAAAGCAGAAATATTGACTTTCTATTTTAGTATTTCTCCTATACTTAAGTTTATAAATAAATGGATTATTCATACGGTCTGATAAATGAGAAATCCATTGATTGCGCCATTATCAATTAAAAAAATCACAATTACGAATTCTTGTTTTTTCAGATTGATAAGGCAACAACAACTCAACTATATCAACATTAAGGAGAAGATTATGACAAATACAATCAGAGTGGCGGTAATCGGTGCGGGAATGGCAGGTAAAGCTCACGCTGCAGGTTATAAAGCGGCGGGCAGTGTGTATAAAACCAATTTACCTAAAATAGAATTAATGGCAATCAGCGATATTAATGAAGCGGTAGGGCGTGATGCGCAGGTACGTTACGGTTATCAGCGTTATGAATCCGACTGGCGCAAAATTGCCGAAGCGGGCGATATTGATGCGGTGAGCGTAGTGGTGGCAAATTCATTGCACCGTGAAATTGTAGAAGCGCTGCTCGCTGCCGGCAAGCACGTTTTATGTGAAAAACCGCTAAGTGATACCCTTGAAAACGCTCAAGCAATAGCGGTTGCGGCAGAAGCTGCCGAAGCCAAAGGCATATTGGCCCGTATCGGTTTCAGTTTCTTACGTGCACCGGGCATTGCCTTTATCCGCAAACTGATCGACGACGGTCGTTTAGGTAAAATTAATCATTTCTCCGGCCGTTATTGGTGTGATTACGGTGCTCACGCCGATGCACCGTTTAGCTGGCGCTATCAAGGCCCGATGGGTTCGGGTGCGCTAGGCGATGTGGGCAGCCATTTAAGCTATATTGCAGAATATTTATGCGGTGAAACCTTGGAAGTCTCAGGCGGCCGTTTCTATACCGCTATTAGCCATAGACCAAAACCGAGTGGTGCGGTGGTGGGACACACCCGCGGTGGCGGCGGTGAACTGACACCGGTGGAAAATGACGACTACGCTGCTTATTCCGCCCGTTTCACCAATACCGTAGGTACGTTGCAGGTATCCCGTGTGGCAAGCGGTCATCCCAATGGTTTACTGATTGAAGTGTTCGGTACTAAAGGAGCGGCACGTTGGGAGCAGGCAAATCCAAGTCAGGTGGAAGTGCTGATGATGGACGATCCCGATGATATCAGCGGATATCGCACTATTCCTTTAAGCGGCGCGCATCCATACTATTCTGGCGGTTGGCCGGTAGATGCGCCGGGAGTTGGCATCGGTCAAAATGATCTATTCTTACACCAGGTTCGTGCATTTTTGGAAGAAGTGGCGGGTATTCCCGAAGCGGAATCTTTACCGCGTTGCGCCAAGCTTACCGACGGCGTGCATAATATGGAATTACTGGCGGCGGTAGCGAAATCCGCGGCACAAAACGGCGCGGCGGTTACGGTACCGACAGGTAAAAATACCATTGCGGCACCAAAACGCTAACTTGATTTATGTAAAATAAAAGTGCGGTGTCAAAAAACTCAATTTTTCGACACCGCACTTTGAGTCAAGATCTACTTAACAGAAATATAAATTTTAAACTTCAGTCTGCGATCAGATTAAAATAATTTCTTGGACATTTCCAACAATTCAGCCTTAAAGCTGCGCTTCATGTTATTGATTGCGTCAATAATATCGTGATGAACCAATTGTTCGTTTTGAATGCCCACGCAATAACCGCCTTTGCCTTGCAGTAACAGCTCTACCGCATAGACCCCCATACGTGAAGCCAGGATGCGGTCGAAAGCACAAGGCGAACCGCCGCGTTGAACGTGACCTAAAACAGTGGCACGGGTTTCATGCTGCACGCGTTCTTCAATTTCTCTTGCCAGCGAATGTACGTCGGTAATCAACTCCGTAATGGCAATAATCGCGTGGCGTTTGCCGTTTAAAATACTGCGTTCAACCTGTTGAATTAATTCTTCACGATTAAATTCAAGTTCGGAAGCAACTATATATTCGCACCCTCCCGCAATCGCGGCAGAAATGGTAAGGTCACTGCAGTGACGCCCCATGATTTCTACGATAGAAATACGTTGGTGCGAGCTTGAGGTATCACGCAAATGGTCAATGGCATCTACCGCCGTTTCCAACGCGGTTTGATAACCGATTGTGTAGTCCGTACCCGGCGCGTCATTATCAATCGTGCCCGGCAAGCCGATACATTGAATACCGAATTCCTCGGTTAATAATTTTGCCCCTCTATAGGAACCATCACCACCGATTACCACTAAGGCGTCAATACCGTGAGAATGTAAAATTTCCGCACATTTCGCACGCACGTCGGGATCTTTAAATTCAGGAAAACGTGCCGAACCCAGGAATGTGCCGCCGCGCGTAATGACATCAGATACGCTATAACGGTCTAACCGTTTGATTTTATTGTGGTATAACCCGTAATATCCATCATAAATACCATATACGTCTAAGCCTTCGGATAATGCGGAACGGACCACGCCGCGGATTGCCGCGTTCATGCCCGGCGCGTCACCACCACTTGTTAATACAGCAACTTTTCTAATCATTGAAATAACCTTTATGTAAAAAATAAATAATATTAAATCCGGTCGCTAGGATACACCAAGACATAGGTATCCTCTAGCAAAAATTTTGTAAAAACAACGAAATCTTGATCTGATTTAAAAACTAAGACTTTTATCCGCGATCGCTGGCCACGATTGCTATGCCTTTGGTTTCGTCATCAAAGATAATGTTCAAAAACTAACGTTTTTCACACCGCACTTTCAGCCCGTACGACACTGATCGGCTCGTGATGAATCACAATATCCACGGAGGGAAATAGTTGACGCAGACGCTGTTCCAACTGTTCGGTAATCTCATGTGCCTGTACAAAACTCAGCTCGTCATCCAAGGCTAAATGCATTTGAATAAAACGGGTTTCACCCGCTCGGCGAGTGCGTAAATCATGAAAATTCAGAATACGTTTATCCGCCATAATCGCCGTTTTTATTTGTTCGATTTCTTCGTCAGGCAAAGCCAGATCTAACAACAACTGTACCGAATTAAACAGCATTCTGCCCGCGCTCAGCAGAATATACAGCGCAATCAGAATGGCAAAAATCGCGTCCGCCAACACAATCTCAAACATTGAAAGCAGAAATGAAGCGATAATCAGCACGTTCATCACCAAATCGGTCTGATAATGTAGCCGATCCGCTTTAATCGCGGGGCTGTCCGTATGACGAATGACATAACCTTGATACACCACCAAAGCAAAGGTCAATACAATGGAAAACATGGTAATAGCGATACCGAATCCTGTATTTGCCAATGGTTCAGGGTGATTCAAACGGTGAAAACCTTGCAGTAATAAGAAAATCGCCGAGCCGGAAATAAAGGCGCTTTGTCCCAGTCCCGCCAGGGATTCCGCCTTGCCATGCCCGAAAGAATGATTATGATCCGCGGGCATCAGGGAAAACCGCAGAATCAATAAATTCATGAAAGAAGCGAGCAGATCCAGAAAAGAATCCGTCAGCGACGCCAGCATACTCACCGAACCTGTGTACCACCAGGCGAATCCCTTAATTGTAATTAAGGTCACCGCTACCAGCACGGCACACAGAGATGCGGTTTTAACTTTATGTGAATATTCCGTTGCCATAACTATTTTTACAACTCCGCTTTTTTACAACTCCACTGCCAGTTTAAAACGGCAAGTTTAGCCATTTCTTTATCTACCACGTATTTTTTCAGGTAGCCCACCAATTTGACTTTGCCCATATTCATCAGTTTTTTCGTTTTCGGCACTTTCATTACATATTGATACTGGGCAAAACCGCAGCCGGCCACGTTTTCGCCCTTGGCGACGTTCACCTGCCAATCATTATACTGAGCGTTCGGAGCATAAATGACAAAACTGTATAGTGCATTGTCCTTTTCCGTTAAATTAAAATGTTCCACGCCAAGGTTTTTATACACTTTGTTACGCAAAGCGATCCGTTCCGCCAGGGTTTGCGCGGGTTCCTGACGATCCACAAAGACCTCAATCTGGCTTTTCCAGTTCTGCGACGTTTCCTTTTTAGGGAAATAAATATAACGGGCCACCGAGCCTAAATCTTTGTGCATTTTTAAAGTATAGGTTTTACCGTCATGTTTAAACGTTTTCGGCACATCGACAGGTGTTACCGTCGGGGCCGGTTTTTTCGTTGAATTTATTATGCTACAGCCCGCCAGCAAACTTACTGCGGCGATTAAAACAATTTTTTTCATTATTTTCTACTCACTTAAATTTCGTTTAAACACCAATTCCGTTTGCGTCGATGAGGTTTCATCAAACCAGTACCCCCCGAAATCAAAGGATTTCAATTGTTCAACTTCCGTTAAACGATGCTGAATCAGATAACGACACATCAATCCGCGAGCCTTTTTAGCATAAAAACTAATTACTTTATATTTGCCGTTCTTATTATCCAAGAACACCGGTTTAACAATGCGAGCCCTTAATTGTTCGGCTTTAACCGACTTGTAATATTCATCGGAGGCAAGGTTAATCAATATATCATCATGCTGTTCATCCAGCGCCTCCTGCAAATGCCGCGTGATCACATCGCCCCAGAAATGATATAAATCTGCCCCCTTGGCGTTGGCCAGTTTAGTGCCCATTTCCAACCGATAAGGCTGCATTAAATCCAACGGTTTAAGCAAACCGTACAGCCCTGACAGTATGCGCAGATGCCGCTGGGCAAACCGCACGTCGTCAGCCGTTAAGCTTTCTACCGCTAGCCCGGTGTAAACGTCGCCCTTAAAGGCATAAATGGCGGCACGCGCGTTTTTCTCATTATGTTGCGGCTGCCATTCGGCATAACGGGCGACATTCAAACCCGCCAGCTTATCACTGATAGACATCAACGAGCCGATTTCAGCGGGCGTTAACGCGCGGCAAATTTCAATCAGCTGCCGGCTGTACCGGGTCAACTGCGGTTGCGAAAATGCCAATTTCGGCACCGCGCTTTGATAGTCGAGCGTCTTCGCCGGTGAAATAATAGCTAACATAAATATCCTTTCTTACAGTTCAGACAGATTCCAGTTTATCGGTTCAATGCCGTGGGCAACGAGATATTCGTTGGCTCTGATAAAATGCCCGCAGCCGAAAAAGCCGCGATGGGCGGACAGCGGCGACGGATGCGGCGCGGTAAGCACGCAATGTCTTTGCCGATCAATAAATTGCCCTTTTCGCTGTGCATGGCTGCCCCACAGCAGGAAAACCAAATGGTCGCGATGTTCATTCAACGCGGCGATAACGCGGTCGGTAAAAGTTTCCCAGCCTAAACTGGCATGAGAATGCGCCATGCCCCGCTCTACGGTTAACACCGTATTGAGCAGCAGCACGCCTTGCGCCGCCCACGGCACTAAATAGCCATGCTCCGGCACTTGAAAATCGGCGTATTCATCGGAAAGTTCCTTGTACATATTTAGTAAAGACGGCGGCGGCGTTATGCCGGGCTTCACCGAAAACGCCAAACCATGCGCCTGATTCGGACCATGGTAGGGATCTTGGCCCAGAATTACGACCTTAACCTGAGCAAACTCCGTTAATTTAAAGGCACTGAAAATCTCATTTTGCGGCGGATAAACCACCTTTCCCGTCGCCCTGGCCTGGTGAACCTGCTGCAAAATATGTTGAAAATAAGGTTGTTCTTTTTCAATACCGATCACATCTTTCCACGTTTTCATCCGATTCGCTCCGATTATTTTATTCTGTTGCATTATAAAACAGGTATGCCGTATAAAAAAGCAAGGATTTTAAGTTAATTCAGTATTATAAAAATGTAATAAAATAGTTTATTTTTTAGTGAGTTAAACCGACTTTTTATTGATGTTTATCAATTCTCGCAAAATACCCATAAAAAAATAATTTGTTTTATCTCAAAAATAGTTGAAAAGATCAAATTTTTTGATAAACTGCACATCAGTTAAACATTTTGCTTAATTAACACACAGCCACATGGAGGCACTTTATGATTAAAGGTATTCAAATTACTCAAGCAGCAAATGACAATTTACTAAATTCATTCTGGTTATTGGACAGCGACAAAGGTGAAGCCCGTTGCTTAGCGGCGAAAGGCGGTTTCGCCGAAGACCAAATCGTTGCGGTAAGCGAGCTGGGCCAAATCGAATATCGCGAATTACCGGTTGACGTTGCTCCGACTGTAAAAGTGGAAGGCGGTCAACATTTAAACGTAAACGTATTACGCCGCGAAACTCTGGAAGATGCCGTTAAACATCCGGAAAAATATCCGCAATTAACTATCCGTGTTTCTGGTTATGCCGTACGTTTCAACTCATTAACGCCGGAACAGCAACGAGACGTTATCACCCGTACTTTCACCGAAAGCCTATAATTAGGGTTGCATGATAACTAAAACACTGCATGGGAAACTATGCGGTGTTTTTTGTTTTTGGCAAGTGCGGTGCTGAAAAAGTGAGTTTTTTTAAATATCAAAACTCGTGTTTTCAGCACCGCACCTGCCCGTGCAAACCGATATTTCTAGCGATCTCAACTCATTTCAGGTACAATCAGCCGACTAAATTTTATGGAATGATACAGGCGATTTCTTAATTTATTTATGATGAAAAATATTCGTAACTTTTCAATTATTGCACATATTGACCACGGCAAATCCACCCTCTCGGATCGTTTAATTCAAACTTGCGGCGGCCTGTCCGATCGTGAAATGGAAGCGCAGGTGCTGGATTCCATGGATTTGGAACGCGAACGCGGAATCACCATTAAAGCTCAGAGTGTAACCCTCAACTATAACGCTAAAAACGGGGAAACTTATCAGCTGAATTTTATTGATACGCCGGGGCATGTGGACTTTTCCTATGAGGTTTCCCGTTCCCTCGCCGCTTGCGAAGGGGCGTTATTGGTGGTTGATGCGGGGCAGGGCGTTGAGGCGCAAACCCTGGCGAACTGCTATACTGCGATTGAAATGAACCTTGAAGTAGTGCCGATTCTGAACAAAATCGATTTGCCGGCGGCGGAGCCTGAACGTGTGGCGGAAGAAATTGAGGATATTGTCGGTATCGACGCGGTGGACGCGGTGCGTTGTTCCGCCAAAACCGGCGTGGGCATTGAAGATGTGCTGGAAGAAATCGTCGCCAAAATTCCCGCTCCGCAAGGTGATCCGAGCGCGCCGCTGCAGGCCTTGATCATTGATTCATGGTTCGATAACTACTTGGGCGTGGTGTCGCTGGTTCGGGTGAAAAACGGCATAATTAAAAAAGGCGATAAAATCAAGGTGATGTCCACCGGACAAGCCTACAACGTGGATCGTTTAGGTATTTTCACCCCGAAACAAGTAGATACCGCCGAACTGAAAACCGGCGAAGTGGGCTGGGTGGTGTGTGCCATTAAGGATATTCTGGGAGCCCCTGTGGGCGATACCCTCACTCATCAGCATAATCCTGCCGCCAATGTGCTGCCGGGATTTAAAAAAGTTAAACCGCAGGTTTATGCCGGCTTGTTCCCTGTGAGTTCGGACGATTATGAAGCGTTTCGTGACGCGCTCGGCAAGCTTAGTTTAAACGATGCCTCGTTATTTTATGAACCGGAAAATTCTACCGCTTTGGGCTTTGGCTTCCGCTGCGGTTTCTTGGGTCTGCTGCATATGGAGATCATTCAGGAGCGCCTGGAACGTGAATACGATCTTGATTTAATCACAACCGCCCCGACCGTGGTGTACGAAGTGGAACTCACCAACGGCGAGGTGGTTTACGTGGATAGCCCGGCCAAGTTGCCGCCGCTCAATAATATTGCCGATATTCGCGAACCGATCGCTGAATGCAACATTCTGGTGCCGCAGGAATATTTGGGCAATGTAATTACCCTTTGCGTTGAAAAGCGCGGCGTACAAACTCATATGGTGTACCACGGCAAACAAATCGCCCTGAGCTATGACATCCCGATGGGCGAAGTGGTGCTCGACTTCTTCGATCGTCTGAAGTCAACTTCACGTGGCTACGCTTCGCTGGATTACGGCTTCAAACGCTTCCAATCCGCCAATATGGTGCGGGTGGATATTATGATTAACGGCGATCGCGTCGATGCGCTTGCCTTGATCGTACATAAAGACAACGCGCCGTATCGTGGCCGTGAATTAGTGGAAAAGATGAAAGAACTTATTCCGCGTCAGCAATTCGATATTGCGATTCAAGCGGCGATTGGCAATCAGATTATCGCCCGTTCCACCGTAAAACAACTGCGTAAAAACGTATTGGCCAAATGTTACGGCGGTGACGTAAGTCGTAAGAAAAAACTGCTGCAAAAACAAAAAGAAGGTAAAAAACGGATGAAACAATTAGGCAACGTTGAAGTGCCGCAAGAGGCGTTTTTAGCCATTTTACACGTTGGAAAAGACTAAAAAGGAAGAGCTATGTCGAAATTTTTTCTGCCGATTTTATTAGTTGTCGGGTATTTGCTGTGGAAAGTATTGGATCATTTCCAACTGCCTAATACCTTTTCGATTTTATTAATTATTCTTACTGTAATATCAGGTATTTTATGGTGCTATCACCGTTTTGTGGTGTTGCCGAAACGCGCCCGTCAGATTGAACGTGCCGAACACCGAACGGGCAAAACCCTGAGTGATGAAGAAAAACGCCGGATTGAACCTATTTCCGAGGGCGCTGAGTTTGTAGCTTCCATCTTTCCCGTACTGGCATTCGTGTTGATTTTGCGATCCTTTATTATCGAGCCGTTCCAGATTCCGTCCGGTTCCATGGAACCAACCCTGCGTATCGGCGATTTTTTAGTTGTGGAAAAATACGCTTACGGCATTAAAGATCCCGTTTTCCAGAATACCTTGATCGAAACGGGCAAACCACAGCGCGGTGATGTCATTGTGTTTAAGGCTCCGCCGCAACCGAATGTGGATTATATAAAACGTATCGTAGGTATCGGCGGCGATAAAATTCAATATAATGAATTGGATCGCAAAATTACCATTACCTACGGTCAAAACGGCAAGGAATGTACGGAAAACTGTGAAACCAGAGAGTTTACCTATAGTCAACCAGTAGAAAATAAAGATTTTCAATTCGTAGTGGGTAAAAACCCCGACGGCAACCTGATTTACGGCCCGAGCCCGTTGGAAGTGACCGAAACGGGCGATGTGACACACGAGATCTTTTGGTATCCGGAACCGATCTCCGAAGGATTCCGTTATCAGGATTACCGTTCGCAGAATAATTATGTGACGGAATGGGTGGTGCCGGAAGGCGAATACTTTGTCATGGGCGATAACCGTAACAACAGCGAAGACAGCCGCTTCTGGGGATTCGTACCGGAAAAAAACATCGTGGGCAAGGCTTCACTGATTTGGCTGAGTCTGGATAAACGCCAGGATGAATGGCCGACCGGTATCCGCACTGAACGTTTTTTCCAGAAAATTCAATAAGATAGCATAAAGAATCAATAAGATGAATCAGTTAGATCAATTAGAACGCGACATCAGTTATACATTCAATGACATCGGTTTGTTAAAACAAGCCTTAACGCACCGCAGTGCGGCAACGAAACATAACGAGCGGCTGGAATTTTTGGGTGACTCGATTTTAAATTACACCATTGCCGATGCGCTTTATCATCAATTTCCCCGCTGTAACGAAGGAGAATTGAGTCGTATGCGCGCTACTCTCGTGCGAGAGCCGACACTGGCGATTCTGGCCCGCCAGTTTAAGCTGGGTAATTACATTTCCTTAGGACAAGGCGAGCTCAAAAGCGGAGGCTTTCGTCGCGAATCCATTCTGGCCGACTGCGTCGAAGCCATTATCGGAGCCATATCACTGGATGCCAACTTGGTACAGGCCACCCGGGTGGTACGCTATTGGTACGGCAACTTATTACAGGGAATCAAACCGGGCGAAAATCAAAAAGATCCGAAAACGCGCCTGCAGGAATATCTGCAAGGTCAGCGTCTCGCTTTACCTAACTACGAGGTGACCGACATCAAAGGCGAAGCTCATTGCCAGACCTTTACCGTGCAATGCCATGTAGCAAACCTGGACCGCACTTTCACCGGCATCGGCAGCAGCCGCCGCAAAGCCGAACAGGCCGCGGCAGAACAAATTCTCAAAGTATTGGATATTAAATGACAGAACGAATTTCAACGTCTCCATCCGAGCATGCGGAAGAAACCTACTGTGGTTTTATCGCTATCGTAGGCCGCCCCAACGTGGGTAAATCCACGCTGCTGAACAAAATTCTCGGACAGAAAATCTCTATTACTTCACGTAAAGCCCAAACCACCCGCCACCGCATTGTCGGCATTCATACCGAAGGCCCGTATCAGGCGGTTTATGTGGACACGCCGGGATTGCATATTGAAGAAAAACGCGCCATCAACCGCCTGATGAACCGGGCGGCAAGCAGCGCTATCGGCGATGTGGATCTGATTATTTTCGTGGTGGACGGCACACATTGGAACGAAGACGACGAAATGGTGCTGAACAAATTACGTCAGGCCAAAGCGCCGGTGGTACTCGCCATCAACAAAATCGACAACATAAAAAATAAAGATGATTTGCTGCCGTTCATTACGGAACTCAGCGGAAAATTCAACTTTAAAGAAATCGTGCCGATTTCCGCCCAACGCGGCAACAATGTGCATAATTTACAGAAAATCGTACGAAACTCGCTACGTCCCGGCATTCACCACTTCCCTGAAGATTACGTAACCGACCGCTCACAACGTTTTATGGCATCAGAAATTATCCGTGAAAAACTGATGCGTTTCATGGGTGAAGAATTGCCGTATTCCGTCACGGTGGAAATAGAGCAATTCAAGCACAACGAACGCGGCACCTACGAAATCAACGGGTTAATTCTTGTTGAACGCGACGGACAGAAAAAAATGGTTATCGGTACGGGTGGACAGAAAATCAAACAAATCGGTATTGAAGCGCGTCAGGATATGGAACGCCTGTTCGACAACAAAGTCCACCTCGAACTTTGGGTGAAAGTCAAATCGGGCTGGGCAGACGACGAGCGGGCGTTGCGCAGCCTGGGATATATGGAAGAATACTAACCCCTTGCACGGCAAAGTGCGGTGCTGATTTTAGCCGTTTTGAAAATATAACAATGCGCTAAGCCGTTGCACACGTAACCTTTATTTGTCCTATACGTGCTTCGCTTTGCGGCTTCAGACGCGAGTAACAACATTATGCTGTTGAGTAACCTTACACGGCCCGTGTAAGGTTTATCTTTGCGCGGCATACCGAAAAATACGAAAACTCACAAACTCGGCACCGCACTTTTTTCTTTATAGTCTTCGGGCAACTCTTTATACTAGGCACAATGCTACCGAGTTAATCATTTATGCTACGTTTTTTCTATTCTTTATTGATGTATTTGGCGCAGCCGTTGATTCTGCTGTTTATGCTGTTGCGGAGCTGGAAATCGCCCAACTACCGCAAGCGGATTAACGAACGCTACGGTTTTTACTGCAATATGCCGCCGCCACATTCCAAAGGGATCGTGCTGCATGCCGCTTCCGTGGGCGAGGTTATTGCCGCCACACCGCTGGTTCGCCGCATTCAGGCGGAATACCCCGCTTTGCCGATTACCGTAACGACGGTTACGCCTACGGGCTCCGATCGGGTAAAGGCTGCTTTCGGCAATACCGTAACCCATGTTTACCTGCCTTATGACTTGCCCGATGCGATCAATCGTTTTATTAATTTCGTGCAGCCGAAAGCCTGTATCGTGATTGAGACGGAAATCTGGCCGAATTTAATCCGCCAGCTGGCAAAACGTCATATTCCGTTTATCATTGCCAACGCCCGCTTATCCGCCCGTTCGGCTAAACGTTACGGCCGGGTAAAAAACAAGCTGCAAAATATGTTTAAGGACATCACCCTTATCGCGCCGCAAGACGATATCAGCGGCCGCCGTTATTGTGAATTAGGCTATCAAGGCAAGCTGTCATGTACCGGCAATATCAAATACGATTTAGTGGTGAATGATGAATTAGCCAATAAAATCAATGCGTTGGCAATAGTATGGCGCGCCAATCGCTTGGTATGGATTGCCGCCAGCACCCATGAAGGCGAGGAAGAAATCGTGCTGGAATCACACCGCACTTTGCTCGCGCGCTACCCCGATTTATTGCTGATTCTGGTGCCGCGTCATCCGGAACGTTTTAATCCGGTGGAAGAATTAATTAAGAAAGACGGCTTCCGCTATGTACGCCGCAGCCGGCATATTGCTCCTGACGGCGACACTCAGGTGGTACTAGGTGACACTATGGGCGAATTGATGTTGCTATACGGTATTGCGGACGTTGCCTTGGTAGGCGGCAGCCTGGTGAAATGCGGCGGACATAACCCGCTTGAGCCGCTAGCCTTCAAGTTACCCGTAATCAGCGGAAAATACACCTTTAATTTTCCCGAAGTGTTCACCAAATTACTGGCCGTACAAGGTGTACTACAAATTAACGAAAACAGCACCGCACTTTCTGCCACAGTGAGTAAGCTGCTGGATTCGCCCGATCTGCGCAAACGCTACGGACAAGCCGGTTTTGAAGTGCTGATGGAAAACCGCGGTGCGTTGCAGCGTTTACTGACCCTTTTAAAACCCTATTTGGAAACCTCACATGACTAAAACCGTAATTTATCCGGGCACCTTTGATCCCATCACTAACGGCCATTTAGATATTATTGAGCGCAGCGCTTTGCTGTTTGGCAAGGTGATTGTGGCAGTGGCCGCCAACCCGAACAAAAACCCTTTGTTTAGCCTTGAAGAACGGGTGAAACTGGTTGAAGAGTCGGTCGTTCATTTGCCGAATGTCAGCGTTATCGGTTTTTCCGATCTGCTTGCCAATGAGGTCAGGATTCGGCATATCACCGCAATTATCCGTGGCATGCGAACCACTATGGATTTTGAATACGAACTGCAATTAGCCCATTTGAATCGGGCACTAACCGGTGGAGTGGAAAGCTTATTTCTCCCTTCTACTGAACAATGGTCCTATGTTTCCTCCACCATTGTGCGGGAAATCTTTATGCACAACGGCGATGTCAGTCAATTTGTGCCGGAGCCGGTGATACGGGCGTTAGGAAAGAAATAATCACAGACCGGGAATAGTAACACTCTGATTTTATACGCAACTTTCCATAACAGTCGCTATGCCTTCGGCACCGTTGGCAACGCCAACGTTCAAAAGCTAAAGCTTTTTTTCAGCACCGCACTTTTGTTTTCCGCTTGCGGGAAAAACAGTCATATTTTCGGAAAAATCGTAGGGGCGTATTACATACGCCCTTTTGCTACATATCCCGCGGTATTTAGAGCGTATGCAATAGCCCTTACACCTGAAATTGATATTTTGTGCAACAGATACATCATGTCGCAAAGGCACATGATTAATTACAGCTTTTCAACTAACTGTACGGCGGCACCGATGTAGGTTGCCGGGGTAAGTTGTTGCAAGCGGGCTTTTTCTTCCGCCGGAATATCCAATTTTTCCACAAATTCACGCATAACCTGTTCGTCAACGCGTTTGCCGCGGGTCAGCTCTTTTAATTTCTCGTATGGTTTTTCAATGCCGTAGCGACGCATGACGGTTTGAATCGGCTCAGCCAGGACTTCCCAGTTCCGATCAAGTTCATCACGTAAATGCTGCTCGTTCACCTCTAATTTACTGATGCCTTTACGAGTGGCGGCATAGGCGATCAGGCAGTAGCCCAAACCGACGCCGAGATTACGCAATACGGTCGAATCGGTTAAATCACGCTGCCAACGGGAAACGGGCAGTTTTTGACCGAGGTGAGCCATTACCGCATTGGCAAGGCCAAGATTGCCTTCCGAATTTTCAAAGTCAATCGGGTTAACTTTATGCGGCATGGTGGACGAACCGATTTCACCCGCGATGGTACGTTGTTTAAAGTGATTCAAGGCGATATAACCCCATAAATCACGGTCAAAGTCGATGATAATCGTATTGAAGCGGGCCACACAATCAAACAATTCCGCGATATAATCATGCGGTTCGATTTGTGTGGTGTATGGGTTCCAGGTTATCCCGAGAGAAGTCACGAATTCTTCGCTGAACCGGTGCCAGTCAATTTCCGGGTAAGCGGATAAATGAGCATTGTAGTTACCCACCGCACCGTTGATTTTACCCAGCACTTCGATTTGTTCCAACTGTCTGTACTGGCGGCGTAAACGGTACACCACATTCGCCATTTCTTTGCCTACGGTGGACGGCGAAGCCGGCTGCCCATGAGTACGGGATAACAATGGAATATCCTTGTACTCCTTCGCCAAACGAGTGATTTCATCGATCAATTTGCGCCATTCGGGCAGAATCACTTCTTCCCGCGCGGTTTTCAGCATGAGTGCATGGGAAAGATTGTTAATATCTTCCGAAGTGCAGGCAAAATGAATAAACTCACTGACGGCCACCAATTCAGGCACTGCGGCGCTTTTTTCTTTCAAGAAATATTCCACCGCTTTAACGTCGTGGTTCGTCGTGCGTTCGATTTCTTTGATACGCTGCGCATCTGTCAAAGAAAAGTTAGCCACAATCCGATTAAGGTAATCGTTTGCTTCTTTGGACAAAAATGCGACCTCTGTGATTTGTGCAGTAGAAGCCAGTTTCTGCAACCAACGCACTTCCACCGTAACGCGGAATTTTAGTAACCCGAATTCGCTAAAAATGCCGCGAAGTGCGGTGGTTTTATCCTGATAGCGGCCATCAATAGGGGAAAGTGCTGTTAACGCATTGAGTTGCATAGAGAGTTGCTCCGTTTTGACTAAATTGATGAATAAATTTGTTTTGCCATATTGAAAATTTTACGGCTATGAAAAAGCATCTGCCACTTCGTGCCGCCGACCTGTCGCCATAATAAGGCCGAGCGGATTCCCGCCAACAAGCAGGTGCGCACGCGATTCTGGATAGGGAGCTGCCGTAACGCCTGCGGCGTACCCTTTATCTGAATTTTATTTCCCAGCGGACTGATAATATCTACATACATACTTGCCATATTAGAGATCATCTGTTCATCAAACAAATCATAATGAACCAGCTGGCTCGGTAGATATTGAATGCGACGAGCAAGTTCCGATTTGGCTTGAATGTTCTTTTCCAGCTTGCCCGACAACGCCAGCAGGTTAAGCCAATAGCGGGTTAAATCTTCCGCTTTGCCGTTCAGTTGCTGCAGCAAGGTCTCCAAACCCAGTTTGAGATTACGTTCATGGCCGCCATAAATGGAAAGAATACTGTCAGGAGAAGTTTGTAACAGGGTATAAACCGAAGTTTTAAATGCCTCGCCGTCCGCCGAACCATCTACGGCAAATTGCTGCACCAGTTTTGCCGATTGAC
This sequence comes from Pasteurellaceae bacterium LIM206, assembly GCA_032586195.1. Taxonomy (GTDB): domain Bacteria; phylum Pseudomonadota; class Gammaproteobacteria; order Enterobacterales; family Pasteurellaceae; genus JAWHQP01. Next base: position 9,239 of record JAWHQP010000011.1, on the reverse strand, counting down.
ATACACCGGCCAAGGCTAAAGTAATTTCGTAGTAGTTTGCCGCCATAGTTACATTCAAGAGAAATAAAATTTCAGGTCGCACAATATAGCATTTATTGGGGAGAGTTTAAAGGTTATTCATCAGCCGTGCGACGATCACCTTCGGATCCAACTCAAGTGCGGTGCAATACCGGGTAAATTCAATTATATCAAGACGGCGATCACCGGTTTCAATCTTGCCGATCAATGAATAAATAACCCCCAATCTCTCGGCCAAAGCCCGTTGTGATAAGCCGAGAGCCTTACGTTGAGAGATAAACAATTCCCTTAACCAAATATGTTCGGGGGTATAAATAGATGATCGCAAAGTTTTCATTGCACCTATTTTAGGTTCAATATAAAATGCACCTGTTTTAGGTGCAACGGTGCAATCAATAGTTCTCTATCATCAGCCGCCCGGTCATATTCCCCAAATAGAATACCCGTATCAGGCACCATCGTTTGCTGTTATTGAAAAAACAAAGACAATAATGAAGCGGTACCTTTTAAAGGGGTGAGAGAAACAATCATGCTTATTCGAATATCTATCTTTTTCATCATGCTCGGTGCCTTATTAATTCCACGCGCCAACGTATATGGAGAGATTACCGTTTCCGATGTACGCATTTTACAAAGCGAAAACCTTGAGATGAGTGCTATCTTTGCGTATATACATAATACTTCGGGGGAAATCGTTCAGCTCAGCCTGCAAGAAAATGAATTTGTCAAAGCAATCCCGTCGTTAAATCCGAAGAAACGGGCTAATCGTCGGGTTACAACCAGCGAATCTTTAGTAAGCCATTCACTCCAGTCACAAGACGAAAGCCTGCGTATCATCCTGTTCCAGCCTAAGAAAAAACTGACGGCCGATGAATCTCTGCCGTTAACTTTTAATGTGAATGATGACAACCAAATCCGAGTACAAGCGAAAGTTATCAGCGAGTTAGATCTAGATTAGCCACATGCGAACATCCCGCTATGTCAGTTATTATCCGACCAAAATATCAAACAGCGGCATATCCCAGCTTTCCACGGGTAATTGTTCCAGCTGCTGACAGCGGTGAGCCAATCCTACGGGGATAAAGGATTTTTCCTGCCAATGATACAGCGTGCGATCATAAAAACCGCCTCCCATACCTAAACGATTACCCTGCTTATCAAAGGCAACCAAAGGGGTAAAAATAATATCAAGCCGTTCTAACGGCAACAAATTCCGCACGGCTAACGCTGGTTCCGCAATTCCGAATTTATTCATTTTCATCACCGTATCGGGTTGATAACGTAAAAACAGCAGATATCCGGCGCAGAATGGATGCAATACGGGCAAATAGACCTGCTTACCCTGCCGCCACAGGGTTTCGATTAATAACTCGGTGGAAATTTCACCGTCAAAGGAAAGATACAAGGCAATATGCTGCGCGCGTCGTCGAGCAATCAATTCCAACGCCTTGCGGGTAACCGTTTGTTCGGCCTGAGCCTGCTGAAGTGCGGTGAGATTTTGCCGAGTTTTGCGAATTTGATTGCGAATGGCTTGACGCCGCCGGCTAACTAAGGATTGGGCTGAGGAAACATGTAAACAGGAATGCATAGTAAATTCAAGTATAAGAAAAAGAACCCGAGATGCCGTTGTGGATGGTCGGTCCTTGAACCCGAAAGTTCAAGGGAATCGGCTATAAATGTTTTTAGGCTTCTTACATCAGGGCTGATGCCAAGGTAAGCATGCTCACCAACGATAGTGAACCAATTCGAAAGTTTAATAGTATCGGCTCAGGGACGTAATCCACTAACAAACACCCCAGGTAATCTTTGCGTTAATACTATCTCAAATCACTAGTCTTGACTAGCATTAATTTAGTGAAATTTAACCACTTAGATCACATTTATTGAATTTCATAAGACGGCTGCTGATTCGCCGTACGGGTTGAAATACTTTCCAGCGAACGGGTTAGCTGCTGAATCTGATTTTGCAACACATTTTCGGTTAAACGGGTTTTACCCTTCTCCTGCAACAATTCAAAACTCAGGTTTAACGCCACGATTGCCAGCACTTTTTCCACCTGAATAATCCCCGTACGCTCCTTCATCTCATTAACGCGGGCATCTAAAATTTTTGCTGCTTCGCGTAAATCATCGTGCTGTTCTTCAGGGCAATTTAAACGCAGCACCTGACCTAAAAAATTCACTTCAATGGTTTTCGATGACATAAAGATTCCACCTTCGTTACAAAATTGTAAGCTTATTATGCCACAGAGAACAATTTTCGTCATAGAGAATCGTGAAAACGGTGATAGAATGGCGTTATCTTAAACAACGGAAAACAAACTAAAATATGACTTATTCAACCCTACAAAACCAACTCAAACAAACTCAAAACCATTCTTCTGCGGCTGAAATTCATGGTTTTCTCAGCGGCTTGCTATGCGGCGGATTACATGATCAAAGCTGGCAGCCGCTATTGAATCAATTTACCAACGATAATCACGCTTATCCCACCGCGCTTTTAGCGGACATTACCGCGTTATACCAAGAAACTCAGCAGAAATTATCAGATATGAGCAACTTTGAGTTCGCTTTATTGCTGCCCGACGAAAGCGACGTATTCGCGCAAGCCAATGCTCTCGCCGATTGGGTGAATAATTTTTTACTGGGTTTGGGCCTGGCACAGCCTAAATTAAGCCAAGAAGAAGGTGAAATCGCCGAAGCCATACAGGATTTACAGGATATTTGCCTACTCGGTTATGATGAAGACGACGATCAGGAAGAACTGGCTGACGCATTGGAAGAGATCGTGGAATATGTCCGCACCTTAGCGGCATTATTCTATACTCATTTTAATCAGCCGCAGCAAGCCAAAAACACCGTTTTACATTAGGAAACAACTATGGACTTAGCCTATATGGCGGCAATGCCGCAACAAGAATTCAGCCAACGACGCGCCAAAGTGCTGGCTCAACTGCCTGATAATGCTGTGATGCTGGTTTTTTCGGAAATCGAACATCGCCGCAACAATGATTGCACTTACCCTTTCCGACAGGATAGCTATTTTTGGTATTTAACCGGCTTTAACGAGCCGAACTCCGCGTTAATGCTGGTAAAAAAAGACGGACGGAGCAAAAGCGTCATCTTTGTTCGTCCTTCCGACCCTTTAATGGAAACATGGCACGGGCGTCGCTTGGGAGTGGAACGGGCAGCGGCACAATTAGAACTGGACGAAGCCTACGCTATCGAAGACTTTCCCGCCGTTATACAAAAAACACTGAAAAACAGCACCGCACTTTTCCACCGCGAAGGTTATCAGCCGTGGGCGGATAAACTGCTGGCGACGGTCTTTCCAACTCTGCCGAAAGCGGAAAGCTGGGCGATATTATTAGATGAAATGCGGGTGATTAAATCCGCCAACGAAATACGCTTAATGCAGCAGGCGGGGCAGATTTCCGCGCTCGGACATATCCGCGCCATGAAAACCACCCGCCCTAATCGTATGGAATTTGAAATTCAAGGGGAACTTGAATACGAATTCAACCGTTTCGGCGCCAGATTCCCGTCTTACAACAGCATTGTAGCGGGCGGTGAGAATGCCTGTATTCTGCATTACAACGAAAACGATCAGCCCCTCAAAGACGGCGATTTGCTGCTCATTGACGCGGGAGCCGAATTTGCCCTGTATGCGGGTGATATTACACGAACCTTTCCGGTTAACGGCAAATTTTCCCAACCACAACGGGAAATCTATCAAATCGTGCTGAATGCTCAAAAACGTGCCATTGAACTTCTGGTGGCGGGCAACAGTATTCAGCAAGCCAATGATGCCGTGATTCGCATAAAAACGGAAGGTTTGGTGAAGCTAGGCATTCTGCACGGCGATGTGGATGAATTGATTAAAAACGAGGCTCATCGTGAATTTTATATGCACGGTTTAGGGCATTGGCTCGGGCTGGATGTGCATGATGTGGGCAGCTACAGCAAAGATCGTCCGAACGGCGATCGCAACAGCAAATTACGTGATCGCCCGCTGGAAATCGGTATGGTGTTAACGGTAGAACCGGGGCTTTATATTTCACCGAAATCCAACGTTCCCGCACAATACAAAGGTATCGGCGTTCGGATTGAAGACAATATTCTGATTACGGAATACGGCAACAAGGTGCTGACCAGTGCGGTACCGAAAGAAATTGAGGATATTGAGGCGTTAATGGCTGAAAAATAGCCATACAAAGTAAATATAAAAAAGGCTTGGAAATCCCAAGCCTTTTCTGTGCTGATCCTAAACGGATTATGCACCCAAACGTTCTTTGATACGTGCGGATTTACCTGAACGCTCACGTAAGTAATAAAGTTTCGCTTTACGCACCGCACCTTTACGTTTCACGCTGATAGAATCAATCGCCGGAGAATGAGTCTGGAATACGCGTTCAACACCGGTACCGTTTGACACTTTACGTAAAGTGAATGCGGAATGCAAGCCGCGGTTACGAATTGCAATAACCACGCCTTCGAATGCTTGCAAACGTTTTTTGGAACCTTCAACCACCCATACTTTCACTTCTAACGTGTCACCAGGGCGAAAGCTAGGTACGTTTTGTTTTAATTGTTCTTGTTCAAGTTGTTTAATAATGTTAGACATTTTTTGATCCTTTTGATCCTAGATTTAACTGATATTACCGCTATTTGGCGGCCTGTTCGGCTTTCACCTGTTTTAGCAGTTTCTTCTGTTCGTCAGTCAGAGCTAGGCCTTCCAGTAGCTCAGGGCGTCGTAACCATGTCCGTTCAAGGGATTGTTTCAATCGCCATTTACGAATTTCTTCATGATTCCCCGACATCAGCACGGGCGGCACAGTCAAACCGTTTAAATTTTCAGGTCGGGTATAATGCGGACAATCCAGCAATCCGGCCGCAAAGGAATCCTCATTTGCCGATGCCTGTTTACCCAATACCCCGGGTACAAATCGTGCCACCGCATCAATCAGCGTCATGGCAGCGAGTTCTCCCCCTGTAAGAACGTAATCGCCGATTGACCATTCTTCATCAATTTCAGTCTGAATCAATCGCTCGTCAATGCCTTCATAGCGTCCGCACACTAAAATCAATTTTTGATTTTGCGATAACTGCTCAACGCCGGCTTGCTCAAGTTTACGTCCCTGCGGCGAAAGATAAATTACTTTCACCCCGTCTCCCGCTTCAGCTTTGGCCGCCCGAATGGCATCCCGCAACGGCTGCACCATCATCAGCATACCCGGCCCGCCGCCGTAAGGGCGATCATCCACGGTGTTATGCTTATCATGCGTAAAATCCCGCGGATTCCAGCACCGCACTTGCAAGAGATTGCATTTAACGGCTCGTCCTGTTACCCCAAATTCTGTAATTGCTTTAAACATTTCCGGGAATAGACTAATAATCCCAATCCACATACGTGATCCTTAAAATGTTACCGCTAAAGCGCCACAGCACACCTGAGATTAGAAACCAGCGTCCCAATCCACCTCAATAGTCTTGGTGGTGAGATCTACTCTTTTAACTACTTGTTCATACAAAAACGGAATTAACCGTTCCTGTTTACCGAAAGCATCTTTCCGACTTGCCCGCACCACCAACACATCATTTGCGCCGGTTTCCATCATTTCACTCACGGTACCCATTTGATAACCCTGCAAATTAACCACCGTACAGCCGATTAAATCGTGCCAGTAATAGTCGCCTTCTTCCAAGGCAGGGAAAACCGAGAAATCCACGCCAATTTCAGTATTGGCCAAGGTCTGAGCGATTTCGCGATCGTTAATATTTTTCAACTTAACAATCAGTTCGTGATTATGATGTTTCCAGCTTTCAAGTTCGGTGGGCTGCCAGCCGTCTTTAATTTTTAAAAACCAAGGCTGATAATCGAAAATACTTTCCGCCTGTTCTGTTGATGAATAAACGCGCAACCAACCGCGAATACCGTAAGTTGAGCCTAATTTGCCGACAACTTCAATTCTTTGCTGATCCATTTTATTCACCTTTTTAATTCAAACTGCGCTGTCCAAATAATTAAGCGGCCGCTTTTTGCGCTTCTTTCACTAAGCTCGCAACACGATCCGAAAGGCTTGCACCTTCACCGAGCCAGTGGTTTACACGGTCTAAGTCGATACGAAGACGTTCGGCCTTACCCGCCGCTATCGGGTTGAAAAAACCAACGCGTTCGATGAAACGACCGTCACGCGGTGAACGGCTGTCAGCGACTACGATTTGATAAAATGGGCGTTTTTTAGCTCCGCCACGAGATAAACGAATGGTTACCATAACCTTCCTCTAACTATTTAATAATAAAAGAAAACCTGCATCGAAGGAGCAGGAATGCTTACTTTTTTCTCTGTATATATAGACAAAAAGCTGGGAGATTATACAGTTTTTCCGACAAAACGCAAGTAAAACCGGCCTCGGAACCGGGATTCTAGCGTCAAAGTGCGGTGTCGTTTTGGGGAGTTTTTAAACTTTCGCTTTGTGTTAGAATAGCAACGGAAAAACCTTTACTTCAGGCAATAAAAATGAAAAAAATTTTGGTTATTCGTAACGATAAATTAGGCGATTTTATGCTGATATGGCCTGCCCTTGCACTGCTGAAAAAATCCTTGCCCGATACTGAAATCACGGCTCTCGTACCTGCCTACACCGCTCCGCTGTCCGGAATCTGTCCTTACATTGATAAAGTGATTATTGATGCCAAGCCGCAGGACAAAACCGAATTTCAACGGGTACTGAACGAAATCAAGGAACAGCGATTTAACGCGGTAATTAGCTTCTTTTCCAGTTGGCATAATGCGAAGCTCACCTGGCGGGCGGGCATTCCATACCGTTTGGCGCCGGCGACCAAGCTGTTTCAGTTTTTACATAACCATCGCTTGACGCAACGCCGCTCCCGTTCGGAAAAGGCAGAATTTGAATATAATCTGGATCTCGCCCGTTATTTCGTCATTCAGCGGCAGGCAGCCGTGCGGGAACCTCAACTGCCGTACCTGCGGCTGGAGCAAAGTGCGGTGCAGAATCAGCGAGTTTTATTAAGCCGGCAGCTTGGCTTAAATCCCGGCAAAAAATGGTTATTCGTACATAGCGGCACGGGCGGCTCGGCCAATAATCTCCGGCCGGAACAATACGCTCAACTCATCACAGCCATTCTGGCCGAATTTGACTGCCAAATCGTGTTGACAGCGGGGCCGAATGAAAGCGAAAAAGCGCATGCTCTGGCAGATTTGGTTAATCATCCCAATGTGGCGGTGTATGATAAAAATAACGGCTTGGTTGACTTCACGCATTCTCTGGCTTGTGCGGATTTGTTTATGGCGGGTTCGACCGGGCCATTACATATCTGCGGAGCATTAAATGTGCCGACCATCGGTTTTTACCCCGCGCATCGTTCCGCCATTCCTCGTCGCTGGCGGCCCATCAATGCCGCGGAGCGTCATCTGGCCTTTTGCCCGCCGGAGGGAAACAAAGAGCAAATGAAAAATGTCAGCAATATCAACATTCCACAGGCGATGCAATCCATTATTCCGTTTATTCATCGGCAATGGGATTAAAATTGCCTGTGCCGATAAAAGCGATACAGGCGGCAAATTTACAAAAACTCAAAAACACAGCACCGCACTTTCGGTGCCTTATTTAAAAAATTTCATAACTTTTTACCGCAAAAACTGGACAGCGCTCATATTTAATGGTACCTTAACGCCCATTCAAACAGAATTACTCATAATCTCTCAAATAAATTCATTATCCAATCTAATTTAAATTCTCAAAATTATGCATTTAACAGAACTTAAAAATACGCCCGTTTCTGATCTTGTGAAACTCGGCGAAGAGCAGATGGGTTTAGAAAATTTAGCCCGTTTACGTAAACAAGATATCGTTTTTGCCATTTTAAAACAGCACGCTAAAAGCGGCGAGGACATCTTCGGCGGCGGCGTACTGGAAATTCTGCCCGACGGCTTCGGTTTCCTCCGCTCCGCTGACAGTTCCTATCTCGCAGGCCCTGATGACATCTACGTTTCTCCCAGTCAAATCCGTCGTTTCAACTTACAAACCGGTGATAAAATCGAAGGTAAAATTCGCCCGCCTAAAGAAGGCGAACGCTATTTTGCCCTATTAAAAGTCGATCAAGTCAACGATGACAAGCCTGAAGTCTCCCGCAGCAAAATCCTGTTTGAAAATTTAACGCCACTGCACGCCAACTCCCGTTTAAGAATGGAACGCGGCAACGGTTCGACAGAAGATTTAACCGCTCGTATCCTGGATTTAGCCTCACCGATCGGTAAAGGTCAACGCGGCTTGATCGTAGCACCGCCGAAAGCAGGTAAAACAATGCTGCTGCAAAATATCGCGCAAAGTATTACCCATAATTATCCGGAGTGTGAATTAATCGTTTTGCTTATTGATGAACGTCCGGAAGAAGTGACCGAAATGCAACGCTCCGTCAAAGGCGAAGTAATTGCTTCAACCTTTGATGAACCGGCTTCCCGTCATGTTCAGGTGGCTGAAATGGTAATTGAAAAAGCCAAACGTTCCGTGGAACATAAAAAAGATGTCGTGATTTTACTCGATTCCATCACACGTTTAGCGCGTGCTTACAATACCGTTACTCCGGCATCGGGCAAAATCCTATCCGGTGGTGTGGATGCCAACGCCTTACACCGTCCGAAACGTTTCTTTGGCGCCGCGCGTAACGTAGAAGAAGGCGGCAGCCTGACGATTATCGCTACCGCACTGGTGGATACCGGTTCCAAAATGGACGAAGTGATTTTCGAGGAGTTCAAGGGTACAGGGAATATGGAGTTACATCTCTCCCGCAAAATTGCCGAAAAACGCGTCTTCCCGGCAATTGACTTCAACCGTTCGGGTACGCGAAAAGAAGATTTACTCACTACTCCGGACGAACTACAAAAAATGTGGATCCTGCGTAAGATTCTTAATCCTATGGGCGAAGTAGAAGCCATGGAATTCTTAATCGACAAACTCATGGTCGCCAAAACCAATGAAGAATTCTTTGAAATTATGAAACGATCGTAATAGAGAGATTTTAAATCAATAAAAAAGAGCTAATGTCCCACGGTATTAGCTCTTTTTTTATTGATTGAACATACAAGAATGAGAAATGTTTTTATCTATCATAAATAAGGAAAAGTTAAAACTGGAAAGATATTGATCCATAGTGATATAAATAATATAGTCTAAGCGACATAAATGGGACTTAGGGG
>JAWHQP010000010.1:0-73740 GCA_032586195.1 Pasteurellaceae bacterium LIM206 | reverse complement strand
CAGTGCAGAAATGGGAGAGAACAGCCGACCGAAATAAAAGCGCGGTGCTGAAAAAATGAGTTTTGCCCTACCTAAAAAACTTAAGAAAAAACTTAAATTTTCAGCACCGCACTTTGCATTTCAGTATTATGCAGCAACTGGCAGCTGCACGAGATAACCTTATAGTTACACTATACGAGCCGTATGATGAGGTTATGCCACAGAATCGCTTTGCGACTTCAAACACGAGAACAACAGCGTTTATGCTATTGAATACCTGATTCGGGTAAGGTTTATCTTTACGCAACTGTTGTATAATAACCAAGATTGAAGTTGGCATTGTCAGTGATGTCGAAGTTATAAGGGAAGTGTATATAAAACTCAAATTTTTAGCACCGCACTTTGGGTTCTTTAAAACCTTTCTTTTATCGGATCAGCCAAAATAGTTTTTTATCAGGTTAAAAAATGATTATTTTTTATGTGATAAAAGTTAAATTTCTCGATCTACGTCACAAAAATTAAATATCCTTATTAACCTTTTTGCAAAAATATGTATTATTATATTTAACTTCAAGTTATTAAGAATCTTTATACTGTCAACTAACTCTATAAACAAGGAAAAAGTTTTATGAATATTACAGATAGAGAAACCAAAAAAATTAGAGAACTATTTAGCGAGTTTCTCGGTGGTAAGGTAATGGCCAAACATCTATTTATTGGATATGGAATATATTATGATAATATTATGTTTGGTATTTATAAAAATAACGTCTTTTATTTAAAAGCGGAAGATGAGTTGTCTGAGATCTTAGAAAAGCATGGAGCGATTTCATGGAAGACTCTTATTCCAAATGCAAAATTATCTATTTCAAAATATTATCATTTACCTTCAACCATAACTAATAATAAAGTGTTATATCAGAAACTAGTACTATCATCTATTCATCAAATTAGATTAAAGCAGATCGAGCAAGCTCTTGAGAAATTAAATCGTATTAAGGAATTACCGAATTTGACAATTAAGCATGAACGTCTTTTGTCTAAAATAGGTGTTTTTACCGTACAGGAATTTAAATTACAAGGGCCTTTTACTTGTTACGCTAAGTTAAAACAACTAGGGTTTTCTCTTAATATAGAATTCTTTTGGTCTTTATTTGCATCTTTGCAATATAAACATGTTAGTTTATTAACTGAATCAGAGAGGAAACAGGCATTCTTACGGTTGAATGAGACATTAGCGGAATTTGGTTTACGCAAGATCAAGAGTGATCGCTATGAATAACTCTTTATAAAGTTATATATCAATAATTAATTATAAAAATACCCTCTCGTAATGAGAGGGTAACTATATTTAATTTCGGTTATTTAGCGGCTTTTAACTCTTGATAGTAGTTTTCGTAGAGTTCTACGGCATCACCTACATCATCTTGCCAGTAAGCTGATTTTAATATGTCAGAAGTTGGATAAATGGCCGGATCATCGGTAATTTCTTTCGGCAATTCTTTTTTTGCTTCAATGTTTGAGGTTGGGTAACCGATGGCTAAGGTTAATTTCTCAGCAGCCGCTTTGCCTAACATATAGTTGATTAGCTTATGAGCCCCATCCGGGTTTTTAGAAGTAACCGGGATTGCAAGGGTATCAACCCAAAGTACGGGGCCTTCTTTCGGAAATACCATATCTATGGTGTCAGGCTGTTCTTTTTTCGCAATACGTACTGAACCGTTCCATAATTGACCTAACTCAACTTCACCGGAGATAAATGAGTTGGCCGGGTTATCGGAATTAAATGAAAGTACATTTGGGCGTAATTTCAGTAATTCTTCATATGCCGCTTTAATTTCAGCAGGATCCTGAGTGTTTGGATTTTTACCAAGTTTTAATAATGCAATATTGAAAACCTCACGTGCATCATCAAGTAATTGTACTTTGTTGACGTATTCTGGCTTCCATAAATCACCCCATGATGTGAAATCGGAACCTTTATATACGGAAGTATTGTAAGCAATGCCCGGAGCACCTAATAATTGAGGCAATGAATATTTATTGCCTTTATCATAAGGTTTATCTAACCAGTCAGGGTCTAGTTCTTTGATGACAGGTAGTTTACTGTGATCCAGTTCCATGAGCATACCTTCGCGCGCCATTTTGGACACGAAATAGTTGGATGGCGCAATGACATCATAACCACCGCTTTCACCTTGCGTTTTTAACTTAGCATACATGGTTTCATTTGATTCTAAGCTGGAAACGATAACCTTAATGCCTGTTTCTTTGGTGAAGTCATCAAGTAAACCGTCCGGTACATATTCAGTCCAAGTATAAAGATACACGGTATCATTGGCGGGTTTTGCGGCGGCTTCCGGAGCTTTTGACTCCGTAGTTTTGCTTTCTTTGTCATTACAACCAGTCACGGCAACGGCAATTAAGCTCGCAGCGAAAAGACCTGCTAATTTTTTCATCTAGATCATCTCCTGTTGATGAGTAAATAAGAGTATCCGATTTCAAATCAAGGATAGGACTATTTTTGCTGAATCCCAGATATTGAAAACATAAAAAAACGCCTGACTTTGGGCTATAAACGCGACATGAAATTCACGTATGTCAGCTTTGGTCAAGGCGTATTTTATTGGCAAATATTCACTTTGTGAAGTGATAATTCCCGTTATTTAGCTTTTATTTCTTCTGTTAAGCAGTTGTCCTATAAGGACTAATGAAAGAGATAAAACAATCATAATGGTGGCCAGTGCATTTACTTCCGGTGTGACCCCCGTTTTTACCAATGAGAAGATCTTCAATGGTAAGATTTCATAGCTTACACCGCTGACGAAAGAGGAGACGACTACATCATCAAGAGAAATCGTAAAGCTTAATAACCAACCTGATATGATAGCGGGTAAGGCCAGAGGGAAGATGATTTTGCGTAAAATCGTTACTTCACTGGCACCTAAATCTCGAGCCGCTTCAAGCATGCGTAGATCGAACCCTTTCAAACGAGAGAAGACACTGACTACTACATAAGGCAGGCAGAAGGTAACATGAGCCAGTAATAATGACCAGAAACCTAACGAAATGCCTACGATCATAAATAATGCCAGTAAGGAAACCGCCATTACGATATCAGGAGACATCATGGTAATAAATAACATACCGCTGACTGCCTGTTTTCCGCGGAAACGATAACGATACAGAGCAATCGCAGTAAGTCCGCCGATAATGGTTGCCAGGGTGGCGGCGGCAAAAGCGATCGTGACGGAATGAATCGCTGCCTGAATGAGGGTATCATTGGCGAGCAGGCGCTCATACCAATTCCAGCTGAAGCCTTTCCAGCTTAAACCGTAGCGGTCGGCGTTAAAAGAATTACCTACTAAGATAATAATTGGAATGTACAGGAAAGCGTACACCAACAGCATAAATCCACTGCGTAATATGCGGCCCATTATTCTAACTCCACTTTTTTATTCAATAGTTTGTTTGTCTTATAGTAAACAAAGATTAATAACGCCATTAATATGGTTAAACCGATACTAATTGCAGAGCCGAACGGCCAGTTACGCGAAATCAGGAACTCGCTTTTAATTACATTACCTACCAGTAAGACTTTTGCGCCACCGAGCAAGTCCGCCACATAGAACATTCCCATGGCAGGCAGTAACACCAGCAAACAGCCTGACACGATACCGGGCATAGTCAACGGAATGATAATACGGATAAAACGCTGGAAACCGTTTGCTCCCAAGTCTTTTGCCGCTTCAAGCAGACGCAGGTCTAATTTCTCGATAGAAGAATAAAGTGGCAGAATCATAAACGGTAGTAATAAATACACCAAACCGATAATCACCGCTACTTCCGTATTAAGGATACGGATTGGTTCGTTGATAATGCCGATTGAAAGCAGAAACTCGTTTAGAATACCTTTTATGCCAAGGAATACCTTCATACCGTAAATACGGATCAGCGAGTTAGTCCAGAACGGCAGCACCAGCAGAAATAACAAAAACGGACGATATTTCGGATCTAATTTTGCCATGAAAAAGGCAAAAGGATAGCCGATCACCAAACAAAGCACGGTGGCAATGCCCGACATATACAATGAATTCCATACCACAGTGCCGTAAAGCGGCTCAAATAGGCGGGTATAGTTCTCAAAGGTAAATGGTAAAGCATAGAAATTGCTGCTATCTTTGCTGAGGAAACTCACGATAAACACCAGAATATTCGGTGCCAAAATGAAAAAAATCAGCCAGGCGAAGATGACAGCAACGGTTGTATTTTGAAATTTACGCGTTGTCATTTTCATCGTTTAATACCACTTCCCATTTTTCAATCCAGGTTACAGCCACTTTTTGGTCCAGTGAGTGATCGATATTAGGATCATCTTCGTTAAAGAATTCGCTGACCAACACTATTTTGCCGTTATGTTCTAATTCAACCGTTGATTCTAATGTCATACCTTTATAGTTGCGTTCACGTACATAACCAATAATGGCACTCGATTTTTCATTTTCATCCAGTTCTTCCAGCAAAATATCTTCCGGACGTAGTAAAACTTTCAGCTTCTGCCCTTCGGTAACGTCCTGTTCCACATAAATATCGCAGATACGTCCTTCCACATTGGCGCGTACACGCTGTTTATCTATACGATGTAACACAGTGGCGTCAAAGATATTAATTTCGCCGATGAATTTTGCCACGAACAGGTTACGCGGCTCTTCGTAGATTTCACGCGGTGAACCGTCCTGCTCAATATTTCCTTTGCGTAACACGATAATGCGATCGGACATGGTTAGTGCCTCTTCCTGATCGTGAGTTACAAAAATGAAGGTAATACCTAATTGACGTTGCAGATATTTCAACTCGTTCTGCATTTGCTTACGCAATTTGTAATCCAGTGCAGACAGGGATTCATCCAACAATAATACTTTGGGCTTGTTCACTACCGCACGGGCAATCGCGATACGTTGCTGCTGACCGCCGGAAAGCTGGCTCGGCTTGCGATACGCCATGTCTTCCAGCTGTACCATACGCAGAGCTTCCAATACTCGAGGTTTGATTTCTTCTTTCGGTACTTTTTGCATACGCAGACCGAAAGCAACATTTTCAAAAATTGTCATATGCGGGAACAACGCATAGCTTTGGAATACCGTATTCACGGGACGTTGCTCTGCCGGCAGATTGGTGATGTCTTCACCGTCAAGAATGATTTGACCGCCGTTGGCTTCCTCGAAGCCTGCAATTAACCGTAAAACCGTTGTTTTACCACAACCCGAAGGACCTAAAATCGTCACAAACTCACCGTTATTAACGGTTAAGTTAAAGTTATTAATCACCGTATTGCCGTTATACGATTTATTAAGAGCTCGTAGCTCAATAATAGGCTTACTTTGAACTGGATTTTCCACTAGCTTTGGTTTTCCCTTCAATGACTAAAGTAATCTTTAGTGATATGTAGAAATTATCTGCAATTGTTTACAGATACCGAATTGCGGGATATTTTATCGTAGAAATACCCCACCCTAAATGAGACGCTAATGATATAGTGAACTAAATATAATTTAAAGCCATTTATATTGTTTTTTACGAAAAAATGACAATTTTCTCCAGAATCAAGAATATTTGCCGATAGATAAGAAAATTTTTGTTATATATCAAAAAAATATCGTGATAAAACAGTTAGACTTAATTCACTTCTTTTTATTATAAAACCACATCATCATTTTAGGATGAGAGGTTCATGATACAGGATTTAATTAGAAAATGATGACATATAGAGATCAACTTATAGAACGTTTTTTAAATTACGTTTCCTTTGATACCCAATCTAAAAGCGGCGCAAAAACATCACCCAGTAGCAAAGGACAGCTTAAATTAGCTCAGGCGCTCGCTCAGGAATTACGGGCATTGGGTCTGCAGGACATTGATATCAGTAAACACAGCGTGCTTACGGCTTATTTGCCGGCTAATGTGAAAAATGCCCCGACGATTGGGCTGATTTCCCATTTGGATACTTCCCCGCAATGCAGCGGAAAAAATGTTAAGCCTGAAGTTATCGAAAACTACCGCGGCGGCGATATTGCCTTAGGTATCGGCGATGAATTTATCAGCCCGGTAACTTTCACTTTTTTGCAGAAATTAGTGGGTAAAACACTGATCGTCACCGATGGTAAAACCCTGCTGGGGGCGGATAATAAGGCCGGCATCGCCGAAATCGTTACTGCCCTTGCCATTCTTATCGACAGCAATGAACCTCGCTGCAATCTACGCATTGCCTTTACTCCGGATCAAGAAATCGGTCTCGGTATGCATTTTTTCCCGAAAGAACGTTTCCCGGTGGATTGGGCTTATACCATTAATGGCGGTGCGGTTGGTGAACTGGAATATGAAAATTTCAATGCGGCCAGTGCCGTGGTGACTTTTCACGGACGCGGCATTCATCCCGGGTTCGCCAAAAATAAAATGGTTAATGCTTTAACGCTTGCCTGTGAATTTCAACAATTGTTTCCACCTGCGGAAACGCCGGAATGTACCGAAGGTAAAGAGGGATTTTTCCATTTGGTCGAATTTCACGGGGATATAGAAAAAGCGGAACTGCATTATATTATCCGTGATTTTGAGCGGGAAAAATTTGAGCAACGCAAACAGTTTATTGAAAACGTGCTGGCCGAGTTTAATCACAATAAGGGCTTGAAACCAAAAGCCGAGGTGGTGATTAAAGATAGTTATTACAACATGTATGATGTGGTGAAAACCGTGCCGCAATCTATTGAATTGGCGGATCAGGCGATGAAGGCGGTGGGTATTACGCCAATTCATCAGCCTATTCGCGGCGGTACGGATGGCGCCCATCTTGCCCAAATGGGCATCGCCTGCCCGAATATTTTCACCGGCGGTTATAATTTCCATAGCAAACATGAGTTTATCACGGTGGAAGGCATGGAAAGTGCCGTACAGGTGATCTGCAAAATGGCAAATTTAGCGGTTAATAAAAAGTAAAGTAGAGACAAGATGTTATTTTCTCTCGCCCGCTTGAGAGCTTAGAGAAGTGTCGGATTGTACTCGGCGGGCACTCTCTCCCGTTTACGGGAGAGAGGACGTAAGCGACGGCAAAGTGCGGTGTTATATTTCCGAGTTTTTATTCTCCTTGCCCTTCAGGCAATGCTCCGGTATTCCAGTTTCTTGATTGCGGCGGGCGTTTGATTTGCAGTAAGAAACGCTGATTTGCTGCGGCTTGCGGCTGTATTACGGAACCTGTCGGCGTGGAGAATGAAATCCCGCCTTTTAATAATTGTTGCACCGTACCGGTATTAATATCTAAACCGCCCCAGCCGAATTCCGCGCTGTAGCCCGAAGAGAGCCAGAATTCGGAGTTCTGACGCACAAGATGGCTGTATTTATTGGCGATATTAATGTAAATCAGCACGCGGTCTCCTAAACCGTTTAATTCCATTTTGCGGACTTTTCCCACTTCCACGCCGCGATATAAAATCGGCGCATTCACATTCAAATTGGTGGCATCCGAGGTTTCCAAAATCAAAGGAAAGCCGTTATTGTATTTGTTTGGCTGCGATACATTATTGTCGCTCAAACGGAATTCAGTCTGCTTTTTGCCTGAGCCCGCATCGATATCAATGTAAGGCTGCAGCAGACTGTCTAAATTCTCAATTCCACCGGCAGAAATCTGTGGCGAAATAACGCGGAACTGACTGCCATTTTTCGCTACAATCGGCATATATTCCGGGTTCATCAGGGCTTTTGCAATAATTCTGTTATTTTTTGCATCCAGCGAAATGGTCTCGATTTCTCCCACGCTCAATCCCATATAACGCAGTGACATTCCTCTGCTGAGATTGGTGGCATTATCCGCGAACAGGGTAATGACTTGTCCCGCCGACTTCGCCCGCAACTCGTTGGTATAGAGCACATGGTTTTTCTTAGTACCATTGTTATCGAAGCTAATCGCACCTTTGAGTGAACGCCCGAGCGGAGCCGCCTGTACGCTAATGCCCTTCGGCGTAATGTCGATTTGAGCGGGGCTTTCCACCCAGAAACGGCTTTTATCGCTCAGTAAATAGCGGTATTTCGGGTAAATCCCCACATCAATTTCAAAGTTTTTATGATTCGGACGTACATCCAGAATTTTGCCCACTTCATATTGACGATACAACACGAGCGAGCCCTTGCTGATATTCGGCAAATTCTGGCTGGTAAGCGTCAGGCTTGGGGTTAATTGACCGGATGTGATACCGGCCTCGGCATTATCGGTATCCTTATAAAGCGGATAGCTTTCTTTGGCTTCGCCTTGATTTCTAACCGTCATCAAACGCACACCGCCTTGCAGCCATTTTTCCGGTGAAGCGGCGGTAAACCGTAGCCCATCCAGACCTACGGACATATCGAAACTGCTGGCGGCAATAAACTGGCTGTCACCGTGAATTAAATGACGATATTGTCCCGCGATCGCCGCTTTAAACTTTACACCGTCCGCGCTGATTTGTTGTGATACCAGTTTACCGATAGCGTTATTGTTGTAATAAATATCCTGACCTTCCGCCACCCCGTAGGTTTCCGGAGCGGTAAGCCACAGCACGAGCGTGTCGGGTTGCTGTAATAACAGATCGTTTTCCTTCACCACTTGGAAATCTAAGGTCGGTTCGCCCGAGCCGGGGATAATTTCCAGATATTCACCACGTAACAAACTCGGCAGCTGGCTCAGATCACCTAAGTTAACCTTGGGTGAACGGAGTACGATACGAGAATTCTTGCGTAGCAAGTCGGACATGCCCGGATCGAGTAATAATGTACCGCTGAGCCGTTCGGCGGCGGCATCGTTTTGATCCAAGTGGATAATCGTCCCCACTTGTAAATTTTGGTAGAACACACCGGTGCCGCCCGCTTTCAAACCGGGTACATTCGGCAAGCCGACGTGAACTTCAATCCCGCGTTTTGCCGATTGCAAATCGGGATAGAGAGTAAAACTGGTGTTTTGTGCCGCTTTGTCGCCCTGTTCCGGGGAATCAAAGGTAACCGCTCCTTGCACCACGGCATTCAGGCTATCCATCTCTACTTTTACGCCACCCGCTCCCACGCTCGCATTGAAGCCGCTGATGTTCCAAAAGTGCGAATCTTTTTTCACCAGGCCGGCGTAGTTTTTATCAATTACCGCCTGAATTTCGACCTTTTGATTATCCTTGCTGAAGCGGTAATTATTGATTTTCCCTACCGGCATTTTCTTATAATAAACCGATGCACCGGCTGAAATAGAACCTAAATCGTCAGCCTCCAAGATCACCACCAGATCACCGTCATTTGTTTGTACGATTGGCGTTTCATTTTCAGCGACAAACTCATCTTCATATTCGCCACCGCCCGGCTGCAGGGTGATGTAATTACCTGAAATCAAAGTGTCCAGGCCCGAAATTCCCGCCAGTGAGGCGCTTGGCTGTACCAGCCAGAATCGGGTGTCTTTCCGCAGTACCGTTTTCGCCTCAGGATTAATGGAGGCTTCCACCTCGACTTTTTTCAGATCATCGGTGAAATTGACTTTTTTGACTACGCCGATTTGTAACCCCTGATAACGAATCTGGGTTTTATTGGCAACCAAACCGTCCCCTGTGGAAAAGATGATGTGAATGGTTTTCCCTGTTCTTTTATAATTTGAAAAAACAGTAGTGCCCCGATGCACAAGGCGATAATCGGCAGCAGCCAGAACGGTGAAATTCGTTTGTTTTGACGAATTTTTGCCTGTTTGATCTCGCTGTTTGGCGTAGTTTCAGAGTTATTTTGCTGATTGTCTGTCATAAATATTCCAAAGTAAACGGCTATCGAAGAAAGTAGTTGAAATCATTGTCAGGAACACTGCCGCACCAAAATAAAATGCCGCCGGTCCCACCGAGAAATTAATTATCTGCCCGCGTGTCACCAGGGACATCATCAGAGCCAGTACGAACAAATCCAACATGGACCATCTTCCCACAAAGTGAACGAAATGGAACAGCCGCATTTGCCATTTAATTGAATGTTGCCATTGAAAATGAATGCTGAGCAGTAGATACAGCATAATTATAATTTTTGAAATCGGTACGAAAATACTGGCGGTAAACACCACAAACGCCACGAAATAGCTTTTCATGCCGATAAAGGTGATCACCCCCGACATCAGCGTATCGCCCGAACCGATATTATTCATAAAAGTATAAGAAATGGGAAACAGATTGGCCGGGAACATCATGATGATGCCTGCAATCAAGGTTGCCCATGTGTGCTGCAGCGACAAATAAGCCGGCGTATCCAGCGCGCTGTGGCAACGCGGGCAAATTTCCCTGCCTTTGTGATCATGCAGCGGATGCGTGAAGGTGTAATCGCAGGTGGTACAAAAGTGCGGTGCTATTTTTTTGACTTTTTTACTGTTTAACCATTGCGTTGAAATGTGCAGGTGCGACGGATAGAAATCATCCCATAACGCTTTCGGATTAATTTTGATGAACAGCAAAGTGGTAAGCAACGCCGTGCACAGAAAAGCAATCAGATAGATATCGAAATGCAGCGTGGCGTATTCCCGCACCTTAAAGGCACTCACGCCGAGCGCTACAAGATACACATCAAACATCACCCAAGGCTTGAGGTAACCCAGTGCAATCAGTAAATGACGCGGTTTTTTATGCAGCAGCTGCGCCAGCCGCAGCAAAATTACCAGCAGCGCGAAAGAAATCGGCATAAATACGGCGGTCAGAAATACCAGAAAGGCGGTATAAGGATAGCCTGCCGTCGCCATTTTCCACACCCCGCCCCAGATAGACGCATCCACATCCACTCCGAGTAAATCCACGCTTAACAGCGGATAACTAAGGGCAAAGGGCATTAAAATCAGAATGGAAATGGCAATAATCGCACAGCGGCGCAGGCTCCAGCGATCCTGCGTTTTCAAATGATGATGGCAACGAGGACATTCCGCATGCTGCTTTTGCTCCAGCGCCGCTACCGCTACCAACGCATTACAATCGCGGCAACGCATGATCTGACGGTCGTTTTGCAGCAAACTCATTCTCTTACCTTCCTGCCCTAAAAATGAGTTATTCTATACTGGATTGATGGTTTTTTGAAAGAGTGAAAACGGGGAAATTCAAAAAACGGATTTTCAGCACCGCGGTTTTCCGCCGGTAACAGCAGAACAGGGAAACAATTGATGCCGCAAGTGCGGTGCTGAAAAAACGAGTTTCGGCGGAACTTCGATTAATAATTGTCATTCCTTCGGAAATTAAGATAAAATACACAAGTTTATTTTTAATTTATAAGGTTGCAAGGTATCGCAATGACAGAAATTCAAACTGAAGTACAATCTGAAACATCCGGAACGCAAAAGCTAACGAACAATAAAGAAATTATTGCTTATTTGGCAGAAAAATTTCCGCTTTGCTTCTCTTTGGAAGGTGAGGCAAAGCCGCTGAAAATCGGTCTGTTTCAGGATTTGGCGGAAGCGTTGCAGGATGATGAACGTGTCAGCAAAACTCAATTGCGTCATGCGCTTCGTCAATATACTTCAAACTGGCGTTATTTACATGGCTGCCGTTCAGGTGCGGTGCGTGTGGATTTGCATGGAAATCCGGCAGGCGAATTGGAACAGCAGCATGTAGAACATGCGGCTCAGCAATTGGCGGAGGCAAAAGCAAAATTAGCAGAAAAACGTGCGGCGGAAAAAGCGGCGAATCCGAAGGCAAATAAAAAACGTCCGGTTCGCAAACCTGCAGCAAAAGCAGAGAACGACGCGAAAAAGACGGCCCCGAAAGCACGTAAACCGAAACTTGAGCTTACCGCGGTGGATTTTGCTTCGCTGCAAAAAGGCAGCAAGGTGAAAGTGAAGGCGGCGGAGCACGCAAAATCGGCGACGGTGCTAGAAATCGTAAAAGAGGGCGCCCGTGTTGAATTAGAGAACGGCTTAGTGCTTACCGTCACCGCTGATCGTTTATTTGCATAATTTGAAACCCGTACCGCATCTTGTTGCGGTATTGATACATCGGTAGGGTAATCTCTATGCGATGTTTTTCTTTATTAAGATTAGGAAAGTCTGAATGAAAACTAAATCGAAAGCTTATCTCACAATGTTTGTTGTCAGTGCATTATTCGGTTTAAACGCTAATGTATTCGCTGTGCAGCCGACCCTTAAAGCGAGTGATATTGTAATCCCGGCCCCGACCGAACAGAATGGTTTGGCAACCAAGCGTGCGACTACGCGTTTAACCCAATCGCACTACCGCAAATTTCAGTTGGATGATGCTTTTTCACAAAAGATTTTTGATCGCTATCTCGATTTCTTGGATTTTAACCATAATTTATTTTTACAATCGGATATTGACGAATTACGTCAGAAATATGCCAATAATTTGGATGATCAGCTTAATGAAGGCAAATTGGATGCCGCCTTCGCCATGTATGATTTGATGGCGAAACGCCGTTACGAGCGTTATGAATATGCGTTATCCTTATTAGATAAAGAGCCGACATTGAACAGCGATGATCAAATCGAAATTGACCGTAAAAAAGCGGCCTGGCCTGCCACCGCGGAAGAAGCTAATAAACTTTGGCGGCAGCGGGTTGAGAACGATATTATCGATTTAAAACTCAAAGAGAAAAAATGGCCGGAAATAAAGAAAACCTTAACCAAACGCTACAATCTGGCTATTCGTCGTCTGACGCAAACACAAGCGGATGATATCACCCAATTGTTCCTTAACGCATTTGCCCGGGAAATTGATCCCCATACCAGCTATTTGGCGCCTCGTACCGCAAAAAGTTTTAATGAAAGCATGAATTTATCCTTAGAAGGTATCGGTGCGACCTTGCAGCAGGAAGACGATATTACCGTTATCAAGTCTCTGGTACCGGGAGCGCCGGCGGATCGCAGTAAAAAAATCAAAGCGGGCGATAAAATTATCGGCGTCGGTCAGGCTAAAGGTGAAATTGAGGATGTTGTCGGCTGGCGTATAGAAGATGTGGTGGATAAAATCAAGGGTAAAAAAGGTTCTAAAGTCCGCCTGGAAATTGAGCCTGAAAAAGGGGGTAAGACAAAAATTATAACCCTTACCCGTGACAAGGTGAGAATTGAAGATAGCGCCGCTAAGTTAACCGTGGAAGCAGTGGACGGTCAAAATGTGGCCATAATCAAAATTCCGACGTTCTACATTGGATTAACGGCGGATGTGCGTAAATTATTAGAACAAATGAAAGCGAAAAAAGCCACTTCGTTGATTATTGATTTGCGTGAGAACGGTGGTGGCGCGTTGACCGAAGCGGTGGAATTGAGCGGTCTGTTTATTTCTGACGGTCCGGTGGTGCAGGTACGTGATATTTATAACCGTATTCGCGTACATGAAGATCCCGATAATGCTCAGGTTTATTCAGGTCCGTTAATTGTGATGATTAACCGCTTTAGCGCTTCCGCCTCGGAGATCTTTGCCGCGGCAATGCAGGATTACAATCGTGCTGTGATTATCGGGCAGAATACCTTTGGTAAAGGTACGGTACAGCAAAGCCGTTCGCTGAATTTTGTCTATGATCAAGACCAGGAACCATTGGGCTTTATTCAATATACCATTCAGAAATTCTATCGTATTAATGGCGGCAGTACGCAGCTGCAAGGGGTAGCGCCGGATGTGAAATTCCCTGAGATCATTGATGCGAAAGAAAACGGCGAAGAAAAAGAAGACAATGCCCTGGTATGGGATAAAATCCCTGCGGCAAGTTATTCGGAAGTCGGACATGCTCGTGATGCGGTGCCGACTTTGACGGAAAAACATTTGGCCCGCGTGGCAAAAAATCCTGAATTTATTGCGCTGAATGAAGAGTTGAAGGTGCGCGATGAACGCCGCGATCGTAAATTCCTGTCCCTGAACTATGAAAAACGTAAAGCGGAAAGTGATAAAGACGATGCTCGTCGTCTGAAAGATTTAAATGCACGTTTTGCTCGTGAGGGTAAAAAACCATTGAAGGATATTAATGATTTGCCGAAAGATTATGAAGCCCCGGATTTCTTCCTGAAAGAAACGGAACATATGGCGGTAGATTTGGAAAAATACCAGCAAGCAGAACAGAAAGAACAAAAAGAACAAACGGATAAATAACTCTTTTTTAGATGAAGCTGATATTTAATAAAATATCGGCTTCGTTCTATTTTTTATTTAAAGTGTGCTTTAAGGAGCTCTGATGCAAAAGAAATTTAAACTAAAATTCGCACAATGGGCCATTTTAATTTCAGGGCTATGTACTAGCTGTTCGCTAAGTAATTATATTAGTATCGGAAGTAAAGAAAGCATTGATGTCGATTTGGCTACTCAACAAATCGAACAGGAAAAACAAGCAGAGGCGGCCCGTTTGGAAGCGGAAAGAAAAGCCGAAGAAGCTCGGGCGGCAGCGGAAAAACAGCGTCAGGCCGAAGCAAAATTAACCGAAGTCATAGGCAACCGAGAGTTACAGTTTAAACCTGTTGTAGCCAGAATCTATGCAGATAATGATTACGCCTTGCTTTGGCAGGATAAACAAGCCGAACAGCATTTCTTAAAGGAATATGCCGCCTTGGTGGCAAGCGGTATTTCCGCCCGTTCCGCCCGTTCGCTGGAAGCGATCAGCGCGGAAAATCCAGATAATAATCCTGTCTATGATATTTTGCTGACGGACGCTTTTTTAGATTACATGTATTACGCAAAGAATGTGACTAAATTCGCACAGAATTGGCTATATTCCGTCAATAGCTATAAAGCCGGAAAGCCGACGGATGAAGAAATAACACAATGGCTTACTGCGGTTAAAAATAACCAAAATGCCGATTATGTCACTCAGCTGGTGGGCGGTAATTCGTTGTACCGTCAAACTATCGACAAAATTAGTTCCTCTTTGCATGCCGGTATAATGAAAGACGCAAAGTTAGATTTGCATAAACTTGCTTTAAACGCACAGCGGTTGCGGGTGATTCCAGATTTTAATAACGGTATTTTTGTCAATATTCCAAGCTATCAGTTGAATTATTATCGCGATGGTTATTTAGTGCTGAATTCCCGTGTTATTGTGGGGAAAAAGGAACGTCGTACGCCCGTAATGTACAGCAAATTGAGCAATGTGGTCGTAAATCCGCCTTGGAATGCGCCGACTCGTCTGATTAATGAGGATATCATTCCGAAAGTAAAGCGTGATCCGAGCTATTTGGCGACACATGGTTACAGTATTATTGACAGCAAAGGCGGTCAAGTGGATCCGTCCACTATAAACTGGTCCGCTATGGGGAATAAATTTCCGTATCGTCTTCGCCAGGATGCCGGGGATAACAGCGCATTAGGCCGTTTTAAGTTTAATATGCCGAGCTCCGACGCGATTTATCTGCATGATACGCCGAATCACGGCTTATTTAATAAACAGAATCGTTCTCTCAGTTCTGGTTGCGTGCGGGTGGATAAATCGGATCAGCTGGCATCTATTTTACTAAGAGAGGCGGGTTGGTCCGAGGCTAAGAAACAATCGGTGCTGGCAAGTAAGAAAACGACATCGGCAACGATTCAATCGGATAATCCGGTTTATCTGTACTATGTCACGAACTGGGTCGAAAATGGCAAGGTCCACAGTTTACCGGATATTTATGGTTATGATAATGTACCTAACCCGAGCTATGTAAACTGGGATGTATTGAAAAGATATCTTTAAAAACTCAAAAAAATAACACCGCACTTTAGGCCGTTAAACTGAAGTACGGTGGTTTCGTACTTATTGACGAACTTGCGACACTGATATTTGGTCAAAAGTAAGTCTTTTTGAAGCAAAAAGGAAATAACAATGACGGAAATTGACCAAAGCCGCCGTAAGTGGCTTTCGTTGGGTGGCATCGCACTTGGGGCGGCGATGTTGCCTAATTCGGTTCTGGCAGTGGTTTCAACGCCTAAACCGCGCATCTTACGCCTAAAAAATATTAATACGGGTGAACAGTTTGTTTCTGAATTTAATGAAAAAATAGGATTTTCTCCCGTAACCTTGAAAAAACTTGATTGGCTCCTGCGTGATAGACGTACGGATCAGGTACGCCGCATGGATCCGAATTTATTTTTAAAATTATACAATATTCAGGGAAGGCTCGGCTTACGCAATACGGAAATCCAGATTATCTGTGGTTATCGTTCCGCAGCCACCAACGCCGCAATGCGTCGTCGCAGCCGTGAGGTGGCAAACAATAGTTATCATATTAAAGGGAAAGCCATTGATTTCCGCATTAATTCCGTTGCGCTGTTCCGTGTGAAAAATGCCGCCGAACGCCTTAACAATGGCGGGGTAGGGTATTATCCATACAGCAATTTCGTGCATGTGGATACAGGCCCGGTCAGAACCTGGGCAGGCAGTTAAAAGGTTATTTGGAATTGGTGCGAAGGCACCAATTTTCATTTCATAGAGTTTTTACGTTTAAGATAGAAATCCGTTATGAATATCGACATCATTCCCGTTACCTCATTCCAACAGAACTGCAGTCTGATTTGGGATGAACAGAAAAACGCCGCCGTCATTGATCCCGGTGGCGAGCCCTCCAAACTGATTCGGAAAATTGAAGAACATGGCTTACGGTTAAAGATGATTTTGCTTACCCACGGGCATTTGGATCACGTGGGAGCGGCGCCCAAATTAAAAGCGCATTTCGGCGTTGAAATTCTTGGTCCTCAGCAGGCGGATGCATTCTGGTTACAAAATTTGCCGCGGCAATCCGAGCAATTCGGCTTATTTCAGATTGATGCTTTCACGCCTGATCGCTGGCTGAACCGGGAGCATGAAGTTATCCATGTGGGCGATATCGCATTGGAAGTGCTGCATTTGCCCGGTCACACTCCGGGGCATATCGGTTTTATCGATCATGCCGATAAGGTGGCGTTTACCGGCGACGTGCTGTTTAGAAACAGTATCGGACGTACGGATTTCCCGCAAGGTAATCACAGCGATTTGATGCAATCCATCAAACAGAAAATGTTCGCGTTACCCGACGATACTATTGTGATTGCAGGGCATGGCCCTTACACGACTATCGGGCAGGAAAAACAAAGCAATCCTTATGTTAACAGTTGAAGAAACGCTGTGTTTATGCATAACTTCTATGAACTGGTGCGCTGACATCGCCGATGTGCAAAACTCAAATTTTCAGCACCGCACTTTGAGCTGCACCTTAACGGCGGGTGTTCGGTTTACCTTATAAGATGCAGCTTTTATAGCGGAGATTTCAAGTCGAATAAGCTTTCTGTCCGCCATTTGAATGGTAAATCGGCGTTAGGATGGTTAATTTATCTGCTGATTATGCTGTGAAATCCCTGCGTAATTAAAAATCGGATCACGCAGAGTAAAGGTAAAGGTTTCCCAATCTACCAGACCGACGGTTTTATCGCTATGATAAAGCTGCAGTAAAAATTCTGACATTTGCTTTGCCGTGTGATACTTTAAAAATGCCCGGTTGTAATCATATTCGGAAACATCATTGGCGATTTTACCGAATTCCGTTTGTGTTGCCGCCGGTGCCAGCACTTTTGCCTGCATGGCGGCGTTGTTCTGTTTTAATTCCCACGCCAGCCCTTCAGTAAACGCCCCGACATAAAATTTCGTTGCACAATAGGTTACCGCGGCCGGCACAATCACATACCCGCCGCGGGAAGAAATATTTATCAGTTGGGTGCCTTCTACATTCTGATAATCCGCGGTAAAGAGCGATGATAAAATCGTTACCGCCTCCACATTCAAACGCAGCATTTTTTCTATTTTGTCCAGGTTCTGTTCGGCAACCGTGGCGTAATTTCCCATGCCGGCGTTATTAATCCAGGTTTCCAGTTCGTATTCCGTCAAATCGGCGTAAAGTTTACGGGCATTATCCGGTAAAGATAAATCGATGGTTTTGATCACTATATCCAGATCTGGTTTTCAGTTAAAATTTCACTTTTCAACCGTTCAAGCTTATTTTTACGGCGGGCGACCAAAATCAGATTTTTACCCGACACGGCAAATGCTTTTGCCGTGGCATAGCCGATCCCCGCACTGGCTCCGGTGATTACTGTATATTTTTTGCTTTCATGAATCATAATATTACTCCTCTTGTGTTATGAATCGGCGTAAAATATACGACATAGAGTAAACTCTAGATCAAGAGGAAATTAATTTTATGTTGTATTCCATCGGCGAATTTGCCGCGCTTACACAGCTCGGTATTCATACGTTACGTTATTATGAACAGGAAAATCTTATCAATCCGGCACGCAATAACGGCAACCGACGCGTTTATTCCGATAAGGATCTGGCTTGGATTGAATTTATTAAACGGTTAAAGGCAACGGACATGCCGCTTAAACAAATTAAACATTACGCTCGGCTGCGGGCGGAGGGCGATACAACGTTACTGCCGCGGTTGGAACTATTACTGCAGCACCGTGAGCGATTAATCGCCCAAATCAATGCGTTAAAAGAACATCAGTCTAAACTTGATGAAAAAATTGAATTTTACCGTCGGGCTATTGAGGCAAGTGAGAGCTAAAAGTGCGGTGCGTTTTTTTCTTGTTTTGTTAAATAAATTTTTTGATTGAGATCTCAAATTCAGATAAAAATGTTATTTTTTTGTAAAATTTGCTGGTATAAAAAGGGGCGACCTGTTATTTTTTATCCATCGGATTTTGAATTTCGGACTAATGATTATTTCCGATAAAATCCTATGTATAATAGGCAATCAAAATCTTTTCCCTAAAGATGAAACAGTCAACCTAAGCAGGTATTTTATGCAGCAAAACAATCCTTTCGATGAATGGTTAGCCACCACCGCCTTGAGTGGGGCGAACCAAGCCTATATTGAAGAACTCTATGAGAGCTATCTTCATGATCCGAGCAATATAGATGAAAGTTGGCGTAGAACCTTTGATGCATTACCCAAAGTCACCGTGGCAGAGCAGCCGCATTCTAAAGTCAGAGATTATTTTAAACGTCTTGCCCGTGACAATTCACAGGAGGGAGCGACGGTAATCGATCCGAAAGTGAGTTCACGTTTAGTGAAATTGCTGCAATGGGTGAACGCTCACCGTAATCGTGGTCACCTGGACGCGGATCTCGACCCGTTGAAATTATGGGAACGGGCTCCGTCACCGACATTGAGTTATAAATTCTACGGTTTTAACGATAGCGATTTAGACGAGGTGTTTGATATAGGTCATTATGTTTACGGTAAAGAACGGATTACCTTGCGTGATCTGGCCTACGCCTTGAAAAATACCTATTGTTCCACCATTGGGCTTGAATTTATGCACGTCAATGATCTTGAGGCCCGTACTTGGTTACAGCAAAAACTGGAAAATTTGCTGAATAAGCCGTTATTTAATAAAAACGAACAGATTAACTTTCTCAAAGAGCTCACCGCTGCCGATGGATTAGAGCGTTATTTAGGGGCGAAATATCCGGGGGCGAAACGCTTTTCCCTTGAAGGCAGCGATGCCTTTATTCCGTTGATGAAAGAGATTATTCGTCACGGTGCCAAAAATGGCGTGAAAGAAATAGTAATGGGCATGGCACACCGCGGCCGTTTAAACATGCTGGTGAATGTGTTGGGTAAGAAACCGGCTAAACTATTTGATGAATTTGCCGGCAAACATGAAGATGAACACCGTACCGGCGACGTCAAATATCATCAGGGTTATTCTTCCGATTTTATGACTGATGACGGTCTGGTTCATCTCGCCTTGGCGTTCAATCCGTCTCATTTAGAGATCGTCAGTCCCGTGGTAACAGGTTCCGTGCGTGCCAGACAAAAACGGATTGGCGATGAAAGTTTCACCAAAGTGCTGCCGATTACCATCATGGCGATTCCGCCGTCATCGGACAAGGAGTAGTACAGGAAACCTTAAATATGTCGAAGACCCGCGGTTATACCGTAGGCGGGACAATCCGCATAGTGATCAATAACCAAATCGGCTTCACAACCTCAAATACCAAAGATACCCGTTCTACCGAATACTGCACCGATATTGCCAAAATGATAGAAGCGCCGGTCATTCATGTGAACGGTGATGATCCGGAAGCCGTGGCTTATGCGGCACGTATGGCGGTGGAGTTCCGCACCAGATTTAAACGCGATATTTTTATTGATTTGGTCTCTTATCGTCGTCACGGTCATAATGAGGCGGACGAGCCGTTAGCCACTCAGCCGGTGATGTATAAATTAATCCGTCAGCATCCGACTCCTCGCAAGGTTTATGCCGATCGTTTGGTTGCTCAGGGGGTGATAACCGAGCAGGATACTATCGGACTGATGAATGATTACCGTGATGCCTTGGATCGCGGTGAATGCGTCGTGCCCGAATGGCGGCAGATGGATATTTCTACCACGGATTGGCCGAAATTCCTGAAACAGGAATGGACGGAATACGAATCTGAATTTAACCCTCAGCGCTTTAAGGATTTGGCCGCGCAGGTATGCGAATATCCCGCGGATCATCCGATTCACCCGCGGGTGGAAAAGGTCTATGGTGATCGCAGGCTGATGGCAAAGGGAGAAAAACCGTTTGATTGGGGCATGGCGGAAACCATGGCCTATGCCACCTTGCTGGATGACGGCTATCACGTGCGTATTTCCGGGGAAGATTCGGGCCGTGGTACTTTCTTCCATCGTTTGGCCGTGCTGCATAATATGGAAATGCGCAAGGCGTACATTCCGCTTTGCCATTTGAATCAACAGCAGGGGCGTTTTGAAGTCTGGGATTCGGTTTTATCCGAAGAAGCGGTGCTCGCCTTTGAATATGGCTATGCCACCGCTGCACCGAAAACCTTAACCATCTGGGAAGCGCAATTCGGCGATTTTGCAAACGGAGCACAGGTGGTTATTGACCAGTTTATCAGTTCGGGCGAACAAAAATGGGGCCGTATGTGCGGTCTGGTAATGTTGTTGCCGCACGGTTACGAAGGTCAAGGGCCGGAACATTCCTCCGCTCGTTTAGAACGCTATTTACAGTTATGTGCCCAACAAAATATGCAGGTGTGCGTGCCTTCTACGCCTGCTCAGATTTACCATTTATTGCGCCGTCAAATGCTGCGTACCGTGCGCCGTCCGTTGGTGGTCATCGCGCCAAAATCCTTGCTGCGTCACCCGCTGGCCGTTTCAAATATGGATGAACTGATTAACGGCAAATTCCAGAACGTGATCGGTGAAGCGGATTCCCTCGATCCGACGCGGGTAAAACGTGTGGTGCTTTGTGCGGGCAAAGTGTATTACGACTTGTTGCAGCAACGCCGTCAGAATAGTCAAACGGACGTGGCGATCATCCGCATCGAACAGCTTTATCCTTATCCGCATGATGAAGTGCGTCAGGTGCTTGCCCAATATACCCATGTGACGGACTTTATCTGGTGTCAGGAAGAGCCGCTGAATCAAGGGGCGTGGTATAGCAGTCAGCATAACTTTGTGGCGGATCTCCCGGCTGCCGCCAAACTGCGTTATGTGGGGCGCCCGGCCTCAGCCTCGCCGGCGGTGGGTTATGTCTCTTTGCACAATGAACAGCAGGCGGCTTTAGTTAGCGAAGCCTTAACAATTTAATCCGAACAGAACAAAAAGGAAAATGATATGAGTAATTTTGAGATTTTAACCCCAGTGTTACCCGAATCGGTTGCGGATGCGACGGTGGTTAAATGGCATAAAGCGGTAGGGGATTTAATTGAACGTGACGAAATTTTAGTTGAAATTGAAACGGATAAGGTTGTACTGGAAGTGCCTGCTTTAAACAGCGGCGTGCTGGTCAGTATCGACCAGCCGGAAGGGGCGACGGTGGTGAGCAATCAGTTATTGGGTTTGGTTTCGACGGAAGTACAGTCTGTCGCACCTGTCGTTCAGACGGAAAACGTTCCGGCACCGTCTTCGACGGATCATCATGCCGATTCCGTGGGCCCCGCCGCCCGTCGCTTGCTGGCGGCACATGATTTAACCGCGCAAGAAGTGCAGGGAACCGGGGAAGGTGGGCGCATTACGTCTGCGGATGTCGAACGCGTAGTGGCTCAGAAAGCGGCACAGGCAAATGCGCCGTTACAAGCGGTTTCACCGCTGGAAAGTGCGGTGTCGAATTCTCGAGTTTTGGGGCATCGCGAAGAAAAACGCGTACCGATGACACGCCTGCGCAAACGTATTGCCGAACGCCTGCTGGAGGCAAAAAATTCCACCGCCATGTTAACAACCTTCAACGAAGTGGATATGCAGCCGATTATGGCGTTACGCAAAAAATACGGTGAAAAATTTGAGAAACAGCACGGTACCCGTTTGGGCTTTATGTCTTTCTACGTTAAAGCGGTGGTTGAAGCGTTAAAACGCTACCCGGTGGTGAATGCTTCAATTGACGGCGATGATATTATTTATCACAATTATTTTGATGTCAGCATTGCCGTTTCCACGCCCCGTGGCCTGGTCACACCGGTGATTCGTAACTGCGATAAACTCAGTATGGCGGATATTGAGAAAGAAATCAAAGTGTTAGCGGAGAAAGGCCGTGACGGCAAATTAACCGTAGAAGATTTAACCGGCGGCAATTTTACCATTACCAACGGCGGCGTGTTCGGTTCGTTAATGTCAACGCCGATTATTAATCCGCCGCAGGCGGCGATTCTCGGCATGCACGCCATCAAAGAGCGTCCGGTTGCGGTGGATGGGCAAGTGGTGATTCGTCCGATGATGTATCTCGCATTATCTTACGATCACCGTTTGATTGACGGCCGCGAGTCCGTCAGTTTCTTAGTGGCGATCAAGGAACTGCTGGAAGACCCGACCCGGCTATTGCTGGAAATTTAATCGGCCGGGAGCATAATACATTTACCGGGCGTAGCCAATACGCTTTGTTTATTATTCCGTTGTGATTGTGAAGCTTAAAAATGATACGCAATCGCCGAATGAGATTGTTATGCCTCGGGCGCTGTCAATAGAACCGACGTTCAAAAGCGAAAGCTTTTGTTAACACCATATTTTTGCTAAAAAGGATATCCAATGAACCTACACGAATACCAAGCAAAACAAATCCTCGCCCAGTACCGACTGCCTGTGGCGAAAGGAATAGCCTGTTACAACGCCGATGAAGTAGCGGCAGCCATTCAGCGGTTAAACGGTGAACGTTGGGTGGCGAAGTGTCAGGTTCATGCAGGCGGGCGCGGCAAAGCGGGTGGTGTGAAGCTGATTCATAATGAACCGGAAGCCCGGACTTTTGCGGATAAATGGTTTGGACGGTCTCTCGTTACCTTTCAAACCGATGCCCATGGGTTACCTGTGAACTGCATTTACATGGAAGAATGCTCGGATATTGCTCGGGAATTGTATTTGGGCGCGGTGGTAGATCGTACTATGCAGCGTGTGGTGTTTATGGCTTCCGGTGCCGGCGGTATAAATATTGAAGAAGTGGCGGCACAAACGCCGGAACTTATCCACAAAATAACTATTGATCCCTTAGTGGGCGGTCAGCCTTATCAGGGCAGAGAACTCGCTTTTAAACTGGGTTTAAGCGGCGAGCAAATCAAGCAATTCACTCAAATCTTTTTGCAATTAAGCAAATTATTTGTAGAAAAAGATCTCGCCTTGTTGGAAGTTAATCCGCTTATCGTGACTCGGCAAGGTCAGCTGCTGTGCCTGGATGCCAAAATGGTGGTAGATGATAATGCCTTGTTCCGTCATGCCGATCTTAAAACAATGCGCGATTTCAGTCAGGAAGACGCCCGTGAGGCGGCGGCAGAAAAATGGAATCTGAATTACGTGGCATTGGAAGGTAATATCGGTTGTATGGTGAACGGAGCGGGGCTTGCCATGGGCACCATGGATATTATTAAACTGCACGGCGGTAAGCCGGCCAACTTCCTTGATGTGGGAGGCGGCGCCACCAAAGAGCGGGTGGCCGAAGCGTTCAAAATTATTCTTTCCGATCCTTCGGTAAAATCCATTTTAGTCAATATTTTCGGTGGTATTGTCCGCTGTGATTTAATTGCCGAGGGCGTAGTCGCAGCCGTGCGTGAAGTCGGAGTGAATGTGCCTGTGATTGTGCGTCTGGAAGGTAATAATGCCGCTTTAGGACGTGAAATTTTGGCGAAAAGCGGGGTAAATATTATCGCGGCAGCCGGTTTAACGGATGCCGCGGTGCAGGCAGTGAAAGCAGCCGGGGAGAATGCATAATGGCAATTTTAATTAATAAAGATACTAAGGTGATCTGCCAGGGCTTTACCGGCGGACAAGGCACATTCCATAGCGAACAGGCATTGGCTTACGGTACCCGATTAGCGGGCGGCGTTTCTCCCGGCAAGGGCGGCAGCACTCATTTAGGTCTGCCGGTATTTAACACCGTGCGTGAGGCAGTGGAAACCACCGGCGCAACGGCAACGGTGATTTACGTGCCGGCTCCGTTCTGCAAAGATGCCGTATTAGAGGCGATAGCGGCAGGTCTGCAATTAATCGTATGCATCACCGAAGGCATTCCGACTCTCGATATGCTGCAAATTAAACAAAAATTAAACGAAACGGGTGTGGTTATGATCGGGCCGAATTGCCCGGGTATTATTACTCCCGAAGAATGCAAGATCGGCATTATGCCGGGTGACATTCACAGAAAAGGCCGCGTGGGCATTGTTTCCCGTTCAGGCACATTGACCTATGAGGCGGTCAAGCAGATCAGCGATGAAGGTTTCGGACAATCTACCTGCGTGGGGATCGGTGGCGATCCTATCCCGGGTTCCAGCTTTATTGACATTCTCAAATTGTTTCAGGCTGATCCCGATACCGATGCCATCGTGATGATAGGTGAAATCGGTGGTTCGGCGGAAGAAGAAGCGGCGGCATTTATTAAGGCTCACGTTACAAAACCGGTCGTCAGCTACATTGCGGGCGTTACCGCGCCGAAGGGCAAGCGCATGGGGCACGCGGGGGCTATTATCAGCGGGGGTAAAGGCACCGCGGATGAAAAATTTGCCGCGTTGCGGGCGGCAGGCGTGATGACGGTAAACAGTCTGGCGGAGATCGGTACGGCGTTGAAAACCGTGTTGAAGTAAGCTTAAAGCGCGGTGTTGAAAACTTGAGTTTTTAACACCGCACTTTTCGGAATCAGTGTTCCTTGCAAGACCACTGGGTAATTTCCAGCTTGATCACATGTACCTTTTTCAATTCGTTTTCTGCAAATATCCAATCGGTTTTTTGTGTATAGCGCTGCATTAGACATTGTAATCCAAGCGTTTTTTCTTCCGGCTCATCCACCAGTGAAATTTTCCCTTTTCCCATAATACATTGATAAAGAAAGGAGTAATGGCAGGCAATTTCACCATGTACAATTTCATGTTTGCGATCCATTTCAAATCCGACAACGGGTTGTTGACGGATCAAATCAATTTTCTTCCCTTTTACAAAGCCGTGAAAATAGAGCGTAATCCGTCCGTCGTTTTCCCGTATGCCGAAATTCAGCGGCACGATATATACGCCTTGCTCATCCTGAAAGCCCAGACGACACACATCGCATTGCCGCATAATGGCTAACATTTGCCGGTAATCGGTGATGGCACGATCTTTACGCCGGATTTTGTCTGATTGCATCACTATCGGCCTTATTCCACCCATTCGATCACTTCTTCGGCAGGTTTGCGGTATTTACGGGTGATTTCTTTAGCCCGGTAGCCGAAGGTGACCATGCAGGACACGCCGTATTCGTTCGCGTCAAACACGCCTTCCTCGGCGAGAATACGATTGACTTCGTCGTAATTGAAACCTTCGATCGGGCAGCTGTCGATACCGATCATGGCGGCACCCGTCATCATATTGCCGAGGGCGATATAGGTTTGTTTACAACACCAGTCGAATAGTGCGCGCTCACTTTCAAGTACCTTGATATCATCGGTTTGGAAAGATTTATAACGGGCTAGTGTGGCTTCCATCTGTTCCGGGGTTAAGCCGCGTTTGGCTAAGCCCTGACGGAAGAATTCGGAGTCGTAGCGGGCGTTTTTCTTCGCCAGAATGACGACCAAATGACTCATGTCTTCCATCGGGTGTTTAATACCCCAAACCACGGGTTTGATTTTGGCCCTGATTGTAGGGTTTTGCAACACCACGAATTTCCACGGTTCGGAACCCACGGAACTCGGTGATAAACGACCTAATTCTAAAATATAATCCATGTCTTCTCTGCTGATTTTTTTGCTTGGATCGTAATAACGGCAAGCACTGCGGAATTTAAAGGCATCCAGTACCTGTTGTTTGCTGATAGTTGACATTATTGTACCTCTCTACAGTTTACTTTATTTAAAATCAGTTGCGCCATCATTGTGATGTGGGCATCCGAATCGTTTAATGCAGGGATATATTGGTAGCTTTCGCCACCGTTGCTGAGAAAATTTTCTTTATTTTCTACCGCGATTTCTTCTAATGTTTCCAGACAGTCGGTCGAAAAACCCGGGCAGACGACGGCTATTTTTTTATGCCTTGCCGGGCTGCGTCCGTGAGAAACTCATCCGTATAGGGCTGTAGCCAGGGTTCGGTACCAAAACGAGATTGAAATACCAACCGCCAGCGATGTTCCGCCAACCCCAGTTTGTTCACGATAGCTTGTACGGTTTGTTCGCAATGCCGGCGATAGTAATCGCCCTGTTGTTCATAACGCTGCGGAATGCCGTGGAAGGAAAACAGCAAAAACTCGTCGGTATCGCACCGCACTTTGATGGATTCCGTTAAGGCTGAAATATAGTTTTCATCATTGTGGTAGGAATGGATAAATTCAAAGGGAACGATGTGGCGGTGATGGTGTAACGCTCTGGCAAAGGCATCAAATACCGGCGCGGTGGTGGTGCTGCTGTATTGCGGGTAAAGCGGCAGCACGATGATTTTTTCCACCTGCTGCGTCCGGAATTTTTCTATCGCTGAAGTAATGGAAGGCTGACCGTAGGTCATACCGATTTCCACCACGGCATTCATGCCTTGATCCCGCAGTAGCGCGGTGAGTTTTTGCTGCTGCCGTTGCGTGATGTGCAGTAAAGGCGAAATGTTATCCAGCCAGATTGACTGATAGTTTTTGCTGAGCCGTTTGGAGCGCATGGGCAGGATAACACAATTCAGCAATGGCAGCCATTTCCAGCGCGGCAGATCCACCACACGGCAGTCCGTTAAAAATTGCTCTAAATAGCGGCTGATCGCCTTGGGTGTAGGAGCATCGGGGCTGCCTAAATTTGCCAGTAGGATTCCGATTTTTGTTTCACGCATTATGCTTTTTTATAATTGATAGGGTTAAACGGGAAGTACAGCAGAGCTTATTTTGTTCGTTGCGAATATCAATTTGCCATACTTGCAAGGTTTTGCCTAATTTAACGGGGGTTGCTCTGGCTGTCACTACCCCTGAAGTGGTAGGGCGGAGATGGCTGGCATTCACTTCCGCTCCCACTGCCGCCAAGCCGTCGGGCAGTACGCAGTTACCCGCCACCGAGCCTAAACTTTCCGCCAACGCCACGGATAAACCGCCGTTAAGCAAGCCAAAGGGCTGTTTGGTGCGCTCATCCACCGGCATGGTTGCTTCCAGCCAGTCCTCGCCGATAGCGGTAAATCGAATGCCTAAATATGCTAAGGAACAATGTTCGCCAATAGCGTTGAGTTGATCGAGAGTGTAATCTTTATGCCAAATTTTCATGTTGCACCTCAAAGTGTTGCCAAGACGATTTGTTCGGGAGCAATATGTACCCAAAGCTGATCCTGTAATTTGATGTTTTCCGATTTCGGCAGGGTCGCACAGAATTCAATATTATTGCCGATGTCGAGGGTAATTTCTTCCGTTTCCCCTTCATCTAACTCTAAAATATGGCTCACCTCGCCGAGATAGTGATTTTGTGTGTCGGTTGGCTCGTCCTTTTGGGTTTTGATCCATGGTGCCTTGATCATCACCATCACTTCCTTGCCCAAAACCAGCTGTAATCGCACCGCGCTTTTTTCGGTGATGGAGGCGACAAGCGGCCGCTTGAAACCGTCGATTTGAATTTCCACCCAGCAGCGGATGCCGTCAATAGTGAGCTTACTGACCTTACCGAAAAATTGGTTTCTGGCACTACTTTGCAGCGAAAAACGGGCGGTCGCCGACAGCACGCTATTCAGAGGAATGTTTTCATCCTGCAGGATTTGGAACGCTTTATCCTGCGTTTGTTCAAGTAAATCATAAAGTTGCAATAATCGTAAGGCATAGTTGGTTAATTTCGTACCGCCGCCGTTCTTGCCGCCCACATTACGTTCCAACAGCGGTTTAGGACTGATTTCATTCATCGCTTCTAAATGATCCCAGGCGCTTTTATAGCTTACTTTCGCATTTTTTGCCGCCTGATTAATGGAACCGCACTGATCAATTTCTTTTAATAAACGGATACGTTTAGGATCAACAAAAAGCGTGTTATGTAATTTAATGGTCAGTAAAATTTCCGCATCTAACATAATTTTTTGCCCCATATTATTTTTTTCTACATTTTAATGGAAAGCAGCATTTTAATGTAGCTTTTATTTTTATAATCGTTATATAATTCATTGCCTATATAAATGGTTATATTTTGGTAACTTGTTGATAAAAAGGAGTTTTTATGTCTAAATTGACTAAAATCACATTGGGTCTCGCTTTAAGCTGCGTCGTTATTTCATTTTCGGCTCAGGCTAAAGTGACCGTTTTCGCCGCCGCTTCTATGACTAACGCCTTACAGGAAGTCGCCGATGAATATAAAAAAGCCAACCCGAATGAAGAAATTGTATTTTCATTTGCTTCCTCTTCCGTATTAGCCCGCCAGATTACCGAAGGCGCGCCGGCGGATGTGTTTGTTTCCGCCGATCAGAAATGGATGGACTTTTTAGCCGAAAAAAATGCGATTGTCGCCTCAAGCCGTATAGATTTGGTCGGTAATAAACTGGTCATGATTGCTCCTAAAAACAGCAAAATCGACAGTGTGGATTTATCTAATGCGAAATGGCAGAGCGCCCTAAATAACACCTATTTGGCGGTGGGTGATCCGGATCATGTGCCGGCAGGTAAATACGCTAAAACCGC
Organism: Pasteurellaceae bacterium LIM206; assembly: GCA_032586195.1. GTDB lineage: Bacteria > Pseudomonadota > Gammaproteobacteria > Enterobacterales > Pasteurellaceae > JAWHQP01. The sequence continues at coordinate 44,725 of JAWHQP010000010.1, read as the reverse complement.
TTTCACTTCATTGCATCAATGGGGCGATTTGGAAAACAAACTGGCCCGTGCGAAAAACGTACGTGATGCCTTACGTTTAGTGGAGCAAGGCGAATCGCCGTTGGGTGTGGTTTATGCCACTGATGCCGCGATAACGGATAAAGTGAAAACTGTGGCGGTATTCCCGGACGGTTCACATCCCGCGGTGGAATATCCTGTTGCGATCATCAAGGATCATGATAATAAAGAAAGCCGTGATTTCTATAATTTCTTAACCTCCGACAGTGCTAAAACCATTTACAAAAAATTCGGTTTTTCAACCAAATAGGGTTTATATGTGCCATACGGCATTAGCGATAAAGGGAGGCTATGCCTCTCTTTTTGTTGGAGCTTTGTTATGCTTACTTCAATAATTGATTATTTTCATCTCTCCAAGGCAGAAATAGATGCGATATCCTTGAGCCTCAAGGTGGCGATTGTGGCCATTAGCGGTAGTCTGCCGTTTGCCGTTCTCGCCGCATGGATCCTTGCCCGTAAAGATTTCTGGGGCAAATCGGTGCTGAACGGAATTATTCATCTTCCTTTGGTATTGCCGCCCGTGGTGGTTGGTTATCTGTTGCTTGTGAGTATGGGACGAAATGGGTTTATCGGTCGCCATTTGCTGGAATGGTTTGGCTTCAGCTTTGGCTTTAGCTGGTATGGCGCGGCCTTGGCGTCGGCGGTGGTGGCGTTTCCGCTGGTGGTACGTTCCATTCGGCTGGCGCTGGAAAGTGTGGATTTCAGGCTGGAACAAGCGGCACGCACATTGGGTGCGTCATCCTTGCGGGTTTTTTTCACTATAACGCTGCCGCTTTCCCTGCCCGGTATTTTGGCCGGTGTAATCTTAGGGTTTGCCCGTTCTCTTGGTGAGTTCGGTTCAACCATTACCTTTGTTTCCAATATTCCCAACGTGACACAAACCATTCCGCTTGCCATGTATTCGTTTATTGAAACGCCGGGAGCGGAAAGTTCGGCCGCCCGTTTATGTTTAATCGCGATCATTATTTCGTTGATTTCGTTATTATTATCCGAATGGCTGGCGCGTCGGACACAACAAAAATTAGGACAGACGGATGTTAGAAATTAAGGTGAAAAAGCAGCTCGGGCAGCTGGCCTTTGAAGCCCGGCTGGATATTCCAAGCCAAGGTATTACAGGTATTTTCGGCTTGTCGGGTTCGGGTAAATCCTCGTTAATTAATTTTGTCAGCGGTTTACTTAAACCTGATGAAGGGCGAATTTGTCTGAACGAGCGTACGCTGGTGGACACTCAAACCGGCGTAAACCTCGCTCCGCATAAACGTCATATCGGCTATGTGTTTCAGGATGCCCGTTTGTTTCCTCATTATAATGTGAAAGGGAACTTATGCTACGGAATAAAACGAGGTCATTTTCAGCAATCGGAATTTGAGCGGATTGTGGGGTTGCTCGGTATCGATCATCTGCTGCAACGTTATCCGATCACGCTGTCGGGCGGTGAAAAACAGCGAGTCGCTATCGGTCGGGCGTTACTTACCCAGCCTGAAATGCTGTTAATGGACGAACCCTTATCGGCCTTGGATTTACCGCGTAAACGGGAGCTGCTCAACTATTTGGAAAAACTCTCACGACAAATTCAAATCCCGATTCTGTATGTGACCCACAGCATTGATGAACTGTTACGGCTGGCGGAACGCGTCGTGCTGCTGGATGACGGCAAAGTGAAAGCGTATGACGATTTGGAACGTATTTGGCAGAACCCGCTATTCACCCCGTGGCAAACTCGGCAGGAGAAAAGTGCGGTGCTGACTTTGCCGATTTTATTGCAGCATGAACACTATGCCATGACGGCGTTAAACCTCGCGGAACGGCCCTTGTGGGTTAAATTGCTGGATGCGCCGGTCGGGCAACCGATACGGCTGTGTATTCAAAGCTCTGATGTGGCTATCAGCCTCACTCTGCCCGAACATACCAGTGTACGCAATATTCTACCGGTCAGCGTGATTGGCGTTGAGACAGCTCGCGAGCATGCTGATGTCAAAGTGCGGTGCGGAAATTACGAGTTTTGGGCAAAAATTAGTTTGTGGGCTCAGGAAGAACTGCAGCTTGAAACGGGGCAGTCGGTGTATGCTCAAATTAAGGCGGTTTCCATTTTATAGAACATTCCTCAATCCGTTCTTTTCTCTTATTTTTACCGTTGACCTTCCCCTTAGGGGAAGGAATACAATGCCGTTCGTTCCCCGTTCGGGGGAAGCTTAATGATAAAATAATTCGGAGAAAAGACTATGATGATGACACATTATATGGGCTTGCTCGGCATGTCACCGTGGCATTTGATTTTAATCATGGCGGTGCCCATGTTAGTGGCGGAAGCTTTGATTGCAACAGAATTCTTCTCACTGTTCTATCGTTATAAAACGGATTCCGCCTGGAAACGCTGGAATAAAGGCTTGGGTATTTTCCTCGTGCTTTATTACATCGTTTTAACCCTTTATATCCTAATTGCCGTATTACCGACCATTCATCAATGGTACGGCTGGCTGGATTACGGCTCTATCGGAGCGTTGATCTTGGCGGTCTTGCCGTTAATCGCTTTGCTGGGATTGGAGTTGAATCTTTGGGGCAAACGGAAAAGCGAACAGGAAAAACTTCGCGTTCATGTTATTTTGCTGGTGATATATTTGATAATCGGACACTTGGCCATGATTTTCGGTATGGCAAATCCGGGCTGGACCGGTGAACAAACGGATATGCCGATGCAGCATAATGGCATGATGCAGCAGGCTCCAATGAATCCCGACCAAATGAATCACGGCACGACGGATCATTCACACATGCAGGACCAACATCAGACGCAGCATAATACGACACCGTCAGACATGGATCATTCCAGTATGCCGAATGGCAATGAATAGCTTAAAAATAGTACAATTCCTTTTTTACACTCCCTTTTTAAGGGAGTTTTTTTAGATAGGTGAATAAGCTTGTATCCGGCCGATATCAGTTTTTTATTCAGTATGTAAAAAATCCTTTTTCAGCACCGCACTTTTAGGTGAGAAATCAGATTGCCGTTCGGAATAAATAAAGGTTATAGCCAAAATAGATCAGTAAAAAAATAAAGCCTTTTGAGCGCCCTAATTTGCCCTGCCTGCCGCCGAACCCGTAACCGAATAAGAGTAATGCCACGGTGAGCGTCAGCATAACCGACACATCCCGCGAAAATACTTCGGGACCCGCCTGCATGGGAGAAATCACGCCGGCGATACCTACCACGGCAAGGGTATTAAATAAATTAGAACCGATAATATTGCCTACCGCCAAATCGACTTCATTTTTGCGTGCCGCGATAACGGATGAAGCGAGTTCGGGTAATGATGTACCGATGGCTACAATGGTTAAGCCGATCACTAAATCACTGACGCCGAAGTAACGAGCGACTTCGACCGCTCCCCAGACCAATAGCTGTGAACTTGCCATTAATAGCAGTAATCCGACAATAACCCATAAAATCGCTTTCGTCATGGGCATGTATGGCTGATTGCGGAGTTCTTGCTGAATATCCGCCGCGAGAGTATCGTTTTTATTTCTTACTCCCTGATAGATTGTCCAGGCCATGTAAACGCTGAATACCGCAAGTAAAATAATGGCGTCCGCCCGGGAAACGGCGCCGTCGTAGATTAAACAGGCGGAAAGGATCGTGATTAAAATCAGTATCGGTAATTCTTGTTTTAACACCTGAGAGTTTACCGTCAAGGGAGTGATGAACGCGGTTAAACCGAGAATTAAGCCGATATTGGTAATATTTGAACCGTAGGCGTTTCCCAGCGCGATACCTGGCGAGCCGTTTAAGGCGGAAAGAGCGGATACAATCATTTCGGGTGCGGAGGTACCGAAGCCGATGATGATAATGCCGATTAATAATTGCGGCATACCGGCGTGACGAGCGGTGGCGGCGGCACCGTCAATGAAACGATCGGCCGACCAGATAAGCAGCAGGAGTCCGCCTATAATGGCGAGAGAGGGAAACAGCATATTTAATCCTCAAGTATTGGAGTGGGGAAGTATAATAGATTGTTTATAAAAACAAAAGCCCGCATAACGCGGGCAAAAAAATCTTTTGGCCTAGTACATTACATACACTTTTATAAAAGGAGACAAATAAAAGTAAACCAAAAGAGAAATGGCTCCTCCTGCTGGACTTGAACCAGCGACATACGGATTAACAGTCCGCCGTTCTACCGACTGAACTAAGGAGGAATAATTTAGTATCACATTAGTGCATGCAGTAAATTGGTCGCGGATTTTAAAGAGTATTTAAAAACTTGTCAACAGGGAATAAGGTAAAATTATGTAAAGAAGAGCCGGATTTTTCTATCCACAAAAGCTGTGGATAAGTCTGTGAGTTTATCTCTGAAAACCCGTTTCAGCACTGATAAAATAAGGGCTGGTTAAATCTTGCTTTTAAATTGGTTGTAAAATAACATTGCTTTATTTATCAATTGGTTATGATTTTTCCAGTAAAAATTTTTTATTTTTGTGAAGAAATTCTCTTGACAAATATAAGTCTGTGTAAAACTTACAATTTTATCTGCCGAATCGATCAAAAAATTATGTTAAAATAACGCCCGTCTTAAAATGTAACCGGCTGTAAAAAAACATGTCACATAGAATTAACAGTAAGCCCTTTATTCTTCATTCCGAATTTCAGCCTTCGGGCGATCAGCCTCAGGCGATTGAAAAACTTACGGAAAATCTCAATGACGGTTTGGCACATCAGACTTTGCTCGGGGTAACGGGTTCGGGTAAAACCTTTACCATTGCCAATGTCATTGCCAAATTAAATCGCCCAGCCATGCTGCTGGCACCCAATAAAACCCTGGCAGCTCAGTTGTATGCGGAAATGAAAGCATTTTTTCCTGAAAATGCGGTGGAATATTTCGTGTCTTATTATGATTATTATCAACCCGAGGCTTATGTGCCGAGCAGCGATACATTTATTGAAAAGGACGCGTCCGTTAATGATCAGATTGAACAAATGCGCTTATCGGCAACCAAGTCTTTTCTTGAACGTCGGGATACTATTGTAGTGGCTTCCGTGTCGGCTATTTACGGTTTGGGTGATCCGGACAGTTACTTGAAAATGATGCTGCATTTACAGCAGGGGGCGATTGTTGATCAGCGGCAGATTCTGGCAAGATTGGCAGAGCTGCAATACACCCGCAATGATCAGGCTTTTCAGCGCGGTACCTTTCGTGTGCGGGGCGAGGTAATCGATATTTTTCCGGCGGAAAGTGATGATCGTGCCGTGCGTATTGAATTGTTTGATGAAGAAATCGAACGCCTAAGCTTGTTTGATCCGCTGACGGGTACCAGCTTCGGCAACGTGCCGCGCTTTACCGTTTATCCGAAAACCCACTATGTTACGCCGCGTGAACGTATTTTAGATTCTATTGAAAAAATTAAATCGGAACTGGCGGAACGCCGTCAATTTTTTCTCGACAATAATAAATTACTGGAAGAACAGCGTATTACCCAACGTACTCAATTTGATATTGAAATGATGAATGAGCTCGGTTATTGCTCGGGCATTGAAAACTATTCCCGTTATTTGTCCGGGCGTAATGAAGGCGAACCGCCGCCGACTTTGTTTGATTATATGCCGTCCGACGCTTTGCTGGTTATTGATGAATCTCATGTCACCGTGCCGCAAATCGGCGGTATGTATCGTGGCGACCGGTCACGTAAGGAAACGCTAGTGGAATACGGTTTCCGTTTGCCGTCCGCTTTGGATAACCGTCCGCTTCGATTTGAAGAATTTGAACGTCTCGCGCCGCAGACCATTTATGTTTCCGCCACACCGGGCCCTTATGAACTGGAGCATTCCGGTGACGAAATTATCGATCAGGTTGTGCGCCCGACGGGATTACTTGATCCTGAAATTGAAATCCGTCCCGTGGCGGTTCAGGTGGACGATTTGCTGTCCGAGGCTCGTCAGCGTGCCGAACGGAATGAACGCGTGCTGGTGACGACCCTAACCAAGCGTATGGCGGAAGACCTTACCGATTATCTGGAAGAGCACGGTGTGCGGGTGCGTTATTTGCATTCGGATATTGATACCGTGGAACGAGTGGAAATTATCCGGGATCTGCGTTTGGGCGAATTTGATGTACTGGTCGGGATTAACCTGCTGCGTGAAGGGCTGGATATTCCGGAGGTTTCCTTGGTGGCGATTCTGGATGCGGATAAAGAAGGCTTCCTGCGTTCGGAACGTTCGTTGATTCAAACTATCGGCCGTGCCGCCCGTAACCTGAAGGGGAAAGCCATTCTTTATGCGGATACCGTCACCCATTCCATACAAAAGGCTATCACCGAAACCAACCGTCGCCGTGAAAAACAAATGAAGTACAACGAGACTCATAGTATTGTGCCGCAGGCGTTGAATAAAAAAGTGGGTGAATTACTGGATATCGGGCAGGGTGCGACAAACAAATCCCGTCATAAACAACGTACGAAAACAGTGGCCGAACCGATGGCGGCTTACGAGATTCCGTCTGATCCGAAGGCGCTGCAAAAGCAAATCAAACAGCTGGAACAACAAATGTACAAAGCCGCTCAGGATCTTGAGTTTGAACAGGCGGCGGCGTTGCGTGATCAGATTCATCAGTTGCGGGAAGGCTTTATACAGAAGGGATAAAATGACAATTCCAACCGGCAGCGAGGCTGGCGCGGTTGGATGGTAATCTATTTTCCTTGCGGGATTTCCGCTTGGCAATATGGGCAATCAAGGAAGTGCTTCTCTTTATCGTGTACGATGTAATGCCCCATTTTTTTCGCTTTAGTGTCTAAATAACCTGTGTTGTAGCGATTTTCGCCTACATTAAGCGGGATGCGTTCCACCACGTTGATACCCGCCGCTTTCATGGTTTCAATTTTTTCAGGATTGTTGGTAAGCAAACGCACTTTTTTCACACCGAGTAATTCAAAAATATCGGCACAGACGCTGAAATCGCGTTCATCCGCTTTAAAACCGAGCGCGAGGTTTGCTTCAATGGTATCCATGCCCTGATCCTGTAATGAATAAGCTCGGATTTTATTGATCAAACCAATGCCGCGCCCTTCTTCACGATGATAAATCAGTATGCCGCGGCCTTCTTCGCTGATTTGACGCAGAGCGGTGGCAAGCTGGAAACCGCAATCGCATTTTAAACTGTGCAAAGCATCGCCAGTTAAGCATTCGGAATGAATACGAGCCAGCACAGGGTTGTGTTCCGAGTCGGAAATATCGCCCATCACCAGAGCGACGTGTTCCTTTTTACTGTCGGGAAATTCAAATCCGACAATGCGGAAAATACCGTATTCCGTGGGTAATTTTGCTTCAGTCACTAACTGAATCTTACTCATAAAGTCGTCCTTAATTCTTTTTTATTTCCATGTTAAGATATTGTAATTTCAATCTTATCGGAATTAACTATGCTAAAACGCTTGTCATTATATACTTTTTTACTTTGTCTTGTCCCTTTTTTTGTATGGATTTCAGGTTGGTACTGGCAGGGTGACGGTTCTTTGACCGCATTTGATCATTTCCTTTACTGGCTGACGGAAACGGGCAGCATTCCTTATGCGATTATCACTTGCGGTCTGTTTGCCCTCTTGCTTGCACCAATTTTTCCGAAACGTTATCAATGGGTGATAGGCGTTATTATTATGGCATTGTCGGTAGTGGTTACCCAAGGCATAAAAAACGGTTTGAAAGCTGTCTTTGCCGAACCTCGTCCTTATGTGGTCGAACTGACGGAAAACAGCCGGATTTCCACCGAATATTTTTATGCCCAGTCTAAAGCTGATCGTGCGATGATGGTGGCAAATTATTATGCCCGGCATGGCAAAGTTCCGTCATGGCTGGTTCAGCACCGCGAAGATGAAGTGAGTTACTCATTCCCGTCAGGACATTCGATTTTTGCCGCCGGTTGGTTATTGTTGGCTGTAGGGTTCAGTCAGCTTTTCGGCAGCAACTCCCTTAAAACAAAAGCCATTATCGCCGTGCTTACGGTATGGGCGGTGTTAATGCTGGTCAGCCGACTACGGTTAGGCATGCATAATCCGATTGATTTATTCGTCAGTACGTTAATCGCCTGGTTGATTTATTGTCCGCTTTTTGTTTTTTTACAGAAAAAAACGATCTTCTTCAAAGAATTTCACCCGAGATGCCGTTAAAATAAGCGGCATTTGTTCAATAGGAGAATATATATGCTGTATGGATTTGACATTGGCGGCACAAAAATTGAGCTAGCCGTATTCAATGAAAAGCTGGAAAAACAATATAGTGAACGGGTAGATACGCCGAAAGACAGCTACGAAACATGGCTGGACACCATTGTTAATCTCGTCAAAAAAGCGGATGCCAAATTCGGCTGTAAGGGGTCGGTGGGTTTAGGTTTGCCGGGGTTTGTCAATCGCGAAACGGGAATTGCGGAAATCACCAATATTCGGGTGGCGGATAATAAACCCATCCTCAAGGATTTATCCGAACGCTTAAACCGTGAAGTGCGGGCGGAAAATGACGCTAACTGTTTCGCCTTATCCGAGGCGTGGGATGAAGAAAATCAGCAATATCCCGCCGTGCTCGGTTTGATTCTCGGTACGGGGTTTGGCGGCGGCATGGTGTTCAACGGTAAAATTTATTCGGGGCAAACCGGTATGGCGGGTGAGCTCGGCCATTTACAGCTGAACTACCATGCGTTGAAATTACTTGGCTGGGATAAGGCTCCGATTTATGAATGCGGTTGCGGCAATCGCGCCTGCCTGGACACTTATCTTTCCGGACGCGGCTTTGAAATGCTCTATCGGGATCTGGAGAGGAAACCGCTTTCCGCCAAAGAAATTATCGCCGCGTTCTATGCCAATGATGAAAGTGCGGTGCGGTTTGTCGGTATTTTTGTCGAACTTTGCGCGATTTCCATCGGTAATATTATTACGGTTTTAGATCCCTATCTAATGGTGCTCGGCGGCGGCTTATCCAATTTTGATTATTTGTACGAAGCGCTACCAAAGGCCTTGCCGAAACATCTGATGCGAACAGCCAAAGTGCCCGTTATTAAAAAAGCCAAATACGGCGATTCGGGCGGTGTGCGCGGCGCGGCGGCATTGTTCTTATCGTAACCTGTGAGAAAAAGTGCGGTGCTGAAAAATGAAGTTTTCAAAGGTGCCAAGGCACTATGCCTTGCACTCTATTTTCAACATTGGTTTGACACAGCCAATAATAAATTGAAAAAACTCCGTTTTTCAGCACCGCACTTTGTGAAGGCTGACAAGAATATCTTAGAAATTACTTCACTTTCTTCGCTAACATGGTGACGAATTTCATTTTAATCCGATTGCCGTTTTCATCGGTTTTGTGCAGCTCGCCCATATCTTCATTATATTTAATCAATTGCCAGCCGGCGTAATAGTCTTTCAGCTCGTTTTCGCCAAAGGTGAATGAAAACGGCAGCGGGCATGGCACATCATCGGTGGACATGGCGGCAACAATTAAATTATAACCGCCGACATTGGTGTGAGCCTGCATATTTTTGATAATTTCGGGCACGGCACGGCGTTCCAAAAACATAAATACCACAGTTGAAACAATAAAATCATAGTTTTCCCGAAGATGCGCTTCATTAATATCGTAAAGCGCGGTGTTGATTTTAAGATTTTCTTTTTCTGCGGTTTGGTTGAGAAATGCCAGGCTTTGCGGATTGTGATCTCTCGCGCTGACATCAAATCCGCGCAGGCTGAGATAGAGCGAATTACGTCCTTGTCCGCAGCCCAGATCCAATACCTTACAAGGCGAAATATATTGCATTGCTTCAACCACATCTGAATGCGTCGCCGTCATATTATATTTTTTGCTGAAATAATCTTCTTTCGTGCAATAAAACTCTAAATAACATTGTAAATCGTCAGAAAACGCTTCAACCCGATGCCATTGCTGAGGTTCAACAAAAGGCGTATTTTCTCCCGCCGCAAAAATATGTTCACTTACGACATCTCCTTGCTCCGTCAGAAGATAAAATTTTAGTTTCCCCTTTAATACCGTTAATTTTCCCCATGTTCCCGCCTTTGTGTTATGTTTTTCCTGAAACATTTTCGGCAGAGAATCCTTTGTCCAAACCGGCATTTTTTTGTAGCAGATTAATTCCTTTTCCATTTATTGACCTCAAATTTTTTGTTTATCGTTAATTAGTTGATAAATATAGTATGGTATTTGCCGCTAATATGCAAGTGAACGTTTTTTGTACAATCTTTAGAGCGGATGGCTAAAAAAAGCTCAATTAGAAAAACTAAAATAAAGGGGGTATTAAGATAATATTTTAATTGAAATGAAAATTGATGGAATAGGTAATGTATTGATTTTAATACGTTTTATATGTGGCAAACTTGAAGGCAAGAAAAAATGTGATCTAAATCACATTTTATATACGAATATTGTTTTAGGCTTGACGTAAGATTCTTTCTTTGGCAAGATCTCAGTCGCTTTAATAGCGAGTTTGGACATGTCTGGTTTCAGAAAGTTCAAATAAATAATAAACAAAAATTCTCACAAGGAATTATATTATGAAAAAGACATTAGTAGCATTAGCAGTAGCGGCGATGGCTGCAAGTTCAGCAGCAAGCGCAATCACAGTTTACGAACAAGACGGCACTAAAATTGAGCTTTCCGGTTCTTTACGTATGTACTTGGGACGTATGAGTGATGATCAACGCGGTGATTTGGTTAACGACGGATCACGTTTGAAAATCCGTGCGACTCATGATTTAGGTAATGGTTTATCCGCATTTGCTGGTTATCAATTACGTTTTGAAAAAGATTCGGCCAAAAACAAACAGGCAGGTTCTAAGAGTACTTGGGGTGATCCGACAACCCGTGAATTATTCGTTGGTTTTGCAGCTAAAGACGTAGGTGCTTTAAGCTTCGGTCGTCATACCATCAATGCGGATGATTTCTTAAATGACTCAGCATACTATATGTCTGCGTCTGCCAGCCCGTTGACAACCCGTTCTGATAAATCAGTGAAATTCCGTTCAGCCGAATGGAACGGTTTCTCTTTCGGCTTAGATTATTTATTCGGTAATCCGGATAAGAACAACGCAGCGTACGGTGACTATAAGAACGGTTATAGTGGAGTATTGTTCTATAATTATGATATCGATCAGGAACAATCTTTAAGTGCCGCATTGCTTTATACTCAAGAACGCTATGAAGGTTTAGGTACTGCAACTGGTATGAAAAATACCCAATGGGGTGCACATTTAGGTTATGTGTATGGCCCGGCTGATATTGCGGTCAGCTATGTAAACTATCGTAATACCGATGTAGGTAGCGGTTATATAGGTCGTGGAGAATTAGTTGAAGACTTGGCTCTTACAGGCAAAACCAAAGGTAACTACATCTTGTTAGATGCCGGTTACCGTGTTATTCCTGAATCTCGCGCGTACTTCCAATGGCAGCGTTTGGATGCTAAACAATCAAGCGAAGATTATACGGCAGCAATTCGTAACTACTACACCGTTGGTATCGACTACAGATTCAACAAAAACGTAGTGCCATACGTAGAATATACTCACATACGTACTAAATACGCCGCGGATTATCAGTCTAATGACGATAAAGACAACGTATTCGGTGTGGGTTTACGTGTCCACTTCTAATTTCAAAGAAAGTTAATTTTCCTAAAAGCCCGAGCAATAATGCTGGGGCTTTTTTATTTTTAACTAAAAAGATTGAATTTGAAGTTATGCAACCCAAACTTGAGTTGCCGTGTCGTCATTAGATGACGCGAGAGGTCAGATTAATCAAAATAAGAAGAAACCTTGTGATCTTAGTAAGTTATAGGATTTTGTACGCTAACGAAACGGAACTGCTGAGAATATCGGGTACCGCTTAGCCATTACGGGCATTTTTCATAATCCGTTCTTTTTGTAATTTCCATTCGCGATCTTTAATATCGTTGCGTTTATCGTGTTGCTGCTTACCTTTGGCTAAACCGATTTTAAGCTTCGCCCACGCCTGTTTCCAGTAAAGTGAGAGGGCAACCACGGTATAGCCGTCACGATTTGCCTTGCCGAATAGAGAGGACAATTCTTTCCGATTCAGCAGCAGCTTGCGGGTACGGGTCGGGTCGCATACAACATGGCTGGAGGCTACACTTAACGGCTGAATAGTGGCTCCGAACAGAAACGCCTCACCGTTGCTGAACGTGACATAGCTATCGCTGATATTAGCCTTACCGGCACGCATGGATTTCACCTCCCAGCCCTGCAAGGCAAGACCTGCTTCAATTTCATCTTCGATAAAGTAGTCGTGACGGGCGCGTTTATTTAAGGCAATGGTATTTGAACCGGATTTTACTTTTTTCTTTGTCATATTGAATTGTTTTTTATTGATATGTCTCTAACGAATGGTGCTGATTGTACCGAATATTGGCTTATTACACAAATAACGAAAGGGTAAAGATTGTTGATTATAAATATTTTGAGAAGGGTGACAAAGCGTATCACCAATGGATGTAATCAGCGTCGAGATAACTCCTGATATAATTCATGGAACAAAAAGAGCGGTGTTGAAAACCGCTCTTTTTATGTTATTCGATTTCACCGCAGAAACGATAGCCTTCACCGTGAATAGTGGCGATGATTTCCGGCGTATCGGGATGATCTTCAAAATGTTTGCGGATGCGGCGGATGGTTACGTCAACGGTACGATCCTGTGGTTTTAAATCCCGGCCCGTCATTTTTTTCAGCAAATCTTCACGGGTTTGAATTTTTCCCGGATTTTCGCAGAAATGCAGCATCGCCCGGAATTCGCTGCGCGGCAGCTTGTATTCCACCTGATCAGGATTGATTAATGCCCGTTTGTTGATATCCAGCGTCCAGCCGTTGAAGTGATATGCTTCAACGTGCTGTTGAGCAGATTTGTTCATTTCATTCATGGTACGATGAAGCAAATTGCGTGCCCGAATCGCCAGCTCGCGAGGGTTAAACGGCTTCGTGATATAGTCATCGGCGCCGATTTCCAGACCAAGAATTTTATCTACTTCATTATCACGGCCTGTTAAAAACATGAGGGCTACATTGGCTTTTTCACGCAGCTCACGCGCCAGCATCAAACCGTTTTTGCCGGGTAAATTGATGTCCATAATCACAAGATGAATTTCTTGTGAGGAAATGATCTGATGCATTTGCGTACCATCGGTGGCTTCAAATACATCATAGCCTTCAGCTTCAAAAATACTTTTTAACGTATTTCGAGTAATGGGTTCGTCTTCGACGATGAGGATTTGTGGTGCAAGCATAAATGTCCTTACAAATTTAAATATCCTGAAAATACAATTAAGAGATATTTTATAGTTGCAACAATCCTGTAACAACAGATAATTGTAGTTTTTAATAAAAATTTGTGATCTATGTCATGAATTACCTAAAAAAGGTTAATTTTTGGCACGTTTGAGGTAGCTGATTGAATGGAAAGAGATACGTGATAAGCACAAAGTGCGGTGTTAAAAAACGGATTTTTTATTCATAATCTGTTTTAATGCAGATAAGATTAACGTTCAAAAACAAGGCTTTTTAACACCGCACTTCAAGCCGTTAATGCTCGCGGGTTTTAAAGAATTCAATATCCGGGTAGCGCTCGGTCGCCAGATTGAGGTTCACCATGGTTGGCGCGATATAAGTCAGATTATCGCCGCCGTCAAGAGCGAGATGCTGTTCGTTTTTGCGTTTAAATTCTTCAAATTTTTTCATATCTTTGCATTCCACCCAGCGGGCTGTCGCGACATTTACGTTCTCGTATATCGCTTCAACATTGTATTCGGTTTTCAGACGGGAAACCACCACGTCAAATTGCAGCACACCCACGGCTCCCACGATCAGATCATTGTTGATCAGCGGTCGGAACACCTGCACTGCCCCTTCCTCCGATAACTGAACCAGGCCTTTTAGCAGTTGCTTTTGTTTTAACGGATCTTTCAGGCGGATGCGGCGGAACAGTTCCGGAGCGAAGTTCGGAATACCGGTGAATTTCAAATCTTCCCCTTGGGTGAAAGTGTCGCCGATTTGGATGGTGCCGTGATTGTGCAAGCCGATGATATCACCCGCGTAAGCCTCTTCCGCATGGGTGCGATCACCTGCCATAAAGGTCAGCGCATCGGAAATCACCACATCCTTGCCGATACGTACGTGGCGAAGTTTCATACCCTTTTCGTATTTGCCGGATACGATACGCATAAACGCCACGCGGTCGCGATGTTTCGGATCCATATTGGCTTGGATTTTGAAGACAAAACCGGTGAGCTTGTCTTCGCAGGCCTCAACCAAACGGTTGTCCGCCCGGCGGGCTTGCGGAGCAGGTGCCCATTCGGTTAAGCCGTCAAGGAAGTGATCCACGCCGAAATTGCCCAGTGCGGTACCGAAAAATACCGGGGTTAATTCGCCTGTCAAAAAGAGTTTATGATCGAATTCGTTGGATGCTCCTTGCACCAACTCAAGTTCATCGCGTAATTGTCGGGCTAAATCGTCGCCTACCGCCGTGTCCAGCTCAGGATTATTTAACCCTTTGACGATGCGCACTTCTTGAATTCTATGGCCTTGCCCGGTTTGATATAAATAGGTTTCGTCTTTGTATAAATGATACACACCCTTAAACAATTTGCCGCAGCCGATAGGCCAGGTAATCGGCGCACAATGGATTTTCAACACGCTTTCCACTTCATCCAGCAGCTCCATTGGATCACGAATATCGCGGTCGAGTTTATTCATAAAAGTGATGATCGGTGTGTCACGCAAACGGGTGACTTCCATCAATTTAATCGTGCGTTCTTCCACCCCTTTTGCGGCGTCGATGACCATCAAGCAGCTATCCACTGCGGTGAGGGTGCGGTAAGTATCTTCCGAGAAGTCCTCATGTCCCGGGGTGTCAAGCAGATTCACCAGACATTGGTTGTAAGGAAACTGCATGACCGAGGTGGTAATGGAAATTCCACGTTGCTTTTCCATTTCCATCCAGTCCGATTTGGCATGAGCGGTGGAGCCTTTGCCTTTCACGGAACCCGCGGTCTGAATAGCATTGCCGTACAGCAGCACCTTTTCGGTGATGGTGGTTTTACCCGCGTCGGGGTGGGAGATAATCGCGAAGGTACGGCGTTTGTTCACTTGTTGTGGATAATCGTTTAATGACATGTTCGTTTGTTCAATCGGTTAATATAAATTTAAATCGGCGTATTTTCCCCGATCTTTGCCTTCGGTGCAACCTTGAATTTTATCTTTAAAAACTCGCTGAAACAGCACCGCACTTTGCGATAATTATGCTATGCAATCGTTTGCTATTTGCGTTATAATTCGCCCCGTAATCTATTCAATGCAAGGGCAACAACATGGCTGAACTGAGTCTTAAGAAAATCTATTCGGGTAAAGTGCGCGATCTGTACGAAATTGATGATAAACGCATGCTGATGGTGGCGAGTGATCGGCTCTCGGCGTTTGACGTGATTTTAGACGATCCGATTCCCCGCAAGGGAGAAATTCTCACTCAAATTTCCAATTTCTGGTTTAATAAATTGGCGCATATCATGCCGAATCATTTCACCGGCGATAGCGTGTATGACGTGCTGCCGAAAGCGGAAGCGGATTTAATCAAAGATCGCGCCGTGGTGTGCAAGCGCTTAACGCCGATTAAAATTGAATCCATCGTACGCGGCTATCTCACCGGCAGCGGCTTAAAAGATTACGAACAAACCGGCACCATTTGCGGGTTGAAATTGCCCGAAGGCTTAGTGGAAGCGAGCAAATTGCCGGAACCGATTTTCACTCCGTCCAGCAAAGAAGACGTGGGCGATCACGATATTAATATTTCCTATGCACAGTGCGAACAAAAAATAGGAGCGGAACTTGCCGCCAAAGTGCGTGCCGCCGCCATCGCCTTATATAAAGAAGCCGCCGCTTATGCTTTAACCAAAGGCATTATTATCTGCGACACCAAATTTGAATTCGGTTTGGATGAAAACGGCACGCTTACCTTAATGGACGAAGTGTTAACGCCGGATTCAAGCCGTTTCTGGTCGGTGGATACCTACAAAGAGGGCACTAATCCGCCGTCTTTCGACAAACAATTCGTGCGTGACTGGCTGGAGCAAAGCGGCTGGAACAAAAAAGCGCCGGCTCCCAAAGTGCCCGCGGACGTGATTGCCAAAACCGTCGCCAAATATCAAGAAGCGTTGGATTTGCTGACAAAATAAAAATGAGTTGGCAAGAAAATACCGTCGTGGCGAGTAAGTGCGGTGTCATAAATTCGATTTTTAGCTGAGTAGGCGTTGAAGCAAACCCGTATAAATATTTACACCGGTCAGGAGCTGGTTTTCGTCAAAATCAAATTCTGCCTGGTGGTGTCCGGCGGTACGATCTGCTCCAATAATAAAATAAATGGCTTTACCGCCGTGATCTTGAACGCGTCTGCCTAGAATCGTGGCGTCTTCGCTGGCGTTAAATAAATATTCCGCTTTCGCGTTTTGGATTTGGGGTTGTTGTGACGCGATTTCTGTGACTAATTCCACCAGTTCAGGATCATTATTCATATCAACGGCTTCACCCACGATTTCCGTTTCATAATCTACGTCAAAGCTTACGGCGATACCTTTGGCAATTTGCATAACCTGCTCGGTCATGTATTGGTTAATAGATTTGTTTTCACCACGTACTTCAAGCTGAATTTCTGCGCTTGATGGAATAACATTACGCCCTTCGCCGGCTTTTAGTATGCCTACGTTAATACGTGTCATGCCTTCGCCGTGACGGGCAATGCCATGTAGTTGGGTGACGGCATGCGCCGCCGCCAATAAGGCATTTCGTCCTAAATGCGGCGCTGCGCCGGCATGAGCAGCTTTACCCTGATAGCGAATATCAATTTTAGTCGTGGATAGGAAATTTTTAGGATTCGGAATTACCGTACCGCTGTTGGCACAAAAACTAATATGCGAACCGGCAAAATAATCTGCATCATCAATAATTCCACTGGCGGCAATAGCGGCGGCACCTCGTACACCTTCTTCGGCGGGCTGAAACACAATTTTAATTTTACCGCTTAATTTCTCTTTATTTTGAGAAATCCATAGTGCCGTGCCTAAGCCGATAGTGATATGCGCATCATGCCCGCAAGCGTGCATTAACCCATCATTGATTGAAGCAAAACCAAGTTGGTTGGGAATATGTGCGGCATTTTTGGTTTCACTGACATTTACACAATCAATATCAAAGCGTAATGCGACGGTTTTTCCCGCTCTACCCGTGTCGAAAACCGCAACGCAGCCCGTATAGTATTCCATTTTATCCAACCATTTTGGGTTGGCGCCATATGAGATTGCTGCGCTAAAGCCTTTTTCCACGACGGCTTGTTTGCGACCGCGAACAAAGTCTTCATTGATAATTTGTTTACCCAATAAGATATTGAATCCCATAGATTCTAAATAATCGGCTATTCGGCTGGTGGTCCAAAACTCGCTCCAGCCGATTTCAGGAAAACGATGAAATTCACGGCGCCATTGGATCAGTTGATTCAAATCAAGATGCATATTTTGACTCCTATAAAATGATGGAAAAATTAACCGCACTTTAAAAGTGCGGTCTAAATTTCACTTATTTTTACAGCATAAATAAAGCAAGGAATAGGGTGGCGAGAATCATGCCGGGAGCGGTACGTTTAATCATTTCTACCGGGCTGACCATAGCCAATCCAGCACAAACGATGGTCACACCTGCGATAGGTGATGCGGTACGACCGATTGCTCCGGCAATGGCCGCCGCCATGCCTAGATTAAGATGAGAATACCCCAATTCTACGGCATGCGGTGTCACCGCAGTATTAAACGCGATAGCCGCAGCGTCACCGGAGCCTGTTACAACGCCCATTAAGAACGGGCCGATTGTGGCTCCCCAACGAACAAATTCGTTGGAGCTTTTGAGAAATTCAATAGCGGAATCAATGGCTCCGGTAGATTCGAGACCAGCAACGAACACGCTGGCGGCGATAATAATGCCTAATACGTTGGCGTAGGAATTTCCCATTCCGTTGAAAAATTCATCGGTAATTTTCGCCGGGGAAATTCTTGTCACAATTAAGGCATAAATTGCACCGATTAACATTGCTTGCGGCACGCCCATTTTGGTCCATTGTAGCCATTCGATTTGTTGTAGAGAAGTGCCGCCGATGACTAAAATGATAAGAGGAAGAAGAGGCGCAAGGGCAAAAAGAATATTCACTTTAGCAAATTTTGTTTCTGAATCTTGGTTTTCTGCTAAATAGGCCTGACGGTGTGTTTCGCCATAGTCTTTAAAGACGATAGCCAACAGCGTTAAAATCACTGCACCGATTGCACCAGCAATCATGGTATAAGGTGCGTGGGCGAGATTGACTTCAGTAATGGTTAAGCCGGACATTTCACTAATCATTGCAGAATGAGACGAACCCGGACTCATCATAGAACCGAATGTACCCGCTAAAATTGCTGCACCAGCGGTAGCTGGACGAACTCCAGCACTTTTTAATACCGGAATGAGCGTTGCCCCTACTGCGGCCGCACAGCCGGCAGCGGACGGAATGGCAATATTAATAAAGAATGTAATAATGGTCGCGATAGGGATTAAGAAAAATTTTAATCCGCTTAACGGCTTAGTCAGCAAATGCACAAGATGTGTATCACATTGGGTGTATTTCATGACATAAGCAAAACCCATACTGGAACAAATTGCCATAATGAGCCCGCCCGATGTCATGCTTTTGGCAAAGGCGTCTAATGCCTCCATCGGGTGAAAAGTGATGATTGACATTAATAACCCGATACCGATTAACACCGTCCGGGTTTCATATTTTCTTACAAGTAAATAAATCGCCGCGATAATGCCGATAATAGCAACGATTGAGTTAAAAATAGACATAGTAAGTTCCTTAGGTTAATGAATGAAAAGTTAAAAGCAGAGTTGATCGGTAATGTATCTGATTGTATGTTTTGACTGAAATGCAGTTAAGTAGCCCCCTTGAAATTATTGGTCTTATATTGCGTAACGGGTATTATGCTTAGTTAACCTCATAAAAGTAATAAAATTATATTCATTTTGTGACTTTGCTCAAAAAAATTAATAGGTTAGGGCGTTACATTATGCTTGGCAATACGTCTCGTGAACGTCTTGCCGCGATTTTCTTCGGAATCCGACGCATTAACAGGTCTTGTTTTTATTAATTCAAACATAATTTAAAACGGTGGATGAGATTGAGCGGGCAGTCAATGACTACATTGTTTATTACAATTATGATAGGATTCGGCTAAAATTAAAAAGATTAAGTCCGATACAATATCGTTCTCAATCCTTTGGTTAAACGGTCTAAGTTTTGGACAGATCAAAACTCCGTTTTTCAGCACCGCACTTTTTTATGAGAGAAGAAGAAAACCATGACAAATGCAACGAGCTGGGATATTTATAGTGTTTTCTATAATCCTCTGATAAAAACCCTGCAAACGCAGCGGCAGGATGTGTTTCAGCACTTGTCTCCGGGCACGGCGCCGCAACAGATTTATATTGCCGGCTGCGGTACGGGAGCGGATTTGTCGTTTTTGCCCGCGAACAGCCGGATTGTTGCCGCGGATTTTTCCGGTGCTATGCTGCGCAAAGCCGAGCGGCGGGCGGCGGAACTTCATTTTTCGCACATTCATTTCCAGCAGGGCAGAGCGGAATATTCGGGGCTGGCGGACGATTCGCAGGATCTCGTGCTGTTACATTTGATTCTGGCGGTCACGGATCAGCCGCAGGTATTGCTTGACGAAGCGGTGCGGATCGTTAAACCGGGCGGCCGAATTTCCATTTGGGATAAATTTTTACCGGATGATAAAACGGCTCCGTTATGGCGGAAAGGCTTAAACGTGCTTACCCGTCGTTTGGCAACCTCGATTAATCTGCAAGTCGCGCCTTTGCTGCAAGGGCTTCCGGTTGAAATTGTTCACCGTAAATTTTATTTTGCACGATTAATGCAGCATATCATTTTAACGAAAAAACGGTAGGAACATGATGAAATCCGTTGCAATTGTAGGTCTGGGCTGGCTGGGTTATCCGTTGGCCCGTCATTTACGCCAGATGGGATGGGATGTGAAAGGCAGCAAGCGCACCCATGAGGGCGTCGAACAAATGCGGCTGGAGCGGATTCAGGCCTATCATTTGGAACTGACCCCGGAGCTGAATGCCGATCCCGACGACATGGCGGCTTTGCTGGCGGCGGAGGCGTTGGTGATTAATATTCCGCCGAGCCGGTATTTTTTCAGCCCGCGCGATTACGTGCAAAGCATACGGAATCTTGTCAGCGAGGCGTTGCTGTTCAGCGTCAATCACATTATTTTTATCAGTTCCGTTTCGGTTTTTCCTAATGTCGGCGGCGAGTTCAACGAAGATTCGTTGCCTCAGCCTGATAACGATGTAGGCAAAGCGTTGCTGGAAATTGAACAAAGGTTGTTGAATTTACGGGATATTGATGTGGATATTCTCCGTCTGGCGGGTTTGGTGGGCGAGGATCGTCATCCCGTGGTGCATTTGGCGGGTAAGCGGAATTTGCCGGACGGCAATGTGCCGGTGAATTTGGTTCATGTGGACGATTGCGTGCGGGCCATTCAGTTATTGCTGGAAACGTCGGGCGCCCGCAGACTATATCATTTGGTCGCGCCCAATCATCCCGTCCGGGCGGCGTATTATAGGCGGATGGCGAAAAAACTCGCTTTGTCGGCACCGCACTTTCAGACGACTGATAACGATGTCAAACGCATTGTGCAGGGTAATAAGATCTGTCGGGAGTTGGGTTTTATCTATCAATATCCCGATCCGGACGATTTCACCGAAAGAACCGGCCCGGGCGGTTGAAAATCCGTTCATTTTCATGAATAATATGCGGATTTTGCAATCTTGCAAAAATAACGTTCAAACATATCGAATACAGGAATTACCTATGTCAAATACAATCCTACAACATCTTCCCAAAGGACAAAAAGTTGGTATCGCATTTTCAGGCGGTTTAGACACGAGTGCCGCATTATTGTGGATGCGTCAGAAAGGCGCAGTGCCTTACGCTTACACGGCAAATCTTGGTCAGCCGGATGAAGACGATTACAATGCCATTCCGCGTAAAGCGATGGAATACGGAGCGGAAAACGCCCGTTTAATCGATTGCCGTACTCAGTTAGCGCACGAAGGCATTGCGGCAATTCAGGCCGGCGCGTTTCATGTTTCCACTGGCGGTGTGACCTATTTCAATACTACTCCGTTAGGCCGCGCGGTAACGGGCACAATGTTAGTGGCGGCGATGAAGGAAGATAACGTGAATATCTGGGGCGACGGCTCAACCTTCAAAGGTAATGATATTGAACGTTTCTATCGTTACGGTTTATTAACCAATCCGAATCTGAAAATTTATAAACCTTGGTTAGATCAACAATTTATCGATGAATTGGGCGGCCGTTTTGAAATGTCTCAATTCCTAATTGCCAATGGTTTTGATTATAAAATGTCGGTAGAAAAAGCCTATTCGACCGATTCTAATATGCTTGGCGCCACCCATGAAGCTAAAGATTTGGAAGAATTAAGTACCGGCATTAAAATTGTGAAACCGATTATGGGCGTAGCGTTCTGGGATGAAAACGTTAAAGTGGAAGCGGAAACCGTTACCGTGCGTTTTGAAGAAGGCGTGCCGGTGGCGTTAAACGGCAAAACCTTTGACAACGTGGTGGATTTATTTTTGGAAGCAAACCGTATCGGCGGCCGTCACGGTCTGGGTATGTCCGACCAAATCGAAAACCGTATCATTGAAGCCAAATCCCGCGGCATCTATGAAGCGCCGGGAATGGCGTTATTCCATATCGCTTACGAACGTTTGGTTACCGGTATTCACAACGAAGATACCATTGAACAATACCGCATTAACGGTTTGCGTTTGGGCCGTTTGCTGTATCAGGGCCGTTGGTTTGATCCGCAGGCGTTAATGTTACGTGAAACCGCGCAACGCTGGGTCGCTCGTGCCGTTACGGGTGAGGTGACCCTTGAACTGCGTCGTGGTAATGATTATTCCATTTTAAACACCGAATCGCCGAATCTGACTTATGCCGCTGAGCGTCTGAGCATGGAAAAAGTGGAAAATGCGCCGTTTGATCCGATCGATCGTATCGGGCAGCTAACCATGCGTAATTTGGATATCGTGGATACCCGCGGCAAATTGGGCGTGTATGCTAAAGCGGGGTTATTAACCGCGGATAAAGATTCGGTGGTTCTTCAGTTAAATAATAAAGACTGATAAAAAAACTCGAAATTTTGACACCGCACTTTTGAATCCGGCTTGGCGGCAGGTGTGTTCGGAGTGCGGTATTTTTATATATCAGGCGGATCGTTAGAGAGGAAGTTCAGTCGTATTTTTAACGGTTTTTAAACTGATTTCGGATTTCAGGTTTTTGACACCTAATTCTTTAGTGAAGTATCGTTTTTTGTAGGCATAAAATTCATCAATGTCAGCAACCTGTAATTTGACGATAAAGTCATAATCTCCCGCCATTAAATGACATTCTGTTACTTGCGGAATAAATTTCATTTCAAAAATAAAACGTTCCCTCAGTTTTAGATCTTCTTCAAAGAAAGAACCCAGAACGTAAACAGTCAGATTACAATTCAGTTTTTTAGGCTCGAGAATAGCGACATATTTATTAATAATTCCTTTTTGTTCGAGAAGATTGACTCGTCTTAGACAGGCTGAATTTGATAATCCGATTTTCTGTGCCAATTCATTATTTTGCAAACGACCGTTTTGTTGTAATGCTCGCAGAATTCGCGTATCTATATTATCCAATAGATTCATTGTCATGGGCTCTCCTTTGTCTTTTGGTCATTACTAGATAAAAGGTTGCCATAAAGAAATTATGTCTCATAGCAACCTCTTGGCGAGCTCTCAAGTATACATCTGAACCTGAATTACAAGCAGTATGGCGCCGACGACGAGCAATACTCCAATCATTGGCAGGATAAATTTCACCCATTTATTAAACGGAATATTAAGCATTTGTAAGGTGACTAATACTAATCCTGTCGGTGCCAGGAATAGCATGGCGTATTGCCCCCAGTTGTAAGCCGAAACCACAATGTGACGGGGAATACCGACGGCATCGGCCAGCGGAGCCATAATCGGCATGGATAATACGGCCAGACCGGAAGAAGACGGAACGAATAAGCCGAGGAAAACGAATACGACCAATTGTGCCAGAACGAATAGTGTGACGGGCATGCCCGCTACGGAATCCGACATATAGGCTAAAATCGTGTCGGAAATCATTCCTTCATCTAATACTAAATTAACACCCCGAGCCAAACCGATGATGAGTGATACCCCGACTAATTCGGCGGCACCGCTGGTAAAGGCATTAATGATTTCTTCTTCGGACAGTTTGGAAATAAACATAATGATAATGGTTAACGTCAGGAAAGACGCCGCCATTTGTGGGAACCACCAACCGCCGACCATTACGCCCCA
Organism: Pasteurellaceae bacterium LIM206; assembly: GCA_032586195.1. GTDB lineage: Bacteria > Pseudomonadota > Gammaproteobacteria > Enterobacterales > Pasteurellaceae > JAWHQP01. The sequence goes on along the minus strand of JAWHQP010000010.1, from coordinate 21,153 downwards.
AATCATAATAGGAAACGCGATACAGAAAATCGTTAAAATAATTTTTCTGTGTATAGTGAATTTAAGAATATTATTAGGATCGTAGTTTTTGGTGTAGCGTTGTATAAATTCTTCTCTCTCTTCATAAACATATGAAAAAGTAGGGGATGCTTTCAGTTTTTTACAGTACCGGTACAAGTATGTGATGACGGCGGCAGAACCAATAACCAAACCGATAGCACGGAATGTAATACCTTCGGTAAACTGAATTCCGGCCGCATTGGAGGCGATAACGACGGAAAACGGATTGATGGTGGAAAATGCCGTTCCCATAGATGAGGCAAGGAAAATAGCGCCCACACAGACAATGGCGTCGTAGCCTAATGCAATAAAAACGGGGGCTAAGATAGGATAGAATGCCACAGCCTCTTCTTCAATACCGCAGGTGGTACCGCCTAAAGCCATAAGAACGCAAACGCTGAAAACAATGAGGAACTCGTTCCCTTTGGTTCTTTTGGCTAATGCCGACAGCCCGGCATTAAACGAACCTGTTTTGTTGATGACGCCAATCATTCCTCCCAATACAAAGATAAATACCATTACATCGGCGGCCTCAATCGTACCCATTACCATACTGATGGCGATATCCTTTAATCCTTTCGGATTTTGTTCCACCCGCTGATAAGACCCCGGTATTGCCACAGGCTTTCTGATAACGCCTTCCGTGAAGTTGGATAATTTGATTTTTATATTTAGATTATCAAGAGACTCTTTTGTGGCGGGTAGAATTTTATCGGGTTGTTGATAGGTTTTACGATAAATTTATCCGTGCCGGAATTGTATGTTAATTTTGCATAGGAACCGGCGGGAATAATCCATGTCAGCCCGATAACAATAATCAGTATTGCAAATAAGATGGTAAACGCGGTGGGAAATTTAAAATGTTTCTTCGTGGACATAAAGAACTCCTTGTTTTTCAACGAAAAAATTAAGGATATATCCTTACGGCCAGATATATCCCTATAGTTTAAAAGTATTCAATATCAGATACCTTATTTGTAATTCTTGTGCCTGCTTTACCTTTGACGATGTCAACTATGTCGGATAAAGAACCGATAACGGCATCGCGGCCAGTTTCCTGCACAAAATTAATCGCGGCTTGCACTTTTGGCCCCATAGAGCCCGCGGCAAAATTCATTTTGCCGATACTTTCAGGGTTGGCGAACGCAATGGCTTTTTGTGTCGGTTTTCCCCAATCGACAAAAACCGCGGAAACATCGGTGGCAATAATAAGCAGTTCCGCTTTTATATTGGCGGCTAATAATGCCGAGCACAGATCTTTATCAATGACCGCCTCCACGCCGTGAAGATTATGCTGATCATCGTAATAAGTCGGAATGCCGCCTCCGCCGGCGCAAATCACAATACTGCCCTTTTCTAGCAGCCATTCGACGGGACGTATTTCAAAGATACGTTTCGGTAACGGGCTGGGAACAACCCGACGATACTTATCTCCGTCGCGGGCTATTGACCAGCCCTTCTCAGTCATGAGTTTCTCTGCTTCCTCTTTAGTATAAACAGGGCCGATAGGTTTTGTCGGATGAGAAAAAGCGGGATCGTCTTTATCCACTTCAACCTGAGAGAGCAACGTGGCGAACGGTACTTCAAACGGTACCAAATTTCCTAATTCCTGCTGAATCATATAGCCGATCATGCCGACGGATTCGGCGCCTAATACGTCTAACGGATAAGTCGAAACGTCTTTATATGCAGCTCCCTGCAATGCCAGCAATCCTACTTGAGGACCATTACCGTGGGTGATGACTAATTCGTTATCGGTATAAATTTTAGCGATTTGCTCACAAGCGATACGAACGTTCTGACGCTGATTTTCCGCAGAGAGCGGTTCTCCCCGTTTAAGCAGGGCATTTCCCCCTAGTGCAATAACAATTCTCATATCAATTCCTCAAGTTAAGCTAGACTGGCGACCATCACCGCTTTAATCGTATGCATGCGGTTTTCCGCTTGTTCAAAAGCAATATTCATCGGTGATTCGAATACGTCTTCGGTGACTTCAATACCATTGGCGAGTTGAGGATATTTTTCTGCAATCTGACGACCTATTTTGGTTTCGCTATTGTGGAACGCGGGCAGGCAGTGCATAAATTTCACTTTCGGATTCCGGGCGCGTTTCATTAGCTCAGGTGTAACTTGGTAAGGCATTAACAGATCAATACGTTGTCCCCAGCTTTCGAGCGGTTCTCCCATAGAAACCCACACGTCGGTATGTACGAAATCCACCCCTTTTACAGCTTTATCAATGTCATCGGTTACTGTGATACGCGCTCCGCTTTGCCGGGCAAAACCTTCGCATAGCCGTACCAGTTCGGCTTCGGGAAGTAAGGATTTAGGCCCGCATATCCGAACGTCCATACCTAATTTCGCGCCGATCAGAAGTAGAGAATTTCCCATGTTGTTGCGCGCGTCACCAATGTACATGTAGCTAATCTCACTAAGCGGCTTGTCGCAGTTTTCTATCATGGTCAGTACATCCGCCAGCATCTGCGTCGGGTGAAATTCATCGGTTAATCCGTTAAAAACGGGAACCCCGGCATATTCGGCTAATTCGTTGACGACACTTTGTTTAAAACCACGGTATTCAATCGCGTCATACATTCTGCCCAATACACGGGCGGTATCTTTCATGCTTTCCTTGTGACCAATCTGAGATGAATTCGGATCAATATAGGTAACACGTGCCCCCTGATCGTAAGCGGCCACTTCAAATGCACAACGCGTGCGGGTGGAGGTTTTTTCGAAAATGAGCGCAATATTTTTCCCTTTCAGTTGGGGCTGTTCGGTACCGGCGTATTTCGCTTTTTTGAGATCTCGGGATAATTCCAGTAAGAATTTGATTTCACGTTCGGAATGATTAACCAGACTTAATAGATGACGGTTATGAAGATTAAATGCCATAATAAATTCTCCTTATATTGAGAGATGGTGAAAATAAGAAGGGGATAAACAACTAACAACATCCTGTTAAACTTCGGATTAAAGAATAACAAGAGTGAATTGAAATTTGATTGCTTTGTTCGGCTGTAAAAAATTATTTTTCGTACAAAATTCGGCTGGATCCGAGTTATTTGAAATTTAATTTTTATAAAAATAATTCTGTTGAAAAGGGACATATTCATTGAAATTTGTCGAAGTGTAACGAGTGGCCGGTTAAAACTCGGAATTTCAGCACCGCACTTTTATATATCCTGAATCGGATAGTTGCAGTTATTGACGTATCTGCTTGAAAGTTGAGCGAAAAAATTTGCGTTAAATTCGGAGATAAAGGCGTTCAATGTATCGCAACCGTTATGAAATGTTTGATAGAATAAACATCGGTTTGAACAAATATTTTGAAATATAAGATAAAGAGTGATTTATGAACAAAAATATTGTGATTACGGTGGACGGACCGAGTGGGGCGGGGAAAGGCACCTTGTGTTACGCTTTGGCTGAGAAACTGGGATTTAACTTATTGGATAGCGGGGCGATTTATCGTGTAACGGCGTTGGCGGCGTTAAAACAGCGGGTGGCGTTGGATAATGAAGCCGCATTGGCCGAATTAGCGCGCGGGTTAAGTATTCGGTTTGAGCCTCGGCAAGGAGAAGTGCAGATTATTCTGGACGGCGAAAATGTCAGTGCTCAAATCCGCACACAGGAGGTGGCGGCCGCCGCTTCCAAGGTCGCAGTCTTTCCACAAGTACGCGCAGCCTTGCTGCAGCGTCAGCGGGATTTCGCCACGGGAGAAGGGCTGATCGCGGATGGACGCGATATGGGTACGATTGTGTTTCCGCAGGCTCAAGTGAAGCTGTTTTTAGATGCCGGTGCGGAAGAAAGAGCAAAAAGACGGCTTAAACAGTTGCAAAATAAAGGAATTAATGGTAACTTTGCGCAGATTTTAACCGAGATTAAGGATCGGGATTACCGTGATAGAAATCGTGCCGTTGCGCCGTTAAAACCGGCCGAAGATGCGCTGTTGCTGGATAGTACCGAGCTAAGCATTGATGAAGTGATTGCACGGGCCTTAGCCTATATTCGGCAGCGTCTCGGTTTAAATTAGTTTAACCCCGTTTATGCATGGATGGATAAACGTTTATTATCAGCCCCACTTTATAATGGATTAAAGGTGGACGTTATTAACATTTTAGAAGATTAATTTATGTCAGAATCTTTTGCTCAACTCTTTGAAGAATCATTAAAAGAACTTGAAACCCGTCAAGGTTCAATCGTTAGCGGTACTGTTGTTGCTATCCAGAAAGGCTTTGTGCTTGTTGACGCCGGTCTAAAATCAGAATCCGCAATTCCCGTTGAAGAATTTTTAAATGCACAAGGTGAATTAGAAGTTAAAGTCGGTGATGTGGTAAACGTAGCGTTAGACGCCGTGGAAGACGGTTTCGGCGAAACTAAACTTTCTCGTGAAAAAGCCGTTCGTCACGAATCTTGGATTGAATTGGAAAAAGCATACGAAGAGCAGGCAACTGTTGTCGGTTTAATCAACGGTAAAGTGAAAGGTGGTTTCACAGTTGAGTTAAACGGTGTTCGCGCATTCTTACCGGGTTCATTGGTAGATACGCGTCCGGTACGCGATACCTTACATCTTGAAGGTAAAGAATTAGAATTTAAAGTCATTAAATTAGACCAGAAACGCAACAATGTCGTTGTTTCCCGTCGCGCGGTAATCGAATCGGAAAACAGCCAGGATCGCGAAGAAATCTTAGCGAACCTTGCCGAAGGCGCCGAAGTGAAAGGTACCGTTAAAAACTTAACGGACTACGGTGCATTCGTTGATTTAGGCGGTGTTGACGGTTTATTACACATCACTGATATGGCTTGGAAACGCGTTAAACATCCAAGCGAAATCGTGAATGTAGGTGATGAAATCACGGTTAAGGTATTGAAATTTGACAAAGATCGTACGCGCGTATCTTTGGGCTTAAAACAGCTGGGTCAGGATCCTTGGGTTGAAATCGCTCAAAATCATCCGGTCGGCAGCAAATTAACCGGTAAAGTGACTAATTTGACCGACTACGGTTGTTTCGTTGAGATCTTAGATGGCGTTGAAGGTTTGGTTCACGTTTCGGAAATGGATTGGACAAACAAAAACATTCACCCGTCTAAAGTGGTGAGCTTAGGCGATACCGTTGAAGTGATGGTGTTAGAAATTGATGAAGAACGTCGTCGTATTTCTTTAGGTTTAAAACAATGCAAGCCTAACCCGTGGTTACAATTTGCCGAGACTCACAGCAAAGGCGATAAAGTTGAAGGTAAAATTAAATCGATCACTGATTTCGGTATATTCATCGGTCTTGAAGGTGGCATTGACGGTTTGGTTCACTTGTCCGATATTTCCTGGAATATTCCGGGTGAAGAAGCCGTGCGTAACTATAAAAAAGGTGATGAAGTTGCCGCAGTGGTATTGCAGGTCGATTCTGCTAAAGAACGTATTTCCTTAGGTATTAAACAACTTGAAGAAGATCCGTTCAACAATTTCGTTGCCGTGAATAAAAAAGGTGCTGTATTAAGTGCTAAAGTTGTTGAAGCTGACGCTAAAGGCGCCAAAGTCGAATTGGACGGCGGTGTGGAAGGTTACATCCGTGCAGCGGATTTAACTGACGAAGTGAATGCCGGTGATGTGGTTGAAGCGAAATATACCGGTGTAGATCGTAAAGCCCGTATCGTTCACTTATCTGTACGTGCGAAAGACCAAGCTGAAGAAGCGGCGGCGGTTGCAAGCGTGAATAACAAACAGGAAGATGTTGCTATTCCGAATGCAATGGCTGAAGCATTCAAAGCTGCTAAAGGTGAGTAATTTTATTCACTGATTATTAAAGCTGGCGTGTTTTACACGCCAGTTATATCTTTTAAGCATAAGTGATACAACATAATTATTTAATTTAAGTCATTATGTTGATTCGCTGTCATTAAGGATTGCATTATGACGAAATCAGAACTTATTGAAGCGTTAATTGAAAAGAACAATTCTATTCCTGTGAAAGCTGTCGAAAATTCAGTAAAAGCAATTTTAGAACATATGTCTGAGGCGCTGGAATCAGGCGATCGTATTGAAATTCGTGGATTTGGCAGTTTTTCATTGCATTTTCGCCAACCGCGTCTGGGCCGCAATCCTAAAACAGGCGAACAGGTCAAATTAGACTCAAAATGTGTACCGCACTTTAAAGCGGGTAAAGAATTGCGTGAGCGGGTAGATTTCTAAATTTCCTCTGATTTAACTCAAATTACGGGCAAAACGACACTTAAACGTGTCGTTTTTTGTTTTTATTTTTGGCATAATGAAACCAACTTGGATTTAAGGGGTATTCGGTATGATTAAATACATTTTGGGTTTTATTATTGTGATTGCTATTGTGCTCGTTGCTATTACTGTGGGTGCAAATAATGATCAGATAATTACATTTAACTATATTGTGGCACAAAGCGAATTACAGCTCTCTTCCCTGGTTGCCGTTCTGTTTGGTTTAGGTTTGATTTTAGGTTGGCTCATTACAGGTTTCTTTTATATTAAACTAAAACTCAAAAATCTTGCACTAACCCGCCAGGTTAAACGTCAAACTTTGCAAATAAACGAACTTACCACCAGTCGGGATAAGGCTGCCCAATAATGCTTGAATTACTCTTTCTGCTTTTACCGATTGCTGCTGCCTACGGCTGGTATATGGGGCATCGCAGTGCTAAAAAAGATCAGGAAGATGTGAGTAATAAGCTCTCGCGCGATTATGTGACGGGGGTGAATTTTCTGTTATCCCATCAAACTGAAAAAGCGGTGGATTTGTTCTTGGATATGCTGCAGAAACAGGAAGCCGAAAATGATATTGATCAACAGTCACAGTTTGAAGCCGAATTAACGCTCGGTAATCTGTTCCGCTCTCGTGGTGAGGTGGATCGGGCTTTGCGTATTCATCAAGGGCTGGATCGCAGCCCGAATTATTCCTTTGAACAGAAATTACTGGCAAAACAACAACTTGCAAAGGATTTTATGGCGGTAGGATTCTTTGATCGGGCGGAACATATCTATATTATGCTGGTAGATGAGCCGGATTTTGCCGAAGGTGCATTACAGCAGTTGGCTGTAATTTATCAAAAAACGAAAGAATGGAAGAAAGCCGTCAATGTGGCTGAGAAATTAGCTAAAATTTCCCCCCGTGAAGATAATATCGAACTGGCTCAATTTTATTGTGAATACGCAAATACGCTTGCTCCAGACGGCAAAGAGAAACCGGAGGATATATTACGGCAAGCCTTGAACGTGTCGCCGAGTTGTGTACGAGCTTCTATGTTATTAGGTGATTTGTTGATTGCTAAACAGGATTATGCGGAAGCCGTGCCCGTTCTTGAACATGTTCTTGAGCAAAATACCAGCTATATCGGTGAGGTGCTGCCGCAATTAAAGGAGTGTTATGATAAATTGGGACATCGTGATAACTATGAGCTCTTCTTGATTCGGGCAAGCCAAACCAATAAAAATAGCAGTGTTGATCTTGCTCTGACGGATTTAGTTGAGGAAAAGGATGGTCGCGCCGCGGCGCAGAATAATCTTTATCAGCAGTTAAATAAAAATCCGAGCCTGTTTTTATTCCATCGCTTTATTCAATATCAAGTGGATGACGCGGAGCGTGGCCGCGGCAAAGACAGCTTGATTTTGTTGCATAAATTGGTGGGCGAACGCATTAAACAAGGCTTTGATTATCGCTGTACCAATTGTGGTTATCAAAGCCACAAATTAATGTGGTGCTGCCCTTCGTGCCGGCAATGGGAAAAAGTAAAACCGATTCGTGGTCTGGATTCGAATAATTAGCATAAATAGAAAGGATATTAGCAATGAACAGTAAAATTATTGTTGCATTAGATTATGAAACCGAGGCGGAAGCTTTGAGTTTAGTGGATCAAATTGATCCAAGCCAATGCCGTTTGAAGGTTGGTAAAGAAATGTTTACCACTTTAGGCACTAATTTTGTTAAACAACTGCATCAACGTAATTTTGATGTGTTTCTTGATTTGAAATACCATGATATTCCGAACACTGTGGCAAGAGCGGTACGCTCTGCGGCGGATTTAGGGGTTTGGATGGTGGATTTGCATGCCAGCGGCGGCTTACGTATGATGGAAGAAGCCCGCAAAATCTTGGAACCGTATGGTAATGATAAGCCCTTGTTAATCGGTGTTACCGTTCTTACCAGCATGGAAGATTTAGATTTATTACAAATCGGCATTAACGCCTCGCCGATGGAACAGGTTATTCGCCTGGCTCACTTGACTCAACGTGCCGGTTTAGATGGCGTGGTTTGCTCGCCGCAGGAAGTGGAAATTTTGCGCCAGCACTTGGGCAAAGACTTTAAATTAGTTACCCCGGGTATTCGCCCTGTGGGTAGTGAATTTGGTGATCAACGTCGCGTGATGACACCACCGGCAGCAATTGAGGCCGGCGCCGATTATCTTGTGATTGGGCGTCCGATTACGCAATCGAGCAATCCGGCGGAAGTACTGCGTTCCATTAACAATTCCATCGCGAATTTAGGTGCATAATGACAGATTCAACTTTGATTTATTCCACGGAAACCGGCCGAATTAGCCAGCCAACGCCACAGGCAGTTCGCCCGAAAGGTGACGGAATAGTGCGTATTCAACGCCAGACCAGCGGTCGCAAGGGTAGCGGCGTGAGCGTTATCACCGGCTTGGATTTGACAGATGACGAGCTGAAAAAACTTGCCGCCGAATTGAAAAAACGCTGCGGCTGCGGCGGTTCCGTTAAGCAAGGTACCATTGAAATTCAAGGGGAAAAACGAGATTTGCTCAAACGGCTGTTAGAACAAAAGGGATTCACGGTAAAACTGGCGGGTGGATGAATTTAAAGCTATTGTATACCAAAATGCCGAATCGTAAGGATTCGGCATTTTTTATGGTTAATGGAAGTAACCGAACAACAAGGCGGCAATAAACGCGGAGGATGCAATCAGCAAATGTGCGGTGCTATGAAATTGAGTTTTTCGACTAAAGAATTTGGCGGAAAAAATAATATATACCACCAATAGCGCAAATTTCGCCATAATCCAAACGGGAACGCCTTGGATAAAACCAAACAACAGAACTAACCCGCTCACTACCAGTAAGGTGTCCACCAAGTGCGGTGCTATTTTTAGCAGTTTTATTGCCCGCCAATCTTTTTGATTCAGCTGCATTGCCGCACGGATAATGAGAAGAAACAAACTTAGAAATGCACAAACGGCATGAAGATAAATAACAGAGACCATACTAAACCCACAAATAAAAAAATTCATTATAGCGGAGTTTGTGTTCTTTTTATACAAGGGATTCACTACAAAAATAGAGGTATTATGCGTTAAATCAAACGGTTATTTTAAACAGTAAATCCCTATATTTTGTGTTGCTGTTGAAATTATTATCAATATGTTGTGTTTTTCATTTACAAAATATTAATTTTTAATATAATGAAAATCGTTTTTAATTGGAAATTGGAGCCATATGAAACGAAACCTGTTTGAAAAACGCCTGAATATCAAGCCTTATGAATATCCTGAGCTGTTGGAATTTAAAGATGCCATTCGCCATTCTTATTGGTTGCACACTGAATTTAATTTCACTGGCGATATTCAAGATTATAAAACGGCTATCACTCCTCATGAACGTCGGGTACTGACCCGTACTATGCTGGCGATTTCCCAGGTGGAAGTTAACGTGAAGCGTTTCTGGGGCGATTTGTACCGCTATTTTCCGAAGCCTGAAATTGATGATGTGGGTGGTACTTTTGCCGAAAGCGAAGTCCGCCACAAAGACGCTTATTCGTTTCTGCTGGAGAAACTGGGCTTGAACGATATGTTCGCCCAACTCTCCGATTTCACACCATTGATGAATCGTATCCGTTATATGGAGGATTTCATGCGGGATAAGGATCAAAGCCGAGAGTGCTTTGTGCTGTCGTTGGTGATGTTTTCTCTTTTTGTGGAACATATTTCTCTGTTCGGACAGTTTCTGATCATAATGTCTTTCAATAAACACAAAAATTTGTTTAAAGGCATTTCTAATGCGGTGGAAGCAACGTCAAAAGAGGAAGAAATCCATGGTCGCTTTGGTATTGCTTTATATGAAATTTTGCGGGAAGAGCACAGTGAACTCTTCACCGAGCAATTTTTTACCGATTTGAAATTACTGGCGGATCAAGCGGTTGAAGCGGAATGCGGTATTTTAAATTGGATTTTTGAAAGCGGCGATCTAGATTTTATTTCCGCTAAAACGGTGGAAAATTATATTCGCCACCGTTACAACAATTCTCTCACCATACTCGGATTAGAGGCTCCTTATCATGTAGATAACCACCTCTTGCGCCAAACCGAATGGTTTGATATTGAAATTCTCTCCACCAAGGAAACGGATTTCTTCAACAAACGCAGTACCGATTACAGCAAAAAAATGAAACAGATTACCGCCGATGACTTATTCTAATCCTGAACGTCCAGACTTCCACTGGCTTAATGACGACAGCCGTTTATTCTTACAACGCGGCTATTTATTGGAAGGCACCACCGCGCTGGAGCGTATTCGTTACATTGCCGAACACGCCGAGCGTAAGCTCGGAATTGAAGGCTTTGCCGATAAATTCTATCGTTATATGGGGCGCGGTTATTTTTCGCTGTCTTCGCCGATTTGGTCTAATTTCGGCTTAGAACGAGGTCTGCCGATTTCCTGTTTCGGCAGTTATATCGGTGATTCCATTCAGGATATTATGAGCACCGTGGCAGAAGTGGGCATGATGAGCAAAATCGGCGGCGGCACTTCCGCTTATTTTGGCGATATCCGTCCGCGCGGCAGCGTAATCCGCAATAACGGCAAATCGGACGGATCCTTTAATTTCAGTAAGCTGTTCGATACCGTGATTGACGTAATTTCACAGGGCACGTCACGCAAGGGGCAATTCGCGGGCTATATTGATATTGAACATGGCGATATCGAAGAATGGTTGGATATTCATACCGAAGGCAACCCGATTCAACTCATGTACTACGGTGTGTGCGTCGGGCACGATTGGCTGGAGTCTATGAAAGCGGGTGATGTCTATAAACGTCGGTTATGGGCAAAATTGCTGCAACGCAAAACGGAAACGGGCATCCCTTATCTGTTCTTCAAGGATAACGCCAATGCGGGGCGACCGGATGTGTATAAAGATAAAAATATGGTGATTCATGCCTCTAATTTATGCACGGAAATCATGTTGCCATCGCAGGCGGAAGAAAGTTTTGTGTGCTGTTTGTCTTCCATGAATCTGCTTTATTTTGATGAATGGAAAGATACCGACGCGGTGGAAACGCTCATCCAATTTTTAGATGTGGTAATGGGAGAGTTTATCGAAAAAAGTAAAGATATTCCTTATCTGCACCGGGCTCATCGCTTTGCCGTCCGTCATCGTGCATTAGGGTTGGGCGTGCTGGGTTGGCACAGTTATTTGCAAGCCAACCACATTGCTTTTGATAGTTTTGCCGCTATGCAAAAAAATAATCAGATTTTCAAATTATTGAAAGAGAAAACCCTGCAAGCCTCGCAGGAACTGGCAAAACGTTTTGGTGAGCCTGAAATACTGAAAGGTTACGGTCGCCGCAATACGACCTTGCTCAGCATTGCCCCGACTAAATCCAGCAGTTTTATTTTAGGTAGTGTTTCCCCTTCGGTAGAACCGTTCAAGTCCAACTACTATGTGAAGGATTTAGCCAAGATCAAAACCACTTATAAGAATCCGTTCCTGGTGAAATTATTGCAGCAAAAAGGCTTGGATACGGAAGACATTTGGGACAGCATTTTACACAATGACGGTTCTGTGCAGCACCTCAGTCAATTAAGCGAAGAAGAAAAAAACGTGTTCAAAACTTTTTCGGAAATCAGCCAGCTCAGCGTGATCCAACAAGCTGCTCAACGCCAGCAATATATCGATCAAGGGCAGAGCATTAACATCATGGTCCACCCATCCACCCCGGCCCGTGATTTGAACCGGCTCTATCTTACCGCGGAAGAATTAGGGCTTAAATCCATCTATTACCAATACAGCATGAGTGCCGCCCAGGTATTCAACCGTAATTTGCTCAGCTGTAGTAGTTGTGAGGGATAGTAAAACCTCAGTGTAATGAAAAAGTGCGGTGTTGGATTTTTGAGTTTTTTAGCTAAGAGAATTTAAAATTTACCACAGCATATATCAAAGATTATCTCGCCATCCCAGACGTGGTGGCGTGCGGCGGCTCGTGGTTTGTGGAGAAGAAACTGATTAACAGCTGGAATTGGGATAAAATCGGGCGCTTGGCGAGAGAAGCCGTTGCGTTGGTTCGTCAATAATAGGCTAAAGTGCAGTCAACAAAAGTTTTAGTTTTTTAACGTCATCGATTTGATGACGGTACCCTAAGGTATAGCAAAGCAATCACATCTGGCAATTACGTATAATTTTTGAGTTTTTAAACAGGGACTGTTGTTAGATTGGATTTAATCTTCTATAAATATTGGCAGATTGAGTTTAGATTTTTGTACTTTAGTTCTTAGAACGGTTATTTTTCATGTAAAATGTCAGAAAGATGAATAACGGGATTCTCCGAGAACATATATTTATCTATACCGATTTCAAAATCATCATTTGCACCATTAAATAGCATTTGTTTGGTGTTTTCTAAGTGTTGCCACATTGCAATTTTTGCTGCTTTTGGGTCTTTATCCATTAATGCTTTGAGTATGCGATCATGTTCATCACACCAACTATCAATTGATTTTTCATCAATATGTTCATGTAGTTTACGCCAGTAAGGATTAAGAATGCGTTGTTGCCACATTTCTCGCACGATAGTAATTAAAGCACTATTACGAGTGATTTGAGCAATTTTGGTATGGAATCTTAGGTCCCACTCTGAATCACGAAAACGATCTTCTTGGCGAGCATTTTTCTGAATTTCCATGATTTCAATAATATCTTCTTTAGTTGATTGCGTTGCGGCAAATTCTGCCACGATACTCTCAATGAGCTGGCGAGCTTGAAGCAGTTCAAAAGGCCCGCAGGTCGAGAATTCAAGCCCTTTATTACTGCTGTTTGTTGTAAGGTATTTAGGCTGAGAAGAAATGACATGAATACCAGAACCCTTTTTTACTTCAACAAAACCTTCTACCTCAAGCATGATAATAGCTTCTCTTACTACGGTACGGCTTACATTCATTTCTTCTGAAATAAAACGCTCCGCCGGCAGTTTTTCACCGACCTTATAGAAACCTGATGAGATTCTGTTTTTAAGTTCTTGTGCAAGTTGTTGATAAAGACGTTGGTTATCAGTCCATTTCATAGTTGTATTACCATTAGTAAGAAAATATGGTAAATTGTATCACAATTTATGAAAATAAAGAGGATAATTGTTGCTATCTTTTATCGATAGCAACAATTATTTGTTTAAATACCGAGTAAGTGTGGTAAGAATAAGGTAAGTTGCGGAATATAGGTTACCAATAACAAAGTGAATAGTAATATGGCAAAGAATGGTAACATAGGTTTGATAAGATCTTGTAATTTTACACCAGATACTGAACACCCGACAAATAATGCACTGCCAACAGGTGGTGTACAAAGCCCAATACAGAGATTAAAAATAAGCATAATACCAAAGTGTACGGGATCCATACCTAAATCACTTACTATTGGTAGAAATATTGGAGTAAAAATCAGTACTGCTGGTGTCATATCCATAAAGATGCCGATGATTAGTAATAAAATATTAATAATCAATAAGATGACTAATAAATTATCAGATAAGCTGGTTAATAATTCATTCACCATATAGGGGATATCGGCATTTGTCATTGCCCAAGACATGGCAACGGACACCCCGATTAAAAAGAGTACGATTGATGTAGTGACCACAGCATCTAAAATAATTTTTGGAAGTTCTCTGAGTGTAATTTCTTTATAGATGACCACAGAAAGAAGAAATGTATAAACGACGGCAATTGCTGATGCTTCTGTTGCTGTAAATATTCCTCCAAGAATACCGCCAATGACAATGAATACCATAAGTAAACTTGGAATGGCATCAAGGGTGTATTTGATAAATTGAGAGAATGTAGGTTTTTCAGATATAGGATAATGACGTTTTTTGGCAATGATATAGTTTATTAACATAATGCCTAACCCCATCATAATACCTGGGATATAACCTGCTATGAATAAGGTTGCAACAGAAATACCACCTGCGGTTAAGGCGTATACAATCATTACATTGGAAGGGGGAATAAGTAAACCTGTAATACAGGAAGATACATTCACCGCAGCCGAATAGGCTGGATTATAACCTGCTTTTTGTTGTAAGGGGGCCATTGTGCCGCCTACTGCCGCTGCAGCAGCAACGGCGGAACCTGAAATGGAGCCGAACATCATATTAGCAAGTACATTGACATGCCCTAGAGAACCTGGAACGCGTCCGACTAAAATTTGCGAAAATTTAATCAATCGTGAAGCAATACCACCGCTATTCATTAGTGAACCGGCTAGAATGAAAAATGGAATTGCCAGCAGTGAAAAGCTATCCAATCCTGTGGCAATTTTTTGCCCTGCAACAATCATTGTTGTTTGTGCTGGTAACATTAAAGAACCTGCTGTTAGTGTAGCAAGCCCAATAGCAAATGATATTGGAATGCCTAAAAACACCAATATGAAAAACGAACCAAACATCATTAAGGGAACAAACCATTCCCAGGACATAAGCCATTCCATTATTTATTCTCCTTAAGTAGCAAACAATTATCGATTAAAAACAATGCACTGTAAAACAGCATTAATATGCCGCTTAATGGCAAAGCTATATACACATACGCCATAGGAAGTTGCATTGATGGTGAAATTTGCCCTGATTGATATACATTTACCACCAGCGTATAGCCACCAAACACCATTACGCCTAGTGCGAAAAGAAAAATACATAAGTTAATTAATATGTTATTTAAATATTTTTTTCTGGTTGTCAGGTTTTGTGTAAACAAATCAATAGCAAGATGTTTTTGTAATCCTACTGTATAGGAAGCACCTAATAGACCTACCCAAATCATGCTAAAGCGAGCAATTTCATCGGTGAGTGTACTTGGTATATGTAGTACATAACGGCTGAAGACTTGCCAGGTTACACAGATAACCAACAATACCATCATAATGATCGAGAAGATTGATATAAATACATCGATCGGTTTTTTTAATTGTTCAAATCGCATAAAATGTCTCCACTACATTAATATTTTCCTTTTGTTGTGTTATTGAATAAAAGGAAGGTAACTATTTAGCGGCATTAATTTGTTTAATAATGCTTTCTAAGTTGGGGTTTTTTGCAAAGTCTTCATAAAGTGGTTTCAAAGTATCGCGAAATGGCTGTTTATCTACTTGAATAAAAGTTGCTCCAACTTTTTCAGCTTCAATACGGGATTTTGTAACTTCCTCATCCCATAATTTTTGTTGGTATTTTTCTGAATTTTTTGCTGCTTCTATTAAAATATTGCGTTGCTTTTCATCAAGTTTTTCCCAAGCTTTGTTAGCAATAATCAAGTAATCTGGCACGCTGGTATGTTGATCTTCGATATAGTATTTGGCAACCTCCACGTGACGAGTTTGATTGTAGGAGGGAATATTATTTTCTGCACCATCAATTACGCCTTGTTGCAATGCAGTATAAACCTCGCCAAAAGGAATTGGTACTGGTGAGCCGCCAAGCAGTTCAATTAACTTATTTGTGGTCGGTGTAGAAACTACGCGGATTTTCATTCCTTGCATATCTGCGGGTGAATGGATTGGTTTTTTTGCATAAAAACTTCTTGTTCCTGCTACATAAGATGCGACAATTTTAAAGCCGCTGGCCTTGGTTTTATCGGTTAATTCCTTACCAATCGAACTGAATAACACTTTTTTGAAATGTTCATCGTTATCAAATAGATATGGACAACTAAAGACAGAAAATTCTTTTACAAAGGATTCCAGTTCACTGGCACTAGCTTTAGTCATATCCAGGGCATCATTTTGAATGAGCTCAATCGTTTCACGTGGACCGCCCATTTGACCACTTGGATAAATGCGAATTCTTAGTTCACCATTGGATTTTGATTGTACTTCTTTCGCCATTTGCGCAAGAGCTTGATGTACTACATGAGATTGTTCAAGGTTATGTGCTAACTTTAATGTAACCTTAGCAGCCAAAGTATAATTACTTGCAAGTAATGCGGGTAGTGTTAACCAGGTTGTTTTTAATAGAATTTTTTTCGTTTTCATAATGAACTCCTAATGTTGATTACATTGTATTTGGACTATTTATGTCTATACTAGCATTTTTATTTTTGATGATATCATACAAAATTTTATTTTTGTGAGCCAGATCACTAAAAAAAGATTGCTTGTAATAAAAATTGGTATAATATCTAATTTGAACTAACAAAGGAGTTTTTATGCAAAATTTTATTAATGACATATTTCTGCTTGACACTGAAGTTGCAAAACAACTTTATTTTAACTATGCAGAACCGCAGCCTATCTTTGATTATCATTGTCATTTGCCACCAGAACAGATTGCCCAAGATTATAAGTTTAAAAATTTATATGATATCTGGTTGAAAGGTGACCATTATAAGTGGCGAGCGATGCGAACTCATGGTATAGATGAGAAATATTGCACAGGAAGTGCGGGAGATTTTGAAAAATTCTTAGCGTGGTGTGAAACGGTTCCATATACTATTGGTAACCCGCTTTATCATTGGACGCATTTAGAACTTAGTCACCCTTTTGGTATTACAGATACTTTACTTTCTCCTCACACAGCTAAGTCTATCTGGGAACGTTGTAATGCTTTGTTGGTACAAGATGATTTTTCTGTCAAAGGGATTATTCGCAAGATGAATGTAAAATTTATCGGCACGACTGATGATCCGATTGATAGTCTGGAATCACATCGTATTATTGCGCAAGATAAAACCTTTGATACTAAAGTTGCACCGAGTTTCCGTCCTGATAAAGCGATCAATATTGAATTAGAAACATTTAATCCGTATTTACAACGTTTAGTAGAAACGACTGATATTGAGATTCATTCATTTAGCGATCTTTGTCGGGCTTTGGCAAAACGTATTGCTTATTTTGCCCAACATGGCTGTAAGGTATCCGATCATGCTCTTGATGTGGTGGTCTATGAAGAAGCAAACGAGGCCGAGCTTAACTTGATTCTAAATGCAAGATGTAATGGACGAATAATCAGTAAATCACAAATTGCCAAATTTAAAACTGCACTTTTGGTCTTTTTAGGCTCGGAATATTACAAATATCAATGGGTACAGCAGTATCATATCGGTGCATTACGTAATAATAATTCTTTAATGATGAGTTTACTTGGTCCTGACACAGGTTTTGATTCTATTAATGATGAGCCTGTTGCACTGCCACTTTCTCGTTTGCTTGATGCACAGACAAAAATGGGTTGTTTACCTAAAACGATTTTATATTGTCTTAATCCACGGGATAACGAAGTGCTTGGTACAATGATCGGCAATTTCCAACAAGCAGGTATTCGCGGCAAAATGCAGTTCGGGACGGGTTGGTGGTTTAATGATCAAAAGGATGGAATGGTACGGCAGATGACCCAGTTAAGTCAACTCGGTTTATTGAGCCACTTTATCGGAATGTTGACTGACAGTCGGAGTTTCCTTTCTTATACTCGCCACGAATATTTTCGTCGCATTTTGTGCCGGATGATTGGTCACTGGGTTCGTGACGGCGAAGCCCCACTGGATATACCATTACTCGGTGAAATGGTGGCAAACATTAGTTTTAATAATGCAAAAAATTATTTTGGTCTCGAATTACAATAAGGTGCGTTAACAATGAAAATATTAAACAGAACCAATTTCCCCGGCAAGAAATATCCAACCAAAATTATTCAATTTGGGGAAGGTAATTTCTTGCGGGCATTTATTGATTGGCAAATCGATAAGTTAAATGAAAAAACCAATTTCAACTCAGGCGTGACAATTATCAGACCGATTAATACAGACTTTCCGCCTTCACTAAATACGCAGGATGGACTTTATACCACAATTATTCGTGGCTTAGATGAAAATGGAGCTAGTGTTAGTGAAAACCGTATTATTCGTTCTGTCAATAATGAGATTAACATTTATAATAATTATGATGAGTATTTGGCATTAGCACATAATTTAGAGATTAAATTTATCTTCTCCAATACTACCGAGGCCGGTATTAGTTATCACGTGAGTGATAAGTTTGATGATAAACCTGCAGTGAGTTATCCTGCTAAATTAACCCGTTTATTATATGAACGTTTTGCATATACAAAAGGAGATATTAATCAAGGATTCATATTATTGCCTTGTGAATTAATTGATTATAATGGAGAACAGTTAAAGACCTTAGTATTGAAATACGCGGAAGAATGGAATTTAAATGCCGCATTTGTTCACTGGATTAATGAAGCAAATACCTTCTGTTCCACTCTGGTCGATCGTATTGTGACAGGTTATCCGCGTAATGAAGCTGAATCTATAGAAAGTAACTTAGGCTATAAAGATGCTTTTCTTGATACGGCGGAATACTTTTATCTGTTTGTTATCCAAGGCCCTCAATCACTTAAGCAGTTATTCTGTCTGGATAAGATAAATCTGAATATTTTAATTGTAGATGATATTAAGCCTTATAAAGAACGAAAAGTTGCTATTTTAAATGGTGCTCATACGGCATTGGTACCTGTTGCTTATTTAGCGGGTATTGATTATGTAGGCGAGGCTATGAAAGATGAACAGCTCTATCAGTTTGTAAAATCTACGATAAATAATGAAATTATTCCTGTTTTATCGCTGCCAAAAAATGAATTACAACAGTTTGCCGATGCTGTAATTAAACGTTTTCAAAATCCGTTTATTCAGCATCAATTACTCTCAATCTCATTGAACGGTATGACTAAATATCGTACCCGTATTTTACCGCAGTTACTTGCGTATATTGAGAAATATCATGAATTGCCAAAACGGTTAACCTTTGCTTTTGCCGCGTTGATCGCTTTCTATAAAGGTGAACGGGATGGTGAGCCTATTCCATTAAAAGATGATGAGTTCTGGTTAGATAATTATACAAACTGGTGGCAGGCGGTGAAAACCGGAGATATAACCTTAATGCAGCTTGTACATAATGTATTATCCCAGCAGGATCATTGGGAACAGGATTTAACGCTTATTCCGAATTTAGTCTCTACTATTACGGAGCAATTAACTATGATTCTTGAAAAAGGTATGCGTAATGCATTAAGTTTGTATGGTTAAGGAATAATTATGAAGCAGTTTATTCAGATGCATTCGCAAGATAATGTTGCAGTAGCTTTACGAGATTTAAATTCCGGTATGGCAATTCAGGAATTAAGTCTTACCTTAGCGAATGATATTGCCCGAGGTCATAAATTTGCCTTAACCGAAATTAAACAAGGAGAAAATATCATTAAATATGGTTACCCGATAGGTCATGCCGTACGAGATATCCTAGCAGGTGAACATATTCATACTCATAATATACGTACTAATTTAAAAGATATTAATGAATACGATTATTTTCCGATTAAGCCTCCTGTTTTACCTCAGAAAGAAGATCGTAACGTGATGATTTATCGCCGCAAAAATGGTGATATCGGTATCCGCAATGAACTCTGGATTATACCTACGGTGGGCTGCGTCGTAGGGATAGCCAATCTACTTAAAAAGAAATTTATGCAACATCATCAATTGAATGATATTGATGGCATTTTTACTTTTAATCATTGCTACGGCTGTTCCCAGTTAGGTGATGATCACCAAAATACTAAAACAATACTGCAAAATATGGTTAAACACCCTAATGCAGGAGCGGTATTAGTTATCGGATTAGGTTGTGAAAATAATCAAGTCGCCACATTTAAGGAAACTCTCGGTGATATTGATAAGAATCGGGTGAAATTTATGATTTCGCAGCACTATGATGATGAAATTGAGCAAGGTCTGACATTGTTGCAACAACTTTATGAGGAAATGCGTAAAGATAAACGTGAATCGGGAAAACTAAGCGAAGTGAAATTCGGCTTAGAATGCGGCGGTTCCGATGGTTTTTCGGGCATTACCGCCAATCCGATGTTAGGTAAATTTTCTGATTATCAGATTAGTCATGGCGGCACGACGGTTTTAACCGAGGTTCCGGAAATGTTTGGTGCTGAACGTATCTTGATGAGCCACTGTCGTGATAAAGCGACATTTGATAAAACCGTTCGTATGATTAATGATTTCAAACAATATTTTATTGAGCATCATCAACCTATTTATGAGAATCCATCGCCCGGTAATAAAGCTGGCGGTATCACCACATTGGAGGATAAATCCTTAGGTTGCACACAAAAAGCGGGACAGAGTCAGGTGGTGGATGTTCTGAAATATGGCGAGAGGTTACGTAAAAACGGTTTGAATTTATTAAGTGCGCCGGGTAATGACGCAGTTGCGACCAGTGCGTTGGCAAGTGCCGGCTGTCATATGGTTTTATTTTCAACCGGGCGAGGTACGCCTTACGGCGGGTTTGTACCTACGCTGAAGATTGCAACGAACAGCGAATTGGCAATGAAGAAAAAGCATTGGATTGATTTTGATGCGGGTCGGCTGGTTCATGATGTGTCCATGAACGAGTTATTGGATAATTTTATCGATCTGGTGGTTGAAACGGTAAACGGCAAGCCGACAAAAAATGAACTTAATGAATTTAGAGAATTAGCCATTTTCAAGAGCGGTGTAACTTTATGAAAGGCGACGATATGAAAAAAATCGCACTCCTCGGCGAATGCATGATCGAGCTTAGCGGCGAGCCCTTTGGGCGGATGCGGCAGTCTTATGGCGGCGATAGCCTGAATGCGGCGGTTTATCTCGCTCGGGCTTCTTCGCCTGAGCGTATCGCGGTGTATTATGTATCGGCGCTGGGCACGGATAAACTCAGTCGGGCAATGCTCGAGCATTGGCGCGATGAAGGCGTGCAGACCGACTGTGTGCTGCTCGATGACAAACGCAATCCCGGGCTTTATCTGATTC
>JAWHQP010000009.1:0-78620 GCA_032586195.1 Pasteurellaceae bacterium LIM206 | reverse complement strand
GTTGCCAACGGTGCCGAAGGCATAGCAACTTTTATGGAAAGTTGCGTATAAAATCGGTATTTTTAATATTGACCATGCCGAAGATATATATTTCCACCCCAAATTTCCTTTCTTGAAAAAGAATGTCCGAGGGAGATAGAAAAACGCCGATTTTCAACACCGCACTTTATTTCCCTTATCTGCCGGCAACCGCTACAAATCCAGCCTATTTTGAGCTACAATCTTGGCTTTATTTATATTTGTGATGACATTATGTTAGATATTGTTTTATATGAACCCGAAATTCCGCAAAACACGGGCAATATTATTCGTTTATGTGCTAATACGGGTTTTCGCCTGCATTTAATCGAACCCCTCGGTTTTACCTGGGATGACAAACGCCTACGCCGTTCCGGGCTGGATTATCACGAATTTGCCGACATCAAGAAACATAAAACCTACGCGGATTTTCTCGCCATGGAAAATCCTAAACGCCTGTTCGCTCTAACAACCAAGGGAGGACCTGCTCATAGCGAGGTACAATTTGAATTGGGCGATTATTTAATGTTCGGCCCGGAAACACGTGGAATCCCGATGAATATCTTAAATGAGATGCCGATGTCACAAAAAATCCGCATTCCCATGACCGCCAACAGCCGCAGCATGAACCTGTCTAATTCCGTTGCGGTAGCCGTTTATGAGGCATGGCGGCAGTTAGGTTATGCAAACGCGGCTAACCTTAACCGTTAATCAATCGCTATTTCATACAATAGGAACACCATGTCTGAACTCACATTGAACTATGCTAAAACCCACTTTCTAACCAGTGCCGCCAATATCAGGCAATTACCTGCCGATAGCGGCATTGAAATTGCCTTTGCCGGTCGTTCAAACGCGGGTAAATCCACCGCGTTGAATGTGTTAACCAATCAGAAAAACCTGGCAAGAACTTCAAAAACGCCGGGCAGAACCCAGTTAATCAATCTGTTTGAAGTGGAATCTCAATGTAAACTGGTCGATTTACCGGGCTATGGCTATGCTGCCGTGCCCGAACAAATGAAGCTGCAATGGCAAAAAGCCCTGAGCGAATACTTACAACACCGTGAATGCCTGGCGGGTGTAGTGATTTTAATGGATATCCGTCATCCGCTCAAAGAGCTCGATCAACAGATGATTGAATGGGCGGTAGGTGCCGAATTACCCGTTTTATTACTGCTCACAAAGGCGGATAAACTCAGCCTGTCCGCCCGCAGTAAGCAAGTAAAAACGGTGCGTGAAGCTATTTTGCCATTTCAGGGCGATATTCAAGTCGAGGCATTTTCCTCATTAAGCAAGCTCGGCGTGGATAAACTCTCAGACAAACTGAATAGCTGGTTTGCCCCGCTTTTTACCGCATAACAATTTGATTTTACGATCCTGATCGCAAAAAGTGCGGTGAGCTTTTGCAGAGTTTTGAGATTTTCTATATTCTTCCATTATCGAAAAATGATGGGAGAAAATTATGTCACTCGCCGTAGTTTACAGCCGGGCCTCAATGGGCGTACAGGCCCCGCTGGTGACGATAGAAGTGCATATCAGCAACGGCAAACCCGGTTTCACTCTGGTCGGGCTGCCGGAAAAAACCGTAAAAGAGGCACAAGATAGAGTACGCAGCGCCTTATTAAACGCTCAGTTCAAATATCCCGCCAAACGCATTACCGTCAATCTTGCTCCCGCCGATTTACCCAAAGAAGGCGGACGTTTTGACTTGCCCATCGCCATCGGTATGCTGGCCGCTTCAGGGCAAATAGATCCCGACAAATTACGTCAATTTGAATTCATCGCCGAACTTGCTCTTACAGGCAACCTGCGCGGTGTGCATGGTGTTATTCCCGCCATTCTGGCCGCCCGACAGGCAAAACGACATACGGTTATCGCTCAACAAAACGCCAATGAAGCGGCGCTGGTTTCCGATCAGGAAAGTTTTATCGCTCATTCCCTGCTTGAAGTGGTACAGTTTCTGAATAATCAGTCACCACTTGGTTCTACAGTGGATTTATCTCATCAGGCTCATGAAAAAGCTCAGCTGACGGAACCCACGGATTTAACCGATATTATCGGTCAGCAGCACGCCAAACGGGCATTAACCATTGCCGCCGCGGGGCAGCATAACTTACTTTTTCTCGGTCCGCCAGGCACGGGCAAAACCATGCTTGCCAGCCGTCTGACCGCTCTGCTGCCCGAAATGTCCGATCGGGAAGCCATCGAAACCGCCTCGGTGACCAGCCTGGTACATAACGAACTCAACTTTCACAATTGGAAACAGCGCCCATTCCGGGCGCCTCACCATAGCGCCTCATTAGCGGCATTGGTGGGCGGCGGCACTATTCCCAAGCCGGGAGAAATCTCGCTGGCTCATAACGGCGTATTATTTTTAGATGAACTGCCGGAATTTGAACGGCGGGTACTGGATGCTCTGCGTCAGCCGCTGGAAAGCGGAGAAATTATTATTTCGCGAGCCACGGCAAAAATTCAATTTCCCGCCAAATTTCAATTAATCGCTGCCATGAATCCCAGCCCGACAGGCAATTATCAGGGCACGCACAATCGTACTTCGCCGCAGCAGGTAATGCGTTATCTTAATCGATTGTCGGGGCCATTTCTCGATCGTTTTGATTTATCTATTGAGGTTCCGTTGTTACCTCAAGGAGCGCTACAAAGTGCCGGCGAGCGCGGGGAAAGCAGCGAACAGGTGCGAACCAAGGTACTGCAGGCAAGAGAATTGCAGCTGAACCGGGCAGGAAAAATCAATGCCCATTTATCCAGCAAAGAAATTGAACGATATTGCCAAATTGACTCTCAGGACGCTCTATTTTTAGAAAACGCGCTGACCAAACTTGGGTTATCGGTACGTGCTTATCACCGCATTTTAAAAGTATCGCGGACAATTGCCGATCTCAACAACGAACCCAAAATCCGGCGTTCCCATTTAGCCGAAGCCTTGGGTTATCGGGCTATGGATCGATTATTACAGAAACTGGCTCAGGATTGAGCCAGAAAAAGATCAAACAAAAAGACAAAGTGCGGTGTCGAAAAATCGAGTTTTTATACGCAATCGCTATACAGGATTTGCTTTCGATACCCGCCAGTAAAACGACATTCAAATCAACACCGCACTTGACTCACAATGAGATATATCACCTTTTAGAATGGAAATTCAAAAGGATTCAGTTAATCTTTTTCCCATTCCAAGGCACGGCTTACCGCCTTCTTCCAGCCTTTGTAACGGCGGGCGCGTTTTTCCTGATCGCCATCCGGAATAAAGGTGTGCTCCACCGCGGCTTTGTCGCGCAGATCTTCTAAATCTTTCCAGAACCCGGTGGCAAGACCGGCTAAATAAGCCGCTCCCAATGCGGTAACCTCTTTCACTTCCGGGCGTTCAACTTTGGTATCCAGAATATCCGCCTGGAATTGCATCAAGAAATTGTTTGCCGTGGCACCGCCATCCACACGTAATTTTTGCAAAGTTTCGCCCGAATCGGATTGCATTGCCTCAAGCACATCACGGGTTTGATAAGCAATAGACTCCAAGGTCGCACGCACAATGTGATTACGATTTGCACCGCGGGATAAACCGAAAATCGCCCCGCGTGCATAAGGATCCCAATACGGCGCTCCCAAACCTGTAAAGGCCGGCACTACATAGACGCCGTTACAATCCGGTACTTTAGTGGCGAAATATTCGCTATCAGAGCTGTCATGTACGATTTTCAGTTCGTCACGCAGCCATTGAATAGAGGCTCCCGCCATAAAAATGGAACCCTCCAACGCATAAGCGGGTTCACCTTTTGCATTACAGGCGATGGTGGTAAGCAACCCATTCTTCGACATCACCGCTTTATCACCCGTATGCATCAGCATAAAGCAGCCTGTGCCGTAGGTATTTTTCGCTTGCCCCGCATTGACACATAAGTGCCCATATAATGCAGCCTGCTGGTCACCGGCGATACCCGCCACCGGAATACGTACGCCTCCTTTTCCACCAATATTAGTCTGTCCGTAGATTTCGGAAGAATTACTCACTTCAGGCAGCATGGAACGCGGAATATTCAGGATTTCCAACATTTTGTCATCCCATTGTTTGGTATGAATGTTGAACAACATGGTACGAGAAGCATTGGTGTAATCGGTAACGTGCACGCGCCCTTGGGTGAGCTTCCATACCAACCAAGTATCTACCGTGCCGAACAATAACTCGCCGCGCTCTGCTTTTTCACGAGCGCCTTCCACATTGTCCAGAATCCATTTTACTTTAGTGCCGGAGAAATACGGATCCACCACCAGACCGGTGGTTTGACGGATATAATCCGCGTGTCCGTCGGCTTTTAATTTATCCGTAATATCAGAAGTTCGGCGGCATTGCCACACAATGGCGTTATAAACCGGTTTGCCCGTTTCCTTTTCCCATACAATGGTGGTTTCGCGTTGATTGGTGATACCGATAGCGGCAATTTGATCCGAGGTAATACCCGCCTTAGCCACCACCTCGTTTAACGTTGAACTCTGTGTTGCCCAAATTTCCATCGGATTATGCTCAACCCAACCGGATTGAGGATAAATCTGGGTGAATTCACGCTGTGAAATTTCCACAATATTAGCATTATGGTCTAATAACACGGCTCTTGAACTTGTCGTACCTTGGTCCAAAGCAATAATGTATTTTTTCTCAGCCATAGTGAATCTCCTATCAGTAAAGTAAAGTTGTTAGTTTTTGAACTTAAACGAGCAAATCACTGAGCTAAAGTAATCAATATCACACACAAAATAAAGGGATAAATTCGAATTATTTGAACCGGCTCACAATTATTTTTCCAAAACGAACATTTATTGTGAACTCGCTAGCAAAATTGAATATTAGTACTTTATTTTTTTCTATTCTATTGAATAATTAACCCTGAACTTTCTGTGGTTAAACAGAATGTAAACTGAATCTTTAACGACAAATCACACATGTATCAATCAAAACGATTCACTTTCAATATGAATAAATACAAGGAGTATAGTCTATGAATGCTTACATAGCGGAATTTCTTGGTACCGCACTATTGGTATTATTAGGTAACGGTGTTGTTGCCAATGTGTGTTTAAACAAAACCAAGGGCAATAGCTCGGGTTGGATTGTGATTACCACCGCCTGGGCGTTTGCTGTTTTTGTCGGTGTTGTGGTAACGGCCCCATACAGCGGCGCTCATTTAAACCCCGCGGTGACACTGGGATTGGCAATGCACGGCAGTTTTAGCTGGGCAATGGTACCGGGTTATATTATCGCTCAAGTCATCGGTGGCGTAGTAGGCGGTTTCGTTGTTTACCTGTTCTACTGCGATCACTTTGCCGCAACGCAAGAAGAAGGCGCCAAACGTGCCTGTTTTTGCACCGAACCTGCAATCCGTAATTATACCAGTAATCTGTTCAGTGAAATTATCGGCACTGTCGTCTTAGTATCCGTGATCTTCTACATCACCGCAGGCGAAATTCAATTACCGACGGTAGAAGGCACCACGCCTGTCGGTTTAGGCTCCGTCGGCGCGTTACCTGTGGCAATTCTGGTATGGGCGATCGGTTTAAGCTTAGGCGGTACAACGGGTTATGCGATCAATCCCGCCCGTGACTTAGGCCCACGCATCGCACTTTGTTTTTTAAGCAAAAAATTAAATACATCACCCGACTGGGGATATTCCTGGGTTCCCGTCATCGGTCCTATGCTTGGCGGTGCGATTGCCGCCATTGGGTATAGTCTGGTAATGTAGTCGTCTTTTCCAATAATACAAAGAAGCTGATTTCATATTTCCATTGAATTCAGCTTCTTTCTTTTTCGAGAAGATTTTTGCAACATCATCACAATATTTTCCTTTTCACTTCCATTTGAGCAAAAACACGCACAAATTTTGTGATATTCATCACAGCTTTAACATAAGCCCATTTCTAATAAGAACAAATTCAGGTATCTTTAGCGCCGTCAACAACATGACTTAAAAATACTTTTTTGTTGGAGAATATTATGTTTGGTCCATTCAAACCCGCGGCACATATTGCACCTTTGCCTGCGGATAAAATTGATGCAACCTATAAACGACTGCGCTGGCAAGTTTTTATGGGTATTTTCTTTGGTTATGCTGCGTTCTATTTCGTACGCGCAAATTTTGATTTAGCTCAGAAAGGCTTAATTGAGGCCGGTATGTACACCAAAACCCAGCTGGGAATTATCGGTACCGGTGCAGGTCTCGCCTACGGCCTGTCCAAATTCGTGATGGCATGGATGTCCGACCGTTCCAATCCGAAGGTCTTTTTACCTTTCGGTTTATTGCTTTCCGGCTTATGCATGACACTTATGGGCTTAATGCCATGGGCCACTTCAGGCATCCTCATCATGTTCGTGATGATTTTCCTGAACGGCTGGTTCCAGGGTATGGGTTGGCCACCATGCGGGCGGACAATGGTGCATTGGTGGTCAAAATCCGAACGCGGTACCATCGTCTCAATCTGGAACTGCGCCCACAATGTCGGCGGTATGGTGCCGGGTGCTATGGTGCTGTTAGCCAGTGCGATTTATTTCAATACTCACGGCGTGGAAGCCACCGCCAAGGATGTTTGGCAACAGGCTTTATACTATCCCGGTATCGCCGCCATGGTTGCCGCCGTGCCGATTTTCCTCATTATGAAGGACACACCGCAGTCCTGCGGCTTGCCGCCGATTGAAAAATGGCGTAACGACTACCCTGAAGACTACAATGAAAAAACCAGCGAAACCGATCTCAGCGTAAAAGAGATTTTGGTTAAATATGTGTTGAAAAACAGATTGTTATGGTACATTGCCGTCGCTAACGTATTTGTCTATCTAATCCGCTACGGCGTGTTAAAATGGTCGCCGGTCTATTTAGGCGAAGTCAAACACTTCAATATTAAAGGCACGGCCTGGGCATACACCATTTACGAACTTGCCGCGATTCCGGGAACGTTATTATGCGGTTGGGTATCAGACAAAATCTTCAAGGGTAAACGTGGTTTAACCGGCTTTGTATTTATGATTCTCACCACCATTGCCGTGATTGCGTTATGGAAAAACCCGGCTACACCAGAAGCGGAGTTAACCCAATATGCAGCCTGGTATAAAAACCCTTACCAATTAACCGACTTTATTTTAATGACCACCATCGGTTTCTTGATTTACGGCCCCGTCATGCTTATCGGTCTGCACGCTCTTGAGCTTGCACCGAAAAAAGCGGCCGGTACCGCCGCCGGCTTTACCGGCTTATTCGGTTATCTGGGCGGCACCGTATCAGCTTCCGCTGTGGTCGGTTGGGCTGCGGATAAATTCGGCTGGGACGGCGGTTTCTACGTGATGATTACCGGCGGAATCCTGGCCGTACTGCTCATGTTCATCGTCATGTTAGCCGAAGGAAAACATAAATCGGCATTAGGTGAACACTACGGTAAATAACCGTAAATTTTAGTAACGCTTATTTTATTGAAGGAAGAGCAGTACTAATATTGTTCTTCCTTTTTTAAATTTTGATTTAAAATTGGTAATCAACACACCGCACTTTGCTTACGCCTTTATTATCTATAGGGAGATATCGGATGAAACTTCAATTAAAAACTCTGACTGCCGCCATCGCGCTTTCGGCCTTGGCAGCCTGTTCAACCCAATCTCAGGTAACCACACCAATGAATGCTCAAAACAAATTAGTTATCGCTCACCGCGGTGCCAGCGGTTACTTACCGGAACATACACTGGAAAGTAAAGCTCTCGCTTTCGGACAAAAGGTGGATTATCTGGAGCAAGACCTGGCTATGACAAAAGATAACCATCTTGTCGTTATCCACGATCATTTTCTGGACGGTTTAACGGATGTCGCCAAAAAATTCCCAAATCGCCATCGTAAAGACGGCCGCTATTACGTGGTTGATTTCACACTAAAAGAAATTAAAACCTTATCCATGACAGAAAATTTCAAAGTGGAGAACGGCAAACAAATTCAGGTTTACCCGAATCGTTTCCCGATGTGGAAATCTCACTTCACCATTCATACCTTTGAAGATGAACTGGAATTTATTCAAGGTTTAGAAAAATCAACCGGCAAGAAAATCGGTATCTATCCGGAAATCAAAGCGCCGTGGCTGCATCACCAAGAGGGTAAGGATATCGCTTTGGCCGTATTAAAAGTGCTGAAAAAATACGGTTATGATAGCAGGGATGACATGGTGTATCTGCAAACCTTCGATTTCAACGAATTGAAACGTATTAAAAATGAATTACTGCCTCAATTAGGTATGGATATAAAACTGGTGCAGTTAATTGCTTATACCGACTGGCATGAAACCGAGGAAAAAAATCCACAGGGCAAATGGGTGAACTATGACTACGATTGGATGTTCAAACCGGGGGCAATGGCGGAAATAGCAAAATACGCCGATGGCGTGGGGCCCGGCTGGTATATGTTGATTGATAAAGAAAAATCCACCTTAGGCGACATAAAATACACCCCGATGGTGGCTGATATCGCGAAAACGAAAATGGAACTTCATCCTTACACCGTGCGTAAAGACGATCTGCCCGCGTTTTTACCGACGTAAACCAAATGTACGACGCGCTCTACAATAAATCGGGAGCGACCGGCGTCTTTACCGATTTCCCTGACACGGCGGTGAAATTCCTGGGTAAAGATAAAACTCGCTAATTTGACACCGCGCTTTAGCTAAAAAATCCACTTCATGAAGGTATATCCGATCCAAGTGGATTTTTTTAATCATAAAATGTGAGCATTATCACAATTTACTTTCTTTTCCGCTCAAACCACTATTCTAAAACGAACATTTGCACTACAATAGATTCGCTTGTTTATTTTCTTTTTTTAACTGTGGGGGCATTATGGCGATGTCATCTCAACTCTATAAAAATGCGGGTGATTTTTCCGCTATCCATACGGATGTGATCATTATCGGCGGCGGCGCAACGGGGGCCGGGATTGCCCGCGACTGTGCGCTGCGCGGTTTACGCTGCGTGTTGTTGGAACGCCGCGATATTGCTACCGGGGCGACAGGTCGCAATCACGGTCTGCTGCACAGCGGCGGACGCTACGCGGTGAACGATCGGGAATCGGCGGAAGAATGCATTAAAGAAAATCTCATCCTGAAACAGATCGCCCGTCATTGCATTGATGACACCAAAGGGTTGTTCATCACCTTGCCTGAAGACGATCTCAACTTCCAGAAAACCTTTATTGAATCCTGCACAGCGGCAGGAATTGAAGCCGTTCCGATCGAACCTGATCTCGCCAGATATATGGAACCTTCCGTTAATCCGAATCTTCTTGGCGCGGTGGTCGTACCCGACGGTTCAATCGATCCGTTTCGCTTAACCGCCGCCAATATGATTGACGCGGTGGAAAACGGTGCTCAGGTTTTTACCTATTGCGAAGTGAAAGGGCTGATTCGGGAAGGCAGCCGCGTCATCGGGGTGAATGTACAGGATCATCGTAATAACGTCGCGCGTCAATTTTTTGCTCCCGTGGTGGTAAACGCCGCCGGTATCTGGGGGCAGGGTATCGCCGAATATGCCGAACTCAAGATCCGCATGTTCCCGGCCAAGGGCGCCCTATTAGTGATGGGACACCGCATTAATCAAATGGTGATTAACCGCTGTCGTAAACCGGCGGATGCGGATATTTTAGTGCCGGGCGATACCATTTGCGTTATCGGCACCACATCGGATCGCATTCCTTACGATCAAATCGACAATATGGAAGTGACCCCGCGTGAAGTGGATATTTTATTCCGTGAAGGGGAAAAACTCGCTCCGAGTTTACGCACAACACGTGTGCTGCGGGCCTATGCCGGCGTACGTCCGCTGGTGGCGACGGATGACGATCCGTCCGGGCGGAACGTAAGCCGCGGCATTGTGTTGATGGATCACGCCGAACGTGATGGACTGGACGGTTTCATCACCATCACCGGCGGAAAACTGATGACCTATCGCCTAATGGCGGAATGGGCGACGGATTTACTGTGCAAAAAACTGAATATAAATAAAAAATGCGAAACTGCGCACCGCACTTTGCCGGGTTCGGATGAAAGCCGGGAGGAAACCAACCGTAAAGTCACCTCATTACCAAAAACCATCAGCCATTCGGCGGTTTATCGCCATGGTTCGCGCGCGGTGCCGTTGCTCGAAAACGAACGGCTGGATCGCTCGCTAGTGTGCGAATGCGAAGCGGTTACGGCAGGAGAAATCCGCTACGCCGTCGATGAATTAAATGTCAACAATCTGATTGACTTACGTCGCCGCACCCGTGTCGGTATGGGAACTTGTCAGGCGGAACTTTGTGCTTGCCGCGCGGCGGGACTGATGGCGCGTTTTAAAGTGGCGACACCCCGCCAATCCACCACTCAGCTGGCTTCTTTTATGGAAGAACGCTGGCGCGGCATTCAACCGATTGCCTGGGGCGACGCGCTCCGTGAAGCGGAATTCACCAGCTGGGTTTATTACAGTTTATTGGGGCTAAACGATGTACAGCTGCAGACATCGCAGGGAGTAAATAACAATGAATTTTGACGTTGTGATTATCGGCGGCGGCATCGCGGGGCTGACCTGCGGAATTGCGCTGCAACAACAGGGTAAATGCTGTGCCATTATTAATAACGGACAGGCGGCGTTGGATTTTTCCTCGGGTTCGGTGGATCTGCTTTCCCGTCTGCCCGATGGTGAAAACTCGTTAAATCTGCACCGCACTTTTAGCGAGCTACAACACCGGTTACCCGCTCATCCTTACAGTCTGCTCGGTTTGGAAACGGTACTGGCAAAGGCGGAACAATTTGAACGGCTTGCCCGGTCCTTAGATTTAGGCCTTATCGGCTCGCGGGAACAGAATCATTTACGGGTCACGCCGCTCGGCGGGCTGCGTTATAGCTGGCTTTCTCCGAACAGCGTGCCGACCTTAGCCGAAGGAGAACGCTTTCCGCATAACAAAATCGCTATTCTGGGGATTGAAGGCTATCACGATTTTCAGCCTCTGTTACTGGCAGATAATCTCACGCAGAACGCGCAATTCGCTCATTGTGAGGTCTATACGGGTTTTCTGCATATTCCTGAACTGGATCATTTGCGTGCCATGTCGCGGGAATTCCGCAGCGTGCATATTGCGCAGGCGTTGGAACAAAAATTATCTTTTGCGGATTTGGCGGCTGAAATCAAACAGGCCGCCGCCGGCGCAGACGCCATATTCCTGCCCGCCTGTTTCGGTTTAGACAGTCAAGACTTTTTCAACCGGCTGAAACAAGCGACAGGATTAGCGCTATTTGAACTGCCAACCCTGCCGCCGTCCTTACTGGGATCCCGTCAACACAAAAAGTTACGCCTACACTTTGAGACTCTGGGCGGCGTGATGATGAACGGCGATCGTGCCCTGCGGGCGAAATTTGACGGCAATCGCGTCAGCGAAATTTTCACCCAAATCCATGAGGATGAACCGATTGCCGCTGATAATTACGTGCTGGCCTCCGGCGGCTTTTTCAGCAACGGCTTAGTGGCGGAATTTGAACGAATCCACGAACCCGTATTCGATGCGGATATTTGTCAGACTGATACCTTTAACGCCCGGGATCGTCTCAGTTGGACCGTTAATCGTTTCTCCGCTCCGCAGCCCTATCAATCGGCGGGAGTCATCATTAACGATCATTGTCAGGTACAAAAGTGCGGTGCGTTTTTAACCAATTTATATGCCGCGGGCAGTGTCATCGGCGGTTATAACAGTATCGAACTGGGTTGCGGATCGGGAGTGGCGGTAGTCACCGCCTTAACGGTCGCGGATCATATTGGGGGTACACAATGAACATTCAGCAATTAATCGAAAACGCTAAAAAAGATATGCAGACGGCAAGCCGTCATCCGCATTCTGATGAAAGCTTTGAGAGCTGCATTAAATGTACAGCCTGTACTGCCGTATGCCCGGTTTCCCGAGCCAATCCGTTTTATCCCGGTCCGAAACAGGCGGGCCCCGACGGCGAGCGTTTGCGCCTGAAAAGCCCCGAATTTTTCGACGAAGCCTTGAAATATTGTATCAATTGCAAACGCTGTGAAGTCGCCTGCCCTTCCGATGTCAAAATCGGCGATATCATTATTCGTGCCAGAAACAATAATCTGGAACGGATGCATAAGCCGCTGATACTGAAATTGCGTGACGCAATTCTGAGCAACACCGATATTGTCGGCAGCCTTAATACGCCGTTCGCTCCGATTGTGAATACCATTACGGGACTGAAAGCCACCCGGTTCGTGCTGGAAAAAACCTTAAAGGTCAGCCGCCGACGGAGTTTGCCGAAATATGCCTTCGGCACCTTCCGTAACTGGTACATGAAAAAAATAATGGAAAGTCAACGTCGTTACAAGGACAAAATCGCCTATTACCACGGCTGTTATGTGAACTACAACAACCCGCAACTCGGCAAGGAACTGATTGATGTGTTTAACGCCCTGAATATCGGCGTGGTACTGCTGGAAAAGGAAAAATGTTGCGGCTTGCCGCTGAGCGTCAACGGTTTTCCCGCACGGGCAAAAAAGATTGCTCAATTCAACATCGACTACATCGAAAAAATGGTGGATGAAAACGGTTTAGACGTGATTGGCGAAGCCTCAAGCTGCACGCTGAACCTGCGCGACGAATATCATCACATTTTGGGGATCGACAATGCCAAAGTGCGACCGCATATTCATATGGTGACACCTTATTTATATCAATTATTCCAACAAGGCAAACGCTTACCGTTAAAACCGTTGAAACTGAGGGTTGCCTATCACACCGCTTGCCATGTAGAAAAGGCGGGATGGGCGCCTTATACACTGGAAGTCATCAAACAGATTCCGGGCCTGGAAGTGACGATGTTGCCGTCACAATGCTGCGGCATCGCCGGCACCTATGGTTTCAAAGCGGAAAATTATGAAGTATCGCAAGCAATCGGGAAAAATCTGTTTGACCACATCAACGCCGGTGGATTTGATTATGTGATTTCCGAATGCCAAACTTGCAAATGGCAGATCGATATGTCAAGCAACGTCACCTGTATTCACCCGATTACCCTGCTGGCGATGGCGTTACGGAAATAAATGGTGAATACTCAACTGATCTGCTCCCCAAAAGTTGAACTGAATACTTCACTACTAAGGAGCAGATTTTTATCTGTTCATCATTTAACCTAGTTAAAGTTTAATAACACAAAAACAGTTGTATTCGACACTTTAATCGGGAATAGAACCCCTGTATGACGTCCCCAAAAAACAATACCCCTCCGTTATCAGAACAAGAAATTGCGATAAAAAAGCTTATTAAATGCGATTGATTATACTTGAATCCAGTCACAATTATTAAATTGAAAAAGAATTGTGCAGTTTAGCATAATTTAATATTTTATAAAAATTACTAAGAAATCCTGAAATCTCAGTTAATTAATTGATTTTATTATTATTCATCCTATTTCACATTTCGTAAATAATCATTTTATAGTTAAAAGATGTTCATCTTATATACACAGAAAAAATGTGCTTTTATACTCAATTTTACTTTGACAATAAATTCACATTTTATGGGGGAATAATGATGAACAAAACACTTTATGACAAACACATTGATTCACATACAATCAAGAAATTAGACGATGATGGCAGTGTATTGCTGTATATCGATCGTTCAATTTTAAATGAATATACCAGTCCACAAGCATTTAGTGGATTGCGCGAAGAAAATCGTTTGGTTTGGAATCCGAAAACGATTTTGTTAAATGTGGATCATGTCAATCCTACTCGTCCTGTTCGTGATAAATACATGACTGATCCGGGTGGAACATTACAAGTCAACTATTTTCGTGAAAACAGCAAGCATTTTGGCATTGAGCTTTTTGATGTTACTGATCACCGTCAAGGTATTGAACATGTCGTCGCGCATGAACAAGGGTTGATTCTGCCCGGTATGGTGATCGCTGCGGGTGATAGCCACACTACCACTTATGGCGCTTTAGGCGCATTTGGTTTTGGTATCGGTACATCGGAAATCGAACATCTACTGGCTACACAGACATTGGTTTATAAGAAACTAAAAAATATGCGTATTACATTAAGCGGTAAATTGCCATTCGGCATAAGTGCAAAAGACGTAGTGATGGCTATAATCGCTGAAATCGGTGCCGACGGAGCAACAGGCTATGCCATTGAGTTCTGCGGTGAAGTCATAGATGCGCTAAGTGTCGAAGGTCGTATGACTATTTGCAATATGGCGGTTGAAGCCGGAGCTAGAGGAGCATTTATGGCCCCCGATGAAAAAACCTTCGCTTATATCAAGGATACACCGCGTGTACCAAAAGGGGAAATGTGGGAACGCGCTATTATTGAGTGGCGTAAACTTAAAAGCGATCCGGATGCCGTATTTGATCGGGAATACAATATTGATTGTTCTAATCTTGAACCTTTTGTCACTTGGGGAATTAGTCCCGATCAAGCGGGAACCGTCAAGGGAACTGTACCATATCCACGAGATTTTCCGGAAGCACAGAAACGTAAAGACTATTTAGCCGCGCTTGAATATATGGATTTAAAACCAGGTATGAAATTTGAAGATATAAAAATTACTCATGCTTTTATCGGTTCCTGTACCAATGGACGTATTGAAGATTTACGTGAAGCGGCAAAGGTATTGAAGGGTCGGAAAATTGCAAAAGGAGTACGAGGTATGATTGTTCCGGGGTCAACCATGGTACGTGCGCAGGCAGAAAAAGAAGGGTTGGCACAGATTTTTATTGAAGCCGGTTTCGAATGGCGACAATCGGGTTGCTCAATGTGTTTGGCGATGAATGAAGATGTACTATCACCGGGCGATCGTTGTGCGTCGGGAACCAACCGCAATTTTGCCGGACGCCAGGGGGCTGGCTCAAGAACGCATTTGATGAGCCCGGCAATGGTTGCCGCCGCAGCGGTAGCCGGA
Organism: Pasteurellaceae bacterium LIM206; assembly: GCA_032586195.1. GTDB lineage: Bacteria > Pseudomonadota > Gammaproteobacteria > Enterobacterales > Pasteurellaceae > JAWHQP01. The sequence goes on along the minus strand of JAWHQP010000009.1, from coordinate 63,636 downwards.
CATTTAATAGATGTGCGTAAATTGATGAAAGGGGAATAATTATGGATAAATTTACTTTAGTTTCAGGTAAAGCCGCGCCAATGATGGCAGCAAATATTGATACTGATGTAATTATGCCGAAACAGTTTTTAAAAGGTATTGATCGACAAGGATTAGATCGAGGCGTTTTTTTTGATTTACGTTTTAAGGAAAACGGCGCACTCAATCCGGCTTTTATTTTAAACCAACCGGATTGGCAGAACAGTGTTTTTCTCATTGTCGGTCCGAATTTCGGTTGCGGTTCAAGTCGTGAACACGCGGTCTGGGGTTTGAAACAGCTTGGTATCAGAGCGTTAATCGGCACTTCTTTTGCCGGGATTTTTAATGATAATTGCCTACGTAACGGCGTATTAACCATTTGCCTTACTAACGATGAAATAGAACAACTTAGTAACCTGGCAAACAGTCCAATAACCAATCGGATTTCCGTTGATCTGGAAAATCAGAAAATTCTGACCGCACTTGGCGAAATAAGATTTAATGTAAATACATTGAAAAAAGAGATGTTAATCAAAGGATTAGATGCAGTTGGATTTACCCTTTCCATGAAACAGGATATCGTGGATTTTGAAACCCGATATTTTAACAATAATCCTTGGCTAAAAGTGTGATGGAAAGGAGTAAATATTTATGTCAGTCAATATTGCATTTATTATCGGTGTTGTCGTTTTGTTATATCTTGCTCTGAAAGTTAGGGTCAATGCATTTATTGCGTTGCTTGCAACGGCATTAACCATTGGCATGCTATCGGGTATGGGCACAACAGCGACTATTCAAGGGATTGTATCAGGGTTTGCCAAATCGGTTGGCAGCATTGGATTGATCATCATTTTCGGTACTATGTTGGGGAATTATCTTGAACAATCCCGTGCGGCACATAAAATGGCACTGGATGCGGTGAAACTGGTAGGAACGAAAAACTCCTCCATTGCAATGTCAATCAGCGGTTATTTAGTTTCAATTCCAGTGTATAGCGACGTAGGTTTTTTGATCTTGTCACCCTTAATCAAAGCCATTTCAAAGAAAAGTAAAATTCCGTTGGCTGTACTTGCGGTATCGCTTTCTGCCGGATTATTAGCCACACATGTTTATGTTCCCCCTACACCCGGCCCATTAGCGGCAGCCGGTTTGCTTGGAATTGATATTGGAAGAGCTATTATGTGGGGAGCTTTTGCGGCGGTATTCATGACTTTCTTTGGGTGGGCGTTTGCACATTTTTACCTGACGAGAAAACCATCGGATTATTTCACTTTTGTTGAAAATACGCAGGAAGAAAACGAGGTTGATGAACAAAACTTGCCCGGCTCTTTTGCCTCTTTATTTCCACTGCTTACCCCGATTATCCTAATTTTACTGAATACTACCTGTAAGGCAATTTTGCCCGCAGATAGTACGATTTTACTAGTGACGGGATTTATCGGCGACTCTAATATTGCCCTCGCGTTAGGAGCACTTATTGCCGTCGCCTTATTAGGTAAACGTATCGGCAAAGAAAAAATACTGAAAGCGGCAGATAGCAGTTTGAAAGAGGCGGGTACTATTATTTTTATTACCGCTGCGGGCGGTGCTCTAGGCCAAATTCTAAAGCTGTCAGGAGCAGGAGACTCATTGGCCCAGGCCGTGGTATCAAGCGGTTTACCGTTTATTCTGATTCCATTTGTAATTGCTGCAATTTTAAAAGTGGTTCAAGGCTCGGGTGTGGTTGCGGTGATTACTTCAGCAACATTAACCGCACCAATTGCAACACAACTGGGTATTGATCCGATATTAATTTTCCTAGCTTCCGGCGCAGGTGCACGAGCATACTGCCATGTAAACGACAGTTATTTCTGGATTTACACGAACTGTTGTGGTTTCGATATGAAAACCGGTTTAAAAACGTTGAGTAATTCTAATATTTTTATGAGTTTAGGAGGATTATTGGCGACATTTCTTGCCAGTTTATTTATCTGAAAATTAATTGCGGGGACAGAGCGTGCTCTGTCTCTATCCGCTAAACAATTTTTTTCTCTTTGAAATAACTACTAAGAAAATTCACGCAGGTTTCCACTTTTAGCGATTCACTAAGTTTATGTGGATAAACCGCCCAGATCGAAGCATCTTCGTAATATTCCGGCAAAATATGAACCAAACGACCATCAGCAATATATTTCTGAGCATCCCAAGCACTTCGGTAAATAATACCGAGCCCCTCCAATGCCCATTGCAAAATAACCTCACCGTTATTGGTACTTAATCCGCCATTAACCATTACCGCCAATTCTTTTTTACCGTCAAATAATTTCCATAACCCGAAAGTCATATTTTTCTCTTTCAAAAATAAGCAATTATGACTTTCTAAATCGGTCGGATACTGAGGTACACCGAACCGGGCTAAATATGCAGGTGATGCACAGATAATCCGTTTGTTACAGGCAAGTTTCTTGGCAAAATAACGTTCATTCAGATCATTACCAACAGAAATTTCAAGATCAATATCCTCATTAACCAGATCATTTTTGTGATCCGTTAAAGTAAACTCTAAACTGAGATTAGGATATTCTTTTGCAAACAAAGAAAGGGGATAAGCAAGATGAGTGCGGCCAAAGCCGAATGAGCTGCAAATATGCAGGCGTCCGCTCATATTTTTTCTATTCTCAATAACATTGGTTATCAAATAGTCCATTTGATTAATAATGGATTGAGCCTGATTTTGTACGAATTTCCCGGCAGGAGTCAGTTTAATTGTACGAGTGTTTCGATAAAATAAAGACGTATTGAGCTCTTTCTCCAAAATCCCGATACGTTTAGTAACATAAGAACCGGATTGCCCCAATTCCTTTGCAGCTCCCGAAAAACTATTTTTTCGTATAACCGTCAGGAACACTTGCAAGTCGTCAATAAGCGGCCATTTTAATTTACTTTGCATAAACTTAATTTTACTAATGCTGCACTGCCATTTTTATTTGCACCAAAAGCCGAACGCAAATCCTAACTAACCCGGGAGCGGAGTCTCGTTGCTAATATAGCTATTTTTAAAAAGTGCGGCATGGTTTTCAATATATTAAAACTCCCGAAAATAACACCGCACTTTTATAGCTTCCTGACTATGACAGGCTATTTATGTAACGCCGCTTTATAAGTCGGGTTCATCAGATTTTCCACAGAGAGGATATCATCCAATTCCGCTTCGGTGAGCAAGCCTTTTTCCAGCACCACATCACGTACGCTGCGGCCCGTGGCAGCGCAGATTTTACCGATAACATCGCCGTTATGATGGCCGATAAACGGATTTAAATAGGTAATAATGCCGATGGAATTAAACACATAATTTTCACATACTTCTTTATTAGCAGTGATACCGTCGATACATTTATCACGTAAATTCACGCAGGCGTTGGTCAGAAGTGAGATACTTTCAAACATGGCCTGACCAATCACAGGTTCCATTACGTTTAGCTGTAACTGACCTGCTTCCGCCGCGAAGGTTACCGTGGTGTCATTGCCGATCACTTTAAAGCACACCTGATTGACCACTTCCGGCACGACCGGGTTCACTTTCGCCGGCATAATGGAAGAACCGGCCTGCAATTCCGGCAGGTTGATTTCGTTCAAACCGGCCCGCGGACCGGAAGAAAGCAAACGCAAGTCGTTACACACTTTGGATAATTTCACCGCGGCACGTTTCAATGCACCGTGCATCATCACATAAGCACCGCAGTCGGAAGTCGCTTCAATCAAGTTCGGTGCATTCACGCACGGCAAACCGGTGACTTCAGCCAAATGTTTAACTACCAGTTCGGAATAGCCTTTAGGCGTGTTCAGGCCGGTACCGATCGCTGTCGCACCAAGATTAACTTCCAGCAGCAATTCGGCGGTGTGTCTGAGATTGCGTTCTTCTTCCTCAAACAGGACGGAAAAGGCTTTAAATTCCTGACCGACGGTCATCGGTACGGCGTCCTGCAATTGGGTACGTCCCATTTTGAGAATATTGGCAAATTCTTCGGCTTTATTTTCAAAGCCTTTACGCAAATACTCAATTTTATCAATTAATTTTAAAATGCTGTTATGCACCGCAATGCGGAAGCCGGTAGGATACGCGTCATTGGTGGATTGGCTGGCGTTTACATGATCCATCGGGTTGATGATATTGTATTCGCCTTTTTTATGACCCAATTTTTCCAAAGCAAGATTAGCCACCACTTCATTAGTATTCATATTCACCGAAGTACCCGCACCGCCTTGATACACATCTGACGGGAATTGATCCAGGCATTTGCCGGTAGTCAAAATCTCATCGCAGGCCTCCACAATGGCTTTGGCTATATCGGCCGGAATCGCACCCAACTCACCATTGGCAAGTGCAGTGGCTTTTTTCACCATGACCATGCCTTTCACAAATTCGGGGACATCCGAAATCGTCACATTAGAAATATTAAAATTTTCCACCGCCCGCAGGGTATGAATACCCCAATAGGCATCGGCAGGTACATCACGTTCACCGAGTAAATCCACTTCTTTTCTGGTTTGAATGCTCATATTTATCTCCGATATTAAATTAATTTTACATGCTTCCTTATAATACGGCAGCCATCACTGCCCTTAAGTTGGCGTCATTATAGAAGTTTGTCATGCTGAAAAAGCTGATCCAGATCACAAATTCCGATCTCCTCACCAACATATAATTTATTTATTTCATTAGTTTTTTTAAGGGTTATTGATAACACCGATTAGATCAATCTATTCAGACTTTTTGCATTCCAAACCGGAATTAGGCACAATACCGAATAATTCATTCATTTCAATAAGGACAAAAAATGGCCAATAAACATTATGACTATATCGCAATCGGTGGCGGCAGCGGCGGTATTGCCTCAATCAACCGTGCCGCCAGCTATGGTAAGAAATGTGCAATTATTGAAGCAAAGCACTTGGGCGGTACCTGCGTTAACGTGGGCTGCGTGCCGAAAAAAGTGATGTTCTACGGCGCTCAAATTGCGGAAGCCATTCACAACTACGCACCTGACTACGGCTTTGAGGTGGATGTAAAACACTTTGATTTCAAGAAACTGATTGAAAGCCGCCAGGCCTATATCAGCCGTATTCATACTTCCTACGGCAATATGTTAAACAAAAATAATGTCGATGTACTGCATGGTTTTGCCAAATTCGTTGACGCTAAAACCGTCGAAGTGGCTTACGCCGACGGTTCTAGCGAGCGAGTAACGGCGGATCATATCCTGATCGCCACCGGCGGTCGTCCGTCACGTCCGAATATCAAAGGAGCGGAATACGGTATTGATTCCAACGGTTTCTTTGCGCTGACCGAACTGCCGAAAAGCGTTGCTGTGGTGGGAGCAGGCTATATCGCGGTTGAATTAGCCGGCGTGCTGAACAGCCTTGGCGTAGAATCCCATTTATTCGTACGCAAACACTCTCCGTTACGCAATATGGATCCGATGATCACCGAAACTCTGGTTGAAGTGCTGGCTCAGGACGGCATTAAGCTGCACACCGGTGCCATTCCGCAGGAAGTGGTGAAAAACGCCGACGGTTCGCTTACCCTGGAATTAGAAGACGGCCGTTCACAAACGGTTGAAACCCTTATTTGGGCAATTGGTCGTGAGCCCGCCACCGATGCCATCAACCTGCAGGCCGCAGGCGTAGAAACCAATGCCCGCGGTTTCATTAAGGTGGATAAATACCAGAATACCAATATTCCCGGCATCTATGCCGTAGGTGATATTATTGAAGGCGGTATTGAATTAACCCCGGTCGCCGTGGCAGCCGGCCGTCGTTTGTCCGAACGTTTATTCAACAATAAACCGAACGAACACCTTGACTATAACCTTGTGCCGACCGTAGTCTTCAGCCATCCGCCAATCGGCACCGTCGGTTTGACCGAACCGCAGGCGATCGCCCGGTATGGAGAAGCAAATGTAAAAGTTTATACTTCCGGTTTTACCGCCATGTACACCGCGGTTACGCGGCATCGCCAGCCATGCCGCATGAAGCTGGTTTGCGCAGGGCCGGATGAAAAAGTAGTGGGACTACACGGCATCGGATTCGGTGTTGATGAAATGATTCAGGGTTTCGCCGTTGCCATAAAAATGGGCGCAACCAAAGCCGATTTCGACAACACGGTGGCAATTCATCCGACCGGTTCGGAAGAATTTGTCACTATGCGTTAATGCGATAGTCTGACAAATTGAAGGCTAAAAAAACTCGATTTTTCAGCACCGCACTTTTCTGATAAAAAAGCCCCTGATAGGGCTTTTTTGTTAGGCATTAATTTGCTTAAAGAGAAAATTAATGTTTCTGTACACTCTCCAAACGTTCAAACGCCAGCACTTTGCGTTCCAGTTTACGCAATAACAAAGTGGCAATACCTGTAATTACAAGGTAAATCACGCCGGCGATGCCGTAAATGGTAAGGGCATCGTATTCGGTACCATACAGCTGTTTGGCATAACCCATAATATCCATCACGGTAATGGTGGATGCGAGGGAGGTACCTTTGAATACCAGAATAATCTCGTTGCTATAAGACGGTAACGCCCGTTTTAAGGCATAAGGAATAAGGATTTTCAGCGTTTGTACGCGGCTTAACCCTAAAGCGGCACAACTTTCCCACTGACCTTTGGAAATGGCTTTCACCGCCCCGTGAAACAGCTGGGTGGAATATGCGGCACTGTTCAGGGCAAGCGCCAGCACGGCACAGAACCATGCATTCGAGAATAACGCCCATAACGGACTTTTTACCATCCATTCGAATTGCCCCGGGCCGTTATAGATCAGGAAAAACTGCACCAATAACGGCGTACCCGTGAACAAAACAACAAATCCTTTCACCGCGCATTTCACCGCTTGGTTTTCCATAGAAAGCAAAAAGGTGAAGAAAATGGCGAGCAAAAATGCCACGATCAACGCACTTACCGTCAGCAATAAACTGGTGGAAATACCCTGTGAAATGGTAAGAAAATAATCGTAAGCCATCACTTACCTCCCCGTTCAAAACGCGTGAAACGGAGTTCCAGCCTGCGGATAAAAAATTGGCTCACTAAGGTAATAACCAAATAAATTAAAGCGGCGATACCATACCAGGTAAACGGCTGATGTTCATTGGTGTTGATTAACCCGGCCTGACGCATAATATCGTCCAGCCCCACTAAGGACACCAACGCCGTATCTTTCAGCAGCACCAGCCATTGGTTGGATAACCCCGGCAAGGCATGCCGCCAAACCTGCGGCAGCACAACGCGGACAAAGGTTTGAGCGCGACTTAATCCTAATGCGGCACCCGATTCCCATTGTCCGACGGAAATGGCCTGAATAGCGCCGCGTAAGGACTGCGAAGCATAGGCGGAAAAAATAATCGACAACGCCACTACACCCGAAGTGAAGGCACTGATTTCAAGGTATTCTCCCGTCAGCATTTCCACCACTTCCGGCGTACCGAAATAAATCAGAAAAACCACCAAGATTTCCGGTAAGCCGCGCAACAAGGCCACCAGCACGCCGGTAGGTTTGCTGACAATTTTCAGCTTACTGGTTTCCAATACCACGAACAGCATGGAAAGCAGCAGCCCCAATATAAGCGAACAAACCGCTAACCCTAAGGTCATCAGGGTTGCGGTGTACATAAGATAAAGATAATCGGACAGCATGATTATTTAGCGGTCATCCATTTATCGTAGATTTTCTGATATTCGCCGCTGGCTTTAATCGCCGCCAAGCCTTTGTTCAAGCTGTCGGCCAACGCCTGATTACCTTTATTCACGGCGATACCGAAGCCGTTACCGAAATATTTTTTGTTTTCCACTTTATCGCCCACAAAAGTCAGCTCCGGCTCTTTGGTCAGCATATCCGCCAACACGGCCGTATCACCGAAGATTACGTCAATGCGACCGTTTTTTAAGTCCAGAATCGCGTCTTGAATTGAAGCGTAGGCGTTCGGTTTAAACTGTTTCGCTTCCGCGACGATATATTGCTGATAAGTCGTGCCGTTCTGCACGCCCACATTTTTCGCATCCGCCAGACTTGTCACTTTTCCCTTTAAGGTAATAAAGCTGGCCGAACTGTCATAATACGGATCACTGAACGCCACTTGTTTGGCGCGCGCCGGCGTAATATCAATAGCGGACATCGCGGCATCAAGACGTTTTAATTTCACTTCCTGGATTAAAGAATCAAAAGCCTGAGCTTTGAATTTGCAGTCGGCCTGAATTTCTTTACAAATTGCCATAGCGACATCAACGTCGAAACCGACGATTTCGCCCTTGGCGTTGGTATTTTCAAACGGCGGATAGCTCGGTTCGGCGCCGAAAGTGATATCCTGAGCCTGAACAGCTAATGTTGTGCCTGCCAGTAATGCGGTTAACAGTAATTTTTTCATTGTTCATTCCTTAAGATTTGTTAATCATCATGAGATAAATATTGTTTAAATTGTTCGGTCTGCGGGTTGTCAAAACAGCTTGCGTCGCCCGTTTCCACGATATGCCCGTGTTCCATATACACCACTTTGGTTGCCACTTTACGGGCCACCCCGACTTCATGGGTAACGATAACTTGGGTGATACCGGTTTGCTGCAACTCCTGAATAATTGACACAATCTGCGCGGTAATTTCAGGGTCTAATGCCGCCGTCGGTTCGTCAAACAGCAAAACCTGCGGCTTCATCATCAAGGCGCGGGCAATCGCCACGCGTTGCTGCTGACCGCCCGATAATTGCAGCGGAAAACGCTCGGCATGTTCTTCTAAGCGTAAACGGGCCAGCAACTCCATAGCTTGAGATTTTGCCTGTTGCACACCGATTCCCAGCACTTTCATGGGGGCCTCAATCAGATTTTCCATTACGGTAAAATGCGGCCACAAATTATATTGCTGAAACACCATGCCCACATTTTGACGCAATTTGCGGATTTCTTTTGTTTCCACGACCTGAGCCAGATCAAAATGGCTGTCGGCCACCACAAGTTTGCCCGACTTCGGTACTTCCAATAAATTAAAGGTACGAATCAGCGTACTCTTGCCCGCCCCACTGGGCCCCAGCAGCACAAGAGTATCACCGTCGCCGGCGGTTAAATTGATATCAAATAAGGCTTGATTGGAACCGTAAAAAAAATTTAGGTTTTTAACGCTAATGGTCATTGATTATACAATCTCTATTTTTTTTCAAAACTGAAAGAATATTAATATTTTATGCATAATTATGCAATATATTAGCGGGTTGAAATAGTGATTATTTCATCACATTGCCGTTTTGCTCCGACAAAACGAGCTAAAGTGCGGTGTTAAAAACTTGAGTTTTTAAATGTCGGGTTTGTGTCAATGTGCCGAAGATACAGTGTAACCTCTATGCAAAGCTTCATATAAAAATTGCATTTTTATATCAAAAGGAAAAAACGATAAAGCGGAAAAAACTTCAATTTTCGGCACCGCACTTTGACGCACATTTTCAATTTATTCTCTTCCTAAATCAAACTAACCGATTTAAATATAATAAAAATTAAAACGTAAAAATTTTAACTTCATATTAATATTATGTTATTTCATTATTTATTGTTAAGTTTTTAATAAATAAAAATATATTTTATTTATTAAAATATTTTTCTGTTATGATTTAATTTAAACTTAAAATAAACAATTTCTTAACAATTTTATAAAAATAAATAGGCAAACGATTGTATTCAAGATTTAAATCATTGTATATTTAAAGCACGCACAACATACCGAACTACAACGTTACCAACAAACAACAAAAGGAGTGAACTATGTCTAAATTAACTGCGAAACTTTCCATCAGTGACGGTCGTGAATATGAATTAACTGTCCAACAAGGGACGTTAGGTTACGATGCCATTGACGTGCAGCCTCTCGTCAAAAAGCATCTGTTCACTTTCGATCCGGGATTTATGTCCACCGCATCCTGTAAATCAGCAATTACCTATATTGATGGAGATGAAGGTATTTTGCTGCATCGCGGCTATCCGATTTCCCAATTAGCCGAACATTCCGATTATCTGGAGGTTGCTTATTTATTGCTATTCGGAGAGCGTCCGACAAAAGAGCAATACCAGTCTTTCGGAGAATTAGTGAAAAAGCATGCTTTGGTTCACGAACAGATTTCCCGCTTTTTCCACGGTTTCCGCCGCGACTCACATCCAATGGCGATTATGTGCGGGGTAAGCGGTGCGTTGGCTGCGTTCTATCATGATTCACTGGATGTTAGTGATATCGAACACCGTGATATCACGGCTGTTCGCTTATTAGCAAAAATGCCGACGTTAGCCGCCATGTGTTATAAATATTCCATCGGTCAGCCATTTATGTTTCCGCAGAATCATCTGTCTTATTCGGGCAATTTCCTGTATATGATGTTCGCCACACCATGCGCGCCTTATGAAGTAAATCCGGTGCTGGAAAAAGCAATGGATACTATCTTTATTCTGCATGCCGATCACGAACAGAATGCCTCCACTTCAACGGTACGTACCGCAGCGTCATCGGGTGCCAACCCGTTTGCCTGTATCGCGGCAGGTATCGCGTCACTGTGGGGGCCGGCGCATGGCGGGGCAAATGAGGCCTGTATTAATATGCTTGAACAGATTGGTTCGGTGGATCGCATCCCTGAGTTTATTGCGCGAGCCAAGGATCGAAATGATCCGTTCCGGTTGATGGGTTTTGGTCATCGTGTTTATAAAAACTACGATCCGAGAGCAAAAGTCATGCGTAAAACCTGTCATGAAGTGTTGAAAGAGTTAAATATTCAGTCATCGCTATTCGAGGTGGCTATGGAGCTGGAACGCATTGCCTTGAATGATCCGTATTTTATCGACCACAAACTTTACCCGAATGTGGATTTCTATTCCGGTATCATTCTGCGGGCTATCGGCATTCCGACTTCCATGTTTACCGTAATGTTCGCTTTGGCCAGAACCGTAGGCTGGATTGCTCACTGGAGAGAAATGTACAAAGATAACCTCAAAATCGTTCGCCCTCGCCAACTTTACATCGGACATCGAGAACGAAATTTTACACCGATGAAGAAAGCTTAATCTAAAACGGGCATCATCTGATGCCCGTTTCTCTTAATTAGCCAATAAAAAACACGGAAAAACAGCACCGCACTTTCCTTGTTTTACGGTACTAATGGCTCTTCATACGGCTAAGCAATGCTCAACGATAAGAAGACGCCAATTTTCGATTAACCTTTATAAATCAGCACATTCTCTTGCGTATATTGCTCCATCTTATCGAAATTCATATAACGATAGATTTCATCTTTATCCTGCCGCAACTTGTTGATATAGCTAAGATATTCTTGCGGTGCCGGCAATTTGCCCAGCACTGCGGTAACGGCTGCCAATTCCGCGGAAACTAGATAAACATTCGCCCCTTGCCCCAAACGGTTCGGAAAGTTGCGGGTAGAGGTCGAGACTACGGTAGCTCCCTGCATCACACGCGCCTGATTGCCCATACATAACGAACAACCCGGCATTTCAATTCTTGCTCCGCTGCGGACATAAGTACTGTAATAACCTTCATCCCGCAGTTCATTGGCATCCATTTTAGTCGGCGGCGCCAACCATAAGCGGGTCGGCGTATTACCGTCGGATTTCTCCAGTAGCTTACCCGCGGCACGAAAATGACCGATATTGGTCATACAGGAACCGATAAACACCTCATCAATTTTATCACCCTGCACTTGAGAAAGCAGACGGGCATCATCGGGATCATTCGGTGCACAGACAATCGGCTCTTTGATATCGTCAAGATTAATATCTATCACGGCGGCATATTCCGCATCCGGGTCGGCTGTCAGCAGATTAGGCTCAGCGAGCCAGTCTCGCATGGCGTTAATGCGGCGTTCCAGGGTATGTTTATCGCCATAGCCTTGATTTATCATGTAAGTTAATAAAGCAATATTGGATTGTAAGTATTCAATAACCGGCGCTTTATCCAGCTTAATGGTGCAGGCCGCTGCCGAGCGTTCTGCCGAGGCATCGGAAAGCTCAAAGGCCTGTTCAACGGTAAGCTGCTCTAATCCTTCGATTTCCAGAATGCGGCCGGAAAAAATATTTTTCTTGCCTTTTTTCTCTACGGTCAACAAACCTTGCTGAATGGCATAGTAAGGAATCGCGTGCACCAAATCACGCAAGGTAATACCCGGCTGCATGGTACCGTGAAAACGCACCAGCACCGATTCCGGCATGTCTAGCGGAATAATGCCCGTTGCCGCACCGAAAGCCACCAAACCAGAACCGGCAGGGAAGGAAATACCTATCGGAAAGCGGGTATGGGAATCACCACCGGTGCCGACAGTATCCGGCAACAGCATACGATTCAGCCAAGAGTGAATAACGCCATCGCCGGGGCGCAGTGACACCCCACCGCGGCTCATCATAAACTCAGGCAGACTGTGGTGCAGGGTAACGTCTACCGGTTTCGGATAAGCTGCGGTATGGCAGAATGACTGCATCACCAGATCTGCCGAAAAGTTCAGGCAAGCCAGGTCTTTTAATTCATCACGGGTCATACCGCCGGTAGTGTCCTGCGATCCTACCGTCGTCATTTTCGGTTCACAGTATTCACCCGCCCGAACTCCTTCCACACCGCAGGCTTTGCCGACAATTTTCTGGGCAAGAGTAAAACCTCTGCCGCTTTGCACCGCACTTTTAGGTTTGACAAACACATCACTTTCACCTAACCCCAATTCGGCACGGGCTTTTTGCGTTAAGCTTCTGCCGATAATAAGCGGAATCCGTCCGCCAGCCCGCACTTCATCAAGTAATACTTCGGTTTTTAACTGAAATTCCGCCAACACCTCATCACTGTTATGGCGGCAGATTTTGCCTTGATAAGGATAGACATCAATCACATCACCCATATTGAGTTTGCTGACATCCGTTTCGATCGGCAATGCTCCCGCATCTTCCAGCGTATTAAAGAAAATCGGGGCGATTTTCCCGCCGAGCACCACACCGCCACCGCGTTTATTCGGAATATAAGGAATGTCTTCTCCCATAAACCACAATACCGAATTAGTGGCCGATTTACGAGATGAACCGGTACCTACCACATCCCCCACATAGCTGAGCGGAAAGCCTTGTTGCTTTAATTGTTCAATTTGTTTAATCGGCCCGACATTGCCGTTATCATCGGGAATAATTCCTTCCCGTTCATTTTTCAGCATAGCCAATGCATGCAGCGGAATATCCGGTCGTGACCACGCATCCTGCGCCGGAGAAAGATCATCCGTGTTGGTTTCACCGTTCACTTTAAACACGGTAAGCGTAATTTTATCGGCCAGCTTCGGACGGGATAAAAACCAGTCGGCATTAGCCCAAGATTCCAGAATCTGTCGGGCATATTTATTGCCATTTTCAGCCCGCCGGGCGACTGCGGTAAAATTATCAAAAATCAATAGGGTAGCAGAAAGTGCTTTAGCTGCGAGCGGAGCCAGAGTTTCATCATCAAGAGCGATAAGTAATGGTGAAATATTATAACCGCCTTGCATAGTGCCTAATAACTCCACCGCATATTGCCGAGAGATCAACGGGCTATGTACTTTTCCGCTGATAATATCGGCTAAAAAGCCGGCTTTTACAAAAGCGGCCTCATCCACGCCGGCAGGAATCCGATTGACAAATAAATCCAGTAAATAATCCTGTTGGGATGTCGGCGGAGTTTTTAACAATTCAATTAATTGATCGGTTTGGGCGGCATTCAACGGTTTCGGCACCGCGCCTTGTGCCGCGCGTTCGTCAACGTGAGTTTGGTAGTCTTGGAGAAAGTCTGTCATATGATATTCCTTTGTGTTTGCAGGTAGAGGTTTCAGGGAATATGGAAATAATACGTGGTTAAGGTATCAATCAGATATTATCCTTTTAATCCGCTCGTAACAAGTAGAATGAATGATAATTTTGTGGTAGTTTGAACAAACTGACAATCTCCAAAATACTTTTTAACGACCATAGAATTAGCCGGTCATCATTGCACATCATAAATCCATGCAGCAGGGAGGATAACCAATGCAAACTAAAGTTCAGATTCCAACTCAAGGACAAGCCATTCGTTTGGATAAAAACGGAGGATTAATCGTTCCGCCTAACCCGATTATTTTATTTATCGAAGGTGATGGCATCGGCGTGGATGTTACGCCTGCCATGCGTACAGTGATTGATGCCGCAGTGCGCAAAGCCTATCAGGACCAACGACAAATCGCTTGGACAGAAGTTTATGCCGGCGGCAAAGCCAACACGGTGTACGGCGAAAATACCTGGTTGCCGGAAGAAACCCTGCAACTGATTAAACAATATCACGTTGCCATTAAAGGACCATTGATGACTCCGGTGGGCGGCGGCATCCGTTCTCTTAATGTCGCCTTACGTCAAGGCCTGGATTTATATAACTGCCTGCGGCCTATTCGCTATTATGCCGGAACCCCAAGCCAGGTGAAGCATCCCGAGTTAGTCGATATGGTCATTTTTCGCGAGAATTCCGAAGATATCTATGCCGGTATCGAATGGGCGGCCGATACACCGGAAGCGAACAAAGTAATCTCCTTTTTACAAAATGAAATGGGGGTAAAAAAAATCCGCTTCAGTAAAGATTGCGGCATCGGCGTGAAACCCGTATCTAAACAAGGTACACAACGCCTGGTACGGGCAGCCTTACAATATGTAATTGACAATAATCGTGATTCCCTTACATTGGTACATAAGGGCAATATCATGAAATTTACCGAAGGAGCGTTTAAAAACTGGGGATACGAAGTCGCTCAGGAATTTGGTGCCAAACTTATTGAGCAAGGTCCGTGGATGAAACTGAACAACCCTAATACCGGCAAAGAGATCATAATCAAAGATTGTATCGCCGATGCTTTCCTACAGGAAATATTGCTTCATCCGGCAGATTATGATGTGATCGCCACCTTAAATCTAAACGGTGACTATATTTCCGATGCCTTAGCAGCACAAGTAGGCGGTATCGGCATTGCGCCGGGAGCGAACATTGGTGACGAAGCGGCTATTTTTGAGGCGACTCACGGCACCGCCCCCAAAATTGCCGGGCAAAATAAGGGTAATCCGGGTTCATTAATTCTCAGCGGCGAAATGATGCTGCGCCATTTAGGCTGGACGGAAGCGGCCGATTTAGTCGTCAACGCGGTAGCAAAAACCATCGCGGCTAAAACCGTTACCTTTGATTTTGCCGAAATGCTGGACGACGCAATATTATGCTCAACCAGCGAATTTGCCGGTCAAATCGTGGTGAATATGTAAAATATGCAGAGGAAAAATTAACGCCTTTGTATAACTTTCAAAAGAAAAGCAATGTTCCCACGTTGCTTTTCTTTTTAATCACATTGGCCTTCTCTCGCCATTTCAAATTCAACCAGCATCATTAAAATATGAATTACTTTGATATGCACTTCCTGAATGCGATCAGCATAGCGGAAGTGCGGCACACGGATTTCCACATCGGCTAAGCCTGCCATCTGACCGCCGTCTTTGCCGGTCATGGCAATCACCTTCATGCCTTTTTCCTTAGCCGTCTTAATCGCATTCAAGATATTTTTTGAGTTGCCTGAAGTGGATAAGCCGAACAGTACATCGCCTTCTTTACCTACGGCTTCAACATAGCGTGAGAAGACATACTCGTAACCGAAGTCGTTACTCACACAGCTTAAATGGCTGACATCGGAAATCGCGATAGCCGGGTAGCCCGGACGGTTTTCACGGTAGCGACCGGTCAGTTCTTCCGCAAAATGCATCGCGTCGCAATGCGAACCGCCGTTACCGCAGGAAAGCACTTTGCCGCCCTTTTTAAAACTGTCCGCCAGCAATAACGCAGCCTGCTCAATTAATTTAATATTGTTTTCGTCGTTGATGAATTTGTTTAATACATCAGCCGCCTCGTTCAATTCGGCTTTGATTTGTTCCAAGTACATGAGATTCTCCCCCTTTGTGGCGATCGTAACGTGCGAAAACTGGTAAAAACAGCACCGCACTTTGGTGAATTTGCCGTGTCATTGTATAACAACGACTTCGCTTAATCCATCAAACTGTTCACCAAATCGAAAATGAAACTCAATCGCTTTTGCGTATCCGACAAATCACAGGTAAAACGGAATTTGGTCGGGCCGTCAAATCTGAATACCGCGGGCTGTTGTTGGATCAGTTGCAGGAATTTCATCGGATCCACTTCTGCGGTCGGGGTAAATTCGATAAACCCTCCATGCGGTGTGCCGTCAATACGGATAATCTGCAGCGGCTTGGCTTGCAAACGCAGTTCGGCAATCTGCAGCAGGTTTCTGGTTGCCGTCGGCAGCAAGCCGAAACGGTCGATCAGCTCTACCTTTAACTCATCCAACGCCTGTTTGTTTTCTGCCCCGGCAATGCGTTTATAGAAGGACAGCCGCATATTCACGTCTCCCAGATAGTCTTCTGGCAGCAAAGCCGGCATGCGTAGATCAATTTCCACCTGCTGTTGGGTAAGCTCGTCCAGAGACGGCTCCCGTCCTTCCCGCATGGCTTTCACCGCACCTTCCAGCAATTCCATATAAAGGGAAAAACCGATGCTTTCAATTTGCCCGCTTTGTTCGCTGCCGAGCAGCTCTCCAGCTCCGCGAATCTCCAAGTCGTGAGTGGCAAGAATAAAGCCCGCGCCGAGATTATCCAGACTTTCCAAGGCTTCAAGGCGTTTTACCGCATCTTTGGTCATGAGTTTCGGCGGTGGGGTGAGCAGATAGGCGTACGCCTGATGATGGGAACGCCCCACCCGTCCGCGCAGCTGGTGCAGCTGAGCCAAGCCGAAATGATCCGCCCGCTCGATAATGATAGTGTTCGCCGTCGGCACGTCAATCCCAGTTTCAATAATAGTGGAACACACCAGCACATTAAAGCGTTGATGATAGAAATCTGACATCACCCGCTCCAGCTCCCGTTCCCGCATTTGTCCGTGACCGATAATGACACGCGCTTCGGGCACCAGCGCGCCAAGTTTTTCCGCGCATTGTTCAATGGTCGCCACATCGTTATGCAGATAATACACCTGCCCGCCGCGCAGGATTTCACGCAGGACAGCCTCGCGAATCAAACCGTCTTCAGTCTGCCGAACAAAGGTTTTAATGGTCAGACGGCGGGCGGGCGGAGTGGAAATAATGGACAGATCGCGAATGCCGTTCATCGCCATATTCAGGGTGCGGGGAATCGGCGTTGCCGTGAGGGTGAGAATATCGATATTGGCTCGCAGCTGTTTGATTTTTTCTTTCTGACGCACACCGAAACGATGTTCTTCATCAATAATCAGCAAGCCGAGATCACCGAATTTCACATCCGATTGAAGCAATTTATGGGTGCCGATCAGAATGTCCACCTTACCGTCGGCGACCTGCTCAAGAATTTTTTTCTGCTCTTTCGGCGTTCTGAAACGGGATACCATTTCCACATTCACAGGCAGATTGGCGAAACGGTCACGAAAATTTTCATAATGCTGTTGAGCCAATAAGGTGGTCGGTACCAATACGGCAACCTGTTTGTGATTGAGCACCGCCAGAAACGCCGCCCGCATCGCTACTTCGGTTTTGCCGAAGCCCACATCGCCACAGACCAGCCGATCCATTGCCTTTGCCTGACACATATCGGAAATCACGGCGTTAATCGCCATTTCCTGATCCACCGTTTCTTCAAACGGGAAAGTCGCGGCAAACTGTTGGAGCTCCTCATGATCATATTTAAAGGCAAAGCCTTTCTGCGCCTCACGCTGAGCATACACATCCAGCAATTCCGCCGCTACATCGCGGATTTTCTCCGCCGCTTTGCGCCGGGCTTTCGCCCAGCTGTCACTGCCTAAACGGTGCAGCGGAGCCGTTTCATCCGAGCCGCCCACGTAGCGGCTAATCAGGTGTAAATTGGATACCGGCACATATAATTTTGCCTCGTTAGCATAGATTAACAACAAATATTCCGCTTTAACGCCGCCGTTTTCCAGCGTCACCAAGCCACCGTAACGCCCCACGCCGTGATCCAGATGAACCACGGCCTGCCCTGCTTTTAATTCCGCCAAATTGCGAATGAGAGTGTCGGGATTCACCGCTTTACGTTTATCCTGCCGGCGTTGCTGTACCCGTTCGCCAAGCAATTCCGTTTCGCAGATAATCGCAAGCGGCTCACCGTTTTCAGGCTCGATAATAAAACCATTATCCAATGCGCTGATTTGCAGGCTGACATGCTGCTTTTCCGCCTCGGCCAGGTTTTTGATCTGTTTTGGTTTTAATTTAATTGGGGCAAGCAGTTCCAACAGCGTTTCACGCCGTCCTTCCGTTTCCACGGAAAACACGATATGTCCTTTGAATTTTTCCATAAATTGCCGCAGCAGCTGTAAAGGCTCCTTTTGCTGAGGCTGGATGGTCAGCTCGGGCAAAGCCGTCACCGCAAGGTTCTGCTGTCTGGCAGAGGTGCGGACTTGCTCCGCTTTCAAGGTAATTCGAGGATAATTTTTCAGCCGTCGGTTCACTTCGTCAACCCGCAGCCACAATGCAGACGGCGGCAGCAACGGGCGCATCGGATCCACTCTGCGGCTGTCAAAACGCTGTTCGGCATCCTGATAAAAACGTTCCGCCTGTGCCTGATTATGTTCCATATCCACAAACAAGGTGTCGGACGGCAGATAATCGAACAGGGTCGCCATTTGTTCGAAAAACAGTGGCTGCCAATATTCAATGCCAGATACCAGCGTCCCCTTGCTCACCTGCTGATAGATATGTTCGGGATCGCGGCGGATTTCACCAAAGGTTTCTCGGAATTTCGCGCGGAAAAATTCAATGCCCTTGTCGTCGGTCGGGAATTCATGGGCCGGCAGCAAATTAATGCTGTCCATCGCTTGCAGTGAACGTTGCGTATCCACATCAAAGGTACGGATGGAATCAATTTCATCGTCAAAAAAATCCAGCCGAAACGGCACCGCACTTCCCATCGGAAATAAGTCCAGCAACGAACCGCGTACGGCAAACTCTCCATGCTCCAACACCTGTTCCACCGCCCGATAACCCGCGTTTTCCAGCCGCAAACGGACGTTATCAATCACCAGACGATCACCTTTTTTAATTAACAGCACGTTGTGCTGCAAATATTGCGGCGGGCAAAGACGCTGCAGCAGCGTTGTCACCGGCAACAGAAAAATACCGTGGCGCGCCTGTTGCAGATGAAACAAAGCGCTCAGCCGAGCAGAGATAATTTCCTGATGTGGCGAAAAAGCGTCGTATGGCAGCGTCTCCCAATCGGGGAAAATACATACCTCGTGCGGGCAATGTTCACGCAAAACTCGCTCTAATCGCACCGCACTTTTGCTGTCACCCGTCACCACCACGGTTAAGCCGTTGTGCCGGGCGGCAATTTCCTCAATAGCGAGGCTGTCCGCTCCCGCCGGCACATTGGCGAGGATTCTGTGATCTCGGGGTTGAGAAGGAAGATTAAGATTAAAATACTGTTGCATAGCCGGAATTAATCACAAATACAAAATTGGGCTGATTATAGCAAGTTTCCATCGGTTGTGCAGAAATGTAAAAAACTCGAAAAAACGACACCGCACTTTGTTAAAAAATATCACAATAAATACTATTTTTTCTGCTGTTTCTTTGTACAATACAATGACTTTTTGAATTTTCTACTCAATTTTAGTTTAAGGTTTTTTGATGACACAGGTTTTGCTCTACATTTTTATTTATTTGAGCGCGGCGGTGATTATGGTGCCGATTTCAAAAAAACTCGGTTTGGGATCGGTTCTGGGCTATTTACTGGCCGGCATGTTTATCGGGCCTATTTTGGGACTGGTGGGTAAAGAAGCCACCACCATTCAGCATGTGGCTGAATTCGGTGTGGTAATGATGTTATTTTTGGTCGGTCTGGAACTGGAGCCGTCCAAACTGTGGAAATTGCGTCATAAATTGCTCTTCTTAGGCGGTTTACAGGTGGTTCTGACGATAGCGGCTATCGCGGCACTCGCTCATTACTATGGTATAGCATGGCAGTCCGCCATGACCATCGGCTGTATTTTTTCTTTATCTTCTACCGCTATTGTGTTGCAGACCTTGGGAGAAAAGAATCTGCTGAACAGCCCGGGCGGGCAAAGCAGCTTTGCCGTGCTGTTATTCCAGGACATCGCGGTCATCCCTATGCTGGCACTGCTGCCGCTGCTGGCGCTGCCTGAATTAAGCGGAGTCGCGGGCCACGCCGCCGACTCACAGCATACTTCGCTGAATCTGCTGGACGGCGCCAGTGCCTGGCTGAAAACCCTTGTCACCACGCTGGTAATTACGGTAATTATCGTCGGTGGCCGCTATTTAAGCCGCCCCGCCTTTCGTTATATCGCTTCCACCCGTTCACAGGAAATCTTTATTTTCTTCGCTCTCGCTTTGGTCGTCGGTATCGCCGCATTAATGTCCGTCATCGGTTTATCTTCCGCATTGGGAACTTTTCTCGCGGGCGTAGTGCTGGCAAACAGTGAATATCGTCATGCCTTGGAAAGCACGCTGGAACCTTTCAAAGGGCTGCTGCTAGGTCTGTTTTTTATTACCGTGGGTGCGGGTATCGAATTCAGCCTGTTATTCGGCAGATTCTTTTTAATCGTAGGTTTGACTCTCGCCGTTATTTTAGTGAAGTTCGTGATTCTTTATCTGTTGGGGAGATTATTCCGTCTGCGCGGGTTGGATTCCAGCCTGTTCGCGCTAAGCTTGGCTCAGGCGGGGGAATTCGGTTTCGTATTGCTGAGTTTCAGTGTACAGAACTCGCTGTTATCGCAGGAATATGCCAGCATTCTGGTATTAGTGGTGACGCTGTCTATGGTACTCACCCCGCTGCTGTTTATTTTTTACGATAAAGTCCTGGTGCCGCGCGCCAATAGAAAGGGCACCAACCGCAAGAACGACACTATCGAAGACACCACACCGATTATTATCCTCGGGCATGGACGGTTCGGGCAGGTAGTCAACAGCATTTTGACGGGTTGCGGCTATCACACCACTATTATCGACCACGACCCGCATACCGTTGACGGCATGTCCCGTTACGGAATCAAAACCTATTTCGGCGATGCCTCACAACCGTCCATGCTGGAAGCCGCCGGCATTGCACAGGCAAAATTAATCGTGATTGCTATCGACAATGAAGAGGCCTCCCTACAAATCGTGCATTACATTCATAAACATTTTCCGAAGGTCAAAGTGGTGATGCGTGCCTACGACCGCCGCTCGGTGTACGCGCTGTATCAAGCCAGTACCAGCGGCGCGATTGTGCGTGAAACCTTTGACTCCGCCGTGCGGGCGGGGCGCTACGCATTAGAAAAATTAGGCATAGAAACACAAAAAGCGAAGAAGTTAGTACGGCTTTACTACGACCGCGATCGTATCGGCGTACGCCAGCTTGCCTCGGTTTACGACCCCGAAATCGACAGTTTCAAAAACGAGGCGTTAATGGAAGCCGCCAAAGCGTTTGAAGAAGAAACCGCCGCCTTGCTACAGGCTCTGCTCGTCACCGAAACGCCGACGGAGGAAGAAGAAACCGTGGCGGAATTCAACACCCAATTCCCGGTGTTTGAAGAAGTGGAAGAAGCCCGCAAGAAGCATGATGAGGCTAACGAAGAGCAAAGCTGAACAAAGTAAAAGCGACAAAACTCAGAATTTTAGCACCGCACTTTAACCTCCGCCCTCCTTTCACCGAAATAGGAGGAAAGAGCTCATGGGAACGCGCCCGGGGAAAGGCAAAAGTGCGGTGTTGTTTCGGCGAGTTTTACTTCCCGCCGCCGTGCAAATAATCCAATACCACCTGATGATGATCCTTGGTTTTGAATTTATCGAACACCTGTTCTATCACGCCTTTTTCGTTAATCAGAAAGCTAATGCGGTGAATACCGTCGTAGGTTTTGCCCATAAATTTCTTTTCGCCCCATACACCGAATTGTTCCGCCACGCGGTGATCAACGTCTGATAACAGGGTGAAATTAAGAGATTTTTTCTCCGCGAAAGCGGCGAGTTTACTTGGCGTGTCAGGGCTGATACCGAGAATGACCACACCCGATTTATCCAATTCGCTTTTAGCGTCACGCAAACCACAAGCCTGTGCGGTACAGCCCGGAGTGAGGGCTTTAGGATAAAAATAGACCAGCACTTTTCGGCCGGCGAAATCCGTTAAGGATATCTGTTCATTACGTTCATTCGGCAAGCTAAAGTGCGGTGCCAAATCGCCGATTTTTAATGTATTCATAGAAGAAACCGTTTTTGTGGAATAAAATCCGATTTTTTGAAAAAATCACTTGCAAAGTATGGTTATTTTAGCAATGCTAACGGATATTTTCCCAGCAAACCAGAACGAATACAAGAGAGGTTTTTATGTCTTCAAGTAATCCTTTATTTTACGGAAGTATTGTTGCCTTAATCACACCGATGGATAACCACGGCGAGGTGAACTACGACGAATTGAAAAAGTTAGTCGATTATCATGTGGCAGCAGGGACAAACGCAATTGTTTCGGTAGGTACGAGCGGCGAGTCGGCCACCCTGAGCATTGATGAAAATGTAAAAACCATCCTAAAGACGCTGGAATTTGCCGACGGACGGATTCCCGTTATCGCGGGCACGGGAGCAAACGCCACCAGCGAAGCGATTACCATGACCAAATTATTAAATGACAGCGGCGTGGCCGGTTGTTTGTCCGTGGTGCCTTATTACAATAAACCGACCCAGGAAGGCATGTATCAACATTTCAAAGCCATTGCCGAATGTACTGATATTCCGCAAATTCTATACAATGTACCGAGCCGTACCGGCAGCGATTTGAAACCCGAAACGGTCGGTCGGCTGGCGAAAATCAACAACATCGTCGCAATCAAAGAAGCGACGGGTGATGTAAGCCGTGTACGCCAAATCAAGGACTGTGCCGGTGAAAAGTTTATTTTCTTAAGCGGTGACGACGCGACGGGACTGGAAAGCATGAAGTTAGGTGGTCAGGGAGTTATCTCCGTCACCAACAATGTTGCCGCGGCCGATATGGCGAAAATGTGTCAATTAGCCTTGGCGGGGAAATTTGATGAAGCCGACGCGATCAATCAACGCTTAATGGCATTACACAACAACTTGTTTATTGAATCCAACCCGATTCCGGTGAAATGGGCGGCGTATCGTTTAGGTTTAATTAAAGAACCCGTACTTCGTTTGCCATTGACCGTATTAAGTGAAGCCGCGCAACCGAAAGTTGAAGCCGCTTTAAAACAGGCGGGTTTATTATGATATCGTCCCTCCCTTGCCGCCTATCGCAAGGGAATTTTTGTTGTTTGACCGCGTAAAACTTTTTATTATTCCGCTGGTCAAAATGCGGTACAATTTAACGGAAGGATGTAATCAAAGGATACTTTATGAAAAAATGGCTTTTCCCGGTCACAGCATTGGCAATGTCGGTGTTAACCGCCTGTTCTAGCAGTGAATCCCGGCAAATGGCAAATGACAGCTACGCAAAAAACGGTGATTCCCCGACTTTCACTAAATTAGAGACCGCGGGAGTGACGATTCTCGGACAGGATGATACCTACCAATTGCCGACAACGAATGTAAGCAAAGGCGCGGCTGTCGATATCCGCCCGCCGTCAACACCGATGGCAATAATCGGCAACTCCGTCGCGCAATTTGACGGTGAACGTTCTTTAATCATATATCCGGCGGCGAAAGCGGAAATCTATAATTTAAAACAAATTGAACGGTTATTAACGGAAGACGGCATTACTTTCAAAACGGAAGGTAACACAATTCGCACGGATTGGGCCCCGACAGGTCGGGCCGATGAAGTGGGCGATGTCCGGATTCGTTACATAATCGAACAGACCGGTAATAAAGACGCGAGTGCGTTAGTCGTCGGCGTTCTGGAAATGAAACGTAACGATATTATTTTCACTCCGTCCGTTACCGACAAACAACGCTATACGGCAGATCGTTTAAATCGTTTTATAGGAAAATTAAACAATGCATATCATACCCAAATGCAGCAAGTGGCAACCACAGACCTTACGGCTCCTGTACAGACCGCGATTATCACAGACCAAAACGGCCACACGGCATTAGCCATGGCGGCCAATTTTAATCAGACATGGCAACGGCTGTGACCGGCCTTGGCTACCCTCGGTTTTAATATCAAAGAGGAAACCGCAGGCCGCGGCTATCGTTTACTCGAATATAAAGCGAAAGAGCCGCAGGAATGGCTGCGTTTCGGCGTCACCCGTCCGGAACTCAGCGATGACGAATATTCTATGCAGCTGGGTTCTTACGGGCAAGAAAGCACGTTGGTTCTCATGAATGAGAAGAAAAAAGAAGCCTTAACGGGTTCCGAAGCTCAGGCCGTTTATCAAGCGTTACAGGCTATTCTGGCCAAGTAACCTTAGTTTATCAACACAAGTGCGGTGTTAAAAAATCGACTTTTTAACACCGCGCTTTATTGTTTGTTTTAAGCTAAATCCTTTCAATGAACTTTTTTTACCAATCATAATCAAAGAAAGCATCTATTTGAATTCATAGACAACAAAGGTACTTATATGAAATTACAATCCAAATTGGCACTTGCCGTTCTATCTCTGGGTCTGTTCTCAACCAACGCGATAGCCGCCAGATTGCCCGCAGAAATCTATAAACCCGCCGACGCGGAAGTAGTGAAGGCGGATCGTCAGGGTGACGGCGAATTTGAGGCGGAATTCCGTCTAAAAGGTGACAAAAAAGATATTCGCCGTTTAGCCAAACGAACCATTGAGCACGCTCAAAGACACGGTTTCCACGTCACCGAGAAAGAATTGGATGACGGTGATGCGGACCTTAAATTTAAACGCGGTGATCAGGAATTAGATGTGTCGATTGAATTGAAAGATCACGGACGTATCGAATATAAAGCCGATCTCGATATGGACAGAAATTAATCATTACCCAACGCAGAAATCCGCTCTGACCGAGCGGATTTTTTATACTTATCGCTTGAAATCCCCGATTTTATCCCAAAATACTAAATAAATTTTTTCAATAAAAGGAACAGAACATGACAACCATTGTAAGTGTACGCCGCAACGGCAAAGTGGTCGTCGGCGGCGACGGACAGGTTTCTCTCGGCAATACGATATTGAAAGGAAACGCCCGCAAGGTTCGTCGTTTATATAAAGATAAAGTATTAGCCGGATTTGCCGGCGGTACGGCGGATGCTTTCACCCTATTTGAATTGTTTGAACGCAAATTGGAAATGCACCAGGGTCACCTGCTTAAAAGCGCGGTGGAATTGGCAAAGGATTGGCGAACAGACCGGGCCTTGCGTAAACTGGAAGCTATGCTTATCGTTGCCGATGATAAAGAAAGCCTGATTATTACAGGCATCGGTGATGTGGTACAGCCGGAAGAAGATCAGATTCTTGCTATCGGATCAGGCGGCAATTATGCTCTTTCGGCAGCTCGTGCCTTAGTGGAAAATACCGATTTATCCGCCCGTGACATCGTGGAAAAATCTTTAAAAATTGCCGGCGATATTTGTGTTTTCACCAACACCAATTTCACTATCGAAGAATTATAGAAAGGAATACATTATGTCTGAAATGACCCCTCGCGAAATCGTTTCCGAATTAGATAAGCATATTATCGGGCAGGCGGATGCCAAACGTTCGGTGGCAATCGCTCTGCGCAACCGTTGGCGCAGAATGCAGCTGCAAGAACCTCTTCGCCATGAAGTCACGCCGAAAAATATTCTAATGATCGGCCCGACCGGTGTAGGTAAAACGGAAATTGCCCGTCGTTTGGCAAAACTTGCCAATGCGCCATTTATTAAGGTTGAGGCGACTAAATTCACCGAAGTAGGCTATGTAGGTAAGGAAGTGGATTCCATTATCCGCGATCTGACTGACAGCGCGATGAAACTGGTTCGTCAAACGGAAATTGAAAAAAATCGTTCCCGCGCGGAAGAAGCGGCGGAAGAGCGTATCTTGGACGCATTGCTGCCGCCGGCAAAAAATCAATGGGGACAACCCGAAGAACAGGATAACAACACCAATACCCGGCAGATTTTCCGCAAAAAACTGCGCGAAGGTCAACTGGACGATAAAGAAATTGAAATTGATGTGGCCGGTACGTCTATGGGGGTAGAAATTATGGCTCCTCCCGGAATGGAGGAAATGACCAATCAGTTGCAGGCCATGTTTGAAAATATCGGCAACACTAAAACCAAACGCTGCAAAATGAAGGTGAAAGAGGCGTTAAAAACCCTTATCGATGATGAAGCGGCGAAATTAATCGCACCTGAAGAGCTAAAACAAAAAGCCATTCATGCGGTGGAGCAGAACGGTATTGTGTTTATCGATGAAATCGACAAAATTTGTAAAAAAGGCGAATACAGTGGCGCCGATGTTTCGCGTGAAGGCGTACAGCGTGATTTACTGCCGTTAGTGGAAGGTTCAACCATCAACACTAAACACGGCATGGTAAAAACAGATCATATTTTATTTATCGCCTCAGGCGCATTCCAGGTAGCCCGCCCGTCGGATTTAATTCCTGAATTGCAAGGGCGTTTGCCGATTCGGGTTGAATTGACCGCGTTAAGCGCCAAAGATTTTGAACGCATTCTTACCGAACCCCATGCTTCGTTAACCGAACAATACAAAGCATTGATGAAAACTGAAGGGGTAGATATCGATTTCACCCCGGATTCGATTAAACGTATTGCCGAAGCCGCTTTCCGGGTAAACGAAAAAACCGAAAATATCGGTGCCCGACGCCTGCACACGGTAATGGAACGATTAATGGATAAAATTTCTTTTGATGCCAGTGATATGAACGGTCAAAAGGTGACTATCGATTCCGACTATGTGAAACAGGCTCTCGGCGATATAGTGGAAAACGAAGATTTAAGCCGTTTCGTGCTTTAATTTTAATTCCCCCCTCAACACAAAGGCGTGTACAAACACGCCTTTTACCTGTTCGAGATCCTTATATCGAATCTGCCGCTACCCATCTCAAGCGTAAATGATCGTACGCCCAGTTAAAAATCAATGCATACAGCATAATTATCAGGGTTAAACTCACATCCATTAAAAAAGCCTGCCACCAGCTAATTTGCAGTACATAGGCGATAAGCGGCACGGTAAACAGCAATAAAGTCGCCTCAAAACTGGTTGTATGAAAAATACGAAACAGCAAACCGCGCTTTTCGCGCTTGCCGGTAAACACCTTATCAAACAGGTAGTTAAATACAAAATTTAGTGTCATTGCCATGACAGCCATAATCAAACTTACTCCAAAAGCCGTATGTAGCGCGGTCTGTGTCGTAACACTCACCGCTAAGCCAGCGACACATAAGGCTCCGAATTCAAATAATACCGAGTGAAAAAACCGTTCTTTAAAATTCATAATATTAACTCCAATGAAATATTTATCGAAAGTGACAGTATTTTATATTGATAAATCGAATAGATAAAGTTAATATCTATCACAAATAATGATGGATAAATAAAATGTATAGTTTAGAACAACTCAAAATTTTTGCCGAAGTCTGTGCCTGCGGCTCATTCTCAGCCGCCGCGCGTAAGCTGGGACGGGCGCAATCCGGTATTAGTCAAGCCGTTGCCAATCTTGAAATTGAATTAAATCAAACCCTCTTAATTCGCGAAAAAGCGGGTATTCGGCTCACGGAACAGGGACGGACTTTACTGCCCGAAATTGAACGCATACTACAGCAAACCCAATTTTTTGAACAAAAACTCACCGCACTTTCCCGCTACGAAGAACATTGCTTATCGATCGCAATAGAAGAAGGTCTGTGGAGCGTAGAGTTACTAAACTGTTTTAGCCGCTTAGCGGAAACATTCCCACATACTCAGGTGGAAATGATTATTTCCTCAACCTTTGATATAGAACAGCTTGTCGGCTCAGGTACGGTACAGTTAGGTATTGTGTATAAAGATTTTAATATCAAGAAAAATGCCGATTTCTTTTTTCTCGGTTACAGCCGCTTTATTACCGTTGCCAGCCCGGCACATCCGCTGGCGACAATGCAGGCTATTCGACCGGAAACACTGATTCGATATCGTCATCTGGCCCATCGCAGCATTAGCGGCCAGGAATTGTGGTTCAGCCGCAGTTTCTCACAGAATATTTGGTACACCAACGATCACCAGACCTTACGTCAGTTGGCATTAACAGGTATCGGTTGGGCCGATTTACCGGAAAAAATGGCAGCTAATGAACTTGCCCAGGGATCATTAGTTAAATTGGATCTGGATTTTGAACCGGACGGTAATCTGATTACGGTGATTGCCTTGCAATCTCACGCACACCCACAAGGCAGGGTATCTAACTATCTGTTAGAACAGCTGAAAATGTTTTTTGCTTAACCACGGCTTATTTTGCAGGAATTTGCCTTTCGCTATCAGCCACAGTGTACCGATAATAACAAGGCAATACAAACTAAAGCAAACCAAAACATAGCGAGACCGAGATCCGCTAACACTTTATTCGACAATACGTGATAAATACGCAAGCCGACCGATGCCATGAGCCTAAACTGAAGGAGAAATACCAAAATAATTGATGGAAATAGTAAATTTTTCCCCGAAGTTGTCATTTCTTTACCAATGATGCCGTAACAAATGCCGCCCCTACAGCAAGAGAAAGCGGCAAATAACTATCAAAACCCTGACCGGTAAAGCCTACCGTTAATGCGAACGCGGTAAACGGAGCGTCCATAGATACCGCCAGAAATCCCACTGACCCGGCCAGTGCCGCGGTAAGTAAATTTGTTTCCGGTACGATAAGCTGGGTGACTAGGCCAATAAACAGCCCTAAAATAGCTCCTATGGCTAATCCCGGGGTTAGTGTGCCACCATAAACGCCGCTACGTAAGGTAATTAATACAGTAACCGTTTTTGCCACCAATAAACCGAAACAAATCGCAAGGCTGGTTCCCCAATAGGCGGTCTGTGCGACAGAACGTCCATTTCCCAATACTTCCGGCAACCAGACAGCAACGATTGCCGTTACAAGGAAAGCTAGTGGCATTGCCCACAGAACCTGTTGTTTTTTGCAGCGTTCCGCTTCTACCTTTTTTACTATTTTGCGAAAATAAGCGGCAGGATAACCGACTAAAAGACCAACCAATAAGGCCCATAAACTCAGCTGCCAGCTATCACTAATCTGACCTACCTGATAAAAGGTTTCGGTGGAAATTTCGATATGAGCCACTAATACGGCGATAGCTGAAATAGTGAAAGAAATAGCGGCATAGCGAACAGAAAACGAACCGAGCAAAATTTCCAAAGCAAAAATAGCTCCGGCAAAAGGGACATTATACACGCCGGCCAAACCTGCCGCCGCCCCGCAGGCGACCAACGCACGGCGAGTTTCAGGATCAAAAGCAAACTTATCCGCAATACGACCGGCAAATAATGTGCCTAACTCACGCGGCGCGACTTCGCGACCGACGGGAGCCCCAAAGCCAACCGCAACGATTTGCAGCAGAGCGTGCATCATATTTTCAAAAAACGGTGGACGTTTTTGGGATGGCGTTTCCGCTTTAATTGCGGCATTAATGCCAACTACAGGCCGACCTTGAGTCTGTAATAACCACCAACCAACAGCCACAATAACGCCACCAATCATCATAGTGATAAATCGGCGTTCAGGTGTTGTATGATCGGTAACGATGCGGAATTCACTTTCACTGTGACCGAAAGAAAAATATTCAATGATATGGATGAACCAGGAAAGAAAAGCAGCACCCAGCCCCGCGGCAATTCCTATCAGGACAACCGCCAATATGAGTGATACACGTTGTTTCATTTTTGTTCCTCAGTATGCAATGGCGGGCTATTTTAACAAAAATCGCATAATGAAAAAATAATGAACGGATAAAAGTGCGGTGCTGAAATTGAGAGTTTTGAAAATGTTAATCGAATTTGGTAACTTTTAAACAAATAAAAACCCGAGTCACCTCGGGTTTTAGCCATAATCTTTAGAATTATTCCGCAGCCGCTTCTGCAACTTCCGGGCGATCCACTAACTCAATGTATGCCATTGGAGCATTGTCACCTGCACGGAAACCACATTTTAGGATACGGGTGTATCCGCCTGCACGTTGTGCGAAGCGTGGACCTAATTCATTAAATAATTTAGCAACGGTTTCAATGTTGCGGGTACGAGCGAATGCTAAACGACGGTTTGCAACGCTATCTTCTTTTGCTAATGTAATTAACGGTTCAACTACACGACGTAATTCTTTCGCTTTCGGCAATGTAGTCTTGATGATTTCATGACTCACTAAAGAACTTGCCATATTACGGAACATCGCTTGGCGATGGCTGCTATTACGGTTTAGTTGACGACCACTCTTACGATGGCGCATGATCTTATCCTTCTCAGAAAAATCTTAACCTAATGACCACAATTAATCTTCAGCAATACTTGCTGGTGGCCAATTTTCAAGGCGCATACCTAATGATAAGCCGCGTGAAGCGAGCACATCTTTGATCTCCGTAAGAGATTTCTTACCAAGATTAGGTGTTTTCAATAACTCAACTTCAGTACGCTGTACTAAATCACCGATATAATGAATTGTTTCTGCTTTCAAACAGTTAGCAGAACGAACTGTCAACTCTAAGTCATCAACAGGACGTAACAGAATCGGATCGAATTCTGGTTTCTCTTCTTTAACTTCAGGTTGACGAACATCACGCAAATCAACAAATGCATCTAGTTGCTCTGCTAAAATTGTTGCCGCACGACGAATCGCTTCTTCTGGATCAATAGTGCCGTTAGTTTCCAACTCAATAACTAATTTATCCAAGTCTGTACGTTGTTCGACACGCGCTGCTTCCACATTGTAAGCAATACGATCTACTGGACTATAACAAGCATCTACCAATAAGCGACCAATCGGTCTGTCTTCATCTTGAGCATGGGCACGCGCTGATGCCGGAACATAACCGCGACCACGTTGTACACGAATACGCATATTAATAGATGCGTTTTCGTCTGTTAAGTGGCAAATTACATGCTCAGGATTAACGATTTCAACATCACCGTCATGAATGATGTCAGCTGCAACAACAGGGCCAATTCCAGATTTATTTAATGTCAGAAAAACTTCGTCTTTATTCTGAACTTTAACCGCTAGGCCTTTTAAGTTAAGAAGCACTTCAAGAATATCTTCCTGAACGCCTTCTTTACTACTGTATTCGTGCAAAACGCCATCAATTTCCACTTCAGTGACAGCACAGCCGGGCATTGAAGATAGAAGAATACGACGTAATGCATTACCTAGAGTATGACCGAAACCACGCTCTAACGGTTCTAAAATCACTTTAGCATGAGTTGAACTGATCTGTTCAATATCAACCAAGTGTGGCTTTAAAAATTCTGTAACAGAACCCTGCATTTTATCCTCTCTTTGCTACTAAGCCTTAACTATTATTTAGAATAAAGCTCAACGATCAGATGTTCATTAATGTCTGCTGATAAATCAGAACGTTCAGGAACACGTTTGAAAACACCTTCCATTTTAGCAGCATCAACTTCCAACCATGTTGGTTTTTCTCTTTGTTCTGCTAATTCCAATGACGCTTTAATACGTGCTTGTTTTTTAGATTTTTCACGAACAGCAACAACATCATCAACTGAAACTTGGAAAGATGGAATATTCACAACACGACCATTTACAACAATCGCTTTGTGACTCACCAACTGGCGAGCTTCAGCACGAGTTGCAGCAAAGCCCATGCGATAAACAACGTTATCCAATCGACCTTCCAATAATACCAGTAAGTTTTCCCCGGTATTACCTTTTAAACGGTTTGCTTCTTTGTAGTAGTTACGGAATTGACGTTCTAAAATACCGTAGATACGACGAACTTTTTGTTTCTCGCGTAATTGACTACCATAGTCAGATAAACGCGGTTTACGCGCACCGTGTTGACCAGGTGCCGTATCAATTTTACATTTTGAATCAATAGCGCGCACGCCAGATTTAAGGAATAAATCTGTGCCTTCACGACGGCTTAGCTTGAGTTTTGGACCCAAATATCTTGCCATTTTCTTTCTCCAATTATCCTAACGCCAAATTAAACGCGACGTTTTTTCGGTGGACGACAACCGTTATGAGGAATCGGAGTCACATCAGTAATATTCGTGATACGGAAACCTGCTGCATTTAAAGCACGGATTGTTGATTCACGACCCGGACCCGGACCTTTAACCATAACTTCCAAGTTCTTTAAACCGAATTCTTTAACAACTTCGGCACAACGTTCTGCAGCAACCTGTGCGGCAAATGGTGTTGACTTACGAGAACCACGGAAACCTGAACCACCAGCGGTTGCCCACGCCAGAGCATTACCTTGACGGTCAGTAATAGTCACGATTGTGTTATTGAAAGATGCGTGAATATGAGCTACGCCATCTACGACTTGTTTTTTTACACGTTTACGTGCACGAACTGGTGTTTTAGCCATTTAATATTTACCCCGACTATTTTTTGATCGGCTTACGAGGACCCTTGCGGGTACGCGCATTAGTTTTAGTACGTTGACCACGTACCGGTAAGTTACGACGATGGCGTAAACCACGATAACACCCTAAGTCTAATAAACGTTTGATGTTAAGTGTTACTTCACGGCGTAAATCACCTTCAACGGTAAATTTACCAACTTCGTCACGCAGTTTATCAATCTGCTCTTCAGACAATTCTCTGATCTTTACATCTTCAGCAATACCCGTAGCCGCACAAATTGCTTTAGCACGAGTTTTACCGATACCGTAAATTGCTGTTAAAGCGATTACAGTGTGTTTTTGATCAGGAATGTTAATGCCTGCAATACGGGCCACTATGCACTCCTATTGTTTTTTAATTGATTTGACATACTGATCTTGAAAAGCCCGTTTTCAGGATACTCAAACAGTACATCAAGGACATAAATGAGTTGAGCAGTATATCTGCTCAACTGGTTCTTTGCAAGAAAAAATGTCAATTAACCTTGACGTTGTTTATGTTTAGGGTCGCTGCAAAGTACACGAACAACACCTTCACGTTTAACAATTTTACAGTTACGACAGATTCTCTTTACGGAAGCACGAACTTTCATTGCTTATCCCTTTTCATTTATAGGACAAAATTACTGTCCAAAACCTTTTAGGTTTGCTTTTTTCAGCGCAGATTCATATTTTGTCGACATTAAGTGACTTTGAATCTGAACGATGAAATCCATAATTACCACTACGACAATTAACAAGGAAGTACCACCAAAATAGAATTGTACATTCCAAGCTGACATCATAATGTAAGGAACTAAACACACAAATGTGATATATAAACCGCCGATTAAGGTCAGACGGGTCATAATCTTATCAATATAACGTGATGTTTGTTCACCTGGTCTAATGCCGGGTATGAATGCTCCGGACTTTTTCAAATTATCCGCTGTGTCACGAGGATTATATTGCATCGCGGAATAGAAAAAACTAAAGAAGATAATTGCAATGGCATATACAATCAAATACAGTGGCTGCCCCGGATGTAATAACATTGACAGATCAGTTAACCACTCTAGGCTTGAACCTTCACCAAACCACTGTGCAATCGTTGCCGGAAACAAGATGATACTTGACGCAAAGATTGCCGGGATAACGCCTGCCATATTTACTTTTAATGGCAAATGAGATGAATGTCCGCCTAAAATTTGACGGCCCTGCTGACGCTTAGCATATTCAACTTTAATTCTTCTTTGTCCACGCTCTACGAACACGACAAAGTAAGTTACTGCAAAAACAACTACGGCGATCAATAAGAGAACTAAAAGATGCATTTGCCCCTGACGAGCTTGCTCAATAGTCTGACCTATAGCGGCCGGAAGACCGGCAACAATACCTGCGAAGATAATTAAAGAAATACCGTTACCGATACCGCGTTCGGTAATTTGCTCGCCAAGCCACATAAGGAACATAGTCCCCGTAACAAGGCTGACTACCGCAGTAAAATAGAAACCGAAACCTAAGTTAGGCACTAAGCCAGGTAACATATTCGGCAAACCGGTTGAAATACCAATCGCTTGTAAAGTAGCAAGACCTAAAGTCGCATAACGTGTATATTTGCTAATTTTACGACGACCCGCCTCACCTTCTTTCTTTAATTCATTCAGAGCAGGATAAACCGAAGCAAGCAGCTGAATAATAATGGACGCCGAGATATACGGCATAATACCCAGTGCAAAAATAGATGCTCGGCTTAATGCACCACCAGAAAACATGTTAAACATATCAATGATGGTGCCCTTTTGTTGTTCGATCAATTGAGCTAACACAGCCGCATCAATACCAGGAACCGGAATGAAAGACCCGATACGGAAAACTATAAGAGCACCTAATACAAAAAGTAACCGACTTTTTAGTTCACTGCTGCCGCTCTGGGTACTTCTATTTTGATAGCCTGGTTGCTTAGCCATTTGTTAATTATTCCTCAACTGAACCGCCGGCAGCTTCAATCGCTGCTTTAGCACCTTTAGTTACACGCAAACCACGTACAGTTACCGCTGCTTTCACTTCGCCCGCTAAAATAACCTTGGCGAATTGAATATCTTTGGTAATTACATTAGCTGCTTTTAATGTATCCAAAGTGACTACATTACCTTCAACTTTAGTTAATTCATTTAAACGAACTTCTGCTGTTACCGCAGCTTTCATTGAAGTAAAACCAAATTTAGGTAAACGACGGTATAAAGGCATCTGACCACCCTCGAAACCGCGACGAACACCGCCGCCCGTACGAGCTTTCTGACCTTTGTGACCACGGCCGCCAGTCTTGCCTAAACCTGAACCAATACCACGACCAAGACGCTTAGCACTATGCTTTGCACCTTCAGCCGGAGATAGAGTATTTAAACGCATTCTCTTACTCCTCCACTTTAACCATGTATGAAACTTGGTTAATCATACCGCGTACTGCCGGAGTATCAATTAACTCAACGGTGTGATGCATATGGCGAAGACCAAGACCACGCAACGTAGCTTTATGTTTCGGTAAACGACCAATAGAACTACGGATTTGTGTTACTTTAATAGTTTTAGCCATTATCAATTACCCCAAAATTTCATCAACGGTTTTACCGCGTTTAGCGGCAACCATTTCTGGTGATTTCATATTTGCTAATGCATCAAT
Organism: Pasteurellaceae bacterium LIM206; assembly: GCA_032586195.1. Classification (GTDB taxonomy): domain Bacteria; phylum Pseudomonadota; class Gammaproteobacteria; order Enterobacterales; family Pasteurellaceae; genus JAWHQP01. Next base: position 28,411 of record JAWHQP010000009.1, on the reverse strand, counting down.
AGTTGCACGAACAACGTTAATAGGGTTAGTTGAACCGTATGCCTTAGAAAGAACGTTACGTACACCTGCAACTTCCAACACGGCACGCATTGCACCACCTGCGATGATACCCGTACCTTCGCTGGCCGGCTGCATAAACACGCGAGAACCGGTATGAACACCTTTAACAGGGTGTTGTAATGTACCTTCGTTTAAAGCTACGTTAATCATATTGCGACGTGCTTTTTCCATCGCTTTTTGGATCGCTGCCGGAACTTCGCGCGCTTTACCATAACCAAAACCTACGCGACCATTACCATCGCCCACTACTGTTAAAGCAGTGAAACTCATGATACGACCACCTTTTACAGTTTTTGATACACGGTTTACCGCGATCAGCTTCTCTTGCAGTTCACCAGCTTGTTTTTCGATGTTTGACATCTCAATTACCTCTATTAGAACTGTAGACCAGCTTCACGGGCAGCGTCCGCCAAAGATTGGACACGACCATGATATTTAAAACCGGAACGGTCGAAAGCAACATCCTTAACGCCTTTCGCCAACGCACGCTCAGCAACAACTTTACCAACTACTGCTGCAGCATCTTTATTTCCGGTATATTTCACTTGCTCACTAATTACTTTCTCAACAGTTGAAGCAGCGGCAAGCACTTCTGAACCGTTTGGTGCAATCACTTGTGCATAAATATGACGCGGAGTACGGTGAACCACTAAGCGGGTCACGCCTTGCTCTCTCATCATATGACGCGCACGAGCTGCACGACGGATACGAGCTGATTTCTTATCCATAGTGTTACCTTTAATTATTTTTTCTTCGCTTCTTTCGTACGAACGACTTCATCAGCGTAACGAACACCCTTGCCTTTATAAGGTTCCGGGCGACGATATGCACGAATATCCGCTGCAACTTGACCAATTAATTGCTTGTCGGCACCTTTCAACACTATTTCAGTTTGAGATGGACATTCTGCAGTAATACCTGCCGGTAAAGTATGCTCTACAGGGTGAGAGAATCCCAGGCTCAAAGAAACTACGTTACCTTTTACCTGTGCTCTATAACCCACACCTACTAATTGCAACTTCTTAGTGAAGCCTTCAGTAACACCGATAACCATTGCGTTAACTAATGCACGCGTAGTACCCGCTTGTGCATTTGCATCAACAGAACCATCGCGCGGGGCGAAAGTTAAAGCGTTATTATCTTGTTTAACTTCAACCGAGTTATGAACGATACGAGATAACTCGCCATTCTTACCTTTCACTGTTAGCAGCTGCCCGTTGAGTTTCACATCAACGCCGGCAGGAATACTAACAGGTGCTTTTGCGACACGAGACATATTTTCCTACCTCTCTTAAGCTACATAACAGATAACTTCACCGCCTAAGCCCTCTTGACGAGCTTTGCGATCAGTCATAACGCCTTTAGATGTAGAAATTACCGCCACACCTAAGCCACCCATCACTTTTGGTAATTCGTCTTTACGTTTATAAATCCGAAGACCGGGACGGCTTACGCGTTGAATACTTTCTACAACAGGTTTACCTTGGAAATATTTTAATGTAATTTCCAATTCAGGTTTAACACCTTCTAAAACTTTTACGCTCTCCACGTAACCTTCTTCAGCTAATACATTGGCAATCGCCACCTTTAGCTTGGATGAAGGCATACTGACAGCAACTTTGTTCGCAGCTTGACCGTTACGAATACGAGTCAACATATCTGCGATTGGATCTTGCATACTCATTGTATTTTTTCTCCGATTCCAAAATTAAAGTGGTTAATTACCAACTTGCTTTTCTAAGGCCAGGAATTTCACCGCGCATCGCAGCTTCACGCACCTTAATACGACTTAAACCAAACTTACGAAGAACGCCGTGAGGACGTCCGGTTTGGCGGCAACGATTACGTTGGCGGCTTGGGCTTGAATCACGCGGTAAAGTCTGTAACTTCAACACCGCATCCCAGCGTTCCTCGTCAGAAGAATTCACGTCAGAAATGATTCGTTTTAATTCAATACGTTTTGTGTAGAATTTTTCAGCCAATTTAACGCGTTTTACATCGCGAGCTTTCATTGATTGTTTAGCCATTGTAACCTGCCTTATTTACGGAATGGGAAGTTAAAGGCAGCGAGAAGTGCTTGACCTTCTTCATCACTCTTAGCCGTAGTTGTGATAGTAATATCCAAACCACGCACACGATCTACTTTATCGTAGTCGATTTCAGGGAAGATGATTTGCTCACGCACACCCATGCTGTAGTTACCACGTCCGTCAAATGATTTCGGGCTTAAGCCACGGAAGTCACGAATACGTGGAACCGCAATTGTGATTAAACGTTCTAAGAACTCCCACATACGTTCACCACGTAGTGTTACTTTACAACCGATTGGATATCCCTGACGGATCTTAAAGCCGGCAACAGATTTACGAGCTTTAGTAATTAAAGGTTTCTGACCGCTGATTGCCGTTAAATCCGCCACCGCGTTATCTAACAGTTTTTTGTCGGTCAATGCTTCACCCACACCCATATTCAGGGTAATCTTTTCGATTCGTGGGACTTGCATGACAGATGCGTAGTTGAATTTTACTTTCAATTCATTCACTACCTGATCTCTGTAGTAATCATGCAGTTTCGCCATCGCATTACTCCAGTTTATTAAATAATTTCATTATTAGATTTGAAGAAACGGACTTTTTTACCGTCTTCGAATCTAAAACCTACACGGTCAGCTTTATTTGTTTTAGGGTTGAAGATTGCAACATTTGAAACATCAATTGCAGCTTCTTTTTTCACCAAACCACCTTCTTTGCCTAAGGCAGGAACAGGTTTTTCGTGTTTAGTGATGATTTTTACGCCTTCAACAATCACTTTACCGTTTGGCAACACTTGGGTTACCTTACCACGCTTACCTTTATCTTTACCGGTAAGTACAATTACTTCATCATTTTGACGAATTTTTGCAGCCATTTCTTCACTTCTCCCTTACAGTACTTCTGGTGCTAAAGAGATGATTTTCATGAATTTCTCAGAACGAAGTTCACGAGTCACCGGTCCAAAAATACGGGTACCGATAGGTTGCTCGGAGTTATTGTTTAAAATAACACAGGCATTACCATCGAAGCGAATGACTGATCCGTCTGGACGACGAACGCCCTTCTTGGTGCGCACGACAACCGCTTTCAATACATCACCTTTTTTTACTTTACCGCGAGGAATCGCTTCTTTTACGGTAATTTTGATGATATCGCCGATAGCAGCATAACGACGGTGCGATCCACCTAGAACCTTGATACACATTACGCTGCGAGCCCCTGAATTATCAGCAACATCCAGCATAGTCTGTTCTTGGATCATATTAGTGCTCCGTTAAAATTAAAACCACCCTTGCGGGACGATACACGTACCACCAGCGGTACGTGAGGGCGAATTCTATCATAACCGCACGATCAAAAACAACTAATTTTATATACGCCGCGGCATATAACAAAACTCGCCGAAACAGCACCGCACTTTCACGTTTGCGGCAGCGATTACATCATTGATGAGACATATTTCAACATCACTCCGGCCGCAATGGCAGAACCGATAACACCGGCTACATTCGGCCCCATCGCGTGCATCAGCAGGAAGTTCTGATGGTCGGCTTCAAGCCCGACTTTATTGGATACACGGGCTGCCATCGGCACGGCAGATACACCCGCCGAGCCGATAAGCGGATTGATTTTATTTTTGCTGAATTTATTCATTAATTTAGCCATCAACACACCGCTGGCAGTACCGATACAAAAGGCTATCACGCCGAGAATCAGAATCCCCAGGGTTTGCGGCTGTAAGAATTTGTCGGCAATCAGTTTCGAGCCGACGGATAACCCCAGCACGATGGTGACGATATTGATTAACGCATTCTGAGTGGTATCGTTTAACCGTTCCACCACGCCGCTTACCCGCATTAAATTACCAAAGCAGAACATACCGAGCAGCGGTGCCGCATCAGGCAGCAGCAATCCGACCAACAATAATAAAATAATCGGGAACAAAATCTTCTCACGCGTGCTGACATTACGCATTTGCACCATACGGATTTTACGCTCGCTTTCGTTAGTGAGGGCTTTCATAATCGGCGGCTGAATCAGCGGCACCAATGCCATATAGGAATAAGCCGCCACCGCGATGGCACCGAGCAGTTCGGGAGCCAGCTTACTGGTGAGATAAATCGCCGTCGGGCCGTCCGCTCCGCCGATAATACCGATGGAAGCGGCTTGCGGCAAAGTAAAACTGATAATGCCAAAATAATTTAAGGTTAACGCCCCTAACACAGTGGCAAAAATACCGAACTGTGCCGCCGCGCCGAGCAGCAGGGTTTTCGGATTGGCCAATAGCGGACCGAAATCCGTCATGGCGCCCACCCCCATAAAAATCACCAATGGCGCCACCCCGTAGCTGATCGCTACCTTATAAAACAACGCCAGAATACCGGCACTGAACCCCATATCGACCGCCATGGTTTCCAGCTGGTCAATCACCGAAGGTGCGGTGCCGGCCAGAGCAGTTTTGATAGCGGAGGGATCGGCCGCCGCACCGATTTTTGCCGCAATAGCGGCGATCTGTTCAGGCGTGCCCTGATGCAGCAGATTCTCCAAAGCGGTCATTGCCAGACCGGCTTCGGGAATATTGGACAGTAATCCGCCAAACCCGATCGGCAACAACAGCAACGGCTCAAATTTACGGGCGATGGCAAGCCACAGCAGCAACAGGCTGATGAGAATCATCACCGCCTGCCCCCATTCGAGGTGCATAATGCCGGTCCCTTTTAATAATGCATAAATACTTTCCATTATGACCACCTTAGCTTAACGTCATTAAGGTATCGCCTACATTGACGGTATCACCCGTTTTAATCCGAATATTCTGTACCGTACCGGCGACGGAGGCCCGGATTTCCGTTTCCATTTTCATGGCTTCAAGCACGAGCAATACATCACCTTCCGCCACTTTTTGCCCTTCCGTTGCCACCACTTTCCAAATGTTGCCCGACATCGGCGCGGTTACCGGCGTACCTCCGGCGGTCTGCGCTGGAATCGGTGCAGCCGGTTGTGCCGCCTGCGGCGCCGGTGTCGTCGTCGGAGCGATATTGGTAATATCACCGCCTTCGCTGACTTTCACCACAAAGGCTTTGCCTTCCAATTCCACCGTATAAACCGCTGCTCCCGCCGCCGTTTTTTGAACAGGTGCGGTGTCGTTTTTTGGAGTTTTTGCGGTTTCCGCCGTCGGGGCCGGTTCAAAGGCGGCAGGGTTGCCACGATTTTCCAAGAATTTCCAACCCACCTGCGGGAACAATGCCACGATAAGCACATCATCAATCGCATTTTCGGCGAGTTTAATGCCTTTTTCCTGAGCCTGCTGTTTCACTTCCGCCACAAGTTTCGCCATTTCAGGGGCAATATGATCCGCCGGGCGATCTGTAATCGGGCTGGCGCCTTCCAACACGCGGGCCTGCAAGGCGGCATCCACCGGAGCCGGCGTGCGGCCGTATTCGCCTTTCAGAATGCCTGCGGTTTCTTTTGCAATGGTTTTGTAGCGTTCCCCCATCAGCACATTGATCACCGACTGCGTACCCACGATTTGTGAAGTTGGCGTAACGAGCGGAACATAACCGAGATCCTTACGCACACGCGGAATTTCTTGCAGCACTTCATCCAGTTTGTCGGAAGCATTCTGTTGTTTCAACTGACTTTCAAGATTAGTGAGCATGCCGCCCGGAACCTGAGCCACTAGAATACGGCTGTCAGTACCTCGTAACTGACCTTCAAATTTGGCGTATTTCTTGCGTACATTACGGAAATAAGCAGCAATTTTTTCCAAGCTCGGAATATCCAAACTGGTATCGTATTCCGTGCCTTGCAAGGTGGCGACCAACGCTTCTGTGGCGGGGTGTCCGTAAGTGCCCGACATGGAGGAAATAGAGGTGTCGATACCGTCCGCTCCCGCTTCAATCGCTTTCAGCAAGGACATTTCCGCCATACCCGTAGTGGAATGACAATGCAGATGCAATTCAAGCTCGGCGTAGCGTTTTTTGATTTCGCCGACTAATTCATAGGCCGCCATCGGCGTCAAAATGCCTGACATGTCTTTAATCACTAAGCTGTCGATACCGATATCAAGCAGTTGTTCGGTCACCTCCAGCCACGTTTCCAAGGTATGAACGGGGCTGGTGGTATAACTTAAGGTACCCTGCGCGTGCCCGCCGAATCTGCGTACGGCTTTAAGTGCCTGCTGCATATTGCGCGGATCGTTAAGCGCATCAAATACACGGAACACGGTCATGCCGTTTTCAACCGAACGTTCCACAAATTTATCCACCACATCATCCGCATAATGGCGATAACCCAACAGGTTCTGACCACGCAGCAGCATTTGCAGCGGCGTGTTCGGCATCGCTTTCTTCAATTCACGTAAACGCACCCAAGGGTCTTCGCCTAAAAAACGGATACAGGAATCGAAGGTCGCGCCACCCCAGGCTTCAAGCGACCAATAGCCGATTTTATCCAATTCCGCCGCGATAGGCAGCATGTCGTCAAGACGTAAGCGGGTTGCAAATAAGGATTGATGCGCGTCGCGCAGTACGACGTCGGTTATTTTAATTTTTTTAGTCATAATGGAATTCCTACATATTTTTTACTTTAAACCTTGGGAATGGCGGTGATGCACAATGGCAGCAACGATAACGGGACGTAAACGTTCAATATCATCAGCGGGAACCGCGGGCTGAACGGCGGCCTCGCTCGTGGCGATAGGGACAGGTTCGGGAAAAAATCGATTAATTAAATAAGACATGAATTGAATTGCATAGATAAGGATTAGTAGAAAAACTAATACAAATCCCATGCCCGAAAGCATAAGGTTAACCCCTTCACGGAAGAGCTCTGTTTCTGTCATTTTTACCTCTCTTGTGTAATTACATTGAGGGAATCGAAACCCCTTGACTATCATAACGATTTTTTTATGAAAAAATGGTGACATAGATCACAAGGTAAAATCTTTTTATTCAGATTCTGTAATATAAACCGTCTTTCTGAGCGATAAGATTTTGCAATTCTAAATCAAGCAGTTGTACCAGCAAGCCGTCAATCGAAAGCCCGCAAAGAGAACTTAACTCATCCGCACTTCGGGGTTCAAAGGATAATTTGGCGTATAAATCGGGATGTAACGGTGTCTCTCTAGGATCGGTTTGCGGCGATGAAAGTCGGGGCGTCGTACTTGGCGCCGCGGATGACATGAATGACCTGTAACCGAACGGCAGATTTTCCAGAATATCCTGTACATTCTCCACCAGCATTGCGCCTTGCTTAATCAGACGGTGGCAGCCTTGGCTATATTGATTCTGAATATTGCCGGGCAGGGCGAACACTTCACGATTCTGCTCCAGCGCATAACGGGCGGTGATTAACGAACCGCTTTTAGTGTTCGCCTCAATCACCAGGGTGGCGAGGGAAAGCCCGCTGATAATACGGTTACGGCGGGGAAAATTTTCCGCGACGGGCGGCTGATCGGGGAAAAATTCAGATACCAACGCTCCGCCGTTATCCAAAATATTCCGAGCGAGGGCTTTATGTCGGGCGGGATACACAATATTCAGTCCGCAGCCCAGCACCGCCACGGTTTGCCCGCCCTGTTCCACTACCGCGCGATGGCTGCAACCGTCAATCCCCATCGCTAATCCGCTGGTCACGACAAACCCGTTGAGAGATAACTGAGCGGCAAAATATTTCGCCCAGTATCCGCCGTAATCAGAACAATTGCGACTGCCGACCATGGCAATTTGCGGATGATGTAGTGCCGCGATATCACCTTTCACAAATAAAACCGGCGGAGCGCTGTCAATTTGTTTAAGTAAATAAGGATAATCCGGCTGGAGAAAATGAATCAGCCGCTGATCCTGTTCGGTCAGCCACCGTTCGGCCGCTTTCACCACATCATATTTCGGCTGAAACCAGCGCTGAATCTGCGTCTCGTTCCAGCCCATACAACGGAATTGATCCGCGTTGTAATCCGACAAATCCGTAATGGTGATTTCATCACATAATTTGCCGATGGTTGCCGCCCCCAATTTCGGTACCTGCAACAATCGCAGTAAGGTTTCCGTTACCTTATCCATGACTTTCCCCGCCCATTGTGAAAAACCAAAGTATAAAGTGCGGTGTCGTATTTTTGAGTTTTCACCTTTATTTTTGCGAGACGGATCGCAAAATCCGAAATTTTAACACCGCACTTTATGTCCGCAACGTCTGCCAAAAAGCGTTGATAATCGGCAGGGCGAGGCTTTTTTTCTGTACACAAACACCCAACTCAAAGGGGGCGATGGGTTCGGCGAGGTTGATAGAGGAAACCTGCGTATTCAACGGGCTGTTGCGGATCACGATATCCGGCAGCAATGCGACGCCACAGCCAAGGGCAACCATAGACACAATGCCCTCATGCCCCGATACGCTGGCATAGATTTTAGGATGTTTGATATTGCGCCGCCGAAACCATTGGTCGATCCGCTCCCGCACAGGGCCTTCGGTAGGCACGATAAAAGGAATCTCCCGCCAGTTTATCGGTTCCCGCTGCAATAATTGCGTAGCGGCACAGGCAACCCTGGGCGCAATGAGAGAAATAGCAACATCATCAATATAATGAAATTCCACATTGCCCGGCAGGTTTAACGGCCGTCCCGCCAGGGCTAAATCCGCCTGCTGGCTTTGCACCTGCTGCACCGCAAGGGCGGGATCGCCCGTGTTCAGTTTGATTTCCACTTTCGGGTAACGCGAACGGAATCGCCCCAGAATAGCAGGCAAATGGCTATATGCCGCCGTGACCGAGCAAAACAGATGTAATTCTCCGCTAATTTCCTGATTATCGTGGTTTAGCTGCTGTTTGAACTGTGTCCATTGTATCCAATGCTGCTGCGCGAAGAGAAGAAACTTCCGCCCCGTTTCCGTAAGTGTCACTTGTCGGTTATCACGTAAAAACAACGCTTGCCCCAGTTCATCTTCCATGCGTTGTACCTGACGGGACAAGGTGGAAGCTGACATATGATTCTGCGCCGCAGAGCGGCTGAAGTTAAGGGTTTCCGCCAAATGCAGAAACAGTTTGAGATCGTTAAATTCCATTGTTGTCCAAAGTGCGGTGTCAAAAATCCGAGTTTTTTCGGTTCTATTATATTGCAATATATGCAACATTTTATTTCAATAATATCAATTTACGCAACATTAAAAAGGCGTATAATTTTTTTATCAACACGGCATAACGATAATGTGCTTAATTCAATTCATTCCAACTCACTTAAGGATAGAAAAATGGCTAATTATTTCAATACATTAAACCTACGTCAGAAATTAGATCAATTGGGCCGCTGCCGTTTTATGGAGCGGGAAGAATTTGCCGACGGCGCAAATTACTTAAAAGGCAAAAAAATCGTTATCGTGGGTTGTGGCGCGCAAGGTTTAAACCAAGGCTTAAATATGCGTGATTCCGGCTTAGACGTAAGCTATGCCTTACGCGATTCAGCCATTGCCGAAAAGCGTCCTTCATTTGTGCGTGCCAGCGAAAACGGGTTCAAAGTCGGTACTTATCAAGAATTAATCCCAACCGCAGATTTGGTTATCAACTTAACGCCGGATAAACAGCACAGCAAAGTGGTCGCCGATGTAATGCCGTTAATGAAAAAAGATTCCGCGTTCGGCTACTCACACGGTTTCAACATTGTTGAAGTGGGCGAACAAATCCGTAAAGACATCACGGTGGTAATGTGTGCGCCGAAATGTCCGGGCACAGAAGTACGCGAAGAATACAAACGTGGTTTCGGCGTGCCGACCTTAATCGCGGTTCACCCTGAAAACGACCCGCGCGGCGAAGGCATGGCGATCGCAAAAGCATGGGCGGCGGCAACGGGCGGTGACCGCGCCGGCGTGCTGGAATCTTCTTTCGTTGCTGAAGTAAAATCTGACTTAATGGGTGAACAGACCATTCTTTGCGGTATGTTGCAGGCAGGTTCAATCGTATGCTACGACAAATTGGTAAAAGACGGCAAAGATCCGGCTTATGCGGGCAAATTAATCCAATACGGTTGGGAAACCATCACCGAAGCCTTAAAACAAGGCGGTATTACTTTAATGATGGATCGCCTTTCCAACAGCGCGAAATTGCGGGCCTTTGAACTTTCTGAACAAATCAAAGCAACATTGAAACCGCTCTATGAAAAACACATGGACGATATTATCAGCGGTGAATTCTCCCGCGTGATGATGGAAGACTGGGCCAACAACGACAAAAACCTGCTCGCATGGCGAGAAGCGACCGGCAAAACCGCCTTCGAAAACGCACCGAAAGCCGACGGCATCAAAATCTCCGAACAGGAATATTTCGATAACGGCGTATTAATGGTCGCCATGGCAAAAGCCGGCGTTGAACTTGCCTTTGATACGATGGTGGCAACCGGTATCTATGAGGAATCCGCTTACTATGAATCACTACACGAATTGCCGTTAATCGCCAATACCATCGCCCGTAAACGTTTATACGAAATGAACGTGGTGATTTCTGACACCGCGGAATACGGTAACTACTTGTTCGCCAACGTAGCCACCCCGATTCTGGCGGAAAAAATCATCCCGATCTTACAAAAAGGTGATTTAGGCGAACCAACCCCGGTAACCGAAATCGACAACGTTTATTTGCGTGACGTTAACGATGCCATCCGTAACCATCCGATTGAAATCGTCGGTCAGGAATTACGCGGTTATATGACGGATATGAAACGTATTTCTTTCCAAGGTTAATTGGTTGATTTTATTAAAAATTTAACAATCATTCACTATTGGGGCGGGTCTTGTGCCCGCCCTTTATAATGACGTGATTTTGTTAATGATTGACCTATTATATGAAAATCATTCGAGCCTGTGTTACAATAACAAGCCATCGTACGATTTTGTTGATCTAATCTCCATGGGCAGACACATGACTCGTCTAATTGATATATTTCCTTTAAAATCAATAAGATATAACTATATAGCACAACTTATCGTACCATTTTGCCATATCCCGTTTGGTTACAAATGGGTGGATAAATATACCGACTTTTGGAGTTGGTTTGTGTATTTATGAAAGGAAGCAAATGAATAACAATCCTTTATTGCCAAATTATCCATTTCATTTGGATATTGTTGCCGGGTTCACGAAAATTGAAAAAGGAAATTATCTTGATTTTGTAATTGACCGACCTAATGGAATGCATGGCTATATTTTCCATCTCACAACGGAAGGTAAAGGCATTGTTTTTGATGGTAAACAATCCTTTGAAGCAACCAAAGGGCAGCTTTATTTATTTTCCCCCAAAGCCATACATCATTATTCCCGCCATCCGCAAAGCGAAACCTGGCACCATCAATGGATCTATTTTTATCCCAATGTACACTGGGATTCATGGTTAAAATGGTCTAATACCACGCACCATATTGGAAAAATCAAGATTGAAAATACAGAGCTATTTAATGAACTTTCGGGCTATTTTTCACAGGTCGAAATTGAGCTTAAAAACAACAATAAATTTAATCAAAAAATTGCTCAATGCTTAGTTGAATATCTGTTAATTAAATGTTTTTCCTTGGATCAAAAAGAAAATGGACAATATGTTGACGAACGGATCAGCCAAATATGCAACATCATTTTAGAAGATCTTTCCAAAACCCATTCTATCAATCAGCTTGCCGAATTAGTCTTTCTTTCCCCTTCCCGTCTATCCCACTTATTTTCTCAATCTCTCGGCATAGGAATTTCACAATGGCGGGAGCAACAAAAAATCTTAGAAGCACGTCATATGCTCTATTTTTCAAATGAGTCTATCACCTCCATTGCTAAACGTTTGGGTTATGATGATTCCCTCTATTTCTCAAAAATTTTTAGAAAACATCTCGGTGTCTCACCAACAACATTTAGAAAAGGATTCACGACCTGAAAAAATGAGAGGAATATCACATTTTGCTTTTTATAGCAGAATTTTCCATTCATATGGCGTGAATTTACATGGTCAAGTCCATTCCTTAGAAGTAGTATTTTTACATTCATAGCACAATCGTGACATGAAACAGTGCAATTTGTTCCTTAGCATCCGCAGTTGCATAACCAATCTCACCATTCCATGGAGTATTTATTTATGAAAATTACCGCTAAAAAATTCATTGCATCCTCATTATTTTCTTTCTTGTTCGCAACCAATGCGTTCTCACAAGAAATAGTTAATATCTCTAAAATTGACGGTATGCCTTGGTTTAACCGTATGGCTGAAGGTGTCGTACAAGCAGGTAAAGATACAGGAATTAAAGCTTATCAAGTCGGTCCATCCAATACAGATGCCCCGCAGCAGGTTAAGCTAATTGAAGATTTGATTGCAAAAAAAGTTAGTGCAATTACTATCGTTCCTAATGATGCCAGTGCTTTAGAGCCTGTACTGAAAAAAGCCAAACAAAACGGCATTAAAGTGTTAACCAACGAATCAGTTGGTCAGCCTAGTGCTGACTGGGATATTGAGATTATTGATAACCAGCAATTCGCTATTGATTATGTTGAAGAAGTTTCAAAAGCCATGGGCGGAAAAGGCGGTTATGTGATTTATGTGGGAGGTTTGACTGTACCACAACATAACCTTTGGGCTGATCTCTTTGTAAAATATCAAAAAGAACATTACCCAGATATGTTTGAAGTGACCAGCCGTATGCCTGTGGCTGAAAACATTGATGATTCTCGCCGTACTACTCTTGACCTAATTAAAGCCCATCCTGATCTTAAAGCAGTAATTTCATTTGGTTCACAAGGTCCTATCGGTGCGGGTTTAGCAGTGAAAGAAAAGCGTTTAAAAGGCAAACTTGATGTTTTCGGCATGATGATTCCATCTCAAGCTGCTTCCCTGATCAAAACCGGCAATATCACTATGGGTATCACCTATGACCCGGCTACTGCGGGTTATGCATTGGTGAGTGTCTCTGCCAAATTACTAAAAGGTGAGCCTATTACTAATGATTTAGAAATTCCGGCTGTTGGTAAAGCTAAAGTAGATCAAGATAAAAAATTATTACAATTTCATAAAGTATTAAAAGTAACGAAAGAAAATATTGATCAACTTTACTAATCATAGAACCTTAAATGGGTTCAACTACTGTTGAACCCATGTATTCTCAGGAGGTAGTTATGTCATTTATTGCAATGAGTAATATTAGTAAAACATTTTATGGAGTAAAGGCTCTCAATAATGTAGAACTCACACTGGGATATGGTGAGGCTTTATGTTTGGCAGGTCAAAATGGATGCGGAAAGTCAACTTTAATTAAAATTCTATCAGGCGTTTATCAGCCTGATCATGGTGCGAATATAAAAATTGGTGCTTCCGAATATGCTTCGCTTACCCCTGAAGAATCCATTAAAAAAGGTATTCAGGTAATTTATCAAGATCTCTCTTTATTCCCTAATTTAACTGTCGCCGAAAACATTGCTATCCATACCTATCAACATTTAGGCTTAGTAAATAAATCACATATTAGAACTATTGCTCAGGCAGCTATAAAACAAATCCATGCCGAATTAGATTTAGATGCTATCGTTGAAACCCTGCCCATCGCACAGCAACAGCTTGTTGCGATATGTAGAGCCCTTGCACAAAATGCCAAATTACTCATTATGGATGAGCCAACCGCCTCATTAACATCAAAAGAAGTAAAAGATCTCTTGCTTGTTGTAAATAAGTTAAAAAGTAAAGGCATCAGTATTATCTTTGTCAGTCATAAATTAGCAGAAGTTATGGAGGTATCTGATAACGTACTTGTATTAAAAGACGGCAATATGATTGGCAAATACCCTATCAAAGAAATTAATGAAAAGAAACTAGGCTTCTTAATGACAGGACTAGAAATTGAGTTAAATCGTTTAGAACCATTTCCAAATACTACTGAAACAGTATTAGAAGTAAACCATTTATCTAAAAAGAATCAATATCATGACATTAGTTTTTCTTTACGTAAGGGCGAAATTATATCATTTACCGGATTACTTGGTTCAGGGCGTACCGAACTCTGTTTAAGTTTGTTCGGGATCACTCTGCCCGATTCAGGTGAAATAAAAATAAATAATCATACTGTCACATTTAAAACTAATAGAGATGCAATTAAGCAGGGGATCGCCTATGTATCAGAAGACAGAATGAATATCGGTTTAATTATGCCAGAATCAATCCATAACAATATTATTTCAACTATATTTAAAAAGATTAGTAATAAATTTAATATTATTAACAGTTCACAATCCTACGCAGAAAGCCAATCTCTTATTGATTCTTTAAGAATAAAGGCTAATGATTCCAATCTGCCGGTAAACACATTGTCAGGCGGTAATGCCCAACGGGTTTCTATTGCTAAATGGCTTGCTACCTCACCACAAATTATCATCTTAGATTCACCAACTATTGGTGTTGATATTGCTAATAAAGAGGGAATTTTTAACATAATAAAATCCCTCACTAAGCAAGGTATTTCTGTGATTTTTATTACAGATGAAATAGAAGAAGCCTACTACAACAGCCATAGAGTTTTTGTTATGCGAAAAGGCAGCTTAGTTGCAGAATTTTTACCTTCTAAAACAACCGAGCAAGAAATAGCTGAGGTATTATATGAAAATTACACAGAATAAAATATTACTTAGTACTATTATTATACTTTCTGTTCTTCTAGCAATGACAACTTCTGATTTTTTTACTATAGAAAATATTTATGATGTTATTAATAACTACGCCATGCTGACAATTCTTGCCTGTGGTTTATTTGTTGTTTTAATTTCAGGCGGTATTGATATTTCTTTCCCAGCAATTACGATCATTTCTCAATATGTTATGATCTCATTTATCTCTCAATACAATGTTGGATTTATTGCAGTATTTGGTATATCTCTACTTGTTGGGGTAGTTTTAGGTTTAGTTAATGCTTTTATTGTTGATAAACTTAATGTCCCTTCTATTATCATTACTATTTCAACACTTAATATCTTTTATGGCGGATTGCTTTATATTACTAAAGGGGTATGGCTTTATGATTACCCTGAATTTTTCCAGCAAGAAATTATTTTCTTTAAACAATCTGCTGAAAATTTTGACTATGGGCTATCATTTCAAGCATTAATTGCACTCATTGCTATACTCATGACTTGGATCTTAACCAGTAGGCTAAGTATTGGTCGTAAAATCTATGCATTGGGTGGAAACAAAGAAGCCAGCTCAAGAATCGGATTTAATATTTTAATACTTCATTGCCTTGCCTATGGCTACATGGGATTAATGGCAGGATTAGCCGGTGTCGTTCAATCCTATACTGTGCAGTCCGTTGCCCCTGATTCATTATTAGGATACGAACTAACCGTACTCGCAGCTGTTGTATTGGGCGGAGCCAGTTTAACCGGCGGAAAAGGCACACTCAGAGGAACGATCATGGGGGTAATGCTGCTTGCCATTATACAAAACGGATTAAACCTGATGGGCGTATCATCATATTGGCAAACTGTTATTACGGGTTTGATTATTCTTGTTAGTATCAGTATGACTGCATTAGGACAACGTAAAAGTTAAACTGAGGATATAATATGAAGATTGATAATTCAATTAAATACTTATTGATATTGTTTGTTGCGACCATTATTACATTTAGTATTTTAGTACCCAATATTTTCTGGTCTTTGGCTAATTTCCAATCAATGGCATCACAAATTCCAACCTTAGGTATTCTTACCCTAGCAATGGCAATTACCATGCTCACCGGTGGAATTAATCTATCCATCATAGCTACAATGAATGCCTGCTCTTTGGTGCTTGCCTATTATGTTACACAACAAGATTCGATTTCATATCTGACAATCGGGATTCTATTTGCTGTTTTTTGTGCCATTCTTATCGGTATGCTTAATGGTTTTCTTATTGCTTTTATTAAAGTTTCTCCGATCTTAGCAACTCTCGGCACCATGACATTAATTAACGGACTAAATATTCTGATGTCTAATGGTTCCACTATTGCCAATTTTCCCGAATCTATTTTATCGGTGAACTCCGTAACGCTCCTGTCTATTCCATTGCCTATGATCATTCTCATTACAGTCGCTGTATTAGCATGGTTCTTATTTGAGAAAACTACGTTAGGAAAATCTATTTACTTTATAGGGAATAACGAGAAAGCGACCTATTATTCAGGTATTAACACCAATAAATCTATTATCTTTGTTTATGTTATTTCTGCTATTTTATGTTTTATTGCAGCTATTTTAATGATGTCAAAGCTCAATTCAGCCAAAGCTTCATACGGCGATTCCTATTTACTGACCTCAATTCTGGCAACTGTATTAGGAGGTATAAATCCTGATGGAGGTAAGGGCAAAATAATTGGTATTATTATTGCTCTAATTCTTTTGCAAATCATAGAAAGCGGATTAAATATGTTGGGAGTCAGTAGTTACATTACAGTAATGTTATGGGGTGCTCTGTTAATATTCTTTATTTTTTTACAAAAAATAAAGTTCTCTCATTTATTATCACTTTTTAAATCTTAAGGGTAAAAGGAGTTGATATGCAAAACATCACTCAACTTATCAAAAACGGCGGCGCTTCTCTGGGCATTGAATTTGGCTCTACGCGGATTAAAGCTGTGCTGATTGACTCCAAAGGGACGATTTTAGCCACCGCGGGATTTGATTGGGAAAATCGTTTTATTGATGGAATTTGGACATATTCCGAACGGGACATCTGGCAAGGGCTGCAAGCGGCATATAAGAACTTATCTCAGTCGGTACAGCAGCAATACGGCATTGTATTAGAAAAGTTACAGTCCATCGGAATCAGTGCCATGATGCATGGCTATATGCCCTTTAACACCCGAAATGAATTACTTGTCCCTTTCAGAACCTGGCGGAATAACATAACATCACAAGCGGCCGCACAATTAACTGAACTTTTTCAATACAACATTCCTCAGCGTTGGAGCATCGCTCATCTTTATCAAGCCATTCTGAATCAAGAATCTCATATTCAAAATATCACTTATTTAACAACCCTCTCAGGCTATATTCATTGGCAATTAACAGGAGAAAAGGTGCTGGGGGTGGGAGATGCCTCGGGAATGTTCCCTATCAATATACAATCAGGCACATTTGATCAGTCCATGATGGCTAAATTCAACACCTTGCTTGCAGAAAAAAACATCCATTTACCGCTTGATTCACTATTTC
Organism: Pasteurellaceae bacterium LIM206; assembly: GCA_032586195.1. Taxonomy (GTDB): domain Bacteria; phylum Pseudomonadota; class Gammaproteobacteria; order Enterobacterales; family Pasteurellaceae; genus JAWHQP01. Next base: position 11,122 of record JAWHQP010000009.1, on the reverse strand, counting down.
CGACGGTGCTGCCCGCAGGCAAATATGCAGGAAAATTAACCCAGGCGAGCGCGTTAAAGCTGGATCCGACAGGTCATTTACAGGCAGGTATTCCATTTTGCCCGCCGGAAGGTGACGCCGGTACGGGCATGGTTGCCACCAACGCGGTACGGGAAAAAACGGGCAATATTTCTGCCGGTACATCGGCCTTTGCCATGATTGTCTTATCCAAAACCTTATCCAAAGTCTATGAACAGCTTGATATGGTTACTACCCCATCAGGTAAACCGGTCGCTATGGCCCATTCCAATAATTGCACCTCGGATATTAATGCATGGATGAACTTGTTCGGTGAATGCTTATCCGCCTTTAATCTCAATGTAAGTACCAATCAACTGTACGAAACCCTGTTTTCTCAGGCGCTCAATGGTGATGAAGATTGCGGAAATTTACTCGCCTACGGCTTTTATTCGGGGGAACATGGGGTCGGATTAACCGAGGGCTGCCCGATGTTCATGCACCCGATGAACGCTCGTTTTAACTTAGCCAATTTTATGCGGGTGCATTTATATACCGCCTTTGGGGCGATGAAGCTGGGTATGGACATTTTATTGCAGCGGGAAAAGGTAGAGATTGAACGCATTCTGGCGCACGGCGGTATTTTTAAAACCAAAAATATCGCTCAGAGAATTCTTGCCGCCGCGCTTAATACACCTATCGCGGTGATGAATACCGCTGGTGAAGGCGGGGCATGGGGGGCGGCACTATTAGCAAATTATCTCACGTACACCGATGATTCCTTGGAAGATTATTTGGATAAACATATTTTTGCTCATACGGAACAAACCGTTTGTTTACCGGATGAAGCCATGTCACAAGGTTATCAACGATTTATGCAACGTTATCAACAAGGTATCTCTATTGTTCAACAGGCGATAGAGAGCCGAATTACCAAGATTTAAACGAAGGAGTTTCTTATGGAGTTTATAAAACGCTTAGAAGTATGGTTCGTTGTGGGCAGTCAGCATTTATATGGTGAAGAAGCATTAAAGCAGGTTACTCAGAATGCGGAAACCATCGTTTCATATTTAAATCGACAGCATCCTTTTATTCGGATTAAACTCAAATCCTTAGCCACATCCGCACAAGAGATTTTATCCGTCTGCCAGGCTGCCAACAGCAGCGATCAATGCGCGGGAGTAATGGCTTGGATGCATACCTTCTCACCGGCAAAAATGTGGATCGCGGGGCTTTCTCAGTTAAATAAACCTCTATTACAGCTCCATACCCAATTCAACCGGTTTATTCCATGGCAAAGTATTGACATGGATTATATGAATCTCCATCAAACCGCTCACGGCGATCGAGAATTCGGCTTTCTGGTGTCCCGCCTGCGCAAGCCGAGAACCATCGTGGTCGGGCATTGGCAAAGTGCGGACGTATTGGAAAAAATTAATCGTTGGCAACGCGTGTTAGCCGCCATTTACGATCAAAAACACCTGAAAATTGCCCGCTTCGGTGACAATATGCGTCAAGTGGCGGTCACCGAAGGTGATAAGGTTGAAGCTCAAATCAAATTCGGTTACAGCGTAAACGGCTACGGCGTTTATCAATTGGCGGAAAGCATTGAACGCGTGCCTGATCAGAATGTCGCGGCATTATTAGCGGAATATGAAACCGAATATGAATTAGAAGACAGCCTAAAAACAGGCGGCGCACAACGCGAATCCCTAGTTTACAGTGCCAAAGTGGAACTCGGCTTGAAAACCTTCTTAGAAGCAGGCGGTTTCCGCGCCTTTACCGACACCTTTGAAAATTTACACGGTTTACAGCAATTACCCGGCTTGGCCGTTCAACGCCTAATGCAGCAAGGTTACGGCTTTGGCGGTGAAGGCGATTGGAAAACCGCCGCACTGGTACGAGCCGTAAAAGTCATGGGCTACGGTTTATCTAAAGGCAGTTCCTTCATGGAAGATTACACCTATCATTTAGACGAGCATCATGAAGTGGTACTCGGCGCTCATATGCTCGAAGTCTGCCCGTCTATCGCCAATGATAAGCCTCGCCTTGCTATTCGGCCGCTCGGTATCGGCGGAAAATCGGATCCGACCCGATTAATTTTTACCGCTAAAACCGGACGGGCGGTGAACGCCACCATTGTCGATATGGGCAATCGTTTCAGAATGATAGTCGCCGATATTCAGGCGGTAGAAAAACCGCAAGATATGCCGAATCTGCCGGTAGGTCACGCCTTCTGGCGACTTGAACCGGATTTCGACATCGGCACCCAAGCATGGATTCTGGCCGGCGGCGCCCATCACAGCGCCTTCAGCCTCGATGTTGATGCCGACATGCTGCAAATGTTCGCGGAATATTTTGAAATCGAATGTGTTCACATCAATAAAGACACACGGCTCGCCCAACTCAAAAACGAATTGCGTTGGAATGATAAGGCGTATTAGAACTTTAAACCAAAAAATAAAGTGCGGTGCTGAAAAACTGAGTTTTTCAGCACCGCACTTTTGTAATAGAGAGAGCTGAAATAATTACGCTTGTTCATTCCAACGCTTGATAGATTCACGGATAACGGCTTTCGCTTCTTCCGCATCGCCCCAGGAGACCACTTTGGTGGTGCCCGGTTTTTTCAGCGCTTTGTAGTTGTTGAAATGGAATTCGATTTGTTTGATTAATTGAGCCGGTAAATCCGCCAAGGTTTTATAGGCATTACCTGTGTTGCGATCGTCAGCCGGCACGCAAACGATTTTATCGTCCACTTCGCCGTCATCCACGAATTTCATTACACCAAGCACGCGGGCTTCCAGGAAAACACCGGTGGTTAACGGTTCGCGGGTGATTAACAGCACGTCCAGTTCATCGCCGTCTTCATCCAAAGTTTGCGGAATAAAACCGTAGTTGGTCGGTTTGGCAAAGACTTTTGGCTCTACGCGGTCTAATTGGAATGCCGCAACTTTGCGGTTCCATTCGATTTTGTGGCAGCTGCCTTCAGGAATTTCGTTTACTACATTGATGATACCTGCGTCAACATCGCCCGGGGTAAGAATTTTGTTAAAATCAGCCATAATGATTCCTTTATTGAGAGTGTTTGAATAGGGTCTGAAGTATAGCACAGTCCATGCGGAAAGCGAAAAACTCCGAAATATGACACCGCACTTTGGTGCCACCGCACAATTCGTTTGTAATTGTTGATGCGGCGTGTAAAATGAATGTGTTTATTCATACGTAGAGAAGGAAAACACAATGACAAAAATTATTCATAGCAACAACGCTCCGGCGGCTATCGGCCCTTATGTGCAAGCGGTGGATTTAGGCAATTTGGTGTTCACTTCGGGTCAGATTCCGGTTAATCCCTCCACAGGCGAGGTGCCGGCCGAGATTACCGCACAAGCCCGCCAATCTTTAGAAAACATTAAAGCGATTATTGAACAGGCAGGGCTTGTGGTGGCGGATGTCGTGAAAACGACGGTATTTGTGAAGGATTTAAATGATTTCGCTGCGGTGAATGCGGAATATGAACGCTTTTTCAAAGAAAACAATCACCCGAATTTCCCCGCCCGTTCCTGCGTGGAAGTGGCTCGCCTGCCGAAAGATGTCGGACTGGAAATCGAGGCGATCGCGGTAAGAAAATAATGTTTCCAAGTCAATTTCTCTCTACCGCTTATGGAAGAGAGGAATTTATCTTTATTGCATAATCTCCCGATTAAACGCCTGCAAATGACTTACCAGTAATTTATAGCGGGCGTACTTTTGCTGATATTTTTCGTGCATTGAACGGTTTGGTTGAATGGTGACGAGGTTTTTATCGGGGGAAGAATTCAGTACCGAGCTGCCCACGCCGTTGCCAATCATTGCCATAAGTGCCGCCCCATAGCAGCCGGTCTCTTCAATTTGCGGCACTTCGACGGTAAGCCCGCTCAGATCGGCAAGCATTTGCAGCCAGATTTCTGATTTCGCCGGGCCGCCGGTAACACGCAGCACCTTAGTATCAGGGAAACGAATCAGCATACGTTCTAAATGAGTCATTAAACTGAACATGACGCCCTCAAAAATCGCTTGCAGCAGATGAGCCTTGTGGTGTAGCGACTGAATGCCGTAAAATCCCGCCTGCATGCCCAGCCCCGCATTGGAACCGTATAAAAACGGCACGAAGAAGACCGAGCTGTCCGCCTTCGGCAACGCCGCCACCAGATCGTTGATTTCCCGGTAATCGGTCATGCCCCATTGTTTTACGAACCATTCGAGATTTGCCGCCGAAGTCGGGCTGGCTTCATGCACGATAAATTTACCCGTCTGAGCATATCTGCCATAAACGAAAGGGAGCCGCTGGTTTGCATCAATATGCTTTGTGATACCGCTGACCACCGACCATGTACCCAACACGGCATTGAGTTTCGTTTCATCATCCAGACCGGCACAAAGCGCGGTGGATACCACATCAAACAAGCCGCCGACCACCGGCATGCCCACGGATAGCCCCGTTTGCCGGGCCGCCTGTTCGGTAATATAGCCGGCGATTTCAGAGGAACCCACAATCGGCGGAAGTGCGGTGCTGATTTCGGGAATTTTTAACAATTCGGCGAGTTGCGGGTCATAGTCGCCCTGAGCCATATTATATAAGTTGGATTCCGAAATATTGGTTTCTTCACAGTTTACGCTGCCGGTTAACCGGAAACGCAAGTAATCGTGAGACATCAAAACCGCCCCGATATTCCGGTAACGTGCCTTATCGTTTTCCTTTAACCAACACAAAATGGACACGGGGTGCCCTGTCCATAAGGTTTGCCGCGTGATCAGATAAAGCCGTTCGGGAATTTTTTCCTGCTGCCATTGTTTGACAATGGCAAGAGAACGTTGATCAGAAGAGAGAATACCTCTGCCCAACGTGTTGCCCTGTTTATCCAGTAAAAATAAACCCTTGCCCTGTGCCGATATGCCCGCCCCTTTAATGAGCGGAGCGGCGATACCGGTTCGTGCCAGAACGCCTCTGATAACGGCCGCACAGCTGTTCCACAACGCTTCGGGATCGCGTTCCGCCCAACCCGGCTTATCGCTAACTACCGTTAAATTTTGGCGGAAAGAACCGTATTCTTTCCCCTGTTCATCATAGATGCCCGCTTTTATGAAAGTTCCACCACAGTCAATGCCAAGCCAAAAGCTCATATTTACTCCTACATTATTGAGGTCCAGCCGTCCTCACGCCATTTGTGATAAAGAAGCAAAAAGATGAGGGCCGACCTCATCTTTTATTGTAACGGATTATTGTTCCGCAGCTGCGTCAACGGCTTTCAATAAAGCGTCACCATTGTTTTTAATGAATAATGCACGCACAGGTTTTTCTACGATATCGCGGAACGGTTTGGTATCCACTTTTTCGATGATTTCCATGCCCGCTTTTCTCATTTTATCGAGAGCCTCCTGATCCTTTTCTTCATTTAATTGACGTTGATAGGCACCCGCCTCTTTGGCAGAGTCTAACACGGCTTTTTGCAGCTCAGGAGATAGGCTGTCAAATTTTTGTTTGTTCATTACCACCAGTAACGGAGTGTAGCCGTGGTTGGTCAGGCTGAGATATTTTTGCACTTCGTATAATTTAGACGACCACACGATGCCGATTGGATGTTCCTGCGCATCTACCGCGCGGGTTTCAAGCGCGGTGTAAAGTTCGGATAACGGCATTGGTACCGGGTTGGCACCCAGCAGTTTGAAGGCCTCTACATACATTGGATTCTGGTTGGTACGGATCTTCAGCCCTTTTACGTCCGCCGGCGAGGTAATCGGGTGTTTGGAGTTAGTGATGGAACGGAAGCCTACTTCCCAAAAACCCAGGCCTTTTAAGCCTTTCGCTTCCAATTCATTTAACAAACTCTGACCGATTTCACCGTCCAGCACGCGATAAGCATGGGCTTTGTCACGAAAGATAAACGGAATGTCGATTACGTTTAAGTTGGATACCAATCCGCTGAAATTCGGAGAACCGGACATTTCAATGTCAATGGTACCGCCTCGCACTCCGCTGATCATTTGTTGTGCGTTACCCAGTGTGCTGTCGGGGAATAAAGTAAGTTTAATTTCTCCTTTGCTTTTTTCTTTTAGTAATTCACTGAATTTTTTTGCCGCGGCATGTTGGGTATCCGTACGTGGGGCCTCATAGCCGAAACGTAAGCTGGTGGCAGCATGAGCCGATACGGCAGCGACAATTAATGTAAGGCCGGCAAAAATCGCGGTTAATTTTTTCATAATTTACTCCTGATTAAGGTTGTAACCAACTAAGTGGGGTTAAGATTAATGACGGGAAGAACACAAAGACCAACAACAGCGCAAGCAACATCAGCATATAGGGGAAGATGCCTTTCGCCGCCTGATCAAACGGCAGTTTTGACACACCGGTAATCACATTCAATACATTGCCGATTGGCGGTGTGATTAAACCGATAGAAGTGTTCAGAATAAACAGCACACCGAAATACACAGGGTCGATACCCGCTTCTTCGACCAAAGGCATAAGCACTGGCGTGAGGATTAAAACGGTCGGGGTTAAGTCCATTACCATACCGACGATAAAGACCGCGGCCATGATGACCAGCAATAATAATGTCGGTGAATCAATAAGCGGCTCTAACAGGTCGGTAATCATTTGCGGCAGTTCGGCAATGGTAATCAGCCAGCCGGAAACTTGGGCGGCGGCAACTAATAACATCACCACTGAGGTGGTTTTCGCGGCAGCTAAAAAGACGCTGTACAGCTGTTTAAATTTAAGTTCACGATAAACAAACATTGATACGATCAAAGCATAAAACGCTGCCACGGCACCGGCTTCGGTCGGAGTGAAGATACCCAAGCGGAAACCGCCGATAATAATGACCGGAAGTAACAACGCCCATACACTGTTTTTGAAGGAATAACAAAGTTCTTGCTTGGTTGCTTTAGAGAAGGTCATGAGGTTAAGACGTTTTGCCTGCCACCACCATAGTAATCCCAAACAACAGCCCATAAAAATACCGGGGAAAATACCGGCCATAAATAATTTGGTAATGGAAACACCGCTGGCAACCCCAAAGATAATAAACGGAATTGAAGGCGGAATAATCGGGGCGATAATACCTGCGGCCCCGATCAAGCCGGCCGAACGTTCCACCGGATAACCCGTGGTTTTCATCATCGGAATCAACATGGCGGCTACCGCCGCGGTATCCGCCACCGCGGATCCGGACAAGCTCGCCATAATCATCGCGGCGATAATGGCAACAAAACCTAATCCGCCGCGTTTATGTCCGACCAGCTTCATCGGCAGATCAATAATTCGTTTGGATAAACCGCCTTCATTCATGAGTTCGCCCGCAAGAATAAAGAATGGAATCGCCAATAGAGAAAAGCTGTCCGCACCGCTCACCAGGTTCTGAGCCAGAATCTGCGGATCAAACATATCAAGGTGCAGCATTAATGCCACGGAACAGACAATTAAAGAGAACGCAACCGGAATACCAAGCGCAATGGAACCCAGTAATACACAGAGGAAAATTGCAATAGTCATGCTGCTTCTCCTTTTACGATATGAGTGAATGAAGCAATCAAACGGACAAGTAATAAAATACCGATAAGCACACTCATAATAACACTGGCAAGAAAATTAACTCCCGTGGGAATACCTGAAATCGGTGAGTAATTGCTCATATTCAATGTCATTTGATCATAGCTGCCGATAAAAATAAGGTAGCAGCAATAAAGCATGATGCCATCGGTAATAATAGAAAGGATTTTTCGTTTTAGCGGAGACAGCTTATCTACCAGCACAGACACGTTCACATGACCGTTTTCATTAAACGCCAGAACGGCAGCCAGGAAAGTCACCCATACAAATAAATAACGGGATAGTTCTTCAGTCATAGTGAAACTGGTATTAAACGCGTAACGGAGCACAACATTAAGGAAAACCAAACAAGCCATCACCGCCAGCATTGCAACGGAGGTCACTTCAAGTAATTTTCCAACATAACGAACGAAATGATGCATAATGATCTCCTTGAGCTACAACTTACTTGTAGCAATTTTTACAACAATCTTGCGAATAGCCGTTGCTTTGCCGTCAATACAGGCCGGTCGGTGTACATCAGAAGGGAAAAACACGGCAAAGTTTCCCGGACGCATTACTAACATGGATTCATTCCGTACGTTTTCATAGAACAAAATATCCCGCTCAGGATTATATGCCTGCGCCACTGTATTCTGTCCCTGATCCACCACTGTTCCGATTAATTCAAAACCACTGTGCAAATACTGAACATCCAGATAATCGCGGTGCACTTCAGGAAGATTGTCATGTTTTGCCTTGGTCTGTAAATCTAAAACCTGAGCGTAAATTTTTCTTCCCTCAATTTCGTAAACGCCCGTATCAAGCTTATCGAAATCGGTTTCCTGTAAAAATTTCAGTGCTTTTTGAATCGCGGGAGGATACAAGTTCATCTCCACCCGCTTAATATGTCCGAAAAACATGCCGTACTCCTTCTCACCTTATAAGGATTTTAATTTTTCCCAAACGGTTTCATCCACCGGAATACCATTGCCACATTGTCCGCTTTCAATGTAACGAACTCATGCCCCGGTAAACGAATTTCCACATTCGGGTCGGCACGTTCGGCGGTTTTTACATAATCCATGATGCGATTCAGTTTTTCTTCTTTGGTTTTACCGTCGATTAAACGATCCACTTCAACGGCGATAAACACTTGGGAAACGCAGTATTCATCGTCTTTGGTTTCTGTTACGTCAGGCACGGATAAACCGTTGGAAAGCAGGGTGGCAATCATATCTAACACGATTGATAAGCCTGACCCTTTCCAATATCCCATAGGCAGCAGACGGCGGTTTTTTTCCACCGTGGCCGGGTCTTTGGTTAAATGACCTTCATCATCAAACCCGGCATCCACAAAGGTCTGACGACCCGCTAAACGGTGCACTTCAAGCATACCGTACGAATACATAGAGCAAGACATATCCACCATGGTAATCGGGTTACTCGGTACGGCGATAATTAACGGGTTGGTACCGATGCGGCATTCCTTCGCACCCCAAGGCGGCATAACGGCTAAGGCATTAGTCCAGCAGATACCGATATAACCTTTCTCCGCCGCCTGATAGCCATAACCGCCGCCGCGCATCCAATGGTTTGCATTTTTAAGGGCCACCACGCCGATACCGTACTGATCGGCAATTTCCATCGCACGATTCATCATTTCACGGGCGGTTAGATTACCGATTGCCTGATGTGCGTCCCACTGTTCGATCGCGCCGAGGGAAAGCACTTTGGTCGGTTTGGCGTTCGGATCAATATCGCCGTGCTCAAGCTGCTGAATAAAACGAGGAAAACGATTCACACCGTGCGAATACACGCCGTCCTGCGTGGTATCTGCAAACATTGAGGCACAATCTTCGGCAATTTCTTCTTTCACGCCTCTGGCGAGAAGAACACGTTTGAATTCACTTTTTAATTCTGAATAACTGACTCTCATAATAATCTCCATTAATATAAATTTCATATTGTGAAATACCGTTTCAATTATTATAATTTTAACAATCCGGATAAGCAAATATATCGGGAAGATAAAAAAACAGTATAATCATATAGTTATATTATTTTTTCTGAATTTGTGATCCAGATCTCATTTTGATAATAGGATTTGTTTATTGTTTGAGTTGTCGCCTAAAATAATAAACAAACATTAATAAACCTAAGGAAGAATATAGGAATGAAGATAGAAAAGAATCAGCAATCCACCAATCAAAGTCTAATTAAAGGATTATCGTTGCTACAGATATTAAGTGATTTTCCCAACGGTTGCCCGTTAGCCAAAATCGCGGAACTGTCGGAACTGAATAAAAGTACGGCACATCGTATGTTGCAAACCCTGCAGTCCTGCGGATTCGTGCAACCGTCCAATAGCAACGGTTCATACCGGCTAACCACAAAGTGCCTTTCCATCGGACAAAAAACACTGTCTTCCTTGAATATTCTCTCGATTTCAGCACCGCACTTGGAGCAACTGAATCTTGAAACCGGGGAAACCATCAACTTTTCAATGCAGGAAGGTCATCACGCGATCATGCTGAATAAACTGGAACCGCTGGCGGGCATTATGCGCACCCGTTCCTATATCGGCCAACAGTTACAGCTTTACTGTTCGGCCATGGGGAAGATTTTTCTTGCCTATGCAGCGGAGGAATATGTGGATCGATACTGGCATGATCAAAGCAGTCTCTTTATGCAGCTTACTCCCAACACGATTACCACACTGCCGGACATGAAACAGGAATTGGAAAAAATCAGAAAACAGGGTTTTGCCGTTGATAATGAGGAAAACGAATTCGGCATTACCTGCTTTGCCTGCCCTATTTTCGACATCCACAATAAAGTACGGTACGCGCTTTCCCTTTCTCTTTCCACCGCCAAGCTGAAACAGAAAGATAAGAAAGAATTAATCACATCCGTTAAAAACACGGCTCGGCTTATCTCCGCCGAATTGGGTCACAACTGTTAATTTTTATTTAAGGGCTGTCCTAGATAACTAGCTCATCTCTTTTCTAATCCGTTGTTTCAATTGGTTAATTTGGGATGACAAGTTATTGTGATTAAGTCGCTATTCATATTCCTTTAAAAAAGATGATCAAGAGAATTTGGAAGCGGCGCAAAAAGTCAAAGCCGTAATGATTGAACGTGGGCGCGGGAATGGCCGCCGAAAAAATACCGAAAAGTGCAGTGAGAAAATAATGAAATGTCTGACTTCACTTTAGATGTTCGAATTATTACAAGGTGAGTGAATGAAACGCATTTTAATATGAGATACAATAATAAAACCTTGTATTAGCTTTATGGCAATGAACATAGTAGAGTAAACGGAAATTACCCGATTATATTACCCTGACATTCCGGTTGTATTTTATGATGTTGTAAACACTACCGCGTTATTTTTAGTGTAATTCAGATTGAAAAATATTTTTAATACCAGAGGATTAAAACATGGCGACGAAAACTTTAACGGACAGAGCAACATCCATAAAGCCATCGGATGGGTATCGAACACTTTCCGGCGTCAATGATTTGACGGACAGTATAGGTACGGCGGCCGAATTG
>JAWHQP010000008.1:0-87140 GCA_032586195.1 Pasteurellaceae bacterium LIM206 | reverse complement strand
GCTATGCCTTCGGCACCGTTGGCAAAGCCAACGTTCAAAAGCTAAAGCTTTTGTCAGCACCGCACTTTGAGAATTATAACCCTTTTACGCATTGGTAAAGCCGCGTGAATTTTACTCGTTTTTCCGCGTAATAAGCGGTTTGCCGCAGGTTGGGTTGATACACAGCCTCTAACGGTAAAGGCCGGCAGAAGGTTGCAATATCTTCCTGTGGATTCAATGCAATTTGAGCCAGTTTTGCCGCTCCCAGAGCCGGGCCGACGTCACCACCGGTGCGGTAGGCAAAGGTTTTTCCGCTGATATCCGCCAACAGTTGCCGCCAATAAGCACTTTTTGCCCCACCACCGAGCAAAGTAATATTATCCGCTTTAACTCCCGTTTCATGCAGCACATCAATACCCTCCGCAAGAGCAAAGCTGACACCTTCCACTACGGCTTTTGCCATAGTTACGGCATTATCATTGTGAGTTAATCCCCAAAATACACCCGTAGCATAAGCGTCATTGTGCGGTGTGCGTTCACCGGATAAATAAGGCAGGAAAATAGCTTGCGACCGTGTCGTGCTGCGTTCAATTTGCTGAAACAGCTGTGCAATATCCCGGATGCCGAGAACATTCTTCACCCAATCCACTGCGGAAGCCGCGCTGAGAATGACGGACATTAGATGCCAGCGTTGCGGTAGTGCATGACAAAAACTGTGTACGGCCTTGCTCGGATTAGCGGTGAACTTGTCCGTTACCACAAAATACACGCCCGATGTACCAAGAGAAAGCATAGCCTGTCCCGCCCGGTATAACCCGGCACCGATCGCCCCCGCAGCATTATCACCGCCGCCCGCAACCACAGGCACTGACGGCATATTCCACTCCCGAGCCAACTCAGGGCGTAAATAACCCGTAATCTGATTCCCTTCAAATAATTGAGGCATCTGATCCCGCCCTAACTGACAGGCATGCAGCAGGCTGTTATCCCAATCCCGTTTAGCTACATCCAACCACATTGTGCCGGCGGCATCAGACATATCGGTGGCATATTCTCCGGTCATTTTCAGCCGTAAATAATCTTTCGGCAACAATACCTTTGAGATTCGTCCGAAAATATCGGGCTGATGTTTTGCCACCCATTTAAGTTTCGGAGCGGTAAAACCCGGCATCATCAGATTACCTGTGATTTTGCGTGAGTCCGGCACCAGCCGTTCCAATTCTCCGCATTCATCCGTACTGCGCCCGTCATTCCATAAAATGGCCGGCATCAGTACATTATCAGCTTTATCTAATAAAGTGGCACCATGCATTTGCCCGGTTAAACCAATCGCTTTGACAGCCTGCAGGTTATGTTTCATCGCCAGCTCTCGCATTGTCATATCCGTGGCCTGCCACCAATCGTCAGGATTTTGTTCCGACCAAAGGGGCTTCGGACGGGAAACGGTTAACGTCTGCCGCGTTGTGGCAAGAATATTCTGTTTTTCGTCCAGCAATACGGCTTTTACACCGGATGTGCCGAGATCGATACCGATATACATAATGTCTCCTTGTTTTAAAGGGAAAATCGGAAGGCGGTGTTTCTCAAGGATAAAAACTCTCAAAAAAAGCACCGCACTTTCAGACTATAACCGATTAACGATAAATATAACCGTTCACTACGTTTTCCAAGTATTCCTGATGTCCTGACACGGTCTGAGGTTCAAGATGATTACGTTCAACCGCCTGTGCCAGGCTCTCTAAGGACGCGTTACCCTGTAAGATTTGTTGTCCGAAATCTTTATCCCAGCCCGCATACCGTTGATCGACCGCATTCTGTAATACCTTATCCTGCAACATCTGAACCGCTTTTTTCAAGGATAACGCCAATACATCCATCGCTCCGATATGAGCATAGAATAAATCATACGGATCCGTGCTTTGACGGCGGACTTTAGCGTCAAAATTAAAACCGCCAGTGGTAAAACCGCCTGCTTTCAGGATTTCATATATCGCCAGGGTATTTTCTTCCACGCTGTTCGGGAATTGGTCGGTATCCCAGCCGAGCTGCGGATCGCCGCGATTGGCATCAATAGAACCTAAAATACCTAATGCCGCAGCAGTAGCGATTTCATGTTGGAATGTATGCCCCGCCAGAGTAGCGTGATTGGCCTCGATATTGACCTTAATTTCGTTCTCCAGCCCGAATTGTTTTAAGAAACCGTACACTGTCGCCACATCATAGTCATATTGATGTTTGGTCGGTTCCTGCGGTTTAGGTTCAATCAACAACGTGCCTTTAAAACCGATTTTATGTTTATGTTCAACCACCATCTGCATAAAACGACCGATTTGTTCACGTTCACGTTTCAAATCGGTATTAAGCAAGGTTTCATAACCTTCACGTCCGCCCCATAACACATAGTTTTCACCGCCTAAACGTTGAGTCGCATTCATGGCATTGAATACCTGCGCCGCCGCGCGGGCAAAAATTTCCGGATTAGGATTGGTTGCAGCTCCCGACATATAACGCGGATTAGTAAAGCAGTTTGCCGTTCCCCATAATAGCCGGACTCCGGTATCCGCTTGTTTGCGCGCCAGAATATCAACCAAGGTCTGGAAATTATACACATATTCTTGATATGTGCTTCCCTCGGGAGAGATATCTACATCATGGAAACAATAATAAGGCACGCCAAGTTTGGTAAAAAACTCAAAGGCAATATCCGCTTTCTGTTTGGCTCCCGCCAACGGGTCAGGATTTTTCTGCCAGCTGCGATCTAATGACCCCACACCGAACATGTCGTTACCATTCCAGCAAAAAGTATGCCAATAACACACCGCCAAACGCAAATGCTCCGCCATGGTTTTACCCAGAATCACTTCATCGGCGTTGTAATGTTTGAAAGCAAAAGGATTGGTTGAATTTACCCCTTCAAATTTCACATTGTCAATTTTGTCAAAGTAGTCTGTCATAATCATTTCTCCTTAAGTAGATAGGATGAATCACTTTCCGCCGTTAATAGTCTGTGAAAACAAATTTTCGTTCAATTACGTTTTTTGGTTTTTAAATTAAGATAATTAATTATTGTGGCAGGGATCACAAAAGTGAAAAAACGTAATTCCATTAATAAATATTGAAATTGAGCGCTTCCCCTTTTTAGTCAAAATAAGATCATGTAAAACCTAATAAGGAGTTTATTATGGCCGTCGAAAACAGAAGAAATCTATTCGCACTTTGTGTCACCCTGGTTGCCACGTTAGGTGGATTATTATTTGGTTATGATACAGCTGTTATTTCCGGTACGGTGTCATCGCTTAATAATGTATTTATTGAACCCAAAGGCTTGCCCGAAGCCACTGCCAATTCATTATTAGGCTTTTGCGTGGCGAGCGCTTTAATCGGTTGTATCATCGGCGGTTTCTGCGGAGGCTGGCTGAGTGCGAAATTTGGTCGCCGTATGGCACTGATTATCGCCGCAGTGTTATTTTTACTTTCCGCCGTCGGTTCCGCTTATCCTGAAATGGGTATCCGTGCAATAGGTGACGAACAGAACGTGCCTTATTACCTTAGCAATTTCATTACGGAATTTGTCATTTACCGTATTATCGGCGGGGTGGGGGTTGGTATCGCTTCAATGGTATCACCAATGTATATCGCTGAAATCACCCCCGCTAAAAGCCGGGGCAAAATGGTATCATTCAATCAATTTGCCATTATCGCAGGCCAATTATTGGTATATTGCGTAAATTATTCTATTGCGTTAAACGGTGATAATACCTGGCTTGATACTGTCGGCTGGCGTTATATGTTCCTCTCTGAAGTTATCCCGGCGTTACTTTTCTTTGTGCTGCTTTTCTTTGTTCCTGAAAGTCCTCGCTGGTTAGCATTACAAAATAAATTAACCCAAGCCGGAATAAATCTTAAAAAACTGCTGGGTGAAACGGAAGGGCAACGTGAGTTAGATCAGATGGTAACTTATATCGGAGAGGCAAAACCAACGTCAAATATGCCGCTGTTATCCTTCGGTGTTACCGTTATCATCATCGGTATTCTGCTTTCGGTTTTCCAACAATTTGTCGGGATTAATGTAGCTCTTTATTATGCACCGGAAATTTTCCGTTCTTTAGGCGCGGGCACAGATACCGCACTACTGCAAACCATTATTATGGGAGCGATTAATCTTTCCTGTACGGTTATTGCAATTTTTACGGTGGATAAATTCGGCCGCAAGCCGCTGCAGATTATCGGTGCGTTAGGTATGGCGTTCGGCATGTTTGTGCTTGGATTCGCTTTCTATGCAAAACTTTCCGGTGTCATCGCCTTAATCGGTATGTTGTTTTACGTGGCGGCATTTGCCATTTCATGGGGGCCTGTCTGCTGGGTACTTCTGGCCGAAATCTTCCCGAATGCAATCCGCAGCCAGGCGATGGCATTAGCCGTCGCTGCACAATGGATCGCCAATTATCTTGTATCCTGGACTTTCCCGATGATGGATAAAAGCAGTTATCTGGTCGAACATTTCAATCATGCGTTTGCCTACTGGATTTACGGATTAATGGGCATTCTGGCCGCACTCTTCATGTGGAAATGTGTCCCTGAAACGAAGGGTAAATCCCTGGAGGAACTCGAATTGCTATGGCATAAAAAACATCAATCGGAAGCATAGGGCGTATGCCGGCACTGCGGTGTATAAACTGAAGGCATGTCCTGACAGAGTGCGGTGAGAAAACTCGTCATTTTCCCACCGCACTTTTTGCCGTTTCGGTATGATGAATTCTATTTAGATATCAACCGGTTACTCGTTTAAGAAAGGAGTATTCTGATGCAGAAACAACTAAAATCATATCGTATCGCATTATTATTTAACGCAAACAAAGTTTATGATCGCGGCGTCATGGAAGGTGTAGGGCAATATCTGCAAGCTTCGCAATGCATGTGGGATATTTATGTAAAGGATGACTTCGTATATAAGTGTGAGGATATCAAAAACTTGTCGATTGACGGCATTATTGCCGATTTTGATGATCCCGAAACCGAAGCCGCCTTAACGGGAGTCAATGTTCCTGTTACCGCGGTAGGCGGTTCATATCAGGACACGTCTTCCTACCCGCCGTTTCCTTATGTCGCAACAGACAATTTTGCACTGGTACAGAGTGCACTGCTGCATTTAAAACAAAAAGGGTTAAATCAATTTGCTTTCTACGGTGTACCCAGCGAAACTAAAAAACATTGGTCTGAAGAACGTAAAAATGCCTTTCTGCAATTAATGGAACAATATGAATATCACGGCGATGTCTATTTGGGGCAGAAGACAACATCCAAAAACTGGCTTGAAGTACAATCAAAATTATGCGAATGGTTAAACACATTGCCCCCGCATACCGGTATTATCGCCGTGACTGATGCGCGCGCCCGACATTTACTGCAGGCTTGTGAGTATTTAAATATCGCCGTGCCGGATGAACTGAGTATTATCGGCATTGATAACGAAGAATTAATTCAGTATTTATCACGCATATCCCTTTCCTCTGTCGTGCAGGGTACACAACGCATCGGCTACCAAGCGGCTAAAATGCTGCACCAACAGTTAAACGGACAGCACGTTAGTTTAACGCCCGTGTTAATCCCGCCGTTAAGAGTGGCACAACGACGTTCCAGCGATTATCGCTCCTTGCAGGATCCGTTGGTGATTCAAGCCATGCATTATATCCGTTATCACGCCTGCCAAGGCATTAAAACCGAGCAAGTGCTGGATCATCTGCGTATTTCTCGCTCCAATCTGGAACAACGCTTCAAAGACGATATGGGAAAAACCATCCATCGCGTGATTCATGAGGAAAAATTAGAGCGAGCCAAGCATATGCTGCGCCATACGGACGTATCCATTCAGGAAATTTCGGAGATTTGCGGCTATCCGTCACTGCAATATTTTTATTCCGTGTTTAAAAAAGAATACCGGCAAACTCCAAAAGAATTTCGCGAGCAATAAGCCACCGGCCAAAGTGCGGTGTCAAAAAATCGATTTTCCGACACCGCACTTTCTCGCTAATCCCGAATCAATTTATAAATTTCGCTGTCTTTGCGATCTAAATAATGAGTGGAGAGAACGCGACGGATGGTGCGGGAATTGCCGCGGATCAGGATAGTCTCCGTGGTGGCGAGATTGCCTTTGCGTCTAATGCCTTGCAGCAAATCGCCCGAGGTGATCCCCGTAGCGACGAAGACAAGGTTGTCGTCGCGGGCGAGATCTTCAAGGAGCAACACCTCATTCACCGCAACGCCCATTTCCGTACAGCGGCGGATTTCTTCCCGAGCGATGGCACGATTTTCCTCATTGTCGTCCTTCACCCGGTCACGCGGAATCAGGCGTGCGTTCATATCGCCACCTAACGCCCGCACGGCGGCGGCGGTAATAACACCTTCCGGCGCGCCGCCGATGCCGTACACCATGTCCACTTCGCCTTCGGGCAGGCAGCACAACACGGAAGCGGCAACATCGCCGTCAGGAATGGCTAGCACACGAATGCCCAACTGCTGCATTTGTTTGATAATGGCTTCATGGCGAGGTTTAGCCAGCACCATCACAGTGAGCTGCGACATCAGTTTGCCCATTTTGGATGCCACACGACGGAGATTCTGTTCCAACGGCAGGTTTAAATCAATCATACCTTTCGCCTCAGGGCCGACCACTAATTTTTCCATATACATATCAGGGGCGTGCAAAAAAGTATTTTTGCCGCCCGCCGCCAGTACGGAAAGCGCGTTGGCCTGTCCCATGGCGGTCATACGGGTGCCGTCGATCGGATCCACCGCGATAGACACTAATTCCCCCATGCCCGAGCCCACTTTTTCACCGATATAAAGCATCGGAGCTTCATCAATTTCTCCTTCACCGATGACGATTTCACCGTCCATGTTGATCCGATTTAGCATATACCGCATGGCCTGCACGGCGGCATCGTCCGCCGCGTTTTTGTCGCCGCGGCCCAGCCAGGCGTAAGCCGCCAACGCCGCCGCCTCAGTGATTCGGGTAAATTCGATTGATAACGCTCTGTTCATATTGGTCTTCCTTTTAGCTGATTTCGTGCCGCCATTCTAGCACTCGCCCCATATTGTCGGAAACATTTTTCAAAGTGCGGTGCTTTTTTTCGGATTTTTGAACCTTGTTCGCATATTGCACTCAAAGATTGCGGGAATTTATACCAATGTCTGTAATTAAATTCGGTTTCACCCTTTAATCTCGGGGCGGATCTAGGTAGAATAAACGACGTTTTAGGCACATCAAATCAAAGAGGAAGTTTTATGTCTTTAGAAATTTTAGACCAATTAGAAGGTAAAATTAAACAAGCGGTTGAAACCATCCAATTACTTCAATTGGAAGTTGAGGAATTAAAAGAACAGAACCAGCAAGTTCAGCAGGCAAACGACGCATTACGCAGCGAAAACGAACAGCTCAAAGTCGAACACAACAACTGGCAGGAACGTTTACGTTCATTGTTGGGACAAATTGATAACGTTTGAGTCAACCAAATATGCAAAAGGCAACCTGCGTTGCCTTTTATTATCATCAACGATAAACACCGCACGTTTACGTTAACTGAAAATGAAAGCGCGGTGCTGTTTTTCCGAGTTTTACGCGTTCAGAATATTCTGAATTTCCGCCATGCTTAAATGATATTCATGCGGGCAGGCGCGCCATACGTCCAGCATTTTGATGTATTTGTCCCACATCGGAGTTTGAGAATCGCAGCCGTGTTCGCAATGCATAAATTCCTGATATTTACCTTCCACGCTGGTAATAAAACGCAGATAATCAAGGTATTTTTTCTCCCGTACGGCACAGTAGCCGACGAATTGCAGGCGGTGCGGATTGAGCGCGGATTTATCATTATCAGGCAGATTGTTATAGGATACCTGCAATGCGTTATACATTTCCAACGTATCCAGCACGATACGGCATTCTTCTTCCGAAATATTGCTGAACTCTTTATCCAGCTCTTTCAATTCCAAAGCGAAGCCGCCTTTTACAATGCGTTCCAAACGTTGGTATTTTTGCGCGTTAGTCGGATCCAATAAGCCCATCAATTTATATTGGTTGGCTAAGATCAAACGTTGGGTGATTGACATTTCCATAGCATTATCCTCTTTAGTCGATACTGTCTAAATCTTCTTGCGAAAGCCCGGAATCCTTAGGCTCCGATTTCATTTTACCATCGGTGGCACGGTATTCTAAGTTTTGGTAATAAGCTTCACGGAAGGTAACATACGGATCCTGAGCTTGTTCCAGTAACGCTTCTTTATCCATGGCTTTGGCCCGGTTATCCAATGCCTGAATTCCCCACGGCACCAGTCCCCAGGCTCCGCCGACCCAATGCCAGAACGGATAGACGTAACCGGCATCCACTACGCTGCTGGTAACTTGACGCGGCGTGGTCGCGCCATAAGCCGGCACCATCATATAAACTCCCGGCTGCACGCCGTAATGTCCCAGCGCGTCACCAAAGGTGCGGTCATTTTCGATTTTAAGCGGATTACTGTAACTCGCCCAGTCGATCAGACCGCCCAGACCAAACGTAGAGTTAATAATGAAGCGATTTAAATGCACAAAGGCTTGTTTTACATTGCCTTCCAGCAAACGGTTTATGAAACTGACGGGCTCATCAAGATTATTGGCGACATTTGATAACCCCGTGGTAAGCGGAGTCGGCAAGGCTTGCCAGCCTTTAGCCGCGGGTTTTAACACATAGGGATCCATCACCTTGTAGTTGAAATCCCACATAGTACGGTTAAATCCTTCCAGCGGATCCTTACGTTCACCCGTGGCCGGGTCAATGGTGGAACCACAGCCCGTCAATACAACGGAGCCCGCCAGCACCAGCGCGAAAAGAGTTTTTTTATTCATCATAAAGCCTTGCCTCTGTATGGTAAATTTTTGTCATTGTAAATGACTTGTTTTAATTCTACAAAACAAATTATCTCAAGCGTTCAAAAAGAAGTATTAAAATGATTAATTATGCACTAATATTACATAATTAATCATTTAAACGATTGCGAATTTCACTTGAATCAATAGGCATTGTCCTTTAGAATAGGCGGGATTTTGCTTATGACAATAAGCTTTCATCAACGAATAACCAACGCTCACGCAACCGCATGGGATCATCAACGTAACACAGGCAAAGTGCGGTGCTGTTTTTGCGAGTTTTGGCTGTTCGAGGTTAATGAACATTCGCAAGTGTTCGACCAAACAACAATCTATAGGAGATATTTTATGTCTGAACCTGCAATTCTAGTCTTAGCGGATGGCAGCGTTTTCCACGGCACCTCTATCGGCGCGGCGGGGCATACCGTCGGCGAAGTGGTGTTTAACACGGCGATGACCGGTTATCAGGAAATTCTCACCGACCCTTCTTATTTCAAACAAATTGTTACTCTGACCTATCCTCATATCGGCAATACCGGCACAAATTCAGAAGATACCGAAAGCGACGATGTATATGCCGCGGGGCTGATTATCCGCGATTTACCGTTAATCCACAGCAATTTCCGCGCAGATCAAAGCCTGTCCGAATATTTAAACGCCAATAACGTAGTGGCGATTGCCGATATTGATACCCGCCGTTTAACCCGTCTTTTACGCGACAAAGGAGCGCTGGCGGGCTGCATCATGACGGGCGAAACCGACGAGAAGAAAGCGTTGCAACTGGCGTTAGGTTTCGGCTCAATGGCGGGGAAAGACCTGGCTCAGGAAGTTTCCACCAAAGCGCCTTATCAATGGACACAAGGCGAATGGCGGCTCGGCGAAGGTTATGTGGAACAACGGAATGCCGAGTTTAACGTGGTGGCATATGACTTCGGCGTTAAACGCAATATTTTACGCATGTTGGCGGAACGCGGCTGCAAACTTACCGTGGTGCCGGCGAAAACCTCGGCTGAAGAGGTTTTAGCGTTAAATCCGGACGGCATTTTCCTTTCCAACGGCCCGGGCGATCCTCAGGCGTGCGATTACGCCATCAACGCGCTCAAAATCCTGTTGAGCGGTAATAACCCAATTTTCGGCATTTGTTTGGGTCATCAGTTACTGGGCTTAGCCACCGGCGGGAAAACCAAAAAAATGGCATTCGGCCACCACGGCGCTAATCACCCGGTGCAGGATTTGGCCAGCCGAAAAGTGATGATCACCAGCCAAAACCACGGTTTTGAAGTGGATGAACACAGCTTGCCGGCAAACGTGAGAGTTACCCACCGTTCCTTGTTCGATAACTCCGTACAAGGTATCGAACTCACCGACAAACCGGTCTATTCTTTCCAAGGCCACCCGGAAGCCAGCCCGGGCCCGCATGATGTGGCGTGTCTGTTTGACAAGTTCATCGATGCCATGCGGGCGGCAAAATAAAATATCGGGCGCCGCATACACCCTTAGATCGCCACGGCTTAAAGTGCGGTGTCGTAATTCAGAGTTTTAGAGAGATAACAAAATGCCAAAACGTACAGACATAAAAACAATCCTAATTATCGGTGCCGGTCCGATTGTGATCGGGCAGGCGTGTGAATTTGACTATTCAGGCGCACAGGCATGCAAAGCCCTGCGGGAAGAGGGTTATAGAGTGGTATTGGTAAACTCTAACCCGGCCACCATTATGACCGATCCGAATATGGCGGATGTCACTTACATTGAGCCGATTCAATGGCAAACGGTGGCAAAAATCATCGCCAAAGAGCGGCCGGACGCCATTCTGCCGACCATGGGCGGTCAGACAGCATTGAACTGTGCCTTGGATTTATCCCGCAACGGCGTATTGAAAAAATACGGCGTGGAGCTTATCGGCGCCAGCGAAGATGCCATTGACAAAGCGGAAGATCGCGGCCGTTTTAAAGAGGCCATGACTAAAATCGGTTTGAATACGCCGAAATCCTTCGTTTGCCACAGCTTTGAAGAAGCATGGGCGGCACAGGCGGAGGTCGGCTTCCCAACGTTGATTCGTCCGTCTTTCACCATGGGCGGATCCGGCGGCGGTATCGCCTATAACCGCGACGAATTTCAGGCTATTTGCGAGCGCGGCTTTGAGGCCTCACCCACTCACGAATTGCTGATTGAACAGTCGGTGCTCGGCTGGAAAGAATATGAAATGGAAGTGGTGCGCGATAAGGCGGACAACTGTATTATCGTGTGCTCTATCGAAAATTTCGACCCGATGGGTGTACATACAGGCGACAGTATCACCGTGGCACCGGCCCAGACGCTGACCGACAAAGAATACCAAATCATGCGTAACGCCAGCCTTGCGGTATTGCGTGAAATCGGCGTGGATACGGGCGGTTCCAACGTGCAGTTTGCGGTGAACCCTGTCAACGGCGAGATGATCGTAATCGAAATGAATCCGCGTGTCAGCCGTTCTTCCGCTCTGGCTTCCAAAGCCACCGGTTTCCCGATCGCCAAGGTGGCGGCAAAATTAGCGGTAGGCTATACCTTAAATGAGTTACGCAATGACATTACGGGCGGGCTGATTCCGGCTTCCTTTGAGCCGTCTATCGATTATGTGGTAACTAAGGTGCCGCGTTTTGCCTTTGAAAAATTCCCGAAAGCGGACGACCGCCTGACCACGCAGATGAAATCCGTGGGCGAAGTCATGGCAATGGGCCGCACCTTCCAGGAATCTTTGCAGAAAGCCTTGCGCGGCCTGGAAACCGGTATTTGCGGTTTTAATTTATTATCCGAGGCACCGGAAACCATTCGCCGCGAACTGGGCAACCCGGGGCCGAACCGTATTCTTTATGTTGCGGATGCTTTCGGTGCCGGTTTCTCTTTGGAAGAAGTTCATCATTATTCCAAAATCGATCCCTGGTTCTTAATCCAAATTCAGGATTTGGTGCAAGAGGAACTGGCGTTGGAACAACGTAGTTTAGATGATCTGGATTACACCGAATTACGCCGTTTGAAACGCAAAGGCTTCTCCGACAAACGTATCGGTCAGCTCACCAAGGCAGGCGAAAGTGCGGTGCGGAAAAAACGATTTTCGTTAAACCTTCACCCTGTCTATAAACGGGTGGATACTTGCGCGGGTGAGTTTAAATCCGACACGGCATATCTCTATTCCACTTATGAAGAAGAATGTGAGGCGAATCCGTCCGATCGTAACAAAATCATGATCCTGGGCGGCGGCCCGAACCGAATCGGACAGGGTATCGAATTCGATTATTGCTGTGTACACGCGGCTCTTGCCCTACGTGAATCAGGCTTTGAAACCATTATGGTGAACTGTAACCCGGAGACCGTTTCCACCGATTTCGATACTTCCGATCGTTTATACTTCGAGCCGTTGACGCTGGAGGATGTGCTGGAAATCGTTCACAAAGAAAATCCGTACGGTGTGATTGTACATTACGGCGGTCAAACTCCGCTCAAATTGGCCAACGCTCTGCATGAAAACGGCGTGCATATTATCGGCACTTCGGCGGATAGTATTGATGCGGCGGAAGACCGTGCCCGTTTCCAACATATTCTGCAAGAATTAGGCCTGAAGCAGCCGAACAACCGGACGGCCCGCAACGCAACCGAGGCCATACAATTGGCGGAAGAGGTAGGCTATCCGCTGGTGGTGCGCCCGTCTTATGTGTTGGGCGGTCGCGCGATGCAAATCGTGTATAACGTGGATGAACTCAATACCTATATGCGTGAGGCCGTGCAAGTGTCTAACGACAGTCCGATTCTGCTTGATCACTTTCTCAATAACGCGATTGAAGTGGATGTGGATTGTATCTGTGACGGTACCGATGTGGTTATCGGCGGCATTATGCAGCATATCGAACAGGCGGGCATTCACAGTGGTGATTCCGCTTGCTCATTGCCGCCTTATTCTCTGCCTCAGGATATTCAGGCCGAAATCCGCCGTCAAACCGCCGCCATGGCGCGCGCGCTAAACGTGGTAGGTTTAATGAATGTTCAGTTCGCGGTACAAAACGGGGTCATTTATGTGCTTGAAGTGAACCCGCGTGCCAGCCGCACCGTACCGTTCGTGAGCAAAGCCACCAGCCGGCCGTTAGCCAAAATTGCCGCTCGGGTAATGGCAGGCATCAGCCTGAAAGAACAAGGCGTACAGGCGGAAATCGTCCCGGATTACTATGCGGTGAAAGAAGCTGTGTTCCCGTTCATCAAATTCCCGGGCGTAGATACCATTTTGGGCCCCGAAATGCGTTCTACCGGTGAAGTGATGGGCGTGGGCAAATCCTTCTCCGAAGCGTTTCTGAAATCACAGCTCGGCGCCAACGAACACATTCCGAAAACGGGCAAGGTGTTCTTATCCGTTGATGATAAAGATAAAGAACGTCTGCTGCCGGTGGCGCGCAGCCTGCAAGAACAGGGTTACGGGCTATGTGCCACCATGGGTACGGCAAAATTCCTGCGGGATCACGGCATTGCCGCACAGGCGGTGAACAAGGTACGGGAAGGGCGTCCGAATATCGTTGACGCAATTAAAAACGGTGAAATCGCGATGGTGATTAACACTGTCGGCAGTCTGCCTGAAAGCATCGCCGACAGCCACTCCATCCGCAGCAGCGCCTTGCAGCAACGAGTGTTTATTCAAACCACTCTCGCGGCGGCGGAAGCCCTCACCGAAGGGGTAAAAAGCATTGACGGCTGTGATGTGTATTCGCTACAGGAATTGCATCAAGGATTGTAAATCTCTCCCTGTATCCCCCTTTTTTCTAAAAAGGGGGGATTTTTCAGTGCAACATATCCCTTGCAAAAAAGAGACTCAAAAGATTTAAATCAATTTCGCCTTCACCAGAAAATTATAAATTCCATTTTCTTCAATATGATCGGTAACGAAATCCGCGACGGCTTTTAATTGCTCGCAGGCATTGCCCATCGCCACACCGACACCGACGGTTTGCAACATTTCCAAGTCATTCAAGCCATCACCGAACGCCATTACATTTTCCATTTTTAACCCAAGGTAATTTACCACGCTGACGATACCGCGGGCTTTTGAGCCGTGCTTGTCAAATAAATCCACCGAGTCCTTATCCCAGCGTACCACGCGCAGACCGTCCAATATGCCCGCGTTCTCGACCAGCGCGTCTTGGCCGGCATCATAAAACGGCAACATTTGGAAGACTTCGTGATGTTTGTAATAATCCTTGTCTTCAATGTAATTCAGCAAAATCGGGTTTAACGCGCGTTCCTGCCGCGGCGAACGGGCTGAAATCGCCACATCATCCTGTGATACAAAGGCATACGAAATGCCGTGCTGATCAAAAAAATCCACCAGCTTTTGAATTTTAGCCACGGGAATCGGATGTTTTTCCACCACCTTGCCATTGTGAACGGAATATTGACCGTTCATCGTCACCATCGTCGTAATGGGCTCTTCTTCCAATAACGCATTTAATTTCAGCGGGAAACTGCTGATGGAACGACCGCTGGCAATCGCCGGGATAATACCGTTTTCTTTCAGCTTGTGAAATACGGTGCGAACGCTATCGGGCAAGTGATCCTTGAATTTCACATACAAGGTTTCATCAATATCAAAAAACACAATTTTAATTTGATTACGAAGATTTGGTATGGTCATAATTAACCCTTTTATTGGAAACAGTTCGTCGGATTTTATCATTATTACGATCAAGATCGAAAAATTTAATTCGGTTTACTTCAAATGCAAACTGTTTCGCCTATTCTATACCCTAAAGTGCGGTGTCGTTTTTGGGAGTTTTAATGAATATTCTAGGATTTTGCTGCGTGCATTGTCAGCGGAAATTAATGCTGGGAAAACATGGCATTTGCAGCCGTTGCAACAAACAGATTGATCGCTTTAATTATTGCGGTCGCTGCGGTTCCGAGCTGGCGCAGAATGCTCTGAGCTGCGGAAACTGCATGCGGCATGAACCGAGCTGGGATCGCATGGTAATCGTCGGACGCTATAGTGAACCTCTGTCAATTCTGATTCACCGTTTTAAATTTCAAAATCAGTTTTTTCTCGATCGCATGCTGGCCCGCTTAATGCTGCTTGCGATCAGGCAAGCAAGACGGGAACATCAGTTAACGCTGCCGCAACTGATTATTCCTGTGCCGCTGCACCGCCGGCGGCAATGGTCACGAGGCTATAATCAGGCGGCGTTAGTCGGCGCGCAATTAGCAAAATGGCTGCATATTCCATGCCGCACGGATTTGGTGCGACGGATAAAACATACCGCTAACCAGCGAGGGCTAAGTGCCACTATGCGGCGGAATAATCTGAAAAAAGCCTTTGCCCTTTCCGGTAAATTCGCTCAATGCGGAATAACATCGGTGGCGTTGCTCGACGATGTGATTACCACAGGTTCCACTCTGAACGAAATCGCCAAACTGTTACACCGCCATGGTGTAGAACATATCCAGGTATGGGGCATCGCCCGCGCATAAAAATTTGCATAAAACCTGAACTGAGGGTATTATCTCCGACCATATTACTAGGGCATATTTAACCCGCACACAACGGTACG
This sequence comes from Pasteurellaceae bacterium LIM206, assembly GCA_032586195.1. Classification (GTDB taxonomy): domain Bacteria; phylum Pseudomonadota; class Gammaproteobacteria; order Enterobacterales; family Pasteurellaceae; genus JAWHQP01. Next base: position 71,693 of record JAWHQP010000008.1, on the reverse strand, counting down.
GTTGGCGTTTGATCGCCCCGAATTCATTTAAATTTTTATGTTTGAGGATTATTTATGGAACAGATTAAAATTTCGGATGCGGCTCAAGAACATTTCGGTCGGTTATTGGCACAACAGGAAGAAGGCACCAATATTCGCATTTTCGTGGTCAATCCGGGGACGCCCAATGCGGAATGCGGCGTATCTTATTGCCCGCCGAACGCCGTTGAGGATACGGATACCGAAATGAAGTATTCCACTTTCTCGGCGTTTGTGGACGATGTCAGTCTGCCGTTTCTGGAAGACGCGGAAATTGATTATGTCACGGAAGAGCTCGGAGCACAATTAACCTTAAAGGCGCCGAACGCGAAAATGCGGAAAGTGGCGGATGACGCTCCGCTAATCGAACGCGTGGATTATGTGATTCAAACACAAATCAATCCGCAGCTTGCCAGCCACGGCGGCCGTATTACTCTACTTGAAATCACTGATGACGGCTATGCCATTCTGCAATTCGGCGGCGGCTGCAACGGATGTTCAATGGTGGATGTCACCTTGAAAGATGGTGTGGAAAAACAACTGGTAGAAATGTTCCACGGTGAATTGAAAGGGGCAAAGGACGTGACCGAACACCAACGCGGTGAACATTCCTATTACTAATTTTCAGCGCGTTAAAACACTCTTAACAAAATCGGCTTATAGGCCGATTTTTTATTGAATCTTGCCGCCCAGAATTTCACCAGAAAGAAAGAAAGTGCGGTGCTGAAAAAGATAAAAACGGCCCGATAAAATTCATGGGAAAACAATGACTCACTGGCAACAGTGCTGAATAAAATCACCAGCAACGGCACAAGATAAGCCAGTAAAGCCGACGTCAGCAACGCATTTTCCGCCAAGCCGATTTCCACGGTTTGCCCGACTTTCAGCGGTGTAATGGTTTCCACCGTTAAAATATGGCCGCCCGTTTCACCGGTAAGTTCCGAAAGTGCGGAAGTGCCGCAGGCGGATTTAGCCGAACAGCTGCCGCAGGCGGATTTAGCCTGACATTTCACGGTGGCGACGCCCGCGCTATAGGCAATGACAACGGCACTTTCGGTCAGCATACTTTATTCTCCTAATTTAACCTCTTGGGCGATACGTTTGGCGGTGGTCAGCGGAATTTGTCCAATCACAGTGATTTCTTTATCGTTAACGGTTTCACTGTAAATGGTGAACGAACCTTGCTTCCACACACCTTCCTGCTTGTCCGGCAAACTATTGTTTGCGACATAAACGGTGAAAGAAAACAAACCGTCGCTGTACAGACGGCTTTCGATTTGATCATTCTGATCGCCCACATTTTCTACCTTCTGACTGAGCAGAGTAAAACCGCTCGGCAGCCATTTAACCTGCCACTTGAATTTTCTTTTCGCCTCGCTTTTATCAACCAGCATCGGCGGGATATTCAGTTTGCCCAGATAATTCCGCAATGGTTCGATTTCTTCGTCACCCACATAAAAATTCACCACCCGAAAACGCTCTATCACGTCGGCATCTTGATCCAGCATATCGCTGCCGAGCAACAGATGACTCTCTTCATCAACAAACACAACATATTGATAACGGAAATTATCCTTCGGCACAATGCGGATCGTCTGCACCAGATGCCCCGCCATACGATTACGTCCTAACGCAACAAAATCATAATACCGACTGATTTTATCAATATTGGCGTTTAAAATATTAGGAAAATTATCAATAATTTTACTGCTTTTAATGGTAAAGGACGGTGAATTGGGATGCAGATAGCTCACCATATTATGCTGCAATAAAATTTCCTGCTGAAGGCCGTTTAAGGTCGCCAACTGAGCGTAAGATTTGCCGTCAACATGAATATGACGATATTGATAGGTGTTTATATCCAACACGCTGGACTGGACGAAGGAATATTCATAATTGAGTTGCTCCTGCGCCCGATTCATGTCGATTAACAGCTGCTTCGGTGTCATATTTATCTGAGCAAAAGCAGGAAACGCGAGGCAAAGCAAACCACAAAGTGCGGTGCGTTTTATGCGAGTTTTTAATGATAAGGAAATTTTATTGGTAATTTTCAGCACATCCATTCGTTCATTCCACCATTTGCCTATTCTAAAAACAAATTCACCACCTCGAAAGGTGGTGAATATTATAGCCGTTTCATCCGCTCGACACAGATTATTTCGTGTGATTTTGCATGTTATTTCGTATGATTTTGTACGGAATCGGCATAAACGCGACGTTGTAATTCATAGTTTTGCAACATAACACCGATGCGTTTATTTTTCTGTTCAAGCTGTTCCTGCGTAACCGCATCTTTGCTCGGTACGTTGTAGCTCACCTCCTGAGCGTTGTTAGTAAACGGCAAGGTTTGCAATACCGGCGTATCCGTTGCATTGCGCACATCGGACGGCGTATTAAATGACTGCACACCTATCACAGCAACCAGGCACACGCCTGCCGCTACCGCAACTTGTACCATCGGTGAGAACCAAGATTTTAATTTCTGCATAAACGGCGAAGTTTCCGCTTCTTCCGGTGTCGGCTGAGATACCACAATGTTATCTTCCGCTTCAATTAAGCTTGCCACTTTTGCAGTAAAATCGCTGCCCAAGAACAGGTCGCTCTCTTCACGCATAACCGAACGGATAACGTGATAGTTAGACCAGCTTTGTTGTAATTCAGCATCCCGGCATAGTTCATCAGTTAAACTGCGACTGACTTGCTCACCATCAACATAGGCTGAAAGTAGTTCTTTTTGCATCTTGTTCTCCAACTTCTGATTTTTATCTGTTTTAACGTTGAATGAGAGGCCGAATCTTGTTTTCGATAATTTCACGTGCCCGGAATATCCGAGAACGCACCGTTCCTACAGGGCAACTCATTATCTCCGCAATTTCTTCGTAACTTAACCCTTCCATCTCCCGTAATGTAATCGCTGTTTTTAACTCTTCCTGCAAACCGTCAATGGTTTCAAACACAATGCGTTTTAGCTCGGAAGATAGCATCTCATGTTCAGGGGTATCGATATCCCTTAAATTACCGCCCATATCATAGGTTTCCGCATCTTCTGCCAAAATGTCTTCATTCGGCGGGCGACGACCTTGCGCGGTTAAATGATTCTTTGCAGTATTGACTGCAATTCTGTAAAGCCATGTGTAGAAAGCACTGTCACCACGGAACGAATCGATTGAACGATACGCTTTAATGAATGATTCCTGCACTACATCGGGGATATCATTGCGCGGCACATAGCGCGTAAGCAAACCCGCTACTTTATTTTGATAACGGGAAACCAACAAGTTAAAGGCTTTTTTATCCCCCTGCTGCACTCTTTCTACCAAAGCTTGATCCGTTAGCTGTTCAGCCATATAACCTCTTGTTTAACCACAAGCTCTAAGATTAAGCCAGCAAGTTTATATACTTGGTTAGAGCTTGCTAAAAATGAAAAGTTCACCTAAACGTGAAAAAAATCGAATAAATTAATCTTCAATCACAATCTGTTGTTTTTGTCTAATAAATTCAATCATTTGCTGTAATTCCGCGTCTTCCGGCCGGGCCCGTTTGAACAGCCACGAAAACAGCTGCAAATCCGTGCAGGCAAGCAAACGGACAAACACCGCTTTTTGCCGTTCGGAGAGCGAATCAAACTGCTGCAAATAAAACGGCATAATGATTTTATCCAGCTCCAGCATGCCGCGACGGCAATCCCATTCAAGACGCAATTTATCGTATGTTGTCATCATTTGACCCCAAAAGGAAAGAATTATAACGATTATTTACGGTTAAGCAAATCGCAAAAACTCGGCAAAACGGCACCGCACTTTGTATCGCTTAATGCAGCAGCCAGCGTACCAGAAAAATACCCAGCGCGGTGAAAATCAAGCAGCCCAGCACATGCGCGGATATTAACCCCATACCGATCGCCCATTTCTGCTGAAACAGATTTTCCACCACTTCCGCAGAAAAAGACGAAAAAGTAGTCAAGCTGCCGAGAAAACCGGTGATTAAAAATAACCGCCATTCCGTGCCGATTTGCGGAAACTGCCAGCACAACGCCAGCAGCATGCCTATCATCAGCGAACCCAAATAATTGGCGATAAGCGTACCGAAGGCGAAACCCTGACATAGCGGATTAAGCCATAACCCCAGTCCCCAGCGTGCGGAGGCGCCCAATGCCGCTCCGCCGCCGATCACGACAAGCGATTGCAAAACGTTCATCCTAATAAACCGCAAAAATAGCCCGTAAATAACCAGCAACCGATTCATCTTTATTTAATCCGATTCGTTCCAGCTGCGGCAACTGTTGGATTAAACGAGGATCGGCATTCTGCATAATGCAGCCTTTACCGACCTCGGTCAGCATTTCGGCGTCATTCATTCCATCACCAAAGGCGATACAATCCTTCAGGCTGTAATCCCGCTCAGCGATAATACTGGCAAGTGCGGTGGCCTTTGACACGTTTTTATTCATCACCTCCAGACAAGTCGGTGTGGAATAAGTGATAGTGGTAAAATTACCGAAATGGCGGCGTAAATAATCCTCAACGCCGACCAGATCCGCCGCTTCACGTCCGATAAAAAAGATTTTTTCCGCATTGCGCCCGTGGTGTTGTTTAAAATCAACGATTTCATACATAAACCCCGAAGTCTGATGATATTTCCGCAGCTGCGGCACATCGATATTAATAAACCAGTCGTTGTTCTGGTAGGTATTGAGACACACACGCTTAGGATCAAACGGTGTCTGCATCACTTCAAAAGCGATATCCTCCGGCAGAAAATTGCTGTACAGGCGATTGCCCTGCAAATCATGCACCTGAGCGCCGTTTGATGTAATCATGACCGCTTTTTCGATTTTCATGCGATCCAGGGTGCGTCGCACATCGGTATAACCGCGACCCGTGGCGAGGATAATGTCGATTTTGCGTTCCGCCAGTTTTTCCAGTGTGGCGATAGTGAAATCACCCACCACATGGTTAGCGTTTAATAACGTACCGTCCATATCGGACACGACGGCACGGAAAGGGTATGTTTTCATGTTGAACCGTAACCTGATTAAAAATTTTGCCTATCATAACAAATTATCTCGGGCTTGTTGATGTTTGTTTATTTTCAGAATAAATCACGGAATCTTGAAAAAGATCTTGATTTCTACATTGAGTGTGGTATCAATATCAATCAATTCTCATGCACACATAACATCATCTAAATATTATGAATTCGCACCATCCGACGATTGGCATTATTATTCACCTCGCAGTGATTATTTCCGCTGCGGGGCGAGAGTTTACAGGTGCGAATCACTAAACGATTTCAAATCATATAAACCCTCGTTATTTAGCGGGGGTTTATTTTTATATGCAAATATATAGGTAATAAAATGAATGGGGCAAAATTAGTTACAGAATGTTTAAAGACACAGGGTGTCACCACCATTTTCGGTTATCCCGGCGGCGCGATCATGCCGATTTACGATGCGCTGTATGATTGCGGTATCGAACATTTACTCTGCCGCAATGAACAGGGTGCGGCCATTGCGGCTATAGGCTATGCCAGAGCCGGCGGTAAAATCGGCGTATGTATGGCGACTTCCGGTCCCGGCGCGACTAACTTAATCACGGGGTTGGGCGATGCCTTGATGGATTCCGTTCCCGTGGTCGCCATTACCGGCCAGGTCGCCAATCCGTTAATCGGCACCGACGCCTTCCAGGAAGCCGACGTGTTAGGCTTATCTCTTGCTTGCTGCAAACACAGCTTTATCGTGCAAAATGTCGAAGAACTGCCTGAAATTCTGGCGCGGGCCTTTCAAATTGCCCAAAGCGGGCGCCCCGGGCCGGTATTGGTTGATATTCCTAAGGATGTACAGCTTGCCGAAACGCAGGGTCAGCCAACTCAATATTCTCGTGAAAATCCCACCGCACTTTCAGCGGAATCTTTGGCACAGGCGGTAACTTTGCTTAAACAGGCAAAACGCCCCGTACTCTATGTCGGCGGCGGCGTAGGCATCGCCGACGCAGTGCCCGCCTTACGGCAGTTTCTTGCGGTCACGCAAATGCCGAGTATATCCACCCTAAAAGGATTAGGCGCAATCCCTGCGGATAATCCCTATTATATGGGCATGATCGGCATGCACGGCACCAAAGCGGCAAACTACGCGACCCAAGAAGCCGATTTATTACTGGTGCTTGGTGCGCGATTCGACGATCGCGTAACCGGAAAACTAAGCAGCTTTGCCACTCATGCCAAGGTGATTCACGCGGATATCGACTCTGCCGAAATCAACAAATTACGTCGCGCCGACGTGGCGCTATGCGGCGATCTCGTACAAGCGCTGCAGGCATTAAGCATGGAACTGGATATTGAACCGTGGCGTAATGACGTAAAACGCCTGAAGCTGGATTTTGATTTCACCTACGGAGAAAATAAAGGCGAAGACAATATCAACCCTTACTGGCTGCTGAACCGTTTATCCCGTTTGAAAGCGGAAAACGCTATCGTGGTGACCGATGTGGGGCAGCATCAAATGTGGTCGGCCCAGCATATGAGCCATCGGCAGCCTGAAAATTATATTACCTCGGCGGGTTTCGGCACCATGGGCTTCGGCTTACCGGCGGCGATCGGAGCGAAAAAGGCCCGTCCGCAGGACGATGTGATTCTTATCTCCGGCGACGGTTCCATTATGATGAATATTCAGGAACTGGGAACGCTGAAACGCGGTCGTACACCGTTGAAAATCCTCTTGCTGGATAACCAGCGCTTAGGCATGGTGCGTCAATGGCAATCGCTGTTTTTCCGCGGCCGCCACAGCGCCACCATTTTGGATGACAACCCTGATTTCGTCACCTTGGCATCGGCGTTCGGCATTCGGGGAGAACGCATCGAACGCGGCGGCGAAGTCAATTCCGCCCTCGATCGTCTGCTTGCCAGTCGCGAATCCTATCTGCTGCACGTGTGCATTCACGAAGACGAAAACGTCTGGCCGCTCGTGCCGCCGGGTGCGTGCAACGCGGATATGATCGAAGAAATGAGTTAAGGAACCATCACCGCCGGTGATTGACAAAAGTGCGGTGTTAAAAAAGAGAGTTTTTATGCATACAAACGAATTAACCCTAATCGCTCATCATCGCCCTGAAACCCTGGAACGCATTCTGCGTGTGGTTCGCCACCGCGGTTTCACCGTCGTTGGCATGAAGATGCGGCTTGAAGGCGAAAAAATCTGGCTGGATTTCAGCGTCACCAGCCCACGGGAGATCCATCTGCTCATCAATCAATTAGCCAAACTGTATGATGTCATTGATGTGGCGAAGGAAGAATAATTCATATAAATCAAAAAGTTATACCCAACATACCTAACAATTTTACTTGGAGAGAATTTATGCCAGTTTTACGTTCAGCGACCAGTACACAGGGTCGTAATATGGCGGGCGCGCGTGCGTTATGGCGTGCCACGGGAATGAAAGAAAATGATTTCGGCAAACCGATTATCGCGGTGGTGAATTCATTTACCCAATTCGTGCCGGGTCACGTGCATTTGCGTGATGTGGGCAAATTAGTTGCCGAACAAATTGAAAAAGCCGGCGGCGTGGCGAAAGAATTTAATACCATTGCGGTAGATGACGGTATCGCCATGGGACACGGCGGCATGCTTTATTCATTACCCAGCCGCGATTTAATCGCCGATTCGGTGGAATATATGGTAAACGCGCATTGCGCGGACGCGATGGTATGTATTTCCAACTGTGACAAAATCACCCCGGGCATGCTGATGGCGGCAATGCGGTTAAATATACCAACCGTTTTTGTCTCCGGCGGCCCGATGGAAGCGGGCAAAACCAAGCTTTCCGACCAATTAATCAAGCTAGACCTGATTGACGCCATGATTCAAAGTGCGGATGTTAATGTATCCGATACCGACGTTGACGCCATTGAACGCTCCGCCTGCCCGACCTGCGGTTCCTGTTCGGGCATGTTCACCGCCAACTCCATGAACTGCTTAACCGAAGCTTTAGGCTTAAGCCTGCCGGGCAACGGTTCTATGCTGGCCACTCATGTTGATCGTAAACAATTATTCTTAAATGCGGGTTCACAAATCGTAGAATTATGCCGACGCTATTACCAACAGGATGACGATTCCGTCCTGCCCCGTTCAATCGGCACTTTCCACGCCTTTGAAAACGCCATGAGCTTAGATATCGCCATGGGCGGCTCGTCCAATACCGTGTTGCACCTGTTGGCGGCGGCTCAGGAAGCCGGTGTTGAATTCACCATGGCGGATATCGACCGTTTATCCCGCTCGGTGCCTTGTCTGACTAAAATCGCGCCCAATACCAACAAATATCATATGGAAGATGTTCACCGCGCCGGCGGCATTATGGCAATTCTGGGCGAATTAAAGCGGGCCGGCTTGCTGCACGCCGAAACCAAAACCGTACTGGGCACCACCTTGGGCGAACAGGTGGAAAAATACGATATCATCACCACGCAAGACGAAGAGATTAAAAAATTCTACCGCGCCGGCCCGGCGGGCATTCGTACCACGGAAGCCTTCTCACAGGACTGCCGTTGGGACAGCCTGGATGAAGACCGTCAGAACGGGTGTATCCGTTCCAAACAATTCGCCATCAGTCAGGAGGGCGGTCTTGCCATGCTGTCGGGCAATATTGCTCTGGACGGCTGTATCGTGAAAACCGCCGGTGTGGATGAATCCATCTGGAAATTCACCGGCGAAGCCATCGTGTTTGAAAGTCAGGAAGACGCCGTCGCGGGTATTCTCGGCGGCAAAGTGCGCGCGGGACATGTGGTCGTGATCCGCTACGAGGGGCCGAAAGGCGGCCCGGGTATGCAGGAAATGCTCTACCCGACTTCATACCTCAAATCCATGGGTTTAGGTAAAAAATGCGCCCTGTTAACCGACGGACGTTTTTCCGGCGGCACATCCGGTTTATCCATCGGTCACGCCTCGCCGGAAGCGGCTTCAGGCGGCGCAATCGGGTTGGTGCGCGACGGCGATATCATCGAAATCGACATTCCGAACCGTTCCATCAACCTGAAAATCAGCGCTGAAGAAATGGCTCAGCGCCGCGCCGAACAGGATACGAAAGGCTGGAAACCGGCTAATCGCCAACGTGAAGTGTCTTTCGCGCTGAAAGTTTTCGGATATTTCGCCACCTCGGCGGATAAAGGCGCGGTGCGCGATAAAACCAAATTGTAAGCTGAAAAGTGCGGTGTCAAAAACCGCATTTTTTGTGGGCAAGCTCATCCTTCGCGCCCATAAAAACTGGCAAATTTGACACCGCACTTTAATCGGAAATAACGAACAGAAGAGAAATATTATGACCAATATCCTTTCCCGCCGGCCGACAGGCGCGGAATATTTACGTGCAATCCTACGCTCCAAAGTGTATGACGTCGCTCAGGTAACGCCGTTACAGGCGATGCCGAAATTATCCGAACGCTTGAGCAATCAGATTTTTGTCAAACGCGAAGACCGCCAGCCGGTACATAGTTTTAAACTGCGTGGTGCCTACGCTATGATTTCTTCACTCAGCCCGGCACAAAAAGCGGCGGGCGTCATCACCGCCTCCGCCGGCAACCATGCTCAGGGCGTGGCATTATCAGGGCAGCGTTTAGGCTTGAAACCCCTGATCGTCATGCCGCAGAACACCCCTTCTATCAAGGTGGACGCGGTACGCGGCTACGGCGGCGACGTGCTGCTGTACGGAGCGAATTTCGACGAGGCCAAAGCGAAAGCAATCGAACTGTCCGAAACCAAACAGATGATCTTCATCCCGCCGTTCGATCATCCGCTAGTGATCGCGGGGCAAGGTACACTGGCAATGGAACTATTACAGCAGAACAGCCGGATTGATCGTATTTTTGTGCCGGTGGGCGGCGGCGGCCTGATCGCGGGGATCGCCGTACTCATCAAACAGCTTATGCCCGAAATCAAGGTAATCGGTGTCGAAAGCAAGGACAGTGCCTGCTTATATGCGGCCCGTAAAGCGGGCAAGCCGGTGGATTTAGAACGCGTGGGGCTGTTTGCCGACGGCGTGGCGGTAAAACGCATCGGCGATGAAACCTTCCGTCTGTGCCAACAATATTTGGACGATGTAGTATTAGTGGACAGTGACGAAATCTGTGCCGCCATGAAGGATATGTTTGAAAACGTGCGGGCGGTGTCCGAGCCGTCGGGAGCATTATCCTTAGCCGGGCTGAAAAAATATGTGAAAGAACACGATATCCGGGGTGAAACCCTGATTAACGTGCTTTCCGGCGCGAACCTAAACTTCCACACTCTGCGTTATGTATCGGAACGCTGCGAAATCGGCGAAAAACACGAGGCGTTGCTGGCGGTGACCATCCCCGAACAAGCGGGCAGCTTCCTAAGATTCTGTCAAACCCTTGGTTATAAACCGGTAACGGAGTTTAATTACCGCTATGCGGACAAGCAAAAGGCCTGTATTTTCGTGGGCGTACGCACTTCCGGCGAACAGGAAAAATTAACCATTATCGAGCAGCTTACCGCCAACGGCTATGATGTGCAGGATCTGTCTGATGATGATATTGCCAAAACTCATATCCGCTATATGATCGGCGGACGTTCGTCCAGTCATTTAAATGAGCGGCTCTATAGTTTCGTGTTTCCGGAACAAAAAGGCGCGTTGCTGAATTTCCTGGAAAAACTCGGCCAAAGTGATACCAATATTTCGCTGTTTCACTATCGGGCGCACGGGGCGGATTATGGAGACGTGTTAGCCGGCTTCCAGGTGGCGGAAGAAAATATCGCGGAATTTAACCGGCACTTGGAACAACTCGGCTATGTATATCAAGATGTCACCGACAGCTTAGCCTATCAATATTTCCTGCGTTAAGCATTGGGTCAAACAAAATGACCGTTAACATTCGGCCAACGGTCATTTTTTCTAATCGAAGCCATCAAAATCTTCACCTCTGCCCACAAAATCCGCGAATTCATCGGGGCTGAAACCATGGGAAAGCATATAACACCAGATTTTTTGTTTGCTTTTTAAATCCTGCTTTTCCCGATAATTAGGGAATTTCTTCGCCAACACCGCAACTGCGGTTTCACGCCAATCAATTTCACTCTCCGTTAATACCGCCTCAATGGTGTCCGAGCTAATCCCTTTCAGCTGGCGTAATTCTTGCTTGATACGGTTTAAACCATAACCCCGCTGAACCCGCGAGCGAAGATAATTTTCCGTAAAACGATGATCGCTCTGCCAGTTCTTTTGCTGTAGAAACGCAATCGTTTGCTCGATTTCCTGTTCAGAAAAAGCTTTCTGCTGCATTTTACAGCGGATCTCATATTCACTGTATTCACGACGGGCAAGCAAATTCATCACATAACTTAACGCTAAATTTACTGGAGATGGCATATATTTTCCTTTACTCCGGAGTATTAGATGAAAATATTAAACAGATAAAATAATAGATGCCGGTTAAGGCATCTACGTTCTACCAAATAAAACGACGATTACGGTTTTGCTATTACTGCGAAAAGTCAGAAAAACAACACCGCACTTTTAATTCATGATGTGATGAACCAAGTGTCTATTCAAAATCATCCGTTTCAATACTTTCATTATCGCCGTTTTCCGCGGCATCCGTCACATTCTCACCTAATAAAACGCGATCCGGGTTGGCTAATAACGCCGCGCGAATCTTACTTTCCAGTTCGGCGGCTGGTTCAGGATTTGCCGCCAGCCATTTCATGGCGTTTGCTTTGCCCTGACCGATCTTCTCGCCGTTATAGGAATACCATGCACCTGATTTGTTTACCAGTTTATTCGCCACGCCCAGTTCGATTAATTCACCGTTTTTGGAAATCCCTTCACCGTATAAAATCTGAAATTCGGTTTGACGGAACGGAGCGGCAAGTTTATTTTTCACCACTTTCACGCGGGTTTCGTTGCCAATGACTTCATCACCGTCTTTTACCGAACCCACGCGACGAATATCCAAACGCACGGAAGCGTAGAATTTCAACGCATTCCCGCCCGTTGTCGTTTCGGGATTACCAAAAGTCACGCCGATTTTCATACGAATCTGGTTAATAAATACCACTAAACAGTTGGCATTCTTAATCTGCCCGGTCAATTTACGCAGCGCCTGCGACATTAAACGCGCCTGCAAGCCCATATGCGAGTCACCCATATCGCCTTCAATTTCAGCTTTCGGGGTTAAAGCGGCCACCGAGTCCACAATGACGACATCTACCGCGCCGGAGCGGACCAAAGCATCGCAAATTTCCAATGCCTGTTCACCGTTGTCAGGCTGAGAGACGAGTAATTCTTTCACGTCCACGCCCAGTTTGGCGGCATAAATAGGATCTAATGCATGTTCGGCATCAATGAAGGCACAGACCTTACCCGCTTTCTGGGCCTGTGCGATAACGGAAAGGGTTAAAGTGGTTTTACCCGAAGACTCCGGCCCGTAAATTTCCACGATACGGCCCATCGGCAAACCCCCGATGCCTAATGCGATATCTAACCCGATAGAACCTGTTGAGATAGAATCTACATCCAGCGTTTGGGTGTCACCCAATTTCATAATCGCACCCTTGCCAAATTGTTTTTCAATCTGGCCCAAAGCTGCGGCTAAGGCTTTGGATTTCTCTTCCGCCGTTTTAGATTTGTCGTCATTCGCTGCCATGTGTTACCTCAATAGTCATAAATTGTTCTCAAATTCGGGCTGTATCATAACTGGTATAATATACAGTATCAAGCGAAATTTTGATCTTTTCGTAAGATTTTCTGTTTTTGCGATCTTTATCGCAAAAAACAAAATTTTGTTGAAAATTAAAAATGTCACCTACAATCAAGTATAATAGATGCCATTTTTTACTCATTCAAAGTGATCGAACAATGGAAAATTTTGAACAACACACGCCCATGATGCAACAATATTTAGCGTTAAAAGCCGAAAATCCCGATATTCTGCTGTTTTACCGCATGGGGGATTTTTATGAGCTGTTTTATGATGATGCCAAAAAAGCGGCGGCGTTGTTGGATATTTCCCTGACTAAACGCGGTCAGTCCGCGGGCCAGCCCATTCCCATGGCAGGCGTGCCTTACCACGCAGTGGAAGGCTATCTGGCGAAATTAGTACAGTTGGGTGAATCGGTGGCGATCTGCGAACAAATCGGCGATCCTGCCGCAAGCAAAGGCCCCGTGGAGCGGCGGATCGTGCGGATTGTGACGCCCGGAACCGTAAGTGACGAAGCCCTGCTGCCCGAGCGGCAGGACAACCTGATTGCCGCCGTTTATCAGGATAAGGAGCGTTTTGGGCTGGCCACTTTAGATATGACCTCGGGTCGTTTTCAAATCAGTGAGCCGGCGGACTCAGAAACCCTACGGGCGGAACTGCAACGGCTTTCCCCTGCGGAATTGCTGTACTGCGAAGATTTCGCCCAAATGACATTGATTGAGCATTGCAAAGGCTTACGCCGTCGCCCTATCTGGGAATTTGAACTTAGCACCGCAATCCAACTGCTGAATCGTCAGTTCGGCACCAAAGATCTGCGTGGCTTCGGGGTGGAAAAGGCCCTCTACGGTCTATGCGCGGCGGGCTGTTTGCTGCAATATGCGCAGGAAACTCAACGTACCGCTCTGCCGCATATTCAAAGCATTACCCTACTGCAAAATAATGAAAATATTCAATTGGATGCCGCCACCCGCCGCAATCTTGAACTGACCCAGAATCTGGCGGGCGGTGCGGAAAATACCCTCGCGTCCGTGCTGGATAAATGTGTAACACCGATGGGCAGCCGCCTGTTGAAACGCTGGATTCACCAACCGATCCGTCAAACGGAAAAATTGCAGCGTCGCCAGCAAATCATTCAGGACGTGATGCCGTTAATCGCCGATTTACAGCCGCATTTGCAGCAGACGGGCGATATGGAACGAATTCTTGCCCGGGTGGCGTTACGCACGGCCCGTCCGCGGGATTTAACCCGTTTACGTGTCGCTCTGGAACAAATTCCCGCGATTCGACAAATTATCAAAACTCTGAAAAACAGCACCGCACTTTTAGCCGGCCTTGGTGAATTCGACGAGCTGTGCGAGCTGCTGCAGCGAGCCATTATCGACTCGCCGCCGCTGCTCATTCGTGACGGCGGAGTGATTGCCGCCGGCTATAACGCGGAATTGGACGAATGGCGTTCGCTGTCGGACGGGGCGACCCAATATCTGGAAAATCTCGAAATCCGTGAACGCGAAGCGACGGGTATCGATACCCTCAAAGTAGGCTTTAACGCCGTGCACGCTACTATATTCAAATCAGCCAAGGGCAGGCTCATAAAGCCCCGATCCATTATGTTCGCCGCCAAACCCTGAAAAACGCCGAACGCTATATTATCCCCGAACTGAAAACCTACGAGGACAAGGTATTGAAGGCCAAGGGGGCGGCGCTGGCGTTAGAAAAGCAATTGTATGAGGAAATTTTTGACCAACTGTTGCCGCATTTAGGAGCGTTGCAGCTGGCGAGTCAGACCTTGGCGGAACTGGACGTATTAACCAATCTGGCGGAACGGGCCGTCAGCCTGAATTATGTCGCCCCGAGCTTCAGCGAGGAAATCGGCGTGCATATTGAAAACGGTCGCCATCCTGTGGTGGAGCAGGTACTGAAAGACCCTTTCATCGCCAATCCAGTGAGCTTACATTCACAGCGTCATTTGCTGATTATCACCGGCCCGAACATGGGTGGTAAAAGCACTTATATGCGGCAGACCGCCTTAATCACCCTGATGGCGTACATCGGCAGTTTCGTGCCGGCGGAACGTGCCGTGATCGGGCCGATTGACCGTATTTTCACCCGCATCGGCGCCTCCGACGATCTTGCCTCCGGACGTTCTACCTTTATGGTGGAAATGACCGAAATGGCAAATATCCTGCATCAGGCCACCGCCAACAGTCTGGTGCTGATTGATGAAATCGGCCGCGGCACTTCCACCTACGACGGCTTATCGCTAGCATGGGCCTGCGCGGAATGGCTGGGCAAAAAATTACGCTCGCTCACCTTGTTCGCCACCCATTATTTTGAACTCACCGTGTTGCCCGAACAGCTGGCGGGTTCCGCCAATGTGCATTTGGACGCTCTGGAACATAACGATACTATCGCTTTTATGCACGCCGTACAGGAGGGCGCGGCAAGTAAAAGCTACGGTTTAGCCGTGGCCGCTCTGGCGGGGGTGCCGCAGTCGGTCATCAAACTGGCGAAACAGAAACTGGCACAGCTGGAAAAACTGTCCCAGCTTAACGGTGATCAAAAAATTCAGGATCTGCGCGCCATCAATCAGGCTCAGGGCGAACTGGCACTGATGGCGGAAGACGACGGCAAAAGTGCGGTGCTGGAAATGTTAGAAAAATTGGATCCGGACGATCTCAGTCCGAAACAGGCATTAGCGTATTTGTATCAACTCAAAAAATTAATTTAATCATATGGAAGACCTAACACAATTTTTGCAGGAATTTATCCGCACTCCGCAGATGATGATTTTAATGAAAATCTGTGTCGCCATGCTGCTGGGGGCGTTTATCGGGCTGGAACGGGAATTGAAACACAAGCCCGTGGGCGTGAAAACCTGCGTTATTATTGCGATTACCACCTGCATTCTGACGGTAGTCTCCATTCAATCGGCGGAATATTATGCCGGCATTTCCGATAATATCCGCACCGATCCGATGCGCCTGGCCGCACAGGTTATCAGCGGCATCGGTTTCCTCGGAGCGGGGGTAATCCTGCGTAAAAACAATGACGCTATCTCCGGCTTGACCACCGCCGCGATTATTTGGGCGGCGGCGGGTATCGGTATCGCCACGGGCGCCGGCTTCTTCTTTGAAGCCGTGATTGCCACCCTGATGATTCTGGTCGCCATCCGTCTCAGCCCTATCGTGATGAAACTGGCTCACAATCGCATACGCGAGAAAGATATGGATATGATCTTTGTGGTGCATTTGAGTAATACGGATGCCATGCACAAAATCATGGATATTTTCTTACAACAACAGGAAAAAATTGACGAAATGGAAATTCAGGATCTGTATAACGGTGAAATTAAACTTATCATTCCTTGCGACGTGGAAGACAATCCGACGCTTCAGCAACTCTATTTCACCCTGAAAAGTATTCCCGAGGTGTTGGGCGTGGATGTCAAGAAGCAATAAATTCAGCCTTAGTGGCCTTGCCCTATTTTCATCAAAGCAGAGGATCGAATCGACGGCTGCCGCCGGCAATCACCGTTTCATCACCAGACCGGAACATGAACAACCTATAAAGTGCGGTGCTGTTTCGGCGAATTTTTTCGTCCCGTAAGGTTACACGAAATCCATCGTTATTATGCCGACGGCATAAATCTTGCCAAAATTTGGTAAAAACACTTGATTTTGTTGAATCGATCTTGTAATTAATTAACTGAAACAAACACAATTAACACTAAGGAAAATGCAATATGAAAAATGTCGGTTTTATCGGTTGGCGCGGTATGGTCGGTTCAGTTTTAATGGATCGCATGGAACAGGAAAAAGATTTCGCCAATATTAATCCTGTTTTCTTCACTACTTCTCAGGCAGGTCAGGCGGCCCCGCAGTTCGGCGGCAAAGACGCGGGTAATTTGAAAGACGCTTTCGACGTTGAAGAATTAAAAAAATTAGACATTGTCGTCACTTGCCAGGGCGGCGATTACACCAATGAAATTTATCCTAAATTAAAAGCCATGGGCTGGAACGGCTACTGGGTGGACGCCGCTTCCGCGTTACGCATGGAAAAAGATGCGATTATCGTGTTAGATCCGGTCAACCAGCACGTAATTTCCGAGAGCTTGAAAAACGGGATCAAAACCTTTGTCGGCGGTAATTGTACCGTCAGCTTAATGCTGATGGCGCTCGGCGGTTTATTTGAACATGATCTGGTGGAATGGATTTCTGTCGCCACCTATCAGGCGGCTTCCGGCGCGGGTGCCAAAAATATGCGTGAACTTGTATCACAAATGGGCCTGCTGGAAGATGCCGTTGCGACCGAATTAAAAAACCCCGCTTCCTCTATTTTAGATATCGAACGCAAAGTCACCGCGCGTATGCGCGCCGATGACTTCCCGACCGACAATTTCGGTGCGGCATTAGCGGGAAGCCTCATTCCGTGGATTGACAAACTACTGCCAAGCGGTCAAACCAAAGAAGAATGGAAAGGTTACGCGGAAACCAATAAAATTCTCGGATTAAGCGACAATCCGATTGCGGTGGACGGCTTATGCGTGCGTATCGGTGCATTACGCTGCCACAGCCAGGCGTTTACCATTAAATTGAAACGCGACATCCCGTTGGAAGAAATCGAGCGGATTTTGGCATCGCACAACGAATGGGTGAAAGTGATTCCGAACGATAAGGAAACCACCCTACGCGAACTCACCCCGGCCAAAGTGACAGGCACATTAAGCGTGCCGGTCGGCCGTTTACGCAAATTGGCAATGGGCCCGGAATATCTGGCAGCTTTCACCGTAGGCGATCAATTATTATGGGGGGCGGCGGAACCGGTACGCCGTATCCTCAAACAATTAGTGGCTTGATTTAAGCGTTTACCATTCCGAAAAAAGTGCGGTTTATCTCACCGCACTTTTGTTTTCCCCGAAACACAGACAATATGATGCAACGAGAACCCTTTTTCACTCAATTTGCTTTAACCGAGCTAATGCCTTTTGCACAACGCTTCCCGCTGCAGTACCTACCGGGCAGAAAAGGCTGCCGAATCGCCTATCGGCATTTTACTCATAGCGCGCCTACGGATAAACTGGTCATTCTGGTGAACGGGCGCGCCGAGAATATATTAAAGTGGACGGAAGTCGCTTTTGATTTTTACCGGCAAGGCTATGATGTACTCGCCTTTGACCATCGCGGGCAAGGCTATTCCCAGCGGTTGGTTTCGGATCATGAAAAAAGCTACATCGATGAATTCCGTTTTTATATGGACGATATGGCAAGCCTGATCAACCGCATTCAGGCGCAGCATCCATATCAAACCCAACATATTGTCAGCCATTCCATGGGCGGTTTAATCAGTACCTATTATTTGGCTCGTTACGATCACCGCATAACAAGTGCGGTGCTGTCCGCTCCTTTTTTCGGCATGCCGTTGAAGCATCCGATTTGTGATCAGATTATTATCGGTTTAATGCTGCTGTTCGGGCAAGGAGAACGTTATGTATTCGGTAAAGAAGGCTATCACCCGGCCAATCTCAGGCAGAATGAGCTGAGCTTCTGCAAAACCCGCATGAAATGGATGAACCGTATTAACCGCAATCATCCCGAACTTCATCTCGGCGGCCCCACATTCCGCTGGGTGCATGTGTGCCTGCATGCGATTAAAGGCCTGCCGAAAGTGATACCTCAAGTAGAAACGCCGGTGCTGGTTCTCTATTCCGCACAAGAAAAAATTGTCAACAACAAAACTCTAAAACATCTCACCGCACTTTTCCCGCACGCCGAGGTGGAAGAGATCGTTAATGCTAAACACGAAATCCTGTTTGAACGGGACGAACTGAGAAATAAAGCGTTAGAACGGATTTACGGGTATTTTGCAACCAAGCGCTGATCCGTACGGTTTTCGATCGCAACGGGTTTAAGATATGGTCGGATTAAGTGATTTGCCCCCGAAGGGGCCGATATATGCTTAACCCTGACCTCCATCAGGGCGTTCAAAAAGATTTTCGCGGCCTAACGCCAGGCTTTCTTCTCCAATATACGGATATGCCGAGTGGCGGAGATCCAGGCGGAGACATAACCCACTACGGCACAAATCACCATTAAGAAGAGAAATTCGCCCACGCCTAAACCGTACAATTCAAACTGCACGGCAAAAATATCGGTGACGTATTTCACCGCGCTGGTGAAATAACCGATCAGCAGACTGCTGAAGAAACTGGCAAAAAAGCCGCCGAGCAAGCCGTAAATAATGCCCGTGTAAAGATAAGGACGCAGGATAAATTGATCGGTGGCCCCCAATAATTTCATCACTTCAATATTGGCCTGGCTGCTGTACACATCGGAACGAATGCTGTTGCCGATAACAAGACATACCGCCAGGGTCATCAGCACCGCACAAAAAATCGCCACATGCGCGATAAGCCAGGTCAGAGCGGTGAGTTTTTCCATCCAATTATTATCCAGCCGCACTTCCTGCACGCCTTTGATTTTATCCAGATTAGCGCGCAGTTCCTCCCGCTTGCCGGATTCCTGATAGGCTTTAGTCGGCGTGATCATCACCACCGCAGGCAGCGGGTTATCATCCAAAATATCCAATTCTTCGCCAAAGCCCGACCAGGATTTGAAATCCTTCAAACTTTGCTGACGGGAAATATAATTCAGGCTTTCGATACCCTCCTGCTGACGGATTTTCTCCACCACCGCATTGGCATCATCTTCGCTGAGATTTTTGTGTAAATACACGGTGATATCGCTTTCCGGATAAAACTCGGTGGCTGCCTTATGCGTGTTTTTCCACAGCAAAAAACTTACCGTCGGTACGGTTAAGGACACGGCAATCACCAGCACAGTCAGCAGCGTGCCATATTTTTTCTTCACCAAATCCTGCCATACCGAGCGTAACACATAGTACATCTGCACCCAGAACGGCGCGCTAAAACGACTGGCCATGCGGTTCTCCTTAGCGTAAATGCCCTTGCTCCAACACGAGGCAAGGTTTCGGTTTTTGTTGAATTAAATTTATGTCGTGGGTCGCCACTAACACGGTCATTCCCTGGCGATTAAACTCCTCAAACAGACCGAAAATGCCCAAAGAGAGTTCATCATCAAGATTACCTGTCGGTTCATCCGCCAACAATAATTGCGGTTTATGCACCACGGCTCGGGCAATATCCACCCGTTGCTGCTCCCCGCCCGATAAGGTGGCCGGCAAATGATTGGCGCGATCGCGCAAGCCGACGCGATCAAGGGACGCCAATGCATATTTTTCCGCCTCTTTCGGGTGAAAACCCGCGATAATCAGCGGCAACGCTACATTATCCACCACGCAACGATCCGGCAACAAGCGATAATCCTGGTGCACCATACCGATCTGACGACGTAAAAACGGGATTTCGTAATGCGACAAACGGGTAATATCGTGACCGTTAAACCAAATTTGCCCGCCGTTGGCACGTTCCATGCCCATAATTAACTTCAACAGCGTGCTTTTCCCCGCTCCCGAATGCCCGGTTAAATAAGTCATACTACCCACGGGCAAATGAAAAGTCAGCCCTTGAAGAGCCGGCTTTCCGCCTAAATAGGCCTTACTGACATCTGCAAAACGTATCATTTTTGTTCTCTGTAATATTTTATATCAATTGAAATATGCCGTATTAAAGCAAAAAACGCCGAAAATTATACCCCGTCGCCAATGCGATGCTATCTCGGGCACCATCAGCGAAACCGACGTTCAAAAACTCAAATTTTCAGCACCGCACTTTAAGCGTTCTCTTCCTGGGTAAATAATGCTTCAATAAATTCTTCGGCATGGAATTCCCGCAAATCCTCGATTTTTTCGCCCACGCCGATATAGCGAATCGGCAGATTAAACTGATCCGCGATGGCAAAAATCACACCACCCTTGGCGGTGCCGTCCAGTTTGGTCAGGCTGATCCCGGTCAAACCCACGGCCTCGTTAAACAGTTTGGCCTGACTGACGGCATTTTGCCCCGTGCCCGCGTCTAGGGTCAGCATAATCTCATGCGGCGCGGTTTCATCGTATTTTTTCATCACCCGCACGATTTTCTTCAGTTCGTCCATCAGATTATTTTTATTCTGCAACCGTCCGGCGGTGTCCGCAATCAGAATATCAATATTGCGGGCGGCCGCCGACTGCATCGCATCAAAAATTACCGAGGCGGAATCCGAACCGGTGCTTTGGGCAATCACAGGAATATGATTACGCTCACCCCACACCTGCAGCTGCTCCACCGCCGCCGCACGGAAAGTATCACCGGCCGCCAACATCACCGATTTGCCTTGCTGGCGGAACTGACGGGCCAGCTTGCCGATAGTCGTGGTTTTACCCACGCCGTTTACCCCTACCATCAGAATAACATAAGGTTTTTTTGTGTCGTCAATCACCAGCGGCTGTTCCACCGGCTTTAAAATATCCGCCATTTCCTGCTTGAGCTGTTGATAAAGCAGATCCGCTTCTTTCAATTGTGCACGGCTGGCATGTTGAGTAAGATTATTGATGATTTTGCCGGTGGTCGGCACACCGACATCGGCAATCAGCAACTGTTCTTCAAGCTCCTCAAACAGTTCATCATCAATTTTTTTGCCTGCAAACAAACTGCGGAAACCCGCTCCGATATTCTGCTTGGTTTTCAGCAAACCCTGCATCAAACGGCTGAAAAAACCTGCCCGACTTGGTTTTTCTTGGGTTTCTACCGGAACGGAAATGTCGTGACGTTCTGGCTCCGCCACTTCAGATCTGGAAACCTCAGGTTCGGACAAAACTGCCGCGGACGACACCGCACTTTGTAGCTCAATCGGCGGCTCTTCAGGTGAAATGGAGTCAGTTTCTTGCGATAAATGTTCTTCCGCTGTGACTGTCGTTTCGTCTGCTTCCGACGAGCTTGGTTCCAGCACGGATTCAGCGGAATCCTCTAATTTCTCCTCAATTTCATCAAGGATTTCTTCATTTTTTTCGCTCACAGCAGATTCGGCCGGCGTATTCCGGTTATCCTGTTCTTGTTTTCTGTTCCGTCCTAACCATGACCAAAACCCACCTTTTTTCTTTTCATCCGCCATACATTGCTCTCATTTTATTAAATTTGTTACACTACGCCGTAAAATTTGTATAGTGTAACATCTATTTTTAAATCCTCTATGAAAAAATACAGTAAGCAAGCCACATTCACGCAGAATCGCAACAACAAAGGCGAGGTACGGATTATCGGCGGTCGTTGGCGCGGGCGAAAATTGCCCGTGCTGCAATCCGAAGGACTGCGCCCGACGGGCGATCGGGTAAAAGAAACCCTGTTTAATTGGCTTATGCCTTATATTGTCGACGCGCAATGCCTGGATTGCTTCGCCGGCAGCGGCTCACTCGGTTTTGAGGCATTATCCCGTCAAGCCAAGCACGTCACCTTTCTGGAGCTGGATAAAACTGTGGCAACACAGCTTAAACGCAATCTGCAAACCCTCAACTGCGACGGCACGCGGGCTGAAATCATTAATCAAAACAGCCTGGACTACCTAAAAACCGCAAAACTCGAAAATTCGACACCGCACTTTGACGTGGTATTCCTCGACCCGCCATTCCATTTTGACCTGGCTGAACAAGCCATCAATCTACTCGCCCAATACCGTTGGCTCAAGCCCAACGCGTTGGTATATGTGGAAACGGAGCGGAACAAATCTCTAAATATACCCTCTAACTGGATACTATTGAAGGAAAAAGAAGCAGGGATGGTGGGGTATAGGTTGTATGGGGTGGCACAGTAAATATTATTACATTTTGAGATGATGTTATAGTATAATCACAAAGCTTGTTTAAAGAAATGAAGCGGGTTATTAATTAGTAATCTGCAGCAATTTAATTAATTTAAAGAGCCCTTTCTACGATACACAATATTTCAATCACATTTCATTCAGAGTTTGTAATCACCCTGATTAATAGACAAGAATGTTGTTGTATGTGTATGATATGCGGACTTTATGTAAGTAGTTAATAATTAATAGATTTTTTATGAATACACAAAGATTCCTAATTGTTTTTGGCACACGCCCTGAGGCGATTAAAATAGCACCATTAATTAACGGATTTAAAGAAGCTAATATTGATTTTCGTGTTTGTGTTACAGGACAACACCGTCAAATGTTAGATCAAGTGTTAGAGCTGTTTGAGATTACACCTGATTATGATTTAAATCTAATGAGTGAAAAGCAAACACTTTCTTCTATTACATCTAATATTCTCACCAAACTTCAACCTATTTTTGATGAATACCAGCCTACAACTGTTTTTGTTCACGGCGACACAGCTACAACTCTGGCAACATCACTTGCGGCATACTATAATCGTATTGATATTGCTCACGTTGAAGCAGGTTTACGCACACACAATCTTTATTCACCGTTTCCGGAAGAGGGAAACCGCAAGCTAACCGGTACATTAGCAAAATATCATTTTGCACCAACACAAAGTACTAAGCAAAATTTGCTCGCAGAAGATATCGACGAGAAATTCATTCACATAACCGGAAATACTGTGATCGACGCACTTTTCCTTGCATGCAAAAAATTGGATGCGAACGACATGTTGTTAACTAAGTTCAACCAACAATTTCCATTTCTTTCACAAGGCAGAACCATTCTAATTACAGGGCATCGCCGTGAAAACTTCGGGCAAGGATTTGAAAATATTTGTAAGGCGTTACAACAATTGGCGCAACAACATCCGGATATACAATTCGTATATCCTGTGCATCTTAATCCAAATGTGCGTGAACCGGTTAATCGACTATTACGCCATCAAACGAATACTCACCTTATCGAACCGCAAGACTATCTCGCTTTTGTTTACTTAATGAGAGAATCTTATTTAATTTTAACGGATTCTGGTGGTATTCAAGAAGAGGCTCCATCGCTAGGTAAACCTGTGCTAGTTATGCGAGACACCACCGAACGTCCGGAAGCCGTTACTGCCGGTACGGTAAAACTCGTTGGCACAGATAGTCAACAAATCATCAAGGCCGTCAACGAACTATTAACTAACCCCGTCGCTTATCAGAAAATGGCGACTGCTCATAACCCATATGGCGACGGCACAGCGGTTAAAAAAATTATTTCTGTTTTTAAAAATTAACATTTGAGGAAAGATATGCATCATTATCATACCATTTCAGTTATCGGCTTAGGTTACATCGGCTTGCCAACGGCGACCGTATTTGCACAACATGGTATAACCGTTATCGGTGTAGATGTAAACCAACATGCGGTGAATACCATCAATCAAGGCAAAATTCACATCGTTGAGCCAGATTTAGATATTGCAGTGCAACAATGTGTTAAACAACAAAAGCTACGTGCCACCACCACACCTGAACCGGCACAAGCTTTTCTGATTGCAGTGCCAACACCATTTAAGGGGAACGATCACGAACCTGACTTAAGCTATATTGAAGCAGCCTGCAAAGCGATTGCTCCCGTTCTAGAAAAAGGCAATCTCATTATTTTAGAAAGCACCTCACCAGTGGGAGCAACAGAACAAATGGCACAATGGCTTGCAAAAGCCCGCCCCGATTTAACCTTCCCACAAAATGCAGGCGAAAATTCAGATATTCGTATTGCCCACTGTCCAGAACGTGTGTTACCGGGGCGAGTAATGCGTGAATTAATTGAAAATGACCGTATTATCGGTGGAATGACCCTAAAATGTGCCAAAGCCGCAACAGATTTATACAAAGTTTTCGTCAAAGGTGATTGTATTATTACTAATGCTCGCACCGCTGAAATGTGCAAACTTACCGAAAACTCGTTCCGAGATGTCAATATTGCTTTTGCGAACGAATTATCCATTATCTGTGACAAACTAAATATTAATGTTTGGGAACTTATCGCACTTGCTAATCGTCACCCTCGTGTCAATATCCTTCAACCCGGATGTGGTGTCGGTGGACATTGCATTGCGGTTGATCCTTGGTTTATTGTCAATAAAACACCAAGCCTCGCACGTTTAATCCACACCGCACGTCTCGTTAATGACAGTAAACCTGATTGGGTGATTAACAAAGTTAATCACCTGCTGTTAGACAGTCTAACAGAAAATTCCGCTAAATCGCTTACAGACATAAAAATTGCCTGTTTAGGGCTTGCTTTTAAACCGGATATTGATGATCTACGTGAAAGCCCAGCGGTCAAAATTACCACAAAGCTTGCAGAAAAATATCCAAATCAAATTTTTGCAGTTGAACCGAACATTCAACACCTGCCTGCAAAATTGCAAGAGAAAGGGATTCAATTGGTTGATTTGACCACAGCATTAGCAACGGTTGATGTTGTTGTGTTACTGGTTGATCATAAGGAATTTAAGGCTCTTCAAAATCTACCACAAAATATCAAAGTAGTGGATACGAAGGGAGTTTATAATTAAAATATGAGGTAGGTATTTATTACCTGCCTGAATTTTTAAATTTTATAGAAATTAGATAACACAGTTTATTGTTGTAATCCAAAATTATTCTTTATACACAGCAATACTTTATCTGATATAAATAATAAAAAGATGTCTGGAAAATAAAATGGCTAAATTATCTAAAAAACGGAAAAATAGACCAATAACTGCTGATACTTTGATTCGACAAAACACTATTCAGCCAACTTCTCTATCGGAAATAGAAGTAGTATCACAAACATCAATTAATGAACTGGTTGAAAAAATAGAAGCTCAACAAACCTTATTGCAATCGTATTTGACTTCTATTAACGAAACCAATACGTTATACTCTGATTTGAAGCATCAATATAGTGCGAGTATAAAGACTTATGAATCACAAGTTTATAACTTGTCTAAGCAGTTAAAAGTGTTACAAGCCAAATATGATATTTTAGATGGCAGCTATAAAAAGAAAGAAACCGAGCTTAAAGCTAACCAACAAAAACTCAAACAAACCAAGGAACAAGTAGAAAATACAATTTCATTTAAACTAGGTTATACCTTGATCCATTCGATGAAATCGTTTAGAAATTTCTTTACTTTACCGATGGATCTGTGGGACATTTACCAATTTGCCAAAATCAGAAAATCTATAACCAAGCAAAAACCGCAAGTTAAACTGGCAGTTTCTAACTATCCCAAAGTGGATGGACACTTTAAGAAGCAGTATGGCATAAAATTTATTTCTATCTTAGATGAAATTTCACACACTTCGTTTGACAGCGAATTTAGACTATTTCAATTAAATAAAACTACATTTGAAAAGCAAATCCAAAGCTCTACCTCACTCGGACTCTTCATTGAAAGTTGTTGGAAAGGTAATTTTGGTGCGTGGGAATATGCGTTTACATCCCCAAACCTCCAACATCAAAATGCTCAAAATTTATTAAAAGCATTGGATACTGCTAAAAATAGAGCATTACCAATTATTTTTTGGAATAAAGAAGATCCAATGCATTATGAGAAGTTTTTGCCGATTTCTTCCAAATGTGATGTGATTTTTACCACTGACAGCAATAAAGTTGCAGACTATCGTCGTGATGTACCAAACGCCAAAGTCGAACCCTTGCTTTTTGCGGCTAATATCAATATCTGTAATCCTGCTAACCGTTTTAGATCAGAAATGGAAAACATTTGTTTTGCAGGTTCTTATTATGGTGTCGGACACGATGATCGTAAAAGACAAATGGACGCATTATTACCTACTATTATTAAATTTAACGGTGCAATTTATGACCGTATGTCGCAAACAGGCAATGAACGTTATTCATATCCACGTAAATACCGTCGTTTTATCCGCCCTGCTGTACCATTTAGAGAAATTGTAGAAGTATATAAACGTTTTAAGATTTTCTTAAATGTGAACACTATTACCGATTCGCCAACAATGATGTCAAGACGAGTTTACGAGCTTTTAGCTTGCGGTACACCGGTTATTTCTACACCATCTATGGCAATTGATAAGCAATTTAAAGGCATCGTTCAAGTAGCCAAAAATGCCAAAGAAGCAAATAAAATTGCAAAACGTCTACTTGAAAACGAGTGGGAATGGTTGCGATTATCTCATTTAGGTTATCGTGAAGTTATGCTTAAACATACCTATGAACATCGAGCAATTCAAATTGCAAATGTAATGGGTAAAAATATTCAATTTGAGAATCCATTAGCAAGTATTGTAATGGCAACTAGACGCCCACAATTTATTGACCGTATTGTGGAAAATGTATCAAAGCAAGTTTATCCAAATGTTGAAATTATTATAATTACTCAAGAATACTCCGAACAGCAATGTGAAGAATTAAAACAAAAATTGGAAAAGAGCGGTAAGCAGTTTCAACATATTCATATTATCCAAAATAATAGCGACGATACCTTAGGAAAACGCCTTAATCAAAGCATAGAACTATCTGAAGGAGAGTATGTTGCTAAGTTTGATGATGACGATTTCTATTTTCCAAATTATCTACAAGATATGTTACTCCCGTTTAAATTTGGTGATTATGGGATTGTAGGTAAAAAAGAGATTTTTATGTATTTTGAAAAAGAAAATAAAACTTTTGTCCGTTACAAAGGAAGTCGCCATATCGAAACCGATTTTTTAACAGGCGCGACATTGGTATTTACTCGAAAAGCATTGAACAGCCTAAAATTTGGCAATTTAAATCGTGGTGAAGATTCCAATATTTTGGAACAAGCCAAGAAAACTAAAATCAGAATGTATGTCACAGATCCATTTAATTTTATTGTATATCGTTCTGCTGATATTAGTTTGCATACTTGGCAGGTAGATAATAACTTTTTTATTGAGAAAAGTATTTTTGTTGGTGATGGTTTAGCTGAAAACATCACTAGAGTTTAAACTTAAGAGGTCATTATGATTTTTTCTATTCCTTTACGTAGTAAGCAATCTACCAAAGACTGGGACAATGTGTCTCACCGTCTGAAAGTAACTATAGATTCTATTTTTGCACAAACAAAACAGGATTTTCTGATAGTTATTGCTGGGCATGAGAAACCTGATTTTTTAAATCAGGATTATTATAAAGATATTGTATTTTTAACTGTCCCTTTTCCAACTCCTACAGAACAATCACAGTTCATGGCGGATAAGTTGGGTAAAAAACGCTATACAGGTAGTTATATTAACCGGTTATTAAAAGAAGATGAGTTCAGAATTGTTATGCAGATGGATGCAGATGATATTATTCATCCCGAATTTATCGAGAATATTTCAAATATTTTCCATCACGACCCAAGCATTGATGACGTTGCCTTAATGAGCGGATATGCGTTTGATTTTAAGCGACAAAAACTAGCATTTTTAAATGGTGTGGATAAATTATTCTATCGAAATTGCGGAAGTTCATTTATTTCAAAAGTATTTAAAAGAGACTTATCTGAAAATATAAATGAAAAAAGCTACTTTAACTCCTTAGTGAATCATGTTAGTTTTCCTAACATTGCTCGTGAAATGGTAGAAAAGTTTTTGAATCTAATTATTCAGGAGTAATGTATTTAGTTAATCACGGTAGCAATGATGTATCTGAACGAATAGATGGTAATAAGCGCATTAAGAGCTTCATTGATAGTTTTGCTGTTGATTCATGTTTGCACCCAGTCGCATTTCCGATGATTAAATCAGCACTTAGCTAAAACAGCTTATAACCTACGCCCCCAAATACTCTAAAGTCTAAAGCTATACCGTGCGGCTAAATTATAAAAAATTGCTACTGGGAAATAACAAATGGAAAATTAAAAATGACTAACTCACTTGAGTTATTACCGAAGAATCTTACTGCTAAACTACGTTCATCCGCAGTAGAATATCTTAATTTTATTGCTGTTACAGACAATGACAGTATATACTAAGAAAGATGAAAATGTGTAATTGTCGCAAAAGATGACAGTCGAACCTTGCGCTATGAAAATACCAACCATCAGTTATCATCTCAAAAACATTTTCTAAGCATAAGTTAGATAAAATTCAGTTATTAGAAAATTGCTAATAACTACTGATAACAGCAAAAACTATCAAACTAAACACTATAGTTTTTATGTCATTATCGTTGTGGGTTAAACAAACTTGGGAAAAGCAGTGCTGTTTCACAAAGCAATATGAAAACAGTTCGTTCGATCTGGATGGTATTATTTTGGAAACTAAACACCAATACCGCTTGATCGAAGCAAACAAAGCATTAAAAAGCAGTATTAAAAGAATGAACAAAACCAACATCTACTTAATTTCAGACGATCTAACCCGTTCAGCATTAAGTCTTGAACCTGCTGTTGAGCTTGTTTCAGCTCGTTTTGAGTTTCTGCAACACCGAGCATTAAAACAAGCAGATATACTGCTTGTAGAATCAGCATGGCAAGGTGAAAATAACCGTTGGAAATATAAAATCGCCAGCTATCCCAACGTACCTCGACGCAATAACAATGCTCTCTGCCGTTTGGTGGAGCAAGCCAAGGACTTAGGCGTGCCAACCGCGTTTTGGAACAAAGAAGACGATGTGCATTTTGATCGTTTTATTGATTCGGCAAAGCTGTTTGATTATGTGTTCACTGTAGACGAAAACTGTATCAAAAAATACCGTTCTTTGCTGCCTGAAACCACTATAGTAGATGTGGCAATGTTTCCAATTCAGCCTAATATCCATCATTTTAAGGGTTTTTCGTTTAAACGCTATGAAGCCAATTTCATCGGTAGTTACAGTAGCCATATTCATGATCGCCGCCGTATGTGGCAAGAAACATTATTTTCTGCGGCAAAAAATGTGGGAATGCCAGTCACGGTTTTTGATCGCAATTCAGATCGGAAGTCGTCAAATTATCGCTACCCTGCAGAGCAATTTAATTTAAACGTACAACCTTCGATTGATTATTTACATACAGCAGATGTTTATCGACAATATTTGGTTTCATTAAATGTAAATACGATTGAAGATTCCCCATCAATGTTTTCTCGTCGCGTGGTAGAAATTTTAGCTTGCGGTGGTATTTTAGTTTCCACGCCAAGTTTAGCAATGGAAATTCTATTTAAAGATTATTGCCATATTGTACATAATCAAGAAGAAGCCGAAGACGTTCTAGCTCGACTGAAATTTGGGCCCTCTAAACAAGATTTAGAAATGGCAAAAGCAGGGGCAGATTTTGTACTAAATAACTTTACTTGGAAACAATTTTTAGAGAAAATTTATCAGACTATTTATCAAAAAAAATGAGTATTTTTCATATAGTAATAAAAAATTTGTAAGAATAATGTTTTTTTCTACATTAGGACTTTTTCGCCAACGTCATCAACTCTTCGTTTTTTTAGATAATTACGAAAAAACTTGTTTTCTTATTTGGGGAAGAAAGCATTACTTTCGTGTAAACATCGCTCAAAAATGTGGGATAAACCCACTTTTTCTTGAAGACGGCTTTCTTCGCTCACTCGGATTGGGAGTGAACGGCTACCCGCCGTTATCTTTGGTTTATGATGATATCGGTATTTATTACGATACCACTCGTCCATCCCGTTTGGAACGGTTGATTTTAGCCGCTGATCTTACTGAAAACGAACTTAACCAAGCGGAATTGGCGATGAAGTTGATTTGCCGGTATCAGCTTTCCAAATACAATCATACGGTACGGCAGGCAATACCGGCCACCGCCAAACCGATTGTGCTGGTTGTTGATCAAACCTTCGGCGACATGGCGGTGCGTTACGGGCAGGCGGATGAACAAACCTTTGCGCGAATGCTCAGTTGTGCTATCGCTGAAAATCCGCAAGCGGAAATCTGGGTGAAAATTCATCCTGATGTCTTGTCAGGCAAGAAAAAAGGTTATTTTAATCAATTAGTTGGCAGAGAAGACTTACATTTTTTCGGTGATGAGGTGAATCCGATCGCCTTACTGGAACAGGTGGAAAAAGTTTATTGCGTAACCTCGCAGTTAGGTTTTGAAGCCTTGCTAGTCGGTAAACCCGTCGTCACCTTCGGCGTGCCGTGGTATGCAGGCTGGGGGCTGACAGATGATCGCCACAGCGCGATAGTTCAATTGCGACAAAACTCGCGCAGATCACACCGCACTTTGCCTCAATTATTTGCCTGCGCCTATTTACAATACAGCCGCTATTTAAATCCGAACACGCAAAAGCGCGGTTCCATTCTTGATGTGATTGATTACTTAGCCCATACCACCCGGCTTAATCGGCGTTTGGCCGGCGATTTATACTGTATCGGCATGTCGCTGTGGAAACGCGCAGTCATTAAACCTTTTTTCCAATTGCCGGGTTGTCGCCTGCATTTTGTATCGCAGGCCCGAAAATTGCCTGCCAAACTGCCGCAAGGAGCCCGTTTACTGTTATGGGGCAACGGGAAGGCCGCTGCTCTTGATATTGCCGATCAGCGTCATATTCCCGTGTTACGCATGGAGGACGGCTTTATCCGTTCAGTAGGTTTAGGTTCCAATTTGGTTGCTCCGCTTTCATTAGTAATTGACGATTTGGGCATTTACTTTAATCCGCAGACCCGTTCCCGCCTTGAGCAAATTTTAAATGAGCAGCAGTTTTCGCCTCAAGATTTAAATCGGGCCGAAGCCTTGCGGCAGGCGTTGGTGACGCAACATATCGGTAAATACAATGTAGGCGAAAGCCGGTTTCGGCTCAACACGCAGGAGAAACTCGCCTTGCTGGTGACGGGGCAGGTGGAAGATGACGCTTCCATTCGCTTCGGTTCGCCTGAGCTATCAACCAACCTTGCCTTGCTGCAACAGGTACGCAAAAACAATCCGCATGCCTATATTGTGTATAAACCGCATCCTGATATCATCAGCGGTAATCGTATCGGCGATATTCCCACGCATATCGCACGACAATACGCTGATGAAATTGTGGAACGGATTAATATCTTAGACTGTATTTTAGCAGTGGATGAAGTGCATACCATGACTTCACTGGCGGGTTTTGAGGCGTTATTACGCGGCAAAAAAGTCTATTGCTACGGACTGCCGTTCTATGCCGGCTGGGGATTAACCACCGATACCCTGAATATCCCGCGGCGGACACGAAAACTCAGCCTGCAGGAATTAATCGCCGGCACATTAATTTATTATCCTCAATATATCGATCCGGTCTCCCGCCAGATTATTAGTCCGGAACGGGCTATTGAAGTGCTGCGGGATCAGCGAGAAAAAAGTCAGAAAATACGAATCAAACAAAACTGGCTTAAAAAACAATGCAATAAAATCATACATTTATATAATGCATTAACGGCATAAATACGTTTATACCTGTTTCACAGTTAAGATTATAAAACGAAAGTGCGGTGCTATTTTGACGAGTTTTTACACATTTGCTTTACTTTACAAAAATACTACCGTTCTTTACTTAATTCTGTTAGAGAATTAAATTTACTGTCGGTATAATGGCTTCCCACTAACACCGGTCTTCTGTAAGGATTTTGTTACCCATGGTGCATTATTTGAGTGAGCTACTTCAATCTGCCGAACGCATTTTATTATTGCAAGGTCCTATCGGAACTTTCTTTCGTGAATTTTCTCATTGGCTCACCCGACGGCAGAAAACCGTATTTAAACTGAACTTCAATGGCGGCGACGAATTTTTTTATCCACAAACACTGGCAAACACAGTTGCTTACCGTGATGACCTCGCGCATTTTCCGGCATTCTTAACCCAATTCTGTCAACAACACCATATTCAAGCCATTGTCTGCTTCGGTGATAACCGCTCTTATCATAAAATTGCCAAACAGCTTGCCGAACAACAAGGCATGAGCTTTTGGGTGTTTGAAGAAGGTTACTTCCGTCCGGATTACATCACCTTTGAAAAATGGGGCGTAAATGACTACTCACCGTTGCCACGCGATGCCGAATTCTACAAAACTCTGAAAAACAACACCGCACTTTCGGAACCGCCCATACCGCAAAAAGTGGCGATGGGGTTCTGTCCATTGGCTAAAATTGCGACTAAATATTATTGTGCGGCAAATTGGCGTAAGTCAAAATATCCGAATTACGCCCACCACCGCATTTTAAGCTTAGGTTATTACATTAAACTGTGGGTCGTCTCAGGCATTAAGCGCCTAGGTTACTGGTTTCAGGATTCCCGCTTTGCCAGAAAAGTGGAACAAGGCAAATTCGGTGAGTTTTTTATTGTGCCGTTACAAGTATATGATGACACTCAGGTACGTGTACACAGTGATTTTGCTTCCGTGGGCGCTTTTCTGGCAAAGGTACTGGAATCTTTTGCCCGTTTTGCCCCGGCTCATTGTAATCTGATCGTCAAACATCATCCCATGGACCGCGGATTTATTGATTACAGCGATGTGATCGCCGCCTGTATTCGGCGTTATCCTGCATTAAAAGGCCGCGTTTTCTACATACATGATGTGCCCATGCCTGTTTTTCTACGACACGGTAAAGGAATAGTTACGCTAAACAGTACCAGTGGTATTTCCGCACTGCTGCACGGCATGCCGACCATCACGCTCGGGCGGGCAAATTATGATATTAAAGGGCTCACCTACCAGGGCAATCTGAATGATTTCTGGTGTAATCCTACTGCACCGGATCCTGATCTATTCCGCGCTTATCGTTTATTTCATCTGAATAAAACCCATATTAACGGTAATTTTTATAATCGGGTGATCCTGCCGTAAGTTATTCAATTATCATTCTTTTTATGGCCGATTTTCCTCCATAACATATCCAAACGGAAGCTAACATTAAGACAAAATTTTGCGTTAATGACGACAACAGGCTAGAATACAGCCTGATTTTAGTTAAATTGACGTAAATTTCATGAAAAAACTCACTATTACACTTATCAGCCTTGCTTTAGTGGGCTGTCAATCTTTGCCTACATCAGGCCCTAGCCAAAGTAAGATCATGGAACAACAACAAGATAACAAACAGGCTGTGCCCACAGTCGATATTGTTGAGGTAAATGATCAGGTAGTTAATGGATTATTCGAAAAAAATCAATCGCAATCTTTCCGTACTCTACCGGCCGGTAACTCAGGCTCTAACTATGCGGGCACGGTGGAAGTCGGTGATACCCTTGATATTATGATTTGGGAAGCTCCGCCGGCGGTATTGTTCGGCAGCGTAGTGGAAGATAACGGCAGCGGTAATTCACAACTCACGAAACTGCCGGAACAAATGGTATCGAAAAACGGTAAAATTACGGTACCGTTTTTAGGTGCCATTACAGTAAAAGGAAGAACGCCTGAGCAAATCCAATCTGTGATTGTCAACGGGCTTAGCCATATGGCGAATAAACCGCAGGCAATGGTCCGCCTGGTGAAAAACAATTCCGCCAACGTGACTGTGTTACGTCAGGGCAATAGCATTCGCATGCCGCTGACTTCCGGCGGTGAACGGGTATTAGACGCCGTTGCCGCAGTGGGCGGAACCACGGAAGACTTACGTGACGTCTCCGTGCAATTAGCCCGCGGCAATGCGGTAAAAACCATGGCATTGGAAAAATTAACTGCAGATCCATCGGAAAATATCGCCTTACGTTCCGGCGATGTATTAACGTTGTTAAACAGCCCTCTTAGCTTTACGGCACTCGGTGCGGTAAATAACAACCAGGAAATTCGTTTTTCCGCCAAAGGGTTGAGTTTGGCCGAAGGAATCGGTCGTATGGGCGGCTTGATTGATACCCGTTCCGATCCGAAAGGCGTATTTGTCTTCCGTTATATTCCTTTTGAGCAGATGAACTTGGCGGATCAGGCAAAATGGAAAAACAGAGGATACACAAAAGGTATGGACATCCCCGTGGTATATCGTCTGAACCTGCTGGATGCAAAATCCATGTTCTGGTTACAGCGTTTCCCGTTACAAAACAAAGACATTGTATATGTTTCTAATGCACCGTTGGCTGAATTCCAGAAATTCCTGAGAATCATCTTCTCATTCGTTTCGCCGGTTACCAGTACAACAGGTACTGTTCGTAATTATTAGAGGACATAACATGGCAAAGACCTTAGCATTGGTAACTAAATTAAAAAATTCCAATTTAGGTAAGAAAGCGAAAAAAACGAATTTCTTACGATTAATTACCGTGATTATTCCAACGGCATTTTCACTGATTTATTTCACGTTGATTGCCTCGGATGTCTATATTTCCGAATCAAGCTTTGTGGTTCGTTCGTCTCAGAATCAGCAAACGCTGAGCGGTGTGGGAGCATTATTGCAGGGGTTCGGTATGGCTCGTTCCAATGACGACACCTATACCGTTCAGGAATTTATGCGTTCGCGTAATGCGCTGACCCAGCTGCAGGAAGTTCTGCCGATGAGAGCGTTTTATGAAGACAAAGGCGACTTGTTCAGCCGTTTTGACCCACTTGGCTTTAATTCCGAACAGGAAGCCTTCTACCAATACTTTCAGACCAAAGAAAGTGTGAGCATTGATTCGGTCTCCGGTATCGCAACCTTACGTATCCGCAGCTTTAACGCCGAAGACAGCCAGAAAATTAACCGCGAGCTATTAAAATTCGGTGAATCTCTGATAAACCGCCTAAACGAACGGGCCAGCAAAGACACCATCGCTTTTGCTGAACAAGCGGTTAAGGAAGCGGAAACTCGCGTTACCGACACCGCACTTGCCTTAAGCAACTACCGGGTTGAGAATAAAATTTTCGATGTAAAATCGCAATCCGAGATACAGCAAAATTTAATTTCACAACTGCAAGCCGAGTTAATTTCCGTTCAATCCCAGCTGGCACAGATTCAAGCTATCACGCCAAATAACCCGCAGGTGAGAACCTTAAAAACCCGTGAAGCCAGTTTGAAAAAAGAAATTAATAATCAGATTCAGTTAATTTTAGGTGGCGCGGACTCTTCTATTACCAATCAAGCCGCGGAATATCAACGTTTAATGCTGGATAACACTTTAGCACAACAGCAATTAACCACAGCCATGTCAACGCTGCAGAACACCCGTAGTGAAGCGGAGCGCCAGCAGCTTTATTTAGAGGTTATCGGAGAACCGAGTGAACCCGACTTGGCTTTAGAACCCTATCGTTTATATAATATTTTGGCCACATTCTTTATCGGCTTAATGTTATATGGCATTTTAAGTCTGTTATTAGCCAGCGTAAGAGAGCATAAGAACTGATGAAATACGGTGATCAAACGACATTAAAACGTTCTTTTGTTATCCAGGGGCGGGTAATTAACGCGTTACTGCTGCGCGAAATCATTACCCGCTACGGACGCAACAATATTGGCTTTTTGTGGTTATTTGTCGAACCCTTGATGATGACATTACTTATTACCTTAATGTGGAAATTCCTGCGCGCAGATCGCTATTCCACCTTGAATATCGTTGCTTTTACCATTACCGGTTATCCATTAGCGATGATGTGGCGTAATGTATCAAACCGCTGTATCGGTTCGATTTCGGCGAATATCAGTTTGCTTTATCACCGCAACGTACGTGTCTTGGATACCATTATTTCCCGCGCACTGTTAGAAGTTGCGGGAGCTACCATAGCCCAAATCGTATTAATGCTGCTCATGTTTTTATTAGGCTGGATTGATATGCCTAATGATATCTTTTATATGGTAATCGGTTGGGTACTGATGGCAATTTTTGCTTTCGGATTAGGTATGATTATTTGCTATATTGCATATCATGTTGAATTTTTTGGCCGCCTTTGGGGAACATTGAGTTTTATCATGGTCCCTCTGTCTGGTGCATTTTTCTTCGTGCATTCGTTACCGGCGGCAGTACAACATTATGCCTTAATGATTCCGATGATTCACGGTTCGGAAATGTTCCGTCACGGCTACTTCGGTTTAACCGTCACTACCTATGAGTCACCTTGGTTTATCGTTGTAACAGATTTAGCGTTGATTCTGCTTGGTTTACTTATGATTAGAAAACTTAGTCATGGAGTTGAACCGTCATGATCCGAGTTGAAAATGTGAGTAAATGTTACGATACCCGCAACGGGCGAAAAACGGTATTGCAAGATATCAATTTTCAACTGGCTAAAGGGGAAAAAATCGGTATCCTTGGCCGAAACGGTGCGGGTAAATCAACGCTGATTCGTTTAATCAGTGGTGTGGAGGCCCCTACTTCGGGTCAGATTCAACGGGAAATGAGCATTTCATGGCCATTAGCATTCTCCGGCGCATTTCAGGGCAGTCTGACGGGCATGGATAACCTACGCTTTATTTGTCGTATCTACGGCGTGGATATTAATTACGTAAAAGCATTCACTGAAGATTTCTCCGAATTAGGGGATTACCTGTACGAACCGGTGAAAAAATATTCTTCGGGGATGAAAGCCCGCCTTGCCTTCGCGTTATCACTTTCGGTTGAATTCGATTGCTACTTAATTGACGAAGTTATTGCGGTAGGCGATTCCCGCTTTAGTGCCAAATGTAAATATGAACTGTTTGAAAAACGCAAGGATCGTTCCATTATATTAGTATCCCATAGTCCTTCCGCCATTCGGGAATATTGTGATAATGCGTTAGTCTTAGAAGAAGGGCATATGCTTTCCTTCGCCAATATCGACGATGCCTATCAGTATTACAACAAATCACAGAAGTAATGTGGATTCGCTTCGGTTAGAATAAATATTTTTCTAAGATATTAATCATGCTTAAAAAATTTCTTATCACGGGAGGAGCCGGTTTTATCGGTTCTGCAACGATCCGCCATATCCTTAATGATACGCAAGACAGTGTTATCAACGTAGATAAACTAACTTATGCGGGTAATCTTGAGTCTCTAGCGTCTGTCGCAAACAATGCTCGCTATGTTTTTGAACAGGTAGACATTTGCGATCGTGTGGCATTGGATCGCATATTTGCCAAATATCGACCTGACGCGGTTATGCATCTGGCGGCGGAAAGTCATGTGGATCGATCCATTGATGCTCCTGCGGTGTTCATCGCAACTAATATAGTTGGAACTTACACTTTATTAGAGGCAGCCCGTCATTATTGGAATACTCTTGCTAATAAGAAAAAAACGATATTTCGTTTTCACCACATTTCTACCGATGAGGTCTATGGTGATCTACATGATACAAACGATTTGTCTACCGAAACCACACCTTATGCTCCTTCTAGCCCTTACTCCGCTTCGAAAGCTTCCAGTGATCACTTGGTGCGAGCGTGGCGGCGAACTTACGGCTTACCAACAATTATCACCAACTGTTCAAATAACTACGGTCCGTTCCAGTTCCCAGAAAAATTGATTCCATTAACGATTTTAAACGCCATGGAAGGTAAAAAATTACCTGTTTACGGCAATGGTATGCAAATTCGTGACTGGTTATTTGTAGAAGATCATGCTCACGCACTTTATAAAGTTGTAACAGAAGGTAAAATCGGCGAAACTTACAATATCGGAGGCCACAACGAAAAAACTAATATTGAGGTGGTAAAAACTATTTGTGCCTTGTTGGAAGAGCTCGCACCGAATAAACCCATCGGCGTGGAAAAATACGAGGATTTAATCACTTATGTGAAAGACCGTCCAGGTCATGATGCCCGCTATGCTATTAATGCTACCAAAATTAGCCGGGAACTAGTTTGGCAGCCACAAGAAACCTTTGAATCAGGTATGCGTAAAACCGTACGATGGTATCTAGATAACAAACAATGGCAGCGTAATGTTTTAGACCGTTTTTACTGCCTGGAGCGACTCGGCAAATAAAAACATTCCGTTTTAATTTCGATTACAGAGTAAAGAAATCCCGAATTCCCACCAGCACGTTATTTACCGCGACGGCACAGAGAATCAGCCCCATCACACGGCTGATAACCGCCGCTCCGGTGCTGCCGATTAAACGTTGAATTTGGTTCGCGATTAAAAATAAACCGTAGGTAATCACTAATACCAAAAGCATAATTAATGTAGTAAGCGCCTGATCGCCGAAACTGAAGCGATGATTATCCGTCAGCAGTACAATCGCCATCATCGCGCCGGGTGAAGCAATGGACGGCACCGCAAGCGGATAGACCGCAAGATCATTCAGATTTGTCTTCATTTTCATTTCATGTTCAGGCTTACCTTCGCCGAAAATCATGGTCAGTGCAAACAAAAACAGTACCAAGCCGCCGGCAATCTGGAAGGCTGACAGCGGTATTTGCATGGTTTCAAACAGAATCTGTCCGGCAACAAGAAAGAATAATAAAATTGCCGCTGCAATGACCACCGCTTTCAACGCTACTTTACGGCGATCTTCTACTCTCAGCCCTGAGGTTTTTGATAAATAGACGGGAATAGAACCGATAGGGTCGATAACCGCCCACAGCACCACAAATTGCACAATTAAAGAATCAAACATGACGAACTCACTAATTAATAAAGAAAAATAAGCTAAACGCGCTTTAGTGTATAATAAAAAACATATTTAATTGCATATTTTTTTCTGAATCATGATCTTTTTTTCAAATTTAACATTAAAACGCGGTCTTAACCTATTACTTGAAGAAGCCAATGCCAGCATTAATCCGAAACAGAAGGTCGGCTTAGTGGGTAAAAACGGCTGCGGTAAATCCTCATTATTTGCTTTGTTGAAAAAGGAACTGTCGCCCGAAGGCGGCGAAGTCAGCTATCCGGCCAACTGGGCAGTATCTTGGGTGAATCAGGAAACGCCCGCGCTTGATATTTCCGCCGTGGATTATGTGATTCAGGGCGATCGTGAATACTGCCGTTTGCAGCAAGAACTTGATATCGCCAACACTCGTAATGACGGCAACGCTATCGCCCGCATTCACGGACAACTTGATACCATTGATGCCTGGACAATCCAATCCCGCGCCTCTGCTCTCTTGCACGGTTTGGGCTTTTCTCAGCAGGAATTGCAGCAGCCGGTGAAATCTTTCTCCGGCGGTTGGCGTATGCGGTTGAATCTGGCGCAAGCCCTGCTGTGCCCATCGGATTTATTGCTGCTGGACGAACCAACCAATCACTTGGATCTGGATGCCGTAATCTGGTTGGAACGCTGGTTGGTGCAATATCAGGGTACACTGGTGTTAATTTCGCATGACCGCGATTTCCTCGATCCTATCGTAAATAAAATTCTGCATATCGAGCATCAAAAACTCAACGAATACACGGGTGATTATTCTTCTTTTGAACTGCAACGTGCCGAAAAACTCTCACAGCAAACCGCACTTTACCGCCGGCAGCAGGATAAAATCGCTCACTTGCAGAAATATATTGATCGTTTCAAAGCAAAAGCCACCAAGGCAAAACAAGCCCAAAGCCGCGTGAAAGCCCTTGAACGCATGGAACTGATTGCGCCCGCCCATGTGGACAACCCTTTCACGTTCAGTTTCCGCGAACCGCTTTCCCTGCCTAACCCGCTGGTAATGATCGATAAAGCTAGTGCGGGCTATGGCGAAGATGAAAAAGCGGTGGAAGTTCTTGCGCAAATAAAACTCAACCTCGTACCGGGTTCGCGCATCGGTCTGCTGGGTAAGAACGGCGCGGGTAAATCAACCCTGATAAAACTGTTGGCAGGTGAATTACCGGCTCGTTCGGGCATAGTGCAGCTTGCCAAGGGCGTACAGCTCGGCTACTTTGCCCAGCATCAGCTTGATACATTGCGGGCGGAGGAAAGTGCGTTATGGCACTTGCAGAAACTCGCCCCCCATCAAACGGAGCAGGAACTGCGCAACTATCTCGGCAGCTTTGCGTTCCACGGCGATAAAGTGAAAGACCCCGTCAAACTTTTCTCCGGCGGCGAAAAAGCCCGTCTCGTGCTGGCGTTGATTGTATGGCAACGCCCGAATTTACTGCTATTGGACGAACCGACCAACCACTTGGATATGGATATGCGGCAAGCCCTTACCGAAGCACTGGTGGATTATCAAGGATCATTGGTGGTAGTCTCGCACGATCGCCATTTATTGCGCAATACGGTGGAAGAATTTTATCTGGTACACGATAAAAAAGTGGAACCCTTCAAAGGTGATTTAGACGATTACGCCAAATGGCTGAATGAATTGAATGCTCAACAGAGCAGTAAAACTGCGGTGCTGAAAAACGCAGATTTTGTCAATGCGGACAGTGAACACAACAACGTCGGCCGCAAAGAACAAAAACGGCGCGAAGCAGCACTACGCCAGCAGACCGCCCCGTTACGCAAAAAGATTACCCGGTATGAAAGCGAAATGGACACTCTGTCGAATCAACTGACACAGATCGAATTACAGTTAAGTGACAACGAACTTTACAGTGCCGCAAATAAAGAAAAACTCACCACACTGCTGGCAGAGCAGGTCAGCGTGAAAAAAGCGCTGGAACAGATAGAAAGCGAATGGTTAAGCGCACAGGAGCAGCTTGAGGAAATGTTGGCTCAGACGGAATGAAACCAAAGTGCGGTGCTGAAATCGTGAATTTTCAAAACTCGGCAAATCAGCACCGCGGTTTGGCAATTATGTTCGTACTGCAATCACTTCAACTTCAATACCTACCTCTTTGGGTAACCGAATGGCTTCTACACAAGAATGAACCAAAAATGATCCGTACCATATTCTGTAAAAGGCGTTGTGTTCCTCACTAAGTAATACGAAATTTGCCAAATCTTTTAAAAACACAATTGTTTTTATAATATTAGTTACCGCACAGCTTGTTCAATACTAGCTTTTACATTATTAAACATTGACATATTTGCAGGTTAACATCATATTACCTGAATATACCCCATAGATATATAGCCCAATCATCACAGGTGATTTATCTGAATTAATTACATTATGCATTATTTAATAACATTGATTTTAAATTTATTGTATTCATCAAGAAAATCTTTTCTTAGTGAGAATAATGCAATAACATTAGGCAATACAAGAAAACCAACGACAATATTCCCCATTAACCAAATAACTGGAATTTCCATATTTACAGCAATAATTGGCGGAATAAAATAAAGCCATTTAATTACTTGTTCTAATTTATTGCCAAAAAGATAATTAATAGATGTTCGATATTTGATAAAAGTTCCTAAATAGAATGTAAATAAACTTAATACAATCCTACTCCAATAAGCAAACTAAATAATGACCCACCCCACAAGAACTCAAAAAACGCCAAGATATTATCTAACATAATGTATTCTCCGTTTTATAATAGCGTCCATTTACTTATTACGACCACGCCATACAATTTCTTCATAAATATCCGATGAGGTATCTCCTTCCGTACTCACCAGCAAGACACAAGCCTCTTTATCCAAACCCAGTTGTTGGCTTAAATGTTGATAATCGGCTTTGGATGTCAATTCATACAATAGCCCTAACCCAATAGCGCCCGACTCGCCGGAAATAAATGCAGGATCCGTATTCGGTCTCGGCGCGGCGGCGATACGCATACCGTTCGCGGCCAGTTGATCATCCGCGGAAATAAAAACATCGGCGTAATCACGAATAATCGGCCAGCTCACCGTATTCGGTTCACCGCAGGCAAGGCCTGCCATAATGGTACGCATATCCCCCGTAACCATATGCGGCTTGCCATCGGCGACACGGGCTGATCTGTACAGGCAATTCGCTTGATGAGGTTCGACGACGATAATCTTTAACTTATGGTTTAATTGCTGGGCAAAATAACCCATGATGGCCCCGGCAAATGAACCTACTCCGGCCTGCAAAATAAGATGGGTTGGAGGCTCCGGCAGTTGTCGGGTGATTTCATATGCTAAGGTTAAATAACCTTGCATAATCCAGGTCGGAATTTCTTCATAACCGTCCCACGCCGTATCCTGAAACAAAACCCAACCGTTTTCTGTAGCTAATCGACTGGCTAAACGTACCGTATCATCATAATTCAGCTCGGTAATCGTACATTCCGCTCCATGCCGGCGAATATTTTCCGCCCGTATTTCGGAAGAACCTTTCGGCATGAAGACAATGGCTTTTAATCCCAGTTGCTGTGTCGCCCACGCTACTCCGCGGCCATGATTACCGTCGGTTGCCGTCACAAAAGTAATATCGCCGATTTTGGCTTTTATTTCCGGTATGTTGAGCTGTTCAAAAGTCAGAGTATGAATATCGAGATTTAATTTTTTGGTTAAATATTTACCAACCGCGAAAGAGCCGCCCAATCCTTTGAAGGCATTCAGCCCGAACCGTTCGCCTTCATTCTTCACATAGATTGATTTCAGCCCTAGTTTTCGGCTTAAATACGGCAACGAAAGCAAAGGGGTTTCCGCGTAATTATTAAACTTCTGATGAAATTGATGCACTTGCCGTGCGATATCTTTTCCGACTAAGGACAAATCCGCACCGTCCCCTTGTGTTTTTTTCATTACATTGAACTGATATAAAACCGCGTCATTCATTTTCTCTACCTCTGCAAATAAAGTTTTTTCATTTATTAGGTGACATTGATATTATCAGCACTCAAGATGGTGAAAGCGGTAAAATGATGTTGCAATTTGCAACATCGAGGCTTTTTTACAGTCAAAAATGCAACAATGTTGCAAAATGTGATAGGGATCACAGTATGAAACTTGATTTTTTTGATAAAAAAATTCTTGCGGTACTACAAAAGGACAACCGTATCTCGCAGCGGGATCTGGCGGATCAGATTAATTTATCGCCGTCCGCGATTAATCGAAGAATTGCGGCAATGGAAAAGGAAGGTATTATAAAAAACAGTGTTTCTATCATTGATTCAGCCCAAGTAGGGCGACCAATCACCGTCATTACCGAGGTATCTCTATCAAACGAGCGGTTGGATTTAGTCACGGAGGCAAAAAAACGTTTTACCAAATGCCCTCAGATTCAGCAGATTTACTATGTGACGGGAGAATTTGATTTTCTCTTGATTTTTAATGTCAGAGATATGGGCGAGTATGAAGGTTTAACCCAGAAACTCTTTTTTGAATCCAGTAATATCAAACGTTTTCGTACCCTTGTTTCCATGCAAAATATCAAGCAAGAGTTTACTGTTATGTTAGAGTAACGCGTTATTTTTTCCATAACATACAAAAGGAAAACATTATGAATCCAAAATTTACTCCATTATTTACCCCTTATACACTAAACAATCAGGTGGAAGTGAAAAACCGCTTAGCGGTGGCCCCAATGACACATTTTTCGTCTAACCCGGATGGTACGTTAAGCGAAGAAGAACGTACCTTTTTGTCTAATCGGGCTCAGGACATCGGCTTGTTTATACTTGCCGCGACCCTGGTTTCGCCGGAAGGGAAAGCCTTTGAAGGGCAACCTGAAGCGATTTATACGGCGCAACTGCCGAGCCTCAAGGAAACCGCCGCGTTAATTAAAACTCAGGGCGCAAAAGCCATTTTGCAGATTCATCATGGCGGTAAACTGGCTATCGCCGAATTACTTAACGGCAAGGACAAAGTGGCCCCGAGCGCCGACGCGGAAACCGGCGCGCGCGAGTTAACCGTAAGCGAAATCGAACAACTCATCCAAGCTTTCGGCAATGCCGCCGATTTAGCCATTCGGGCAGGCTTTGACGGGGTGGAAATTCACGGAGCGAACAATTATTTAATCCAGCAATTTTACTCCGGCCACAGCAATCGCCGTACCGATGAGTGGGGTGGCAGCCGAGAAAAACGGATGCGCTTCCCGTTAGCGGTAATTGATGCGGTGGTGGCGGCAAAACAAAAAGCCAATAAGCCCGAATTTATTATCGGCTATCGTTTTTCACCGGAAGAGCCGGAAGAATTGGGTTTGACCATGGAAGACACTTTTGCGCTGATCGACGCGCTCAAACAAAAACCGTTGCAGTATGTGCACGTCTCACTGTGGGATTTCTACAAGAAAGTCCGTCGCGGCGCGGATCCTCATCTCACCAGAATGCAGTTAATCCACGAACGCTTGGAAGGTAAGCTGCCGCTGATCGGCGTGGGTAATCTGTTCACGGCTGAACAAATATTAGCGGCTTATCAAACGGGCTGGGCGGAATTTATCGCCTTAGGCAAAACGGTGATGCTCAACCCGACCATTGCTCATTTGATCGCCGTCGGTCGGGAAAGCGAGATTGTGGACTGCCTCGATCCTGCCAAGGCTGATCATTACGGCATTCCG
This sequence comes from Pasteurellaceae bacterium LIM206, assembly GCA_032586195.1. GTDB lineage: Bacteria > Pseudomonadota > Gammaproteobacteria > Enterobacterales > Pasteurellaceae > JAWHQP01. The sequence continues at coordinate 26,957 of JAWHQP010000008.1, read as the reverse complement.
TCACGTCTATGGGCGATGTGCCAAGATAACAGCCCATGGCTGCCGCCGGTCAAAGGCAAAACGGCAGAATGGACTAAACGGGATATTTAGCCCGATAAGCTTTCATATCAACCGTGGGCAATTCTGCTCACGGTTTTATGCAAAACTCAAAATTTCAGCACCGCACTTTTCCACTATTTTTAGTTTTTCCTTTATATTGACAATATTTCAATAAAATCACGGTTTATTAACAAATACAAAATATCTATAATGCTACCTCAACAACAGGAGAACATGATGAACAAATTAGAACAATACAGCCCCTATGTTTTAGCTTTTCTACGCATTGTCGCAAGCTATATGTTTTTATTGCACGGCACCTCGAAATTCTTTGAGTTTCCCGTCTCCATGACGGGCGGCAATGGCGCGGTGCCGTTACTGTCCTTGTACGGCATAGGCGGCGTGATCGAAATTGTCGGCGGAATTTTGTTGATTATCGGCTGGTTTACCCGTCCGGCGGCGTTTTTACTCTCGGGTCAGATGGCATATGCCTATTTCTTTATGCATGCCGCAGATAAAGGCAATCTCTTCTTCCCGATCGCCAACGGCGGTGAGCTTGCCTTGCTGTATTCCGTTGTATTCCTATACTTCGTGTTTGCGGGAGCAGGAGCGTGGTCGTTGGATAATCGCAAGAAATAATTCGCCATTCACTTCTCTCTGCGAAAATTAGTAGGTTTTTCTCCCCTCGCTCAAACGGCCGAGGGGGGTTCATTATTTATATTTATCCAGGAATTTGTAATAGCGCATACCAATCGCCGTCGCCATTTTTTTTACCCAACGACCGCCATATACTGACGGAATTTTCAGTCCCTCAAATACCCGGAAACGCTCGTCATTGCCCGTAATGGATTCTGCAATCAGGCGTCCCGCCAGGCCGGAGAGCGCTACGCCATGTCCGGAATAGCCGAGGGCAAAATAAACATTGGGAGCAATACGACCGAAGTGCGGTTTGGAATTGATCGTCATATCAATCGGACCGCCCCAACCGTAATCAATCTTGACCTGTTCCAGCTGTGGAAAAACTCTCAGCATATTTTTCCGCATGACCTGCACCATATCCGATTCCGAACTGGAATCACTGCCGAACAGCAGGCGATTATCCGCACTCAAGCGGTAATAATCCAAAAACAGGTTGTTGTCGCATACGGACATGCCGTTGTTAATCACGGAATCCGCGGTTTTCTGATCGAGCGGTTCGGTGGCAATAATAAAGCTTTCCACCGGCAAAATCTTGCGGGTAATGCCGTGATGAATGCTTTTCGGCAGTACATCAATATAGGCATTGGTCGCCAGCACCACCTGTTCGGCACTAACGGTCGCCTGATCGGTTTGCACGCTGACCTTACTTTTGCCAATCCGCATATCCACCACGGGCGATTGCTCGAAAATCCGCACGCCCAGCTGCAAACAGGCTTTTGCCAAACCTAAACAATAGTTCAGCGGATGCAAATGCCCGGAATTGCTGTCATATAACCCGCCTACATAAAGATCGCTGCCAAGGTGCTTTTTCAGCTCGGTTTTATCCCACAGCTGCATATTCCGATAGCCGAAAGTCTGTTCACTGGCTTTATCCGCCGCGATCAGATCCGCCATACGGCGTTCGTTTAACGCCAGTGTGGCATAGCCTTTTGTCCAATCGCATTGAATCTGATATTTCGCCACGCGCTCATCGATAATATCAATGGCTTCCAGCGACATATTCCACAGTTTACGGGCAGTTTCCAACCCCAGTTCCGCCACATATTCATCAATACCGTCTTCAAAACCGTTTATCGCTTGCCCGCCGCTGCGACCCGAGGCACCGAAGCCGATACGTGCCCCCTCCAGCACGATAACACTTTTGCCTTGCTCCGCCAGCTCAAGGGCGGTGGAAAGCCCGGTAAACCCCGCCCCGACGACACAGACATCCGCCGAAGCGGGCCGGGTCAATGGCGGCTGTTCCAAGTGTTGATTGCGGGTATCGAAATAATAGGTTTTGTAATGTTCCAGATGGGCAAATTTCAGCATAATCATTCTGTTCTAATAAAGGTGGGAGAATCTTACTCCCCTTCCTTAATATGTCAATGGATTCCGGCTTATATCGTGCTATAATCGCCCCGTTTTTAACACCCTTAACCTTAGCTATAAGAGGCAGAAATCATGCAAAACATTTTTACTCGTTCGATTAAAGCGTTGTTGGTGAGTGCCGCCGCTTTCTTTTCAGGCCAAACCTTCGCCGCCGAACAGCTCTATATTTATAACTGGACGGACTACATTCCTTCCGATTTAATCGCGGAATTCACCAAGGAAACGGGTATCGAGGTGAATTATTCCACCTTTGAAAGCAATGAGGAAATGTATTCCAAACTAAAATTAACCTCGGATAAAGCGGGTTACGATTTGGTGTTTCCGTCCAGTTATTACATCAGCAAAATGGCAAAAGAAGATATGCTGCAGCCATTGGATCACAGCAAACTGCAAAACTTCAAACAAATCCCCGTCAATATGCTGAACAAGGATTTTGACCCGAACAACAAATATTCTTTGCCTTATGTGTACGGCTTAACGGGAATCGGCTTGAACGCTTCCGTGATTGACCCCGCCAAAGTCACCAGCTGGGCCGATTTATGGAACCCTGAATACAAAGGTAAAGTGCTGCTTACCGCCGATGCACGCGAAGTGTTCCATATCGCTCTGTTATTGAACGGTAAATCGCCAAACAGTACTAATGAAGAAGACATCAAAGCCGCTTACGAGCGTCTCACCAAGCTCATACCGAACGTTGTCACCTTCAATTCTGACACGCCGGAATTGCCGTATATTCAAGGCGAAGTGGATTTAGGTATGATTTGGAACGGTTCCGCTTACATGGCGGCGAAAGAAAACCCGGACATCAAATTCATTTATCCGCAAGAAGGCGCCATTTTTTGGATGGACAACTATGCCATTCCAAAAAGCGCTCACAATGTGGCAGGCGCGTACAAATTCATTGATTTTATGCTGCGCCCTGAACACGCTAAAATCATTATTGAACGCATGGGCTTCTCCATGCCGAACGAAGGGGTAAAAGCCTTATTAAAACCGGAAGAAGTCAATAATCCATTGCTCTTTCCGCCTGAATCCGAAGTCGCCAAAGGCGTATTCCAGGCAGATGTAGGCGAAGCGACCGAGATTTATGAAAAATATTGGAATAAGTTGAAAACCAACTGAGCGTCTGACGCAAAGTGCGGTGTTGATTTCGCGAGTTTTTGCCGCATAAAAAATGCCGCCAAACAGGCGGCATTCCGAATCAAGCATAATCAACTATTCCACTCTCACCCCATAAAACGCGGTGTAGCCGAACGGGCTTTGTTTATAATCTTTCACCCGTAAGCTCAACGGCGCGTAGGTAATGGAATGAGCTATCGGAATCCATGGGGCTTGCTCTTTCACTATCACCTGAGCCTGTTTATAGAGCTCCGCCCGTTGATTCTGATCGGTTAAGCCGATGGCTTTGTTTAACAAGGCATCAAAATCGGCGTTTTTCCAGCGGGCGAAATTGGTGTTGCCCGCATTAACGCTCGCTAACAGCGGCGATAAAAAATTATCGGGATCGCCGTTATCACCCGACCAACCGAAGGTGCCTGCGGTGAGTTCGCCCGTTTTGGCCCGTTTGATATAATCGCCCCATTCAAAGCTGACTAATTTCGCCTTCACCCCGATTTTCTGCCAGTCGTTTTGCACCAATTCCGACATGCGGCGCGGATTCGGGTTTGAGTTGCGTACTACGGGTTGCACCCACAATTCGGTTTCAAAACCGTTCGGATAGCCTGCTTCCGCTAATAACGCCTTGGCTTTTTCCGGGTCATAAGGGTAATCTTGGATTTGATCGTTATAACCCCAAATGGTCGGCGGCAGCGGATTCTTGGCGGCAATGCCCGCGCCTTGATACACTGCCTCAATAATGGTTTTCTTGTCCACCGCATAATTCAACGCCTGACGCACTTTTACATTATCAAACGGAACTTTTTCCGTATTGAACGCAATATAGGCAACATTCAGCCCTTCCTGCGATTGCAGCTGAATTTTCGGATCGGTTTTCATCCGCGCCAAATCCGCCGTATTCGGAAAATCCATCAAATCGCAAGCGCCCTGCTGCAATTTGGTATAACGCGTAGTGGCATCCGGGGTAATGCTGAACACCAAGCGATCAATCGGCGCTTTGCCCTTCCAGTAATCTTTATTGGCGAGGAAACGTACCGCCTTATCCACCTGATAGCCCGCAAACACGAACGGCCCCGTCCCGATCGGCTCTTTATCAATGGTTTCGGGCTTGCCTGCCTGCATCATTTTGTCCGCATATTCGGCAGAATAAATAGACATGAAATCCATGCCGAGGCTGGCAAGAAAAGTCGCGTCTTTACGATTCAATCTGATCCGCACGGTGTTATCATCGACTTTCTCTACCGCTTTCAGCAACTCAGGGAATTTCATCGAGTTAAAATACGGATAAGTACCGCTGGAAACCTTGTGATACGGATGATTCGGATCAAGCTGGCGCCGGAAGGAAAACACCACATCATCGGCATTAAAATCCCGGCTCGGGGTGAAAATTTTACTGGAATGGAACTTCACACCCTTGCGTAAATGGAAGATATAGGTCAGTCCGTCATCACTAATCTCCCAGCTCTCCGCCAATCCCGGCTCAAGTTCGACACTGCCGCGTTTAAATTCCACCAAGCGGTTATAAACCTGTTGGGAACTGGCGTTATAGGAAACACCGTCCATCACCAGCACCGGGCTGAACCCGGTCGGCGAGCGGCTGGTACAATTAACAAAAGTTGTCTCTGCCGCCTGAACCAAAGCGCTAACCGATAAGGCTAAAGCAGTCAGAGTGAATTTACCGATTAATTTCATCTTGCCGTCCTTTTTCTTTCAATTAAACAGAATAAGTTCAGGCTAAAATACCCTTTACACGAATAAAAGAAAAATAATCAATTTATCTTTCTTATAACTATTTTTTATGTAATTGAGCTCCGTCACCGGCCTTTAATCTGAGCAACACGGCGACCAACAACACACCGAATATAATAGAAGTAAAATAGGTATAGGAAAATGCCCGTTCCAGCTGTTCACCCGACTCGCCGATCCGATAACGGTAAATCATCAGAATAATGGAAGACACCGCAATCCCCAGACCGATTCCCACCTGCTGCACCACGCTGAGCATGGTTGACCCCGCGCTGGCGTTACTGTTATCCAAATCCCCCACCGTCAGCGTATTGACCGCGGTATAAATCAACGATACGCATCCGCCATAAAGCGCCACATTGGCAATCAGCAGCCATAACGGCGTCCGGTCGCTGAGGAACGACATCAGCCCGATACTTACGCTCAGCAAAAGTGCGGTGCCGATTAAAGTATTTTTGTAACCGAATCCGATAATAATCCTGCCGCTAATCGGTTTCACCAGAATAGAACTGGCGGCAATCGGCGCAATCAGCATCCCGGCCTTGTCCGCCGGATAATGAAACGCCAGCTGAAACATTAACGGCAGCAAAAACGGAATGCCCGAGGCAGACAACCGAATCAGCAAATTCGCAGCCATGCCGATACTAAAGGTACGAATCCGAAACAGCGACAACGGCACCAGGGCGGAATTGCCACGTCCCTTGGCATAAAAGCAATAAAACATCAGGAACAACGCCCCTACCAGCACAATAGCCGATGCCTGCCATTTAGTGAAAAACGCTTCGTTAATCATATCCAGCCCCAAAGTGACGCCCACCAGCCCGCCACCGAACAGCCAGAAACCCGTCCAGTCCAGTTTGCTTGTTTCCCACCTCACATTCGGCATATAGCGCGTGGCGAGAGCGATACCCAACACGCCAATCGGAATATTGATTAAGAAAATCCAGTGCCAGCTGGCGTGCGTTACCAGCCAGCCGCCGAGAATCGGCCCCACCACAGGCCCCGTCAGCCCGGCGGTTGCCATCATATTCCACACCGGCAATAGCTGCGTTTTCGGCACCACCCGAATAATCGCCAGCCTCGCCACCGGCATCATAATCGAACCGCCGATACCTTGCAGAATCCGCGACATCACCAGCATTGGCAGGGATGACGACATGGCACAGGCCACCGATCCCAGCACAAACAGAATGACCGCCAAACGGAAAATACTTAAGGTGCCGTATTTGTCCGCCAACCAACCGCTGACGGGAATAAATAACGCCACCGTCAGCGCATAGCTGATAATCGCCAGCTGCATTTCCAGCGGCGGTTGGTGCAAATCCGCCGCGATGGCGGGCAATGCCGTGTTCAGAATGGTGGCATCAAGAGATTGCATGAATAATGCCGTGGCGGCAATCCAGGCTAAAGATTTATAATTGTTCTGTTGTTGCATAATATGAAAAAAACTCTCTTTCTTGACACCGCACTTTATGACTGGTTCCGCTTCATCCACCGCACGATAAATTCTGCCACCCGTTGCGGTTGATTAATGTCAAGCAGCGGTAAATCGGTAGGTAAGGTATAATCGGTGGCAAGGGCGACCACATAATGATCCAATTCGGGCAAGGGCTTTATCATATCGTGGCGGTGCAATAAAATTTTTGCGATCGGCTCTTGTTTAAAGCCCTCCACTAAAATCAAATCCGTCAGCTCCGGATCGAATTGCGCCGCCAAATAACTTAACGACACCGGTGCCTGCGGAGTTTCCGTCATCAACGCCCAGCGCTTATCGCACGCCATAATGACCTGGCTCGCCCCCGCTTCTTTCATCCGCCAGCTGTCTTTGCCCTCTTTATCCACCTGTGCGTTATGATGACTATGCTTAATCACCGCCACCCGCACGCCGAGCCGACCCAGCAGCGACACTAACTTTTCCAGCAAAGTGGTTTTGCCGCTGCCGCTGTATCCCGTAATACCAAGCATTGCAATCATTCTATTCGCGCTCCGATGCGTTTTCCGCTAGATCGTCTAAGGTATTTAAATTGACAAAGGCGGCCTTTGCCTCGGAAAAATCCACCGCCACCGCGTGATGGTCCCGCATAAAGCGCAACATCCGCCGTTCGCCGCCGGCTAAATACGCCGCCAGAGCGGTTTTCAACCGAGTGGAGATCAGGCAGAAGGTAGGATGGTCCCGCTCGCCATCATGAGCATAAGCGATCAAAACGCCCAGTTTCAGCACCGCACTTTGCAGCTTCCGCACCAGATTTAACGGCAGATTCGGGCAATCGCAGGGCACGAACAGCACAAAATCCGTCGTGGATCGGTTTAACGCCGTCAGTATGCCGCTCAACGGCCCCTGAAATCCCGCCAGCTCATCGCAAAACACGGGATAGCCCGCTTGCGCATAAATTTCCCGATTGCGGTTAGCGTTAATGGAAATCTGCTCCACCTGCCCCGCCAGCCGTTGTAAGATATGCTGAAACAGCGGTTTTCCGCGCCACAACTGCAGGCCTTTATCCCGCCCCGCCATACGCCGCGCCAGACCGCCCGCCAAAATTACCGCACTAATTGATTCCGTCATTTGTCAACCGTTGTTAATTCAAGTATGATCGCACGTCATTCTAGCAAAAATTACAAAGGAAAACTTTATGAAATGTCAACGCCTGAACGAAGTCTTGGAACTTTTACAACCTTATTGGTCTAAAGAACCCGATTTAAGTCTGCTGCAAATCCTACAGCGTATCGCCGACGAGGCTGGTTTTGACAAACCTGTGGCGGAGCTCACCGATGAAGTGATCATTTATCATTTAAAAATGGCGGGCAAGGACAAATTCGAGCCGATTCCCGGCATCAAGAAAGATTACGAAGAAGATTTCAAAACCGCTCTGTTAAAAGCCCGCGGCATTATTAAGTAATTTTATTGTGTTAATTAAGAGGTTTACTATGAAAAAAGTGCTTTTCGCCGTGCTTACCGCATGGGCTGCGTTCAATGTACAAGCCGCCGATTTAACCGAAGGCAAACAATACCAAGTCACCACGGTTGAACGCGCCGCTCAGCCTGAAGTAATCGAATTTTTCTCCTTCTACTGCCCGCATTGCTATTCTTTTGAAATGGAATATAAAATCCCGCAAAAAGTGGAAAGCGCATTGCCGCAAGGGGTTAAATTCACCCAATATCATGTGAATTTCCTCGGCGGTCTGTCGGAGGATTTAACCCGCGCCTGGGCGCTGGCAATGGCGCTCGGCGTGGAAAATAAGGTGAAGGATCCGTTATTCCGCGCGGTGCATGAAAACAAATTAAGATCCGCCGCGGATATCCGTCAGATTTTTCTGGATAACGGCGTCAGCGCCGAGCAGTACGATGGCGGCATCAACAGTTTTGCCGTGAACGCACTGGTAAGCAAACAGGTCAACCTTGCGGATCAATTAAAAGTGCGCGGCGTGCCCGATTTCTACGTTAACAACAAATTCCGCGTGAATCCCGAAGGTCTTTCCCACGACGACTTCATTAACGATTACGTAAATACCGTAAAAGCGCTGCTAAATAAATAAGAATGGTTGCAAAAAAACAAAAAAATTGGTTTAATGCCTGCCAGTTTTAGAACGGACAAACAAAGAGGATAATATGGCTGAAAGTTTTACGGTTAATCGTCGTTTTTTTGACGATAAAAACTATCCGCGCGGCTTTGCCCGCCACGGTGACTATACCATCAAAGAGGCGCAGGTCCTCGAACAGCATGGTCAGGCGTTTAAAGCATTGGAATCGGGTGAACGCGCGCCGGTGACGGAAGAAGAAAAATCATTCGTTTCTTTCTGCAGCGGTGAACGTCCGGCGGCCACCTTCTTTGAAAAAACCTGGCAGAAATACCGTTCGCGCATTTCCACCAATAAACGTGTTTACACCTTATCCGGTGTGGTGAGCGATAACGTAGATGACTTCTCGTCAAACGACTGATTTCTTCACGAAAAATCCCGATGTGTATCGGGATTTTTTATTGACGGTTTCTCTATGCGTAGCGTGCGGCTAAGCGCCGCGGATAAAAACTTTCGTTTTCGGCACCGCACTTTAAGCCTGACGGATGAACTAAAACGCCCCCGTTTTCACATGGGGCACATACGGTGCTTCCAGCTGCCGGATAATTTCATCATCTAATTTAATTTCCAGCGCACTCACCGCTTCTTCAATGTGTTCAACCCGCGTGCCGCCGACAATCGGAGCGGTAATGTAAGGCTTGGACAGCATCCACGCCAACGACAATTGCGCCATGGAGTAACCCGATTTTTTGGCGATTTGCTCCAGATTATCCACCACGGGCTTATCGATATTTTCAGTGGCCTGCCACACCATCGGCGATACCGTATCGATCGCCGAACGGGCGGTTTGCGTGCCCCACGGGCGGGCGGTGCGTCCGCCGGCCAACGGACTCCACGGCACCACCGCCATTTTGCGATCCTGGCACAGCGGCATAATTTCCCGTTCTTCTTCACGATAAATCAGGTTGTACTGCGGCTGCAACGACACAAATTTCGTCCAGCCGTGCCGTTCGGCAATATTCTGCATCCGTTCCAATTCCCAGGCAAATAAGGTACTCGCCCCGATATAACGGGCTTTGCCGCTTTTCACCACATCGTGCAGCGCCTCCATAATTTCTTCCATCGGCGTGTCGTGATCGAGGCGGTGGATTTGATACACATCGACATAATCCAGTTGCAGGCGTTTAAGCGAATGATCGATTTCGGTCAGAATATTCTTGCGGGACAAACCGCCGCCATTCGGGCGCTCAGGACGCATCGGAAAGTGTACCTTGGTCGCCACCACGATTTCATCACGGTTCAGGCCGAACACTTTGATATAACGTCCGGTGATTTCCTCGCTGGTTCCCATTTGATAAACGTTCGCCGTATCAAAATAATTAATCCCCAGCTCAATGGCGCGTTTAAACATCTCCTTGCCTTGTTCAAAGGTTTTTGCCCACGGGAACACGCCGTTTTCACTGCCCGGCGCGCCGTAGCTCATCATCCCCAGACAAATACGCGAAACGTCCATTCCGGTGTTGCCAAATTTTACATATTGCATTGTTGCTTTCCTCCTTCACATTGTTTTAATCGGTATATTTTAGAAAGAATGTTTGCACGGATAAGTGGATACCACAAAATTTATTTCTAACTGCCCGACGAAATGTCAGACAACAAAAAACACAAAAATTCGGCACCGCACTTTAGACTAACCTAATTTGCTCCATACCAGAACTTCGCCGTTGCTCCGCCGTCGATAAGGAAATCGCTGCCGGTAATGTAACCACTGTTCATTACCACGGCGGCGAGGTCAGCTACTTCGTCGGGTGTACCGCCGCGACGGGCGGGAATCGAGGCAAGCATGTTACGGTAAAATTCACCACGTTCGGGGCTATTTAATTCATCTAAGGCAAGCGGGGTAAAAATAATACCCGGACTGATACAGTTAACCCGTGCCTTACGTTCACCCCAGCGCACCGCCTGCGCCTGTACTCTCAAGGCATTACCGCGTTTGGAAATCTGGTAGGCGCGCAAGCTGTCATCGATGGCTTGCACAAACGGCAAATCCAACAATTCTTCCGTCGGTGTAACGGCTAAGGCACGGATTTGTTCTGCCGTTAAGGGCTCCAAGCGAAATGCCGACTGTGAACCCGTCATCAATGCCGAACCGCCCTCGGCAATCACTTCGCCGAAAATGTCCAGCACTAACGCCGTGCCGTATAAATCCGCCTTGAGAATATCCCGCGGGCTGGCCTGTGACGGCGAACGCCCTGCGGTATTGATCACGCGGTACACGTCGCCCATTGCCGCCGCCTGATCCGCCAACGCCTGCACCGAAGCGCGATCGGCCACATCCACCTGTGCGGTGGAACATTCAAACCCCGCCTCACGCAAGGTTTTCGCCGCTGCCGCGGCATGTTCCGAGCGAATATCCGCCAATAATATATTCATACCTGCACTAACCCGGCGGGCAATAGCCTGAGCGATGGAACCGGAACCAATCACAACGCTAACTTGTGTTTTCATATTAACTCTCCTCATTATTACAAATCGTTTTATCAACGGATATTGTACGCCGCTGAATAAACAAATTTAAGCAGATATTTTTTAATCAATCACGATGATGACCGCAATCCCCCAAGCGGCACGATAAAGACTCAATCGGCAACGCGCCTTTGGTTCAAAAAGTAAACAGTGTTACAATAGCAGGTGCCATATCATGGCATATATTGATAACACATTGAATTAACAATAAAAAAGAGGTAAATCATATGCAACAGAATGTTATTGTTAGCTTATTTGAAGTAGAAAGCGAAGCCTATCAGGCGTTCAATGAATTGAAAGTATATCGCCAAACCACACAAACACTGCTTGCCCAAGCAGTATTAGTGAAGAAAAATAACGGCATTTTAACCCCTGTTGATGCTTACGATCCGTTGGTAAAATCCGCCGATGCCATGCTGACCGGCGGTTTAATCGGCGCTTTGATCGGCGTGTTAGGCGGCCCTTTGGGCGTGCTGCTTGGCGGCTCGACAGGTGCATTGATAGGCAGCAGCGTTGAATCTGCGGATGCGCTCAAAGATGGTTCGTTAATCGCTGCCGTGGCGGGCAAACTCAAAGACGGCGATGTGGCGATTCTGCTATTGGCACAAGAAGCCGATGACACAGTGCTTAATCAGTTCTTCGGCCAGTTTAAAACTACCGTGGTACGCTGGGACGCTGCTGATATTCAACATGAAATAGATGAAGCAGTGCAGCTGGAAATAAGCCTGAGAGAACAAGCCGAAGAAAAACTTAAAGCCGCGCGTAAACAAGAACGCAAAGCGAATTTTGAACAATTCAAAAACGATCTTAAGAAAAAATTTGATGAAATTGCCGACAAGGTTAAAAACGCATTAAATTAATCAATATATCCATTAGCAAAACAAACGCCTCTCTATATGAGGCGTTTACAACCACCGCATCATACTGAAAAACTCAATATTTCAGCACCGCACTTTGACACCGAACGTAAGGCTATATTAAGAAACGCCTTTATCTGTTCAATTATTGAATTCCACCGCCAAACGCTATTGATGACCTTCCACCAACTCGCGCGGTGAGGTTTTCGGGGAATGAATACCGAGTTTAACGAAATAACCGTTTCCCATGGCCCGGAATTGGTACAGGCAGACGGATCGGGCTCGAAACAAAACACCAATTGGTCTACAGCCAACAAACCTTAGCCAATTCCGCAAAGAATGGAAAGGGTGAATTTGGTGGGAATCAAAAGGCATACCTCCACGCCTTTCGGTCAATCAGTCGAATCGCTCTGATTCGGGCGGATTTCTTCCAGTTTTTCCACTTCCAAATCAGTATGCAGCGGGGCGATGGGCGGCATGGTTTTGTTGGCTTTGGCGGACAGATTTTTAAAACGTTCCACCTTGCCCGCCAAGCCTCGGTTACCCACCAGAGCGGTGACGGTGCTGTTGTAATAGCCGTTGGCGGTGGAAAGCGTACCGCCCAGTTTGGCAAGACGTTCCGCCACCAGACAGATTTGATTATAAATATCACCCGCCCGTTCGCTGATTTCCCGTGCTTCGGCGTTGCCGCGTTCAATGCGCCATAAGTTTGACACCGTGCGTAAAATCGGCATTAATGTGGTGTGTGAAACCAAAATCACATTTTTTTCGTAGCCATAGTTAAATAACCCCAAATCCGCTTTTAAGGCTTCAATGTAGGCAGGCTCTACCGCCACAAACATCAGCACGAAATTCGGGCTTCGCATACCAATCAGGTTGGTATAATCCTTGCGCCATAGATCATCGATATGATGACGAATGGCCCGCACATGTTCCTGCAAATATTTCCGGCGGCTCTCCTCGTCTTCCGCATTGACCGCCTGTTCGTAAGCCACCAGCGACATTTTGCTGTCGATTACCAAATGTTTATTTTCCGGCAAATGCACGACAAAATCGGGGAAATTCGTGCGCCCCGACTGATCCTTAAAGTGCGCCTGAGGCTCGTAATGCACATCCCTCACCAGGCCCGCCAGCTGCAAAATGCGCTCCAACTGCATTTCTCCCCAGTTACCGAGGGTTTTCTTGTCACCTTTCAATGCCGCGGTAAGATTATTCGCCTCCTGCGACATAGTCATGCTTACCTCCAGCATGCGTTTGATTTCCGTCTTCAGCCCCGCGTTGCCCCGCACCGCTTCGGAATGAATTTCGTTCACCCGTTTCTGAAAGCCGTCAATCTGTTCGCGGAACGGTTTCAGTAAAGCGTTTAACGCGGTCTGATTGGATTGGCTGAAACTCTGGCTTTTTTCCTCTAAAATACGGTTCGCCAGATTCTGAAATTCGGCGGCAAACTGCTGTTTGCTTTGTTCAAAGGTATGCTGCTGCCCGGCAAAATGTTTTTCTTTTTCTTCCAGCGTGGTCTGCAGAGCGGTAAACTGCCGGGTGAGCGCGGTGAATTTTTCATTCAGCGCGGCAATATCCTGTTCTTTCTGCTGTAAACGCTGTTGCTGCTGTTCCAGCTGTTGCTGTAAATTCATGCTTTGGGTAGCTTTAATGTTGAATTGATCCCGCAGCAGCGTCATTTTATCCTGAGTTGAACCGTGGCGGCTCTGTTCTTCCTCCAGTTCATGCTGCAGGGTTCGAATTTGCCGATCCCGTTCCGTCAGTCTGATCTGTAACCCTTCTGCCACGGTTTGCGCCTTAATCGCCGTCTGATCCAGCTGATTCTTGACGAGTGTCAGCGCATCGTATTTTTCCAGCAGTTGGTTGAACTCGGCGGCGTTCTTGTGCAAATCCTGCTGCAATTCCGCCACATCACGTTTACGGCGGGCAAGGTTAAAGATAAAAAGCAGACAAAGCACCAGCAGGCAAAGCGCGGTGATAAAAAACGGATTTTTTAATAATTCTTGAAGTTCTGGCATGGAGTCATCCTAAATCGTCGATATTACGCAGCAATTATAAATTAACATCCTTTTCTCCGCCCGCTTCCATAAACGGGCGGGATGGGATGTCGTTTACCGCAAACAAGTTAAAGTATAAACGAAATTTTCATTTGTCAAAGCAGGTCTTTATTGCTAATCTCAAACCAATCGAATTCAACGAGAAATCACTATGAGCGAACGCCTCTTTCAGCATACCAAACGAGAAGAAACTTGCCCGCTGTGCGGCGCGGCGTTACAAATCAAACAGGGCGGGAAAGGGCCCTTTCTCGCCTGTACGGCATATCCGAAATGCGATTATCTCAAGCCGTTGACCACGCAGAATGAAAGTAAAATTATCAAGCAATTGGCGGAAAGCTGCCCCGAATGCGGGCATCCGTTAGTTATTCGGCAAGGAAATTACGGTATGTTTATCGGCTGTAGCAACTATCCCGCCTGCCGTTTTATCGTGCATGAAGAAGAACACGCGGCGGAAGAACATTTTCCCTGCCCGGAATGCGGTAAGGGCGAGCTGATTCCCCGTCGCGGGCGGCAGGGCAAATATTTCTACGGTTGCAGCCGTTTTCCTCATTGCAGATTTACCCTGCCGACCAAACCTTATTTGGCGGAATGCCCTGTCTGCGGCGGCCCGCTTGCCGTCATCAAAAAAGAAACGGCAACGCGGCGCATGCTGGTTTGTGTCAATAAGGCATGTCGCCACGGTTTTGTTCAAGAGAAATAAAAAGATGGAATTAAATCAAGTCGTCGAACAATTAAAACAGGGGCAGGTCATCGCTTATCCCACCGAGTCGGTGTTCGGCTTAGGCTGTAACCCGAACGACGAAAGCGCGGTGCTGAAATTGTTAGTTTTGAAAAATCGCCCGCCGGAAAAAGGGCTGATTCTGGTCGCTCCGACCTTGGCTCTGCTGCTGCCGTTTATCGATCAAACGAAGCTGCAGACAAAGCATTGGCAGCTTCTGCAGCAATATTACGCTCACCCGACCACCTGGGTGGTGCCCGCCCGTGCCGGTACGCCCGGCTATCTCACCGGGCGGTTTAACAGCATTGCGGTGCGGTTATGTCCTCATCCCGCGGTACGCGCATTGTGCCGGCGGACGGGGTTTGCCATCACGTCCACCAGCGCCAATCTCAGCGGTCGGCCTCCCTGCCGTTCCGCCCGTGAAGTGCGGTGTCAATTCGGCGAGTTTTTTCCCGTGCTGGATATGCCTGTGGGCAACGCGGCAAATCCCTCCGAAATTCGGGATATTTTCACTCAACAGATTTTTCGTCAGGGATAACTATGAAGATTCAGTCCTCATTTCAAATTGAAGAACATCTCAACCTAAAACAAATCGAATTACAGGACGCCGCTGCAATTTTTAATATTATTTGCCAGCAGCGGGATTATCTCGGCCGTTGGCTGCCTTTCGCCTATTCCACCCTGCAGGTAAGTGACAGCGAATGTTTTATTCAATCCCTCGCCGATAAGCCATTGGAGCAGGTTTTCACCATTCGTTATGATGACGAACTGATCGGGCTGATCAGCTTTCATCACGTGGATTATGCCAACCTGCGGCTGGAAATCGGCTATTGGATTTCGCAGTTTCATCAAGGCAAGGGCATTGTGACCAAGGCGCTCGCCCGACTGCTCAACTATGCTTTTTTTGATCTGCATATCCATCGCGTCACGATAAAATGTGCGGCGGGTAATCTGCCGAGTAAGGGCATTCCGCGGCGGCTGGGCTTTCAACTGGAGGGTATCGAACGCGAAAGCCTGCTATTAAGCACGGGTGAGTTTTCCGATTTTGAGGTGTACAGCCTGCTGTCGCAGGATTGGATACCGCATCACATGCAAGATGAGGTTAACTATGGATAAATACGCCGTTTGGGGTAACCCTATCGCCCAAAGCAAATCGCCGCAGATTCACAAAATTTTCGCCCGCCAGACCGGTCAAGAGATGGAATACGGCGCGATGCTGGGTGATGAAGCACGGTTTGAACAGCAACTGTCGGCATTTTTTGCCGAAGGGGCTAAAGGCTGCAATATTACAGCACCGTTCAAAGAACGGGCCTATCAATTCGCCGACCAATACAGCGAACGGGCCCTCAGCGCCGAGGCGTGCAACACCTTGAAGAAACTGGATAACGGTAAGCTGTATGCCGACAACACCGACGGGGCGGGGCTGGTCAGCGATCTCGAACGTTTGGGCTGGCTCAAGCCCGATCAACGCCTGTTAATCCTCGGTGCGGGCGGTGCCGTTAAGGGTGTGCTGCTGCCGCTGTTGCAAGCCCGCCAACGGATTACAATCGCCAACCGCAGCACGGAAAAAGCCGAAGCATTAGCACAGAAATTTGCCCGCCACGGCAGCATAAGTGCGGTGTCATTATCGGGAGTTTTGCTGCAACCCTACGATTTGATCATTAACGCCACTTCCCTCGGCCTGCAGGGCAAAACCGCCGATATCCGGCCTGAAATTCTACGTATGGCGGGGGCGGTTTACGATATGCAATACGCTAAGGGCGGCGACACGCCGTTTATCGCCCTTGCCAAACAGCTTGGTGTGACGAACTTCAGTGACGGCTTCGGCATGCTGGTGGGGCAGGCCGCCCATTCCTTTAAGCTGTGGCGGGGCGTTATGCCTGATGTTGAACCGTTACTGGCGGGGAATCCGGTGTAAAAAACTCGTAAAAACGACACCGCACTTTTACCTTTTGCAAACAACTCATCACAAAAAATCCCGCACAAGACGGGATTTTATAGTTAAATCATATTGCTTTATGCCTTTTTAGCTGTTTTAGCCGCGGGCTTTTTGGCTGGCGCTTTTTTAGCGGCCGGTTTAGCCGTTTTGCCGGCGGAAGGTTTTCTCGCCGCTTTTTTCGGTTTTTCCACCGATTTTTTATACGCGTCCAACGCCTGTACTTTTTCCAGCAGCACTTTACCCATCGGGCTCGGATCGCCGGTAAACAGTGTTTTTAATCCGTTGTTTTCAATAATATGGCGGCGTAACGCCAAACGTTCTTCATGATTTTCAGCCAGTCGAATAGCCCGTTCAACATATTCATCAACCGTGTGCGCCACCAGCCAATCAGGCAAGCCCAGACGACCGAACAGACCTTCGTCAATATGTTCATGTACTTCGGGACCTGTTTTGCAAACCCCTACCAACCCTAGGGTGACCATATCAATAATGCCGTTAGTGTTGCCGAACGGGAACGGGTTAATCATCATATCGCAGTTATTCAGAATATCGAGATATTTATCATACGGCGAATGAGCATGCGCCGTCACATCGTCGCCCAAATAAGATTTAAGGAAACGTTCTACATACGGATGCGTTACTCCGGCAGATTGTCCCATGGCGAAATGGAAATGCACTTTTACCTTAGCCCGATCGCGAATAGCCTGGCACGCCATGAGGAAATACGGGTTTAATTTCATCGTGGTGGAAGCAATGCCGATATGCACAACTTCGGGATGTTCACGTAAGCGGTATTCGACTTTCTTCGGAGCCAACGCCGACGGCACATACGGCAGCGCATCCTTCGGCAGGCGGAGTAAGGTTTCGCTGAAGCAGTCTTCGGAACCCACATAATCATCTTCCACGATAACGTATTCAATGAAGTTTGAATGAGTCGTGGCCGGATGGCCGAGTGCAATAACCTGAATCGGCGCAAAACGGGCATTAGAAACAAAATGGTAATTAAATCCATACCGATACTCGGCATGTAGAACACGGCTGGTTGATATTTATCGCAAATATCACGAATAAATTCCATTTTTTGCGCAAGGTTATCGCCTTTCAGTTCGAAGAATTCGTCAAATACTTCCCGACCTTTCTGATCCACCGCCGGCCCGCCGAGCCCCACTAAATGGAAACGCTCACGGGCCGCAATCATTGAAGTGGAATGAGTACGGTAAATCGAGTGGGCCGAATGGAAATGTTCCAGCAATACCACCATTACCGGTTTGCCGTTGGTAAAGCCGATAGTCTGTACATCGCGATCATGCCATTCGGTCGCCAGCAGATGACGGCGAATGACTTTATTCAGGCTTTCTTTCACACGATGTTTGTCCGCATCAATATCATAACTACAATGCATATAAACATCGTGCGCGATATTACTCGGAATGCCGTCAAGATTTTTCAAGGTGGCCAGTTTGGCAGGGAACCATTTTAAAATGGCGCCACGTTTACCAAACGCTTCCGCCGTACCGATAAAACGCGGAGACTGCAAGGCAAAACATAAAGAACTGGTAATGACGTTGCTGACATCCCAGAGAGTATCAAGATTGATATTGACATTTGATTCAGGAAAATAGAATACGCAGAATTTACGGAACGCGTCTTCGTTGGAAGGCAAATGAATATTGTTTAAATCCGATTTATCCGGATTTACATTATAAGAGTGCAGTACATGATCACCATTAATATAAGGCGAGGTGGCAAAAATCAGTCCGAGCCAACGCTGCAACACCATGAAGCGTAACGCTCCGTCTTCGGATAAGGTAAGATTCGGATCTTCAAATAAAGTCGTTGCCGCCGTAGCTACACGAGTACAGAAATGCTTTACCTTTTCAAAGTGCATTCCTTTGATTTGATTAGGAAAATTAATATCAATGTTATGGATTTCACCGAAATTAGAATCCAATTTACCTAAAATGGATAAAAGTTCGGTGCAGGCGAATTCATAATCTTTGTCGGCGACCGCTTTTTCAAAGACGTTTACACTTGGGTTTCTTTGTTGTTCAGACATAATTTTACCTTATAAATTAAACTGGAGTTAAGCTAACAGGTTGCCCATAAATCATAATCATCGGCATTGGTAACGGTGACGGAAATAATGTCGCCGATATTTACAATCCGGTTGGTTAAATTATCGACATAGACCAAACCGTCAATCTCCGGAGCATCCGCCATAGAACGGGCAACAATACCTTCTTCGTCAATCTCATCAATAATCACCGGCAATGTTTTACCTATTTTCTGTTTTAAACGCCGGGCGGAAATCTGCTGCTGTAGCTGCATAAAGCGCCGGAAGCGTTCTTCTTTCACCTCTTCTGGCACCTGTTCCGCCATATCCGTTGCCGTCGCCCCTTCCACCGGGCTGAATTTAAAGCAGCCGACCCGATCAAGCTGAGCTTCGGTTAAGAAATCTAATAATAATTGGAAATCCTGTTCCGTCTCACCCGGGAAACCGACAATAAAAGTAGAACGCAAGGTCAGCTCGGGACAGATTTCACGCCATTTTTTAATGCGTTCCAACACGCGTTCAACGGAGCCCGGGCGTTTCATTGCTTTCAGAATTTTCGGGCTGGCGTGCTGTAACGGAATATCCAGATAAGGCAGAATTTTGCCCTCCGCCATTAACGGAATTAAATCATCCACATGCGGATAGGGATAAACATAATGCAACCGTATCCAAATGCCCAGAGTACCGAGCTGCCGGCAAAGGGTCATGAGGTTATTTTTAATCGGCATGCCGTTCCAAAACACGGTTCTATTTTGGTTTTCTTTACTCTGATCGAGGGCGTACGCCGAGGTATCCTGCGATACCACCAAGATTTCCTTTACCCCCGAATCCACCAGACGTTTTGCCTCATCCAGCACTTGCGTTATCGGCCGGCTGTCCAATTCGCCGCGCAATGAAGGGATAATACAGAAAGTACATTTATGATCGCAGCCTTCGGAGATTTTCAAATAGGCGTAATGTTTCGGCGTCAGTTTCACACCCTGTGCCGGTACCAGACTGGTATAAGGATTATAAGCGGGTTTCGGCACATATTTATGCACATGCCGCATAACGGCTTCATAGCTGTGAGGGCCTGTGATTTCAAGCACCTTGGGGTGTACTTCACGAATCTGATTTTCTTTTGCGCCGAGGCAGCCCGTCACAATAACCTTGCCGTTTTCCGCTAACGCCTCGCCGATTGCCTCTAAGGATTCCTGTACCGCGCTGTCAATAAATCCACAGGTATTGACGATAACCAAATCCGCATTTTCGTAGGTAGGAATGATGTTATAGCCATCACTGCGCAATTCGGTCAAGATTCGTTCCGAATCGACTAAATTTTTGGGACATCCCAGACTGACAAAACCAATATTCGGTGCTGAAAAAGACATAAAAACTTATCTCAAAAAAATTATTTCTGATCGGTTAAAAAAACGCCGACATTGTACAAAATATATAAATGAAAGGCGAGAATAAAAAAATGAAAAAAACTCGCCAAAAAAACACCGCACTTATTATAGCCTTAAGTGCGGTGAAATTCTGTCAAGTTTATGTAAAGATTACAAAAATCAGTGCTTGCAGCCACAGCCGCCGTGTTCATGATGATCGTGCCCGTGATGATGGTGATGACCACCGCAACCGCAACCATGACCTTCTTCATGATCATGCCCGCCACAACAGCCGTGACCATGATCATCGGAATGAATATGACCATGCGCAATTTCCTCCGCCGTCGCTTCACGCAGACCGACAACTTCCACATTAAACAGCAATTCCTGACCGGCTAACATATGGTTGCCGTCAACCACCACTTCGTCATCGGACACTTCGGTAATCACCACCGGCAAAGGGCCTAAATCGGTATCAGCGATAAAACGCATGCCGACGGCCAACTCATCAACGCCCACAAATACATCCTTGGCTACACGCTGCACCATATTCTCATTGTATTCGCCGTAACCTTCTTCCGGTTTCACCCGTACTTCAAACTTATCACCAACCGCTTTTCCTTCTAACGCGTTTTCCAAGCCGATAACTAAATTATGATGTCCCTGTAAATATTCCAACGGCTGATTTGCCGGCGCTTCATCGACCAGCACGCCGTCTTCTGTACGCACCTGATATGCAATGCTGACCACGATATTCTTTGCTACTTTCATGTTGTTTCCTTTAATTTCGATAGTGAATGAATCGGAGTATTGTATCTTAATTTATTCATTTAGTAATGCAATTCGTGCATTAATTACCGCTCTGACCGTTTCTTTTCCCGTTTCCGCCAACGCTTCGTTAGCAGCGGATTCTGTTGCCGCATATTGATAACTGCGTACGTAATGAGCGGGTAATTCCCGGCTGACATCCTGTAATTCCAAGGTTAAAATCCGATAATCCTTCATGTTCAGGTTTTTCTTAATCAAGTCCGCTTTCCGCTTGAATTGCTCTAACGCGGTTTGCGTTAATTCTTCCTCTAACGTGGCCATTTTTTCCGATGATATCGAGGTGGTGATGTTTTCAATCGCCAATACACCGTCCAACTGGCCGACCAACTGTGACAACAATTCAAAATTCCGGCTTTCCAGCACAATTTCGCCGCGATCAATCCAGCCCGTTTGCTTACCGTCTTTATAACGCACATTCACGCTGCGAGAATTATCCTTTACCGTTACCGCCTGTCGTTTGGCAAGCTGAACCGCCTGATTCAATCTGTCGGTCACGTTCTTATTCAACGCGGCTAAATTATTTCCTTCCGCCTGATAAAAAAGCGACACCTGCAGCACATCCGGCTCAATCTCTTTTTTCGCCTCAGTGGTGAAACTCACTACATTTTGCGTTATTTCCTGCGCCGATAGAGGTGAGGCAAAAACAGCGGCACACAGGGCAAACAATATTATTTTCAATTTCATAAAAACTCCAAAAATCAGCACCGCACTTTGGTGTCTGCCAAGGTGAAACGTGCCGCGGAAACAGGTTGATAGCGTTTAGTGAATTCTCGGTTCGTCTTCAAAATCATCTTCAAAAAACTCTCCGTCATCGCCGTATTCGTCTTCGTCGGCGTTCGGGTCTTCAAAATAGGTGCCCCAGCCGTCATAAATGCCGCCGTGTTTTTCCAGTATCGGTAAAATTTGTTGCTGTTGAGCGTCAATAATTTCAGGCTTTAACGCCACTTCGCTGATAATATCGAAACAGAACACCAACTTACCGTCATTGTCTTCGAATTCTTCCGCTTCAGACACTTCATAGCCGGCTTTAAACGCATCCACTGCGATTTTTTCCAGTTTATCGAAATCATAATGCGCCACATGATGTTCAACAATGTAAAGTGCCTCGGGATCGCTGCCATCGTTTAATAAATCGGTGATAATTTCGCGGGTTTCGGCTTGTAATTGGTTTAGATCTGTCATATTGATATCCTTGTCTGGAAAATGAGATGGGGCCAAAAAGAAAAAACTTCCCAGCGCAAAGGATAGGAAGTTTTTCCAATCAAATCAAGTGATTATTTTTTTAATAAATCACGAATTTCAGTAAGTAGTTTTTCTTCGTTCGTTGGCTCGGCCGGCGCTTCTTCAACCGGTTTCTTCAATTTGTTAATACCTTTCACCATCATGAAGATCGCAAAGGCGATGATGATGAAATCAAAGATATTCTGGATAAATACGCCGTAGTTTAAAGTGACCGCGGGTGTATCGCCCGCCGCTTCGGACAATACCAATTTCAAATCTTTGAAATCTACCCCGCCGGTTAAGATACCCAAAACAGGCATGAAAACATCAGCGACAAGTGAACTTACGATTTTGCCGAATGCACCGCCGATGATCACACCGACAGCCATATCAACCACATTACCGCGCATGGCAAATTCACGAAATTCTTTCATAAAACTCATATAAAGCTCCTAGTTTTTTTAAAGTTAGTTTGATCTTTTTATAGTAATAAAGAGTGCACATTATAATCAGTTTCATCTTTTTGTATAGCAATTTAGATAAAAAATGCACTAGGTTGGAACATTTTTTCCACATCACTGACATATTTTTTATCGCTGATATACACAATCACATGATCCTCCGGTTCAATCACCACGTGCTTACGCGCAATAATCACTTCGTTTTCACCGCGTAATATGGCGCCGATCATCACTCCTTGCGGTAATTTTAATTCACCGATTTTACGCCCGATAACAGCCGAACTGCTCGCTTCGCCATGTACGATTACTTCCAAAGCCTCGGCCTGACCGTGGCGTAATGACACCACATTCACAATATCACCCCGACGGACATGAGTAAGCAGAGCGGAAATGGTCGCTTGCTGCGGAGAGATGGCGATATCAATGGTACCGCCGTGAATCAAATCAATGTAGGCCATACGCTGAATCAGCACCATGGCGTTTTTCGCTCCCAAGCGCTTAGCCAGTAAGGCCGCCATAATATTTGCCTCGTCATCACTGGTAAGAGCAATGAACATATCAATATTCTCAATATGTTCTTCAAATAACAGGAATTGATCCGAAGCGTCACCGTGAAACACCAAAGTTTTGGACAACTTTTCCGCCAAGGCGGTGGCCCGCTCGGCATTACGTTCAATCAGTTTTACCGTGCAGGTACCTTCCAGCTGTTGTGCCACGCCCGTACCGATATTGCCGCCGCCTTGAATCATAATGCGCTTATAAGGTCTTTCTAGCCGCTGTAATTCCGACATGACCGCTTTAATATGATGAGTGGCACAAATAAAGGTCACCTCATCACCCGCTTCAATAATAGTGGAGCCTTGCGGGCGAATAAATTTATCTTGTCGCAAAATTGACACGATACGGCAGTCGATATAAGGCATGTGCTCTCTCATCGTCGAAATGGCATATCCTACCAACGGACCGCCATAATAAGCTTTCAACACCACCAAACTAATCTGCCAGTCAGCAAAATGAGCCACCTGTAAAGCACCGGGATATTCAATCAAACGGGTAATTTCATCGGTCACTAAGTTTTCAGGCGAAATAATATGATCAATAGGAATCATATCATTATGAAACAGCTTATCTTTTTCCCGAATATACTCGGCACTACGAATACGAGCAATTTTGGTCGGTGTGTTAAACAGCGTATAAGCGATTTGACTTGCCACAATATTCATTTCATCGGAACTAGTCACCGCAACCAATAAATCCGCGTCCGCCGCCCCCGCCTCGCGCAATACGCGAGGTGATGAGGCCGAACCTTTCACCACCAGCAAATCATGTTTATTTTGCAGACTGTCCAAACGGGCGGGATCGTTATCCACAATGGTAATATCGTTATCTTCGCTGACCAAATTTTCCGCCAGCGTCACGCCGACCTGCCCCGCACCAAGAATAATGATTTTCACGCTAATTCCTTCTTTGTTGCTCGTTCAATAACTCATGCTCTGATGCCGATTTCTTCTGAATTAGGCATCATTTCTAATTAATTGATTTCGTTACCGATATTATCTGTTATCCGATTCGCCTAAGCCGGTTTTGACGGTATATCCGATTGAATAAAATCCATGATATCACCCGTCCCTCACCGATGTTAACCAATTCAGCAGAATGCGCTCCCCATATTCGGAAATATAGGATTCGGGGTGAAACTGCACACCGTAAACAGGCAGACGTTTATGCTGCATTGCCATCACGACGCCCTCCTGACAACAGGCGACAATCTCCAGTTCGGCGGGAAAATTTTCTGCCGAAACCGCCCATGAATGATAAAGCCCGATTTGAAATTCCCGCGGCAGATGTAAAAACAGGCGAGAATCACACCGCACTTTAAGCCTGCCCGCCACACCATGCCTCACCTCGGCAAGATTATACAGGGTTCCGCCAAAAAATTGACACAATGTTTGATGGCCGAGGCATACGCCCAAAATAGCTTTGTGCCGGTAATAACGTTGTAAACAGGCAAACAACTGCGGATAAGCCGCAGGCACATCAGGACCGGGTGAAAGCAAAATATGGCTGTATTTTTTCACTGCGTCTAAATCCAACCGCTCCACATTCACCACATCCATCCGGCTTTCCGGTATCAAACGGCGGGCTAAATCCACCAAATTGTAGGTAAAAGAATCATGGTTATTAATAATCAGCAAACGCGGCATTAATTTTTCCCCTGTTTTGAGCTAAAATCTGTTTAAATTTATTCTTTATCATCGTTATGTTTACTTCATCCGCTTTTATTTCCTTCGTTCAGCAAGCCAACCAGTTCGGGCAAAACAATCAGCCGTTTTTCTTTTTAATTGATTTTGAACAGCAAAAACCGTTGATTTGCCCCTTAGATCAGGCTGCCGAACACGGCATTTACTACCAAATTCAACGGCGAAGCAACGTTGAACAAACCAACTTTTCAGCAAAACCGCTGATATTTATCCCTAAGCCTATGTCCTTGGCTGACTATAGCGTAGGTTTTCAGTTGGTAAAACGACAATTACAGCAGGGCAATTCCTACTTGTTAAATCTGACTTATCCTACTGAAATTAAAACAAATTATAACCTGCGGGATTTTTTCTTCCGCTGCTCGGCGGAATATAAATTATGGTTGGACAATCAATTCGTTTGCTTTTCACCCGAAAGCTTTATTCAGATTCGCCATAACCGCATTTTTACCTATCCAATGAAAGGCACGATCGACGCGACATTGCCAAACGCAGCACAAATATTACAGGACTCCGTCAAAGAACAGCGGGAACATTATACCATTGTTGATTTGATGCGTAATGATTTGGCGATGGTGGCAAAAAATATTGAGGTGACACGCTTTCGTTATAAGGAAAAAATCAGTACCGGCGACGGGGCAATCTGGCAAACCAGCTCTGAAATCAGTGGTGAATTGACCGAACATTGGCAGCATCGAATTGGCGATATACTGGCAAAATTATTGCCCGCAGGTTCTATCAGCGGTGCCCCGAAAGAAAAAACCGTGCAAATTATCCGGCAGGCGGAAGGACAACCTCGCGGTTATTACACAGGCATTTTCGGCATTTTTGACGGCGAAAGTCTCGATAGTGCGGTGACGATTCGTTTTATCGAACAACAGGCGGAACGGTTTTATTTCCGCAGCGGCGGCGGTATCACCAGCCAAAGCGAGTTAATCGACGAATACAAGGAATTGCTGCAAAAAGTCTATGTGCCCGTTATAAAGGATAATTCGTTATGATTTTTCCCTTATTTGAAACCATCTGCATTGAAAACAACGAAATTATTGATATCGCCTGGCATCAACAGCGTTATGAAAATAGTTTGCAGAGGTTTTATGAAAAAGCAAATGTACGCGTTTTTGATCTATTAAAAACGCTAAAAAACAACACCGCACTTTCAGCCATGGCGGCGCGACACAGCCTTATCCGCTGCCGGATGGATTACAACGCCGAGCAAATTCGGATACAATGTTTTCCTTATCAACGCAAAATCTATCGCAGCTTCAAACCCGTAATCTGTGATCATATCGATTACAGCCTGAAATATAGCGATCGCTCATTATTGAACCGGCTGGTTGAACAGCGGGGCGAATGTGACGAAATCATGATTATAAAAAACGGCAAAGTGACGGACTGTTCTATAGGCAACCTCATTTTTCGTCAAGGAAAACAATGGGTTACACCAGACACACCATTACTACACGGCACACAACGCGCCAAACTCCTACAGCAAGGGAAAATTATCGAGCAATCTATTTTGCTTGAAGATATCACAAAATTTGACGAAATACGATTAATTAACGCGATGAACGGGCTATAAAAAAACTAAAGTGCGGTGTTGAAAAAGTGAGTTTTTTCGGTTAGTCCCAAACTCACTTTTTTCAGCACCGCGCTTTATTTAGGTCAGCTGTCCTCTTCTTCTGTTTGGAACTCTTCCGTTTTCCCTTGCCTTCCCCAAAAACAAAAAACCTCAACCGCTTCTGCGGTCAAGGTGTTTAGTCTTTGTTTACTTTTATCTTTAAAATAAAATTATTCCCTGGCGGTGACCTACTCTCACATGGGGATGCCCCACACTACCATCGGCGTCACGGCGTTTCACTTCTGAGTTCGGCATGGGGTCAGGTGGACCCACCGCACTATCGCCGCCAGGATATCAGGGTTCAGGTGTCAGGGTTCAGACCACAGCCGTCACTCCCTACCCTACTAATTCTATTGATGATTTCTTTTATTTTTATTCTTATTCTTTTTACTTTTTATGTTCTTCTTTTGTCTTTTATGTTCTTGTCTTTTATATTCTTCTTTTTTCTTCTTTCTTCTTAAAATCCGAAACAAGCTGTCTTAAAACTGTTACCTGTCTTCTGTCTTCCGTCCTCTGTCTTCTGCTTCCGACTACCAAGAACATTTGAGCGTTGTATGGTTAAGCCCC
>JAWHQP010000007.1:0-137114 GCA_032586195.1 Pasteurellaceae bacterium LIM206 | reverse complement strand
GTTCCGCCGCCTAAACCGGCAAAAACTCAACAAAACGGCACCGCACTTTGCCCGCGCGGTTAAGGCTGCGGGCTAAAGTGCGGTGTTGAAAAGGCGAGTTTTTACCTTATTTTGATTCTTTCGGCAATCTTAAAATGGCGAGCACGAGTCCGCCCCAAATGACTGCAAGAGCCACAATCATCATGATAATTGCTGTTGTACTCATTTATTCCTCCGAAATTGATTGTGTCAGTTGTTCGTTTTTCCATTTTAAGCGGGAAAGAATAAATGCGACAACGACTAAAGCAATCGCCATTCCCCAGCCAAAAATATTCACAAACCATGAAGGATAATCTTCGTAGCCTTCCTTAAATACTTTTGCGCCTTCACTGAACAGCATAAACGCTAAAATACCCGTGGTGACCACAATGCATAAACGCCATAGAAAACCTACTTTGAAAGATGAAGTTTCATTGAGATGATCGCCCAGCACGCCTAATTTCTCGTTTGCCACAATGACGATTAACGAGGCGAAAGCCACCGCAACGATACCAAAATAGTTCACGAATTTATCAAACACATCTAGCATTGGTAAGCCGGTGGTGGTGCCGAACAGGAAAACGGAAACAACCATCATCGGTAAGCCTACCAAGAAAGTGACTTTAGCACGGCGAACGCGTAATTTGTCTTGTACCGCAGAGATAATTACTTCGATCACCGAAATGAACGAAGTCAGTGCGGCGAAAGTTAACGAGCCGAAAAACAGCACGCCTAACACGTGACCGAACGGGGCTTCATTGATAATGGTCGGAAACGCAAAGAAAGCTAAACCGATACCGCCTTTCGCGACCTCGCTCACTTCTTGTCCCGCCGCGGTTGCCATAAAGCCAAGCGCGGAAAACACGCCGATACCCGCCAACAGTTCAAATGAGCTGTTGGCAAAACCGACAACCAAGCCGGAACCTGTCAGATCGGAATCTTTCTTCAGATAAGAAGAATAGGTGATCATGATGCCGAAACAGATGGAAAGCGAGAAGAAAATTTGCCCGTAAGCCGCAATCCACACGCTTGGATCGGATAATTTATCCCAGTCCGGCGTAAATAACGCATTCAAACCTTTTGCCGCGCCGGGTAAAAACAGCGATGAAATTACCAGCACAAGGAACATAATCACCAACACAGGCATAAGAATATTAGAAGACTTTGAAATTCCCTTTTGAATACCCAGCGCCAACACACCTAATGCGATTAACCAAACGGCGATTAGCGGGCCGACAACCATACCGACAAATTTAAAACTCACGCCCTGATTGATATCGCCCGCTTGAAGAAATTCACTCACGAAGAAGTTGACAGGATCCGCGCCCCACGCTCCAGTAAAAGAAAAATAGGTATAAGTCGCCGCCCAGCCGAGTACCACGGCATAATAAAGCCCGATGATCACATTCACCATAACCTGCCACCAGCCAAACACTTCAAAGTGTTTATTAAAACGACGGTAAGATAACGGCGCGCCGCCGCGGTGGCGATGACCGATAGCGTAATCTAAGAATAATAAAGGAAGACCGGCAGTCAGCAAAGCAATAATGTATGGAATAATAAACGCACCGCCGCCGTTTTCATAGGTGGTGTAAGGAAAACGCCAGATATTTCCTAAACCGACGGCAGAACCGATCGCCGCCATAATGAAGGCATTACGCCCCGAAAATGTTTCACGTGCAGAATTTGACTTTGTCATTCTCACAGCCCTTTTTGTTACAATTTAGTGAAATAATAAAGGGATGAAATATAAACCAATGAAAAATTCAGTCAATAGTGAATTTAACGTTTTTACCTCATATTTTATCGATTTTACAGTTTAAAACTCTAAAAAACAGTTAATAGAACAACATAAAACACTAAATAAATATATTCTTCCAAACATACCGCTAAAAACTGCGGATTCTATCAGCATAAAAAACTACCCTAAATTCGATCATAAAATTTATATTTTTTACTGAAAATTCATGATAAAAATACATAAAATATGCTTACTTTACATGAGGTTTTCATCTGAATCTTCTTTTCTTGCCAAAAATAAAAACTCGCTAAAACAGCACCGCACTTTGCAATGTGAGCACATGTCGTACCGATATTTTTTACATCTTATCCTTTTACTGTGATCTGAATCACAAAAGTCTCTAATTCCGTTTGACTTTTTTACGGCTTTTTATAAATTGCTAACTACCAGCAAACGGTTGCGATTTATTTTTTTATCTTTTTGCTGAAACGTTTTAATAAATTATTTTAATCAACTATGGAGTCCTACAAATGATCCATTTGATCATTGCCACTCACGGAAGATTTTCCGAAGAGCTGGTTAATACCGCCAATATGGTCTTCGGCGACACGGAAAACACCCATGTGGTGACGTTTCTGCCCGGTGAAGGCCAAGATGATCTAGTAGTGAAATATAACGCCATCATCGCCACTTTAGCCGCCGAGGATGCGGTATTGTTCTTAGTCGATATGTTCGGCGGAAGCCCGTATAACTCTGCCGTGCGCGCCATTGCCAATCGTCGGCAGGATGACATTATCACCGGCGTGAATCTGCCGATTTTATTGGAAATGCTGGATAACAAAGACGGTTCCGAAATGGCCGAACTTGCCGCTATCGCCAAAGAAGTCGCCGGCATGAGTGTGAAATCCTATCGGCATAACGAGGGAAACACCCAAGAAGCCGCCGCCGTTCCCGCTCAGCAAGCGGAAACACGGAAAGAAGACGAAGATGAAAGTCAATATGATCCTGATGGGCGTATGAATATTTCATTGCTGCGTATCGACGACCGCCTGATTCACGGGCAAGTGGCGACCTCTTGGGTGAAAGCGGTGAAATGTGAGGCTATTTTCGCCATTTCCGACGAAGCCGCGGCGGATGATTTGCGGCGCGAATTACTGCTGCAGATTGCCCCTTCTTACTTAAAAGCTTATGTTATCAGCGTAGATAAAGCGATTAAGGTTTACAACAATCCGAAATACGCCAGCCGCAACGTGTTAATGCTGGTTACCAAACCCGAAGATATTTTGCGTTTAATCGAAGGCGGTGTACGCGTTAAATCCGTAAACGTAGGCGGTATGACACATAAAGAAGGCAACAAACCGCTTTCTCAGGCGGTAACCGTGAATGCCAGCAATGTCGCCGCATTTAAAAAATTACTCGAAATGGGCGTGGATTTGAGTCTGCAACAAGTGGCGGCGAATCCAAAAGTACCGCTTACATTAGAGAAACTTAACTCAATTCAATTCTAAAAAGGAAAATTTTATGTCAACAATGGAACTTATTTTAGTCGTGCTCGTGGCGGCTATCTGCGGTATGGGAAGTGTGCTTGATGAACGTCAAACGCACCGTCCGTTATTCGCCTGTACCATGATTGGTCTGATATTAGGTGATTTACAAACCGGCGTGTTATTAGGCGGTACGTTAGAATTAATCGCGCTCGGCTGGATGAACGTAGGGGCGGCAATGGCGCCGGATGCCGCGCTTGCCTCGGTGATTTCCGCTATCTTGGTTATCGAAGGCGGTCAATCCATCGGCAGCGGTATCGCTATTGCGATTCCTATCGCGGCGGCAGGTCAGGTATTAACCATTTTCGTGCGTACCGCAACCATCTTCCTGCAGCACAAAGCTGATGATTACGCGGAACAGGCCAATTTCCGCGGCATTGAAGTATGCCATTTCTTAGGGCTTTCCTTACAAGCCTTACGTGTGGCGATTCCCGCTTTAGCCGTAGGTTTAGTGGCGGGTACCGATGGTGTCACCCACGCCCTGAACTCAATTCCGGAAGTCATTACCCGCGGCTTACAAATCGCCGGCGGCTTTATCGTAGTGGTCGGTTACGCCATGGTAATCAACATGATGCGTGCCGGCGCGTTAATGCCGTTTTTCTTCTTAGGTTTTGTTATCGCCGTATTCTCAAATTACAACCTGGTGGGTCTTGGTATGCTGGGAACCTGTTTAGCGATTCTCTACATTCAGTTAAACCCTCGTTTTAATCAAGCACAAATGCCGACAACGCAGAAGCACGCGTTAAAAGATAATGAATTAGAAGGTCTATAAGGAGTCGATCATGTCAGAGAAAAAACAATTAACCGCGGCCGATATTCGCAGCACCTACTGGCGTTCCACCTTCCTGCTCGGTTCATTTAACTTCGAACGTATGCAGTCTATGGGTTTCTGTGTTTCAATGATTCCGACCATCAGACGTTTGTACAGCAATAAGGAAGACCAAGCCGCCGCATTAAAACGCCACCTCGGCTTCTTCAACACCCAGCCTTGGGTGGGATCTGCCATCATGGGGGTTACCGCCGCAATGGAACAGCAAAAGGCTAACGGTGCAAATATTGACGAATCCGCCATAAACGGGGTGAAAGTCGGTTTGATGGGGCCGCTTGCCGGTGTGGGCGACCCTATTTTCTGGGGTACCGTGCGTCCGGTTTTAGCCGCTCTCGGCGCCGGTTTAGCCGTTGCCGCCGGCAATAATTCAAACGCCGGTATTTTCACCTTATTGTTAGGCCCGTTACTATTCTTTATCGGTATTAATATTATCCGTGCGTTAACCCGTTGGTATGGTTTTAAATACGGTTACGAAAAAGGGACTGAAATCGTCAATGACATGAGCGGCGGTCGTTTGCAGAAACTCACTCAGGGAGCGTCCATTCTCGGCTTGTTCGTTATGGGCGCGTTGGTGGCGAAATGGACCACCATCAACGTACCGCTTGAACTTTCCCGCTATACCAACACAAATGGCGACGAAGTCATTACCACCGTTCAAACCGTACTCAATGACCTGTTACCCGGCTTGCTTGCTTTACTGCTCACGTTCCTCTGTATGAAGTTATTACAGAAAAAAGTAAACGCCATGTTAATCATCTTCGCCCTCTTCGGCGTGGGTATTCTCGGCTATTGGTTGGGCATTTTAGCCTAAGCTATCTTTAGCCCGCTTTTTAGCTATAATAGGCACGGCAATCACCGTGCCTTATTTTATCCGCTAATCAGATTACATATTATGAAATTAAAAGACCTCATCAAAGCACCGCCCGACGAAACCTATTTAAAAAACAGCTCCCGCTTAACCACGGGTTTATTTATCCTCGCCGGTTTACTGTATTACCCGACTCACGGCTACGGCTCGTTCATCGCTCTCGTTGTCATTCTGATTATCATGGTGGGGCAGAAAATGATGCTCTCACAAATCAATAAAGATTTCGCCGATATGTATCAGGCTAAAAAACTCTATCAGGAGAAGCAAAATATCGACTATCTGAAATTTATCGATGCCCGATCGGCACAAATTCTGCACGATAATAAAATATTGTCGGATAAAGGAAAAAAAGAATTGCTGGCATTAAGGGAATATGTGGAACCGATATTAAAGGCAGAACTTAACCAAGATGCATGACCAAACCACCTCAAAGTGCGGTGTTAAAAAATCGAATTTTCAACACCGCACTTTTCTATTCCCCCAAACATAGCTTTTAAAATAAAGCTTCTAAACCCGCGTTGAATAAATATCAAACCGATGATTTTTCGTTTTCCGGGAAAAGTGCGGCGGAGTGTCGGCGAGGAATGGAGCGTAGTCAGGACGTTTGACTACCACACGTTTCCGCGCCAGCCGGAGAGCGGGAGACAATAGGCTGTCGGCGTCAAGATCCGCCCCGACCAAATGCTGAAAAACCCGCATTTCTTTTTTGACCAAAGCACTTTTCCGTTTGTGCGGGAACATAGGATCGAGATAGACCACATCGGCAAAATCCGTGGCAGGATTAAGTTCGGTAATATGGCTGATGTGCAATAACTGCATATTGTTCCGCGTGATGACACCGATTTCAGGATTGGCGTAAGCCCGGCGCAAACCGTCCTGCAACAACAGAAAAACGACCGGATGGCGTTCCACCAATCGCACCCGGCAGCCAACGGCGGCAAGCACAAAAGCATCACGCCCTAAGCCTGCGGTCGCATCAATGATGGTGGGGAATTCATCGCCTTTTATCCCGACTGCTTTGGCGATTGCCTCGCCTCTGCCGCCGCCGAATTTACGCCGATGGGCCATCGTTCCGCCGATAAAATCCACATAAACCGCGCCCAGCTTGGGTTCATCCAGTTTGCGCAATTCTAACCGGAAATCGCCGTTAATTTCCGTTTGCACAAGGGCGAGATTTGCGCCGGTGTCATGTTCCAGCCCTTTCTCCATGCATTTTTCCATAAAAAGCGCGGTGTCGAAAAAACGAGTTTTACATTCGTCGATTAATTGAATTTTCATAACTTGCGCACCAGCCAAACGCCGCTTTCCATATGCTCCGTATAAGGGAATTGGTCGAACAGCGCCGCTTTTTCGATGCGATGCGTGCGGGTGAGTTCACGCAGGTTGTCGCACAGGCTGTGCGGGTTGCAGGAAATATACAGAATTCGATCATATTGCCGCACCAGTTTAATCGTATCGGGATCAAGTCCCGCCCGCGGCGGATCAACAAAAATCGTGTTGCATTCATAAGCGGCGAGATCAATGCCCTTAAGACGATTAAAAGCACGCGCGCCATTCACAGCTTGGGTAAATTCTTCCGCCGACATGCGGATAATCTGCAAGTTATTCACTTTATTGGCGACAATATTAAACTGCGCGGCAGCCACGGACGGCTTGGCAATTTCCGTTGCCAATACCTTGCGGAAATTCTGTGCCAGCGCAATGGAAAAATTGCCATTACCGCAATAAAGTTCCAGCAAGTCACCCGCGCTGTTCCGCGTACATTCAATCGCCCATTCCAACATTTTACAATTCACCGCCGCGTTGGGCTGGGTAAAACTGTTTTCCACCTGGCGGTATATATATCGGCGGCCGTTCACCGCCAGCACTTCATCCGCAAAATCCTGATCCAGACAAATCTTCTGCCTGCTGGCCCGCCCGATAAGCTGTAGGTCAAAGTCTAAATCTTGTAACCGCACTTTTAAGGCGCGGGCCGCCGTTTGCCATTCTTCATTCAATGTTTTGTGATAAAGCAGACTGACGATAATTTTGCCGCTCAGCGTGCTGAGATAATCAATCTGGAATAATTTATGGCTGAGAACCGGCCGTTCTTTCAATAACGGAATCAGCGTTGCCATCATGCGATTAATCAACAGGCTGGCAATAGGAAAATTATCCACACGATAGCGGCGTTTGGTCACCTGATTAAACATAATGTGGTACAAATCGCCCTGATCGTGCCACACGCGAAATTCCGCCCGCATACGAAAATGCTGAGCGGGAGAAGCAAAAACGCTGAGTTCGGGTGGATTAAATTCAGCTAAAAGTGCGGTGAGATGTCGGCGTTTTTTTGCAAGCAGTTCTGAGTATCGTTCAACTGGTAATCGGTTTGTCATATCGTAAAAATTTCCCCCAAAAATTCGGATGAATCTTAACATATTGATAGCAAAAAGGGTTGATTAACATTACTTACCGGCCATGAAGTTGAAGCTGAAAGGATTTTAAACGGCAATTATTAAAAATGGGAATTATTAGCATAATCAAAAAGTTAAATTATTTGTAACTATTTTGTTGATTTTTTGATACACCTCAAAAATTTTAAACATAATAAGAGTATGATATGCCGATTAACCATACTTTTTATATGTGATTGGAGTGAAACATGCAAAGAAGCGATGGCTTACTTTCAGCGTTAAATAGCGTTTCTCGTCGGGATTTTATGAAACTGACCACGGCATTAGCGGCGACTATGGGGTTAAGTTCAAAGGCAAGTGCGGAAATGACTGAAGCGTTAACCAACCCGCAACGTCCGCCGGTGATTTGGATTGGCGCTCAAGAATGCACCGGCTGTACCGAATCCTTATTACGGGCGACCCATCCGACCGTTGAAAATCTGGTATTGGATATGATTTCCCTGGAATATCACGAGGTGTTATCCGCCGCATTCGGTGAACAGGCGGAAGAAAATAAACATAACGCCATACAAAAATATAAAGGCAAATATGTGCTGGTGGTGGACGGCTCCATTCCGATCAAGGATGGCGGCATATATTGTATGGTGGCCGGAAAGCCGATTTTAGAACATATTAAAGACGCGGCAAAAGACGCAGCGGCGATTATTGCCATCGGTTCCTGTTCTTCATGGGGCGGCGTGCCGGCCAGCGGCGGCAACCCGACGGGAGCCAGCAGTTTACAAGATATACTGCCGGGTATGCAGGTCATCAACATTCCGGGTTGCCCGCCAAATCCACATAACTTTCTCGCCACCGTGGCTTATATCATTACCTTCAAAAAACTGCCCGCAATGGATAAATTAAATCGTCCGTTATTTGCTTACGATCGTTTAATCCATGAAAACTGCTATCGTCGCCCGCACTTTGACGCCGGACGCTTTGCCAAAGAATTCGGTGATTACGGTCATCGTCACGGCTGGTGTCTATATCATTTAGGCTGTAAAGGCCCCGAAACCTATGGTAACTGTTCCAGCCTCGATTTCTGTGACGTGGGCGGCAACAACTGGCCGGTGGGTATCGGTCATCCCTGTTACGGCTGCAACGAAAAAGGCGTAGGCTTTACCAAGGGTATTTTCCAGTTGGCTACGGTGGAAAATCCGACTCCGCGGGTAAATAAACCTGATGTACAAAACGAGGAAGGGGAAGGTATTTCCTATACCGCAATGGCATTACTCGGCGGTGCCGCCGCTATTTTGGCCGGGGTGAGTGTGGTGACCTTAAAAGAATTGACCGCCCAGCGACGTGAACGTTTGGCGGCGGAACAACAGGCTCAACATCATTCTGACGAACATAACACAGGTAAATAAAGCATGATGGACAGACGCAACTTTCTCAAGGCAAGTTTGCTCGGTGGTATGGCATCGGCATTGCCGACCGGCCGGGTACAAGCGGAAACGGTGGAATTAGCCGAAGTTTCGCCTGACGCCGTAGGCATGCTGTATGATGCGACATTATGCGTAGGTTGTCAGGCATGCGTGGCGGAATGTCAGCAGGTCAATAACACACCGGTGAATCCGAATGGTGAACAGACTTGGTCCAATAACGATAAATTAACTCCTTTCACCCGCAATATCATTCAGGTATGGTCTGACGGCAGCGGTCAGAATAAGGACAGTGTTGTTGACGGTTATTCCTATATCAAAAAGCAATGCATGCATTGTGTTGATCCGAACTGTGTGACCGTTTGCCCGGTACAGGCGCTGACCAAGAATCCCAAAACAGGTATTGTGGGTTATGATCCTGATATTTGCACGGGCTGCCGCTATTGTATGGTGAGCTGCCCGTTTGATGTGCCCAAATATGATTACAATAATCCGTTCGGACAAATCAGCAAATGCGAATTGTGCAATCAAAAAGGCGTAGAACGCATTGATAAAGGTGAATTACCCGGCTGCTGCCATGTCTGCCCGACAGGTGCCATTATTTTCGGCCCGCGTGATCAACTCATGGCCGAAGCAAAACGCCGTTTAACCCTGTTGCGGGGTTCCGATTATAACTATCCTCGTCAGCATATCGGCAGCCGCGATACCTACAAAGCCAGCGTGCCTCATTATGAACAACATATTTATGGTGAATACGAAGGCGGCGGCACGCAAGTATTGGTACTCAGCGGTGTGCCTTATGAAAATTTGGGTTTGCCTAAATTGGATGAAACCGCCACCGGCTCTCGTGCGGCACATTTACAGCATTTCCTATATCGAGGTATGGCATTACCGTTAGTGGCATTGGCGGGTTTAACCTTTATGACCTATAAAAATATGCATGAAGACGAATTGAAAGAGAAATGGCGGAAAACCTTGAAAGCCATGCGGATCGCAAGTAAAGAAATGCAGGAAGAATTAGATAAAGAGGGAGAAAAACATCATGAGTAGTCCACGTCCGATCGGTGGGAGACTGATTTCTGCCGCGATTCTGTTTTTTGCTCCGCTTGCGGTAATCTGTATTCTGTTGATCTTAAAACGTTTAGTATTCGGTATCGGCTCGGTTACCGCCTTAAACGGCGGCTATCCCTGGGGGCTGTGGATCGCCTTTGATTTATTGGTCGGCACCGGCTTTGCCTGCGGCGGTTGGGCATTAGCTTGGACGGTATATATTTTCAATAAAGGCAGATATCACGGCTTAGTGCGCCCGGCCTTATTAGCGAGCTTGTTCGGTTATAGTCTGGGCGGCCTGTCTATCACCATTGATATGGGGCGTTACTGGCATTTGCCTTATTTCTATTTACCGGGCCAATTTAATACCAATTCGGTACTTTTTGAAACCGCGGTTTGTATGACCATTTATATCTTTGTGGTAACCCTTGAATTCGCGCCGGTATGGCTCGGTCGCTTCGGTTTAAGAAAATGGTTTGATAAACTGAATAAAATCATGTTCTTTGTCATCGCTCTCGGTGCGCTGCTGCCGATGATGCACCAGTCTTCCATGGGATCATTGATGATCGTGGCGGGTCACAAGGTTCATCCCGTATGGCAAAGCTATGAAATGTTGCCAATCTTATCCTTATTAACCGCATTCATAATGGGTTTTTCCATTGTGATTTTTGAAGGTTCATTGGTGCGGGCGGGCTTATCCGGCAAAACGCCGGACGAACGGTATCTCTTCACCAAATTAATCCGCGTTACTGCGGTGCTGATTGGAGCATTTTTGGTGTGCCGTTTTGCCGAGCTGATTTATCACGACAAATTACGCTACGTTATGGGATTCGATAAATTAAACAAATTCGAAGCCTGGATGTTCTGGCTGGAAGTATGGTTAATGGTGCTGCCGTTGTTAACACTTTTCCTCGGCAACAGAAAATCCGACGGTCGTTGGCTGTTTATTTCCGCCCTCAGTATGTTGATCGGTGCGGCTTTATGGCGGATGGACTATTCCTTGATTATGTACAATCCGGGCAACGGCTATAAATATTTTCCATCGGCACAAGAATTATTAATTTCAATCGGTTTCGTATCCATTGAAGTTTGTGCCTATATTTTAATTGTTCGATTATTCCCGGTATTACCTGTGCTGAAAGAAGCACAAACCGAAAATGCGGAACACATTATTGCCGAAAAAGCGGCGTTCAGCGAAAAAATTAGCGGAGAAAAAGCATGACTGATAAAAAACGTATCACTATTGACCCTATCACACGTATCGAGGGACATTTACGCATTGATTGTGATATTGAAAACGGCGTTGTCACCAACGCATGGTCAAGCGGTACTATGTGGCGAGGTATGGAAAATATCGTGAAAGGGGCCGATCCGCGTGATGCATGGATGATTATGCAGCGTATCTGCGGCGTATGCACCACCGTTCACGCTATTATGAGCGTGCGGGCGGTGGAAGACGCTATCGGCGCCAAAGTGCCGGTCAACGCACAATATATCCGCAATATGATTCTGGCGGCGCACAGTATTCATGATCACATTGTGCATTTTTATCAATTATCCGCCATGGACTGGGTTGATATTACCTCCGCGTTAAACGCTGATCCCGCCAAAGCCGCTGCAATGCTGAAGGGTATTTCCACCTGGTCGTTAAACAGCGAAAACGAATTCCGTAATGTACAAAATAAAGTGAAAAAACTGGCTGAAAGCGGTCAATTAGGCATTTTCCAGAACGGTTATTTCGGTCACCCGGCAATGAAACTGCCGCCGGAAGTCAACTTAATCGCGGTTGCCCACTATTTACAAGCGCTTGAATGTCAGCGTGACGCTAACCGCGTTGTGGCATTACTGGGCGGTAAATCACCGCATATTCAGAATCTTGCTATCGGCGGGGTGGCGAACCCTATTAATCTGGATTCCGAGGCGGTGCTTAATATGGAACGTTTGCTGTACGTAAAAGCATGCATCGATCGCCTAGGGGATTTTATCAATCAGGTTTATAACGTGGATGCCGCCGTTTTCGCCGCTTACTATCCGGAATGGCTGCAGCTGGGAAAAACCTCGGGTAATTACCTTGCCGTACCGGAATTTCCGCAAGATGCGGATAATTCCGTATTTGCATTAAACGGTGGCTACATTGAAAATTTTGACCTGGACAGTTTTAAACTTATCACTCAACAAAAAGACGAATTTGTGGTTAAAGGTGTCAAAGAAAGCGGTAAACACGCATGGTATGAAGATGACGCGGCCCTTGAACCTTGGGTTGGTTTAACCCGTCCGAAATACACCGGCTGGCATGAAGACGCCAAATATTCATGGGTAAAAGCGCCTTCTTTCTACGATAAGGTGGTAGAAGTCGGTCCGTTGGCCTATCTGCTGACCAATTTAGCCGCCGGCAATCCACGTACGGTAAGCCATTTCAATCAATTAAAAGCGGTATATGAAAAGGCGACCGGTTCAAGTCTGGCAACCAAGGATTTACATTCCACGCTCGGACGGATTATCGGCCGTTCGGTTCATTGTGCCGTATTAAATGATATTCTTTCCGAACAATGGCAGCTGCTCATTGAGAACATCGGTCGCGGTGATACCGTGGCTTATATTAAAACGGAGATTCCGGCCACCGGTGAATTCCGCGGCGTCGGCTTCGGAGAAGTGCCGCGCGGTATGCTTTCGCACTGGGTGGTGATCAAAGACGGCAAAATCGAAAATTATCAAGCGGTGGTGCCTTCCACCTGGAATTCCGGTCCGCGCAATCAAAATGACGCCCTCGGACCATATGAGTTGTCTATTATCGGCACGCCTGTCGCCGATCCGACCAAGCCGCTGGAAGTGGTGCGAACCATTCACTCCTTCGACCCTTGTATGTCCTGCGCGGTACACGTGGTGAACACGGAAAACGGCGAAGTCACCCGAGTGAAGGTGCTGTAATGAAGCCGCTCATTCTAGGTATCGGCAATATTTTGCTGTCGGATGAAGGCGTCGGTGCGCGGATAGTGCAGGAGCTTGAAAAACTCAAAAATATAACACCGCACTTTGACCTGCTTGATGGCGGCACCAGCGGCATGGAACTGCTGGATGAAATGGCCGGCAGAGAGCACATCATCGTTATTGACGCTGTGCTTGCGGATAAACAACCGGGCGATATTATTGTGCTGAATGATGAAGAAGTGCCCGCCATGTTCGGGCGGAAAATCTCGCCGCACCAGCTGGGTTTAAGTGATGTGCTTTCCGCCTTAAAACTGACCGATGAATATCCGCGGCATTTATGTCTGATCGGCATTCAGCCCGAATCTCTTGATTCGCATATCGGCTTGACCCAAACCATCCAAAACCGACTGCCGGCCATACTGGATTGTTTGCAGCAGCAGTTACGGCGGCTGGGTTTGCCCGCGATTATTTTTGAATAAACGGCACAATATTATGTATAAAACTCCCGAAAACAGCACCGCACTTTTACATCAGGTGGAAGGGTTTACCCAAAATCCATCAGTTCTATTTCAGGCGGAAATGGAAAAAATCAAGGCCAATATGCGTGATCTGCCTTTTTATCGACAGGAAGTGCCTTGTTTCTGTCCTAAATTTATTCTATTTGAAAATCAATGGATCGGCACGGTGGTTACACCATGGATGCTAAGCCTGCTGGTGCTGCCGGGGCCTGATCAAGTATGGGATTGGCGTAAACTCGGTGATAAAATTGCGGTACGGCTGCCCTATAAAACCTTTATGTTTACCGTCAGCAGCCTGGCAAATATTCCGCAGTATTTAAGCTGTTCATTAATTTCACCGTTGAAAAAACAGCTCACCGAAACGCAGGCCGTTCAGCTGGCAAAAGATTGTCTGACGATGTCGTTATCGTTACCCGTACAACAAACCGCTCCAGACTTCAACCGTCGCAATATTTTTACGGCAATGGTAAAATAGCGGCATTATTCAACAAGAGGTTATTATGTGTTTAGGCGTACCCGGGCAAATTGTAAAAATCGGTGAAAACGAATTCCAACCGGCAACCGTTGATGTATGCGGCGTGCAGCGGGAAGTTAATATTTCACTGATTTGCGAAGACGATCCGCAAACTCTGCTGGGCAAATGGGTGTTGGTACACGTCGGTTTCGCCATGAGTATTATTGACGAAGACGAGGCGAAACAAACGCAGGAAGCTCTCATAGCCATGAGCCAACTGGAACACGAGGTGGGAGATTTTCTCGGCTTAAATCAGACTGATTAGTCTTCTTATAAAGACTATTAACCTTTCTTCGAATACATTATTATTTTTAACTAAACAAGATGCCGTTCATTGCAAAATACTGGTAAGTTAGCAGTAACACCTTTATATAAATACCTTAAGAGGGAGAAAAGTAATGAATAATATCAACAAAAGCAAAGAAATTATCCATGA
Source organism: Pasteurellaceae bacterium LIM206 (assembly GCA_032586195.1). Classification (GTDB taxonomy): domain Bacteria; phylum Pseudomonadota; class Gammaproteobacteria; order Enterobacterales; family Pasteurellaceae; genus JAWHQP01. The sequence goes on along the minus strand of JAWHQP010000007.1, from coordinate 122,854 downwards.
TATGCTGAATCGTATCGGCATCACACCGAACGGTTCGGCTCCTTATGATATTCAAATCCACAATGAAGAGATGTACAACCGCGTACTTACTGACGGTTCGCTCGGACTCGGTGAAAGCTACATGGACGGCTGGTGGGATTGTGCCCGATTAGATCAGCTTTTCACCAAAATTCTTGAAGCGCACCTCGATAAAAAACTGCCTAAACATATCCGCAGTCTTCTGCATATCATCGTTATTAAAACCATTAATCTGCAATCTCGCCGCCGAGCTTGGATTGTCGGCCGCGAACATTACGATTTAGGTAACGATCTGTTTGAAGCAATGCTTGACCCTTATATGCAATATTCCTGCGGTTACTGGAAGGATGCGGATAACCTCGAACAGGCACAGCAGAATAAATTGAAAATGATCTGCGAAAAATTACAGCTGAAACCGGGAATGAAACTATTGGACATCGGTTGCGGCTGGGGCGGTCTGGCAAGTTATGCGGCAACTCACTACGGAGTAAGCGTCACCGGTGTCACCATATCGAAAGAACAGCAGGAATTAGCTGCGCAGCGCTGTAAAGGATTGAAGGTTGAGATTTTATTACAAGACTACCGCGAATTAAAAGATAAATATGATCGCATCGTATCGGTGGGCATGTTTGAACATGTCGGCCCTAAAAACTATCGGACTTATTTTAAAGTAGTGAGCAAAATTCTCAAACTTGACGGTTTATTTTTATTACATACCATCGGTTCCAACAAGACCGATAATGACGTCGATAGCTGGATCAATAAATATATCTTCCCGAACGGCTGCCTGCCTTCGGTATTACATATCGCCAAAGCATCGGAAGGCCGTTTTGTGATGGAAGACTGGCATAATTTCGGTGCAGATTATGATCGTACCTTAATGGCATGGTATGAAAATTTTACAGCCAACTGGAGCCGTTTATCTAGCAATTATAACGAGCGTTTTAAACGGATGTTCAGTTATTATCTGAATTGCTGCGCCGGTGCCTTCCGCGCCCGCGATATTCAGCTATGGCAGATTCTCTTCAGCCCGCATGGTGTAAAAGGCGGAATCAGAGTATATCGGTAATTCAATATCGGGAAATATTGAGAATATCGGCCGGCTAATGCTTAAAGTGCGGTGCTGAAAAAGCGAATTTTTTCGCTAGGGAAATTTTAACTGACGGCAAAAACCCAATGAATCGGGTTTTGTGCCTTTTTCTCGTTATGTGTGTAAATATGTATCGGGTTATTATCAGGTCTTAGAACAAAACTACCGATCAAAGCTTGCTGGATCAAAAACTCTTACGATAAACTAAGAGATAATTTATATGACAATTGTGAATACTCATCTAAAATCAATAAAATAAATTACTTTATTTATAATAATTGCTTAATTAAACTTTTATTTTCTCCACATTAATAACATGTTTCATCTAAGTAACTTAGAACAAGAATCTCATATTTTAAATCAACTGAAAAATAAATATAAGATTAATAGTTTTTTAGTGTTGAATGAGACTAATTGTTCTGCTACATATTAAGTTAAAATTAACTTAAAATTTTCATTACCTATTTTTATCTGCTCATCTTTATTCAAATTTTTATCTGTAATGACCATTGAAAATTGATTAAGCGGCAACACGCTAAACAAAGAATATTTACCATATTTACTGCTATCCGCCACTAAAATACGTTGTTTGGCATTCTGGGCCAATACCCGTTTCAAATAGGCTTTTTCTTCTGTCGGTGCGGTTACACCTTTTTCCATCGACCAGGAATTACAGCTCACAAATGCAAAATCGGGATAAATATTCTCTAAAAAATACTGGCTATGAGAACCAACACAGGACTGACTGCTGTTATCAATTCGTCCGCCGGTCATCAACACTTCAATCTGTTTATATTCAGATAACATTAAGGCAATACGCAGATCCGTGGTAATCACTCGTAATGACATATGTGCTATTTTTTGGCAATCAATGAGGTCGTCGTTCCCGCATCCAATACAATAGAATTTCCCGGTACGATCAAGGATACCGCGTAGTTAGAAATCCGCTCTTTTTCTGAAATCTGTTTGGATAATTTCTCATCTGTTGTTGGCTGATAAGCGATAAACTGATTCAGACTCACACCACCATGAGTACGTAAAATAGTGCCTTCTTCACTTAATTTAACTAAATCACGACGAATGGTCGCTGGTGAAGAATTAGTAAACTTAACCAGTTGATCTACGGTTGCAATCGAATGATTTTTAAGGAAAAGAATGATTTGTTCTTGGCGATTGTCAAACATGGTTTCTATTTCTCATTTATTACTTTATTATTGATACTATGGAACAAATAGTTCCGAGAGTAAATTTTAACAAAAAATGCTCTCATGGCAGCATAAAGTTCGGTCCAGTAACTAAAGTAAAGTTAACCAAGCAAAGAAATTTAACACTTATTATACATAATAACAAATTGAGTTTAAATAGAAAATCATAATAACACCTACGATTTTATTTATAAAATTGATAATAAATTTATTTTCAGAGTAAAATATTAAGTTAAATTTATTAAAATAAGTTGTACAACATATAATTAATATGAATAAATATTTTGGAATAAACACGTTGCCGATTCATATACTATGAATCGGCAAAGATATGTATTTTTTATTATGCTTTTATTGATTGAATAGACTTTAAGGTTAAGGCTGAAGGCAGTGGTAGCTTATAAATTAAGTAAAGCTGGCCCTTCGTGTTTCCACATAAAGAGCATAAACAGAATGGCTTGCCGCCATAAATACACGATTTCGTTTCGCGCCGCCGAAGCAAAGGTTAGCACAGCGCTCCGGCAAATGAATATGGCCAATTTGCTTACCTTTCGGATTAATTATAATAACACCATCCATATCTACAGATAATGTGCCTTCACTATTTGTTGTACTACCATAACCTGCCCAGATATTGCCATCTACATCTACTTTTATGCCATCCAACGTACCATCCGGATGACCTGAAAAAATTAATGTCTGATTACTCAGGTCACCATTTTTCCAACGTTATAGCGGAATAAATGTCTTTTTGTAGGAGTATCTTTAAAACGTCCAACAATATAAAGATATTTTTCATCAGGTGAAAATGCCAGTCCATTAGGCATTAATAAATCATCTAAAACACGGACCAAGTTCTCTGTTTCAGGATCAATTCTATACACACCATCCGGTTGTTCTGGTTTAGCTTTTTGGCCTTCATAATAACCATTAATACCAAACGTCGGATCACTAAACCAAATGGAACCATCCGACTTAACAACTATGTCATTTGGTGAATTAAGCGGTTTACCATTAAAACTATCAGCTAATATCTTAATCGAACCATCATATTCTGTACGTGTGACTCGTTTGTTTAAATGTTCGCAGGTCAATATCCGCCCATATTTATCGCGCATAATACCATTTGAATTATTTGCCGGTTCTCGAAATATACTCATTTGTCCAGTTATACAGTCATAGTGCATAATACGATTATTCGGAATATCTGATACCAATAAAAACTGGCTATCACCAAACCACGCGGGACCTTCCACCCAACGCATACCTGTAGCCAAACATTCTACACTGGCGGCATATAAACGATATTTAGCAAATGACGGATCAAGTATTTCTATGGCAGAATCCGGGTAACGTAAATTTACTATCTTCCTACTGGCTGAGTTAAACCGATTTTTGAAAAGGATAACAGTGCACTTCCCACAAGACCGTATAGTACATTATGACGAGTCCGATTAATATTATGATTAATTTGAGATTGTATAAGTTTAGCTTGTTTATTCATATTACCTCCATTCAAATATTAGAATTAATATCCTTATAGTAAAATAGTTTGTCCCAAATATAACTAGTTATTCACTAAACCCTTATTTTTTTCAAACTCTGCTAAACTCTTATCAAGATGCTCTTTTAATTCCTGCGTACCAACAAATTTTGGTGACACACTGTAAGCATCCTCGGTTTTTTTACGAAACTCAGGATTTTCAGTTACCACTTTCATTGCATTAGCTACTTTATTTACAATAATTTCATTTGTATCTTTAGGAAAACTAAGAAAATAATATCTTTCCGCCTCCCAAGCATAACCCTGCTCTTTAGCTGTTGGTACATCAGGAAAAAGAACATTACGATTTTTATTAATAACCGCTAACGGTAAAAAGTCTTTTGAATCAAAATAGGATTTCATTACACCATAAGGATTAACATTAATATCAATTTTACCTGCTAATAATGCCGCATTTCGATCTGTACCTCCTCCCGCATCAACAATATTAAAATCAATATGTGCTAATTTCTCTAATACTCTCCCTAAATAATAGGAATAACCGCCAACAGAAGATGCATATAGCAAATTACCTGGTTTTTCTTTTGCTTTGTTAACTAAATCAGTAAGATTTTTCATACCACTCTTCGCATTAACCGCAATAACATAAGAATCATCTACAATAGTAGCTGCTACAGGTGCTAATGCTTCATGAGCCTGGGTTGAGATACCCACGACTTTATTGGTTAACATAGACTCATGAAAAAATAATGCTGTATAACCATCGGGTTTAGCTCTTAATACTTGTCGCATACCAGCATTACCATTTGCACCTGAAACATTATTTACAATAATTTTTACACCTAATTCTTTTTCTAAATAAGCTGCTAAATTTCGTGCATGAAAATCAGTATCACCACCAGCATTAAATGGTACAATAATAGTAATTGTTTGGCTAGGATAATTATTGTCTGCATTTTTATTATTAGATTTATCATTACAACCCATCATAGATAAACCTAAAATAGCAACTGCAATATAAGAAAAATATTTTTTCATATAAACTCCTTAATAAATAATTAACTAGAACGTTTTTTTAATTGAGAACATACTGCAAAAACAAGAACTATTGCAGTTAATATAAAAAACACTACGGCTATTGGTGCTCTAAAAAACTCAGTAAAATCACCTTTCGAAAACATCAAACCACGTCTTAAATTCAACTCTGCTAACGGCCCAATAATAAACCCTAGTATAAACGGTGCAGCTGGAATAGATAGTTTAAAAAAAGTAAATCCAAGTAAACCAAATAATACTGTTGCCCATACATCAAAGAAATTATTTCTTACACCAAAAGCACCTATAATGCAGAATAAGAAAATTGCCGGTAACAGGAAATGTTTCGGAACAGCTAAAATTTTAGTAAAAATTTTTAATCCATACAATTCCATTAAGAACATTACTATAGCTCCCATAAACATTGCAGAGAATATAATATAGACCGTACCAACATGTTCTGTGAACATTAATGGACCAGGAATAATTCCATGTAGAGTCAGACCACCCAATAAAATTGCAGTTACCGTATCACCTGGAATACCCAAAGCTAATAATGGAACTAAAGCGCCACCAATCGCTGCATTATTTGAAGCTTCTGATGCTACGATACCGTCAATAATACCTGTACCGTATTTTTCCGAATATTTGGAAGTAGATTTAGAAACCGTATAAGCCATAACATTAGCTGCACCACCTCCAATTCCAGGTAAAATTCCAATTCCAGTTCCTAAGGATGAAGAAATAATAAAATTTTTAGTTTGTCCAAAGAATTCTCTAATAGAAAAACCTAGACCTTTTACAATTTTTATAGCTGTAATTACCATCAAATTATTATGTTCTGTTTTGACTGTATCTGCTTTAGCAATAATTTCATTAATTGCAAACAGACCTATTAATACCGGCAGTACATCAAAGCCATAAGCAACTTCTTCTGAACCGAAGGTAAAACGAGCTACCGAAGAAATCGCATCCATACCAACAGTTGCAAACATACATCCCAACAAACCTGAAATTAACCCTTTCCAAATGTTATCACCCGATAGACCTACTAACATACTTAAAGAAAATAATGCTACTGCAAAATATTCATAAGCACCGAACTTAATCGCAATTTTAGCTAAATAAGGAGATAAAAAAACTAAAATAATAGTTGAGAATATTGTACCTAAAAAAGAGAACGTTACCCCAACACCCAATGCTTTAAATGGTTGTCCTTTTTGAGTCATAGGATAACCATCAAAACAAGTTGCAATAGATGAAGGAGTTCCTGGAATTCCAGTTAAAATAGCAGTAATTAATCCTCCTGAAATACCACCAATATATAATGCAATTAATAATACTATTGCGTAATTAGGTTCCATTGCATAAGTGATCGGAAGAAATAATGCAAGAGCCATTGTCGCAGATAGACCTGGTACAGAACCAAAAATAATCCCTATAAACACACCACCCAAAATACAAAGTACGCCCATTATTGTAAATAATGAAGAGAAACCTTGTAGTAATAATTCACCCATATATCCTCCCTAGAGAAATATACCAGAAGGCATAGTTAAACTAAGATAATGACTAAATATGAAATAAGCAATTATTGGTAATATAATAGAGAAAAATATATAAACCCAATAATTTTTCTTTACGTAATCAGGTGTTAAAAGCAACGATAAACAAAATAAAAAAAGTATAGAAATTAAAACAAACCCTATATATTCCATTAATAGCACATAGATAAAAATTAAAACTAATACAGCAAATATTCTTTTCCAATCTGTCACTGTGTTCTCTTTTTTAGTCCTCGTTCTTACCTTCAAAAAAGAAGTAATTAATAATACAGAAGAACAGATTAATAGCATTACACCATAAATCTTTGGCATAAAATCTGCTTCAATACTAACTACTCCCTTTGTTTGGATTAAAAATGAATTACCCAAATAAAACAGCGATACAAAGAAGAAAATAAAACCTGCCATAAAATTCTTATCAGAGAAATATTTTTTCATATCTACCCCTATATGTTATTAGATAATATTATGATAAATAGCTTTAATATCCGCTTTCGTCATTTCTCTTGGATTGTTATCTAATAATCGTCTAACCTTAAAAGCGGAATCTGCCAGTTCATCTAAGATTTCTTCACTAATCCCCACCGCAGTTAAATCGCATTTAATATCCAAATCATGAATTAACATGTATAGTTCATAGATCATTTTTTCTGCCGCTTGCTGCGTTGAACAACCTTGCACATTTAAGCCCATCGCTTTTGCCACATTAGCAAATTTATCCATGCAAGCAGGCAAATTAAATTGCATTACATCCGGCAACAAAATTGCATTGGATAAACCATGCGGAATATGGTATTTACCGCCTAATGGGTAAGATAAAGCATGTACTGCTACCGTACTTGATGTAGTAATACAGGCACCACCTAAAAATGAACCTAGCAACATTTTCTCCCGCGCTTCAATATCTTGTCCGTGGTTAAATGCCTGACGAATATTACCTACAATTAGTTCTATTGCCTTCAAGGCAAATATATCACTAAACGGACTGGCTTTTTTCGAAATATAACATTCAATTGCATGACAAAGAGCATCGATTCCTGTATTTGCTGTAATATGCTTCGGTAAACCAATTGTCAATTCTGCATCTAAAATAACTGCACTTGCCATTAACTTCTCATCTACAATTCCAATTTTAAGCTCCTGCTCGTTATCCAGCACAATAGCATTTTGTGTGGCTTCTGAACCAGTACCAGAAGTTGTTGGAATCATTAAAGTCGGCAATCCATGTTGAATGAATTTTTTCTGACCTGTGGTTACTTCTTTCAAACCGATCATTGGATTGCTTAGCATTAAAGCAACCAATTTTGCCGCATCCATCACACTACCACCGCCAATACCAACCACCATGTCAGCATTAAAATCCACTGCTTGAGAAAAAATATGATTTACCGCTTCAATAGATGGTTCCGGCGGCACATCACCGATAACATACACGGCAATACCTGTCTGTTCTAAAATCTGCTGTGGTTTCGCTATCAAGCCTGTTTTAAATATACCGGCATCAGTAATTAAGACAACGTTTTTAGCTTTATACCCTTGTACTACCTCAGCAATCTGGGTAATTGATCCGGCACCACCAATAACTTTGTTTGGGTTAAATAAAGAATAAACTGACATGATCTCTCCCTACTCAATCTCTACTTTTGCCATTTTGGATGCTGATAAACTTCGGGATTACACACATTTTCCCATCGTTCACCATTTATTACTGCTAGTACACCTCGTGCTGCCATCGTGGCTACGGCGGAAGCCGCTTCTTTAGTTTGTCCAGCCATATGCGGTGAAACAATGACATTATTTAATGTAAACAACGGAGAATTAATATCCACAGGTTCCGCAGCAAATACATCTAATCCAGCACTATGAATCTGATTATGTTGTAATGCACGAATAAGAGCTTTTTCATTCACTATGCCACCACGTGCACAATTAATTAAAATAGTATTAGGCGACATTAAATTAAATTTCGTCGTGTCAATTAAATTTCTTGTTTGATCTGTTAATGGGGTATGAATAGAAATAACATCTGTATCAGCAATAGCGTTATCTAATTGGGCACAATATTGGTAGCCGGCCTGTTCAATTACCACTTTCTCAACAAAGGGATCATAAACCTTAATTTTCATGCCTATTGCTGCTGACATCTGTGCCAGAATCGAACCAATTTTTCCATATCCTATCAAAGCTAAAGTTTTACCATTTAGTTCATAAGCCTTGTAATTGTTTCTAATAGCAAAATTACCGCTGCGCATTGCTTTATCTGATCGAACTATATCTTTTGCACAAGCAAACATTAATGCAAAAGCATGTTCAGCTACGGAACGAGTATTTGCTCCTGGTGCTATTACTACCGGAATACCTAATTCTGTTGCTGTTTTTACATCTACATCATCCACACCAACACCAGGACGACCAATCACTTTCAAATTTTTGCACTGCAACATAGTTTCGCGATCAATAGAACCAATACGAATAATCAATCCTTCAGCGTCTAATAATTCCGGCAGCATAACCTTCGGTGAACCATCATTAGTAATAACCACCTTAATATATGGCTGCGCTAATACATCCATACCATCATCATGTAATCGATGTGAGATAACAATTTTTTTCATTTTTATCTTCCACCCTATTGTTATAAAAGTACGGTTAGTTTTAATCGAGTTTTAACAAAATTACCGCTCTTTTACTGTTATTTGTAATACTCAAACACATCCAACAATGCCCGATCTATAGTAGGATTATTGGCACAATTTGAAGGTTCTTTAGCATTTCCGACAGCATGCCCACGCAATTGAGCGGCACGTTTGACAACCGAATTAGGATTACCTTTCTCCATCACGTTACGGAAAGCACGGATTTTTTTCTGGGCTGCATTCGCTTGCTCAAAATTACCTTGTTTCCAATATTGATAGATAGATACCATCAATTCTGGGAAAACGTTAGAACAGCCGCTAATAGCCCCAGTACCACCAGCTAATAATGTCCATAAGATTAGAGAATCATTACCAGCCATTACATTCAATCTAGGATCAGTATTTTCTATATATTTCAATGAATTATCAAAATTACCACTACTATCTTTAATACCAATAATATTGTCGTATTGAGCTAGTTTTTTCACCGTATTGTAATCAATATTGTTGCCTGTACGAGCAGGGATGTTATACATCAAAATAGGCAAATTCACACTTTCTGCCACACGACTGAAATGGCGATATAGATCATCCTGCGAAACCTGTACAAAATAAGGAGAGATAACTGACAGTACATCAACCCCAACATCTTGAATTTTCTGACAAAATGTAATAGTTTCTTTTGTCGTAATACCACCTGTTCCTGCATAAACAGGCACTCGTCCATTTACGATTCTTACTGTTTCTTTCACAATTGTTAATTTTTCTTCGCAATTAAAACCGTAAAATTCACCATTCGTACCTAAAGTAAAAATGCCATGGACACCTGCTTCAAGTAAATATTCAATAAAATCACCGTAAGCGCTGGGATTAAAACGTTCATTGTCATCTACAGCCGTTAAGACTGGTGTAATAATACCTTCCGCTTTAAACATTTTTGTTCTCCTAATTTATTAATTAATTGCACCAAATTTGATATTCGCCATCTTTGCTCCCAAATAGAGTGCTTCAGTCATACTTTTGCTATCTGCTATACCGGTACCAGCTATCGGAAATGCTGTACCATGATCTACAGAAGTACGGATGAAAGGCAGGCCTACAGTAACGTTAACTCCTGAATCAAAACCCAACAGTTTAATCGGAATATGGCCTTGATCGTGATACATCACCACCACAATATCAAATTCCTGTAAATTTACCGCACGATGGAAAACTGTATCAGGTGGAATAGGACCCTGCACATTAATACCTTTTTGCTGTGCAGCCCGTACTGCCGGCACTATCTCTTTATCATCTTCATCACCAAACATGCCATTTTCGCCACAATGTGGATTTAGTCCAGCAACCGCTATACGTGGTTGCTTGAAGCCCAAAATTCTGATATTTTCATCGGCCAGTTTGATCACTTTTAATACCCGCTCACGATTAACTAAATCACAAACTTTTCGCAATTGCACGTGCGTACTTACATGGATTACACGCAAATTTTCACTAACCAGCATCATAGAATAATCTTGTGTATGACTTAACGTAGCGAGGATTTCGGTATGTCCAGGAAACATCTTACCACTCGCATGTAAGGCTTCTTTATTTAAAGGTGCAGTAACAATAGCGTGAATTTCGCCATTTCCTGCATATTGCACAGCCCGCTCAATATATTCATAAGCTGCTTTACCCGCTAATGGATTGACTTGGGAAAAAGGCAAATCCGCCGGTAAATTATTTAAATCCACTACATCAATTACACCAAATTTAGTATCAACCTCGCTTACATCACTAATTAAGCGCAGTTTCAAAGTTGACTTCACAATATCTGAAGCACGCTGCATAATTTTATAGTCACCAATCACTACCGGACGAGCCAAATTATAAATACGCTGATCGGCAAGAGCTTTAATAATTACCTCCGGTCCGATACCAGCTCCATCACCCATGGTAATACCTAATATTGGTTTCATCTATTTCTCCTGCTTAATTTTTAATAAAATCAATTACTTTTTTTAATATATCAACTGAACCAAAACCACCTGCTTTGGTAATTATCGGAATAGATGAAATACAGCTGCCAGCAAAGTAGCCCACAGGAACACCGGTTTCTATTTCATCGACAATCCGATAACGGCTAACTGCGAGTTCTTTCGCTATACCGATTGCCATATCACCGCCAGTTAAAAATAAGGCAGAAATTTGCCATTGGTTTTTTATTAAAGCAGCAACAATCAAAGTAGATAAACGAGTACAAATTATTTCTCCTAATGTTGTACGGTCCAAATCATAATTTTTACACAGGCGTTCAATATTTTTTCTTGCAGTCATATCACTACAGGTTTTTATCAACACATTCTTTCCAGCTAAAAGTGCGGTCGAAATTTGCTGAGTTTTCTGTGAACTATTTGATTCAGCTAATAAAAGTGATTCTACGTCTATTTCTATTCGCTCAACGATACTCCGTTGAGTCAAATAATCTGCCTGCTGATTAGTCTTCTCACTCATTGAACCAAGTACAAATAAAATAGGTAAGTAACTATTTTGTTTACCAATAATCACACTATTATTTAACTGTCGCGCCAAATAATTTGCTAAACCTGAAGATCCCGCCAAGATTACTTGTTCAAACTTACGGCTTAATGCCACAATTGCAGATAAATCTTCTTCGGTTTCTGTATCAAAAGAAACAATGCATTTTTCATGACATCTAATAATTTGATTAATTTCAATCAATTTATTTGTACTATGTAGTAAGGTTAAAGGAACCTCAACTACTGGCAAATCGGTTTGTCGAACTAAAATTTCTCGTACGCTTGACGAATAAATAGGGGTTCTAGGATCTGTAGCAAACTCAGTTTGTTCTAATGGAACTCCATCTACATAGCAAATTCCATTACTGACCGTACGTTTTTCAGAAGGTAGTGCGGCACAAAAAAATATACTATTTATTAAAGTATTGGCTAACAAGACTGTTAATTCTGCACCAATATTACCACGTAAAGTAGAGTCTACTTTTTTATAAATACTTTTTTTTTTCAGTAGAATATTGAGACAAAATTCTTCCAATTCGTCTCATGGCACAATCGCTGGAAATAGCTCGACTATCTGTATTAACCACTATAACATCAGCCTGTGACGGAACAGCTTGTTCCCAGTGCAGAACAATATCGACAGTCATATTATGTTTGGTAAACAATACCCCTGTATCATTTGCTCCGGTAAAGTCATCTGCAATAACTAACATAGTAATATTCTCGTAATTGACTCTGTTGTCTAGCAGTATATAGAACTAAAAACAAAAAAACTGTGACCAACATCACAAATACTGATTGTTTTAAGTCTTTTTGATTACTTATAATCAAAAAAATACTAAAGAATGGAAATAAAAAAGAGATTGAATTTTACAAAAAACTCAATCTCTTTATTTTATGTACTAAATTATACTAACTATAAATCAAACGGCTTCACATAAGGCAGCATGCCTTTATCCAGCATTTCTACAATACCGCTGTGGTGGTCGTTGCCTAATCCTCTAAGTTCTAACGTAATACTGAAACTATTGTTGTAGAACACATCTTTAGAGTTACTGTAGGTTTTATTTGATTTACTGGTTAAGTAGCGTCTTGATCCAATGCCTATCGACCAACAGCAGGTGTTATATTGTATGCCGATGTATTGTTCCACCGCCTTACCCAAAGCCAAGTCATGATAATAACGACCGACCAACGCCCAGTTATCGGCAATTTCCCATGCTGCCGTGCCTCCAATCTGTTTAATATCCTGATTATAGGTATTCGCGCTGGCAGTGAGATTCTGGTTAATATACTCCTTGCTGGCATAGCGGTAGCTTAATTGAATCAAGTTACTCCGCTCCGGATTAAATTCCAAGGTGGCATTTGCCAATGAGGTTTGCTGCAGCTGGGTATCATATTGATAACTACCGTGCCAACTCCATTGATCACTGATTTTCCAGTTATTTTCAATCGCCCAGGAAGAAGAATGACCGGATGTACTATTATTGCTATCACTATCAATACGGGAAGAATTGATATAATAAATCTGCCCTAAAGAAACGTTGAAGCGCTCATCTCCGTTATCATCATAAAAACGCGACGTACCGCCCACAGTAAACTGATTAGCTGAGGCAATACGGTCTAAACCGCTATAACGGCGCTCGTTAAACAAAGAAAAATAATCCTGCTGCATTAATGCCGAATCATAACCGAAACCGAGGTAATCCGAATTCAGTTTTGAACCGATATTACTTTGGTCTCTGTACGGACGGTATAAATACTGCAAATGCGGTTCGATAGTCTGCGTATAACCTTTTAGAAATGTTTCGCCGCTGGCCAATACCGTTTGAAAATCTACCTTTACTTGCGGCAATACACGATTGACCGAACTTTCTACTTCCTCGGCATCAGCAGCACTACCTTTTTTCTGATTATAGTGGGTCGCGTATAACTTGGTTTCCACATTCAAACTGCCGTATTTAGTGGAAATCGGCACATTCAAACTTGGTTCGATATGGAAACGCCACGCGGTCGGCATAATATCGCTACTGTTTTCAAAGCGGACACTTTGGGCATACAGTTTAAAATCGGCCAACCCATTGAATAAACCATCCCGGTAATAATTATAATCAATCTGCGGCAAGGCTGAATAAGGTCCAACGCTGACATTATCAAAAATCTGGAATTTTTTTACCGAAATTGCAAAATTATAGTTCGGCTGATAATAGGCTAAACGAGCGGTTTGATTGGCGTAACCATCGGTACTGCTACCATATTCGGAATCAAAATCATTGAAATAGCTTTTATCGCTGACCTTGGTGAAATCCACATTCAAACGCCAATTGTCAAATAATTTGGCGTTATGAGCCCAGTGAAACAAAAAACGTTTCTTATCCGCGTCGGTGTAATCATCATAGCGATCGCTACCTAAATATTCACCGGCCAGTTTGCCTTCACCCAATCCGGTTAAATAACGAAACTCTCCCATCCATTGCCAGCCTCGATCAGACATATATTTCGGCGTAATGGTGGCATCATAATTCGGTGCGATATTCCAATAAATCGGCTGAGCATACCAATAACCGTCACGGCTTGAGCTTCCTCCGCTCGGAATTAATAAACCTGAACGGCGACGATCCCCTATAGGCAATTGCAAATACGGCGTGTAAAAAACGGGAACACCGGCAATTCTTAAACGTGCGTGCCACATTTCCGCATATTCTTCTTTTATATGCTGACGCATTTCGCTGGCCTGTACCGACCAGGAATTATCATTTGGTAAACAAGAAGTAAAAGTGGCATTTTTTAATAAACGATAATCTTCCCCCATTTCCGCGTTTTCTGCCGTACCGCGACCCTGACGATCAACGAACTGATAACTGGCATTGCCGATATTAGTATCATTGGTATTAAGATGTAATTTCGCATCATCACCGGTAAGATTAATAAGATTATCTTTATAATCAAATCCGCCTCTGGCATAAGCATAACGTTGGGCGTTATCTCCCTCGCCTGTTTGTACAACCTCCGCCTCATCGGCAATCAAACGGCGGTTACCCTGCTTAATATCCACATTACCTTGATATTTTCCGTTCGTCGGCTGATTGATCTCCGCTTTATCCGCCTCAATATAGACCGGCAAGCTGTTTACGTCCCCTTCGACCACTTTACCCGAAAAATGCGGTACGCCCGCCAAACACTGCTGATTCAAATCCGCAACACTTTGCGTGCTGTAAAGCGCGGTTAAAACAGACAGTGAAAGCAGAGTGTAAGAATTTTTTTTCATTAATTAACCGTTAATTGCTAAGCCAAAATTGGCAAGATTATACAATATTAAATACTATAACTGAACGCAAAAAACAACCGGACAAAAGTGCGGTGTCAAAAACAGCTGTTTTTAGCTTCTATGCTTTTGTTTACAAATACAATCATTCTGGTGATCATTTACCAATCCCATAGACTGCATAAAGGCATAACATGTGGTTTCACCCACAAATACAAAACCTCGTTTTTTTAACGCCTTGGACATGGCTTTAGAAGCGTCGGTTTTAGCCGGCACCACCGATAAATCGGGCACGTCATTGATTTGAGGCTGATAATTCACAAAGGACCACACAAAACTCGAAAAATCCTCACCGCACTTTTCCATTGCCAAATAAGCCTTGGCATTTTTAACTATCGCTTCAAGCTTGGCGCGGTGGCGGATTAAACCTTGATTCTGCATTAACTTATCAATATCTTGATCGGTCATCCGAACAATTTTTTCAGGATTAAAATGAAAAAAAGCACGGCGATAATTTTCGCGTTTTTTAAGCACTGTAATCCAAGACAACCCCGCTTGCTGCCCTTCTAAACAGATTTTTTCAAATAATTTGAGCTTAGCATATTCAGGTTTTCCCCATTCGTCATCATGATATTGCCGGTAAAGCTCGCTACTCTCACACCATGCGCATCTTATAACCATAAATTTACCTTTCCTTTAATATATAGACTAAATAAATATCCCAAATCTTGAGCAATATCACAGTTTCTTAGTGAAAATAGTAATATCATATTATAATTTAGCAAATTAACCTATTACTTCCATAGCAAAAATAAACATGCTGATTTATGTGAGAATGTGTTATTGTAAATAAGAATTTTGTTCAATAAAAAAGTAGAGGATATTATGACTACACAACTTGATGCATTACGCGGAATGACTGTCGTGGTAGCAGATACCGGCGATATCGACGCAATCAAAAAATATCAACCTCAGGATGCGACGACCAATCCATCTTTAATTTTAAGTGCCTCTGCCTTACCGCAGTACGCTTCATTAATTGATGAAGCAGTAGCTTACGCAAAAACAAAAAGCGATTCAAAAGCCCAACAACTTATTGATGCCGAAGATAAATTAGCGGTAAATATCGGTTTAGAAATCTTAAAAATCGTTCCCGGACGCATCTCGACCGAAGTTGATGCCCGTCTTTCCTATGATACTCAAGCTACTGTAGAAAAAGCCCGTAAGCTGATTAAACTTTATAACGAAGCCGGTGTGGCAAACGATCGTATTTTGATAAAAATAGCTTCAACCTGGCAAGGAATCCGTGCCGCCGAAATTTTAGAGAAAGAAGGCATTAACTGCAACCTTACCCTTTTATTCTCTCAAGCTCAGGCGCGTGCCTGTGCCGAAGCGGGCGTTTATTTAATTTCACCGTTCGTTGGCCGTATCCTTGACTGGTACAAAGCGAACAGTGATAAAAAAGAATATGCCCCAGCGGAAGATCCGGGCGTTGTTTCAGTAACAAGCATCTATAACTATTACAAAGAATACGGCTATAAAACGGTGGTCATGGGTGCAAGCTTCCGTAATGTAGGTGAAATTACCGAATTAGCGGGCTGCGACCGTTTAACCATTGCTCCGCCGTTATTGAAAGAATTGCAAGAAAGTAATGCCGAATTACCAAGAAAATTAACTTTTACCGGCAGTGTAAAAGCCAAACCGCAATCCCTTACGGAAAGTGAATTCTACTGGCAGCACAATGCAGACCCGATGGCAGTAGATAAACTGGCGGAAGGTATTCGTAAGTTCGCGGCAGATATAGAAAAACTTGAAGCTATGTTAAGTACAAAACTTTAATTTGATTTATCGTTAAGAAGATATTTTTATTAAGCACAGCTGAAAAGTTGTGCTTTTTTTGTGCTGTCAACTTGTGGATAACTTAAAATAAAACTGTAAAAAAACTGTATTTAGTCCATGAATAAGTAAGCTATGAATTTCATCTGTGGATAACTAAGATGATTACTCACAGCTTTTTAATTGTTATCTATACAGATCCTAACAAATTAACAAATGCTCTAAGTGCTTTATTTAAAAAAGAAAAAGGATCTTATTCACAAGGATCTCAAACCTTAATAAGAATAATAGTAAGATCTTTATATACACAAGATCTTTTATTTATAGGATCAGCCAAGTTACTTTCGATAGTCTAATCGGGATCCTGCAAATCTGCTTTAAACCACATACAAAATTAAGTACAATGCTCGGCTACCAAAAGTAAGAGGATCGCCAAACTGCGATCAAAGTGACCGCTTAATAAGCAAAGGTTAATATGTTTTATACTGAAATTTATGACGTAATTGTGATCGGTGGAGGCCATGCGGGAACGGAAGCCGCTTTGACGCCTGCCCGCATGGGGTTAAAAACCCTGCTGCTTACCCATAATATCGATACGTTAGGACAAATGTCCTGTAATCCGGCGATTGGAGGGATCGGCAAAGGGCATTTGGTTCGTGAAATTGATGCCATGGGCGGATTGATGGCGACCGCTGCGGATCAGGCAGGGATCCAGTTTCGTACCCTGAATAGCTCTAAGGGACCTGCCGTTCGGGCGACCCGGGCTCAGGCTGATCGCGTGCTGTATCGTCAAGCGGTAAGAATCGCGCTGGAGAATCAACCTAACCTTGATATTTTTCAGCAAGAGGTGATCGATATTCTGCTTGAACAGGATCGTGTTTCGGGTGTAACTACCAAAATGGGATTAAAATTCCGCGCTAACGCTGTGATCCTGACGGCAGGTACTTTTTTAGCTGGTAAAATTCACATTGGTTTAGAACATTACACCGGCGGCCGTGCGGGTGATCCTGCTTCCGTCATGTTGGCGGATCGTTTACGTGAACTTAATTTACGTGTGGCACGCTTAAAAACAGGCACGCCGCCACGTTTAGACGCTCGTACGATTAACTTTGATGTGCTTGCCAAACAGTATGGTGATGCGGAATTGCCGGTATTTTCTTTTATGGGATCGGTGGAACAGCATCCACGTCAGATTCCTTGTTTTATCACGCATACCAATGAACAAACCCATGACGTAATCCGTAATAATTTGGATCGTAGCCCAATGTATACCGGTGTGATCGAAGGGATCGGCCCGCGTTACTGTCCGTCCATTGAAGATAAAGTCATGCGTTTTGCCGATCGGAGTTCCCATCAGATTTATCTTGAACCTGAAGGTTTAACTTCAAACGAGATCTATCCGAATGGAATTTCCACCAGCCTGCCGTTTGATGTACAGATGGGCATTGTGAATTCCATGAAGGGCCTGGAAAAAGCCCGTATTGTCAAACCAGGTTATGCCATCGAATATGATTACTTTGATCCGCGTGATCTTAAACCGACCTTGGAAACCAAGGCGATTAACGGCTTATTCTTTGCCGGTCAGATTAACGGTACCACAGGTTATGAGGAAGCCGCCGCACAGGGTTTATTAGCCGGGATCAACGTGGGTTTGTATATACAGGGAAAAGAAAGCTGGTTTCCACGCCGTGATCAGGCTTATATCGGTGTATTGGTGGATGATCTCTGTACGCTCGGTACCAAAGAGCCGTACCGGGTATTCACTTCCCGCGCGGAATATCGTTTATTATTACGCGAAGATAATGCGGATATTCGTTTAACGCCGATTGCGCACGAATTAGGTTTGATAGATGAAACTCGTTGGGTCCGTTTCAATCAAAAAATGGAACATATTGAGCAAGAACGTCAACGTTTACGCAGTATTTGGCTGCATCCCCGTTCAGAATATTTGGATGAAGCTAATCGGGTTCTGAGCAGTCCGTTGGTACGTGAAGCCAACGGAGAGGATCTATTGCGCCGTCCGGAAATGAATTATCGTATTTTAACTTCACTCACTCCGTTCCAACCTGCAATGGCGGATGAAGAAGCGGTGGAACAGGTGGAGATTGCGATAAAATACCAAGGCTATATTGAACATCAGCAAGAAGAAATAGAACGGCAAAAACATCATGAGATGACAGAAATTCCGCCTGGTTTTGATTATTCGTTAGTCGCGGGTTTGTCAAATGAAGTGCGGATGAAATTAGAACAACACCGCCCCATATCTATCGGGCAGGCAAGCCGTATTTCAGGTGTTACACCGGCGGCTATTTCCATTATTCTGGTGAATCTGAAAAAGCAAGGCATGCTCAAGCGTGGTAAATGATGGCTAACTTAGAATTGAATCTGAGCGAAAAATTAAAAACTCTGTTAAATAGCACCGCACTTTGTATAACCGATCAGCAGAAACAGCGGTTGGTGCGGCTTGTGTTGCTGCTGCATAAATGGAATAAGGCCTACAATCTCACTTCGGTGCGTGATCCGATGGAAATGCTGGTTAAGCATATTCTCGATAGTATTGTGGTTAGTCCTTATTTACAGGGGAGCCATTTTATTGATGTGGGTACCGGTCCGGGCTTGCCGGGTTTGCCGCTGGCGATTGTCAATTCCGATAAACATTTCGTATTGCTGGACAGTCTTGGCAAACGTATCAGTTTTATCCGTAATGCGGTACGTGAGCTGGCATTAACTAATGTTGAACCTGTGCTTAGCCGTGTGGAGGAATATAGGCCCGAGCAGAAGTTTGACGGCGTATTGAGCCGCGCTTTTGCTTCTTTAAAGGATATGACTTTATGGTGCAGGCATTTGCCTGCGGAACGCGGTTTATTTTATGCCTTGAAAGGGCAATATCACGCCGATGAAGTGAAGGAGCTGGCGGAGAATGTGCGTGTTCAGCAAATTATTCCATTAGATATTCCGGATTTGGTCGGCGAACGTCATTTGATTTTATTGAGCAATCATTGATTCTTCAAAGTGCGGTGTTGACAGCTTTAGTTTTTGAACGTTGGCTTTTGCCAATGGTGCCGAAGACATAGCAGCTTCCATGCGAAGTTGCGTATAAAAAACGATTTTTCAACACCGCACTTTTTGCTTAATATTTGAGCTTGGCTGTATCGAAAAAATCAACAAAATGAATAGTATTTAAAAAATGTTAACAATAGATTAAATTTTATAAGGAAAAGTTAATATATAATCAAGTTCCTCTCTCATAACTTATTGCATTACTTATGGTTATCCGTATAATTAACGCTGGTTTATACATTTTATAAGAAAACGCTGATTTATGTCGCTTGTTCTAGCTAATGCCCGAAAAGTTTATAAAAAAGCCTTTGCTACAGAAGTGATGCTACTGTTGATAAGTTCCGTTTTCGTTTATGTATTTTTTTATGAGCAAATAAGCTCTTTTCTACTCGGTGCATTAATTGCCCTTTTACCTCAGATTTCATTTATCGGTTATGCGTTATACGTTAAACATAACGAGCCGATAGAGAATAAAGCCAAAGTGCTTTATCAAAGCGAAGGTCTGAAATTGGTTTTAACTGTGGGTTTTTTTGGATTGGTATTTGTGTGTTTTACACCTAAGCCTGCAGGTTTATTTCTAGGCTATTTTTTATTCATTGTATTAAATAACCTTCTCCCTGCACTACTCAATATCAAATCAACCCGATAACCTGTTACTGATGAATTCCGTTCATCTGAATTTATCACTAATGTGTAATTTATTAATAATTGATAGGATTATTATATGGCTGCTGAAGGTGCTTCTCAAACTTCGATTGAGTATATCCAACACCATTTGACCTTTTTAACCGAAGGTAATGGGTTTTGGTCATTCAATCTGGATTCTCTCTTTTTTACTGTCGTTACCGGTTTGATTTTCCTGGGGATTTTCTATAAGGTCGGTAAAAATATGACCACCGGTGTGCCGGGCAAGCTGCAGTGTGTGGTTGAAATGCTGGTAGAATGGATTGACGGTGTGGTGAAAGAGACTTTTACCGGCGACCGCACTTTAGTGGCCCCGTTGGCCCTGACTATTTTCGTGTGGGTTTTCCTGATGAACTTAATTGACTTGGTACCTGTCGATTATCTTCCGCAAATTGCCTCTATGTTAGGTCTTTCTCATCTGCGGGCCGTTCCTTCCGCCGATATGAATATTACCTTTGGTCTTTCCATAGGCGTATTCTTTTTGATCATTTATTACACCTTAAAATCAAAAGGCGTGAGCGGTTTTGTCAAAGAATACACCATGCATCCGTTCAATAACCCTATTTTTATCCCGGTTAACTTACTGCTTGAGTCCGTTACGCTGATTTCAAAACCTATTTCGCTGGCTCTGCGTTTATTCGGTAATATGTATGCGGGCGAATTAATCTTTATTTTGATTGCCGTAATGTACAGTGCCAATATGGCGGTGGCGGCTTTAGGACTTCCGTTACAGTTGGCTTGGGCTATATTCCATATTTTAATTGTGGTATTACAGGCATTCGTATTCATGATGTTGACCGTGGTTTATTTAGGTATTGCCTACAATAAATCAGAAGAACATTAATTTTTTAAACTTAAACAACACGTAGCATAACGCTATATTTTCTAACCAAACTGGAGAACACTATGGAAACTGTAATCAGTGCAACTATCATCGCATCAGCTCTCATGCTTGCTTTTGCCGCGTTAGGTACCGGTATCGGCTTTGGTATTCTTGGTGGTAAATACCTTGAATCCGCCGCCCGTCAGCCTGAATTGGCAAACTCGCTATTAACCAAGATGTTTATCGTGGCAGGTTTACTTGATGCTATCGCGATGATCGCAGTAGGTATTGGTTTATATTTTGCTTTCGCAAATCCATTTACTTCATTGTTGGGTTAATTCAAAAACGGGCTACTCTGAATTTTGTAGAGAGTAAATAACCAACTTTTAGGAGGTGCCGTTGTGAATATCAACGCAACATTAATCGGTCAAACGATAGCATTTATCATTTTTGTATGGTTCTGCATGAAATATGTTTGGCCGCCGATTATGAAAGCTATCGAGGAACGTCAAAGCTCTATTGCCAATGCGCTGGCATCGGCCGAAGCGGCGAAGAAAGAGCAGGCGGATACCAAATCTTTAGCTGAACAAGAAATTACCAAGGCAAAAATGCAGGCACAGGAAATCTTGGATTTGGCCAATAAACGCCGTAATGAAATTCTTGAAGAAGTGAAAGCGGAAGCTGAAACGGCCAAGGCTAAAATCATTGAGCAAGGTTATGCTGAAGTGGAAGCCGAACGTAAACGTGTACAGGAAGAATTACGCGTCAAAGTGGCTTCACTGGCTCTTGCCGGTGCGGAAAAAATTGTTGGTCGTACGGTGGATGAAGCGGCGAACAACGATATTATTGATAAATTAGTTGCAGAACTATAAGAAGGTTGGGCTTATGTCAGAATTAACTACGATAGCTCGCCCTTATGCCAAAGCAGCATTTGATTTTGCCGTTGAACGGTCCGCAGTGGATAAATGGACAGCAATGCTGGGGTTCACTGCTCAAGTTGTGGAAAATGAACAGGTAAAAGAATTTTTAACAAGTTCTTTTTCTGCAAATAAAGTGGCTGATACGGTGATCTCAATTTGTGGTGAACAACTTGATCAATATGGGCAAAATCTTATTCGGTTAATGGCTGAAAATAAGCGTTTAACTGTACTTCCTGCGGTATTTGAAGAATTTCAACGTTATGTTGAAGAACATAATGCCACGGTGGAAGTTCAAGTCACCTCAGCTCAACCATTAAATGCAACGCAAGAACAGAAAATTGCAGCCGCAATGGAAAAAAGACTTGCTCGTAAAGTTAAATTAAATTGCAATGTGGATAACTCGCTTATCGCAGGTGTTATTATTCGTACCGATGATTTTGTGATTGACGGCTCAAGCCGCGGTCAACTCACTCGTTTGGCAAACGAATTGCAATTATAAGAGGAATAAAAAATGCAACTAAATTCAACTGAAATTAGTGAATTGATTAAAAAACGCATTGCCCAGTTCGACGTTGTGAGTGAAGCTCGTAATACGGGGACAATTATTTCTGTGAGTGACGGTATTCTCCGCATTCACGGTTTAAGTGAAGTAATGCAGGGTGAAATGATTGCATTACCGGGTAATCGCTATGCTATGGCACTGAATTTGGAACGTGATTCGGTCGGTGCCGTGGTAATGGGGCCTTATACTGACTTAGCGGAAGGTATGGAGGTGCAATGTACCGGTCGTATTCTTGAAGTGCCGGTAGGCCGCGGTTTATTAGGTCGTGTGATTAATACCTTGGGTGAACCGATTGATGGTAAAGGTGAGGTGCAGCATGATGGTTTCTCACCGGTTGAGGTGATCGCGCCGGGTGTTATAGAACGTCAATCTGTTGATCAGCCTGTGCAAACGGGTTATAAAGCGGTTGACTCCATGGTGCCGATTGGTCGTGGTCAGCGTGAATTGATTATCGGTGACCGTCAGACGGGTAAAACGGCCTTAGCCATTGATGCAATTATCAATCAAAAAGATTCGGGTATTAAATGTATCTACGTGGCAATCGGGCAGAAAGCTTCAACTATTGCCAACGTGGTACGTAAACTGGAAGAACACGGTGCATTGACCAATACTATCGTAGTGGTAGCTTCCGCTTCCGAATCCGCCGCATTACAATATTTAGCCCCTTACGCAGGCTGTGCAATGGGTGAATATTTCCGTGATCGCGGTGAAGACGCGTTAATTATTTATGATGATCTTTCTAAACAAGCGGTGGCTTATCGTCAGATTTCCTTATTGCTCCGCCGTCCGCCCGGTCGTGAAGCTTTCCCTGGCGACGTGTTCTATTTACACTCCCGTTTGCTCGAACGCGCGGCACGAGTAAATGAAGAATACGTTGAACGTTTCACTAAAGGTGAAGTGAAAGGCAAAACGGGTTCTTTGACGGCTTTACCTATTATTGAAACGCAGGCGGGCGATGTGTCGGCTTTCGTTCCGACTAACGTGATTTCTATTACGGATGGTCAGATTTTCCTGGAATCTAACTTATTTAACGCGGGTGTTCGTCCGGCGGTAAACCCGGGGATTTCCGTATCTCGTGTAGGTGGTTCCGCTCAAACTAAAGCGATTAAGAAGTTGGCGGGCGGGATTCGTACTGCACTTGCTCAATATCGTGAATTGGCGGCATTCTCGCAATTTGCGTCAGATTTGGATGAAGCAACACGCAAACAATTATCCCACGGTGAGAAAGTAACCGAGTTATTGAAACAAAAACAATATGCTCCGTTATCCGTATCTGAACAGGCGTTGTTATTGTTTGCCGTTGAGTTCGGTTATTTAGAAGATGTTGAATTGAGCAAAATTGCCAGTTTCGAGACCGCACTTTTAGACTATGCTCACCGTAATAATGCTGAATTTATGCAGGAATTGACCAAAACGGGTAATTACAACGATGAAATTAAAGACACGTTGCAATCCATTTTGGACGGTTTCAAAGCCAATAGTACGTGGTAATAACGGAAACGGAGAAATAACATGGCCGGTGGAAAAGAGATAAAAACCAAAATTGCCAGTGTACAGAGTACACAGAAAATTACCAAGGCAATGGAAATGGTAGCGACATCGAAAATGCGTAAAACGCAGGATCGTATGGCGGCATCTCGCCCGTATTCTGAAACTATTCGTCATGTTATCAGCCATATATCTAAAGCAAACGTCGGTTATAAACACCCATTTTTAACGGAACGAGAAGTGAAAAAGGTGGGGATTCTGATCGTATCAACCGATCGAGGCATGTGCGGTGGTTTAAATATTAATTTATTTAAATCCGTGCTTGGCGAGATAAAAGGTTGGAAAGATAAAAATATCGGGCTTGAACTGGGTGTGATCGGTTCAAAAGGTATTTCGTTTTTCCGCACTTTAGCGTTGAACATCAGAGCACAACATTCCGGTATGGGCGATGCTCCAACCGTGGAAGAGCTGCTCGGTATCGCAAATGGCATGTTTGAGGCTTATCGTAACGGCGAAATTGATGCTATCTATATCGCTTACAATAAGTTTATCAATACGATGTCGCAAAAGCCGATTTTAGAACAGCTTGTTCCTCTACCGGAATTAAAAGACGATAATTTAGGTGAGAAAAAACAAATTTGGGATTATATCTATGAGCCGGAAGCAAAAGAGCTGTTAGACAGCTTACTGACTCGTTATTTAGAATCTCAGGTTTATCAGGCAGTGGTTGATAATCTGGCTTCAGAGCAGGCAGCTCGGATGGTGGCAATGAAAGCAGCAACGGACAATGCGGGTAATTTAATCAATGACTTGCAGTTGGTGTATAACAAAGCTCGCCAAGCAAATATCACAAATGAATTAAATGAAATTGTTGCGGGTGCCGCGGCAATTTAACACATAGAGGAACGGTAATGTCAGCAGGAAAAATTGTACAGATTATCGGGGCGGTAATCGATGTTGAATTCCCACAAGATGCAGTACCAAAAGTTTACGATGCATTAAAAGTTGAAACAGGATTAACCCTTGAGGTTCAACAGCAATTAGGCGGCGGTGTAGTTCGTTGTATCGCATTGGGTACCTCGGACGGTTTAAAACGCGGTTTAAACGTATCCAACACCGGAAGTCCGATTTCTGTGCCGGTAGGGGTGAAAACCTTAGGCCGTATTATGAATGTACTGGGTGAACCGGTTGATGAACGCGGCGATATTGGTGCGGAAGAAAAATGGGCGATTCACCGCCCGGCACCAAGCTACGAAGACCAATCTAACAGTACGGAATTATTGGAAACCGGGATTAAAGTAATCGACTTAATTTGCCCGTTCGCGAAAGGGGGTAAGGTCGGTTTATTCGGTGGTGCCGGTGTGGGTAAAACGGTAAACATGATGGAATTAATCCGTAATATCGCCATTGAGCATTCGGGTTATTCCGTATTTGCCGGTGTGGGTGAACGTACCCGTGAAGGTAACGACTTCTATCATGAAATGACGGAATCTAACGTGTTGGATAAAGTATCCTTGGTGTATGGACAGATGAACGAACCGCCGGGTAACCGTCTGCGCGTGGCGTTAACCGGTTTAACCATGGCGGAAAAATTCCGTGAAGAAGGCCGTGATGTATTATTCTTCGTGGACAATATTTATCGTTATACTCTTGCCGGTACGGAAGTCTCCGCTTTATTGGGCCGTATGCCTTCCGCGGTAGGTTATCAGCCGACCCTTGCGGAAGAAATGGGTGTGCTGCAGGAACGTATTACCTCCACCAAAACAGGTTCTATTACCTCCGTACAGGCGGTATATGTGCCTGCGGATGACTTAACCGACCCGTCTCCTGCGACCACTTTCGCGCACTTGGACTCTACCGTGGTATTAAGTCGTAATATTGCTTCCCTGGGTATTTATCCTGCGGTTGACCCGTTGGATTCCACTTCACGTCAGTTAGATCCGTTAGTAGTTGGTCAAGAACACTATGATGTAGCACGAGGCGTGCAGGGAACCCTACAGCGCTATAAGGAATTGAAAGACATTATCGCTATTCTTGGTATGGATGAATTATCCGAAGACGATAAATTGGTGGTAGCGCGTGCACGTAAAATTGAACGTTTCTTATCACAGCCATTCCATGTTGCTGAAGTGTTTACGGGTTCACCGGGTAAATATGTATCCTTAAAAGATACCATTCGTGGTTTCAAAGGTATTTTAGCCGGCGAATACGACCATATTCCGGAACAGGCGTTCTATATGGTGGGTTCAATTGAAGAAGTGCTAGAAAAAGCGAAAAATATGTAATCACTTCAAGTGAAATTGATTCTTGAAGGAGAAAACAATGGCAACATTTAACTTAACAGTGGTAAGTGCGGAACAACAGATTTTTGCCGGCGTAGTAAAAAGTGTTCAAGCCACGGGCTCGGAGGGTGAACTTGGTATTCTGCCCGGTCACACCCCGTTATTGACCAGTATTAAACCGGGTATTGTCAAATTTACCTTGGAAGACGGTTCGGAAGATGTTATCTATGTATCCGGCGGCTTTTTAGAAGTGCAGCCGACCATAGTGACTGTACTTGCTGACGTTGCAATTCGCGGTTCTGAGTTGGATCAGGAACGTATTCTTAACGCTAAACGCAAAGCGGAAGAAAACATTATCGCTCACCACGCAGATACGAATCACGAGATGCTGGTGGCGAAACTTTCCAAAGAACTGGCAAAACTTCGTGCTTACGAAATGACGGAAAAATTAGTCAAATCAAAACGCTGATTCATCCGCAACATGTCAAAAACCACCGTAAGGTGGTTTTTTTTGAAAGAATCGATAAAGTACGGTGCTATTTTTCAGTGTGTTGCGTAAAATAAAGGAACGCTTTAAAGCAAGGGATTAAATATGCAAACCTACCAAGCCATTTTTAGCGATATTGACGGCACATTGTTAGATAGCCGACACCAAATATCGCCTCGCACCGAACGGGCGGTTAAAAAGGTGATTGCTCGGGGGATTCCCTTTATTCCTGTATCCGCTCGTCCTCCTTATGCCATTACGCCCTATACCCGACAATTGAAAACGCAACAAGCGATTATTTGTTATAGCGGGGCATTAATTCTGGATCACCAACTTAATCCGCTTTATTCTGTCGTGATTGAACTTGCGGATGTGCAGCTGTTGGAGCAAATTTTGGCGAATTTTCAGCATCTTTCCATTAATTATTATGCAGGACTGGACTGGTATTCCAATGACTTAGCTAATTATTGGACACGGCAAGAGGCGGAGATTACTCATCTTTCCGCTCAAATCAAGCCTGCTATTTTGCCTGAAATACATAAATTGCTCATCATGGGAGAAGCGGTTGAAATTAAAACCCTTGAGCAAAAACTCAAAAATTCAGCACCGCACTTGAGCATTCACCGTTCTAAGCCCGAATATCTGGAGATTATGAATAAAGCCGCGACCAAGGCTAAAGCCATTCAATTTATGGAACATCATTTACAGGTGCGGGCCGAACAAGTAATAGCCTTTGGTGATAATTTTAATGATCTCGATATGCTGCAATATGCCGGTTTGAGCGTAGCGATGGGGAACGCTCCTGATGAAATAAAACAATGCGCAAAAAAAGTCACCGCCGATAACGACCATGATGGAATCGCATTGATACTGGAGCGGATTTTCGGTTAATCCAATGAAAATTTCTCAATTAACAAATGCTGGGTTTTCCCGTCGGCGCCCATCCAAAAGTGCGGTGCCGAAATCGCGAGTTTTGAATAAATCCAAGCCAATCACGTTGGCTCAAACCACGGTTATCCTGTTTAACAAACCCTTCGACGTACTGTCACAGTTCACCGATGAAAACGGCAGAACAACTCTCAAGAATTTTATCACGCTGCCGAATGTGTATGCCGCCGGTCGGTTGGATCGAGATAGTGAAGGCCTGTTATTACTGACCAATAACGGCGATATACAACATCGTTTGGCTGATCCTAAATTTAAAACCCCGAAAACCTATCTAGTACAGGTGGAAGGCATTCCGACGGAAACGGATTTGGCAAAATTACGTCGAGGGGTAGAGCTAAAAGACGGCATGACCTTGCCTGCCGAGGTGTGTTTAATTGATCAGCCCGAATGGTTGTGGCGGCGTAATCCGCCTATCCGTGAACGTAAAAGCATACCGACCAGCTGGTTAGAAATTAAAATCAGCGAGGGGCGAAATCGCCAGGTTCGACGCATGACGGCTCATATCGGTTTCCCCACTTTGCGGTTGATCCGCTACGGATTAGCTTGTTTCAATGTAGGGAATATCCCGAACGGCAGTTATTATCGTTTAAACCAAAGCGAACTTGAGCGGCTGTTTCAAACCTTAAAATTAAAAAAATAATATTGCATAGAAATTTTTAGGAGTATTTAGCTCCCGATAAAGAGCATTTTGCGATTGAAAAGGCGGATGGACAAGACTATTATTTGAGCTAACTTGGATGATTTATTATGTACATGTAATTACCCTGCATGTTGTATCGTTTTATCATATAAGGAGGCTTATTATGATTATTGATATAAACATTCATCATCTCCCGGAAAATCTGTTTACCGATGAGCACATCCTAAATGGTTTTCTTGACAGTGCCCCGCGTAGCTTTGGTGAAATTGCCAGCTGTGACACCCGTAGTGACGGAAAAAAACATCTTGTTCTGCAAAAACCGAAAGGCTTTCCTAATTTAAATTATGTGGAAGGTGATTATTCACTGGAAGCAAAACTAAAAGCAATGGATGAGGCCGGCGTGGATAAAGGCATCTTACGTGTGCCCGTATGGCAGGAATGGCTGCCGTTGGAAATGTGTAAGATTGTCAATGATAACGCCGCGGATATGTGCAAACGTTCTCATGGCCGTCTTTATGCAACGGTGGCGCTGCCTCCTTGGGGTGGAAAGGAAAATCTCTATGAGCTGGAACGTTGTATTAATGAATTAGGTATGGTCGGCGTTCAGCTTGCTTGTCATTATGGGCAGCTTTATCTTGATGATGAAGCGTTCCGTCCGTATCTTAAGGTATTGAATGATCTTGATGTACCGGTGGTGATTCATCATACCCCATTACCGGTGTATTGGCAATCTATCTATGAATTTACTAACTTGCGGCGTGAATACGGACGTATTATGGATCAGGGCATTGCGTTAGGTCGAGAGCTGTTCAGCGGTATTTTTGATGAATTTCCGAACTTGAAGTTTATTCATACTATGTTTGGTGGAAATTGGTTTGCTATGGCAAATTTACTTATGCCTCATCAGTCACATAAAACAGAAGCAATGCAGCGTTTTGATACCAGCGAAGCGGAACGTATTAATCATTATCTGCAGCATAATATTTTCTTTGACATGACACATCCCGCTTCCTGGGGAAAAGCGCAGGTGGAATGTGCGATTCAGGTTTGCGGTGCGGATCATTGCTTGTTCGGCAGTTCATTCCCTGTGGTGTATGACTGGATGTCAGAGGGAGTGAAGTTTATTGATCAGTTAGCCATTTCAGAACAAAGTAAAGAAAAAATCCGTAGCGGTAATGCGGCAAAATTATTTAAGATTTAGTTTGGTATTTAACGCAGTAAAAACCCGCCGACCGGCGGGTTTTTTATCATAAATGAGAAGTTAGCGGAATTTTGCATCCAGCGGCACTTCAGCATCCGGTTCGTGCGTAATGCGGTTACGCAGGTCGCGACGGATAACTTCAATTGACCAGAACCAGAAGATATGACCTAAAATTTCGGAAACATGTTCATACCACGGCCATTCCGCTACCGGCGGAGTCCAGCCAGCCAATGGAAATACGATGTAGTGAGCGCCGATACAGGCTAACAGACCGGCACCGATACCTTGCCAGAATTTGATTTTAGGGAATACTTCGGCCACTAAACAGTAACCGATGGCAAACACTAAGGAGAAAGTAATGTGAGTTACCCCAACCCAGTTAAATGCCTGATCAGCAAAGGTATATACTGCCGCATTCGGATCTGCTACACCTAACGTATCACGCAGGAAAACGTATGGAGGATTTAAGAAAGCACGTGAACATTGGGCTAAAGCGTCGTTCATCGTCATTGCGCCGCTGTTTAATGCATCCAGCATCGGCTGCGGACATTTTGCCGTGAATAAATCCAACGGGCTGCGCGGCGGGAATGGATGTTCGCCACCCCATTTTACAAATGCTGAAATAATACCGGCTATGATACCAACGAACACCGCAACACCATAACGGCGACGGTTGGATTGAGTAAAGATACCTGACATATAAAACTCCAAGGTATAAGTCAAAAAAAGCCTTTAAATAATATCAATTAAAGACACTGAATAAATGTTAATCGATTAAGCCAATCTCATAATTTCTATTGGCTTAATCGATTAAGTGACTAAAATTTTAAGCGTCCGAATAAAATAGTCAAGCAGATTTTACCTTAAGAGAGGTAAAGTTCTACTGGTCGAATATTTCCGCGTCGCGCAAAATATGCACATTTCCCTTACGGCGCAAAAAGCCGCAACGATCAAAATATTCCACTAATTGTACCGTGAGTTTTCGTCCGAATTGCAATTGATCGCGTAATTGGTTGACGGAAATACAGCCTTGCTCATTGACGGTCGCTTTCACTAACCGAGCGTAGCGATAAATATCCTCGGTCAGGAAAAAACGGTCTTTCACCACCGCGGTTAAAAAGCCTAATTTACCCGCTTTATATAAAAAATTCCGCATCAGGCTTTCTTCGTAACCCAAGGTATTTGCCAGCTC
Organism: Pasteurellaceae bacterium LIM206; assembly: GCA_032586195.1. GTDB lineage: Bacteria > Pseudomonadota > Gammaproteobacteria > Enterobacterales > Pasteurellaceae > JAWHQP01. The sequence continues at coordinate 91,894 of JAWHQP010000007.1, read as the reverse complement.
ACGCACCCATAAGGCTCGATTGCCTTGGCTGGCGTATTCAGCCGACACCAGCTGCCATAAGCCGCGTTCTTCGGCGGAAAATTGCAGGCTGTGTTCAGGCAAATGCAGCCAGCCGCGGGTTTGAGCTAATATGCCTTGCGCCAATAGTCGGTCGATAAAATGATAAATTAATTTTTCCGGCTGATTCAGGGCGGCAATACGGTATAAACGGGCTTTGCCCAAGCCTAATTGGTCGCTGTGCTGTTCATGATACTGTGCAAGTGCGGTGCTGATTTTTTGACTTTCACGCTGTTGGTAATCGGCGTTGAAACACCAATCTTGAAAACGCACGGCCTGTTGCCGTTGCAAACATTGTTCCAGTTGAAGCGGCGTAAGTTGTTCCGTCCACATCAGCTGCCGGGTGGAAACGGCTTTTTCCTGTAAATACAAGGCGATCCGCTCTCCGTCGGTTTTCGCCGCTTGCAATTGAGCAAGATAAACTAAACGGGATTCCGTTTTTTTATGCCGTTTAGGAGAATTGATTTCGAGGATTTTTGCGCCCGCCGCCAGTTGTTTGGCATCGCCGCTGCGCAGAATTAATTTGTCGCCATAAGCTAAAAACAACGGCGTATCCAAGATTAATTCCGCTAAGCCTTGTTCATTCGGTCGCAGATTCTTTGCGCTTAATAAATTCAACTTGCCGACAGTGCGGGCTGCCGCATGATAAATATGCACGGGCTGGTTTTCATTCAACGGCATTTCGGCCGTCAATTGAATAGTTGCACGAGAGGTCGGTTCAAGGGGCATTTGCGAAAACAGCCAATCACCCCGTTGAATCTCGGAACGGGCCAGATCCGAATTAATATTTAACGCCAAACGCTGACCCGCAAGTCCTTGTTTGCTTGGCTGATTCTGGGCGTGAATGTTTTTAATCCGGACTTTTTCGCCATTGGAAAGATAAAGCTCATCGTCGAGCTTGACTTCACCGCTGAATGCCGTACCCGTCACTACGGTGCCCGCCCCTTTGACGGTAAAAACACGATCAATGGCGTAACGGAACGGCTTGTGTGCATCGGCTAAATTCGGCAGAGTGGCGAGATAATCCCGCAATTCGGCAATGCCTTGATTGGTATAGGCGGAGGTCACAAAGCACGCACTATGAGCTAATTCAGGGTAACGGCCGGTTAAATGCTGTTTTAACTGCTCAATTTGTTCTACATTCGCGCGATCCGCTTTAGTAATGACCAGAATAATCTGTTCCAGCTGCAACAGCCGCAGAATAGCTAAGTGCTCTTTGGTTTGGGCTTTTATGCCTTCGTCCGCCGCCACAATCAGCATGGCATAGTGAATGCCGCCCAGGCCCGCCAGCATATTAGCGAGAAATTTTTCATGGCCCGGCACATCAATAAAACCAAGCACTTTATCCCGCAACGGCAGGTAAGCGTAGCCTAAATCAATGGTCATGCCGCGTTTTTTTTCTTCGGGTAAATGAGCGGTATTGGTGCCGGTCAATGCTTGTAATAGTGCGGTTTTGCCGTGATCAACATGGCCTGAAGTGACGATAATCATGTGTTTATCCTAATTCTTGCAAAGTGTGTAACAGCTCTTGAATATCCGCCGCGGAACGTAAATCAAGCCAAATTTTGTCCTTTTCGACACGAGGAATAATCGGCGTGGAAAGCTGTTTAAACCGAGTTAAAAGTGCGGTGAGTTTTCCACCGTTTTTTTCCGCCAAAGTCACCGAGAGAGAAGGAATGCGAGCCATTGGCTGCGAACCGCTGCCGATTTGTGCCGAACTGGGTTCGATTTGCACCCAAAATTCATCTTTAAGCACGGAAGTTAAACGGTTTTTTATCCGCTCCGCCGCCTGTTGTAACTGTTCTGTCGATTGGGTAAGTAAATGCAGGCTGGTCAGTCTTTCGGTTAATTTTTCCGGTTGTAAATATAAGCGTAGGGTCGCCTCTAAGCCCGCCAGAATCACCTTATCACAGCGCAGCACGCGTTTTAGCGGATGAGATTGCAGCTGCTGAATAAGCGCTTTTCTTCCCACAATAATACCCGCCTGCGGCCCGCCGAGTAATTTATCTCCCGAGAAGGAAATTAAATCCACTCCCTGAGCCAATTTTTCCTGTACTGTCGGTTCGGCGGGCAGTTGGAATTGGCTGAGATCAACCAAAGCTCCGCTGCCGAGATCACTGATCACGGGAATATTAAATTCACGGCTGAGCTGCACCAGTTCCTGTTCGGAAACACTGCTGGTGAAACCGCAAATCTGATAATTACTGTTGTGAACTTTCATTAAAAAAGCGGTATTTTCGTTGATCGCGTTGCGATAATCCTTTAAATGAGTACGATTGGTAGTGCCAACCTCTACCAGTCGGCAGCCTGCCTGAACCATAATATCGGGAATACGGAATGCGCCGCCGATTTCTATTAACTCGCTGCGTGAGATAATTACTTCTTTGCCCTGAGCAAAGGTTGCCAGCATCAGCAATACCGCCGCCGCATTGTTATTGACCACGCAGGCGGCTTCCGCGCCGGTGAGCTGCGTCAATACTTCGCTGATATAATTATCCCGATGGCTGCGCTTGCCTTGTTCCAAATCATATTCCAACGCCACGTTTTGGCGCATGGCGGTGACGGCGGCCTGCTGAGCCGCCGCCGACCATAATGCCCGCCCCAGATTGGTATGCAGCACCGTGCCGGTAAGATTATGCACGGATTGAATGTGTACCCGTTGCTGAAGTAGCAATCTGCGCCGGATTTCGTCAAACAGGCGGTTATCTTCGGCGAAAAAGTGCGGTGTCGAATTTTTGAGTTTTATTAAATCCCGTCCTTCCCGCAACATCTGACGAATCACCCGAACGACCGCCGTATGACCGAATTCAGCGGTATATTGTTCGCCGCGCGGTGTTTTTAATAACTTATCTACCGAAGGCAGTTGTTGGAAAAGAGAATTCATAGGCATCCTTTTGAGCAACGAAAATTATGTTGTCATTATACATTAATTTTCCGCCGTGCTTGAATAATCCACCCGATTAGGCTAAAGTTACCCCCAATTCGGAGAGTCGTCGTATCCGGTGATGCGGCAGGACTTCAAATCCTGTTAAGGCTGCCAGCAGTCTTGGGTGGGTTCAACTCCCATGGCTCTCCGCCAGTCAATATAAAAAAGTGCGGTGTTTAGAACGTGTTAAGCCTTATTTACCCATTTCTTCACATCAATTACAAAACGGTATTTTACGTCGGATTTCAGCATGCGTTGATAGGCTTCGTTGATGTTTTCCATATCAATCATTTCCACATCGGCGGTGATATTATGTTCACCGCAGAAATCAAGCAACTCCTGGGTTTCCTTAATCCCACCGATCATTGAACCCGCGATTGCACGGCGACCCATAACCATCGGCACCGTGCTGAGCGTGTTGCTGATGTCGCCGATTAAACCTACCAGCACCAAAGTGCCGTCGATTTTCAGGGTTGGCATATAGGGATTGAGATCGTGATCATAAGGTACGGTGTCGATAATCAGATCGAATTGATTTACCGCCGCTTTCATTTGAGCTTCATCGGTGGAAAGCACGATATTATGCGCGCCCAGGCGTTTAGCGTCTTCCGCTTTGGCGAGCGAGCGGGTAAACAAAGTGACTTCCGCCCCTAACGCGTTAGCAAGTTTGAGCGCCATGTGGCCCAAGCCGCCGAGCCCGATTACCGCCACTTTTGAATCTTTGCCCACATTCCAATGACGCAGCGGCGACCAGGTGGTTATGCCCGCGCAAAGTACCGGCGCCACCGCTTTGGTGTCGAGGTTTTCCGGCACGTGCAACACGAATTTTTCGGTCACGATAATTTTATCGCTGTATCCACCGTAGGTGATCATGCCGTCTTTCGGATCGATTGCCGAATAGGTCGCTATCATGCCGTTACAGTATTGTTCGAGATGATGGCGGCAAGGTTCGCAGTGTTGGCATGAATCCACCATACAACCGACCCCGACCAAATCGCCGACTTTGAACTTAGTCACGTCTTTACCGATCGCTTTCACGCGTCCGATGATTTCATGTCCCGGTACAAGCGGATAGATACTCATGCCCCAGTCGTTACGCGCCATGTGTAAATCGGAGTGGCATACGCCGCAGTACTCAATCGAAATTTCTACATCGTCGGCGCGCAAATCACGGCGTTCGAAGGAATGAAAAGCGAGAGGAGAGGTTGCGTTTGGGGCTGCAAAGCCTTTAGATTGAATAGCCATAATTATTTCCTTTTGTGATAAGATGTTTTAACTGAATTGTTTCAGTTTTTTGACCCGCCTTATTCGTTTTAGTTTAAAAATTTAATAAAGTGCGGTGCTGAGAAACGGAATTTTCACAGCTACATTTTCGTTTTGAAAAATGCCGCTTAGCGTGTCTCACTTTGCTTTTTTATGTTTTATATATAATCCGACCATAAGCAAAGGCAGCCCGGCGATTAAGGCGACTAACAGAGGATTTTGCCGCACATAATGCCAAATCGTATTCGTTAACTCCGTGTTGTTCATACCTTTTGCCAGCAACCAGCCGGCGAAGACGAATTGTGCGGTGCCGATTACGACACCGAGTATGCTGGCAGTCAGAAACGGCACAACAGGCATTTTTAAGCTGCCCGCCAGAAACGGCGTTATTTTGGAAATCGGTCCGATAATGCGTGCCAGTATCAGAGCCGGCATGCCTTTCTGGCGGATAAATGATTTTGCCCGTTGGCTGTTCAGACGTAATTTCGGACGTTTTTTCACCCATTTATACAGCAGAGTCATGCCGTAATGACGCCCTAAGACATAACTCAGCACATCACCCGATACCGCCCCCAGCCAAATTGCCGCGATGCTCTGAGGCGATTGCTGATTGGCAAAAGCATAGCCCGCGGCAACGAAAAAAACTTCACCCAACACGAAAAGCGCGGTGAAAATAAATGCATCACTAAAGGCTCCAAGGTATAAAATCAGCGGCAGCCAAGGCGACGAAAGCCAGCCGTTCAGCCATTCAAGCATAAGTGATCAGGCTTTTTTATAATGATCGAAAGGATAAGGGATTTCGTTGTTGCGCAGTTCACCTTTGAAAAAGCGCAGTACGTTTGCTTTTAGATAAATCCAGCCCATTTTGAACAAACCGTCCTGTTTTAAGCGGCGGGGATTAAAATCAAAGAACACCGGCAGCATTCTGAAACGGAAGGTTTTGGCGGCGCGGTTTACGTAATCACAGTCTTCGCACAGCGTAATAGCCTGGTCGAAGCCATTGATGTGATTATGCACGGTGCGGGTGCTGAATATACATGCGCCGGTGCAGGTAGGGAACCAGAACTGAGTCATACACATGCCCAAATCGAAAATCTTAATACCTAACCGAATCAGGAAGGAATCGTCATGACTGCCGATTCTGCCGGCCGCCACCCAAAGCCCTTGCTTATTGAGATAACGCATTGATTTGGCAATAAAATCATCAGCGATGCGAACATCCGCGTCCAAAAACAAAATACGTTCGTATTTGGCATTGAGCGCTCCGGTATTGCGTCCCAGACTGGCACCGCGGCTGGACATTTCTATTACCCGAAGATCCAAACGAGCCCGATAGCTTTCGACAATTTCCACGGTGCGGTCGCAGCTGGCGCTGTCCACCAGCAGCACTTCAAGCGCCATATTGTCGGGAAGCCGCTGGCGGCACAAATCCTCCAGGATATGGCCGATATTTTTTTCTTCGTTTAAGGTGATGATTACCACACTTAATTTTGCATTAACATTCATAATCTCACTCCTCATAATAATATAGTCAACCGAGTTACCAAACAGTTCATCTCCGGTTTGTCGATAGGTATTTTAAGGACAAAGAACTAGCGCTAAATTAGGCGATTTTCAATCGTTATCACCATAGCATTTAAAGCCGGCGTTTGCCAATCCGATGAGCGGTAAATCGTTTGATTGAGGTAAAGCACACGCCGAGACGCGGCTTGAAAATACAAAAGTGCGGTGTTGTTTTTGTGAGTTTTGTAAATTGGCACAACCGAGGAGAGCCCTCGGTTATTGACAGCTATTTTAGATTGGCTTTAAAGAATTGTTCAAATTTATCGAACGGGATTTTGCCTGCCTGTTTGTCATATAAGTCCACGTGATCGGCACCTTTTACGATAAACAATTCTTTATTGTCGCCGGTTAATTTTTTGAATGCACCTTCACTGAAATAGCGTGAATGGGCATTTTCACCATGCACCAATAACACCGGATTTTTAATTTCCGCCGCATAATCAAGTAATTTATTACTTACGAACGGCAACGGTGAAGTGGCTGTCCATGCACCGTTTGAATTAATGGAACGCGGGTGAAAGCCGCGTGGCGTTTTATAGTAATTCCAGTAATTTTGCACAAACTGCGGTTCGTTGCCGGTGAGTTTTTCTGGTAGATTATTGTTATTCGGGGCAAAGTTACCGCTTTTCGCATCTTCCGTGCGCTGGGCGTTTAGGGTTTGACGCGTTTGGTAACGTTGTTCGGCGTTCACCGAATCGTTGTAGCCGTTTGCCATGACACGGCTCATATCGTACATGGTTGAAGTGGCGGTAGCTTTTATACGGGTGTCGGTTGCCGCGGCATTTAAGGCGAAACCACCCCAACCGCAGATGCCTAGAATGCCGATTTCATCAGGATTCACAAAGGCTTGCAGGGTTAAAAAATCCACCGCGGCGCTAAAATCCTCCGTGTTAATTTCAGGCGAGGCAAGATTACGTACTTCACCGCCGCTTTCTCCGGTGAACGAACCGTCAAAAGCAAGGGTGACAAAGCCACGCTCCGCCAGTTCCTGAGCATAAATACCCGAAGACTGCTCTTTCACCGCGCCAAACGGGCCACTGACGACAATAGCGGGCAGTTTGCCCTTGGCACCTTTCGGCATATATAAATCGCCGACCAAGGTGATGCCGTAGCGGTTTCTGAATTGCACTTTCTGATGATCGACCTTATCACTTTGCGGGAAGGTTTTATCCCAGCTTTCCGTAACGGAAACGGTTTGTACATTTTTCATGGGTGTTACCTCGATATTAGCTAATACTGAAGTTGAAAATGCCATGGCGGCGGCTAATGCGGTAAGTTTGATAAATTTTTTCATTTGCGTTCCTCTGATAGCTTGTTACTTGATGTGAGTATTATAGAAAGGCTATACTTCACGGTAAATTTATCATTATGGAAATTAAAATTTCTGAAATCAAAATTATGCTTGATAAACTCTACGCGCTGAAAGTTTTTTGTATTACCGCCGAAACCATGCAATTTAAAGAAACCGCCAATCGTCTCGCGGTGTCACCGCCTGTAGTTACCCGTATTATTGCGGAATTGGAGACAGAATTGGGCGAGCCGTTGTTTGTGCGTAACACCCGCCAGATTAAGCTGACGACTTTTGGTGAAACATTTGTGGAAAAGGCCCGATATTTTTTAGCCGAAGGGGAAAAACTTTTTAACAAGCAAACCCTGCCGCAGGATGAAATGAAAGGACCGGTGCGCATCGCAATGCCTGAAACACCGTTTAATATGTTGATTCTACGGGAATTACTGGTTTCGCTTAAATCTTATCCCGATATTGTGCTGGATTGGCAGGCGGGAGAAAAACGGCTGAACGTGGTTGATGCGCAGATTGATTTGGGCGTGCGGGTCGGTTTTCCCGCGGACAGCCGTTTGATCGTGCAAAAAGTAGGGCGAGTGAGCGAGCGAATTGTCGCGGCGCCCGAACTGTTGGACGGTTTGCCTACGCCGCGCCATTGGCAGGATTTGGCACGGGATTATCCTTTAACGGCGGTGAAAGATGAAAATACCGGACGGTTTTGGGCATGGCAGATCAATGAAAACGCACAGTTTTTCCCGCAGAAACCGGCGTTTATCGCCGATGATATGTATGCGGGCCTGTATGCCGCTTTGGCCGGTAAAACCATCAGCCATTGCCTTGATTGGCTCTGCCGGCCTTATTTGCAGAGCGGAGAGTTGGTCGAGCTTTTTGCCGATATGCCCAAAACGGCGTGGACCGTCTATCTTTATCGTTCGCAAAGCACCGTTGTGCCCGCTCGTATTCGCTTTGTATTTGATGAAATGAAACGGATTCTGACGACCTATTTTTCCGAACAAACACCTGATGTTAACCGATAACGCCATTAATCCGCGCCAAAGTGCGGTGCTGAAAAACCGAATTTTAAAACTCGTTTTCTTAGCACCGCACTTTTAATCATTTATTGCTGCTTTCCCAGCCATTCATCGCAGAAATCCAGATATACCCGTACAATGGCGGAAGGATGGCGTTGCGCGGTGTAAATTTGATGAACGGGAAATTTCGGCATGCTAACGTTCGGCAGAATCCGAACCAATTCACCCGACTGCAGATAAGGTTTGGCGGCAAATTCGGGCAGTTCGCAGATCGCCATGCTCGCCAGCGTGTAATTCAATAAATGGCGAAAACTGTTGGCGGCTAATTTTAATTCAGGGATGAAATCCTTGCCGTCAAGCCGCCATTTGGTTGTGCTGCCGTAGCTGCTATGCCAACCCGCCAGCGGAAAATTAGTCAGCTCAGCTATCGTTTGCGGTTCGCCGTGCCGTTGCATAAACTCACGGCTTGCCACTAATAATGATTGTACGGGCGGATAAGGTTTCGCAATGACTTTATCGGTGACAAGCGAGCCGACCCGTAATGCCACGTCAATGTCATCGGAAATTAAATCCAGCCGCCGATCAGTGTAATGGCAGGTCACCTGAATATGCGGATAACGGCGTTGAAACGCAATCAGCAGTTCGTTCCAATATTCAAAGCCGTCGGGCAGTGACAGGCGTAGTTTGCCGTGCATTTGTTGTAGGTCGCTTTTAATGGTCCGTTCCGCCTCAAGCAGACTGTCAATACCGTAAAAGGATTGATCAAACAGACGTTGCCCCATGGTTGTCAGCTTAATTCCCCGCTTGGAACGCACCAAAAGCTGCACATTCAACGCTTGCTCCAAATCCGTGATCCGACGGCTCAACGTGGGCAACGGCACACCGATTTTCTCCGCGGCGGCGGATAAACTGCCCGCTTGAGCGGCGGCGATAAACATTCTGACGGCATTAAGATCCATTCCATCCTCTCATTTTTGGAATATAACTTCTCTATAATCACTATTCATAACCGAATTCAACAATATTATACTGCATTCTATCGAAACGACGAGAGCAATCACGGCGTTTTAATGCAAAATTCAACATTAAAATTTATTTTAGGAGGACAATATTATGAAAATCGCAATAATCGGAGCAACAGGTACGGTCGGTCGTGGCGTGGTAGCGGAAGCGGCGGCCCGCTGTCATCAAGTGACGGCATTTGCCCGCAACGTGGAAAAAGTGGCTCAGGCAGACAATGTGAAAGCGGTGGCGTTTGATGTTAATTCGGCAGGTCTGGCCGACCAACTTAAAGGCTTTGATGCCGTAGTGAGCGCGTTCAACGGCGGCTGGACAAACCCGAATGCCGGCGCGGATTTTGCAAAAGGGGCGAAAGCGATTACCGAAGCGGCGAAACAGGCGAACGTACCTTATTTATTGGTGGTCGGCGGGGCCGGCAGCCTGTATGTCGCGCCGAATGTTCAGCTTATCGACACCCCTGAATTTCCGAAAGAAATTTACGATGGTGCGAATGCCGCGCGTAACTGGTTGAAGGATTTGCAGCCGCGTCGCGATGTAAACTGGGCGTTTATCTGTCCGCCGGCCGCATTCCTTGGCGACATTAATACCCGCAGCGGCCAATATCGTACCGGTAAAGACGACGTATTGTTCACGGGCGACCAGCCGGCGAATATTTCCTTGCCTGATTTGGCTTGCGCGATTGTGGACGATGTGGAACGCAAAGGGCATTTATTCAGCCGTTTTACCGTGGCAGAAGCCTAAAAAACCCCGTTTTCAACACCGCACTTTGGGGTGCGGTGCGTTTCAATTAACACGTTGTTTTTGCTGTAATCGATTGCGACAAATTTGCTATCGGGTAATCACTCGAAGCGGCGTAACATTGCAAGATACTTATTTTGCCAATAAGGCAAATAATTCAGCATTAACATAAAAAGTCTCCCGCCCCAGTTTGACGCGTTTAATAATGCCAATCTGTTCCAATTCTGTGAGACGGCGTAATGCCGTATTGCGGTGGATTTCACAATCTTGGGCAACAAATTCTACTTTGGTATAAGGATATTTATATAAATTATTGATTAATTCGTGGCTATATAATTTGGGTAAATGTGTTTTGATCGTTTGTTTATGTTTTTGCATTAAGGCTTTAATTTCCGTAATTAAACAAATAGTTTGTTTGGCGGTTTGTTCAATGCCTGACAACATAAAAAGCAACCAATTTTCCCAATGCCGTTCATTACCTACGCTTTGCAACAGGCGGTAATATTCGGCTTTATGCTGATTGATATAGCGTGATAAATATAAAATCGGTGTATCAAGCAAGCCTTGTAAAACCAAATACAAAATATTGATGATTCGTCCTGTGCGTCCATTGCCGTCATAAAAAGGATGGATGCTTTCAAATTGATGGTGAATGAGGGCCATTTTTACCAACGGATCATAATCTATCATTTCTGACGCATTGATAAACCGTTCCAATGCCGCCATTTGCCGTACGATTTCCTCAGGATCTTGTGGCGGTGTGTAAATGCTTTTTCCTGTGTGTTGATTGATTAATTGTGTGCCGGCCTGACGGCGGAACCCTGCGTTATTATTTTCCAAAATCTGCTGTACGCTTTTGATAGTTGTTATAGTAATCAGTTGATTTTTATTAATTTCGTTAAAACCATACTGCATAGCGTGGGCGTAACGATGCACTTCTTTTGCCGCTAACGAACTGAATTGCTGGGTTTGGTAGTTGCTGCTATACACGTCATCTTGAGTAGTGATAATGTTTTCAATTTCAGAGCTGTCTTTAGCTTCTTGCAAGGGCAGCGTGCCCAACAAGATCCCTTGGTTGGGCATTGTGTTCACAATACCTTTAAGCTCTCCCAGCGCCTGATGAGCTAAACTACAGGCTTTAAAGACCGCTTTAGTTTCAATTTCACCCAGCTTAAATAAATCAGGCAAGTGGTACTGTTTCGCCATAAAATGCACTCCTCTTCCAAAATACTCACCGATTTTAGCAATTTTTGGGGTGTATAACGAGAACATACACCAATTTTTTGTCTTTTTGGTATGTATTTTATTTATACACACCAAAATATCTCCTATTTAATTAATCAACTGCGATTGTTGGGCTTAGTTTTATAGTGTTTCAAACCAACGTGCAATTCCTTTTCGTTGGCGAGTATATAAGTTGTGGCTGGACAGGTTCTAAAAGTGCGGTGCTAAATTTATGAGTTTTTCCGATATTATTTATTTGTTGCACGAAATACCAATTTCAGGTGTAAGAGCGTATCGCATCGCCTTAAATACCACAGAATGTAGAAAAGGGCGTATGCGATATACCCCTACGACGGTTTTGTGCAGCTGCTATAATACCAAGTTTTTCCGTGGGTTAACTTATTCTTTCAACACCAGTACATTTTTCAACGGTTCCCGTTGACTGCGGAACTCGTTGATTTTTTCTTCCGCGCGATAGCCGAGGGCGATGCCCATGATCAGACGTTCGTTATCGGGAATGCCCATGAGTTCCCGCACGTACTGCGGGTATTTAACCAGCTCGTAAGCGGGCATTGAATCCACGCCCTGTGCATAGGCACTGAGCATCAGACTTTGTCCGAACGCCCCCACATCATACAACGCCCACAAAGGAGAATCGCGGTGGGCGGTGAGATACACCAATGCCGGCGCATTAAACAGCTCGGTTTGACTTTCGCCGAATTCATGAGCATGGTCGGGAGTGAGGCTGCGCTGCAAATCCTGCCACCATTCACCCATATTCCGCTGAGCCTTGGTGCCCCAGTTTTCACGGTGTTCTGTCGCCAGTTCAGGACGGCTCGGTACGCGGTTACGGATAAAATCAAGATGAGCGGCTTTAATGGCGGCCAGGGTTTTGCCCGTCGCCACATAAGCCTGCCACGGCTGAGCGTTTGCCCATGAAGGCGCCCATTGGGCGTCCCGAATAATATTTTCAATTATGCTTTTATCTACCGGTCTGTCGTTAAAATAACGGATGGAACGGCGGCCTTGCAGGGCTTGGGATACGGTAATATTGCTCATTTTTTCCTCCTTAATCCTGATATTCATCAAATACTTTTGACACGATTTGCCAGCCGTCGGCCGTGTGCAGCAGGTGCAGATACTCGACATACCGATACCCGTGCCATTCTTCTATCACTACCTTGGCGCTGGCGGCTTTGCCGTGAATATCCAGATAATCAAGACGTGCCGTCGCATTGGTTTTTCCGTTGCGCGCCACGGAATTAAACAGATTTTCAATCGGATGAGTGTTAATGGTTGCCGCTTTGTGGTATGCCTGTTTTAACACGTCTAAATCACCATTGGCGCCATCCACGTATTTTTGGATCGTAGCCATCACATCATGATGGGTTCGGGTTGATTGCAACATGATTCGCTCCTTATTCTTCATCAAATTCTACGCCGATTTTGGAAGAGAATTTCCAGCCGTCGGTGGTTTTCAGGGCATGGAAAAACTCGACGAAATGATAGCCGTGCCAGTTTTCCACTACGATTTTAATGCTGGCGGCCGTTCCGACTATGTCGATAAACGATATGCGGTAAGTCGCCTCCGTTTTTCCTCTGGCTTCCACCGCGTTATACAGTCCCTGAATCGGACGGCCGTTAATCAATGCTGTCGGCAAAAACACCGATTTCAATAACGGCACATCGCCGTTTGCTCCGTCAACATAGTCTTTAATTACCTTTTCGATTGCGCGGTAATCCTGAGTTGTTTGAGAAATCATTTTGTACTCCTTAGTGTGAGGTTGTTTTGTTGGAGTGCATTATAGGATGGTATTATGTTTACAAAAATAGTAATATTTATAAAACACTTTTACGAATTAGGTAATAATGAACATCACTGACAATCTTAATATCAAAGCGATTCAGCTTTTTATTCGCGTGTATCACACGCAAAGTTTTTCCGAAGTGGCCCGGCAGGCGGATACCTCGCCGGCACAGGTATCGCGTATTATTCGCCAGCTTGAAGATATATGCGGTAAGCCGTTATTTTATCGCAATACGCGGGCGGTGATTCCGACCGAGGCGGGTAATGAATTCTTCGTCACCGCGCAGCATATTCTCGAAGAACTGACCTTATTGCAAAATCGCTGGCAGGATCAGGCGGATGAGCCGTCGGGATTAGTTCGCCTGAACGCACCGGTGATGTTCGCTAAAAACCACATTGTGCCTTATCTGCCCGAGCTGCTGCGTCGTTACCCGAAATTGGAATTGGAGCTGACGCAGACCGACGAATTTATCGACCCGCACAGTCAGCCTACGGATCTGTTATTTCGGGTGGGCGCGTTGCAGGATTCCGGTATGAAAGCCAAGGTCTTCGGCAGGCAGCAACACTATTTAGCCGCATCGCCCGGTTATTTGCGGCAATTCGGCACGCCTCAAGATTTGGATGAACTGTACAGTCATCAGTGTTTACCTTATCGCGGCAGTCTTGGCGGACAACACTGGCTGGTGCGAGAAGGTGACAATTGGAAAGAGATCGCTATCCGTCGTAACATCACCGCCAATAATGCACTGAGCCTGGTGGATATGGCGGTCAACGATATGGGGATTCTGCTTTTCCCCGATTGGTTGCTTTGCCCCGCCATCCAACGCGGTGAACTGGTGCGATTGATGCCCGAATATACGTTCAGTCATTATCCTTATCACGCCTATATTTCGGCGCTTTATCCTAACAGCCGCCATCCGCAGCGTCATATTCGCAGCGTGCTGGATTTTTTCAGTGAAAAATTTGGTGAGCCGCCGTATTGGCAACAACGTTAAAGGAAGATGTGGCGGTAATGAAAAAACTCGTAAAAACGACACCGCACTTTAAGGCTTGAAGAAGAAATTTAAACCTTGGTAGGAATTTGCTGTCATAACCAGCGTTGTCGCCACTGATTAAACCATTCAGCAGCGTAATCTAAATAACGAAAGGAAAATTTATGCGTAAAACAGTCATTAGTTTAGCTCTTGCGGGGGCTCTGAGTATGCCGGCTTATGCGGCGATTGAAACGGTAACGGCGGTGAGTACGCCGCACGGTAGCGGGCAGGCGGTCACCGAAATGATACTGCAATATGATGAAGCGGTGGCGGCGAAATCGTTAAATAAAACGGCGTTTAGTGTGTCGGATCGTAATATTATCGGCGTTAGTCTGGATAAAAAAGATCCGCGCAAGGTAGTGTTGACATTAGATCCGCAGGATACGGATGCGAGCGTGATGTATAAACCGCGTAAATCCGACAAGTCACAGCAAAAAGCGGGTAACGGTACGCCGACTTTTAGCGTGGAAACCCAGTCTGTCATGCGGGAATTTAATAATGTCATTGAACAGAAAAGCACGCTAACAGCGGCGAATGGTCGGAAAATTGCGCCGAACAGTGCAAAAATAAGCAAATTGGTGAATTTGGTTGCAGATGATTTCAGTCAGCATGAATATACCGATGCCGCAACCGGAACGGTGATTAAATATAATCTGTTCGTGCCGAAAAATTATGATCCGAAAAAATCCTATCCGCTGGTAATGTTTATCCACGATGCCGGCGCGACCAACACTTATGTGAAAACGACGCTCTACCAAGGCAATGGTGCGACTTCCTTTGCCGCACCGAAGGCGCAGGCGAAACAACAAGCCTTTGTGCTGGCGCCGCAGTTTGATCATGTCATTACCAATGATAACTCTGATGATCCCGCTGACTTGGAACCGCTGGTGAATCTTATTCAATCGCTTACGAAGGAATACGCCATTGACAGTAACCGTCTCTATACTACCGGTCAGTCCGGCGGGGCGATGATGAGCTTGGCGTTAAATATCAAACATCCCGATTTATTTGCGGCGAGCTGGATCGTGGCAGGGCAATGGGCCCCTGAAAAAACCGCGCCGATAGCGAAAAATAATTTATTTGTGTTGGTGTCTGAAAACGATGCCAAGGCCTTTCCGACGGAAAAATCCATTATGGAAGTATTAAAAGCCAACGGTGCGAAAGTCGAGGAAAGTTTCGGCTGGGACGGACAGGCGCCGGTCGCCACATTGGATAAAAATACCGAAGCATTGCTTGCCAAGGGCGGCAATGTACATTTTGCGGCGTTTAAGGGCGATTCATTGCCGCTTGAACAGCAAACGGGCAACAAAGGCGCGGCTCATATGGGAACATGGAAAGTGGCGTATCATATTGACGCGATTCGTGATTGGTTATACAGTCAGAAAAAATAATCTTTTCAAGCATAATCCGACACGGTGCGACAAATAACTATTTGCCGCACCGTTTTTTATATTTCTCTGCAAATCGCGTCGGAAATGAGAGGCGGTCGGAATATTGGATCATTCATATTAAATTGGTAAAATTATCTCCTTAAATTTTGTAGGAAGGGTAAAAACTCCGTTTTTTAACACCGCACTTTATAAATTCGTGAAGGAGTGAATGACAATGACCTATCATTGGCCGCGCGCCGAGATAATCTATCCGGATCGGGAGCATAAAACCCGCCGGTTAAAACGCTTCCGTTTCAATCTGCGTTCGGCGTTGCATTACAACAAAATTAAACAGTTTTCCCGCTTTGTGAATCAGCAAGAGGCGTTAGCCGACTGGCTTGATCACCATCCGTTATGCAGCTATCCGTTGGTACATCGTTTTTTGGACAAACGTTTTAACAGCCGTCAGCGGTTTACCTATTTGAAAGATAATTTGTTGTTTTTTCAGCAAAGAATGAATAAGTTGCAGCTGCCGCAAATATGGCGGCAGGCACTGTTTTTGGGGGATGTGGTTGAGGGCTTTGCGCTCTATTTGGATATGAACGGATGTCAGCCGATGGAAGGACTGTGGGCGTTGGAGCTGCGTGAACAGTCTGATCAGACCTTGGTTTATCAATGCACCTTCGGCAAGATTGAAAATACCCTGCTGATCGGGTCGATTCAGGGACCTAATTTTGAAGGGGCGAAAGAAATGGTAAAACTGCTCACCAAACGCTGCCACGGTTTACGCCCGATGCATTTGATGATCGAAGCAATGAAATATCTCACCTTGGCACTTGGACTTGAGCAGCTGAACGGCATTCCTCAGGCCTATCAAAATAAATCCCGTATCGTGCAGGCCAAACGATATACGGTGGATTATGATACGATCTTCCGGGAAAGCGGGGCTGAGTTGCGGCACTACTGGCGGATTTCTCTTGATAGTAAACCGCGTGATTTAGCGGAAATACCAAGCAATAAACGTTCTATGTACCGCAAACGTTACGTAATGCTGGAACGGCTGAACGAGCTGATTAACAGCAAGTTGAGTGTAAAAAATAAAGAATAAAAATTTATTTTTTAACACCGCACTTTACCTATAACGAATGTAGCCGAAGGAGAGCGTTATGCAGGATCAACAAGCTATTCGTTTATTTTTTGATGATATCCGACAGAAATGTCCAACCATCACCGAAGCGGAGCTGCTGCAATTTGCAACGAAATTAACGGTGCAGCGGCTTAATACTCGCGCGTTTTATCGCAATGCGGAGAAAGTACCGCCACAGCTTGGTTTTATTGCCGGCGGGTTGGTGAAAGGGTTTTATATTGATATAAACGGAGAACCGAACAATATTTATTTCGGCGCTGAGGGCGATCCGGTGGGAGATTATCTCGCTTTTGTTCACCAAATACCCAGCGCCTATGCGATTCAGACACTTGAGCCGACAATTGTTGTCAATCTTACTTTTGCTGATTTTGAACGGAGCCTGGTGCAATTTCCTTCGCTTGAACGTTATTACCGTCTGCTTGCCGAAACGGGTTTTTACAACTATCTGCAACGCACCGCCGATTTACAGTCCGTCAGTGCCGAGGAACGTTATCTGCAATTTCTCCGACAAAAGCCACGGCTTGCCGAACGGATAAGCGTTTCTGATCTTAGTTCCTATTTAGGTATCAAACGCCAGAGTTTAACGCGGATACGGAAGAAATTACGGGAAACGGCGTAGCGGCACAAATGTAAGTTGTTTTTCGGTTGAAAAACAGCTTATATTTCTCAACCGACACCTATGTGTCACCCTCCATAAAAAAACTTGAGATAAACTCACCGCACTTGTTTAATAAAGTGAGGAGTCGAATATGAAAATCGCAGTCATCGGTGCCTCCGGTACAATGGGGATAGCAACCGTTAAAGAACTGGCCGATCGAAAACATCAAGTTACCGCAATGGCCCGTAATGTGGATAGGGTTCCTTCTGCTGTAAATGTGAAACGGCTGGCCGTGGATATTTTTTCCGAAGATTTCCGGGGCAAATTGCAAGATTTTGATGCGGTAATCAGCACCTTTGCGCCGAATTTTCTCACGACTGAAAACAGCGCTCAGGTGCTGACGCAAGGTTTTGAAGTGATGCTCAATGAAGCCAAACAGAGCCAAGTACCTTATTTTTTACTGGTGGGCGGTTGCGCCAGTCTGTATTTGGAAAACGGTAAGCAACTGATTTCGCAATTTGATCCTCATTCCCCTTATTATGCAGCGGCGGATGCCTCTCGTCTCTATCTGAATGAAAAGATTCTGCCTCGTCGCGATGTTAATTGGGCATTTATTGCACCGCCCGTCATGTATGCGGTAAATCCTGTGCATTATGAACGTAGCGGGCAATATCAATTAGGTACAAACAAAGTAATGTATGACAAACAAGGCAACCCTGCGGATATCAGCGTAGCGGATATGGCTTGTGCTCTTGCGGATGATGTGGAGAGAAAAGCCCATTTATTTCAGCATTTCACCGTGGCCGGAAAGTAAAAAATACAATTGATTTTTTACAAAGTTTTGTCGATTTTAATCCGCGTGTAAACGGCAAAAACTCGATTTTTCCGCACCGCACTTAAAAAAATAGCCTGTTCTGACACCTAAGTGTCAGCCGGTTGAGCCGTAATGTGGTTAAACTAATACTGTTTTCAAACAAACCTAGTTAAATTAACGGGAGGAGAATATGGAATATAAAACTTTATCAAACGGTGTGAAAATGCCGATGGTCGGTTACGGCGTGTTTTTAATTGAAAATGACGAATGTGAAAAACGGGTGCTACAAGCGATTGAAGCGGGTTATCGCCATATTGATACCGCCCAGGCTTATTGGAATGAGGAAGGAGTGGGGAATGCCATCGTTAAATCAAACGTGCTCGCGAGGAATTGTTTATTACCACCAAAGTGTGGGTGGCAAACGCGGGTTATGAAAAAGCGAAAACCTCAATTGAGGAATCCCTGCGCAAATTACAAACGGACTATATCGATTTGCTGCTGATTCATCAGCCGTTCAGTGATTACTATGGCGGCTATCGTGCGTTGGAAGAAGCTTATAAAGCGGGTAAGGTGCGGGCGATCGGGGTAAGTAATTTCTACGCCGAACGTTTTGTGGATCTGTGTCATTTCGCGGAAATCCCGCCGATGGTTAATCAGTTGGAAACCCATGTGTTCAGTCAGCGTAACGAGATTCGCCCGTTTTTGGAAAAATACAATACGGTTCATACTGCTTGGGCTCCGTTGGCGCAGGGTAAGAATGATATTTTTAATCACCCTGTGTTAAGTGAGATTGCCGGCAAACACGGCAAGACCGCCGGTCAAGTGGCGTTGCGTTTTTTATTGCAAAACGGAATAGTGATTATTCCGAAGTCCAGCAAACCGTCACGTATGGCGGAAAATATCGCGCTGTTTGATTTTACTTTAAGTCAGGCGGAAATAGCTCAAATCACTGCTTTGGATATGGGAAAAAACCTGATTGCCAATCATCAGGATCCCGCTTTTGTGGAAATGTTTTTTGAACGGTTTGATCTATAAAAGTGAAACTTTACATCTGAAACCCGGTGTTTGGGCGATTGCTAAAAGGTGTTGAAAAATATCGTCGTATATTAATTTAATCGGTTAAGGGAAATAATATGAATAGATTTAATGGCAAAACCGTGTTGGTTACGGGGGGCGGTTCGGGCATCGGGCAGGCGATCTCCTTACGTTTGGCCGGTGAAGGGGCGAATGTAATGATTACCGGACGTGGCGAACAGGCGTTAAAAGACACGGCTGCTCGGCACGCCAACCTGCATTATTGTGTGGCGGATATTACCCGTGAGACGGATTTGAACCATGTATTGGCTGAGATAGAACGCCGATTCGGCGGCTTGGACGTGTTGGTCAATAACGCAGGCGCGGCCCCCGTAACTCCGCTGTTGCAGTCCGATTACACCGAATATGAAAAAACCTTTGCCGTCAATATGGGATCGGTGGCGGAATTAAGCCGTCTCGCTTATCCCTATTTACGAGAGCGTCAGGGAAATATAGTGAATATTTCATCCACGGCAGCGTTGCGACCATTGGCAAATATGTCGATTTATTCGGCGAGTAAAGGCGCGGTCACGGCGTTTACCAAGGCATTGGCGCGTGAGTGGGCGGCAGAAAAAATTCGTGTGAATTCCGTTGTGGTTGGGCCAATTTGGACTCCGATTTATGATAAAACCGAGCTGTCGCCACAACAGCTTGAAGCACATAAAGCCCGTGTTCAGGCAATGGTGCCGCTTAATCGTTTCGGTACCGCAGAAGAGGTAGCAGCGGTGGTGGCATTTTTAGCTTCCGACGAGGCAAGTTTCGTCACCGGTTCAGATTACGCCGTGGATGGCGGTATGACAGCTTAACTGATTGAATTTTAAGAGGAATAAAATATGTCAAATATTTTAATCGTGTCGGGTCATCCTGATTTGGAAAAGGGCTCGTTTGCCAATAAAATTATTATGGCAGAACTGGAAAAACGGTTGCCGAAGGCACAATTCGACTATTTAGACCGGTTTTACGCCGATTATCGGATTAATGTTGCCGTCGAGCAGGATAAATTGGTGAAAGCGGATGTGATCGTGCTTCAATTCCCGATTTTTTGGTACGGCATGCCGGCGTTGATGAAAAAGTGGTTTGAGGATGTCTTCGTACACGGCTTTTCGCATGGTTCGACCGGTAACAAATTACAGGGTAAAAAACTCATTGCTTCTTTCACTACCGGAGCGCCGGAAGAAATGTATAGTGAGGGTGGTATTCAAGGTTATCCGATCGAAGCATTTTTGCCGCCATTGAAGCAAACCGCCCGACTGACCGGATTGGAATGGGCGGGTTATATTTATACGGGGGGCGTGTCTTATTCTGATCGTGCGGATAAAACAAAATTAGCGGAAATGAAAGTTAAAGCGAAACGTCATGCGGAACGGGTGGTTGAAGCGTTGGCGGCCTTATAGTGATCGGAGCGGGTAAAGTGCGGTGCTAAAAAAGCATTTTTTTGAACGTTGGCTTTGCCAACAGTGCCGAAGGCATGGCAACTTCCATACGAAGTTGCGTATAAAATCGGGATTTTTTGATGTTGCCATGTAATATGCCGAACGCCAATCTGATTTGATTTTTGATTATCAAACCAATGTGGCGAAATATCCCGATTTCCAACGCTATTTGCGTGAGCGTCAACCGCCGTTACTGGCGGTTTGGGGCAAAAATGATCCGTCTTTTATCTACCAAGGCGCACTGGCTTTTATGCGAGACTTGCCCGAAGCGGAAATTCATTTACTCAACAGCGGGCACTTCGCATTAGAAAGCCATGCCTCCGAGATAGCGGGATTGATGAAGGAATTTATGCGTAAGGTATGGATGAAATAATCGTTATAAGGTCAGCGGCTTACTTTTGAGGGTAAGCCGCCGAATATGAATTATAAACCTTAGAATGTTAATTCCGCGGTCAGTTTATAATTGCGTCCCGGTGCATTGAACCGGTTTAATCCTAATCCTGTGTTCTGATCGATCATATTGCTTGTGCCGAACGGGCGAATAGAGCGAATGGAATCCCAGGTTGCGTATTTGCGATTGGTCAGGTTATATACGCCGGCACGTATGGTAAAGTTTTCGAAAGGTTTCACATATAAGATCGCGTCAATTAAGGTATAGGATTGACTGCGCCATTTTACAGTGGAATCTTTTTTACCTTCTTCCTTGTAATACATATTGTAAGTGTCTTTCGCTTCTTTTGCGGCCGCGTGTGTTACATAAACATCGAATCCGAATTTATCCTCGGGATGGTTATAACCGATGCCGTACACGGCGGTTCTCGGCTGAATCGCGTTCATCGGAATATCATTTTCAACCCGGCCTTTCTGATAAGTGTATTTATAGCTCACATGGAAACCGTTTAATACTTGGCTTAATCCTCGTAGATGCAGTTTAGAGTTAATTTCAACACCATTTACTTTCGCATTTTGGCGGTTCACGTTTTGATATACGTAATACGGTCTTAGAATAGAATGACCTTCCAATTGTTTGGTGCCTTGATATACAAGGTCAATAAAGTTGTTGTATCTGGTCTGGAAAACGCTGGTGGTGATAAAACCGAAATCCTTATACAGGGTAAAAGCCACTTCTTTTGTTTTTGCCGTTTCAGATTCTAAATCTTTATTCGGTATAATTGAAAAATCCGGATGTTTAAAGGTGAAGTAGATCTCATCGCTGGTTGGTGCTCTGAACCCTTTACTGTATTTCGCCTGCACCCGTAACCAAGTTAACGGATCAAGATTTATCCCTAATGCGTAAGAGGAGGCCGAGAATTTCTTCGGCTGTGCAATACGCTTAATATTCGCCTCCGCATTTGCCCGTTTTCTGGCCAAATTGTCAGGATCGGTGAAATTAAAAGGATCAAACCGAGGTTCGGTTTCATACATATTATTTACCAGTCCATCCGGAATTTTAGGCGTAACGCCCGGAATATATTCCGGTTTATGTTTAATGCGATCATAACGATATGCCAGGCTGAAGCCGATATAATCGTTTACTTTCACATCATCGGCAAAATATAACGCACCCGTTTTGGTTTTCACCGGAATTAAGAATGAATATGTATCCGTGGGATTACACAATGAATAACGTGACTCACCAAAATTGTTAAAATTACAGTCTTTAGGATACAGCACCCACCATTTTCTCTGAATGGCGTTTACCCCGGTTTTATTCACCATTTCTTTTTTGCTTTCTGCATAGCTTCCGCCGTAGGAAATATCATGCTGTGTCGGACCGAGTTCTAAGTATTTCGTCAGATCGAGATTAACCTGATCTGTGGTGGTAATTAAATCACGTTCCGTCCAAATATTTTCAATATAACCTAACTTATTTGGTAACAATAAAATAGGCGATTTTAGTGCACCGCCGGCTTGTTGTTCCGTCTGGGCATATTTCTTCCCGTCCCGTTCAAAGACATTGAACGGAATCTTCACCTTGCCTTCGCCTTTGCGGCTGAAACCGTAGATATAGCCTAAGTCGCAATTAATCGCTTCGCAGCTTAGAACAAGCGGCGCGTCGGTTGATGCCCGTTGTTCGTCACCTAACAGATGTTTGCCTTTTTCATCAAGCGTTTGCGGTGTAATAACCTGATTATTAATAGTCAGCTCTTCTTTTTGCTGTAATTTTTTACGCATTTCAACTTTACAAGTGGTGTTATCACCCGGTTTATCATCATCACATGAATGAGAAATCTCATAGTCGGGATATTGTTTTTCCAGTTTCTCCCAATCTACCCGCTGCCACTTATATTTATTCGTGCTGCCGTCATAAGGTGAGGTTTCAATGTCTTTATACTCAGGCTGCGGCTTAGGGGCGTAAGCATTATTATAGTATTCGGCTAATTTACCGTCACGACCGACCAATTCATTATTTTCATTGTATTTCATCCCTAACGGATTGGTTTGCAGCGGGCATTTTAGATTGCCGTCGCAGTAGTCGTCCGTTCGTGCACGTGTCACAATCTTTTGATGGGAATAAGATAACTTCAATGTGTCCCAAAGCGGATTTGCGGAATAGTTTTCATAACTGAACGCGTAATTTTTGCGCTCAATTTTGTCATTGGTATGACGAAGTTCCAGTTCATCATAAGTCATAAATTTCGTGTTAGGCTTTAAGGTGTAAGAGAAATCGTGTCCTCTAGTAGTGTTTTTATAGAGATCGGCCATTGCGGTAAACCGATGGTTATCGCTAGGCTGGAAAGAAAATTTAAGCAATGTGCTATGCAGTTTTTTATTATATGGATCCGCTTTTTCGCGGGTTTTCCCCTGTACGGTCGGATCATAGGTTTTATAACCGTAGTTTTCGATCTCGTGCCCTTTGCGATGCGTATCAACAACCAACACGTCAAACCATTTATATCTGCCGGCGAAGCTCAGCGATTCCAGATTCTGATTATCCGCCGTAGAGTAGCCGCGCTTGTAGCCGAAGTGATAATTTTTCTCTAACAGATAATCACGCGCATCTTTCGTTTCAAAGGAAACCGAACCGCCCAAAGAACCGCTTCCGGTTTTAATGGAATCCGCTCCTTTGCGAATGGTCACTTGTTTCAAGGTTTCGATTTCGGCGCTGTTTCTCGTGTTATTAAAATTGCCGTAGCCTTCAAAAAGTTCCTTAAACCCTTGTGAGGAAATAGCTTCCGCTTGTGCCAGGCCATCGATTTGGATTGCCACACGGTTTTCATCCACACCTCGTATCGCAAAGCCGCTGTTGCCGAAGCGACCGTTCTCGACAACCGTAATTCCCGTTTCGTAACGAACGAGGTCTTTGCTGTCTTGCACCTGTTGTTTTTCCAAGGCTTTTGCCGTTTTCACCGTTTCGCCGACTTTGTTATTTTGTACCTCATCAATAATGTTGCCGCTTTCATTATCAGCATGAATATCAATGGTTTTTAATTCCTCGGTGACTGTTTCGGCGGAAAGAGCGTATGGCGAGTAGTGGGTCAGAATGGCTAAGGTAAATAAAGATAAAGACAAACGTCCCAGGGTGATATACATCGTAGATCCTTCTATATTACAAATTGATAATCATTATCTTTATTAATTATAATAAATAACCTATAAAAAGCCAACCGGCAGACGGAAGATTAATAGCACGACCGAAAGAAAAGTGAACATGAGATAACCCTCAGTAACCCGGTAAAAACAGGAATGAAACTAAATGTGGAAAGGGGATTTAAAGGCTTTCATCACCGAAAGTGCGGTGAGATTTTAACGAGTTTTCTCGGTGCTAACGATAAGTAAAACAAAAGCCCGGCATTGAATACCGGGCTTTTATAAGATGAAATTCTATTGAATAACGTGAAAACTCGTTAAAAACTCACCGCACTTCTGAGTTTTTTCAGCGCGTTGGTTTCTAATTGGCGGACACGTTCCGCAGAAATACTGTATTTGGCGGCCAGATCGTGTAATGTTGCCTTGTTTTCATCCAACCAACGGGCGCGGATAATGTCCTGGCTGCGTTCATCCAGGTTTTCCAATGCCGTCGCTAATTTATCTACCGCCTGATTTTCAAAGTTTTCGTTTTCTAACTCGGCAGCGAAATTGGAACCTTTGTCTTCAAGGTAAAGCGAAGGGGCGAAGGTTTCTTCTTCGTTTTCATCATTTGGCAAATCAAAACCGATGTCGGAACCCGTCATGCGGCTTTCCATTTCAATCACATCTTCTTTTGATACGCCTAATTCATTGGCAACGAGATCGACTTCGCTATCGCTGAACCAGCCTAAACGTTGTTTAGTTTTACGCAAGTTAAAAAATAATTTACGTTGTGCCTTGGTGGTGGCGACTTTCACGATACGCCAGTTACGCAATACGTATTCATGAATTTCCGCTTTAATCCAATGCACGGCAAATGACACTAAACGCACGCCCACTTCCGGGTTGAAACGTTTGACCGCTTTCATTAGACCTATGTTACCTTCCTGAATTAAATCCGCTTGTGGAAGACCATAGCCGGAATAACCTCGGGCAACGTGAATAACAAAGCGAAGATGAGAGAGCACCAATTTTTTGGCGGCTTCCAGATCTTCTTTATAGTACAAACGTTCCGCTAATTCCTTCTCTTCTTCCGCGCTTAGCATCGGGTATTCATTTGCCGCACGGATATAAGCTTCAAGACTGCCCTGAGGAACCAACATCATAGTTTGTGTTTCTTTGTTCATTATCTTCCTTCTTAGTTACAAATGGTTTGCGTGTCAGTTTATAACACAATCAGAAATAATAGTAAATTCTCTCTGATTACACACACGGTTTTTTGACCGATAGCCGAGCGAAAAGTTCGGTTTTATTTTGTTTGAGCGCGGTGAATAACGCTCCCGTTTAACTAATAGCGTTTTCCGCGTTTACTTCGCCTTCGGCGCCGATAAAACGCACTTCCGGCGATAAGTAAATATCAAATTTTGCCGCGACGGCCTGACGGATGTGATGTGCCAGCTCTACAACATCCGTTCCCGTGGCATTGGCTTGATTAATCAATACCAGCGCCTGCTGCTGATGTACTGCCGCTCCGCCCACCTGATAGCCTTTCAGCCCGCATTGATCGATTAACCAGCCTGCCGCCAATTTGATAAATCCTTTTGCGGCGGGATAATGCGGTATATTGGGGTATTCCTGCTGCAAGGCGAGGAATTGCTGTTCGGTAATGATCGGATTTTTGAAGAAGCTGCCTGCATTGCCGTGTTCTTTGGGAGCTGGCAGCTTGGCTTTGCGTATTGCACACACTTCGTCAAAAACTCGCTGTGGTGACACCGCACTTGGGTCGAGCTCGGCCAGTGAGCCGTATTTTAAAACGGGTTTCCACGCTTTCGCCAATTTTAAGCCGACCGCCGTGACCATATAATTTTTGGCATAGCGATGTTTGAACGCACTGTCGCGATAGCTGAACCGACATTCCGCATTAGACAGACGAAATTGTTCGCCCGTCTGTAAGTTTAAGACCTGCACATAATCGCATACATCCTTAAACTCCACCCCGTAGGCACCAATGTTCTGTATCGGAGCGGAGCCCGCACAACCCGGGATAAGGGCAAGATTCTCCAGGCCGTAAATGTGTTGTTGCAATGACCATTGCACCAAATCGTGCCACACTTCACCACCTTGCACCGCCAAATAGTGATAGTCGCTGTCTTGACTATGCTGAATGCCTTTTAAGCCGTTAATGAATACCGTACCGTTGAAATCTTTAAGAAACAGCACATTGCTGCCCTGACCTAGTAATAAGGCGGGTTCATTATTGGCTTGGCAGTCCTGCCACAGTGGCAGCAGCTGCTCAATTGAACTCACCTCCACGATACGTTTCGCCTTGGCCGGCACGCCGAAGGTGTGGAATGGCTGTAAGTTTTGCATAGATTAATCCTTATTGCTGAATTAAGCCGGTTTAGCGGGTATGTGTGAGTAAATCTCTAATATTATATGGAAGCGCATGCAACATGACATTTAATGTCTTATTATCGCAAATTTCGTAAAAAAATACCGCACTTTTGTACGGTATTTTGGTATTAGGCAGTCGGCGGTTAATGTAAATAGGATACTAAAACCAAGAAAACCTTTAGTAATGAAGCATTCAATAAGTCAATGAAGAACGCCCCTACCATCGGCACGATTAAAAACGCTTTGTGTGACGGGCCGTAATGGGAGGTAATGGCCTGCATATTGGCGACCGCGGTAGGCGTCGCCCCCAAACCGAAACCACAATGACCCGCGCTGAGCACCACCGCGTCATAATCTTTACCCATCATGCGGTAGGTAACGAAAATAGCGAATAGCGCCATAATAACTACTTGCACAATTAAAATGGCGAAAATCGGTAAGGCCAGATCCGCCAATTCCCATAGTTTTAATGACATTAAAGCGATGGCCAGGAAAATAGATAAGCCTACGGAGCCTAGCACATCAATGGTTTCATCCGCTACCTTGAATCTGCAGATATGGGTAATCGCGTTGCGGATAATCACCCCGGTAAATAAACACCATACGAAAGTCGGAAGCTGGAGTGCCGTGCCCGTAGTCAATGAATCCAAATGTTTCCCGACAAATAAACAGACCGACATCATGGTGATGGTTTCAATAATTGAACGGGTATTCACCTTACGACGATAAACGGGTTTTTCAAAGGCTTCTTCCACGTCATCAACGCTTTCGTCCTCGGTGACCTCTTCTTTGTGTAAACGTTTTAACAAAAAGCTTGCTACCGGACCGCCGATAATACCGCCGAACACCAAACCAAAAGTGGCACAGGCCATCGCCAGTTCCATTGTGCCTGAAATGCCGAAGTCGTTGGAAAGCGTTTCGGCCCAGGCCGCGCCGGTGCCATGACCGCCGGTTAAAGTAACGGAACCCGCGATTAAGCCGTAGGCCGGGTCCAGACCTAACGCCACCGCACTGAATACACCCACCGTATCTTGAATGGCAATCAATAATGCCGCTGCAATCAGAAAAATGATTAACGGACGGCCGCCCTTAATTAAACGAGCAAAGTTTGCACTTAATCCGATGGAACTGAAGAAAACCAGCATCATGGCACGCTGTAAACTTCCGTCAAATGAAAAGCTTAATCCCCAAAGCTGATGAACAACGGTTAACACGATAGCAACGATAAAGCCGCCGACAACAGGTTCGGGAATATTAAATGATTTCAGAAAGTTTATGCGTTTAACTAAAAAATAACCGAGTAATAAAACTAAACACGCTAGCGCGATAGTTTCGTAAGTATCAAATGTCATGATCGTCCCCTGTAAGGTAAATTCGACCCTGTGATTGGCCGAAACAGTAAAGAATCAATTACACAAAGGGTGTAATCAGAAAATGGCTAATGTATCAGAAAAAAGCGTCAATCGCCATAAACATGAAAAAGAAAGGATGGTTCGATTAGCCTTTGACTATCAGGAAAACCCGCTAAAAATGCTGAATTTCAGCTGGTTAACCAAAAAGTGACCGGTCCGTCGTTAATTAGACTCACTTGCATATCCGCCGCGAATTTCCCCGTCGCCACGTTAAAACTCCCCATTTTGACACCGCACTTTGCCGCAAAGTATTCATATAATTCCTCGGCGAGAGCGGGGCTTGCTCCTTTGGAAAAGCTGGGGCGCAAGCCGCGCCCGGTATCCGCTGCCAGGGTAAATTGCGACACCACTAAAACCTGCCCGCCCGCCTGCCGAACGTTTAAATTCATTTTGCCGTTTTCATCGCTGAATACGCGATAGCTCAGCACCTTTTCCACCAATTTGTCCGCCTTGGCATGGTCATCGTCCCTTTCCACTCCGAGCAGCACCAGCAAACCTTTGCCGATTTCACCTATCACTTTACCTTCGACTTCCACTTTCGCTCGGCTGACGCGTTGAATTAATCCGATCATTTCTTGTCTTCCTCAAGTTTATTTAATTCCGCCGTTTCGCCTAATACCGCCGCCAGCTGGGCTCCGAGCAGCACAAAAATCCAGCTTAGCTGAATCCATAGCAGCATCAGCGGCAGAGTCGCCATCGCGCCGTAAATCAATTCATAGGACGGAAACGTGGTGATGTACCACATAAAGGCTTTTTTGCCCAAGGTGAAAAAAATCGCTGCGATTAATGCTCCGGCCGCCGCGTGTTTGAGATTCACCCGGGTATTCGGCACGATGGTATAAATCAGGGTAAAACCGAGCCATGTCATCAAAAATGGCATAAAGCGCAGTAATTTGATACCGAAAGGCAAATCTAAACCGTCGGCAAAGGCGGTAAAGGAACTGACGTAAGAGCTGACCGCCACACTCGCGCCGATGAGAATGGGCCCGAGGGTAAGAATCGTCCAGTAAATCGCGAAAGAAAACACCAGGCTGCGGTTTTTCGCCTGCCAGATATCATTCAGGGTATGCACAATGGAATTAATCAGCAGCAATGCCACGGCGACGAGACTGATAATTCCTACCGCGCTCATTTTTCTGGCGTTATCTACAAACGCATCAATATATTGCCCCACCACATCACTGGCGGACGGAGCGAAGTTAGCGAAAATAAATTCTTTCACCGCCACCGTCGCTTCACTGAACATCGGAAAGGCGGCAAATACGGAAAATACCACCAGCACCAAAGGCACAATCGCCAATACCGTGCTGTAAGTTAATGCTCCCGCGGCCTGAGTAAGCTTGTTGCGGTTGAACTGATACCAGAATCGTTGTAAAACAGCGGTTAATTTTCCCATGCGTTCTCCTTTAGAGATAGTTGCCGCAACAATGCTTGAATTTTCTTCCCGAACCGCATACGCAAGGCTGCTTCATGCCTGGCAGCGGCACGGTGGGATCCACAAAATACCAGCACCGATTAATGTTGACGAACAGGGACAGCTCATGATGAGTCCGTTTGCCCTCGGCGGTGATGAAGGACGCGTTGAATTCAACCTGGCTGTGCAGTTTATCGAGGTTCTCCTTATGCTGAACGATTTGTAAACCCGTCCACCGGATGTCGTCCGCCCATTGTTGCAGCTCCGTACGCTTCAGCAAAGGCTGTTGCGAAGGCACCGTGGTGGCTACGATATAATCAATATTTTTCAGCACATAGGCAGTGTAACGGGAGCGCATTAATTGCTCCGCCGTAGCGGCCGCGATTTTCCGGCTATGCAGCGGCCGGCAGCAGTCAGCGTAAGTCTTACCCGACTGACACGGACAGGGTTGATCTGAAAACACGGTCATGAGTTTATCCTTTTTATGTTGCCCACAGCATAGCATAAACCTTGGTTTTGCAAAAATTCCGAAAAACAACACCGCACTTTACTGCTATTTTTTTGACCATATGTCGTTTTTTTCTTATTATGAGCGGCGAATTGATTGTTTCTTATGGGGATTTTTATGACGCAATATTTTTTAGCTCAAACAGAACAAGGTACTCAGCTGGGTCTCACCGCTAAAATGGCAAACCGCCACGGCTTAATCGCGGGGGCGACCGGGACGGGCAAAACCGTTAGCCTGCGTAAAATGGCCGAGGCGTTCAGCGACGACGGCGTACCGGTATTTTTAGTCGATGTAAAGGGCGATTTGTCCGGTATGACGCAACAAGGTGAAATGAAAGGTAAAATTGCCGAGCGTATTGAGCAATTTAATCTGGGCGGCGAAAGTTATTTGCGCGGCTATCCGGTGTCTTTCTGGGACGTGTTCGGTGAAACGGGCATTCCATTGCGAACCACTATTTCCGAGATGGGCCCGATGTTGCTTTCCCGTCTGCTTGATTTAAACGGCACGCAGGAAGGATTACTTAATTTGGTATTCCGCGTGGCGGATGATAAAGGCTTATTGCTGATTGATTTAAAAGATTTGCGGGCTATGCTGAAATATGTGGCGGAAAACGCCAAAACCTTTCAGGTGGAATACGGTAATATCTCCGCCGCCAGCGTGGGCGCTATTCAGCGTGCTCTGCTTGCGCTTGAAAATGAGGGCGCGGCAAATTTATTCGGCGAACCGGCGTTGAATCTGGATGACTGGCTGCAAACCCGTGACGGGCGTGGTGTGATCAACATATTGAATTCGGAAAAACTGGTGAATTCGAGCAAAATGTACAGTGCCTTTTTGCTGTGGCTGATGGCGGAATTATTTGAACGTTTGCCGGAAGTGGGTGATCCTGAGAAACCGAAATTTGTCATGTTCTTTGACGAAGCCCATTTATTATTTGACGGCGCACCGCAGGCGTTGATTGAAAAGGTCGAACAGGTGGTTCGCCTGATTCGTTCCAAGGGCGTGGGTATTTATTTTGTCACGCAGAATCCGTTGGATTTACCGGACACCGTGCTGGGCCAGCTGGGCAACCGTGTACAGCACGCCCTGCGGGCGTTCACGCCGCGCGATCAAAAGGCGGTGAAATCCGCCGCCGAAACGTTCCGGGCTAATCCGAATGTGAACGTGGTGGAAACCATTTCCACTCTGGGAGTAGGACAGGCGTTGATTTCCTTTCTTGATGAAAAAGGTATGCCGACGCCGGTGGAGGTGGCTACGGTGTTCCCGCCGAAAAGCCGGCTCACGCCGTTAACGGCGGAACAGCGTCAGGCTTGGGTGCAAGATGACGAGCTGTATCCGGTTTATCGCGATGCGGTGGACAATGAATCCGCTTTTGAGGTTTTGGCTCATCAGGCCGGCCTTGAAGAAGTCGCTCGGAAACAGGCACAACAGGCTCAGGCCGAGCAGGAACAAGGCGTTTGGGGCAGCCTCAGCCGTATGATTTTCGGCACCAAAAAACGCGGCGAACAACTCACTATGACGGAAACTATCGTCAGCAGCGTGGCAAAATCCGTGGGACGCAATATCCGTAATGAAGTCACCAGACAAATCATGCGCGGCATTCTTGGCGCGTTGAAGAAATAATTGTTGTATGAATTCTTCACAGGCGTCGTTATGAATTGAATTTCAGGCCTGGAAACGAAAAAGTGCGGTGTGGAAACCGAGTGTTAAAAACTCCGATTTTCCACACCGCACTTTTTGTATTGGTCGGGTCAACCGCTATCGGCGATGATCCCATTTATCATGAGGGCCGTGAGGACCGTGTTTTACAGGATGATGCGGTCTATCGTGATGATCATCTCTGTGATGTTTATGATGAGGTCTGTCGTCATGCGAATGTGATTTTGAATGAGCGTTCCACTGGCTGCCGATGACACCGCCCAGTGCGGCGCCCGCCACCGTGGAAACGACATTCTGACCGATTACGGCACCCGCCGCACCGCCGAGAGCGGCTCCGACGACAGTGTCGTGTTGCTGACGATCCAAGGCATAAGCCGACATTGATGAGGATAATACTGCAAGCATTAATCCTTTTGCCAAAATTGATTTCATATTCACCTCGAATTTATCTCAATTGGGTGAAGGTATTTTAATCGGCTGAATGGTTTCGTCAATGCCTTAAGATCAAACTGAAACAATTCAGATAATATGTAACAGTCTGAAAATTAAATGGAACTTTTCTGTAAAGTGCGGTGTGATACGCGCGAGTTTTTGCAAAAAGCGTTTGTCAGCACCGCGCTTTACCGTCTATTGCAGTTCATGCAGAACCTGCTGATATTCTTGTGAGTTTTGCAGCAAAATTTGCGCGGCCAGTTTTAATTTATTCACATCCGAGTCCGGCAAATAAAAGGAGGTACTGATATTCAGCACGTCTTTTTTCAGCTTCGATTCGGGCAAATCTTTCAGACTGAGACTGACAAAATACATGTTGATGCGATCCGCCGCTTTTTGTTTCTTCATTTCCTTGTTCCACATATCCGCAAAGGTCCGGAAATTCCGTAGCGTGGTTTGCGTGTTGCGATCGATCGGCACATTCACAATGGTATTGATTACCGCGCTCATACCCGGTACGT
This sequence comes from Pasteurellaceae bacterium LIM206, assembly GCA_032586195.1. Classification (GTDB taxonomy): domain Bacteria; phylum Pseudomonadota; class Gammaproteobacteria; order Enterobacterales; family Pasteurellaceae; genus JAWHQP01. The sequence goes on along the minus strand of JAWHQP010000007.1, from coordinate 59,663 downwards.
CGGCGGTTTTGTCAATTTCATCGGTGACTTCATTTTGAGCGTTCACATTGATCACGATGATACGTTTTAATTTCGTTTGACGCAGGCGGGTACGCATTTGATCCTCACCCACCGCGTCTTTTACGTCCAATAAATTGCTCAGCCCCAGATTATCCGTTAATCCGCCGTCCACTAAATGCAGATAGGGGCGTTCCTGTCTGTTCTGGTAAGATGACATCAGGTTTGCGACTTCTTCAATATTCTTTGCTCTCGCGCCCGTAGCCTCAACCATATTGGTCCGGATTTCAATCGGAATCTGATAATGGCAGTTACCGCTGTTATTATTCAGAGTGATGGGCGCGAACACCAGTGGCACCGAGCTTGATGCCGCCACCGCGCGGGAAATTTTCAGATCGGCGAGGTTCAAACAAAGTGCGTCAAAGGTTTCCTGAGTAAAGGAAATTTTTGTGCCGGTGGACATATCTGTCGCGCTGATGACTGCAAACGGGCCTTTGCGCCGGAAGGTTAAATCGCCGAAAGTCGCTCCTTTGTACAGGCTTAGATCCAGTTGTTCCTGCAATAAATCGCCGCGACCGAACTGCGGTGAACTCAACCGCGGCAGGTTTGACACAGAAAATATCTGTCCGATCACTTCGCTTTGAAAGTTTTTCTTCAGAAAGTTATTTTCAAATTTTGGAATCGTTTCCCGACCGTATAAAGAAAAATAACCCGCCAATACCGAACCGCCCGACACGCCATATACCAAGTCAATATTTTCCAGCAGCGTGCCGCCTTTAGCCGTCGGACGAATGTAAGCCTGATTGAATTGCTCCAGCACGCCGTAACCCAGACTCGCTGCCCGGCTGCCGCCGCCGGAAAACATTAAAATGATTAAATTGCCGTCATTTTGCCCGTTTATTAACTGATTTTTTAAACGATAACCCTGATTGGTATTGATTTGCGTGATGGTTTCCACGGGTTGATAGGTCACCAGACTGCATGCACTGAGCAACATTGTCCAGCCGAGTAAGATACCGGTTTTCCACATATTTTTTAATTCCTCAAAACAGGCGGCGATTTTAGCAAGAATTGAGGCGTAAATGAATGCTAAAAATTGATTAAAATAACACCGCACCTTGAAAAGCTGAACATAAATTTGCGTTTTATCTCATGCGGCGGCTTGTAAAGTTACCACGAATATCTATAATGTTAATTTTTTGTAAAAAGGAACTTTAATCATGACTCATAAACAAGATGTTTTACAGGCCCGTCTTGGGCCGCAGATTCAGGCGTTAAAAGCTCAGGCAAGAACCATTATGCTGGCCACGCTCGACAAAGAAGGGAACCCGAACGTGAGCTATGCTCCTTTTGTGATTAACAACGGCGAGTATCAGGTGCTGATTTCCACTATCGCCCGCCATGCCCGCAATTTGCTGGAATGCCCGAAGGTGTCGCTGATGATTATTGAAGACGAAAGTAAAAGCCGTCAGATTTTTGCCCGCCATCGGCTGACCTTTGACGGGGCGGCTCGAGTTGTCGAACGCCATAGCGACGAATGGCGGCAAAGTCTTGCGGCGTTGAAAGCCCGCCACGGAGATTTGATTGATGAATTGGCCGGTTTGGAGGACTTCAAACTGTTTAGCTTTAAACCCGAACGAGGCTTATTCGTCAAAGGCTTCGGCCAGGCGTTCCAAGTGAGTACCGACGATTTGGTCGATGTGGTGCATTTGGAGCAGGGGCATCAGAAAGAAATGTAATTCTCGCTACCGCGTATCCGCCCCTTTCGGGGTGGATACGGCTCACAATCATACCTGATATTTTCTCTTATCCCCGATATCGAAGTGCAGCGGCATTCGCCATTTCTGGATTGAAACTAACAAAAACAGCACCGCACTTAGCGCGCTGACCAGTTGTAATACCAGTGAAAAGCCGCAGGCAAACGCTATCCAGATGACGGCGACCAGCAAGGGTTGGAAGTTTAACCCGAAAATGCGGAAACAAAAATACTCTTTAAAGCAAAGCCCGCCGAGAGTAAGCAGCGCTCCGCCGAGGGCGAGCTCGGGCTGGTTAAAAATCTGGCACAGCAGGGCGATCCAGGTTGCAAACTGCAAAATTAAACGAAAGTTTTTCACATAGATATGCAAGCTGGAGGCACAGCAAGCGGCGGCTACCAATAAGCCGGGCTGCGCAATTTGCGGTTGGTAAGGCAATAATGCGGTGAAAACGGCACTGAGTACAAAGCCGCTGCGGTAAATGCACACGGTGAGATAGTCGTAAAAATCCATCGGAGATTTAATATCCGGATCCGCCATAAATCCTCCTGAAAAGTAAAAATAAAAGCAAAAAGCCTGCCGTCGGCGACAGACCGTGAGATAAAATTAAGGCTTATTACCCGAGCAGCCGTCTGGCCGCTTCCACCACGACGGAAATTGCCGTCGCTTCAATCTGTTTAAGAGAGGACTCATTCGGGATTTCCTGCTGATAACGGTTAACAATCACACCGGCTATCATGCCTGCCCGCAATCCCAGTGCCGAACACATGGTAAACAAGGTGGCGGATTCCATTTCATAGTTCATTACATTTAATTCTTTCCATTGTTTCAATGAACCTTTGAAACGCGAATAAACAAAACCGCTGTAGGTATCATAACGTTCCTGACCCGGGTAGAAAGTATCCGAGGAAGCGGTAATTCCCACATAAGTGGGAATGCCGGATTTCACGGCTTCGGCATACAGTGCGTTGGTACACTCAAAATTTGCCACGGCGGGGTATTCCAGCGGGGCGAAGTGCTGACTTGCACCGTCTAACCGGACCGCTCCCGTCGTGACTAACAAATCGCCCGCGTGAATATGGGGTTGAATCGCCCCTGTGGTGCCGACGCGCAGAAATGTCCGCACTCCTAATTGCGCCAATTCTTCCACGCAGATTGAAACGGAAGGGCCGCCGATACCGGTTGAACACACCACCACCGGCTTGCCGTCCAAATAGCCTAGCCAGGAGGTGAACTCACGCTTTGAAGCTAAAAATTCCGGCGTTTCCATTTTTTGTGCGATCCGCTCGCTGCGAGCCGGATCACCCGGAATGATCGCGACTGTCGCGCCTTTAAGCATGTTTTTTGTTAAACCCAGATGAAAAACCTCTGACATATTTCCTCCTTGCAGCAGATTTTTTTCGAAAAGTGATTTTGTCCCATACTATAATCTAAACTGCGGTGTGATGCGAAAGAGTTTTGCAGTTTTCTTGAGAACGGTCACATAAAAGTTAATGTTTTCATTGCGTTGCTTAATGAGGCACACCGCGCAATAACGGCACTGATGTAAAAGGCGCGATGGAAGTAGGCGCGGGCTGTTCGCCGAAAATCAGGATAAACGGTTTCGCCGGCACCACTTTTTCGTTCCGCCACAGGCTGCCCATACTGACCAGTTGAATATCCTCGGGCAGATTACGCAGGCCCGCCTGTAACACGGCGACGGTATTTTTCCGCGGATGACCAATCACAATCGCGGTGCCGTGTTTGCGCGCGTATTGAATGGCTCGTTGGTATTGACGTTGAATATCGGCCGGCACATCGCTATCGTCGAGAAAAATATGACGATCCAGGGATTGCACGCCTTGTTCCCGCGCGATTTTGCCCGCTACCGAGTGGCCGACGGTACGGCTGTCCAGAAAGAATAAATGGTATTTTGCCAGCTCGGACATCAAATAATTCATCAGAACGGGGTCCGAAGTGGCGGCGCTGCCCATGTGGTTGTTCATACCGATAGCATTGGAAACGATATTTTTCGCCGTTGCCACCCGTTGCGCCACCTGCTGCGCCGACATGCCCAGCAACAGGCCACCTTCTTCGATTCTCATATTGTTAAGGGGCTGCATCGGCATGTGGATCAACACATCATGACCGCCGATTTTCGCCTGTTGATTACGCTGTCTGGCGTATGGGGCGGAAGGAATGATTGCCAGCGAAATTTCTTTCGGCATGGCAAGCACGGCGGCATCTTCCTTCTGGTGATAGCCCACATCATCGATCACAATCGCCAGTTTTCCTACCTGCGCATACAGATTGCCACTGGTTAACAGGGCGATAAGTGCGGTGTTAAAAAAACGAGTTTTTTGCCAAACTCCGAATCTTGACACCGCGCTTTTTATTGTATTCAACATCATCATTTCAACCAACTCATCGGATTCACTGCATTGCCCTGACGGCGGATTTCAAAATAAAGTCCCGTTTTACCCTGTCCGCCGCTGCTGCCCACTTCGGCAATTTTTTGTCCGGCCCGCACCAGGCTGCCGTTTTTCACCGAGAGTGCTTGGTTATAGCCATAGAGCGACATATCGCCCTTGCCGTGGTCGATGACGATGACTAGACCGTAACCTTGCAGCCAGTTGGCGAGAATTACCCGACCGTCGGCAATAGCTTTCACCGGCGAACCCGCTTTAGCGCCAAAGACCACGCCCTTCCATTTCACTTCGCCCACTTGGGTCGAACCGTAACTGTTCACCACCGGCCCCGTCACAGGTTTTGTATAGCGTCCTTTCAGACCGGCATTGCTGCGCATGAGCTGCTGTTCCTGAACGGTAGGCTGATAGGGTTTGTTGTTTTTCTTTTCTTCCGCCGATTTTTTCTGCGCAAGCTCATCCCGTTCACGTTGTTCCTGTTGTCGGGCGGCTTGAGCGGCGCGCTGAATTTCATTGCGCAAGGCGGTTTCGTTCGCTTTGAGCGACTCCAGTCTGCCTTGGTCTTTCTGCAGGGTTCTGTTTAATTGGTTAAGGGTTTGTTCGCGTTCCTGTTTCACTTTCTGCAAATCGCGTTGCTGTTGCTTGTGACTGGAAAGCTGCTGTTCCTGTTCCTTCTGTTGCGATGCCAGCACGTTTTTTTGTTCCGCCAGCTGAACACGGGTCTGGCGGATATCTTCAATCGCCTGCATGCGGGCTTGGTTCATGTGCCGATAATACACCTTCATGCGTTCCGCCTGGCGGGCATCGTTGGCAAGTAAGTGTTCAATTACGGAAGAGGGATTGCCCGAACGGTAAATCTCGTCAAGCTGCCTGGCAAGCTTGTCCTTTTGTTTTTTCTCCTGCTGCTCAAGCAGCTTGATTTGCCTGTTGGTTTCGCTGATGAGTTTTTTGGTTTCCTTTAAATCCGCTTCCGTCTGGCGCAGATTGCCGATTACCGAACTCATTTGGGTTTCCTGCGTTTTCAGGGTGGATTGCAGTTTGTCCTGCTCGCGTTTCTGGGCGGCGATTTTTTGTTCCTGCTGTTTGATTTGTTGCTGGATTTGCGAGAGATCCGTTGCTTGTACGGAAAACGCTAAAAATACGCTTAAACCGCCACCGCAACAGAAAAGTGCGGTGCGATTTTTGGCATTTTTTAACAACTTCAACAGCGACATGATTTCTCTTTACCTCGGTAAATTTTATTCGGTCGCTAAATATAGCATTATTTTTGCGAAAGATCAGAAAACATTCCCCTTGTGCTTTTAAAACTACCTATTTTTTGCTATAAAGTGCGAAGAATTTTATGTCCACTAACTCTAGGAGATTTTTATGGAATTAGTATTTATTCGTCACGGTTTAAGTGAATGGAATGCGTTGAATCTTTTCACCGGCTGGAGAGACGTTAATTTAAGCGAAAAAGGCGTTGAAGAAGCTAAGGCGGCAGGTCGTAAATTAAAAGAAGCCGGCTTCGAATTCGATATCGCGTTCACTTCCGTATTAACCCGCGCCATCAAAACCTGTAACTTGGTATTGGAAGAATCCGACCAGTTATGGGTGCCGCAAATCAAGACCTGGCGTTTGAACGAACGTCACTACGGCGGTTTGCAAGGTTTGAATAAAGCCGAGGCAGCCAAAGAACACGGTGATGAACAGGTGCATATTTGGCGGCGTTCTTATGACGTGTTGCCGCCGGTGTTGGATCCGAAAGACCCTAACTCCGCCCACAACGACCGTCGTTACGCTCACCTGCCGGCAGATGTGGTACCGGATTGCGAAAACTTAAAAGTGACTCTCGAACGCGTATTACCGTTCTGGGAAGACCAAATCGCTCCGGCGATTTTAGCCGGTAAACGCGTGTTAGTTGCCGCTCACGGTAACTCATTGCGTGCTCTGGCAAAACATATCGAAGGTATTTCCGATGCCGATATTATGGATTTGGAAATTCCTACCGGTCAGCCGTTGGTTTATACCTTAGACGACAACTTGAAAGTGATCGGTAAACGTTATTTATAATTTTACCCTTATGGTTTAATTAGAACACCCGTATAATTCTATGCGGGTGTTTTGGTTTACGGATGATTTTATTCTCTGATATATTTTCAACCAAATGGTGTGAAGTTGTGTCATGCAACATTCGCATCGGTTTGAGCTTAAGTAAAGCTAAAACCTTTGGTACGGCAATGTTGTTCGATTTCCATCGCCCGTTGCCAGCTTGCCAGTCGGTTAAAGCCATTGTAGTAACGTTTGATATTCGGGAACTGATCTAATGCACCGAGCATTTGTAAGAATTCTATGGTGAAGGTAAGCATAAAATCCGCACCCGTCAATTTGTTACCGACGATAAATTGCTTGTCACCGATCTCCCGTTCAATGTAGCCGAATACGCAGCTGATATCACTGTCGGCAAATTTGCCGAGTATGTTAGGTTGTTCGGTTAATTTTGCGCCGAACATACGATAAATCAGCGGGAACATCGCCGTACTTTCGGCAAAATGCAGCCATTGAAGATATTTACCGTATTCCGTGCTGTTCGTCGTCGGAGCAAGCTGAGGAGCGAATTTATTAATTAACAGTTCAACCATGGCTCCTGATTCCACAATAATTTCACCGTCTATTTCTAAAATCGGCGATTTACCGAGCGGGTGAGTTTTTTTCAGTGCTTCGGGGGCTCGCATGGTTTGCGGATCTCGCTGATAGGTGATTAATTCATAAGGCACGCCGATTTCTTCCAATAACCATAAAATTCGCATGGAACGGGAGCGTTCTAAGTGATGTAGTTTAATCATGATATTTTCCTCTTAAGTAGTTATTTATATCGCATGCGATTTATTCTAGGCGTGTTGATATGAGCTGTCAATAACAAACTGTAAAAACATCGTATGCGATATATATCACGAAATAGGACGGAAAATAACGGCAAAGAAAGGTTTATTCAATGTAAAAGAGAATTTATTAAGTGAAATCTAATACGGGGAGATAAAAATTTAATTTATGCTGGTTTTTATTAAGTTAATGGTATAGTAAACTAATCAACTTGTAATAAAATAGCGATTATTACTATATTTTAACTTTATCATGACATTTTTACCTTTTAGATAAGAGATTCAGGATGAAAAACACGTTTGTTATCGGCTTTATGCTGTTTGCTATCTTTTTTGGTGCCGGAAATTTAATTTTTCCGCCTAAGCTAGGCCTGGAAATGGGACAGGATTTCTGGTTGGCGATAATGGGGTTTATTTTAACGGGCGTAGGATTGCCGTTACTTACTATTATCGTAGGTTCGTTTTTTGCCAATGGTTATAAACAGGCGCTGGATAAAATCAGTCCGCATTTTTCCGTTGTTTTTCTGGTCTCTGTTTATTTGGCGTTGGGACCGGGCTTTGGTATCCCTCGTACGGCGGCAACCGCCTATGATCTGGCAATCTCACCGTTATTAGAGGAACAGAACGGCTTCTTTTTATTCCTGTTCAGTGCGGTATATTTCTGTGTAGCGGTGTGGTTATCGCTCAATCCGTCTAAGATGGTAGGGCGTGTCGGCGCTGTTCTTACGCCGGTGTTACTACTGTTTATTTTTGCCCTGATTGCCCGCAGCCTGTGGTTATTTGCCGATGTGGAGGCCAGTGGCGCGGCGGTAACGGGCAATGCTTTTGCCAAAGGGATTATTGAAGGATATTTCACTATGGATATTCTGGCCGCCATGGCATTCTCGGTCATTGTGATCTCGGCGGTCAAAGCGCAGGGATCGCATGGGAAAATCTTTACCCATCAAACGGTTAAATCGGCAATGATCGCAGCCTTATTGCTGACCTTTGTTTATGTGGCAATCGGTTGGATTGGCAATAAAATGCCCGGCGAAACGGCGGTATTGGCTCAGTTAAAAGGGCAGAACATCGGTACCTTTATTTTGAACGTTGCGACCGAACAGGCGTTTGGCCCGCTTGGAAAGTCGGTGCTTGCCTGTATCGTAATCTTGGCCTGTTTAACCTCCGCGGTCGGCTTGATTACGGCGATTAGCCAGTATTTCAGCCAGGTATTCCGTCGAATTTCCTACCGTAACTACGTGCTGTTGTTTTCGTTTATTAGTTTTATTCTGGCAAATCGCGGCTTAGATGCGGTAATTAGTACCTCTGTTCCCGTCCTGCTCATTCTATACCCGATTGCCATCACCGTGTTAATTGTCCTGCTGGGTGACAAGTGGCTGAACGTGCCGATGATTGCTCAGCGTTGTGCGTTGCTGTGCGTCAGTCTTGTGTCCGTAATCTCCGTTTTGGGCGAAAAATTGGGACTGGATAGCGTTGCACTACTGCCTTTCAAAGCGAATTCGATGGAATGGATTCCTTTTCTTATCATAGGGTTAGGTTTGGGATATATTATTCACCGGCTGCGTCCTAAAGCGGCGCTGGAAGTGAATAGATAAACGCTTAACGCCGGCCGGAAAGCTAAAAAATGTGTAGCAAAGTGCGGTGTCGAAAACAGCTGTTTTTTTGAATGTCGTTTTCGAGCGGGAGACTAGATTGCTTCTTCTTATCCAATAGTAAGCGCTCGATCAGCATGTTAGATTAGAAAACGGAATTTATGCAGGCAAGAGATTCGGATGACGGGAGAAAAGTTTACGGGCATTGGATGAAAAAAAGTTAATCGATCTAACTCATTCCGTGATGTGGCGGGGAGAAGATGAACGGGAGATCTGAATGTAACGAGGCGATTGCCCGATAATAACCGTGGATGAATTGTCCACGGTTATTTTATCAAAACTGCCGTTTTCAGCACCGCACTTTATACGCTACAGGAACAGATTGGCGAACAGCAAGCCGAGGCAAAGGCTGAATACCATGCTAAGCAGGCCCGGAATCATAAAGCTGTGGTTGAAGATATATTTACCGATACGGGTTGTGCCGGTGGTATCGAAGTCAATGGAGGCGATAATCGGGCCGTAGTTTGGGATGAAGAAGTAACCGTTTACCGCAACGAATACCCCGACCAGTACCGGCGCCGGGATGCCCAATGCGATACCGAGCGGGAAAAGGGTTGCAACGGTGGCGCCCTGACTGTTTACCAGTACGGATAATATAAATAAGGCGAAAGCAAACGCCCACGGCGCGGTATTGACCAATTCGGAGACTAGTTCTTTCACTTCCGTCATGTGGGCCTGCATTAAGGTATCACCGAGCCAGGCGATACCGAAAATGGCGATAACCGCACGCATACCGGCATGGAATACGGAACCTTTGGTGATTTCCGTGCCGTCCGGTCTGCAGAACAGAATGATTAACGCACCAATGGAAAGCATTACGATTTCGATGGTGTGAGCCATGCCCATCGGTTTGCCGTCAAAGGCGGGACGTAAGGACGGAATCGCCCCCATAACCACCACCAATAATGCACCGATTAGGAACAGCGTGACGGAAATTCTGGCGCTGTTGGTGACGACGATACTTGCGGGATCAACATTGGCGTGGCTTTCTTCTAAATATTTAGGGTCTTTTAAACGACGTTGATATTCAGGGTCGTCTTTCAATTCTTTACCCATCTTGTTAACGAAAATACAGGCTAAGGCGATACCCAAAATGGTGGATGGGATAGTAACTATCAATACATCACCGAGAGTAATACCTTGCGGTTCGAGATAAGCGACTACGGCGACCACGGCGGCCGCAATCGGACTTGCCACGATGGCGAATTGTGACGCGATTACCGCCATGGAAAGCGGTCGTTCGGGACGCACGCCGTTATGACGGGCCACTTCGGCGATTACCGGCAATACGGAATAAGCTACGTGGCCCGTTCCCGCCAACAGGGTGAACGTCCAGGTAACGGCCGGCGCGATAAAGGTGATATATTTCGGATTCTTACGCAGAATTTTGGTCGCGACCTTAATCATGAGATCTAAGCCGCCGGCCGCTTGCATGGCGGCTGCGGCGGAGACTACCGCCATGATCATAAACATTACGTCAATCGGTAAACCGGCCGGTTTAATATCGAAGCCAAAGGATAAGATGGCTAATCCGAGGCCCCCGAACACACCCAAGCCGATACCGCCAACTCGAGCCCCCATTAAAATACATAGTAATACTATGGCAAATTGCAAAATAAACATTGCAGACATAATCTTTTCCTTTTTGAAAAATCGTTTTTTATACGCAACTTCGTATGGAAGCTGCTATGCTTTCGGCACCGTCGGCGGAACCGACGTTCAAAAACTAAAGCATTCGGCACCGCACTTTCCTTACCGACACACTGTGTTTGATACGGCTCATATGCCGTAAGAAGGCAGGCGATCTCCCTTAATTTATAAAACGGAGCTAATATACCAATAAATAGGGAGCCTATCTATAAGCTAGATCAATTTATTTGTAATAGATTCTTTGAAAGATCAGAAAAGTGCGGTTATACTTAACCCTCTTTTATTACCTAGACTAAATCAAGAGAATTTCATGCAAGACTTTATGCCGTTGGCAGTGCAATTTGCCAAAAACCATACATTGCTTATCGCTGCCTGGGTCGCGATATTTTTAATGGTGGTTTATCAGTTATTTCAAGCCGCGACCGTCAAGGTCAAATTGATATCAAACGCTCAAGCCACCAGCTTAATCAATAATCAGGACGCGGTAGTGATTGACCTGCGCAGCCCTGATGAATTCAAACACGGTCACATTGCGGGCAGTCAGCAGTTTTTGCCGACCGATATTAAAACGCAGAATCTGGGCAAATTGGAACATCATAAAGATACCCCGGTGATTTTGGTGTGCGCCAACGGTGCCGCTTCCCGAACCTCCGCCAATATTTTAGCTAAAAACAAATTCAGCCGGGTTTACGTGCTTAATGAAGGCATCGCCGGCTGGAAAAACGCAAACTTACCACTCGTTAAATAAGGATTTTATCATGGCAGAAGAAAATCAATCCGCCGCGCCGCAGGCAGAAGAACAAGCACAGGCGGTATTACAAATTCAACGTATTTATGTGAAAGATATCTCATTTGAAGCACCGAATTTGCCGGCTATTTTTCAACAGGAATGGAAACCTAATTTAAATTTCAATCTCGGCACCGAAGCAAAACAGCTCGGTGACGACTTGTATGAAGTTGTCCTGCACCTCACGGTGGAAACCCGTCTGGAAGACAGCAATGATCTCGCTTTCCTGTGCGAAGTGAAACAGGCCGGCGTGTTTACCATCAGCGGCCTGGAAGATATGCAAATGACCCATTGCCTGACTTCACAATGCCCGAATATGCTGTTCCCTTACGCGCGTGAATTGGTATCCAACCTTGTCAACCGCGGCACATTTCCGGCGCTGAATCTTTCTCCGGTAAATTTTGACGCTTTATTCGTAGAACATTTGCGTCGTTTAGAGGAAGAAGAGGCTAAACAGCAGCCGCCGGAATCAGCCAGTATTAATTAACTCTTAATAACAGCTTGAATAGCACGGTTTTCCCGTGCTATTTTTTATCTTGTTGTTTATGGAGGTAATGATGAATCAAGCCAATACGCCGATTACCATACTGGGAGCGGGTTCTTACGGTACGTCGCTTGCTATAGCGCTTTCCCGTAACGGTTCGCCGACCTATCTTTGGGGACATAATGCGGAACACTGCCGGCAGCTGATCGCCGAACGGCGGAATCAACGCTTTTTACCCGATATTCCGTTTCCTGATGCCTTAATTGTTGAGCCGGATTTGGTGCAGGCGATGGCGCGTTCTCGTGATATTCTGATTGTCGTGCCGAGCCATGCCTTTGGTGAAATAATCGAAAAAATAGCACCGCACCTGCGGCCCGATCAACGTATTCTATGGGCGACCAAAGGGCTGGAACGCAATACGGGACGATTGCTGCAGGAAGTGGTGCACGATCGGCTGGGCGAACGTTATCCGTTAGCCGTATTATCGGGCCCGACTTTTGCCAAAGAACTGGCGGAAGGGCTGCCGACCGCCATCGCCCTTGCTTCAAAAGACGAGAATTTTGCCTTGGAATTGCAGGCCCGCATTCATTGCAGCAAGCATTTTCGAGTGTATATCAACCACGATATAATCGGTGTACAGCTTGGCGGCGCGATTAAAAATGTGATCGCCATCAGCGCGGGGATGTCTGACGGTCTCGGTTTCGGCGCTAATGCAAGAACCGCTTTAATTACCCGCGGGCTGGCGGAAATCAGCCGTTTGGGCGTATCCTTGGGAGCGAATCCCGCCACCTTTATGGGCATGTCGGGACTGGGCGATTTGGTGTTGACCTGTACCGATAACCAATCCCGCAACCGTCGTTTCGGGTTAATGCTGGGGCAAAATATTGATCCGCAAACCGCTATGCAGAATATCGGCCAGGTGGTGGAAGGGTTTTATAATACCAAAGAAGCCTATTTACTGGCGCAGCGGCAGCAGGTGGAAATGCCGATCACCGAGCAGATTTACCAAGTGCTGTTCTGCCGGAAAGGCATTAAACAGGCAGCCACCGCGCTGCTGGGTCGTAAACGCAAGGGGGAATAAAATGACGGATAGCGAAGGAATCATCATGTTAGTCGAAGTTTGGGATAATATTCGTAATGAAACGAAAGAGTTGGTTGAACATGAGCCGATGCTGGCGAGTTTTTTCCATTCCACTATCTTGAAGCATAAAAATCTAGGAGGGGCGCTCAGTTATATTCTCGCTAATAAACTCGCGACCACGACCATGCCCGCGATTACCTTACGGGAAATTATTGAGGAGGCGTATCAGGCCCAGCCGAGTATTATTGAAATGGCGGCCTGTGATATTAACGCGGTGCGTCAGCGCGATCCGGCGGTGGAATTCTGGTCAACCCCGCTGCTGTATCTCAAGGGGTTTCACGCCATTCAAAGCTATCGCATTACCCATTATCTGTGGCAGCAGGAACGTAAGTCGCTGGCGATTTATCTGCAAAATCAGATTTCAGTCGCCTTTGACGTGGATATTCATCCCGCCGCCCGTATCGGCTGCGGTATCATGTTTGACCACGCCACCGGTATTGTAGTGGGGGAAACTGCGGTGATAGAAAACGATGTTTCCATTCTGCAGGGCGTCACGTTGGGCGGTACGGGCAAAGAATCCGGCGATCGTCACCCGAAAATCCGCGAAGGCGTGATGATCGGCGCGGGAGCGAAAATTCTCGGTAATATCGAAGTGGGTAAATATGCCAAAATCGGCGGTAATTCCGTGGTATTGCAACCCGTGCCGGAATACGCCACCGCCGCGGGTGTGCCCGCCCGTATCGTCAGCAAGGATCGCACCGCCAAACCGGCCTTTGAAATGAATCAGAATTTTATTGACGATCAGGGATATCTGAATATTTAATCTGTCGGCCCCTGATACTCGGGGGCGTTAAAAACTCGAATTGTTGATACCGCACTTTAACTTGTCAACCCTGTCGCATAACGTATCAGACCGAATGCAATCAGCCACATCACTATGCCGATGATGCTGTCCAGAATCCGCCAGGTTATAGCGCGTTTAAATAACGGCATAAGCAGTCTTGCTCCGTAACCGAGACAGAAGAACCACAATAACGAGGTGGTGAGCGCTCCGCATAGAAAGGCGAGCTTTTGTTCCGAGCTTAAGGTGCCGGCGATGCCGCCGATAATGGCGAAACAGTCCAGATAAACATGCGGATTCAAAAGCGTTACACCGAGGGTAGCGAGCACGGCTTTAAAAGCCGAAGATTGGCCGGTTTCACCGTTTTCCAACGCCAAGGCATATTTGCCCGTATAGGCGGAACGGAATGCTCTCGCGCCATAGACCAACAAAAATACTGCGCCCACAATAGCTAAAGCCACAGTGGCAATCGGGTTGCTGCTGATTAGGTTTCCTAAACCTAATACTCCCATGGAAATTAATATGAAATCGCAAGCAAAGCAGGTGAGCACCACGGCGAGAATATTTTTCCGTAATAAGCCCTGTTTTAATACAAAGGCGTTTTGCGCCCCGATGGCGATAATCAGCCCGCTGCAGACTAAAAATCCTTGAATATAGCTTTCCATGTCGTTTCTCCGATAGCGATACAATGGTCGGATTATAACGATATCCCTTTGGGTTTGCATGAATATTTTTAGCGCCGGCCGGCATTCTGTAGTACACTACCAGGCAATATTTTTTCATCATTGAGGTGATAACATGAAACCTTATTTAATTGCCCCTTCAATTCTTTCCGCCGATCTTGCCCGTCTGGGTGACGATGTGGCGGAAGTGCTCAAGTGCGGTGCCGATTTGATTCATTTTGATGTAATGGATAATCATTATGTGCCGAATCTTACTTTCGGCCCGGCGGTGTGCAAGGCATTGCGCGATTACGGCATTACCGCTCCGATTGATGTGCATTTAATGGTGAAACCTGTGGATCGCATTATTCCCGATTTCGCTAAAGCGGGCGCAAGCTATATTACTTTCCATCCCGAGGCAACGGAACATATTGACCGCTCATTGCAGCTGGTGCGCGAGCACGGCTGTAAAGCGGGTCTGGTATTTAATCCCGCTACGCCGTTAAGTTATCTGGATTATGTGATGGATAAGGTCGATGTGATTTTGTTGATGTCGGTTAACCCCGGCTTCGGCGGACAATCCTTTATTCCCGCCACTTTGGAGAAGTTAAAACAGGCGCGCGACGCATTGATGACAGCGGTTATGATATTCGCCTTGAAGTGGATGGCGGCGTGAAAGCGAATAATATCGCCGAGATCGCGGCGGCGGGCGCGGATATGTTCGTGGCCGGGTCGGCTATTTTCGATCAGCCGGATTACCAAAAAGTCATTGATGAAATGCGTCGGCAATTGGCTCAGATTAAGGAAACAGCATGAAATCTCAGTTTAAATTAATTGGTTTTGATTTAGACGGCACGCTGGTCAACAGCCTGCCGGATCTCGCCTTATCCGTTAATTCCGCCCTGGCGGATTACGGCTACCCGGCCGCTTCCGAAGAATTAGTCTTAACCTGGATCGGCAACGGCGCGGACATATTAATCAGCCGCGGTGTCGCCTGGGCGGCACAACAAACCGGTAAATCGCTTACCGTCGCCGAACAGAACGGCTTAAAGGAAAAATTCAGTCAATATTATGGCGAAAATCTCTGTAATGTCAGCCGGTTATATCCGAATGTCAAAATCACATTGGAAAAATTAAAAGCCCAGGGTTTTATTCTTGCCGTGGTGACCAATAAACCGACCCGCCATGTTCAGCCTGTGTTGAAAGCCTTCGGTATTGATCATCTGTTCAGCGAAACCCTCGGCGGGCAATCGCTGCCTGCCATCAAGCCGCACCCGGCGCCGCTGTATTACTTATGCGGCAAATTCGGCTTGTATCCGCACCAAGTGCTGTTTGTAGGCGACTCGCGCAATGATATTGCTGCCGCCCATGCCGCAGGCTGTGCCGTCGTGGGGTTAACCTACGGCTATAACTATAATATTCCGATTGCGGAGGCAAATCCTGACTGGGTGTTTGATGATTTCAGCAATTTATTGACTATCGTCTAACCGTTTATGAAAGCCGCAAAGTGCGGTGTCGTTTTTTTGAGTTTTAACCGTTTTAAAAGGAAAATCACATGAGCAAACCTGTTGTTCTCAGCGGCGTGCAGCCTTCGGGCGAATTGACTATCGGCAATTATCTCGGGGCGCTGCGCCAGTGGGTGAAAATGCAGGATGATTACGACTGCTTGTTCTGTATTGTGGATTTGCACGCCATTACCGTTCGTCAGGACCCGGAAAAGCTACGTAAAGCCACGCTGGATGTATTGGCGCTTTATCTGGCCTGCGGCATTGATCCTGACAAGAGCACTATTTTTATTCAGTCCCACGTGCCGGAACACACTCAATTAAGTTGGGTGCTGAACTGTTACACCTATTTCGGCGAAATGAGCCGTATGACCCAGTTTAAGGATAAATCTTCCCGCTATGCGGAAAATGTTAACGTGGGCCTGTTTACCTACCCGGTTCTGATGGCGGCGGATATTCTGCTTTATCAGGCCAACCAAGTGCCGGTGGGCGAGGATCAGCGTCAACATTTAGAAATTACCCGCGATATCGCGCAGCGTTTCAACGCTTTGTATGGCGAAGATCAGTTTGTGGTGCCGGAAGCCTTTATTCCGAAAGCAGGAGCGAAAATCATGGCATTGCAGGATCCAAGCAAAAAAATGTCGAAATCCGACGATAACCGTAACAACGTAATAACGCTGTTAGAGGATCCGAAATCTGCGGCGAAAAAAATCAAACGTGCCTTAACCGATGGTGACGAACCGCCTGTAGTGCGTTATGACCTGGAAAACAAAGCCGGCGTATCCAATCTGCTGGAAATGCTTTCCGTGCTCACCAACAAGTCTATTACGACCCTGGAACAGGAATTTGCGGGGCAAATGTACGGTCACTTGAAGGGGGCGGTGGCAGAGGAAGTTTCCGCCATGTTGATGAATTTGCAGGAACGCTTTAACCGTTTCCGCCGCGACGAAGCATTACTGAACCGCATTGCCGCCGAAGGCGCCCGCAAAGCCCGCGCCCGAGCCAAAGCGACCCTTGCTAAAGTGTACCGGGCCGTTGGCTTCGTTAGCGCAGCGGACTAGATGGAAAAATCAAAGTGCGGTGTCAAAAACGTGAGTTTTTAGCACCGCGCTTCATTGTTGACGCTAAACAATATCCAATAAGGTCTGCTCACGCGTAACCCTTTGATATTCCGCTGGAATGTTCCGATCGGTGATAATGCGGTGAACCTTTGATAACGGCGCTGCGACACTCAGGCAGCTATCGCCGAATTTCTCACTGCCGACCAATACATAAACCTCTTGTGCCTGCTCTAAAATAAGCCGTTTTATCAGCATTTGATCATGTCCGATGGAGGTGATGCCGATTTGCGGATTAATACCGTACACACCGATAAATCCTTTGTCGGCTTTAAATTGTCGCAGTGTATTTAATGCAGTTTCTCCCATTGTGGCGGGCAAACCTCCTCCTAGCAATCCTCCGATTAACACAACCTCGGTTTTATCACAGCCGGATAATTCACATGCGATGGCAAGGGAATTTGTGATGACTATAAGAGATTTATCCTTTTTCTCTTTGATTAATTGAGCAAGGTAAAAACTATTGGATGAGTCATCTAATATGATGGTATCCCGTTCGTTGATGTAGGTATAGGCTTGTTGGGCGATTTTTCGTTTGTTTTCGTTATTCTTAAAAATATTCCCGGCGGAAAGAGAAAGCGTTAATGTATTTGCAACAAGCTGGGCACCGCCGTGGGTTCTTGCGATAAGCCCCTGTTTTTCCAAATTTCTCATAGCGGTTCGGATAGTGACCGTAGAACACTCCAGCTTTCTACTTAACTCAAGATTATCTACGTAACCCTGTTCCTTTAATAATGTCAGTATTTGATTTTCTCGTTCATTTTGTACCATGGCTATTACCTTAGGATTAAAAATGTGCTTACGGCACTAGGATATCGCCTCAACTAATGCCCGTCTTCTCACTTTCGCTTCTATCTTAAACGAAAAAATGTTTTTTTTAAATTTTTTTGTGATTAAGCTCACAAAATTTATACAAAGTGCTAGCTGTCATATTTTTTCTTGATTAGTATTAATTTGCGTTAAGTTTTAAACGAAAATAAACGAAAGTAGATTGAGGAGCTTGTTATGTTGAAAAAACCAGTCATTGCATTAACTATGGGAGATCCGGCCGGTATTGGCCCTGAAATTACCATTGACACTATGTTATCGGCGGAAATTGCGGCAATTTGCAAGCCGTTTGTCATTGGCAGTATTGCAATCTTGCAGCGTGCGGCAAAAGTAAGAGGCGTTTCACCGCAATTTCATAAAATTAATGATCCGGTGGAAGCAAAGTATGAGCTAGGTTCTATTGATGTACTGGAAACGGGTGATTATGACGTAGATTCCATTAAATGGGGTGAAGTACAGGCTTTGGCCGGACAAATGTCCTACGATTGGGTGATTAAATCTATCGAACTCGGTATGGCGAAAAAAATCGATGCCGTGTCAACGGCTCCGATTCATAAAGGTGCGATTAAACTGATTGGTGTTAAAGAACCGGGTCATACTGAAATTTATCAAAATCGTACGAATTCTCCTTATGGTTTAACAATGTTTAGCTGCCACAAATTACGCGTGTTCTTTGTCAGCCGCCATATGTCGCTTATTGATGCCTGTAAATACGCTACGAAAGCTCGTGTATTGGAAGATGTAAAAAATATTGATCGTGAATTACGTAATATCGGTATTGAGAACCCGTTTATTGCTGTCGCAGCGTTAAATCCGCATGGCGGTGATAACGGTTTATTTGGCCGTGAAGAAATTGATGAGTTGATTCCCGCTGTTGAGGCTGCAAAAGCGGCAGGTATTAACGTTACCGGTCCTGTGCCTGCCGATTCGGTGTTCCATATTGGTAAATCCGGTAAATATGATGCGATTCTTTCTCTCTATCATGATCAGGGGCATATAGCCTGCAAAACGCTAGATTTTGAAAAATCAGTCACTATAACGTTTGGTTTGCCGTTTATGCGTAGCTCGGTTGACCATGGTACGGCATTTGATATTGCAGGTAAGAATATTGCAAATGGGGTGAGTATGATTGAGTCAACTAAAGTTCTAGCTGAATACACTACGAAATATATGAATAAAAAAGCGTGATTGGGGGATATATGCCTTTAATTGGAGTTGTAGCAGATGATTTAACCGGAGCAACCACTACGGGAGTATTGCTTGCCCGGTCGGGTTCAAAAACCACGGTATGTTTTCATACTGAGGCGGCTGAAAAAATAGGCGCTGAAAATAGTCCCGAATCCTTGCTGATCAGTACCAGCAGTCGTCCGTTGCCTAAACATGAAGCATATAGCCGGGTGGAAAAAGCAACCAAGACGTTAAAAGCGATGGGTGTGCAGTATTTTACTAAACGTATCGATACTACTCTGCGGGGAGGTATAGGTGTCGAGATTGATGCAATGTTAGATCAGCTGCCTGAAAATACCGTTGCTGTCGTTGTTCCCGCAATGCCGCAATCCCGCCGTATTGTAGTGGGTGGATATTCGGTGATTGATGGGGTGGCATTAACCAATACGCCGGTCGCTCAGGATGTACGGACACCGGTAAAAGAGGTTTATATTCCCGATTTATTACGCTCACAAACACTCAGATCTGTCGGACTGGTGACATTAGGTGATGTTATGCGTGGTATTTATGACATCAAAGTAGCACTAATGAACCGGATTAAACAAGATAAACAGGTGATTGTCGTTGATGCCATTACGCTTGAAGACGTATCAAATATTGCGCATGCCTGTTTATTATTGGAGAACGATATCCTTGCGGTTGACCCCGGTCCGTTTACGGTGGCATTAGGTTTTCATCGCGGTATTATTCACAAAGAAGAATCTAATATTCCCCACGGCGATGATTCCTGTGCTAAGGGTAAAACCGTGTTAGTGGTGGCGGGTAGTGCGACGCCGGTCACTAAGATGCAAATGGAGATGTTATGCCGAGACCCCCGTAATGAGCAGGTTTCCGTTGATCCGTTATTACTTATTGAAGGTGGCGAGATCGCAGACAAAGAAGCAAAACGCATTGTTAATAAAGTAAAGGGTTTCATGACCCGAAAAAAGCGGCCTCGAGCCATTTTGCTGGAAACGGCGTTGCATGGTCCGCTACTTGATTTAAATGAGCAGGATGAAAAATACGGCTATATTCATGGAGAAAGCGCAGAGCGTATTAATGCGGGGCTGGGTATGATTGTGGCAGATATTTTTGCTCAAATCGGTGCGGACAATATTGCCGGTATCTATGCCACGGGCGGCGATACGATAGTAAACGTGTGTAATCAGTTAAACGTTGCTGCGATAGAGGTAATTGACTATGTGATTCCTCAGGCGGACGTGGGAAGGTTAGTCGGAAATTATGACGGCATGCCGATTATAGGTAAAGGCGGCCTAACGGGTGACGAGAATACGGCCTGTAAAATTGTTGATCGGTTATTTTTAGAAGCCTGTAGAGAAATAAATCATTAGTAACGGGGTGTACAAAATGAAAATTGCGATTGGATGTGATGAAGCTGCGTATCGTTTAAAGATTGAATTAATTAAACATCTGGATTCACTGGGTATTGAATATGAGGACTTCGGAGCAGATGAAGGCAGTGTAGTGCTTTATCCGGATATTGCGGAGAAAGTGGCCTTGGCGGTGGCTGAAGGTAAGTTTGAACGAGGCATTTTGACTTGCGGCACGGGTATCGGCATGTGTATTACGGCGAATAAGATTCCCGGTATCCGGGCTGCCGTATGCCACGATAGTTTTTCTGCCGAACGTGCCAGAAAAAGCAATAACGCTCAGATTATCTGCTTTGGTGAGCG
This sequence comes from Pasteurellaceae bacterium LIM206, assembly GCA_032586195.1. GTDB lineage: Bacteria > Pseudomonadota > Gammaproteobacteria > Enterobacterales > Pasteurellaceae > JAWHQP01. The sequence continues at coordinate 39,138 of JAWHQP010000007.1, read as the reverse complement.
GGTTATTGGCGTTGAACTGGCAAAATCAATTTTAACCGTTTGGTTAGGAGCTGATTTTGCGGGTGGAGGTTCAGCTCCGAAAGTTGCGCGAATTAATGAAATTGATCGGAAATACAGTAACTACAAATAACCACCCTATAAATAATCCATACTCTTCAGGAGCACAGATATGTCAAAATTCCAATTCAAACGCAATCAGGAAGGTCATATTGATCTCGGCTTGATGGATAAAATGATGAAAATTCCCGGCGGTTTGGTCATTATCCCGCTGCTGTTGGCCGTAGCGATAAAAACATTCTTCCCCGCCTTCTTTGAAATAGGCGGCTTTACTTCAGGCTTATTTAAAAACGGACAGCCGGCGCTGATGGGATTATTTCTGATCCTATGCGGCTCTTCAATCAACGTCAGACAGGTAGGTATGCCGTTGTATAAAGGGGTTATTTTAACCGGCATTAAATTTTTTCTGGGTATAGGAATCGGTTTGGCGGTCGGTTATTACTTTGGTCCGGAAGGAATCTGGGGGTTATCTCCTATCGTTTTAATTGCCGCCATTACTAATTCCAACAGCTCATTGTATATCTCCCTTTCCTCACAATTCGGCAATTCTACCGATACCGGTGCGATTTCCATTCTTTCATTGAATGACGGCCCGTTCTTCACATTAATTGCATTGGGTGCGAGCGGGTTGGCTAATATTCCTTTCATGGCGGTGGTTGCTACTTTAATTCCGCTCTTAATCGGGTTTATTTGGGGGAATTTGGACAGTACGTTCCGTACTTTATGTGGTAAAGCACAGCCGATCGTGATTTTCATTATGACTATTGCCATCGGTTCGGGTACCGACGTGAATACCATTCTTGTGGCGGGGGCGTCGGGTATTATTCTGGGTATTATCTCAACCCTGACCGCTGTGGTGTTCTTCTATGTGTTCAACATTTTCTTACCGAAAAAAGAACGTAATGCCATGGGGGCGGCGATTGGTACTACTGCATTAAATTCGGCCATGACGCCGGCTGCCGTTGCCGATGCAGATCCGACTTATGCGCCATATGTGCCGATGGCAACGGCGCAATGTGCCACCGCCTCGATTATTACCTTGTTTTTGTGTCCGTTTATCGTAGCCTTCTTTGACAGACAGATGCGTAAAAATAAATTAGGCATTTACTCCGATGAAGGTTGGGCAGGTAAAAAACTTGCCGCAGAACGACAAACGGCAGATGCGGCCTAAGCATAGTATTAAGCCCGGCTGACGATGTAAGTCGGGCTTTCTTTTTCCTTCTCTCTCGGTATCCATTCCCTATACATTAAAAATTTAATATTAAAAAATTTTTCAACTATTTATTACCTTTGTGAAGTTTGTCACGTTTTTAAAGGAAAAAATCTGCTCTAATTATGCACTAATGTTACCACTATTAACTATTGTTCATTTTTGGGGTTGGGTTTAAATAGGAGATTTTTATGCAAAAACCTGTTATTGCAATGACGTTGGGAGATCCTGCGGGGGTTGGTCCCGAGTTGGTTGCCAAGTTATTGGCGCAGCAATCGCAGCGGGAAAAAGCAAATGTGCTGCTTATTGCGGATAGAAATGAATTGGCAAAAGGCCTGGCTATTGCCAAAGTGCGGTGTGATTATGAGGAGATTTTTGAAGAGTCGCTGGCGACATACCGGTTTAAACAGGGCGTACCTGCATTGCTCCATCATAAATGTTCTCACCCTTTGCCCTTTGAATATGGTAAAGCGACCGAACAAAGCGGTGTCTATATTTTAGAAACATTGAAGAAAGCGGTGGATTTAGCTAAACAGGATTTCGTGCATGCAATTTGTTTTGCCCCATTAAATAAACAGGCTATGCATAAAGGCGGTTTACAGTATCGGGATGAATTACATTGGTTCGCGGATCAAACAAATTATCATGGTTTCGTTTGTGAACTTAATGTAGTTGATAACATTTGGGCCGGTCGTGTGACATCGCATATTCCGTTTAAGGACATTGTACCGAATTTGTCGGTGCAAGGGGTGGTTGATGGAGTGTTGTTATTAAATAAGGCGCTCACTCAGGCCGGTGTCAAAAATCCGAAAATTGCTGTACAGGCATTAAATCCTCATGGCGGCGAAGGAGGCGTATTTGGCGATGAAGAAATCAAAATTATTACGCCGGGAATTGAAAAGGCACGTGAATATGGGATTGACGTTTATGGCCCATTTCCGGGGGATACCACGATGCGGGAAGTTGAACGGCTGAAAATTGACGGTGTGCTTTCAATGTATCACGATCAATTTTCTACCGCGTTGAAATTATTGGGATTTGAACGGGGAGTAACGGTGCAAGGCGGTATTCCGATTCCAATTACTACGGCAAATCACGGAACGGCTTTTGATTTATACGGAAAAAATGTAGCGATTCCGACGGCCTTTGAAGCGGCATTTAATATTGCCGTACGTATGGGAACGGGTGTGTTGTCACAAAAATCGGCGTGAGTACTGAAATAGAGGGAGATGACTATGAGCAGAAAACCTAAAAAACTGTTAAATAATCCGAACGATGTTCCTTCCGAACAGCTGGAAGGCTTGTTATATGCTGCAGGTGGAAAACTTATTAAGGTCGATGGATATAGCGGGGTCTTTCGCCGTGATATTAAAGATAATCAGGTTGTTGTGGTAACGGGAGGCGGTAGCGGACATGAGCCGATGTTTGCCGGCTATGTCGGAAAAGGATTGGCGGATGCCGCGGCATTAGGTGAAGTGTTCGCCTCGCCGTCACCGGATATTATTATCGAGACGACCAAAGCCGCACAGAAAGGTAAAGGGGTATTGTTTATTTACGGTAACTATGCCGGCGATAACATGAATTTCGATATTGCCGCAGAATTATTGGAGGAAGAGGGCATTCCGGTTAAGACTGTGCGTGTAACCGATGATATTTCAGCCGCCCCGCTTTCCAAGATGAGTGATCGTCGTGGTGTTGCCGGTGACATGTATGTATTAAAGATTGCAGGTGCCGCCGTGCAAGCGGGTTACGACTTAGACAGATTGCATGAAGTCACCGCAAAAGCGAATTTTAATACCCGTAGTATGGGGGTTGCGCTTGGTGCCTGTTCCATTCCACAAACAGGAAAATTTAATTTTGAATTAGCGGACGATGAATTGGAATTGGGCATGGGTATCCATGGTGAACCCGGTGTGAGAAGACAAAAGCTCACTACGGCTGATGAAATCAATGGTGAAATGATTGAATGTCTATGTAAAGACATTGAACTTACTGCCGGTGATCGGGTATGTGTAACTATCAATAACTTGGGAGCGTCCACTTATACCGAATTGTTGATTGCAAACCGTAAGGTTCATCAGGAATTAACTGCAAGGGTATTCAGATTTATGACACTTTGATCGGTAATTACTGTACGTCACAGGAGATGGCGGGGTATTCCATCACTATTTTCCGTTTAGATGATGAATTACAAAAACTTTACGATATGCCTTGTGATAGTTTTGCCTGGAGAAAATGATATGAATGTAACAGAAACGAAAGCCTTACTGCTTTATACCGCCGAAAAAATGGTGGAAAGCGAGCCATACTTAACGGAGTTGGATTTAAAAATTGGTGATGGCGACCACGGTTTAGGTATGCAGCGCGGTTTTGCCGCAGTGCGTGATTTAATTAAAAGCGAAAGCTATCAGCCAAAGGATATCGGTGAGCTATTTTTAACCGTCGGTACCAAAATGATGTCCACTATGGGTGGTGCGTCCGGGGCAATTTTCGGCACTTTATTCCGGGCCGGCGGTAAAGGTATTGCAGGTGAAAATGAATTCAATGCTACTGTGTTATCAAAATTTTTAACTGCCGGTGAAAAAGGTGTATTTGATCGTGGCGGGGCAAAACCAGGTGATAAAACGATGATGGATGCTTTGGCCGCCGCGGCCAGACAAGCCGAATCAGTGCAGACACTAAGCATACAGGAAGCTTTAGATAGTGTCGCCAAAGCGGCTGAAGAAGGGGCGGAAAGTACACGAAATCAAATTGCTGTATTCGGTCGAGCCAAAAGTTTGGGTGAACGCTCTTTAGGCTATGTTGACCCGGGTGCGGTGTCAACATCACTCATTTTGAAGTATATGGCGGAATATTTAGATAAGGAATTTAAATTGTGACGTAAAGGCGTAGATTACGCCTTATCTAAAGATAAACGATGGTATGCCGAAAGATGATGTTATAAATGTTTGTTTAGCTGTCTTTATATTAATTTCTGGCAGGTTATTAATCCTTATTTAAGCTTATGATAATAATTTCGAGGAGATCTTATTATGAAATCTAGATTATTAAAAAAAGCATTTATTGCATCTGTTCTTTCTTTTGGCTTATCTGTTTTTTCACTACAAGCAAAAGAATTAATTGTCTCTACCACCGCTAGTATGGGATCTTTGCAATATGATACAACTAAGCATTTTGTAGATACAACCAACGTAAAATTGGCTGAATCCAAATTAGATTATCAGTTGAAATTTTTTGGTTCGGGTCAATTAGGGTCAGATAAAGATACACAGCAAAAATTAAAGCTGGGTACAATTGATATTGCCTTGCTTTCATCAACGCTGGCAACCAATATTCCGCAAATGGCCATATTTGAATTGCCATTTTTGATTACAAATCGTGAACAATTAGCAAAAGTCGAGACAGAAGTCTTTTATCCTCACATTGCACCGGAGGCGGAGAAAAAGGGTTATAAAATCATTGGACTTTGGGAAAACGGTTTTAGAAGCATTACTAATAATTCTCGTCCGATTACAAAACCTGAAGATTTAAAAGGGTTAAAAATTCGTACTCCAAACAGTTCCTGGCGTTTAAAGATGTTTAAGGTTTGGGGCGCTAATCCGACACCTATTCCATTTGGCGATGTTTTTATCGGGCTAAGAACAGGGGTAATTGATGGGCAAGAAAACCCTCTTACAAATATTTATGCTGCAAAATTACAAGAAGTTCAGAAATTCCTAAGTATTACTAATCATGTATATTCTCCGTCTTACTTAACAGTGGGATTGAATTCATATAAGAAATTACCGACGGAAGTTAAAGTTATCATTGAAGAATCCGCAAAAGAATCTCAAGCATGGGGATATAAAGAAGCGGAAAGACTTGATATTGAACTGGAGAAGAAATTAGCAGAAAGTGGTATGCAAATAAATAAGGCTGATATAGATGCATTTATTAAAGCAAGCCAACCTATCTATGATGAGTTTATTTCATCTGTTAAAGATGGAAAAGTCTTATTAGAAAAACACAAGAAGCAATTAAGTAACGATGCTTCTTAACTCTAATTAGGAGATGCTGTTATGGATATGTTATTTAATCTGTTTAAGAAATTATTAACTATTATTTCTGCGATCATTTTATCTGTTTTAGCCTTAATTATAATTATTTCTATTTTTTCTCGATTTATTGGTGTGTCATTATATTGGTATGATGAGGTATCTGCCGTATTGTTAGCCTGGCTGACATTCTATGGCGCCGCATTATGTGCTTTAAACCGTAGCCATATGGGTTTTGGAAACATTATTGCTGCAATGCCGTTACACTTAAAAAAAATAACTTTTATTTTTAATGAAGTCATTATTATCGGTTTCTTTGCTATTCTGGCGTGGGCCGGATTTTATGTGCTTTCAATTTTCGGTGAAGAAACCCTGACCAGTTTAGAATTTATCCCATTATCTGTCAGTCAATCTGCATTACCGATAGGTTTTGTCTTATTTATTATTGCCGAGATTCTCTCAATGCCTAAAGCATTTAAAGCATTGTTAGAAGGTAAAACACAGGACGATGAGGAGATTGAGCAAGCTATCAGAGAAGTTAATGAAAACGCTGATATGCAAATGGCTAAGGAGAAATTGTTATGATCGCCTTCTTAGTTTTAATCGGTTTAATTTTATTGGTCATGATTAATGTGCCTATTGCGGTGGCAATTGGCGTAGTTTCTTTGATCGGTATGTTGGCTATAAATAGTTTTGATGCCGTGTACAATATGGCGCTTTCTGTATTTGATGGCGCATCAAATTTTTCTCTCCTTGCGATACCATTGTTTATTTTGGCCGGAGCATTGATGAATACCGGTGGAATTTCAGTACGGTTAATCAATTTTGTTAATGCGTTAATTGGTTTTGTGCGTGGCGGATTAGCTATGGTGAACGTTGGCGTATCAATGATTTTCGCTGAAATCTCAGGTTCATCGGTTGCTGATGTCGCGGCGTTAGGTTCAATTCTGATCCCTGCAATGAAAAAACGCAAATACAGTGCGGCATTTTCCGCAGCGGTCACATCTTCTTCAGCGTCTCTCGCTGTGATTATTCCGCCGTCGTTACCAATGATTATTTACGGGGCAATGGCAGATGTATCTATTTCTAAACTCTTTATTGCAGGACTTGCTGCCGGCGGGATTGCCTCATTAGGAATGTTTGCGGTGTGTTATTACTACGCTGTTAAATATAATTTACCGCGAGAAGAATCTTTTAGCCTACGTAACCTATATACGTCTTTTAAAGATGCATTCTGGGCGTTAACTTTACCTGCAATTATTTTAGGCGGCATTATCTCAGGGTTTACTACAGCTACGGAAGCAGCCGGATTGGCGGTATTACTGGCGTTATTAATCGGGTTTTTCATTTATAAAGAGTTAAATTTCTCTGCGTTATATAAAGCCTTGGTTGAAAGTGTAAACGGAACATCTGTTGTGATGTTGTTAGTCGCCACTTCAGCCGTATTAGGACTGTTCTTAACAGAACAAGAAGTACCGCAAAAAATGGCATCTGCAATTTTAGGGATTTCAGATAATAAATACGTGGTTTTGATGATGTTGAATGTAATGTTATTTATTATCGGAATGTTTTTACATGGCGCGGCTGCGATTATCTTAGTGGTTCCGATTGTAATGCCTTTAATTGCACAGCTCGGTATTGATCCGATTCATTTCGGTATTATGCTGACGTTAAATATTGCGGTAGGACAACAGACACCGCCGGTTGCAAGCGTACTGATTACCGCTTCATCTATTGCTAAAAAGGATATTTGGAGTGTTACGAAGGATAATGTCTGGTTTATTTTAGTCTTATTGATCACATTAATGGCGGTGACTTATATACCGGCCCTTACCGTTGGTATGGTCAATTTACTGTATTAAGTTATAGAAGGGGGGAAACTATGACAGCAAACAATAAGTCTTCAAATGTTCGTTGGTTTGTATTCTGTATTATTTTCTTACTAGTGGTAGTCAATTTAGTCGATCGAATTTCTCTTTCTATTGCAATGCCAACGATTGCCGAGGAGTTTGATCTATCACCAAGAATGCAAGGTATTATTCTGAGTGGTTTTTTCTGGGCGTATGCGTTGTTACAGATCCCCGGAGGCTGGCTAATTGATAAATTCGGTCCGCGTAAAATGATTACCGGCTCTACTGTGTTATGGGGGATCTTCCAGACCTTAGCGGCATTTTCTACCGGTGGAATATCTTTATTACTTTCTCGTTTTATGTTAGGTGCAGGCGAAGCACCGTTGTTCCCTGCAGGAGGGAAACTCAATGCAACTTGGCTATCCTCTAAAGAACGTGGACGCGGTGCGGTCATTATGGATTGTGGTGGGCCATTAGGGGCGGCGTTTGGCGGTATTATTATCGCTTATATGATTGCCGAAATTGGTTCTTGGCGTATTGTTTTCGGTATCATCGGGCTAATTACAATGCTGCTAGGTGTTGTCACCTGGAAATATTTACGTGATACGCCGCAAGAACACCGTTTAGTTAACGAGAAAGAATTAGCATTGATTATAACGGAGAAAGCAAACGAAGCGAAAAGTTCTGTCAATTCTGAGCCTGTTTCCCAAGGTATAGGCATATCAAAAGTTTCATTAACCGCCATTTTATTCGGACGTGCTGCGTGGGCAATGATGTTTTTCGGTTTATTAACTTGGGGGCCGAGTTATCTGGCACAGGCAAGAGGATTTGATATTAAAGGTGTTGGTAGTGCCACATTTACTATTTTTCTATGCGGTACTTTAGGTTCTCTGTGTGGTGGCTTCTTTTCCGATTCCTTAGTGAAACGGGGGATCAGTCAACGTGTTGCGATTAAAGGAGTATTAACCATTTCCGGTATCAGCACGTTAATTGCGTTCTATTTATTACCGACAATGGATGATCCTGTTATTGCCATTAGTATATTATCCGTAGCAGCTTTCTTCCTGATGTGGGGAAGTCTGTATTGGAGTTTTCCGGCCCTGCTTGCACCTAAAAATAAGGTCGGTTTGGTTGGCGGCATAATGAATATGGCCGGCAGTATTGGCGGTATTACTGTACCTATCTTAGTGGGTCATATCTTACAAATTACAAATCATAATTATGATAACGTGTTGTTGTTCTTTGCCGGTTGCTCTGCCGTGTATATCTTGGGTACTTTAGTTATAAAACTAAGTGAACATAATAAATAGGAGAAATAATGATGAAAACTGAACTTTATGACGGACCAATGATCGATGCCCATCAACATTTCTGGCAGCCTCAAATTAATCCACATCCTTGGTTGGCTCCGAATGTATTAATTCCGTTCAGATATGGTGATTACAGCCCAATTAAACGGGAATATTTACCACCGGACTATTTAAACGATGCCACTCTGAAACATAATGTTGTAGCAACAGTTTATGTTGATGCCGAATGGGACCCGAATGATCCTATGGGAGAGACGGCATATATTCATACGGTTGCTGAAAAATATGGTATGCCGAATGCCGTTGTGGCGCAGGCATGGTTACATCATAGCGATATCGCCGATGTGTTGAAAAAACAGGCAGACTATCCATTAGTCAGAAGTGTAAGACATAAACCCGCCGGAGCATCAACACCGACAGAAGCGCAGCAAGGTGTAAGGACTTTGATGAGTGATGATAAATGGCGACAAGGTTATGCATTACTTTCAAAATTCAATTTAAACTTCGATTTGCAAACACCTTGGTGGAATTTGCACGAAGCGAAACAACTAGCGTTGGACTTCCCAAGTACGCTGATAATTTTGAATCATACTGGTCTGCCTTCCGATCGCTCCCATAAAGGATTACAAACATGGCATAAAGCAATGTCTTTGCTTGCTGATGTACCGAATATTGTGGTGAAAATTTCTGGTATTGGTCTACCGGATAGACGATGGAGCATTGAAGATAATCGTTGGATTATTCAAGAAACCATTAAAATTTTTGGTGTTGATAGAGCCATGTTTGCCAGTAATTTTCCTGTTGATAGTTTATGCGGAGAATTGGAGACAATCTTTACCGGATTTAAACAGGCGGTGAAAGATTATAGTGAAGAAGACCAGTATAAATTATTTTTTGCCAATGCGAAAAAGTACTACAGAATAGATGTGTAATATGTAAAAGGTAATGCGATGTTTAATGACCTAAAACTGGCTGTTAATACCTCGATTTATGACGGTTATGATTTAGATACCACATTTAAATCAATTAAAAACTGTGGATTTGATTATTTTGAACTAGCTTATAATCAAGGGTATGTGGGGAATTTAAATCAGGATTTATTTAGTAAAGAAAATGCGGCGTTAATCAATAAGTTGAAAGAAAAATACGGTTTATCAACGTTGGCGTTGGGTTGCACAATGGATCTTGCTAGCGAGGGATTGACCGATATTTTCTTACCAAGATTCCAATTTGCGAAAATGATTAGTGCAAAATTTATTAATGTTTGCACCACTAAATCGGCCAATAAAGCAAAACTAATTGGAAATCTCCGATTTTTGACACCGCACTTGAAGGCAACGGATTGTGTGCTTTGTTTAGAAAATGGCGGAGATTATAATTTCGATGCCTTTATTACTGTAGAGGAAGGTGTAGAGTTGTTAAATCAGCTGGATAACGAGGTTTTCGCCTTTAATTTTGATCCGGGTAATATGCTGACATTGAATAACTCCTTGAATGTTAAAGCTCAGTCTTTGGCTTCATTAGATTATTGCCGTTATTTCCATATCAAGGATGTTGCGATTATTCAAGATAAATTTAGATTTGTGCCTATTGGGCAGGGTGTGATTGATTATACTGCTATCGTGCCTGAATTAGCCAAACGAAAAATTCCTTGCAGTTTTGAAATTCCATTAAGAATTTATCGAGAATTGGATTCTACACCGAAACGATTTGATCAACCTGCAAAATTGAGCGTTATTGAAGAAACATTAATTCAATCAAGAGAATATATTGAGCATATTTTAGAGAGTTAATATGGATTATAAAGAAGAAAGTTTACTTACTGAAATTTCCATTGCGTATTATGAGCATGAGCTAACCCAAGAAGAAATCGCCAGAAAATTTAATATTTCCAGAATTAAAGTAGGCAGATTATTAAAAAAGGCGCGACAGGAAGGTATCGTAGAAATTAATGTGCGATATCATCCGGTGTTTACGACGCAGTTAGAACAACGGTTAATCAATCATTTCGGTATTCAACGTGCGTTAATTGCAGTTGATGAAATTAATGAAAATGAGCAAAGAAAACAGGTTGCCGCGTTGGTAAGTTCTTATTTATCTAATACCTTGAAAGACGGCATGACCGTTGCGGTAGGGCAGGGGAGAAATGTGGCTGCGGTGGGTGAACATATCGGGATTTTTCCTGAGCGGGACTGCAAATTTATTTGCGGAATCGGCGGAGCGCAACGTCACGGTGAACCGGTAGATGCCGATCATACTTGTCGTAATTTGGCGCGCAACTATCAAGGCATAAATGAAACCTTATATGCGCCGGCCTATTTAGAAGATAAAGAGTTTCGTGACGTGTTTATGAAAAACGGCGTAATTAAAGAAACACTTGATCGTGCCAGAAAAGCGGATATCGCTTTGGTTGGTATTGGCGATATGAACGAAAACAGTTATATGGTGCAGTTAGGCTGGTTTACACCACAAGAGGTTACGGATGCCAAAATCAATCAGGGCGTTATTGGTGATATTGCCGGCTATGGTTTTTTTAACTTGCGCGGTGAAGCCGTGGATACTGTGATGAATAATCGAGTTATTGGTTTAAGTCTGGAAGATCTAAAAGCAATTCCCTGTGTGATCGGAATCGCCTCAGAAAATACTAAAGCGATGGCGATTTTAGGCGCGTTAAGAACAGGCATTATTAATATTATTGCGACCAGTGCCAATAATATTAATACCATTTAAATTTAACCAAATCATAAAATTAACTATTAAATAAGGAGAAACATAATGAAAATTGCAATCGGTTGTGATGAAGCCGCATATAATCTAAAAGTTGAATTAATGAAGTATTTGGATACTTTGGGTATCGAATATGATGATTTTGGTGCGGGTCCGGGAGAGGTTGTGCTGTATCCTGATGTGGCGGAGGCTGTCGCATTAGCCGTGGCGGAAGGAAAATATGAGCGCGCGATTCTCACTTGTGGGACAGGGCTAGGTATGGCGATGACGGCAAATAAGATCCCGGGGGTACGGGCTGCGGTGTGTCATGATATGTTTTCCGCGGAACGTGCCAGAAAAAGTAATGATGCTCAGGTAATTTGCTTTGGTGAGCGGGTAATCGGAGTTGAATTAGCGAAATCTTTACTGAAGGTTTGGCTGGAATGTGATTTCGCGGGAGGCAGATCCGCACCTAAAGTAGCGCGGATTAATGAAATTGATCGGAAATATCGTAAATGATATGAACTATTTTACTAAAGCTGATAAATCAGGATGTGATTATGAAAAAATTAAACACTATCTCCGCAACGTTATTACTTATAGCATCCGGTACCGTATTTGCAGCGGGTCATCACACATTGGCCCTGAGCCACTATGGTTCACCAAGCGACACCGTGACAAAAGCCACGGAGTTTATGGCAAAACGGGTAAATGAACTTTCGAACGGACGTATTACGATTAAATTACATCCGAATAGTGAACTGGGCCCGTCAGGTACACAAATTGACGGTACTCGCATGGGTACGATTGACATCGTAGTAGTGGGAAATCCTTATTACACCACTTTTAATGAAGAACTTAATCTCTTGGATTTACCATTCTTATTCAGAGATGAAGCTCATGTAGAAAAAGTGCTATCAGGAGAAGTTGGTGACAGTTTATTAAAATCTTTAGAAAAATCAGGATTAAAAGGATTAGCCTTTTATGAAATAGGCTTCCGTGATATTACCAACAGTAAAAAACAAATCAAAACGGTTTCTGACTTATCAGGTTTAAAATTAAGAACAACGCCAAATCCGGCGCATATTTTAGCTTTTAAAGAATGGGGAGCAAATCCGACTCCGATGCCATTCAATGAAGTATATTTTTCTTTAAAAACTGGCGTGATTGATGGTCAGGAAAATCCGGTTCATCATATTTACAATAATAATTTACAGGAAGTGCAGAAATATCTCTCACTTACTCACCATGCCTACACTGCGGCACCAATGGCAATGAATTTAGATCGCTTTAATTACATGGATAAAGAAGATCAGGATATTCTTTTGCAAGCGGCTAAAGAAGGGGCTGATTTAGAGAAGAAACTGAATTTGGAAGAGAATAAAGTTTATCTTGAAAAATTAAAGGTACAGGGTATGGAAATTGAACCGTTACCGGATATTGATTCTTTCCAAACAGGAGCAAAGAAAGCCTGGGATGATTATGCGAAAAAATTTGGTAATGATTTGATTAATAAAGTTTCCGAAACAAAATAACTAGGTCAAGTACTGTTGGATGAGAAAAGGAGGCAGTAGGTATGATTGAAAAATATGATCAGTTTATTAAAAAGATATTTTTATCATTGGGATGTCTCTTTTTTCTTATTATAGTGCTAATGACCTTTCTTCAGGTAATTACACGTTATGTGATTAATATTTCTTTCCCTTGGGCGGAGGAATTCCTACGCTTCTGTTATACCTGGATGATTTTATTCGGGATATTGACAACCACACAAATCCAAGTGCCGCTACTGCGAATTATGATTTTTGAAAAATTTAAGTTTGGTTGGATTTTGTCATCAGTTTTATATCTCATCATGTTATTTAGCCTGTTTCTATTAGTCAAAGGCGGCATAAAGCTCTATGACATGAATCTAAATAGCTATTATTCTGCGTTCAAAATTTCAATTTCTTGGGTATATGTACCATTTATCTTATGCCTGAGCCTGGAAATAGTCAGAATTGTTATTGCTTTTGTTTTATTGGCTAAAACTAAAATTGTGGGGGAATTATAATGTCATTTATCGTTTTGTTAGGGGTGATGTTTATTCTCACCGTTTTAGGTTTGCCGTTATTTTACAGTATTATTTTTGCTTCTATCGTTACCTTGTTTGTATTTTTACCTTTTGTGCCCGTTACCATTGTGGCACAGCAGGTTATGCAAGGGTTGGATACTAATGCGTTACAAGCTCTTGCGTTTTTCTTTCTTGCCGGAGAATTAATGAGTGTCGGCGGAATCACCAGCCGGATTATTCGGTTTGTCACTTCATTAATTGGACGTTGGAAAGGTTCGCTTGCCTATATTAATATCTTTTCCAGTTTGTTTTTTGGATCAATCAGCGGTTCCGCCGTGGCTTCCACCGCGGCAATCGGTAGTTCGCTCATTCCCGAAATGAAGAAAAACGGTTATCCGGCGGCATTTTCCGCCGCGTTGACGCAGTCCGCTTCAATTATCGGTCCGATTATTCCGCCCAGTGTGCCGATGATTGTTTTTGCAGCGTTAGCCGGGGCGGGAGTATCTGTAGGTAAGATGTTTATGTCGGGCGTTATTCCCGGCATTATGATTGCTTTAGTGTTGATTTTAGTCACTTTTGTCCTCAGTAAAATTTATAAGTACGGCAACAAGGCCAGCGCATTCAGTCTGAAAGAAGTGAAAGAGAGTGCCAAAGATGCGGTGTGGGCTTTACTTTGTCCGATTATTATACTTTACGGCATCATTTCGGGCATTTTTACCGCCACCGAGGCCGGGGCGGTTTCAGTGGTGTATGCTTATCTGGTCGGTACATTCATCTATAAGGAATTGAGTTTTGAACGCCTGAAAAAAGCATTAATCTCCTCTTTGAAAGGGACTATTACGGTAATGCTGATCGTGGGGGCGTCGTCAATCTTTGCCTGGATGATTGCCCGCCTGCAAATCAGTCACCAAGTTGCGGCTTGGGTTGCGGCGATGTGTGATAGTCCGTTACAGGCTTTACTGCTGATCAATTTTATCGTGCTGTTTATCGGTATGGTAATGGACCCGACCGCCGCGTTAACTATTCTGGTACCGGTATTTATGCCGATTGTGAATCAATTCGGTATTGATCCTATTCATTTTGGTTTAGTGATTATTCTGAATCTGATGATTGGGTTGGTTACTCCGCCGGTGGGTTATTTAATTTTCCTTTCCGCCAATATTGCAGAATGTGAACCGATGCAAGTATTAAAACAGAGTGTTCCGTTTTTATGTGCCTTATTTGCCTTGTTGATATTGCTTATTATTGTGCCGGAATTCAGTACGTTCCTGCCGAATCTATTATTTAAATAAGGAGTTCCCGTCATGTCTGAATGGATAGATTTATCAATGCCGATTTCAACGAATCATGTGCGCTGGAAAAGTGCGGTGCTGAAAAACGGAGATTTTGAGCAAGGCGATTTATTTGAGGCGAGCCAATTGCAGACCTCTTGTCACGCTTTCACTCACATGGACGCGCTCAGCCATATTCAAAAAGGGGCTTACAATATTCTCGATATTGACCCTGATGTGTATATCGGCAAGTTTCATGTGCTGGATTTATCGGAACTCATAGCGGATAATTTTGCCATTACGCCCGCAGTGCTGGAACGCGTTTGGCCAAGCCCGCAACGTTATTCTAAATTTATCTTCAAAACCTGTTGGGACGAGCATTACAGCTATAATTCACGGGAATTCTGGGGCAATGCGCCGTACATTACTTTTGAAGGAGCCGCCTATCTTGCCACAAAGAGCATTGATATTATCGCTTTTGATTTTCCGCAGGATTATCCGATTCGCGGCTGGCTGACCGGCACGGTGGAAAAACCGCTCAGCAAGCACGTAACGCACCATCATTTATTGGCCAAGGGCGTTACTCTGGTGGAATATCTCTGCAATACTAAAGCCATCACCGGCGATGTGGTTGAGGCCTTGATGGTGCCGATTGCCATTGAAAACACTGACGGTTCGCCGTGCCGTGTACTGGTGCAAAATGTTACTACCGGGCAGGATGAGATTGATTATGTCACCATTGCCGAGCAGCTGATTCGTCATCTGGGCGGTAAGGAAAACATTTCCGCCCTTACCCATTGTGCTACCCGTATTCGTGTGGTACTGAACGACGAAAGCAAAATGAACAAATTCGCCATTGAGAAAATAAACAAGGTGAAAGGGATTTTTTCTATGACCAAACAGTATCAAATTATCTTTGGCGTAGATACGGTAAGTCGCGTTTATGAAGCCATGAACAGGCTCATGGATGACACTAATCATTTTATAGTTACAGAGAGAAAATAATATGTCACGGAAAAAAATTTATTTCGGTACTAATCTGAAAATGTATAAAGGCAATGCGGCGGTGGTTGAATATATCTCGGCTCTTTCGGATTTTGCCAATACATTTAAATCAAAATATGAGATTGATTTATTCGTTATTCCTTCCTACACCGCATTAAAGGATGCGATAGAAACCGTTAATGCTAAAAACACCACGCCGAAGATTAAAATCGGCGCTCAGAATATGAATCCGCATGACAGCGGACAGTTTACCGGTGAAATTTCGCCGCTGATGTTGCGGGAATTGGGCGTGCAGCTGGTGATGATCGGACATTCCGAACGCCGCCATGTGATGAAGGAAACGGATCAGGAGGAAAATGAAAAAGTCCTCGCTTCTTTGAAACATCAGTTTATTACCCTGCTGTGCATTGGTGAAACGCTGGAACAAAAAAATTACGATATTTCCGATGAAGTGTTACGCACCCAACTGAAAATCGGCTTGCATGGCATGAGCAAAGAACAGTTGCCGTTATTGCGGGTGGCTTATGAACCCGTCTGGGCAATCGGCACCGCCGGCATTCCCGCCACCGCCGACTATGCCGATGAAAAACACGCCGTAATAAAACAATGTTTATTTGAATTATTCGGCGAAGACAGTCACCAAATTCCTGTGCTGTATGGTGGCAGTGTCAACCCACAAAATGCCGATGAATTAATCGCTCAACCGCATATTGACGGTTTATTTGTCGGACGTAGCGCATGGGATGCTGTGAACTTTCATGCGCTGATTACGGATGCTTTGAAAGTAGCGGAAGAAAAATAACGTTCATTCTTTTTCCTTATGATATAGAACAAAAACTATTAAATAAATCACCGCACTTTATCAAAAAATGGTGTAGAATTCGAAAATGTTATTTTAACTTAGAGGAGCTGTATAATGGCAACAAACAGAGAACTAGCCAATGCTATTCGTGCGTTAAGTATGGACGCCGTGCAAAAAGCAAAATCAGGTCACCCGGGTGCACCTATGGGAATGGCGGATATCGCCGAAGTATTATGGCGTGGGTTTTTAAAGCATAATCCAACCAATCCTAAATGGGCCGATCGTGACCGTTTCGTCCTGTCCAACGGACATGGTTCCATGTTAATTTATAGCTTACTTCATCTCACCGGCTACGACCTTTCTATCGAAGATCTCAAAAATTTCCGCCAATTACATTCCAAAACACCGGGCCATCCGGAATACGGCTATGCACCGGGCGTTGAAACGACTACCGGGCCGTTAGGCCAGGGGATCACCAATGCGGTGGGCATGGCGATTGCAGAGAAAACTTTAGCGGCACAGTTTAACCGTCCCGGCCATGATATTGTGGATCATCACACTTACGTATTCCTGGGTGACGGCTGTTTAATGGAAGGCATTTCCCACGAAGCCTGTTCATTGGCGGGCACTTGGGGCTTGGGCAAGTTAATCGCTTTCTACGATGATAATAATATTTCGATTGACGGTCATGTTGACGGTTGGTTCTCAGATGATACCGCCCGTCGTTTTGAAGCTTACGGCTGGCAGGTGATCCGCGATGTTGATGGTCACGACGCCGAACAGATCCGTGCCGCGATTGTATTGGCGCAGGCGGAGAAAGCCAAACCGACATTAATTATCTGCAAAACCATCATCGGTTTCGGTTCACCGAATAAATCAGGCTCCCATGACTGCCACGGCGCACCATTGGGCGATGAAGAAATTGCTTTAACCCGTAAAGCATTGAATTGGAATTATGCTCCGTTTGAAATTCCGGCGGAGATTTATACCCAATGGGATGCGAAAGACAAAGGCCGGGCCGCGGAAAAAGCATGGGATGAAAAATTCGCCGCTTACGCGAAAGTCTATCCTGAATTAGCCGCCGAATTTACCCGTCGTGTAAACGGTGATTTGCCGGCTAACTGGGCGAAGGAATCACAGGCGTTTGTGGAAAAATTACAAGCTAACCCCGCCACTATTGCCAGCCGTAAGGCTTCACAGAATGCGATTGAAGCCTATGCCCATTTATTGCCTGAATTCTTAGGCGGTTCCGCTGATTTGGCCAGTTCAAACTTAACGTTGTGGTCCGGTTCCAAACCAATCCGCGCTACCACAAACGTTGACGGTAACTACCTCAACTACGGTGTGCGTGAGTTCGGTATGTCAGCCATTATGAACGGTATCGCGTTGCATGGCGGCTTTATTCCTTACGGTGCGACATTCTTAATGTTCTACGAGTATGCGCACAACGCGGTGCGTATGGCGGCGTTAATGAAGCAACGTACCTTATTCGTTTATACCCATGATTCTATCGGTTTGGGTGAAGACGGCCCGACACATCAACCTGTGGAACAAACCGCCTCTTTACGTTTGATTCCGAACTTAGAAACATGGCGCCCGGCGGATCAGGTTGAATCAGCGGTGGCATGGAAAGCCGCGGTAGAACGTAAAGACGGCCCGAGCGCGTTAATCTTTACCCGCCAAAATCTGGCTCAACAGTCACGTACTGCAGAACAGCTGGCAAATGTTGCCCGTGGCGGCTACGTGTTGAAAGACGCTGCCGGCACGCCGGATCTGATTCTGATTGCCACCGGTTCCGAAGTGGAACTCGCGGTGAAAGCCGCCGAAGCGTTAGAAGCGGAAGGCAAGAAAGTGCGTGTGGTTTCTATGCCAAGCACTAATGTGTTTGATAAACAGGATGCTGCTTATCGTGAGTCCGTCCTGCCGAGTGCAGTGACCAAACGTGTCGCCATTGAAGCGCAAATCGCCGAATTCTGGTGGAAATATGTGGGCTTTGAAGGACGCATTGTGGGTATGCATAGTTTCGGCGAATCCGCGCCGGCGGACCAGTTGTTCAAACTCTTCGGTTTCACAGTGGAAAATGTCATTGCAAAAGCGAAAGAAATTCTCTAATTCGACACCGCACTTTTAGTGAGTGTTTAATTCAATCAGGGGACAAGATAGCCATCTTGTCCTTTTCTTTGTTTGAGGAAGTTATGCAGCCTATTCGTATTCTTTTTGTTTGCCTGGGCAATATCTGCCGTTCACCGATGGCGGAATATCTTATGCGGGATAAAATCCGCAAGGCCCGTTTAGATGGCAGAATCCTGACCGCCAGTGCCGGCACGTCGGGGGAAAATGACGGTTGTGATATGCATTGCGGTACGGCAGATGTGCTGGATCGCCTGAAAATCAAAAGCAACGATTTTGTCAGCCGCAAAGTGCAGTTACAAGATTGGCAGAATTTTGATTACATCATCGCTATGGATAATCAAAACCTGCGGGATCTTGAACGCCTGTTCGGGCATCATCCTGAAAAATTATTTCAAATCACTACGATTTGCCCTGATTTGGGCTACAATCATATTCCCGATCCCTGGTACAGCGGTCGTTTTGATGAAACGTATCGGTTGCTGGATAAGTGCTGCGATGCGTTACTGGAAAAACTGAAACAGGAATATCATTTGTAACGAAAATAACGTGATGCGGAAGACCGTCGCGTTTTTATACGCAACCTCTATGAGGTCGCTATGATTTCGATACAGTCGGCAAAACCGACATTCAAAAAACTTGAGTTTTCAGCACCGCACTTTCTCTCCGCTATACAAGCGATAGTTCAATTGCCATTTCTTTGATCGCATTTTGAGCGTTTTCAATTAAATCGGTATCACAGATAATTTGGTTAAAAGTGGTAAGCGGATAAACCAAGAAGGTTGCCACTTTGCCGTATTTTGACGAATCGGATACCAGAATATTTTTATTGCTGGACTGTACGATGGCTCTTTTTACCGGAATTTTGTTTTCATCCGGCGTGGTAATGCCTTTCAGATTCCAGGAAGAGGTTGAAATGAATGCGACATCAATGGAAAGCTGACGTATGAATTGGGCGGCAAGTTCGCCTACGGAGGAACGGTTTGATTTAAGAATGGTGCCACCGACGTGAATAATATTGCCTTTACCGTGCATCATAAGATAGTTGGCAATGACAAAATCGTTTGTGACCACCAATAAATCTTCTCTGTCAATAAGGTGTTTCGCTATTTCTAACGTGGTGGTCCCGGCATCCAGATAAACGGTCGTATTTAACGGAATAAATGCAATAGCGGATTCCCCGATGCGTTGTTTCTGCTCCTGCCGCTGCAAGGATTTATCGTCATGCGTGGGTTCCACGGACAAACGTTCCAGCAGCTGTACTCCGCCGGATACGGAAATGACTTTCCCTTCTTGTTCTAATTTTTGAATATCACGTCGAATGGTCATATGTGATACTCCGAGCGTTTCTACCAGTGTGTTGATACTGACGATATTTTTATGACTGATGAGATTAAGCAATGCCTGTTGTCTTTCTGCTGGAATCATCTTTTTTCCTTAATTCTTTTTTACCTTAATTATAACCGGTCATTTTTTATCTTCAAAATAACAAAAAGTAACAAATTAATGTTAAAAATTGTGATCAAAAGCACAGATTTGTTCCTTAATTACAGACATAATAGCCACAAACAAGATAATGGTCTATTAGGAGGAAATGCTATGACTTATTCGGTTGCCGTTGTCGGCCTTGGTTCAATGGGAATGGGAGCCGCCGTATCCTGTATTAATGCGGGGTTGGATACTTATGGGGTGGATTTAAATCCCGTTGCATTGGAAAAGTTAAAAGCCGCCGGAGCAAAAGGGGTTACGACAAATGGCGGGAATTTCGCGGATATACTTGATGCGGTGGTTATTTTAGTGGTCAATGCGACCCAGATAAAAACAGTATTGTTTGGTGAGGATGGATTGGCCGGCAAGCTTAAACCCGGAACGGTGGTGATGGCATCTTCAACGATGGCGGCCGATGATGCAAAAGAAATTTCACAAAAATTAACAAGTTTGGGACTGATTATGCTTGATGCGCCTGTATCGGGCGGTGCTGCAAAGGCATTAAAGGGAGAAATGACTGTCATGGCATCAGGCCCTAAGGAGGCGTTTACAAAATTAAAACCTGTGCTGAACGCTGTAGCTTCTAAGGTTTATAACATCGGTGAAGAAATCGGTTTGGGGGCGACGGTAAAAATTATTCATCAGTTATTGGCCGGCGTACATATCGCGGCCGGTGCCGAAGCGATGGCCCTGGCTTCTAAAGCGGGTATTCCGCTGGACGTTATGTATGACGTTGTGACCAATGCCGCGGGCAATTCCTGGATGTTTGAAAACCGTATGAAACATGTTGTCGATGGCGATTATACTCCGCTTTCAATGGTGGATATCTTCGTTAAGGATTTGGGGTTGGTAAATGATACGGCTAAATCTTTACACTTTCCGCTTCACTTAGCCAGCACGGCATATTCTATGTTTACCGAAGCAAGCAATGCAGGCCATGGCAAGGAAGATGACAGTGCGGTAATTAAAATTTTCAGCGGTATTCATCTACCGAAAAAAGGAGAAAATTGAGATGGCGAAAACTGTATTAGGCGTTATTGCCGATGATTTCACCGGTGCCAGCGATATTGCCAGTTTCTTAGTTGAAAACGGACTCAATACCGTACAGATGAACGGCGTGCCGAGTGAACCGCTGACAACAACAGTGGATGCTATCGTGATTAGCCTTAAATCCCGTTCTAATCCTGTGAATGAAGCGGTGGAACAATCTTTGCAGGCTTTAAATTGGCTGCAGGCAAATGGCTGTAACCAATTTTATTTTAAATATTGCTCAACCTTTGACAGTACGGAAAAAGGCAATATCGGCCCTGTAACGGATGCGTTACTTGATGCGTTGAATGATGATTTTACCGTGATTACACCGGCGTTACCTGTAAACGGACGTACCATTTTTAATGGTTATTTATTTGTAGGTGATGTACTTCTTAACGAAAGCGGTATGCAAAACCATCCTATTACGCCAATGAAAGATGCCAATTTAATACGTTTAATGGATGCTCAGGCTAAAGGGAAAACAGGGTTGGTTACTTATGCGGATGTCATTAAGGGTGCCGATAATGTGAAAGCACGCTTTGCCGAGTTAAAAGCTCAGGGGTACCGTTATGCGGTGGTGGACGCGGCGGATAATTCCCAGCTTGCAGTATTGGCGGAAGCAACCGCGGATTTTAAATTGGTTACGGGCGGATCCGGGTTGGCCGCTTATATGGCAGCACGATTAAGCAATGGTAAAAAGGGGGATAACGCCATTGTGCCGACTAAGGGTAAAACAGTGATCTTATCCGGTTCTTGTTCCGTGATGACAAACAAGCAAGTAAACGCCTATAAAGAAAAAGCTTCCAGTTTAAATTTGAATGTTGAACGGGCGTTAACCGGTGAAAATTATGTACAGGAGCTTTATCAATGGGTAATTGAACATTTGCATGAGCCGCTTGCTCCGATGATTTACGCTACCGTACCACCGGAGGAATTAAAGGCGATACAGACAAAATTCGGCGCGGAGAAAGCCAGCCATACTATTGAAAACACCTTCGCCCGATTAGCTGACAAGTTAAAAGCTGCGGGAGTTATAAATTTCATTACTGCCGGCGGTGAAACCTCAAGCATTATTGTTCAGCAGCTTGGCATTACCGGCTTCCGCATCGGTAAACAAATCGCCCCCGGCGTACCTTGGCTTAATGCCTTGAATGATAATATATTTTTAGCATTAAAATCTGGCAACTTTGGCAAAGAAAATTTTTTTGAATTTGCACAGGAGATGGCTGTATGACGGATTTGGAACAAAAACGGCAAATGGTGGAATTGGCCCGTTCGTTTTATGAACGTGGTTATACCGTGGGCGGTGCGGGTAATTTATCCGTTCGTCTGAAAGGAGAACGTATCTTGGTTACACCGACGGGTTCATCCTTAGGTCGTTTAAAAGCCGAGGATTTGTCGGTGCTGGATATGGATGGGAATTTGTTAGAAGGTAAAAAACCGTCCAAGGAATCAGTGTTTCACTTGACGATGTATAAAGCCAATCCGAATTGCCGAGCAATCGTGCATTTACATTCGACTTATCTGACCGCGCTTTCCTGCTTGGCGGATTTAGATCCGAACAATGCGATAAAAGCGTTCACCCCGTATTATGTTATGCGCGTTGGTAAGTTACAAGTCATCCCGTATTATCGCCCCGGCGATATTAATATTGCCCGTGAATTGGGTAAACGAGCTAATACCGGTAAGGCATTTCTGCTGGCCAATCATGGTGTTGTAGTAAGCGGTTCGGACTTGTTAGATGCCGCCGATAATACGGAAGAGCTGGAAGAAACAGCAAAATTATATTTTATTTTGCAAGGTCAGAAAATTCGTTATCTGACGGAAACTGAAGTGAATGATTTAGAAAATAGGGGAAAATAGTTATGCCTAAATTCGCAGCTAATTTAACAATGATGTTTAACGAAGTGCCTTTTTTAGATCGCTTTGAAGCGGCGGCTAAGGCGGGATTTAAATATGTGGAATATCTTTGGCCGTATGATTATCCGGCAGAGGAATTGAAAACAAAGTTGGATCAGTATGGTTTACAACAGGTATTGTTCAATACTTCCGCCGGCAATGTTTCTGCCGGAGAATGGGGCGTTGCGGCAATTCCGGGTCGAGAAGCCGATGCTCAACAACATATTGATACCGCATTAGAATATGCCGTTGCCTTAGATTGCCCCAATGTGCATGTCATGGCGGCAGTAGTGCCGGAAGGTGCGGATCGTGAAGCATATAAGCAAACCTTTATTAAAAATGTCCGTTATGCCGCGGATAAATTCAAACCGCATGGTATAAAAGTACTGCTTGAAGCATTAAGCCCTGAAGTTAAACCGAACTATTTGCTGAAAAGTCAGTTTGACACATTAGAAATCGTAGAGGCGGCAGACCGTGATAATGTTTTTGTTCAGTTGGATTATTTCCATGCTCAGAATGTAGATGGCAATTTATCTCGTTTAACCGATAAATTAAACGGTAAGTTCGCGCATATTCAAATTGCCTCTGTACCGGATCGCCATGAACCGGACGAAGGCGAAATCAACTATCAATATATTTTCGATAAGTTAGATACTATAGGCTACACCGGTTTTGTAGGGTGTGAATACAAACCAAGAGGAAAAACCGAAGACGGGTTAGATTGGTTCCAGCCGTATAGATAATTTCATTTATTTATAAAAATGCTCATTTTATGCACAGATTTTATTGTGTAGGGCATTTTTTACACCTAAAACAGTGAATTGTTCGATAAATAAACAGAAAAGGAGCATGTTATGCAAATTATTATTACTGGTGGACAAGGTTTTTTGGGGCAGCGTCTTGCTAAAACTTTACTCAGTCAACAGCCACAATTAACGGAATTAGTCCTTATTGACGTTGTAGAGCCTGTTGCGCCGAATAATGATCCTCGGGTTCGTTGTTTACAAATGGATTTGCGTAATCCTCAAGGGGTAGAGGAGATTATTACGAAACAAACCGTCGCGCTTTATCATCTTGCGGCTATTGTCAGCAGTCATGCCGAACAAGATCCCGATTTAGGATATGAAATCAATTTCCTCGTAACGCGGAATTTACTTGAAATCTGTCGTCGTAACAATCCCAAAGTACGCTTTATCTTTTCAAGTTCATTAGCCGTATATGGTGGTGTATTGCCCGAAACTATCGAAAACAGCACCGCAGTTACACCGCAATCCACTTATGGTGCACAGAAAGCCATGAGTGAATTGTTGATCAATGACTATAGTCGAAAAGGCTTTGTTGATGGCTTGGTATTACGCTTACCGACTATCTGTATTCGTCCGGGAAAACCTAATAAGGCCGCCTCTTCTTTTGTTAGCAGTATTATGCGGGAACCGTTACATGGTGAAAATGCCATTTGCCCGGTTTCTCCTAGCCTTAAATTATGGCTCTCCAGTCCGAATACCGTAATCAACAATTTTATTCATGCGTTAACCTTACCGTCACTTCCCGCCAGAGACTGGCATGTCATCAATTTACCCGGTTTTACTATCAGCGTACAAGCAATGCTTGACACACTAAGCCAAGTAAAAGGCAACGCAATCCTTGATCTTGTTCAATACCGGTTTGATGAACAAATTAACAGTATTGTGGCTAGCTGGCCGGCGGCAATTAACTGTTCACAGGCTTTACAGTTAGGTTTCTTTGTTGATCGGAATTTCACTGATGTTATTCAACAGTTTATTCGGTGCGATATGTAACACTCTATAGGAGGCATTATGTTTGGATTACCCATTCCTGTTATCGGGTTATTAATCGCAGTATTCGTCTTAGTTTATTTAGTATTAAAAACTCGTGTCCATGCGTTTATTGCGATGCTGATCGCTGCGGCTATTGCAGGTGTTGTGGGAGGTATGAGTGTCAGCGACACACTTGGGGCGATTACGAAAGGATTTGGCGGTACATTGGGCGGTATTGGTATTGTCATCGGGCTTGGCGTAATGATGGGCAGTGTACTTGAAGTGTCCGGTGCTGCGGAAAAAATGGCATACAGCTTTATTAAATTTCTTGGTGAGAAAAAAGAAGAATGGGCGTTGGCTATTACCGGCTATATCGTAAGTATCCCAATCTTTGTAGATTCGGCATTTGTGATTCTTTATCCCGTCGCAAAAGCATTAGCAAAAAATGGTAAACGTTCATTGTTAACCTTAGGTGTGGCTCTTGCCGGTGGACTTGTTGTTACCCATCACACGGTACCGCCGACACCCGGTCCTTTAGGGGTCGCAGGATTGTTCGGTGTCGATCTGGGAGCCATGCTGTTAGTGGGGATGTCTTTTGCGGTATTTCCTGTCATCGGTATTGTATTTTACGCAAAATGGCTTGATAAAAAATATCCGACATTTAATCAAGAGGTTTTTAGTCAGGAAGAACTTAAGGATAAATATGATAACTATATTGAAAGTCGTGAAAAGAAAAATTTACCAAGCTTAACCCTATCGTTGATGCCAATTGTTTTACCGATTGTTTTAATCTTCATCAAAGCTATTTTAGATCTCGTTGCAAAAGGTAATACGTCATTAACTGAAAACGGCCTGTATCAATTTTTTGAATTCGTTGGTCATCCGATGATTGCGCTTGCTATCAGCGTATTAGTTTCCGTTTACACCTTATTGCCAAAAGTTGACAAAGAAACAACCGCGCTTCATCTTGAAGAAGGCGTAAAGACAGCAGGAATCATCTTATTAGTAACAGGTGCCGGCGGTGCATTAGGGGCGGTTTTACGTGAAAGTGGCGCCGGTGCGCAATTAGCCGAACAAATTGCAAAATTACCGATTTCGCCTATCTTAATTCCGTTTATTGTTTCTACCCTTGTTCGTTTTATTCAAGGCTCGGGTACTGTGGCAATGATTACCGCAGCTTCGATTTCCGCACCCATCCTAGTTCAGATTCCCGGAGTGAATATGCTGCTTGCAGCTCAGGCGGCCACAATGGGATCACTGTTCTTCGGTTACTTTAATGACAGTTTGTTTTGGGTAGTAAACCGAATGATGGGTATCAATGATGTAAAAAAACAGATGATTGTTTGGTCCGTACCAACCACAATAGCCTGGGCAATCGGCGGTACTTTAGTCATTTTAGCCAACTTAATATTCGGTTCGGACGGTTCAATCTTTGATCTTATCTTCCCGCTTGGTGTACTCGTTGCAATCGTGTTGTATGTGAAAGTTCAAAGCAGAAATCAATAATTTTTTATTAATTTAAAAAATGGAGGCTCACTATGTTCACTTTCTTATCACACCCTTTAGATCCCAATGATCTTGCATGGCCGGGCGAGCCGGTGGTTAAGGTTACGCGTTGTACCGATGTTTCCGAAAATTGCCCGTTTAGCAGTTTTATTTCGGAAGTGCCGAATCATTGCGGCACGCATATGGACGCCCCTCGTCATTTTGTTAAGGACGGATTAAGCATTAATGAGCTGCCGATGACATATTTCTGTCATAAAGAAATCGTTCTATTAGAAATTCCTAAGGGGGAGGCGGAAGGGATTACTCAAGAAGATTTGGAGCCCTATGCCGATATTTTGGCAAAAGTTTCCTTTGCGTTGTTAAGAACAGGATTCGAAAAGTATCGTAGTGAGAATCCAAAACTGTACCAAAATGAAGGCCCTTATATTGCCACCGGTGCGGGTGTTTATTTGTCCGATAATTTTCCGAATCTGAAAGGAGTTGGTATTGACTTTTTGGCGTTAGGATCGCCATCAAACCGTGTGCCGGAGGCTGAAAATCCGAAAAACTGTCATCGTTCTATTTTAGGTTACTACACGGGGCGTTTTACAACGGTTATTGAAGATATGCATTTATCTGAATTGCCGCAGAATGTACGGATCAAACAATTCTTTAACGCGCCGTTGCGCATTGTGGGGCTTGATTCCAGTCAGGTAACTTGTATCGCCGAAATTTAAATGAACAAAAAATGTTAGCTGAAACTTCAGCTAACATTCTTATGCGTTCGTAACCAAAGGAGCGTGACTATGGGAAATATCGGATTATACCTTGGTGAATTGGTGGGAACTGCATTTTTTATGGTGCTGGGGTTGGGTGTTTGTGCAAATATTTCATTAAAGAAATCGGGAATGTACGGCAGTGGCGGCATATTAGCCGCCTGTGGGTGGGGGCTTTCCATGGTTTCTGTCGCGGTTATTTTTGGGCCGACCACGGGAGCTCATGTTAATCCAGCGGTAACCATCGGTTTTTGGCTCGGGGGTAATTTTCCCGCTCATCTTGTTGTGGGTTATATCATTGCCCAATGTATCGGAGCCTTTATCGGGGCTGTTATTGTTTGGCAATTATTTAAAGATCATTTGGATGAAGAAGACAATCCCAACAGCCAGCTGGGAGCGTTCGCGACCATCGCATCTAATTCAAATAATTATCGCAATCTACTTTCTGAAATCGTAGCGACTTTTTCATTAATGTTCATTTTGTTAAGCCTAAGGCATCAGTCGCCGGCTAATGGTGTCGCCATGTTTTTCGTATTTGCCGGTGTCGCCGGCGGGGTAATGTCTTTTGGCGGTTTAACAGGATACGCCATCAATCCGGCTCGTGATTTAATGCCTAGATTATTACATTCAATCGTGCCGATTAAAAATAAAGGCAGCTCTCATTTTGATTATGCCTGGGTTCCTATCGTCGGCCCGATCATTGGTTCGGTGCTGGCGGCTTTATTATATCGTAGTCTATTTACATCATTAATCAGCGGATTATAACTCGTATTTAAGGACTTACTATGCTCAAACGAACTTTGTTAGTTTGCACCGTACTTGCATTTTCAAGCACGCTTACCGCACAGCCGATAACGCCCGGCCCGATTAATGTCACCCTGTTGGCGGAAATTACGGCAAAAGGGCAGAAAGTCAATGGTGTTGCGTTGGAATATGAAGATGAATTATTTTCCAGCTCGGATTTGACCGAAGTTTATCAGGTAGCAACCTCATTGGATCAACAAGCGGCGGAGAAACGCACGGTATTGCGGGCTTATACCTATCATCAGCCTGCCTTATCAAATCACGCGACAAGCGGTCGTTTTGTTATCGTGGAATTAGATACGCGTGATGCAAATGCGGATTTGTATGCACTGAAGACGGAAAATGAGCAGCCGATAAAAGTACGGGCGAAAGATACGGCCGGGCAAATCGTCAAGGTGGAAAAAGTGCAGAAAACCCAAGTTCCGCAGTATTATCGGGAACGTTTGGAATATCAGATAGCACAGACAGGTATCGTAAAATTACTGAATGGCAAGAGTTTAGCTAAAACTACGCTAAAACGCACCGCACTTTCACAGTATGTGAAGACGCCTTATTTAGATGATTTTGTAGTGAAACAGGTTGCGCTTACAGAACCGGAAAATCGCTTATCTTATAATTTTTATGCCGCCAAAGATCAAACCGATAAACGCCCATTAACCATTTTCCTGCATGGGTCGGGACAAGTGGGAACGGATAATATCGCCCATTTATTATCCAGCAAAGGGGCGATTTCAACGTTGCAATATGAAGACGGTTTTGTCCTTGCGCCGCAATACGGCACGATTTTTGATCCCTTTGATGATGTGAATAAGGGGCAACGTGGCGGGGTACATTGGCAAACGGAAAATCGCCAACGACTGTTGCTGAAAATGATCGATCAAACCTTGTCGGAGAATCCGGCGATTGATCGGAATCGTATCTATCTTGTGGGGTTATCTCGCGGTGCGGAAGGGGCGTTAAATCTGTTGCAAAAACGACCGTACTTTTTTGCCGCGGCATTATTGATGAGCGGACGTGAAGCCAATACCTTGGATTGGATAGACGGCAATGCCACGGTGGAAAGTTTACGCGCATTGAAAGATGAACCGATTTGGTTTTTCCATAGCCCGCAAGATAAGGTTTCACCGCTTTCAGGTTCTACGGTGAATTATCGGATTTTAAAAAATAAACTCAATGCACCGAATGTAAAATACACCGAGCTTTATTTCAGCCAAGCGGGAGACAGCGGCATTATTAATGCTAACGCTCATAATACTTGGGATTTAGTGTTCAATAGCCCGACGGTTTTGCAATGGCTATTGCAACAACGGTTAAAATAAGGAGAAGCTTATGACTACAAGACAAAGTTATTTTTTGGCTTTTCTCTTTTTTGTTATCACATTATCGGCAGCCTATTTCAGCGCTCGGATTGATCGTGATTTTGGTCGGATTGATGTGAATAATATTAGCTTTATAACGGAAGAAATGCAGCCGATGGCGGCAAAATTATATCGTCCGATTTCCGCTACGGCCGAAACGCCAAAGCCGGGATTGTTGGCATTGCATGGTTATCAAAGCGATAAGGAAGCTACCAGCACCTTCGGTGCGTTGGAGTTGGCGAAACGTGGTTTTGTAGTGCTGGCGATAGATCACTTCGGACATGGTTTTTCTACCAAACTGCCGGCCGCTGATAAGAATATGAGTGGTGCCAATAACGGCTACCAATATTTGAAATCATTGCCGTTTGTAGATAAAGACCGGCTCGGCGTTTTCGGCCATTCCACCGGGGCATTGAATGCGATTCGCGTGGCAAAACTCAATCCCGACCATAAGGCAATTAACGGTTTAAGCGGTAACGGCGGTGATGAAAGCCTGCATAACTATTTGCTTACGCAAGGTTTATATGAAGAAATCGGCGGTTATCGCGAACGGAGTTTCCCGGTCAAGAATTTAGTCACCAATGAAAAACGCCTTGCGGCATTCGGGCTGGCACCGACAGAGATACTGCAATGGGATCACACTTATGGTGATATGGATAGTGGTACCGCTCGTCGCGCCGCGCTGGTGGACGGCACTCATTTAGGCGTAATGATTTCAACGCGCAGTAATAAAGAAGCGATTCTGTGGTTTAATCAAGCCTTACAAAACGGAATACAGGATGAGGATTGGATCAATCCTGATAAGCAAACCTATTGGTACAAGGAATTTGCAGGATTGGCGGCGTTAATTTTTGCTCTTGCTTTCATATTGTGCCTGGCGAACGGCTTATTGCAACGTCCTTATTTTGCCCGAGTTTGTAAAACTCCGCCAAAAAGCACCGCACTTTCCAATAAGAGATGGTGGGTGTTTTGCGCAATGAATATTATGGCGACTATTATTATGTATCCGTTCTTTACTCAATGGGGCGGGGCTAACGAACCGATTGCCACAATGCTGCCGTTTATGCCCTTGGAAATGGGGAATGGGATTATTCTGTGGCTGATGGTAAGTGCGGTGCTGAATATCGCTGTTTTTGCATTGTGGCGAAAATCGGCTCGGGTTTGTTTGCGTGAATTCGGTGTTTATACCCAGAATCAAGGTGTTACCACCAAGCAACTTATCATTCGTTTCCTGCAATTGGCATTAATGCTGATTATCGGACTTTATGCGTTGACGACTTTTGTTTATCAATACTGGGGTGTAGAAATCCGTTTTTTATGGCCGATATTAAAACCATTAACGACGGAACGCTTTGCGTTATTTTTAGTTTATTGGCTGCCTATTTTGATTTTCTTCTTTGTGTTCAACGGGTTAATCGTTTCGGTACAAATGAAGCAATCCGTCGGCAAGTCTTTCACCGGTACGTTATTGCGCTGGACATTAAAAACCGTGATTTTTGCCGTAGGCGGCTTAATTATTCTCTGGTTATTTCATTTCGTGCCAAGTTTTATGCAAATCGGACCGGGTTTTGATGTTATCGGCTTACCGCAATTCGGCGGTCGCTGGATGATGATGCTTGCGGTGATAATCCCGCAGTTTGTGGTATTGCTGTTCATTCATCACTGGTGCTATCTGAAAACGGGTTATGTTTATCTCGGCGTATTCTTCACGTCATTATTGATGACATGGATTATGGTGGGCGGACAGGTTATCGGGCGGTTTTTAGCTTAAAGCCGTTAGCAACCTCAATCGAGGTTGCTATGCCATAGGTGGTATTAATAAATCAAAGGATAAAAACTCCGTTTTTCAGCACCGCACTTTTAAATTTTTTCTAGCATAAAAATGCGGTGCGTTAAGTTCGCTATTCTCCAAATTTCTTTGCATATTCGGCGGTATTGATCCAAGCATGGTTTTTTTCCCAGGTAAACTTCCATTTACGTACGGGTCCTGCCATCACGTTCAGATAATAGTTATCGTAACCGGCGATGGTTGCCATCGGGTGATAACCTTTCGGAACTTGAACCACATCTCCGTCATACACCGCCATGCATTCGTCCAGCGACCGATCATCCGTGTAAACCCGTTGTAAGGCAAAGCCTTGCGGCGGATCAAAACGATGATAATAGGTTTCTTCCAAATAGGTTTCCGTTTCGCTGTGCTTGTCATCATGTTTATGGCTGGGAAATGAGCTGGTATTTCCTTCGTCAGTGAACACTTCAACCACCAATAATGCGTCGGCCGTTTCGGTTTCCGGCAGGATATTATGTACCAATCGTTTATTATGGCCGTAACCGCGCCGTTCCACGCCGATTTCTTCCGGGGTGATTAATCTTACGGGTAAATTACCCTGGCTCGGAGCCCGGCAAACGGCTAATTCTAAGTAAGTTTCCGGTTGAATTTCAACCGTCTGTCCATGAGGAACATAGACGGCATAGGGCGGAATTTTTTCAAACGGTGTCGAACGGTTACCAATGTGTTCAAAGGTTTTTTCTGATGTTTTAACGGTTGCCTTGCCTGCAACTAATACGAAACAAACCTCTGTTTCTTCCGTATCAAAACGAAGTGAATGATTTGTATCTAAATGATACATTTCAAATCCTACATATTCCCAACCTGCGCTTTGAGGGGTGATTTTTTGCACTTGACCGTTATCGGCAGGATTATTTTTCTGAGATTTAGATAGTAAGTAGCTCACGATAAACCTCCTTCTGGTTTTTTCTCACTGAACATCATACCGTAGCGACGAAATAGTGCGAGAAGTATTTGTTTAAAATCAAACATAGATCACAAAAATGAAATAAATATTTCATTTTTTACAGAATTGGATTGAAAATATATTAATGGTGATTTAGTCTAACTTTCATACCAAGCATTTGCTATTGGTTCAGGTTGATTCAATTTTAAATACGCTAGTTTAAGGAGTTGAAAAATGGAAACAGTTTTAAATTTTATAAACGGTAAACAGGTTGCAAGTAAAGGCACTAAAGCCTGGCCTATTTATAACCCTGCGACGGGTGAACAGATTCGCCAAGTGTTTATGAGTACGCCGGAAGAAGTGAATGAAGCGATAGATGTAGCGTATGCGGCCTTCCCTGCCTGGGCCGCCACGCCGGCCTTACGCCGTGCCAGAGTTATGTTTAAGTTTAAAGAATTATTGCTGCGTGACTTTGATAAGTTAGCCCGAATCATTACTGAAGAACATGGCAAGACATATTCGGATTCTATCGGTGAATTACAGCGTGGTTTGGAAGTTGTTGAATTTGCCTGTGGTATTCCTCATTTATCAAAAGGTGAATTTTCAGAACAAGTAGGAAAAGGCATTGATGTTCATTCCACCATGCAGCCGTTGGGTGTTACCGTCGGTATTACGCCGTTTAACTTTCCGGCGATGGTTCCGATGTGGATGTTTCCGGTCGCGTTAGCCTGTGGTAATACCTTTATTTTAAAACCGGCAAAAGCGGATCCGTCACTTTCCGTTTATTTAGCCGAATTATTAAAAGAAGCGGGGTTACCTGATGGTGTATTTAACGTCGTTCATGGTGACCGTAACGATAATGAAATTCTGATGCATGATTCTCGGGTTCACGCGGTAAGTTTTGTCGGTTCCACTCCGGCGGCTGCTCATGTGTACGCCACATCAAGTGCGAACGGTAAACGTGCTCAGGCTTTAGGTGCCGCCAAAAACCATGCATTAGTTATGCCCGATGCCGATATTGAATCTACTACGAACGCACTATTGGGGGCGGCCTATGGTGCTGCCGGTGAACGCTGTATGTCTCTGGCTTTGGTGGTAACGATTGACGATGACACGGCGGATAAATTAGTTGAAGCTTTAATTCCTAAAGTCAAAGCGTTACGCTTTGGACCGGGCATTCCTAAAGATGGCGAAAAAGAAATGGATTTTGGACCGTTAATCAGCCAGAAACATTTGGATAATGTGACGAATTACATTACTAAAGGCGTGGAAGAAGGCGCAAAATTACTCGTTGACGGTCGTGGACAAAAGCCGGCAGGCTATGAAAAAGGTTTCTTCATCGGCGGTACGTTATTTGATAATGTCACCAAAGATATGGTGATTTACAAAGAAGAAATTTTCGGGCCGGTGCTTGGTATTGTGCGGGCAAAAAGTTTTGAAGAGGCGATGACATTAATTAATGAACATCCGTATGGCAATGGTACAGCGATCTTTACTAAAGACGGTGGCGCCGCACGTGAGTTCGCTTATCACGTACAGGCCGGTATGGTGGGTATTAACGTGCCGGTACCGGTGCCAATCGCGTTCCACTGTTTTGGCGGTTGGAAACATTCGGCCTATACGCAGCTTAATGCATATGGTCCTGACAGCGTTCGTTTTTACACCAAGATGAAAACGATTACCACGCGTTGGCCGAGTGAATATCATTTAGAAAATGCGGCATTCAGTATGCCGACATTATGATCCGAATAATAGACGAAAGGAGAGGTGATACCCCTCCTTTTTTATCTTTAATAGGAGGTTCTATGAAAAAAGTGAGAATAGGATTAATCGGTACGGGTTATATCGGACGTTGTCATGCCATTGCCTATGCCCAGGCGCCTACCGCTTTTCCGTTAGATGCCGAGTTAGAATTGGAATTTCTTGCGGAGATTACGCCGGAATTAGCGGAACAGAAAGCCAAGGCATTTGGTTTTAATCGCTCTACGGGAGATTGGCATGATGTTATTAATGATCCGAATGTTGATGTTGTTGATATTTGCACACCGAACTTTTTGCATAAAGAAATTGCGTTAGCCGCAATAGCAAAAGGTAAGCATGTTTATTCGGAAAAACCGTTGGCACTGAATGCACAAGATGCGAAAGAGATGTACGACGCCGCGCGGAAAGCGGGTGTAAAAACGTTAGTGGGATTTAATTATATTAAGAATCCCACCACGCAATTGGCACGCGAAATTATTGAACGGGGTGAAATCGGTGAAGTAGTGCATTTCTACGGTACCCATAATGAAGATTATTTAGCCGACGCGAATACACCGTTAGATTGGCACTGTGTGAAAGCAAAAGCCGGACTGGGGGCGTTAGGCGATTTGAGCGCTCATATCGTACAAATGTCGCAATATTTATTAGGGCAGGATATTAAAGAAGTCATCGGGGATATGGAAACGGTAATTAAAACACGCCCTGACCCACAAAATCTTAATGAACGTTTACCCGTAGAAAATGAAGATCAGGCCACCGCACTTTTACGCTTTGCCAACGGCTGTATGGGTACGATTGAAACGTCACGTATCGCTTGTGGCCGAAAAATGGGCTTAAGTTACGTAATTACCGGAACCAAAGGTTCAATTTCTTATACGCAAGAACGGATGGCGGAGTTAAAAGTGTATTATCATGATGACGATCCCGCCCGTCAGGGTTTCAAAACAATTTTAACCGGACCGTTACACCCTGATTATAAGAACTTCTGTGTGAGTGCGGGGCATGGTATCGGATTTAATGATCAGAAAACGGTAGAAATCCGCGATCTGATAAACGGTATTGCAAATAATGCCGATATGTATCCGGATTTTGAGGAAGGATTTAAGGTCTCTCGAGTATTAGATGCTATTGCATTATCCCATAAGCAGAAATGCTGGGTTGTCGTAAATGAAATTGCTTAGCGAATATTTTCATACTATTTATTTTAATTTAAAGGCATATGAAAAATATGCCTTTTCATTTTCGTTTGGTTATTCAACACTGGTTTTTTGGAGAAAAAAACTAAAAAAATGAGATTACGGTCACAAATTTTTCAGTTGATAATTGTTTGAGAGTAGAAGAAATGATATATATGTTCGATATAAAAATTCCATTTTTATAGAAAAGGAAAATTATATTCGTAATTAAGCTATATGCGATATAGCGGTATTTCCATATGTAGTTCCAACCTTGATTTTTCAACAGGAGTGACGTATGAAAAGATCCCTATCAGCTGCTTTATGTGGTGCTCTCTTATTATCCTCTCAAGCTGTCATGGCTAAAAATCTTGTTATCGGTGCACCAATGGTGACCTTTGCAGATAAATGGCAAACCTATTTACAGGATTCCCTACGTGAATTTGACAGGACGCATGATGATGTCGAGATTAAATTGGCGGATGCCAACAGTGATCCTGCGCGTTTACTTAACGATGTAGAAACGTTTATTGATCAGAACGTTGATGCATTAATCGTGGTACCTACCGATTCGAATATTATCAAAGTAATTGGCAAAAAAGCCAAAAAAGCGAATATTCCCCTCATTGTAGTAAATCGCAAACCGAACGATGAAGACATGCAATATATTACCAGCTATGTCGGCTCGGACGAAATAGAAGGTGGTCGCATTCAGGCAAACTACGTGGTAAATCAATTAAACGGCAAGCCTGCTGAAGCTATTATTCTGATGGGCATTCTCGGTTTAGACGCGACAACAAAACGCACGCAGGGAACAAAAGAAGTCTTTTCAAATCACGCCAATATAAAACTTATTGCCGAACAGGAAGGAAAATGGGATCGTGCAAAAGGGCTTGAAATTGCTGAAAACCTGCTGGCCGCCCATAAAGGGATTAATGTCGTTGTGAGCAATAACGATGAAATGGCAATCGGTGCGATACTCGCCAGCCGTAAATTAGGTATTAAAGATGAAGATATTACCATTATCGGTCTTGATGCGACACCCGATGCACTTGAATATTTAGGGCAAGGGCTTGACGCCACGGTGTATCAATCCGCCGCGGGACAAGGAGCTACAGGGGCTGAAATGGCATATCGTGCGGCAAAAGGCGAACAAGTCCCTCATGTGAAATTGGTTCCGTTTGAGCTTGTCACTCCTGATAAGAAAGAAGAATACAAAGCAAAGTATAAAAAATAACCGCTTTGTAACGGGAGAAGTATCCTCATGCTTCTCCTGTTTCTAATTTTTCAAAACTCGCAAAAAACACACCGCACTTTATTTATGTCATGCAGGATGAATCTTACATAATGAAGCCGCCGTATGTAAAAGTTGAAGTTAGGAGCCGCATATGAATGACTCAAACAATATTCCTTATATATTGGAGATGCAAAATGTTTCAAAAACATTTCCGGGAGTAAAAGCCTTAGACGGAATTAATCTGAAAGTAAAACGTGGTTCCATACACGCATTGATGGGGGAAAACGGGGCGGGTAAATCCACTCTGATGAAAGTGTTGTATGGAATTTATACACCGGATGCCGGCGGTGAATTAGTTCTTGATGGAAAAGCCTTTAAACCCCGCCGTCCGATTGATGCTATCCGTTACGGTCTAACCATGGTGCCGCAAGAAATTTCTCCAGCTGCCAATTTGACAATTGCCGACAATTTTTATCTTGGTCGTGAAATCACAAAAGGAAAATTCTTCTTAAATCAAAAACAAATGGACGAACAGGCTTCTTCCATTCTTACCGAACTTGGTGTCCCTATGGACGTTACCGTCAAAATGTCAGATGTCTCGGTGGCAAAGGCACAACTGGTTGCGATTGCCACGGCGGTTTCTAATGATGCCAAAGTCATCATCATGGATGAACCCACGACAGCATTGACGGAAACGGAAGTAGAACAGCTTTATAAAATTATAGAAAACGTCAAACAACGCGGAATTGCCATTATCTTCATTTCTCATAAGTTGGATGAGGTATTTCGTGTCGCTGATGAAATTACGGTGATTCGTGATGGCCAATACGTGGGAACGAAGCCCGCTTCAGAAGTCACAAAAGATCAGTTGATTTCCATGATGGTCGGGCGTGATATGTCGGAGATGTTTCAGCGTGAACGCTTTCCATTGCCTGATGACATTGTGATTGAAATCAAAAATTTTTGTCGTGAAGGAAAATACCGAGATGTCAATTTTGCCGTTCGAAAAGGAGAAATATTTGGTATTGCAGGCTTAGTCGGTGCAGGCCGTTCGGAAATCGTGGAAGGATTATTCGGCTATAAATTGCCGGACAGCGGAGAAATTTATATTCACGGCAAGAAAGCGGATATTCAAAATCCGTTGGATGCCATGCGGCACAAAATTGGGTTTGTAACGGAAGATCGTAAATTAACGGGATTGTTTTTAAATCTGAGCATTACCGACAATATGATTATGCCTAAGATGTCTCCCTATTTGGAAAATTTCTTAGTTTCTGTGACAAAAGCCCAGAAAACAGCGTATGAACAACAAACAAAACTAAAAATTAAAGCGCCGAATGTTGAAGTTATTGCAGAAAATCTGTCGGGAGGTAATCAGCAAAAAGTATTACTGGCACGTTGGTTATTGCTTGAACCGGATGTATTAATTTTAGACGAACCGACAAAGGGTATTGATGTAGGAGCAAAAGCAGAGCTGTATAAATTAATGGTTGAATTATCAAAACAAGGTAAAACAATCATTATGATTACCTCTGATATGCTGGAATTATTGTCAATGAGTGATCGCGTTATGGTGATGCATGAAGGGCGGCAAGTAGGCATTATTCCGCACGAAGAATTAACTCAAGAACGCGTTCTGGCATTGGCTTCAGGTTAAACGAAATAAATTATTTCAGCAAATTACAATAATTTAGATGAATAATATGAGGGATTTCTTATGGGCAGTAATACAACAATAAAAAAATTACTTAATACTTATGGCATGGTATTAATTTTGATTATTCTCTTCCTCGGGTTATCCGTATCCATAGACGGCTTTTTTTCTGCCCGAACCGTTTGGAGTATTATTGAGCAAGTGTCTATGTTCGGTATTATCGCCATTGGGGTGACGTTTATTATTATCACCGCGGGGATTGATTTATCCTCCGGCTCGGTAGTGGCGTTAACCGCTGTCATTTCTGCCTCTTTTGTGACAGGCAATGACAGTGTGAGTATGGCGTTAGTGGCTTTCGCCGCTTCTGTTTTAGTAGGCGCGTTAATTGGAATGATTAATGGCGGGTTGACCGCGCTTGGCATGATTCCCCCGTTTATCGCGACACTCGGTACAATGATTATTGCACGTGGTGCCGCACAATTGTATTCTGATGGGCGCCCGATTGACGCGTCTTCAGAAGCTTTTACCTGGATTGCCGACTTCAATTTATTCGGACTGCCGGGACTAGTGATTCTGTATATTTTAATTGTGATTGGCACCCATATTTTATTAAGTCGTTCTACATTCGGCCGCCATGTTTATGCTGTGGGCGGTAATTTAAATGCGGCGAAAATCTGCGGTATTAATACAACAAGAATCTTACTTTTAGTTTATATTTTAGGTGGCGCGTTATCAGGGCTTGCGGGGGCATTATTAGCCGCCCGAACCTATGCAGGCAACCCTTCTTACGGATTGTCTTGGGAATTGGATGCGATTGCCGCAGCGGTTATTGGCGGCGTGTCATTAAGCGGTGGTTTTGGTACGATCCCAATGTGCGTTATTGGTGCTTTGATTATCGGAACAACGAACAAAGGCTTAAATATGTTAGGTGTTGATCCGTACTGGCAGCAAATTGTTAAAGGCGGCATTATTGTTATTGCAGTATTACTTGATACCCTAAAACGTCGTAAAAAAGTATAGCTGCGGGCAGGAAAGTGCGGTGAGATTTTCACGAGTTTTGCTTGATAGGGCAGGTCTAACCAAAAAGAAAAAATCTCAGTATATGAATTACTGAGATTTTTTTGAGATGAAGCCTATTTATTATTGAATCATGCGTTTCCTGTAGTATGTTTGGAATTCCGCTGTTTTTCTAACATAACTGATTCCATTTTTTCTAATGATACACCTTTAGTTTCCGGTACATATCTTAAGATAAAGAAGAAACCGATAATACAGCATCCGGCGAATACCCACATTGGAAATGCACCATGAAACTGTTCGACTAAATAAGGATGTTCATTTAATATCGGGAATCCTTGTGAGACGATAAAAGTAGAGAACCATAGGAAAGCAACGGCAACGGCCATACCTTGAGCCCGCATATAGTTAGGGAAAATCTCGCCGATAAGCACCCACATTCCGACACCCCAGGAGAATGCATAGAAGATCATGAAGAAAATCATGCCGAACAGCGCCAGATAACCGGGAT
>JAWHQP010000006.1:0-144866 GCA_032586195.1 Pasteurellaceae bacterium LIM206 | reverse complement strand
CCGTCAAATTGAAAATGTTGTTGTGATTGTGCGGTAAGTAACGCGCTAAACACGGAAAAATAACGGGCTGCGGACTCGCCTTCGATACCTCGGATTAAATCAAGATTATCCGCCGTTTTTAGCCGTAACAGATTATTTTCCAGCAAGGCTATTGTCCGTTCAATGTCGGAATGCGGGCCGTAATTATGGATGCAACGCTGCAACACACGGCGACCGGCCTGGATTTTTGCGGCGATAATATTGCGGGCAATGGGAACGGGATGATGTTCGGCAACATAATATTGAGTTTTACGCAATAAAACATTACCACTTTGCCGACCCTGCAAACGCCCTAAGTAGCGCCCGTGTTCGGAGAAAAAGGAAAGATTAACGTTATTTTCCCCGCAAAATCCCATCAGAAAAGGTGAAACCAACACATTACCAAAACAACAGATATGCTCAATGGAATGAATCGGCAGTTGAATCACTTTCTGGCGTTCGCATTCGATTACTAAGGTTTCACGCTCCTTGTGCAGATAACTGCCTTGGCGGGTGATGTAGAGGGAGTTTTGCAGTTTGCGCATGGATTATTCCTTAGAAATTGACCGCACTTTTGTGGTAATAGGAAAATTGTTTAGTTAGATTTTAAGTCTGACAGACATATATCCTTGGGGTCCTCTTGCATTCTTATTTACTTTATGGTCAAAAACATTAGGGTATTTTTTCACTAAGTCTGTGAATTTTTTACATCCATAAGTGCGGGGATCAATATCTACTTGTAATCGTTTCCATGTTGAACCTAGAACAGCTATTGGTAGCCATTCAGAATCAGATTGTTCAAAAATCCTTCTTATAGTATCCATTGGCAATTCAGGCGGTTGGGAAGGATTATTTGTGATTACATTGGTAGAAATGGTCTTATTAGTTTGCGTTGCAATTTCAGCCTTATTATCAATTACTTGTTTTTCTTGTTCCTTTTTTAACTCAGGTAACAAATTTTCTACATAGATAAATTGGCTACAAGCGTTTCGGAATGCTTCCGGTGTTTGTTCTTTACCAAATCCATAAACCATAACACCTTGTTCTTTAAGGCGAATAGCGAGTGCTGTAAAATCACTATCGCTGGATACGATACAAAACCCGTCAAATCGGTTTGTATAAAGTAAATCCATCGCGTCAATAATCATAAATCCATCAGTTGCGTTTTTACCTTTTGTATAAGCAAATTGTTGCATAGGTTTAATCGCATATTTATTGATAACTGCTTTCCATGTGCCATTATCACCGACGAAGTTTCCGTATATGCGCTTAACGGTGGCATCCCCGAATTTAGTAGAAGATTCTTCTAAAATAGCTTCAATTGTTTGAGCAGACGCATTGTCGGCATCAATCAAAACGGCAAGACGAGCAGATTTTTCTTCTACTACATTAAAACTAGTTTTAATTTTTGACATTATTTTATTCCTTTAAAATTTTTATATTAATTAGAGCAGGTTACTATGCTGAAAATAACTCTGTTACATATCTCACAGACCTGTCCTTCTCTAATAACTGCGGCTGGCAAATATCCACCAGCGAACACGCTTTGCAGCGTTTGGCATAAACGGGCGGCGGCGTTAGACCGGAAGAGAGTAGTTGCCGAACGGCGGAGACGGCTTGCAGCGTTTCCCGACGAAGTGCGGTGTCGAAAATGACAGTTTCGCGATGGCGGGTTTGGGCGTACCATAGCGCACCCTCAAGAATTTCAATACCTCGCATTTCTTCCAGACAAAGTGCTTGCGAACAGAGCTGGATTTTGTCCCAGTTGCTTGGTTTCGGTCTGCCGCGTTTATATTCCACCGGACGCAGTTGACCGCTGGCGAGATCAACTTCCAGTAAATCCAATTTGCCGGACAAACCTAATTTTTCGGAAGACACCACCACCGTTCTTTCAAACCGTACACCTTTGCGGGTTTCCAGTTCACCGCTGTCCACGCGTTGATGCAATAATTGCCCTTGTGCCGTCAAAAAATTCTCTGCCCACGCTTGTTCGTTATGAATAAGCGCACATTGCCGCGGACAAAATGCGTAATGCTGCAGGGCGGAGAGTGGGATAGTAAGCATTTTATATTAGCTATTTACTCAGTTTCTGTTTTAAAAACCTTCAATAATTTCTGGTATTAGTATTGCTTTCTCTCTAATAGTGAGATTTTCTTTGGTTATTAATTCAAACAGTTTTTCAGTATCAATATTTTCATTATTCTCTGGAATTAATGTTCTTAATTTGCTATGTACTTTAGCCGAAGAATATTGACCAGACTTACAATTATGTTCCCACCAAATGACTTTTAAAACTTGCATACTGCCTTCAGGTCTTGCAGAAGAAGCATCACCTTCAAATAGTTTTGGTAATACCGATTTAATTTTTTCTGCATCTTCATCAGAAAAACCAGTACGTTCGGCAAGTTGTGGTGTCATTGCGCCGTAAGCGACGTAAATACCTTGATCTACGCGATGTTTCATACCCATTCGAGCATTTTTTCCTTCTTTATCATCGCTATCTACACTTTTTACAATTTGATTACTTGTAATATTGACGGGTGTAATACTAAATGCTGATTGAATAGTTACGGGACCTCTGATTGCAATTGATACACCACTTCCTCCATCGTCTTTACCAAAGGCAAAAACTTGACCAAAAGCTCGCACATCAAGCCATTTTTGACATGCCAGTTTTTTAGTTTCATCCTTTTGTTTGCCTTTTTCTTCTCCTTTTTTAGCTTCGAAAGCTTTTTTACCTAATCCGAATTTTTCTGACTCCGCACGATTTTTTAGGCTGGACATATCATCAGTTTTCTTTTCATCGGATTGTACAAAGATGTTTTCTCCATTATCTTGCAAACGATCGCGGATTTTGCGTTTCAGACAAACATCAGTCATCTCACCAAATCCAGCAAAGTCGGTACGAGGGCGGTTTCCATTTAGCGGATCACCATTGGGGTTGGCATTGTTTACGCTGATGATTAGGGCGAAGTCGATTTTTTTAGTTAAGCTCATTTTGGTTTTCCTTATTAATGTCGGTTATTTAGTTGTTTCGGTTTGTTTGGCTTTTTGCAGACTTGGCTGCTTTGCGTTCAGCAATTTGACGTTCGGTTTCCATTTTTTGGCAATGATAACCGAGCAAAAATTCGCCGCTGAGTTTATTATCACAAGTAAAGTCATTTGCTTGGAACAATTCCATGATCTCACCAATAGCTTGGTTGCCGGTGTCTTTATTGCGGCTACGCAAGCGGTCTTGATAGGGTTTCAAGGCCAGTTCAATGTTACGCCATGTAGCGAACGGGTGTTCGGCAAAACGCTGCATGTAGCGTTCGGCTGTGGTAGCCCGTTTTTCTTCTGCCAGATACAGGGCATAGGATTCGATACCTTCCGCGACGGCTAGCAGTCTGCCGTATAAATAATCGCGAGAGCGATTTTCTTTATCTAAACTCATAGAATAAGTCCTCCGTTGTGATAAGTCTTGATGACGTGCGCACCAGCCTTTGTATAAAGCGCAAGCGACACCGATATTGCGTTGCCATTCCCAATTTTCGTATCCGCTTGGATTACAGGCAGCCTGAAAACTTTTTTGTACCAAATCATAAGGAATAGGTACGTTGTGTCCTCCAGCAATAATAGGTAAAAGCCTAGCATAGAGCTGTTTTTTCAGTATATCGCTACCACGTTTACCATATATAGTTTCGTAAATGGCGTAGGGAGACGGTGGAAGAAATGCCCATATAATCTGCTTTTTATCTGATTTTTTGGTGCTTTCTTTTTCTATGCTA
Organism: Pasteurellaceae bacterium LIM206; assembly: GCA_032586195.1. Classification (GTDB taxonomy): domain Bacteria; phylum Pseudomonadota; class Gammaproteobacteria; order Enterobacterales; family Pasteurellaceae; genus JAWHQP01. The sequence goes on along the minus strand of JAWHQP010000006.1, from coordinate 141,081 downwards.
TGACGTTGATACCAAGATATGTCGTCTATCCATGCATCCAGATTAGAGAAATAGTCGGAAGATAAGAATTCTTGGTAATAAGTCAAAGCCATGCGTCCTGGTGTCGCTGAATCAAGCATTAATAAGGAAATCTGTTCGTGTGCCTTTAATTCAGCTTGGTAGCCACGCAGTTTTTTCTTGATAATTTGAGCGGCAGCTCGACCGATATTTATCGTCCAATCAATGCGCTCTCCTTCATTTTCAGGTTGCATTTCAACTTCATTTTCGATTGCATTGATATCCGGATTGTCCCAATCTATATCAGATAAAGAGTCACGTAGAGGTGAAGGAACCTCTTTACCACTAATTGCCCAGACAATAGTGACTTGATCTCCGTTGCGTATGCCTTGGCGAGCGATTAACCAGCGCAATGCACTATGTGATTTAGCAGAAACATCTGCCGATACGCTAGCGGCTTCTTCTGACTGTTCAAAGCGACCACGAAAAGTATAACCTTCTGTATCGTTAGCCGAAATGAGTTTAGCTTTATCTCCCGTATGGCGTAGTTTGGCCGGGTGCATGCTAGAAATCACACACTCTTTACCCAGTATGAGACAAAATCCTTTCTGGCTCGTGTTGTTTGATATGTAGTTTATCCAAGATTGTTGAATAGTTTTATCCGTCCAAGTTTCATTATGCTTATCTCCGGTTGTTTCTACACACCAACGAACTAAAGCTGAACCGAATTCAATTTCGCCTTTAGTTTTAGGCAATACGGAGAAAATCATAGGAGCTTCTTTTTCTGAGTCCCATTTTCCCAGTATCTGACCTTTGGAATCTAAAGGGAAAATACCAACGCGAACTAGATCAGCGACTAATGTGCCTTTTTGTACATAATGGCATACAGCCTGTACTTTTGGATGGGCGTATGGCGAATTGCACCATTCCTGCAATTGTTTTAAATAACCTGAAAAATAGCTTTTTTTCTTCCCGCCGTAAATTGCATAATCTTTAGCAACATATTGAATTTTATCTGCAAACGGGTGAGGGCCTTCTCCGCTAGTTCGATTTTCGGAGGCTTCAGTTGCAGGTAGAATGATAGTTGTTTTTGCGGGTACTACATAGGCTGTTTGAAACTCTCCCTGCGCATTGAGAACAATTGTAATATGCGCATTTTGCATGGTATGCCCGACAGGCGTCAGAGGTGTGTCTGTGTTATCTAGGTTTTGTTTCGAGACAGCTTCATATGTTTCGTATAACTTCTTCATCCAACTCATAATCCCAACTCCTCAGCCTCTTTTTCCACAGCTTTAAGATTGTCATCACGCTTAAAGATTTTTTCTGCTTTCATTTTGCGAATAAAGCGGGTTTTTAGATGATTTGTATCATTCACATTTGGAAATTCGATAATGCCGTATTTCATTTTTGCCGCCCAAAAGCGACTGACTAATTCATTTTTACCCGTTTCATCAGGGTAGCCGAAACTATGGAACATCAGCCCGAAATCCACGTTATTAATGCCATCATAAAAACCTTCTCCAAGACCAAATTCGCAAGGTTCTACATAACCTTGGCAGTCGCGAGTACCTAAGAAAATATCTTGTCGTCCCCCAAGATTTAGCATTCTTTTAGCGATTGCCATATGCTTGCCCGCAACACGATCTTGTTCTAGTTCAGGCCAGTTTTTATTCCATTCAAAATGGGCTTCTACCTGATATTCCACATCTTGCAGAAAAGTGTAAATGGCTAAAGTGTGATCTACGCCTTTTGGAGATTCCCATTGTCTAGGCTTAGTGGATTTACTTTGCGTACGTATTGGTTTCATCACGCGAATGCGATCGATATGCCAAATCAGGGTGGGTTTCCAATAAATGCTTTTTAAAATGCCTTTAATGGCTTCGTAAGTTGGTACTTGATAGCTGAATTTCTCGCCACCGATTTTAGTGATAGGATCGGTAAATAAGGCTTGTCGCCCCCAAACGCGAAAACTGATTTTGTTATTCATATCGCTCCTTATTACGCTATGTTAAACGGCATTTCGCCAGTTTCATCAAGGGATAACCCGTATTCATTATAATATTGATCTTCTAGATAATAGATTTCTGAACCTTTGATAACCTCATGTATAGTCTGTTCTTTCAGTAGTTGTTCCCATACGTTCGGGAATACGTTAACGCTATAGCGTTGGGCTTGCGCCAAAGTGCGGTACATTTCTTGTGAATTTTGACTTGCGCATAGTTTAGTAATTAATTCCTTTCCCTCTCCATAAGGCACAATCAAGGCACGTGTTGGCGCTTCAATTGCGGCAAAGATTTTGCCTGCACTCTTAAAGGACTGCATTAAGCGCGGTAATGGTTTAGTTCGCCGATTGTTTTTGGGCGTGTAGACGTTTAAGCGATTGTCAGAAAGCCAGTCTAATAAATCGCCTGATGCGCTATTTTTAATTGGATAAGTCATCTCATTACTACGCTTGTAGAAATAATATTCAAAATACTGTTGAATCGCATTGGGTTGTAGAACATCTTGTTCAATAAATTCACGAAATATTCGGTCGGCATTATTTTGACCGATAGTAATATCTGGCAAAAATTTTGAAAAATCAGGCTCTTGAAGGTTAAGCACATAAACCTGCCCTTTACCTTCTTTTTCGCTATGACGGTTACAACGACCGGCGGCTTGTGCAATACTGTCTAAACCTGCTAAGGCACGAATCACGCACCCCATTGATATGTCAACGCCCGCTTCAATTAATTGCGTGCTAATACAGATAACAGGCTTATTGTTTTTTAGTCGCTGTTTAATTACATCAAAAATTGCTTTCCGATGTGCTGCGCATTGGTTGGTGCTCAAATGGAATAAAGCTTCGGAAGGAACTTGATGCTCTTGGCAATATTTGTAAAGATCTTGCGCCCAGCGTTTAGTATTCACAACAAACAAACAACTTGAGGTTGTTTGAGCCTGTTCTAATAAAAATGCACCGGCTTCTTCCAATGACCATTTACCTGATTTCGGTTGATAGCGAATATCGACCCGCGATAAATCGCTGAAGAGTTTATTTAAGTCTTGCTGTTTGCCCATGATTTCGGCTTGTTGTGCGAGCTTCAATTCTCCTAATTCAGGGGTGCGCAATTTATCTAACAAAGGCTGTGTTGCCGTACAGAGTATGGCGCTGCTTTTGCCGAATTGTGTTAACCAATTCAGCACATTGCAAAACAGATGCACACATTTCACCGGCAGCGTTTGGATTTCATCAAAAATCAACACAGCTTTAGTCATTGGGTGAATATGTCTTGCTCCGCGCGTACCGCTGCCAAACCACGCATCTAAAAACTGTACCATCGTAGTAAAGACAATAGGCTTATCCCAGTTTTCGGAGAGGAGTTTGTCTTGCCAGTTTTGTTTTTCCGGTTCTAAATTGGAATGATGTTCCAATACCCAGTCTTTACCAAGAATATCACGCACGGCTTGAGCGTTCTGGTCAATAATTGAGGTGTAAGGAATAATGTAGATGATGCGATCAAGCCCGTGTTTTTGTGCATGATGTAGTGCGTAACGCAGGCTGGCAAGGGTTTTACCACCGCCGGTTGGTACGGTCAAGGTGTAAATACCTTGTTGATCAGTGGCACGTTGCAGACAAGTCTCAGAAATATCTCGGCGGATTTTATCAATAGGATAACGAATGGGAAATTGGGATAAATGGGCTTCTAATTGACTGATGGCTTCAGCCCAATTCGGTTGCGTGGTCAGACGACGTAGATCTTTTTGTTCTTCCCGTTCAAAATCAGCGCTATTGATACGATCCGCGTCAATCAGGCAACTGAATAAGAAACGGGTGAAACATCCAAGGTAGAATTCTTCAATGTTATGGGACGTTTCAATGTCCCCATGTATTCTTTCCTTTTTAAAGGATTCTGTCATGGGCTGTAGAATTGGTTTTAACGTGGTAAGCATTTCTTTAATTAAATCAGTTCCAGCCAATGTCTCTGCTTGTTGTAATACAATATCATCGGCATTTTGTTGGCATTCGGTTAAATGTGTCAGCTTATCCTCTTTGTCAAATCGTTTTATCCAAATCGCTTCGCCGTCCGGATTCAAACAGTCAATTAATCCCGCACCATGATGTGAGGCAATGCATAAACCAAGTATTTGTCCGATTAATTCGCCAATACCATTTTGTAATCCGAATTTTTTAAGATGATGATATACCCACTGCGCACCAGCAGTAGAATGGTCAATTTTTCCTTTTAAATCAGAATAACTTTCCGCCCCTTCATCATTATCTGCATCAATATGGGTTACATCTCGGATATATTCCTGGAAGGCTTGAGAATATTTACCAAAATCATGCATTAAGCCGATAAGTTGACCGGCTAAACCTAAATCAAGTTTGCTCGCTAATAATTGGGTAATAGCTGAGGTTTCGAAGAGATGTGTTTGCAGCAGTTGTTCGTATCTGTCCGATTTACGGATATGTGCGATGGCGGGTTCCTTAAACATTCGTTTTATTCCTTATAGTTTATTTTTATTATTTTTCTAAGCTACTCCATTTTATAATTTTCCTTTCTTTTTTATCTATAATTTATTTTCATTATTGAGGAGTGGCTCACACTTTTTCTATAAAAAACTGCAGTTAAAAACTTTTTTATTTTTAACCGCACTTTATTTCGTTAAAAAGATAAATCAATCAAATCTTACAAGCCCCGCCTGCGCAGCCGTCGTCCATGTCTTCCTGAGCGTCATCGGCGCCATCGCGGGTATTTTGATAATAAAGTGTTTTTAAACCGTATTTATAGGCGGTTAAGAGGTCTTTTAACAGTACTTTCATCGGTACTTTGCCGTCCTCAAAACGGGCAGGGTCGTAGTTGGTGTTGGCGGAAATCGCCTGATCTACGAATTTTTGCATAATACCCACTAAGTGAAGGTAGCCGTCCATGCTCGGCATATCCCACAATAATTCGTATTGTTCGCTCAGATTTTCGTAATCTGGAACCACTTGCTTTAAAATACCGTCTTTAGAGGCTTTTATACTCACATGACCGCGTGGCGGTTCGATACCGTTGGTGGCGTTGGAAATCTGTGATGATGTTTCCGACGGCATAAGGGCGGTGAGGGTCGAATTGCGCAGGCCGAATTGTTGAATATCTCTACGCAGGCCTTCCCAGTCATAATGCAACGGTTCTTGAGTGAGGTTATCAATATCTTTTTTGTAGGTGTCGATTGGCAACACGCCTTTGGCATAAACGGTTTCATTGAAATATTCGCACGCACCCTGCTCTTTAGCGAGATTCATGGAGGCTTTCAATAAATAATACTGGATAGCTTCAAAGGTGCGGTGGGTTAAATCGTTGGCGGACCCGTCGGAATAGCGTACGCCGTTTTTGGCTAAATAGTAAGCGTAGTTAATCACGCCGATACCCAACGAACGACGGCCTAACGAGCTACGGCGGGCGGCCGGTACAGGATAGTCCTGATAATCCAATAGGGCGTCTAATGCACGCACGGCGAGATCCGAGAGTTCTTCCAGCTCGTCAAGATCTTTCAATGTGCCGAGGTTGAATGCCGACAGTGTACATAAAGCGATTTCACCGTTTTCATCATGAAAATGCGTTAACGGCTTGGTCGGCAGAGCGATTTCAAGGCATAAATTGGATTGACGTACGGGAGCGACCTCAGGATCAAACGGACTATGGGTGTTGCAATGATCCACATTTTGCACGTAAATTCGCCCGGTTGAAGCCCGTTCCTGCATTAGTAATGAGAACAGATCCACCGCTTTTACGCTGCGTTTGCGGATATTCGGATCCTGTTCATATTTGGTGTAAAGCCGTTCAAATTTGTCCTGATCCGCAAAGAACGCGGCATACAGGCCCGGCACATCGGACGGGCTGAACAGCGTAATATCACCGCCTTTGATCAAGCGTTGATACATTAGTTTGTTGATTTGCACGCCGTAATCCATGTGACGTACCCGGTTATCTTCCACGCCTCGGTTATTTTTTAACACCAGCAGGCTTTCCACTTCTAAGTGCCAAATCGGATAATAAACGGTTGCCGCGCCGCCGCGCACACCGCCTTGCGAGCAGGATTTTACCGCGGTCTGGAAGTGTTTATAGAACGGAATACAACCGGTGTGGAAAGCTTCGCCGTTACGGATCGGGCTGCCTAAGGCACGGATGGCGCCGGCATTTATGCCGATGCCCGCACGTTGTGAAACGTATTTAATAATCGATGCGGCGGTCGCGTTAATGGAATCAAGACTATCGCCGCATTCAATCAACACGCATGAGCTGAATTGACGAGTCGGCGTGCGAACCCCCGACATAATTGGGGTCGGTAGGGAGATTTTAAAAGTTGAAGTCGCATCATAGAAGCGACGGATATAGTCCAAGCGGGTTTCCGCCGAGTATTTGGAAAACAAACTGGCTGCCACTAATAAATAAAGGAACTGAGCGGATTCGTAAATTTCGCCGGTGACACGGTTCTGCACCAAATATTTGCCTTCCAGCTGTTTTACCGCGGCGTAAGAAAAATTCATATCGCGGCTATGGTCGAGGAACGTATCCATTTCATCCCATTCTTCACGGCTGTAATCGGTTAGCAGAGCCTGATCGTATTTGCCCATCCGCACCAAGGTTTTGACATGTTCGTATAAACGCGGCGGATCAAAATGTCCGTAAGCTTTCTTACGCAGATGAAACACGGCTAAACGTGCCGCCAGATATTGATAGTCGGGAGTATCTTTGCTGATGAGATCGGCCGCGGCTTTAATAATGGTTTCGTGAATATCAGATGTGCGAATACCTTCGTAAAACTGAATATGGGAACGCAGTTCGACCTGTGAAACGGAAACGTTATCCAGCCCTTCCGCCGCCCAGGTAATCACACGATGGATTTTATCCAGATTGATCGGTTCAAGCTTGCCGTCACGCTTTGTGACCATTATTGCCTTGTTCATAGAAATTAACCCCCAAACACAATATATAGGTATAGCAGAAAAAGAGGCTACAAGATAATGGGTTCGCCTGAAAAACTCAAGCAGTATATTTTTGCAAAGAGCATTGACAGAAAATAACTTATTTATAAATAAGACAAAATTTAAAAATCCTGAACATCCATGCGCAAGAAGTTAAATGCCGCGACAAAGGAAGACATTTTGACTGAAATGTTCCGGCAAAGCGCGGTGTCAAAAAATCAAGTTTTTTGACAGTCCGAATATGAAAAACTCAATTTTTTAACACCGCACTTTAGCGATAAATCAGCTCTTTTTACGGCTTTCTTCCTTTAACCGCGCCAGCATGATGGAAGAAAAGAAGATTGCAATGCCGGCAATAATGGTGGAAAGGGAAAGATTTTCGCCGAAAGCGAGGAAACCGAAAAATGAACTGAAAAATACGCCGATATATTGCAGAAACTGAGCCACAACGGCATTGGTGGTGATGAATGCCCCGGTAAGGAAAAACTGGGCGATGACCGTAATTGCTCCAATCGCTAACAAATAAAGGGATTGAATGAAATCCGGCACTACAAAATCCTGCAACGTGAACATGGTGATCGCTCCCGCCAGCATACCCGTGATAAGAAAATACGCCATAATTTCAAAGGAACTGTGATTACCGTGTTTGCTGATACTGCGAATAGTGGTATAAGCCGCGGCGGAGAGAGCTGCACCGCAGATGGCGATAAAGGCCGGCCAGCCGAAAGACGCGGAATAACCGAACGGATTCACCATTACCATCACCGCGATGAAAATCAAGAGGAGCCATTTGGCGGAACCGTTGGGAATCCCTTCTTTCAGAAACAGTGCACTGAAGATGAGTACAAAAATGCCTGACAGTTGAAACAAAATCGCGGCGTCGGACATTTTCATATAGATCAAAGCAACGAAATTAAACAGCATGCCGAAGCCGCCGAATAGACCCCGCATGATAAGCAGGCCGCGGTCCTTAGTTGAAAAACGGATACATTTCGCACGCATATAAATCAGCACGGCAACAGAAGCGATTAAACCGCGGAAGAACGCGATTTCACTGGAAGGCAGTGGGGGAGCGTCTTGATAATTACCTAAAATCTTGACGAACAGATTGACTAAACTGAGTAAAAAAGCCGATGCGACGGCAAAAAAGAATCCTTTTTTCATTACGGTGATTGCCTGTTGAATGATATTGCCTGGCAGGATCTTAATTGAGAAAAGAATATTTGGAAATAAAAAAAGCAATAGAATGATGTTACTATTGCTTTCTCGACAGAAAATTAACGCTTTTCGTGTTTAGGTGGTTTTTTCATATGTTTAGCCGGTTTGGCTTTTTTCACTTTTTTAGGGTGCGGAGGACGTTTATGCACTTGTTTTTGTGGCTCGTGATGAGGCGCCGCCATAGCGGAAGTACTGAATACGAATAAACCGGATAATGCGATAATTGCCGCTGTTTTTAATGATTTCATGATACTCTCCGAGTAAGTTGATTAAAAAAAGTGCGATGTATAACACCGCACTTCAGGTTATTTTATTGCAGCAGTAAATAGAAGTTGCTGTTGCCGCGTAAAATATTTAAGGCGGAAACCGAATTCTGATCGTTCAAGGCTTTGCGTAGTTCGCTTAGATTATTAATCAGTGTACGGTTTACCCCAATAATAATATCGCCTTCTTTCAAGCCGTTGCGTGCGGCGGGCGAATTTTTAGCGACTTTGCTGATTTTTACGCCTTTCGTGTTGTTTTCCGCATAATTTTCAAATTGAGCGCCTTCTAATTCGGGCAAGATATCCGAATCGGCGGTGGCCGTTTGATTGCCGTCATCCGCCTGCAAGGTCACTTTTACGTTCTCCGTTTTATTGTCGCGCAAATAGGTCAGATTTATTTCTTTGCCTGCGCCGCTGGTGGCGATCTTGGCCCGCATTTCGGCAAAACTGGAAATTTTCTGACCGTTCATCGCAATAATGACATCTCCCGCTTTCAAGCCCGCTTTATCCGCCGCCGACCCCGGAATGACTTCACTTACGAACGCGCCTTGCTGGGCATCAATATTAAAGGCTTTGGCTAAATCCGCATTGAGCTCGCCCCCTTTAATGCCCAACAGACCGCGGCGAACCTCACCGTATTCCAGAATTTGAGCGACCAAATTGTTCGCCATATTGCTTGGAATGGCAAAAGCAATACCCGCGTTGCCGCCGCTTGGTGAAATAATAGCGGTGTTGATACCGATGAGTTCACCGTTCAGGTTGATCAATGGGCCGCCGGAATTGCCTCGGTTCACTGCCGCGTCAGTTTGAATAAAGTTTTCATAATTGCCGCCATCGGAACCGGTGGAACGTCCGAGAGCGGAAATAATGCCGGAGGTTGCGGTTTGACCTAAACCGAATGGGTTGCCGATCGCCACGGCAAAATCACCGACACGTAATTTATCGCTGTCCGCCATTTGAATTTGGGTGAGATTTTTCGGATTTTCGATCTGGATTAACGCCACATCGGATTGCTTATCCTTTCCGACGACTTTCGCTTTAAATTCACGTCCGTCTTTCAGCTTAACGGTAATCTTATCCGCACTGTCAATCACGTGATTATTGGTGAGCACATAGCCTTTTTCCGCATTGATGATAACGCCGGAGCCTAATCCTTTGAAATTCTTCGGATTTGATGAACCGTTACCGAAGAAGTCATCACCGAAGAAGAATTTAAATTCTTCCGGTATATCAAAGGATTTCTGATTTGTTTTTTCGGTACCTTCAACGGAAATGGTTACCACGGCGGGTAATACTTTTTCTAACATCGGTGCAAGGCTTGGTACGGCAAGACTAATCGCCGCCGTGGTATTGGTTACCGCCGGGGTTGCCTGCATTTGTGCGGGAGCTTCCTGTTTTTGCTCTTCCTTGTTGTCATTTCCGCCAAAGAAAGAAGTGAATCCGGCGAAGCTTGTCATCGGCGCGGTTAATACCGCTAAACTTAACGCAACGGCTGATAATCTAAAGTGTTTTTTCATGTAAAGTCCTTAATAAACATATAAATAGGGTCGAAGAATACATCGGTTGCACCCGATATATGACATGAAAAATATGAGGATGTTCCGGAATTTCAAGGTTAAGTGGATGAAATTTAAATGAAAAAAAATTGAACTTTTTATAATTCATTAAAAAATAAGCTAAAAATGTTCATAATATAATCCAATCGAGGGTTAATCGTTTAAATTATGAACGGCTTTCTAACGAAAGTGCGGTGTTAAAACTGCTGTTTTTAACACCGCACTTTCGGGGCGGTTACATTCTGAATGATTTATTTTTCCGCTTTCAATAAACCTGAGGAACCTTCCGAATAATCTTTCGGTTTGAGCTTTTCTTCGTTATTGTTTACGTTATTTGCCGCGCCGGATAATGTGTCGTCACGTTCAATCAAATTCTGCGGAAAAAGAGGTTTCTGTTGCGAATTAGGCAGTAAAGCGGCGGATGAATTGGCAAGATGGCTATAAAGTTTCTGATAATCCTGAGCGAGGTTTTTTAACAGCTCGGCGCTTTCTGCAAAGTGCTTCTCTAATTCAAGTTTCTGCGTTTCAATCTGAGCTTTCACCGCCTTAAGTTCCGTTTCGGTCTGCAATTGTTTTTTGATTGACCCCTTGCCTATACGCAAAAAAAGGTAGCCTGCAATAAAGCCTATTACTAAACCGATCCCCGCGGTCTGCCACATTTCCGGTGTCCAAGTCGGCATAATCATCACTCCTTACATTTGTTAATAATATAGAATGTGTTCATCATAACTATAAATAGATCATTTGTCTTGTGATAGATGTTAATTGCTTGCGGAAGGTCACAAAATTTTATGACGGAATGTCGTAATGCGGTAAAGTGCGGTGCTGTGTTTGCGAGTTTTGTATAAATTGCGGTTGGAACGGATAAAAAATTCGCATTACGGAAATTTTTTATGTATAATCTCGCGACCCTGTGAATGTGTTGGATTCCCACCACGCATTATTTTGTCGAAATCACACTCGAAGGGGTGCGCGATTGAGAACAATGGTTGTGTTTAGTAATAAACACTGGGTATTAATGATTATTATTGGTAATTAAATTAATGAAAACTTTTGTAGCAAAACCGGAAACGGTTAAACGCGACTGGTATGTAGTGGATGCGACGGGTAAAACTTTGGGTCGTTTAGCTACTGAATTAGCACGTCGTTTACGTGGTAAACATAAAGCAGAATATACTCCGCACGTTGATACCGGTGATTACATCATCGTAATTAATGCGGATAAAGTGGCTGTAACGGGTCGTAAAGAAACTGATAAAGTTTACTACTGGCACACAGGTTATGTCGGTGGCATTAAACAAGCGACTTTCAAAGAAATGATCGCTCGCCGTCCGGAAGCTGTGATTGAGATTGCGGTTAAAGGTATGTTGCCGAAAGGCCCGTTAGGCCGTGCAATGTTCCGCAAATTAAAAGTGTATGCAGGTTCACAACATGAACATGCAGCACAACAACCTCAAGTTTTAGATATCTAATCACGGAGCACGAAAATGGCAGAGAATCAAAACTACGGCACAGGTCGCCGCAAAAGCTCTTCAGCTCGTGTTTTCATCAAACCGGGCAGTGGTAAAATCACTATCAATCAGCGTGAATTAGAGGTGTACTTCGGTCGTGAAACTTCACGTATGGTGGTACGTCAACCGTTAGAATTGGTTGAATTAACTGATAAACTGGACCTTTACATCACTGTTAAAGGCGGCGGTATTTCAGGTCAAGCGGGTGCAATCCGTCATGGTATTACACGTGCTTTAATCGAATACGATGAAACCCTTCGTCCGGCGTTACGTGCCGCAGGCTTCGTTACTCGTGATGCTCGTCGCGTTGAACGTAAAAAAGTGGGTCTCCACAAAGCACGTCGTCGTCCGCAATATTCCAAACGTTGATTTTATATTTATATTTACCACAGAAATTGCAAGCTTTCGGGCTTGCAATTTTTTGCTTTTTTATGAAAAAACAGGCCAAGGCTTGGCATTCATATACTGAAATATGGTAGAATAAGCGACCATTTTTTCGAGAGGTATTCTTGCTGTTTGAGGCTTAATCAAAGCGTCAGACCTAAGCGGAGACCTCATTTTTATTTAGAATAACAGTTAAAAATAAACTTTACTTATACCATTCAGGTCGTCGGAGGAATAGATGACAAGCGCTGCAAATAAACGTTCAATAATGACTCTTTTTTCTGATAAATCAGATATTTACTGCCATCAAGTACGTATTGTATTAGCGGAAAAAGGTGTTGCTTATGAAACAGAAGTTGTAGATCCGCAGGCATTATCAGAAGATTTAATGGAATTAAACCCTTACGGAACTTTACCGACTTTAGTGGATCGTGATTTAGTATTATTTAATTCCCGTATTATTATGGAATATCTTGATGAACGCTTCCCTCATCCGCCGCTCATGCCCGTCTATCCCGTGGCGCGTGGTAAAAGCCGTTTATTAATGTTACGTATCGAGCAGGATTGGTATCCGGCACTCGCCCTTGCGGAAGAAGGTAATGATGACCAACGGGCTAATGCATTAAAACAGCTTAAAGAAGAAATGCAGGCAATCGCGCCGATTTTTTCGCAAACACCTTATTTTATGAGTGAAGAGTTCAGCCTGATTGATTGTTATATCGCTCCTTTATTGTGGCGTATGCAAAATATGGGAGTGGAGTTTAGCGGAAACGGTAGCAAAGCCCTTAGAGCCTATATGGAACGCGTGTTTTCTCGCGATTCTTTCACACAATCCCTAGGCAATAATGCACCGAAAAATTTGATGGAAGAGAAATAATATGAACATCAAAACTTCTCCTAAACGTCCTTATTTGTTAAGAGCTTATTACGATTGGCTGGTGGATAATTCTCTTACGCCTTATCTGGTTGTCGATGCCACCTATTATGGTGTGAATGTGCCTGTGGAATATGTGAAAGACGGCCAAATCGTGCTTAATCTTTCAGCGGGGGCAGTAGCGAATCTGCAACTGGCAAATGACGCCATCGTATTTAACGCTCGTTTCCGCGGTATTCCGCGTGATGTGTATATCCCAATGGGGGCTGCATTGGCGATTTATGCCCGTGAGAATGGCGATGGAGTGATGTTTGAGCCTGAAGCCGTATATGATGAACTGGATCGCGCCCCAACCGCGGAACAGCCGCTTGGCTTTGAAAATGCGGTGGATAAACCGGCAAGTTCCAAAACGGAAAAAACCGAACCAACCAATCAAAAGAAAAAAGCCCCTTCTCATTTGCGAATTGTAAAATAAGTTCAAATCATAGCAAAGCGCGGTGTTGAAAATTTGAGTTTTAGAAACTCGCTTTTGACATAGCAGGCAAATAGTTGCTAATAATAAGTTAATTTAATATTAGCAACTTTTTTAGTTAAAAAGTCCTTTATAAATAATAATCTTATGCCTTCTTTTTGTGATTGGCACTCAACGGTCGGAAGTATATTTGCGTTGCCGAAAATCTGGACTGTTTAAATTAAGGACTGATAGCACTTTAATTTCGGGTGAATTTGTTCCACGCGATCGCTGTAAAATAATGTTCCTTTATTTTTTTCCTAATAAGTCTTTCAACCCCGCCTTCATTGCAGACATTTGTGCTTCGTATAACGCTTTGTTTTCCCGTTCGTCAATCATATAAGAAATGGTTTCCGACAAGGTCATTTTCATTTTGCGGGAATATTTGGACAGCCGCAGCCATACACCGTATTCCAAATCAATGGATTTCTTTTTGGTGCTTTGTTTTTCGCCGTTGAAAAATCGTTTACGCCGGGCACGAATGGCCTGATCCAGTTTAACGACCAGTTCCGTCGCCATGTGTTCCGCAATCCATTGAATAATCTTCTCAGGATTATTTTGGCATGCTATCAGCTGTCTGACCTGTTCTTCCTGTAGGCTGCGTTCGGTATAGCGGGTGATATTTTCCCCTTCACGATGTTTTTTAGTGAGATAAAGCCATTTCCAATGCGCTTCCTGATTTTCTAATTTTTGGTATTTCATCGTTTTCTCGCTAATTAGTGACGTGGTAACCCGTCCCAATATACGCTTTTTACCCTGAATTTTCCAGTAAATTTTTAGAAATATGGCCGGAAGTATGCAATAATGCACGGATTATTTTTTATGGAAAGAGAATATCTGTGAATTTATCTTCATCATCTAAACAAATATTGGCCTGGCAGGATTTATTGCCCGTTTTAAATCTTTCAAACAACAGCGAACAAGCCGTTACTTTTTTTGATTTACAGCCGCGGGCAAGTTCTGCAATTTCACATTTCTTACAAAATCAGCACCGCAGTTTGCTGGTGCTGGAAGCGGACGATCAGGCGGAATATGCTCCGTTACTGCAATCGCACATCGCTGCTCAGTTGCAGCCTGATATGCGGGTAACAGGCGTTCGCTATATGGTGGAACAGGCGGATAGTTTCTCTTTTGCTCATATTTACACCGAGCCGGCTCAGTCTATGGAAGATAATTTTGCAGCTCAAAGTGCGGTGCTGTTTTCGCTATTTTTTGATCAGGCCAAGTTATTCGGAACCTTACAGATTCACCCTATTTCCAAGGATATTAAACTGACGCCGGGATTAGTTCATCAAGCCAATGGCGGTGTGCTGATTCTAAGCGTGGCGGGCCTGTTAGCTCAATTTGATGCCTGGCTCCGTTTGAAACAAATTCTGACGAGCAAACGATTTGATTGGTATGCTGTTCATCCTTCTAAACCATTGCCTTGTGAAATTCCAAGCTATCCGCTGGAATTGAAATTAATTTTATTAGGCAATCGTGAGGAGTTGGCGGCTTTTGCTGAACTTGAATCCGAATTGTATGCTTTGTCAGATTATTCCGAGCTTGAAAGCTATTTTTCGGTAGAAAAAAGCGATCAACAAGTAAAATGGGCGCAATATGTACGGCATTTTGCCGCTCAACAGCATTTTCCGCCTCTTACGCCGGCGGCTTTGCAGCGTTTATATCAGTTAAAAGTGCGAACCTGTGAGGATCGCAGCTTAATCAATATTTCGCCGCTTACTTTGAAAAATATGTTGAGCAAGGCAAGCTTAGGCGCGAATAAATCACAGCTTGAGGCTGAAGATTTTGAACGGGCGTTCCGGCAAACGCAAATGCAGCAAGGTTTTTTGCGCGAACAAACTTACGCGGATATTTTGCATGAACAGGTCTATATTCCGACGGAAGGTGAAGCAATAGGGCAGATTAACGGGCTTTCGGTTATTGAATACCAAGGCACTCCGCTTTCTTTCGGTGAACCTTCACGTATCAGCTGTATTGTACAATTCGGCGACGGAGAAATTATAGATGTGGATCGCAAGAGTGAACTGGCGGGAAATATCCACGGCAAAGGAATGATGATTGCTGAAAGTTGTCTTGCCGATATTTTAAATTTACCGTCACAACTGCCGTTTTCCGCTTCGTTGGTATTTGAACAATCTTATGGCGAAATTGACGGAGATAGCGCTTCTCTGGCGGAATTTTGCGTACTTACCAGCGCCTTAGCCGGCCAGCCGTTGCCGCAATCCATAGCGGTTACCGGAGCGATTGATCAATTCGGTTTGGTGCACGCTGTGGGCGGCGTGAATGACAAAATTGAAGGATTCTTCGCCATCTGTCAACAACGCGGCTTAACCGGCAAACAAGGTGTCATTATTCCCACCGCCGCAGTACATCAGCTCAGTTTATCGCAGGAAGTGGTTGAAGCGGTAAAAGCTGATCAGTTTACTATTTGGATTGTTGAAGATGTGTATCAGGCCTGTGAGATTTTGTTCCAACGGGATTTAGTGGAAGAAGAAAATAAAACCTATAGTACAGAGAACCAACCCTTATCACGACTTATTCTGCAGCGAATTGAATCCCATGCGGAAACGCATCGGCGCGGCGGACTGCTTGGATTGTTGTTCGGGCGTAGATAATTACGTTAAACACAGTTTTTTATTTTAATAAATTCCTTAGTGATGTTATAATATACAGTCTGCATTTAGCTTAACAAAACTAGACGTATTGTGAATAGGATCTAATTAGATTATTTTAGGAAAACCCAATATTGTAAATAAACTTATTCAAAAACGTTTTATCAATTATTCTTCTAATTATAAAAAATAGGATATTTTATTAGTTTACATAAGGAGTTGTAATGAAAGACATTCACTTCCCAACTATCTTTATAATCAGTTTAGCAGGCTCTGATAGACGGGCAAAAATTTCTGAACGATTGACTGGATTAGGGTTACACTTTGAGTTTATTGATGCAGTCTATGGAATAACACTTTCAAGAGAGGAACTGAGTCAAGTGGATTATAATTATTATCCTGAAAGGTTTTCTGCTCAAAAAACATTGACCCCAGGGGAAATAGGTTGCGCGATGAGTCATATAAAGTTATATGAATATATGAGTAAGATGAATATTCCCGAAGCTATTATTTTGGAAGATGATGCTATTGTGTCTCAATGTTTTAAAGAAATAGTATTAGATGTATTAAAAAAAATCCCGTCTCGGAAAGAGATAGTATTTTTTGATCATGGTAAGGCTAAGTCATATTTATTTAAGAGAAATATTGTCGAAGGTTATAGGCTGGTAAGATACAGATATCCGTCAAAAAAATCGAAAAGAGCTATAATGAGGACGACGGCATATTTAATCACGCTCAATGGTGTAAAAAAACTATTAAACCATGCTTATCCGATAAGAATGCCATCCGATTATTTAACCGGAGCAATACAGTTGACGGGTGTTCATGCTTACGGGATTGAACCGCCATGTGTTTTTATGGGGACAGAATCAGAGATTGATTCTATTGAACAACGAGAAAAGTCATGAGTCTCAAACAGTTATTACAAAAATATAGAATCAAATTAGGAAAAATCTTATTAGATAAATCAAGTAAAGACTATAACAATAAAACGGCAGTTAAAAAAATTCTCTTTCTCCGTCAGGATGGAAAAATAGGTGATTATATTGTTAGTTCCTTTGTATTTCGTGAAATTAAAAAACTATATCCGGATGTTTTTATAGGTGTGGTCTGTATCAGACAAAATAAATATTTATTTGAACAGAATGGTTATATTGATAAGTTATATGTCGTGAAGAAAAGAAGTATTTCGGATGTGATAAAGTTCGGTTTAGAGATTAGAAAGCAGCAATATGATGCCGTCATTGATCCGACACTCTTTGTTCGGAACCGAGATCTATTATTGCTACGGTTGATCAATG
The DNA here is from genome assembly GCA_032586195.1 of Pasteurellaceae bacterium LIM206. GTDB lineage: Bacteria > Pseudomonadota > Gammaproteobacteria > Enterobacterales > Pasteurellaceae > JAWHQP01. The sequence continues at coordinate 123,896 of JAWHQP010000006.1, read as the reverse complement.
CAACTAATTATGTTGGTTATAAAAAATCCGAGTATAAAATTTTCAATCATAATTTGGAGGGTGAATATCATTTTTCTGAAGTCTATCAGAAAGCCTTAGATATGATAGGAATACATGTCCAAGATACTTCTTATGATGTCCCTGAAAATGATCAAGTGGCGGAAGAGATTAATAAGTTCTTATCTATAAATAAAATAACTGATTTTATTAGTATTAATTTTTACGGCGCGGCCAGAATAAAAAAAGTCTCTGATGAAAATATTGTAAAATATTTACGTTATTTAACAGAAGTTACTAAAGGTAAAAATATTGTTATTTTAACTTATCCTGAAGTAACGGAAAAATTAATTAGTTTAAGCAAAGGATTTGGTAACGTATTTCTCTACACAAAAACAAACGGAATATTTCATACTATAGAGCTTATCCGCCATTCTGATTTATTAATTTCGACAGATACTTCAACAATACATATTGCTTCAGGCTTTGATAAAGATATTATTGGGATTTATCGGGAAGATAAAATTGCTTTTACCCATTGGCGACCTAAAACAAAAGGATCATGCCATATTTTATTTTATAAAGAAAATATTAATGAAATTTCACCCGAGCAGATTTTGCCCGAATGGTTAAACTGAACCTATAACGTAAAACCCACTAAACTGAAGAATTTAGTGGGTTTAATTTTAATACACACCTAATTTTGTTGAATGATTTCAAAAAGTGCGGCAATTTTTTCTTTGCTTTTTATTCCCGCCGAGGTTTCCAGCCCGGAATTCGCGTCAATTCCAATACAGTCTTGCTGTAAAGCTTGCTGAACATTGACCGGATTAATGCCGCCGGCGAGGATGATTTTATGTTTTAACTGCGCCGGAATAACTGACCAGTCGAAACTTTTGCCTGTGCCGCCTTGTTGTGAATCTGTTTTGCTGTCGAGGATATAGCGGGCTATCAGTGGATTATCTTCGAGCGTCAAGCAAGATGCTTTTACATCAATAGAGATCGCCTGCCAGATTTGAATTTGCGGCGGTAAAGCCGTGCGAAGTGCGGTGACGAAATCCGGAGTTTCAGCGCCGTGCAGCTGTACCGCATACAGGTTCAGTTGGTTTGCAATATTCACTATAAAATCAATAGATTGGTTTTGAAATACGCCGACAAAACGCAATGGAGCCGTTGTTATAGTGACAAGTTCCTGCGCTTGTTGCAGGCTCACACAACGTGGCGATTTCGGCGCGAAAATCAAACCGCCATATAATGCGCCATAATCATAAACCGCCTGTACATCTTGCGGGCGTGTTAAACCACATACTTTGTTTTCACCGAAAATCACGGCACGCACAGCATTGTTTAAATCTTCGCTGCCCATCAGGCTGGAACCGATGAGAAATGCGTGGGCAAACGGCTTGATTTCCCGGATTTGTCGGTGATCATAAATACCCGATTCGCTGATTAAACGCACGTCGGGTGGAATTCGCACAGCATATTTGCTGACAAGATTTTTGATTCGATTCAAATCAACACTTAAATCATGCAGATTACGATTATTTATTCCGATCACCTTCGCCTTGAGAGCCAATGCCCGTTCAAATTCTTCTTCGTTACTGGTTTCGGTCAGCACGCCCATGCCGAGTTGGTGGGCAAGGGCGGCGAGTTTCCGATAAGTGGCGTCATCCAGCACGGAAAGCATGAGTAAAATCGCGTCAGCATGGTGATAACGGGCCAAATATACCTGGTATTCATCAATCATAAAATCCTTACACAATACGGGTTGACTGACCAAATTGCGTACCAGATTAATGTAAGTAAAATCGCCTTGGAAATATTTTTCATCAGTCAGCACCGAAATGACAGAAGCATAATGCTTATATACTTTGGCGATTTCCGCCGGTTTAAATTCCGCTCGAATTAATCCTTTCGAAGGCGAGGCTTTTTTACATTCCAAGATATAAGCAGGCCGTTGATGCGAGCCTTTCCCCAGTTCGGCATAAAAAGAACGCTCGGATTTTGTGATTTCGTGCTGAAATTGTTCTAAGGGAAATGCCGTTTTCTTGGCTTTTATCCATTCAATTTTATCCAGTATGATTTTCTGGAGAATGGTCGGGTGTTGATCTAAATTTTGCATATTATTTTCCTAATATTGCGTAAATCTGCTTAAGGTTTCAAACGGTTTGCCGTCGGCGAGCTGATCCAGCACTTGTTGGGCGTTTTGTTTGAGATCTTCATAGCCGAATAATTTCATCAGCAACGCGGTGTTCATGGCGACCGCTTGGGCATGTTCTTTTTTGCCTTTACCTTGTAAAAGTGCGGTGAGGATTTTGGCATTTTCTTCAGGTTCGCCGCCGCGCAGGGTTTCCAGCGGTTGCGGTTGGAAACCGAAATCCCAAGGGGATAAATCATAGTATTCGATCTTACCGTCACGCAGTTCCGCGACTTGAGTTTTGCCGTGAATCGCCACTTCGTCCAGGCCGCAGCCATGCACGATAATGCTGTGTTCATGATTCAAACGGGCGTTGGTTTCCGCGTAAGGTTTGAGTAAGTCGGGCGAATAAACGCCGAGGAGTTGGCGTTTCGGGTTGGCCGGGTTAATCAGAGGGCCGAGAATATTGAAAATAGTACGCGTTTTTAACGCCTGGCGAACAGGCACTGCGTATTTAAAACCCGTGTGATATTGCTGTGCGAAAATAAAAGCCAAGCCGATTTCATCCAACGCTTTGCGGGCCTGTTCGGCGGACATGGTGATATTCACACCGAGTGCGGTAAGCACATCGCTTGCTCCTGTTTTGCTGGATACGCTGCGGTTGCCGTGTTTCGCGATTTTTAAACCTAAACTTGCCGCGGTAATGGCGCAGGCGGTGGAAATATTAATGGTGTTCGCACCGTCCCCGCCGGTCCCCACGATGTCCGCAAACGGGTAATCCGGAGCTGGGAAAGGTTTAGCCTGATTGAGCAGGGCGGTGACGGCCCCGGTAATTTCTTCAATGGTTTCACCGCGAATTTTTAGTGCAATTAATGCCGCCGCCAGAACTTCATTGGATACTCCTCCGTTCACTACTGCGCTGAAGAAATCTGCCGATTCCTGCCGGGTTAATGCTTGATTATCAAAGAGTTTTGCGGTGATTTGTTCGGTCTGCATAATAATTCCTTTTTACATTCATTTATCGGTTTATATCATAGGTTAAATCTTTCGCTTCGTCGCCGGTCATACCACGGAATCCCCAGCAATGGGCGGGTTGTTCGTTGATGGTGATTTCCACATCAATAGGCGCGATGTCTACATTCTGTTCAATGGAGGAAAACAACATTTTGATTAAACGTTTTTTGCTGGCTTCGGTTCTGCCCGACATTAGGTTGATTTCAATCACGATAAAATTTTCGCTGCGGCCTTCGGGGTAATAAAAATCTTCCCGCTCCAGCCCGATAAAACGCAGAGTGTGTTTGTGCGGCGGAATGCCGAGTTGTAAATGCAGGCAGTCGAAGATCACCTGCATTAAAGCCGTTTTACGAGGACCAAGAGGTTGTTTTAATCCATAGACGATAATCATATATGTTCCTTAAATTCATTCGGCCGTCAAAGTGCGGTGTCGAAAAGGCGAGTTTTTTCATTTTTACGCTGTAATAACCAGTTCACCGATTGTGCTAATAATTTTGAACCCTGTACGGTTAAAATGCTTTCAGGGTGAAACTGGAAGCCGCAAACCGGCAGGGTTTGATGGCGAACCGCCATAACAATGCCGTTGTACTCGGCGTTCACATCCAATTCTTCGGGTAAATCCGATCCCATCAGCGAATGGTAACGCGCAACGGGCATCGGGTTTACCAGGCCGGCAAACATCGCCTGCTCATCGTGACGAATCTTGGAGACCTTGCCGTGCATCACTTCGCCCGCGTGTACCACTTTGCCGCCAAAGGCTTCAATTAAGGCTTGGTGGCCGAGGCAAATGCCGATAATCGGTACATCATTTTTTACCCGTTGAATCAGCATCGGCATATTGCCCGCCTGGGCGGGCGTGCCGGGGCCGGGGGAAAGCGCAAGAATAGTATCGGGCGCGCGAGCCGTTTTTTCCAATAAATCAAGATCACAGTCATTGCGGTAAATTTTCACCTGATGACCGAGGGAACGGAATTGATCCACCAGATTATAGGTAAAGGAATCAAAGTTATCTAAAAATAAAATCGTTGCCATCATTTCCCCCTAATTATTCCGATGTTGAACAGCCTGACTGTTGGTCTGGATAATGGCGTTGATCACCGCACGGGCTTTGTGACGGGTTTCGTCCGCTTCCATTTGCGGATCGGAATCCAGCACCTCGCCGCAGCCTGCCTGCACATGAGCAACACCGTTCTGCACAAAGGCGGAACGAATAACGATACAGGTATCAAAATTACCGTCGGAAGTGAGATAACCCACCGCGCCGCCGTAGCTGTGGCGTTTTTGTCGTTCATATTGATAGATTAATTGCATTGCTTTGATTTTGGGGGCTCCCGTGAGTGTTCCCATATTCATGCAGGCTTGGTAGGCGTGCAGAGCGTCCAATTCGGGGCGGAGCGTGCCGACAACGCGGGAAACCAAATGCATGATGTGGGAATAGCGATCCACCTGCATTAATTCCTTTACACGGCGGGTACCGCTTTGGCATACGCGAGCCACATCGTTGCGGGCAAGATCCACCAGCATAAGATGTTCCGCCTGTTCTTTATGATCCAGCCGCATTTCCAACTCAAGACGGGCATCCAGCTCGGGATCGATACGTCCGTCGGCGGTAAAACCTCGTGGACGAGAGCCCGCAATCGGGTAAATTTCCAACTGACGATTGTCCGCATTGTATTTCAGCGCGCTTTCAGGGGAAGCGCCAAACAGGATAAACTCATCGTCCTGCATATAGAACATATAAGGACTTGGGTTGTTGTGTTTCAGTTGGCGGTAAGTGGCGAGCGGGTTTGGACAAGCCAGAGAAAAGCGGCGGGACGGCACGATTTGGAACACATCTCCCATATAAATATGCTGCTTGAGGGAAGTGATAATGCCTTTAAATACGTCGTCTTCAAGATTGGTGGCCATCTCCGTGGAAGCGGGTTGAATCGCCGGCATCGTAGGCAAAGTCTGCAAATCTCGCGAAATTGACACCGCACTTTGCGCTAATGAGGCCCGTTCGTTTTGATTAAAACAGAAGGTTTGCAGCGTAGCTTGTCGGCTTGGATGGTCGAAACGCAGCAAATTTTCTGCCAAATAGAATACATAATCAGGGCAGACTAAACCGTCATCCTTCAGCTGAATGCCGTCCGTCGGAATAAAATTAGCCACTAAATCATAGGCAAACAGACCGCCTAAAAAAATCGGTGTTTCACCGTGAGTATATAAATTATTGATGGCGCGCAAACCGTCGAAAACCGTGGCGGATTGCAATTTACTGTCTTCATCAAGATTTTGATCGAGCGAAGAGAAGATTGCCTGTAAGATATCGGGAGCTGACCAAGTAAGTTCAGCTAAACCCTGTAACGTTTTCTCTATTTCAGTTAATACGGTATGTCCATTGCGGGTTAATGCTTTAAATGTGACGGTCTGGCCTATGCAGGTAATTTTAACGGCAGCATTCACCAGTAATAGGCTTTTTAAGCTGTTTTTACTGGAGATTTCGGCACTTTCAAGTAAAAGACTGTTGTTTTGTGCCGAACATAGGGTGAAAAACACCACGGCGAGGTCATTGTGGTAAGGTACCGTGGTATGGCTCACCAGAAGATAGGGGGTACGCATAATAACTTCCTTTAAAAAATATTTTGCACTATTAAACTAGTACAAAAGTGTTTTGTCAATAACAGAATCATAAAAAAGAAAATTTTTATTATAAGTCTATTCTATTTTGCCTGTATCAATAAAACACAGTATGATACAGCCTCTTTTATGATTTAAAAACGAAAGGAACAACTATGTGGTCTGATATTTTAACCGGCTATGGTCTCTTTATTTTAGAAATTTTAACCATTTTACTGGTGATTGCAGGGATTGCGGTGATGATCTTTGCTATGAAGCAACAAAAGTCTGCGGCGGGCACCTTACAGCTGACGGATTTAGCTAAAGAATATGAAGAGAATAGCAAGAAATTGCAGGATTTTTACTTATCCGAAGATGAACGTAAAGCGGCACAAAAAGCCCGGAAAAAAGCGGATAAAACTAAGGCTAAGGAAGCGAAAGAAAAGCGTAAAAAGGGAGAAGGCACGCCGCAAAAACCACGTGTTTTTGTGGTGAATTTTAAAGGCGACATTCATGCATCCGAAACCACAGCTCTGCGCGAAGAAATCAGTACCATTCTGACTGTGGCGGATCCTGCCGCGGATGAAGTGCTGCTACGATTAGAAAGTCCCGGCGGGGTTGTACATGGTTACGGCTTGGCAGCATCACAGCTGGCCCGGTTAAAACAAAAGGGCATTAAGTTAACCGTAGCGGTGGATAAAGTGGCCGCCAGCGGCGGTTATATGATGGCTTGTGTGGCGGATAAAATTGTGTCGGCGCCTTTTGCTATTATCGGTTCCGTCGGGGTAGTGGCTCAGATACCCAATATCCACCGTTTATTAAAAAAACATGATGTTGATGTGGATGTGATGACTGCCGGCGAATATAAACGCACGGTAACCGTGCTGGGTGAAAATACGGAAAAAGGAAAACAAAAATTCCAGCAGGAATTGGAAGAAACTCACGCGTTATTTAAGTCTTTCGTATCAAATAATCGCCCGCAGGTGGATATTGAACGGATTGCCACAGGAGAACATTGGTTCGGTCAACAGGCATTAGAATTAAATTTAGTAGATGAAATTGCGACCAGCGATGATTTAATTCTGGCGGCGATTAAAGAAAAATCTGTTGTGGAAGTAAAATACAATCTGAAAAAATCCTTAATGCAAAAATTCGGTAAACAAATGGAAGAGAGTGCGGATAATCTGGCGTTAAAATGGTTAAAGCGGGATTTTCGCACGTTAATTTAATCTGCTTTGCATGGATTTACAGTTCTTTACATAACTTACTTATATATAAGTGGTTTTTACGGCTAAAATATGATTAATCGTTTACTTTATAATTGTTTCCGATTAGTATTAGCAGGCATAAAATATGCTTAGCTTTCGTTACATACCCAAAACGATTAAAAACGCTAATTTCTTTCTTAAAGTTTAGCCGCAACACTTATTTAAGTATTGCCAATATAAAAGTACGATAAGGTAAATTAAATGAAATTATCACATCTATTATTATCCGCAGCCGCTGCCGTTACGCTTGCAGCTTGTGGGAACTTAAGCAAAGTAACCGATGAAGGGACTTCCGATCATCTAGTATGGCCTAAGATTGATGAATCCGTATTCAATCATGACGGCAGCCAATTTGGTTCATGGCCGAATTGGGATAATGTGCGTATGATTGAACGCGGTATGAATAAAGATCAAATCTATAATTTATTAGGCCGCCCGCATTTTAGCGAAGGTTTATATGGTGTGCGTGAATGGGATTACGCATTCAACTACCGTGAAAACGGCGTACATAAAATTTGTCAATATAAAATTTTATTTGATAAGAACATGAACGCGCAAAGTTTCTTTTGGTATCCGAATGGTTGTAATGGTAACTCATCATTCAACTTAAGCGGTGACTTCTTATTCGACTTTGACAAAGCGACCTTAACGACGAAAGGTAAAGAAGTTGTTGATAGTATAGCGGAACAATTGAAAAAATCCGGTGCTAAAGAAGTTAAAGTGGCAGGCTTCACAGATCGCTTAGGTTCGGTTGAATATAACTTAAATCTGTCACAACGTCGTGCTGACATGGTGAAATCCCGTTTAATCCAACAAGGCGTAACCGCGAATATTAATGCCGTAGGTTATGGCAAGGCGCAACAAGTGAAAGCTTGTGACGGCGTTCCGTACGGTAAAGAATTAAAAGATTGTTTACATCCGAACCGTCGTGTTGAAATTAGCGCTTCCGGCACGGTATTAAAACAGTCCGCCGACGGTGAACAAAAAAGCGGTACTACAGGTCCGGTTCCGTTATATCAAAAATAATGAATAATAATTGATGAAAAAGGCTAGGTTATCTAGCCTTTTTTACTGTCACTTTTTCAGCGAAGCAAGAAGTTAATTTAATTGATTTAAAAGCGTTTCATTAATTTCCAATAGTGAGTTCAGTTTGATGTCCGCAAGCGTCCAGCGTGGATCGTTGCTGTCTAAAATGCCGGGAATCACAATACATTTCATTGAAGCGGCCTTAACCGCTATCATGCCGATAACGGAATCTTCAATACCGATACATTCGTTCGGTTTAACGCCGAGCATTTCCGCTGCGTGCAGATAAACCTCGGGGTGGGGTTTGTTGTGGCTTAATTCTGTGGCGGAAGAAAGATAAGAAAAGTAATGAGCGATACCGCAGAGCCGAGTGATTTCTTCCAGTAATTTTCGTGGTGAGGCTGAAGCGACAGCCATTTTATAGCCAAGTGCGGTGAGATTTTCGAGAGTTTTTTTCACGCCGGCAATCAGTGGTTTTTTTTCTAAAATCAGAGAAATGGCATGATCATCTAATTGTTTTGCCATATCATTCACGCTCATAGGGATTGGGTTGACTTGATATTTTTTATATAAGGCCTCCACGATACCGACAGAAGAAACGCCGGTTAACGCCAGCATATCTTCGTAGGTGACGGGAATGCCCGCTTGGTTAAAAATATCAATACCTGCCTGTTTCCATAAGGGTTCCGAATCGATCAAAACCCCGTCCATATCAAAAATTACGGCTTTGATAGTCATTTAATTTCCTTGTTCCATAATGGTATTGAGTGTTTTGCGGGTGAGAGCAATATAATTATTTTTGAATCTATGGCTAAAGTTTAATAAATAGTACAGCTGGTAAATCGGCTTGCGTTGCCAATAGCCCTGATCGAGAGGGTAGGTTTGATTATAGCTGTCATAGAAAGACGCTGGAAACGCTCCGAACAGCTCGGTGAAAGCAATATCGCATTCACGATCACCCCAATAACAGGCGGGATCGTAAGTAACGATGGCATCGTTTACCAAACCGCAATTTTCAATCCACAAATTGCCGTGTAGTAAGGACGGAGTTGGTTTATGCTTCGCCAATTTGGCGGTGACGGCTTTGATGATGGTATCAATATCACCGAATTCAATGCCTTTTTCTTTGCAGATTTGCAGTTGCCAGCCGATACGCTGTTCGGCAAAAAAGACTGCCCAGCCGATTTTCCACTTGTTCGGTTGATACTCGGGTCCGAGCCAAGTATCGAATTCCAGCCCGTATTTTTCTGATAAATGCTGTTGGTGCAATTTGGCCAGTTGCACACCGAAATCAGCCATGGCTGTGTCATTGACCGGCTGTAAATCCAATGCTTCCAACAGTAAGAAACTGTGATTCTGCGAACAGCCGACACCATATACCTGCGGCACTTTGATGGTGTTGGTACGGGCGAGCAACTGAAGTTGATCCGCTTCCGCACGGAACATCGAACGATAGCTTTTTTCGTTCACTTTGATAAAAACAGGCTGAAAACCGTCATCGATAACCCATGCCTCATGCATTTCGCCGAGATGAACTTTGTTTTTCTCTTTGATGTTGTAATACGCGCCAAATTGGTCCGCTAAGGCCTGAGATACTGATTTCCACATAATAACCCCCTCAAATTGCTGAGCATTTAAGATCGTATTCATAATAGACAAAAAAACAGTTATTTTCCGTGATATAGCTCAAATTTTTTAACGTTCGGAGTATAATGGCACAAACTTAAATAAGGAGAAGCCTATGAAACTGTATGTGTACGATCACTGTCCGTTCTGTGTGCGGGCCCGCATGATTTTCGGATTAAAGAATGTTCCGTTTGAAAAAATCGTATTAGCCAATGATGACGATGATACTCCGGTACGTTTGATCGGGAAAAAAGTAGTGCCGATTTTGGAGAAAGCTGAGGGTGTCGCTATGCCGGAAAGCTTGGATATTGTACGTTTCGTGGATGAGAATTGCGGTGATCACAAGATTCTGGCGGAACAGATCAGAGAGAATGTCAACGAATGGATGCAAAAAGTAGGGCCGTATTACAACCATTTATTATTGCCGCGTTTTGTGCAGCTCGGTCTGGAGGAATTTCGTACGGAAAGCGCTGTGCGTTACTTTGAAAGTAAAAAATCTGCGAGTATCGGATCATTTAGCGATAATTTAGCCCGGACTTCTCATTATTTAGCCCAATTAACCGCGGATCTGGCTCAGTTGGAAAACCTCATAGTGTCGTCGACCGCGGCAAGCGGACAACTTTCCTATGAAGATATTATGCTGTTCCCAATGCTGCGCAATCTTACTTGCGTCAAAGGTCTTCAGTTTCCGCCGAAAGTGCGGCAATATGTGACGACCATGTCCGAACAGGCTCAAGTGCCGCTTTACACGGAAAAAGCCGTTTAAGCGATTTTTGAATTTAACGAAACTGTGCTAAAATGCACCGCGCTTTTATCATACATTGTAGGTATCACATAAAAGTGCGGTGCTATTTTTAGCACTTTTTTTCATTTTATTTTACACGCACAAGTAACCTTTCGTATGGGTTACCACTGTATAAGGATTTAACATGCCGATTATTACTTTACCTGACGGTTCTCAACGTCAGTTCGATCAGCCCGTTTCCGTGCTGGAAGTTGCCCAAAGTATCGGAGCGGGACTCGCTAAAGCCACTATTGCAGGCCGTGTGAACGGTGAACGCCGGGATGCCTGCGATATTATCGATCAGGACAGCACATTACAAATTATCACAGCCAAAGATGAAGACGGTTTGGAAATTATCCGCCATTCTTGCGCTCATCTGCTTGGTCATGCCATTAAACAGCTTTTCCCTGATGTAAAAATGGCGATTGGTCCGACGATTGAAAACGGTTTTTACTATGACGTGGATTTAGATCGTTCTTTGAGCCAAGAAGATTTGGATGAGATTGAAAAACGTATGTTAGAGCTGGCGAAAACCAATTATGACGTGATTAAAAAACGCGTCAGCTGGCAGGAGGCGCGCGATACCTTTGAACAACGCGGCGAGCCCTACAAAGTGGCGATTCTGGATGAAAATATTGAACGTACCGCAACGCCGGCGTTGTATCATCACCAAGAATATATCGATATGTGCCGCGGCCCGCATGTGCCGAATATGCGCTTCTGTCATCATTTCAAATTAATGAAGATCGCCGGTGCCTATTGGCGTGGTGACAGCAAGAACAAAATGCTGCAGCGTATTTACGGGACCGCTTGGGCGGATAAAAAACAACTGGCGGACCATTTACACCGCTTGGAAGAAGCGGCAAAACGCGATCACCGTAAAATCGGTAAAGCCTTGGATTTATATCATATGCAGGAAGAAGCGCCGGGTATGGTGTTCTGGCATAATGACGGCTGGACGATCTTCCGTGAATTGGAAACTTTCGTGCGTACTAAATTAAAAGAGTATGATTATCAGGAAGTTAAAGGTCCGTTTATGATGGATCGCGTGCTGTGGGAACGCACCGGCCACTGGCAGAATTACGGTGATTTAATGTTTACCACTTCATCGGAAAACCGTGAGTATGCGATTAAACCGATGAACTGTCCGGGTCACGTACAGATCTTTAATCAAGGTTTGAAATCTTATCGTGATCTACCGATTCGTATGGCTGAATTCGGTTCCTGTCACCGTAACGAACCTTCCGGTTCATTGCACGGTTTAATGCGTGTACGCGGCTTTACCCAGGATGACGCCCATATTTTCTGTACTGAAGAGCAAATCGAACAGGAAGTTACCGGTTGTGTAAAAATGGTGTATGACATTTACAGCACCTTCGGCTTCACCGATATTTATGTCAAACTTTCTACGCGTCCGGAAAAACGTATCGGTTCCGATGAAATCTGGGATCGTGCCGAGGCCGATTTAGCGGCGGCTTTAGAAAAAATGAATCTGACATATCAGATTCAAGAGGGTGAAGGCGCATTCTACGGTCCGAAATTAGAATTTGCGTTACGTGACTGTTTGGATCGCGAATGGCAATGTGGTACGGTACAGTTGGATTTCTCGTTACCGGGTCGTTTAAACGCCTCTTATGTGGCGGAAGATAACGAGCGTAAAACGCCGGTTATGATTCACCGTGCGATTTTGGGTTCCATTGAACGCTTCATCGGTATTATTACCGAAGAATACGCCGGTTTCTTCCCGGCATGGCTGGCGCCGGTGCAGGCGGTAGTGATGAATATTACCGATTCTCAGGCCGATTATGTGAAAGAGGTGGTGAAAACCCTTTCTGATGCCGGTTTACGTGTTAAAGCCGATTTACGTAATGAAAAGGTCGGTTTTAAAATTCGCGAACATACCCTACGCCGTGTGCCGTATATGCTGGTGTGCGGTGATAAGGAAATTGAAGCCGGCAAAGTGGCGGTGCGTACGCGCAAAGGGGTAGATTTAGGTACCTTTGATGTGGCGGAATTTGCGCAAATCATGAAGAAACAGGTTCGTGCACGTGAATTGAAATTATTGGGCGAAGAATAATTTTAAAACTCGGATTCTTAGCACCGCACTTTCGCGCGGATAATGATAAAAGGGCGAACATTGTGTTCGTCCTTGTTTTTGATGATGAAAATTATTCCGTCATTTTCACTTCGCTTACCCAACGATCGATCAATCGTTTCGCTTCTGTCGGCGAGCTGAAACGGTCATAATCGTAGTCAATTAATTTTAACTCGGATAATTTTAATGAACGTGGTGAAGATTCTGCATGAATGTTAGTAGGGATTTGATATGCCCCTGTTTCTCGCCAAGGAATTTCCTGTGCCTCAGGTGACAGCGCCCAATCCATAAATAATTTCGCATTGTCTAAATTGCGTGCACCTTTAATAATGCTAGTGCCTCCCAAAGCGTAACCCATGCCTTCACAAGCGGGAGAAGCCTGTACCGGGCCACCTAAATCTTGTTCGCGCTCATAAGAATGCATAAAGCTAATATCAATACCTACTTCGCCTGTGCTGAGATTTTTGGTTGCAAGCCCGCTATTAGCGTATTTGCCTACATTAGGTTTGAGTTTTTTCAGGTAATCAAAAGCTTTATCCTCACCCCAAAGCTGTACAAGGGTAGTGAGAAAGGTGTAACCTGTGCCGGAAGAACGAGGATCTGGATATTGCAGCATCTGTTTGAAAACAGGATTGAGTAAATCGGAAAAACAGGTCGGCTGCGCTAAGCCCAGTTCAGAGAATTTTTGAGTATTTACACCAATGCCAAGCACCATTAGGTATACTACGCTGGTGTAATCGCCCCATTTATCTGTTAAGGGTTTAAACTGTGGAAGAATATCTGCCTGTTTAGGTGAGCGGTATTTATCTAACAGTCCTTGTTCGGCCGCTTGAAAATGCGGTTCAATGGTGCCGCCATACCAAATGTCGGCCTGTGGATTGTTTTGTTCCATTTTGAGTTTACTTAGCACCACGCCCGTACTTTGCCGCACGAATTGAGTATCTACATGGTATTGCCGTGAAAATGCCTGAGCCATTTTTTCGCAGCCTTCATTTTGAATGGAACAATAGATTTTAAGTTTTCCTTCCGCAAAGCCATTTGTTGCCGACAATACAGCCGCGGCCCCTAGAGATAAGATAAGCTTATGTTTGTGTTTAAGCATAAATTTCCTTTTTATTAGTTGTTAATGTAATGTTGTTTTCCCAGAACTGACCAATATAAGAGAATGATAAGTGTTTGTAAATAGTAGTCGGCGAATATGGTTGGAAAAAGGAAATGAAATAGATAACGGCGACAATAAAGCGCGGTGCTGTTTTGATGATTTTTTACGCTAAAATTTACTGCGAATTTGCTTGCAAACACAAGGGATATTCTTTACAATCTCAAACCGATTTTCACTGTGTAAGCAGTGCTCCGACAGTCAGTATTTATTCGCGGCAAGCGAAAGGAATATTGAATCGCTTAACGCTAATAGAGGAATTTGACTATAAAAACCGTAAAAAAAGCACCAGTTGTCGCTCGCCCGAATCGTATTAACGATGAAATCAGAGCGAAAGAAGTTCGCTTGATTGACCAAGAAGGTGAGCAAGTAGGTATCGTTTCACTTCAACAAGCTTTAGATATGGCTGAACAGGCGGAATTAGATCTTGTAGAAATCAGCCCGAATGCCGAGCCGCCTGTGTGCCGTATTATGAACTACGGTAAATTCCTTTATGAAAAAGATAAAGCGGCGAAAGAGCAGAAGAAAAAGCAGAAAGTTGTGCAAGTGAAGGAAATTAAATTCCGTCCCGGCACAGATGAAGGCGATTATCAGGTAAAACTACGCAGCCTGATTCGCTTTTTAGAAGATGGGGATAAAGCCAAAATCACCGTTCGTTTCCGCGGACGTGAAATGGCCCACCAGAACATCGGTCTTGAAGTGCTGGAGCGTGTTAAAAACGATCTGGCCGATATCTCGGTAGTGGAATCCGCTCCGGGTAAACTTGAAGGCCGTCAAGCTATTATGGTGCTCGCCCCGAAAAAGAAATAATGAGTGCTTTGCAAGTAATTTTTAGGGTGTATTTCCAATGTACCCTAAAATTCGCCTGATTATTATGTATTAACCTAAACAATGCGGAGTTATTTAAACAATGCCTAAAATTAAAACAGTACGTGGTGCTGCCAAACGTTTTAAAAAAACAGCGTCCGGCGGTTTCAAACGCAAACAATCTCATTTACGTCATATTTTGACTAAAAAAACCACTAAACGTAAACGTCATTTACGTCATAAATCCATGGTTGCGAAAGCCGACCAGGTTTTAGTAGTAGCGTGCTTACCATACGTATAAGCACAAGTCGTACGATTAGTTCATTTTAGTTAAGAATATACAATAGGAGATTAAATAATGGCTCGTGTAAAACGTGGTGTTATTGCAAGAGCACGCCATAAGAAAGTTCTTAAGGCTGCTAAAGGTTATTATGGCGCACGCTCACGTGTTTATCGTGTTGCGTTCCAAGCGGTGATCAAAGCCGGTCAATATGCTTACCGTGACCGTCGTCAGCGTAAACGTCAATTCCGTCAATTATGGATTGCACGTATCAACGCGGCGGCTCGTCAAAACGGTTTATCTTACAGTAAATTCATCAACGGTTTGAAAAAAGCTTCAGTTGAAATCGACCGTAAGATTCTTGCCGATATCGCCGTATTCGATAAAGTGGCATTTGCCGCTTTGGTTGAAAAGGCAAAATCTGTTCTTTAATGTTAAAGATAAGATGATTAGGGCGCTGAAAGGCGTCCTTTTTTATATCTGAAGAAATAAAAAATTGGATTTAACCATAAGAAAACCCATCAATTTTGCTTGATAGGTTTTGTGTCATTGATAACCGCAGTAAAAAGTGCGGTGTCGATTTTGCGACTTTTATTAATTTTGTGCCGCTTGAATTGCAGTTAAGGCAATGGTGTACACGATATCATCCACTAACGCACCGCGAGAGAGATCGTTTACCGGTTTACGCATACCTTGCAGCATCGGGCCGATAGAGACCAAATCAGCAGAACGCTGTACCGCTTTATAGGTGGTGTTGCCCGTATTCAAATCAGGGAATACGAATACGGTTGCTCTACCGGCCACTTTAGAGTTTGGCGCTTTAGAGCGGGCCACGTCTTCCATTATTGCAGCATCATATTGTAATGGGCCGTCGATTAATAAATCAGGGCGTTTTTCTTGGGCGAGACGCGTTGCTTCTTTTACTTTCTCAACGTCCGCGCCCGCACCGGAGGTGCCTGTGGAGTATGAGATCATGGCGACGCGCGGGTCGATACCGAATGCCTTGGCGGAATCCGCGGATTGAATCGCGATTTCAGCTAATTGTTCTGCCGTCGGATCAGGGTTTACCGCACAGTCACCATATACCAGCACTTGATCCGGTAATAGCATGAAGAAAATAGAAGAAACGATAGAGCTGCCCGGCGCGGTTTTGATGATTTGCATTGGCGGACGAATGGTATTCGCGGTGGTGTGTACCGCACCTGAAACCAAGCCGTCCACTTCGCCGGCTTCCAACATCATAGTGCCGAGCACCACGGTGTCTTCCAACTGTTCGCGAGCGGCGGTTTCGGTCATGCCTTTTGCCTTACGTAATTCGACCAGACGGGCGACATAGTTTTCACGTACGCTGGCCGGATCGATTACGCTGATACCGGCCCCCAAGGTTACCCCTTGAGCTTCCGCCACGCGTTGAACGTCAGCCGGGTTGGCTAACAGAACGCATTGTGCAATGCCGCGTTCGGCACATAGCGCGGCGGCTTTGATGGTACGAGGTTCGTCACCTTCCGGTAATACGATACGTTTTTTCGCTGCACGCGCCAATTCGGTTAATTGGAAACGGAATGCAGGCGGAGATAAACGGCGGGCACGGGAAGATTCCGCTACTAATGAATCGATAAATGCGACATCGAATTTCTTACTGGTGTATTGTTTGATGCTTTCAATACGTTCTTTGTCGTCCACGGGCACTTCAAGATTGAAGCTTTGCAGGCTTAATGCGGTTTGCCATGTGTTGCCCTCTACGCGGAACATCGGTAAACGGGTGGATTCAAAAGCCGGCTGGCATAATTTTTTGATTTGAGCATCGATCTTGTAACCGCCGGTCAATAAAATACCGCCGATTTCAATACCGCTGGTAGCTGCCAATGCCGCCGCGGTCAAAACTTCCGGACGATCGGCGGATACCACCAATAATGCTCCTGTTTTGAAATGTTCAACCATATTCGGCAAAGTCCGGGCGCAAAATGTAATCCCACGAACTCGACGATTCATATCGCCTTCGTTCAGAATGGAAGCCCCTAAGTGTTTTACGATATCAATTACACGGGTAGCAATTAATTCCGGCGACCAGGCTATACAGGCCAATACCTTAATCGGGCTGGATTCAAATAATTTATATACTTCAGCCTCGTTGTTATGGCTGTGCTGAAATGAATCGAAGATTTCCGCTAAATCCGGACGGGTACGACCCGATTCATCAACCGGAGCATTGAATTTATTGATGACAACACCTAACAGGTTAGGGTTACTTTTGCCGCCGAATGATGCCGCCGCCGCTTCAACACGTTCTTTTAATTCCGCCGGCGTTTCCGTCGTCGGTGCCGCTACGAGAATAATTTCCGCATCAAGAGCCTGCGCCACGTCATAGTTTACACTGTTGGCGTAAGAATTTTTGCGGGTCGGAATTAATCCTTCAACCACAATGATTTCATTATTCCGGCTGATTTTCTGATATTGAGCGACGATTTTTTCCAGTAAAGCGTCGGTTTGATTCTGACCGATTAAATTCTCCGCTTCACTTAGCATTAGCGGTTCGGATGTTTCAATCGTGGTACTAGTACGCATGATTGAAGTGGTTCGGTCCAGCCGATCTTCACCAGAACGAGGCTGTGAAATCGGTTTCATGAAACCAACTTTTGCCCCTTTTTCTTCTAAAGCACGGGTAAGACCAAGGCTGATGCTGGTTAGACCTACGCCAGCACTGATAGGAACAAGGATAATTGTACGTGACATAATAAACCTTATATTGATTTTCAGATGTTAAAAAAAGAAGCTGCCGAGCAATTCGGCAGCTTAGATTTAAATTAGATACAGAGACGGGCCGTATCCTGTGCAATGACTAATTCTTCGTTGGTCGGAAGAACAATAGCGATCGGCGTACCGTCTGCGGTAATCACACCTTCGTTACCAAAACGGGCGGCCAAATTTTTCTCTTGATCTAATTGGTAACCGAATAATTTCAAGTGATTCAATGTTAATTCACGCACGTGCGCGGAGTTTTCACCGATACCGCCGGTAAACACGATAGCATCTAAACGTTCACCGATCACCGCCATATAAGAACCGATGTATTTGGCTAAACGGTAGCAATATACGTCTAAAGCACGTTTTGCCGGCACTTCTTTTTCATAGTTCTCTTCCGCATAACGGCAGTCACTGGTGATTTCGGTTAAACCTAACAGACCGGATTTTTTCGTGAGGGTTGTGTTGATTTCTTCTACGCTCATACCTAAAGTATCATGCATATAGAATATGATAGCCGGGTCGATATCACCGCAGCGCGTACCCATTACCAGGCCTTCCAGTGGGGTTAAGCCCATTGAGGTATCGATACATTTACCGTGACGGATGGCGGAAATAGATCCGCCGTTACCTAAGTGGCAGGTAATTACGTTAATTTTATCTTCCGCTACACCTAAGCGTTTGGCTGCTTCGCGGCTTACGAAATAATGGCTGGTACCGTGAGCACCGTAGCGACGTATGCCGTGTTCTTTATAGAGAGAATATGGTAATGCATATAAGAATGCTTCTTCAGGCATAGTCTGGTGGAATGCGGTATCAAATACCGCAACATTTTTATCTTTTAAATGCGGGAAGATTTTGAAGGATTCTTCAATACCGATAAGATGTGCCGGGTTATGCAGCGGTGCAAATTGGATAGCATCTTTAATGCCTTTAACCACTTCGTCATTAACAATCACGGAAGAAGTAAATTTTTCACCGCCGTGAACGATGCGGTGACCGATTGCCACAATACTGTCTTTTAATGAAGGATCCTGAGTGAAAATATGGTTTACCATGAAATTTAATGCTTCGCTATGAGCTGCACCAGCACCTAAATCTGCATTGCCTTTCTCACCATGTAATTTCCATTTAATACGCGCTTCCGGCAGGTAGAAAGCTTCAGCAAGACCGGAAAGTTTTTCGTCACCGGTATTTGGATTTAAAATTGAGAATTTTAATGAGGAACTACCGCAGTTGAGGACGAGGATTAATTTTTCAGACATAAATAACCTATTTTAAGTTAGCTTGAAGTTAAAGGACGCTCAACGGGAATTAATATTCTCCTCGTTGAGCGGACGTTTTTAAAAGTCAATTGCGCATAGAATACACTTTTCAAGAAATAAAATAAATTAAGAAGATGTTAAATTACGAAATAAATCAAAAAAAAGTGTAATTTTTAAACTTTTATAAAGGGGCGGCAGGGTTAACAAGAGTTTCCCAAAATTAGAGGGCAGGTTAAACGGTGTACCTCGTGATCTTGGCGTTGCTCAATAAAATGTAAAGCAGCTTGTTTACCCATTTCATAATGGGGTAATTGCACAGTGGTTAGTGAAGGCAAAAACAAATGGCTGATTCCCACCATATTGTCATAACCTGTTACTGCAATATCTTGCGGAATATTGAATCTTCTGGCTAACAAAATCTGATATACCACAAAGGCAATGCGATCGTTGCCGCACACAATCACATCAAATGGAAAATGCTCGGGGTTTTTGTCTAATAAATCTAACAGCGGTTTAGCTCCGTCAAAGTAATTTTCGCCGTCGGCAGGCATAAAATATTGCACGATAGGAGCGGCTTTAGGTTCGGCAAGCCAGCGATCTTCAAAGGCCGTTTTGCGGGCTTGAGTGGCAATGTAGTTTGCCGGAATATGTAAGAAGAGCGGACGTTTATAGCCTTGTTGGATAATTCGTTCGGCAATGGCATATTGTCCGTGATAATCATCGGGAATATAGCTGGCAACATGACTACTATCACTGACACAATTCGCTAAAACCACAGGAAATTGCTTTAATTTTTCCGGAATGTGAATATTTTTTAACCCATTACGAGCAATAATAACCGCACTAGGGCGATGAGAAATAAGCTGGCTGACCGCACGTTCCATTTCTTCTTCATCATTTTCAAAGGCATTGATAACGAAAGAATGCCAGTTATGCTGCCGTACGGTTTGTTCAATCGCTAAAATAATTTCTACCGAAAAAGGCGTTGTAGCGGTATTGAGTGACAGTACACCAATTTTTTGGTTGGCTACGCCGCGAATATTTTGTGCTGCAACGTTCGGCACATAATTGAGCCGCTCAATCGCAGAACGTACCTTTTCCCGTGTACCGGCAGACAGTTTTTCAGGATTATTCAAGGCTCGGGATACCGTCATCAGGGAAACCCCCGCTAATTTTGCCACATCTTTAAGGGAAGCCATTATTTTCTCCGTCGGATTAAATAGGAGAGCAGTATAACCTGTTTTTCTTTCTTTGTTAACGTTAACTTTTTTGTGACGCTTATCACAAATTACGCAAAATCACATTGAATTATGTAATGATAACGTTAACATTGGGCTAATTTAATTCATCTCGTTATATTGGAGCAGAAAATGGCAAATAAAAACTATTATTTACATAATCGAAATTATTGGATTTTTAGCGGCTATTTCTTAATCTACTTTTTTATTATGGCCACCTGCTATCCGTTTTTGCCGATCTGGTTAAGTGATTTTAACGGGTTAAGCAAAACGGATACGGGCATTGTGTTTTCCATGATTTCTCTGTTTGCTCTCGGTTTTCAGCCGGTATTTGGTTATGTGTCCGACAAACTGGGAATAAAAAAGCATTTATTATGGATTATCGCCATCACCTTACTGTTTTTTGCGCCGTTTTTTATCTATGTGTTCAGCCCTTTGTTACAGCAAAATATTTGGTTAGGGGCGATTGTCGGCGGAGCCTATATGGGGTTTGCCTTTTCGGGCGGTAGTGCCGCTTCAGAAGCTTATATCGAACGGGTCAGCCGTCGCAGTCAATTTGAATATGGGCGAGCAAGAATGTTCGGCATGATAGGCTGGGCGATTTGTACCTCACTGGTTGGCATTTTATTTAATATTAATCCTGATTTAGTATTTTGGCTTGGTTCGGCTTGTTCATTGATTCTGTTAGCTTTGTTGGCATTGGCGAAAGTGGAAACCACGCCAACGGCAGCGGTGGTCAATCAATTTGCCACGAATAATACCGTTACTGTCAGACAAGCTCTTGCCTTGTTTAAGCAGGCTAAATTCTGGGCGTTATTGTTGTATGTAATCGGTGTTGCTTGCGTTTACGATATTTTTGACCAACAATTTGCCAATTTTTTTACCTCATTCTTCCAATCCAAAGCTCAAGGGACAGAAATTTTTGGTTACGTTACCACGGGTGGCGAATTGCTCAATGCCTGCATTATGTTCTTCGTACCTTTGATTATTAATCGTATAGGGGCGAAAAACGCCTTACTCATCGCAGGTACGATTATGTCGATTAGAATTTTGGGTTCGTCCATTGCCAGCAGTCCGATTGAAGTGGTGATTTTAAAAACCTTGCATATGTTTGAAGTGCCATTTTATTTAGTCGGCTTGTTCAAATATATTACTCGTGTATTCGAATTGCGTTTTTCCGCGACCATTTACTTAGTGGCGTGTCACTTTGCTAAACAAATGGCAACCATGTTGATGTCCACCTATGTGGGAGAGTGGTACGATAAACTTGGCTTTCATTCGGCCTATTTTATACTGGGTTGTATTGTGGCTGCCGCGACCATTATTTCCGTGTTTACCTTAACCAACCGGCCTCACCAAGCATAAGCATAAGGAGTTTTTCATGTCTTTACCTAATTATTTCCAAGATCCGAGCATTTTACATATTAATACTACGCCGCATCACGCCTATTTTATCCCTTATGCCAATGAAGAAAGTGCGGTGTCAAATAATCGAGAAAATTCGGATTTCTTCACTTCACTCAACGGCGATTGGGATTTTGCTTATTTCGCCAGCTATTATGATTTGCCCAAAGATTTCTTGTATCAGCCTTTTACTCGACAGATTTCCGTGCCGTCAAACTGGCAAACGCAGGGTTATGATCAACATCAATACACCAATATCAATTATCCGTTCCCGTTTGATCCACCTTTTGTGCCGCAGCAAAATCCGTGCGGGGTTTATCATAGAACCTTTGCGCTGAATCGCAAGTCGGACAAACGCTATTTGCTGAATTTTGAAGGGGTGGATAGCTGCTTGTTTGTTTATGTGAATCATCAATTTGCGGGTTATTCACAAATTAGCCATAGCACTTCCGAATTTGATATTAGCGATTTCGTCCGCCGGGGCGAAAATCATCTGCATATAGTGGTGCTGAAATGGTGTGACGGCAGCTATTTAGAAGATCAGGATAAATTCAGAATGTCGGGCATCTTCCGTGATGTTTACCTGTTGGAACGTGACAGCCAATACCTGCAAGATTTGTTTATTCGCAGCGAGTTGGCGGAAGATTTAGCTAGTGCGGTGCTATCTGTGCAAGTTTTGTTTGCTCATGCCAGACAAGGTAATCCTGACATTACCTGGCAGCTTCATGCTCCGAACGGCACTTTATTAACGCGCGGTCAAAACAACCAAGGTTTTGAGTTTCACTTAACCGATCCGCTGTTGTGGAATGCCGAGCAGCCAAATCTTTATCGTTTAACCCTACAATACGGCAACGAAGTGATCTGTCAACGGATTGGCTTACGTCGGGTTGAGATAAAAAACGGTGTGTTTTATTTTAATCGGCAACCGATTAAATTTAAGGGCGTGAACCGCCACGATAGCGATCCGGCAACCGGCTATGCCATTACGCCTACTCAAGCGATGGCAGATTTGGCTTTAATGAAACAGCATAATATTAACGCGATCCGCACCGCACATTATCCGAATGCCCCTTGGTTCACGGAATTATGCGATCAATATGGTTTTTATGTGATTGCGGAAAGCGATATCGAAAGCCATGGCACCAATGCGGTGTATGTGGAAATACCTGAAATCAATATTTTGTCAGCTCACAAAAACAAGGTAGATCATGAGCAAATTCGCCAGCAGGTGATTGATAATTTCTGCTATCTGGCGCGTGATCCGCAATGGAAAGCGGCGATTTTAGATCGTACCTATGCCAATATTGAACGGGATAAAAATCGTACTTCAGTGATAATATGGTCGTTGGGCAATGAGTCGGGTTATGGTGAAAATTTCGAGGCCGCCGCCGAGTGGGTGAAACAACGGGACAGCAGTCGCCCGGTGCATTATGAAAATGCTATTTTCCAACATTCGGAACATCAAAATGATTGGTCGAATCTTGATTTCCACAGTGAAATGTATGCCGGCACGGAAGAGATAGAGGAATATTTTAGCCAACCACAAAGCCGCCCTTATTTGCTGTGCGAATATACCCATGCGATGGGTAATTCCTGCGGTGACGCGGAAGACTATTGGCAAACCATGCAAAAACACAAGGGGGCTTGCGGCGGTTTTGTGTGGGAATGGTGCGACCATGCTCCATACATGGCGAACGGGCGATTCGGCTATGGTGGTGATTTTAACGATAGTCCGAATGACGGCAATTTCTGCGTTGACGGACTGGTTTCGCCAACCCGTGAACCGCATAGCAGCTTATTAGAACTAAAAAATGTCAACCGGCCGGTGCGGGCGGCATTCACCAACGGTTCGATCACGCTTACCAACTATTTTGATTTCACTGTGTTGGGACAAACGCTAACGGTGCATTATCGTTTATCAGAAAATGGCGAAATCCGCAGTGAAGGCGTGTTTGATGAGCTCAATGTATTACCGCAGCAAACCACCGAACTGCCGTTAACATTACCACAGGATAATGGCAATCTTTGGCTGTTGGATTTAACCTATCGGCAAAAGCACGGCAATGACTTGGTGGCAAAAGGGCACATTTTGGGTGTTGATCAAATTAACTTGTTTGATCGCCATGCTTTGCCGAAGTTACCGTCACCACGTCATACCGCACAATTCCAGCTTATTCAAGACGAACAGCAGCTGATGGTGCAATGCGTTGATCAAACGGGCAAGCAATGGCGTTATCTGTTCGATAAACTCACCGGAACATTAAATCAAGTTACGCAAAACGGCAGGGCATTATTTGATCAGCCGGCAGAGTTCAATATCTGGCGGGCTCCGACCGATAACGACGGGTTAATCAAGACGCAATGGATCGCCGCAGGCTATCATCAGGCGTATAGCCGAGTTTATGATATACGCATTGACGAAACTTCCGATTACGTGGATATCGTGGCTCAATGCGGCTTGGTGGCCACTTCTAAGGCCCGTATAATCAGCTTTGAACTGCATTATCGTGTGTCGGCGGACGGACAATTAAATGTCAAAATTTCGGCAAAAAAAGCACCGCACCTGCCTTATTTGCCACGCTTTGGCTTGCGTTTCTGGTTAACCAAAGATTTCCAACAGACGGAATTTTTCGGCTATGGCGGTGGTGAAAGCTATGTTGATAAACATCATGCCGCTCAATTAGGTTTTTATCAGACTACACCGCGGCAAAATCATGTGGATTATCTCAAGCCGCAGGAAAACGGCAGCCATTATGGTTGTTCATGGCTGGCGGTGGCTTCCGGCCAAACTCGTCTGGCGGTTCGGGCGGAACAGCCGTTTAGCTTTAACCTTTCCCCTTATTCGCAAGAGGAATTAACGGCCAAGAAACATAATTATGAATTGGTTGAAAGCGATAGTACACTGCTTTGTATTGATTATAAGATGAGCGGTATCGGCTCAAATTCTTGCGGACCAAGCTTAAAATCGCCATATCGCCTCAATGAAACGGCATGGATATGGGAATTTATGCTAATATTTACCGCTATCGGCGCATAACAAGCTAAGTCGTCAGGAAAAATCAGCAAAGAGGTAATATGAACGTATGTAAAACTATCAACCGAGGACAAAAATATTTGAATGCGTGGCCGTTGTTGCCGAAGTTAGGTATGATTTTTCCTGAAAACCGGATAATTAAAACCACCCGGTTTGCCATTAGGTTTATGCCCTTTATGGCGGTATTTTCCATAGTATGGCAACAGTTTTACGCTAAACATGATATGATCGCTTTGGCGATCGCGGTTATTGTCGCGCTTTTCGCCCTTTGTATCCCGTTACAGGGATTATATTGGCTGGGCAAGCGGGCGAATACGTTGTTGCCGCCGCAAAGTGCGGTGTCGTTTCAGCGAATTTTGCAGGAGCTGGCCCGTAAACAGATTATCATGCCAACGGTTGAACATCCCACCTATCAGCATCTGGCCGATGCCTTAAATAAAGCTCAACAGTATCTGGAACCTTCGTTCTGGGAGGATATTTAAAACTATTTCGGTCCGCCGTGGGAGGGTGTTATATTACGCATTCTTACTGGGGCAGCGTTATCTGTGGCGTGCATAGATATGCTGCGGAATTTATCATTTTTACTTAGGCAAACGTTTTCTTTTTGATGGCTATTTGTTAGAATGCCGCAGTCAAAAACGTGACGTTTTTATTTTCAGAGATTTCTCAATGATTGATTATATTATCATCGCCATTATCCTTTTTTCTATTGTCGTCAGCCTGTTACGCGGCTTTGTCCGTGAAGTTATGTCTCTTGCCAGCTGGGTGGTGGCTTTCATTATCGCCAGTCAGTTCTATCCTTATCTCGCCGGATTGCTCACCCGGATTGAATCCGAATATATCCGTAACGGGACGGCCATCGGTATTTTATTTATCCTTACCTTAATCGTCGGGGCGATCGTCAATTACGTCATCGGTCAGTTGGTGGATAAAACGGGGTTGAGCGGTACCGACCGCGTACTTGGCGGCTGTTTCGGTTTTTTGCGTGGTGTGCTGATCGTTGCTGCCATCCTGTTCTTTATTGATACCTTTACTAACTTCGATCAGAATGCCTTATGGCTTGAATCAAAACTGATTCCTCATTTTGCTTTTATCGAAAAATGGTTTTTTGAACAATTACAGGCAAATTCAAGTTTTATAAACTCAACTTTAACCAAATAAGAGGAAACACTAATGTGCGGCATTGTTGGAATAGTAAGTCATTCTCCTGTGAATCAATCAATTTATGATGCGTTGACCGTTTTACAGCATCGCGGGCAGGATGCGGCGGGCATTGTGACCATTGATGATGAAAACCGTTTCCGTCTGCGTAAGGCGAACGGACTGGTCAGCGATGTGTTCCAGGAAGTGCATATGCATCGTTTGCAGGGTAATGCCGGGATTGGCCACGTGCGTTATCCCACCGCGGGCAGTTCCAGTGTTTCCGAAGCCCAACCGTTTTATGTGAATTCGCCTTATGGTTTAACATTGGTACATAACGGCAATCTTACCAATGCCGCCGAGTTAAAAGAAAAGCTGTTCAAATTGGCGCGTCGTCATGTGAATACCAATTCTGATTCCGAAGCCCTGCTGAATATTCTGGCATATTATTTGGATCACATTCAGACGGACCAGCTTTCACCGGAAGATATTTTCTACGCGATTAAAAAAACCAATAAGGATATCCGCGGAGCCTATGCCTGTATTGCGATGATTATCGGGCACGGCATGGTAGCGTTCCGAGATCCGTACGGCATTCGCCCGTTAGTATTGGGTAAACGCGAGGAGAACGGCAAAACCGAATATATGTTTGCTTCCGAAAGCGTGGCGCTGGATACGGCGGGTTTTGCGATTATCCGTGACATTAAACCGGGCGAAGCCGTTTACATTACGTTTGACGGCAGGTTATACGCGGAACAATGTGCGGAAAACGCCAAATTATGTCCATGTATTTTTGAATACGTGTATTTTGCCCGTCCGGATTCCACCATTGACGGCGTATCCGTTTACGCGGCGCGCGTGCATATGGGGGAACGCTTAGGGCGGAAGATTGCGAAAGAATGGGATGATGTGGACGATATTGATGTTGTGATCCCCGTGCCGGAAACGTCAAACGATATTGCCCTGCGTATCGCCAATATTTTAGATAAGCCTTATCGCCAGGGCTTTGTGAAAAACCGTTATGTCGGACGTACTTTTATTATGCCGGGGCAAAAACAGCGGGTCAGCGCGGTACGCCGTAAACTGAATGCGATTTCGTCGGAATTTAAAGGCAAAAACGTATTATTAGTGGATGATTCCATCGTGCGCGGCACCACGTCCGAGCAAATCGTGGATATGGCGAAAGCGGCGGGAGCGAAAAAAGTCTATTTTGCCTCGGCTGCCCCTGAAATCCGTTATCCCAATGTATATGGTATCGATATGCCGACCAGTCATGAATTGATCGCTTATGGCCGTGAAGTGGATGAAATTGCTAAATTAATCGGCGTTGATCGCCTGATTTTCCAAGATTTATCTGCTTTAACCGAATCGGTACAGGAAGAAAATCCGGCCATTCAGGCTTTTGACACGTCCGTCTTTACCGGGGAATATATTACGGGTGATGTGTCATTGGCGTATCTGGACAATATCGCCAGAGAACGTAACGATGGCGCGAAGAAAAAACGCGAAAAAGACGCAACCAATCTTGAGATTCATAATGAACGGTAAATGTTAATTTTTTCTGAGCCGTAAGTGCGGTGTTAAAAATCGATTTTTTAACACCGCACTTTTCTTTTGTGAACCGTTAACGTTGAATCAAGTAGCGCAGCTTGGTGCCGTCCTGTTCCACGCTTAATAGGGTATAGCCGTGATTTTTAGTGTCCACGGGGATATTATTAATGGATTGAGCGCAGTCGCTCAGCAATTCCAGAATTTCGCCTTCTTTTAAAGTCGGCATGGTTTCCAGCATCACGATAGCAGGGTAGGGGCAAGGCTCGCCCAAGGTGTCTAACGTGTAGTCCGGGATGATATCTTTAGGATCTTTATCCTTTTTTTGAATAACGGTAAAAGCCATAATATTTTCCTTTTGTTTGAAGTTAAGCGGTCGGTATAGCGGCAACTTTCGCTTTCGCTTTGGTTAAAAAGCGGCGTTCCCACCATATGACCGCAATCAGGCAGAGAATGAGTAAGCCGTAATTAACGAGCAAACCGCCCACCGGCCCGAATTCTTTTAATAAATTGAGTTTTTCATAGTCTAGGGCAAGCACCGGGGCCAAATCGTCCCACAGATAGGCGAGCAGCGTTGAACCCGCCACATTGCCTACGCCGACCCACATAAAATGTACCTGACCTTCCATGGAACGATACATCCAGCCGGTTTCGCAGCCACCTGCCAGCACGATACCGAAACCGAACAGCAAACCGCCGATGATAGCATTCGGACCTGCCCACATGATTTTAGGCGGCACGCCAAGCTGAATATAGCTGAACACACCGATGGTGCCGGCTAAGATACCGAAAATAATGGCTTTTGCCATATAGGAACGGCCTGTAACCCAGAGATCGCGGAAGGCGGAAGTGAAACAAATCTGAGCCCGTTCGATGAGTAAACCGAAAGCGAGTCCGCACAGCATGGCAAAGCCTAATTTAATGGAAAATTGCATAACGTACAGAGAAGCCGCGAAATATGCGAAGAACACCAGCATGCCGAGCCAAAAACGACGTTGAGCCTGTTTAGGATCGGTTTCTTGTAATGTCGCCGCTCCTTTTTTAAGTTGCAATTTCACACGAAAGATGGGCAACAAGGTCACTTTTACCCCGAAATACGTGCCGATAGCGGTGGCAATGGTGAAGAACCAGGCATGTACGGAAAATTGCGGAATCCCCGTAAACAATGAAGCAAGATTACACCCCATTGCCAGACGGGCGCCGAAGCCTGCCAATGCGCCTCCGATCAACGCCTGCACAATGCGTTTTTTGTGCGGCTGGTTCCGCCATTTCACATTATTTGCCCATAATGCCGCGGAAATACAGCCGGCAAACATACCAAGGATCATTACACCGTCAATGCGGGTAAACACGGTTCCGTTCATGCCGATTATTTTGTAGTAGGTCCAGTCGGAAACATCCACTCCCAAGGCTTGCAGCGCGTGTCCGCCCCAGCGGGTGAATTCGCCGGTTACCGCCCAGTAGGTGCCTGTTATCCCGAAGTAATAGGCGGAAATGAGCCCCGCCGCGGTTACAGCCACAATGGGGTTCCAATATTTAATCAGATAATTTTGTTTGAATTGTTGCAATATCTCTTGCATAGAGCATCCTTAATGAAAAGATTTGCAAGTGAGGGTATAACGATGAGCAACAACTGCGCGGAGTGATTGGTTCATTTCCTATACACAAAACTTGCGATACCAGTAAATGAAATTGTATGAAACATACCGGGCAGATTTTAGCCTAAATAACAGTCGATTGTAAAATGCCGCGGTAAGGGAAATAATAGAGAGTTGATAAAAATCATAAAATCAGCACCGCACTTTGCCACGGAAAGTCAAATAAAAAGCCCGTGCAAGCAAGGCGACGGGCTGAGTGTTATAGGGTTGAATCAAAATCTGTACGAAACGGATAATTTATAGTTACGACCCGGATCGTAGTCAACGGCATTATAGTATTGCGTACTGTGATCTTTATAGGCCTTATTAAAGATATTATCAATGCCGAAGATCAATTCTACGTTTTTATATTGTTGCGGCACCCAGCTTACATAAGCGTTACTTACGGCATATTCCTGTTTGGTGGTGATTGAAGTTGCACTGGAGTGTACGGTCAGACCGCGCACCCACATTGTGCTCCAGCCCATTTGCACGCCGTATTCAGGTAACGCATAATTAAAACTAATGGTGTAACGGTCGCCTGAGTCAGGGAATACGGCATAACCGGTGTCTTTCTGTTTACTTCTCGCTCTTGCGTAGGTCAGCAGAGTGCTGAAGTTTTCAATGTTGTAACGGGTAGAGAGTTCAACCCCTTTTAATACGACTGCACCCAGGTTTTTATAGACACTGCCTCGACCGACGCTATTCGCAACAGATTGGCTGATATTGTCGTAATTGGTGTGAAAGTATTTGGCTGTGAAAGATAAGTCGTCATTATGAGTGAACAAACCGTCACGCGTATAACTGAAACCGGCTTCTTTGTTGTCACCTTTAGTCGCTTCCAGATTGGCATCATAGCTTAAACGGCCGGTGCCGCGTAGCACGATTTCACCGGCATCGGGGCCTTTGAACAGTTCGGTATAGTTGGCAAATAAAGCCAAATTGTCCGTCAGCGCATATCTTAAACCCAAAGCTTTAGAGAAACGATCGTAGTTTTTATTGAAGTTATCGGATAATTTTGCGGTGTAATAATCGTAGCGAATCCCCGGGATAATCGTAAAGTTGCCGATACCGATTTGATCTTCAAGATAAATTGAAGTACTGGTTAATCGGGCATCGCTGACATTTGAGCCTAGCTTTTGTGCCGTGGTTTTGTAGTATTCGCCGCCTATGGTAACGAAATGGTGGGTGAGGCCCAAATCAAATTCGGATTTATTGGATACCGTACCGCCCACGGTTTTCACTCTGGATTTGGGTGAACCTAAAGAAGTCGCTTTGGTCGCGGTGCTGTATGCATTGGCTTTAAGGTTTACCCAAGGATTATCGCCGGGATTATAAGCATAGGCTGCCGTATAGGTTTCGCGTTCAAGGGTAGTGTATTTACGTTCGGGAGAATAGTTTCGCTTACCGATATATTCATCGGTACAGAATGCCATATTGGCACGAGAACAGCTGAAAGCCGTGTTGGTATAATGCTCGGCGGATAATTTGAACCAGTGGTTTTCGCCGAAGTTGTATTTGGCTTTGAATAAATAATCTTGTAAATGACCTTTATTGGCATTTTTCGTGCCATTACCGTCTTTGCCGTCTAATTGGTGGCGATAATTAAAGTAACCTAATAAGTCAAAGTGATCGATCTTACCGAATAAGGTCGCCATCGTTTGATGGGAATTACCGTTGCTGCCCCAGGCGTATTTGACTTTACCGCCAAATTTTTCACCTTGTTCCAATAAATCTGCGGCATCTACGGTTTCAAATTTAATCGAACCACCTAAAGAACCGGCCGCGGTTACTACCGAGTTAGCTCCTACGTCGATATCAACTTTCTTCAGAATTTCAGGGTCAATACCATAGTTACCGTTATGGTGGAAAGAGTAACCGTTCTGACGAGCACCATCGACGGTAACGCTGAGATATTCTTCACTAACACCGCGGATGTTATAACGTTCGACCACCGAACGAGCACCGTTTACGTTAACCCCCGGTACACCGCGTAATACATCGGACATTTTGGTGGCTTGTCGAACTTTTACTACCCCTTTCGCGGCAACGTTTTGAGTTTGCGGAGAGTAGTTATCACTGACAACTTCGATGACATCAAGGTCATCCGCCAACGCGTAAGAACCGCTCACCACCGCTACGATTGCCAGTGCGATTGTTGATTTTACAAATTTCATATAATAGTTCCTTCTTATTATTTATACCATTAACGACTCATTAATTAGAAAATTAAAGCATATTCTAATTATTAAGCTAAAGGAGAATTTTACATAAATAACAATCATTATCAATAACTATAAGAAATAAGAATTATTATCAATAAATCTCAAACAGATACATCAAACGGGACTTAAAGTATAAAAAACCATATGTAATTAAATTTTTTTAATCAGAATTGAAATTGAATTGTATTTTTTCTAACAGAAAAAGATAATGATTGGAATTTGTTTGATGCTGATTCGGGTAAATTACCGAATATTTTTATAGCGTGAAAGAATATATCGGCTATTTTCTTAGTCCGGATTTTGTATTAAACCCGATAAAAAGTGAGGGGATCATTTTCATATAATTGCAGGCAACGACTTGATTGATTAGATTGCAGGGCTGATAAAATCAGCCCTTATACAATGATGGTTATAATTATGTTTAACGGCGATTCTCCGGTGAACCGTTTTGTGGATGCTTGCCGTTTGGTTTACCCGGTGGGTTGCCTTTACCGCCCTGACGGTTCGGCATAGCCTGAGGGTTATGATTCCCTTGCGGGCCTTGCATTCCTCTCGGTGCGCGATCGCCTCTAGGACCTTGCATATCCCGAGGATGGCGATCACCGCGCGGACCGTCGCCGTTTATTACGGTAACTCTGTCACCACCGCGGAAACCGCCGCCGTCTGCCGGCGGGGGGATACAGGCGGTCAAACTGAAACCGGCGGCAACAATAGCCGAGAGTAAAAATAGTTTTTTCATAATTATTTTTCCTAAGGAAAAATGCTCTCATTTAGAGAGCATTTATGATTAAATCAGATAATTAAACTTAATTCGGACCGCGATCACCACCATGATCACCGAAGCCACTGTTTCCGGTATAATCGCCTTGAGGGCCGGGGCCCGGACCACCACATCCGTGCGGACCACAACATGCACTTAAACTTAACGCTGCAACTACGATTGCGACTAATGTCATTACTTTTTTCATAATCTACCTCGTATTAAAAGTTGATGGACTATATATAACTATTAGACTAGGAAAAACTTAAAAAATTCTTAAAAAATTATTTTAAATTGAGAAATGGTATAAAGCTGATAGGTTTCAGGCTGAATGAAAACTAATTGTGACGGGTTGTTCTAATCTCGGCAGATTATGCCGCAATCCCTGCGCAATAAGTACAGGATGAGCTTAAATAGGGATTTTAATTTCCCGCACCGCCATATTTAAGCCATCGATCATAAGTAGTCTGCCGCATAGAGTCGTGCCGATATTTAGCCGCACCTTTATTGCCTCTAATGCCTGAATCGAACCGACAATACCTACAATTGGAGACAACACGCCGGCCTCGATACAGCTTAGAGTATTCTGCCCGAATAAGCAGCTTAGCGAGGCGTAAGTAGGCGTGTTTTCCGCATAGGTAAATACGGAAACCTGTCCTTCCATGCGGATTGCCGCCCCCGAGATTAGCGGCACCTTGGCACGCTGACAGCAGCGATCCAGCTGATTGCGGGTTTCCACATTGTCGGTACAGTCCAGAACGACATCAAAGTGCGGTGTCAACTCGGCGAGTTTTTCTTCCGATAACAAACCGTGCATGGTTTGAATGTCAATGTGCGGATTAATCTGGCTGAGGGCAATCTTCGCCGATTCCACTTTAGGCATATCCAGACGGCTATCGTTATGCAGCACTTGCCGTTGCAGGTTGGATAAGGATACCGTATCAAAGTCCAGCAGCGTCAAATGCCCGACACCGGCCGCCGCGAGATACTGAGCGGCGGCACAGCCCAGGCCGCCTAAACCCACGATCAGCATTTTGCTGTCTTTTAATCGTTCCTGCCCGTCGAAATCCACCGCTTTCAGCACCAGCTGACGGTTGTAACGCAATTCTTCCTGATAACTGAGTTCGCTCATATTAGCTTAGTAAATGATTAAAGGGTTCGATGGTTACGGTTTCGCCCGCGGCCACATTGCCGCGTTCCCGTTCCAGTACGATAAAACAGTTGCTTTTCACAAAGGAACCGAATAAATGCGAGCCTTGGAAACCTATCGGCCGCACTTCAATTTTACCTTCCGCGTTAACCTGATAAAAACCGCGTTGGAAATCCAACCGGCCCGGCGCTTTTTTCATGGCAGTAGCGGCGATGGCGGTAAATTGTTGCGGGGCAACATACCGTTTCAAACCGCTTAGTTTTGCGATAACGGGTTGCACCAATTGATAAAATGTTACCAGTGCGGAAACCGGATTGCCCGGCAAACCGCAGAACCAGGCCTTTTCCAGTTTACCGAAGGCAAAGGGTTTGCCCGGCTTAATGGCGAGTTTCCAGAAATTAATCAATCCCACTTTTTCCAACACGTCTTTGGTGAAATCCGCTTCTCCTACGGATACGCCGCCGCTGGTAATCAGCAAATCCGCTTCTTTCTGAGCGGCGATAAAGGCCTGTTCAAATTCTGCCGGCACATCGGGTAAAATGCCGAAATCAAGAATTTCACAGTTTAATTTTTCCAGCATTAATTTCACCGCAAAGCGGTTGCTGTCGTAAATTTGTCCTTCTCCCAGCGGTTTACCCACGGGTACCAGTTCGTCACCGGTGGAAAGCACCGCGACTTTTAAACGGGGGAACACTCTTACTTGGGCAATGCCTAATGAGGCGAGCAGCGGCAGAGAAACCGTATTTAACGGTGAGCCCGACGCCAATACCACATCGCCCCGAGCCACGTCCTCGCCGATACGGCGAATGTTCTGATTGGATTTCGGCATGGTGGAAAAAGTGACGGAGCCGTCTTCATTTACGCTCACTTCTTCCTGCATCACCACCGCGTCGGCGCCTGCGGGAAGCATTGCACCCGTCATAATCCGCACCGTGCTTTGCGGCTGCCAAACGTCCGTAAACGGTGAACCGGCGAAGGATTTGCCGATTACCGGCAACGTCATGGATTGCGCTAAATCCGCCAGCCGCACGGCATAGCCGTCCATCGCCGAATTATCGAAAGAAGGCACGTTAATCGGCGAAATCACATCTTCCGCACAAATACGGTTCTGAGCTTGATCGAGAGAGATTTGTTCCGTTTTGTTCAAATCGGGCGAAGGGAGTGCCGCCAGCATCTTTTCCAACGCTTGTGACAAGGATAATAATCCGTTCATGTAAGTATCCTTATTGAGGAGAAATGTCGTATAAGTATATAAAATTTACTTCAATTTGCCAAAAACTTGTGTTAGCTCAATGTTGCCGAGGCAGATTTATTTTAGAATCAACCGCTTTAAAGGAGAATAAGATTATGAGCGCATTTTTTATTACCGGCACTGATACCAATGTCGGTAAAACGATCGCCAGCCGTGCGATTATGCAGGCCATGCAACAGGCGGGGATTCAGATCGTCGGTTACAAACCCCTTGCCGCCGGGCAGGATGAAGCCGTTTATGCAACGGCATTGGAAGAACAGACCGATGATTACGGGGCGGCGGATAATCCCGATGTGCGGATATTGCTGAATTCCACTCTGGAATCCGTGACCTATAAGGAAATCAACAGTTATACTTTTGCCCACACCATGCCTATGCTGACGCAGGAGGGCAAACGTATCAGCGTAGATAAAATTAACGCCGATTTACACCGTTTGTCGTCAAAATACCAATCGGTATTGGTGGAAGGCACTTTCGGCTGGCTCTCGCCGTTAACGAGGGAAAAAATGTTCGGTGAATGGGTGGTGGAGCAGAACATGCCGGTCGTGCTGGTGGTCGGTATCAAAGAAGGCTGTATGAATCATGCCCTGCTGACCGCGCAATCCATTCAGAGTATGGGTTTGCCGCTGTTGGGCTGGATTGCCAATCGCATCAACCCGTTTCTGAGCCATTATGCCGAAATCATCAATCAGCTTACCAAGCAGATTGACGCTCCTTTATTAGGCAAAATACCTTACGTGCATAAGCCCGAAGAACAGGAACTGGGACATTATATTACCGGCATTGATCGCCTGACTTTTATGAAAACGGAATTCGTCGTGTAAAAACACAGAAAAACGACACCGCACTTTATCTGCCGGCTTGCCAAAGTGCGGTGTCGTTTTTACGAGTTTTGTTTAACCGATGCCGTTAATTTTTCCATACGATATGATATTCCCGCTTTTCCTCTCGGTGGGAGATTAAGAATTTGGCGAATATGTCGTCCATTTCATCCTGATCATTTAGCAGGCCAATCCATACTTCCGCGTATTCTTCAGGATCGATTAGCACGCCGATTTCCTCTTCCCAGTTCTCCGCCGTTTCGACAAATTCCACCGCGCCGCGTTCCTCAAATTGCAGATTAAACAGCATAATATCGGCCGGATCGAGGTTTTCCGCGGCCATTTCCAGGAAAATGTCGTAAGCGATATCGATAGCGGTATCAGGATTTAATTTTTCAGTTTGAGTCATTTCTTCTTCCGTATTCAGATAAAGCCGTATCATAGCTTAAAACCCGACAAAATGAAAATACGATAAATTCGGCCTGAACCCGAGTATAAAGGACTTTTAAGCTTTGTAAACAGGCGCAAGTGCGGTGTCGTTTTCGCGATTTTTTGCACAGACCCGGTTCTTTCGGGTAAAATGCAGCGGATTTTTTAACAAATTTTTATAAAAGGCAAATTTATGACATATACCACGTTCTCACAAACAAAAAATAACCAGTTATTAGAGCCTATGTTTTTTGGGCAAAATGTAAATGTTGCGCGTTACGATCAACAAAAATACGAAACTTTTGAAAAACTGATCGAAAAACAACTGTCTTTTTTCTGGCGGCCGGAAGAGGTGGATGTATCGCAGGATCGTATCGACTACGCCGCTTTGCCTGAACATGAAAAACATATTTTTATCAGCAATTTGAAATATCAGACTCTGCTGGATTCGATTCAGGGCCGCAGCCCGAATGTAGCATTGCTGCCGTTGGTGTCTATCCCGGAACTGGAAACCTGGATTGAAACCTGGACGTTCAGTGAAACCATTCACTCGCGTTCCTACACTCATATTATCCGCAATATTGTCAACGATCCGTCCGTGGTGTTTGATGATATCGTGACCAACGAAGAAATCATTAAACGGGCGAAGGATATTTCCGGTTATTACGATGACCTGATTCGTGACAGCCAGCTCTATGGCCTGTACGGCGAAGGCACTTACACCGTTAACGGCAAGCAGTGCGTGGTCACGTTACGCAATCTGAAGAAACAGTTATATCTGTGCCTGATGAGCGTTAATGCTCTGGAGGCCATTCGTTTTTATGTGTCTTTCGCCTGCTCCTTTGCTTTTGCGGAACGGAGATTAATGGAAGGTAATGCGAAAATTATTAAATTTATCGCGCGTGACGAAGCCTTGCACTTAACGGGCACTCAGCATATTCTGAATATCATGGCGGCAGGGCAGGATGACCCTGAAATGGCGGAAATCGCCGAAGAATGTAAACAGGAAGCGTACGATTTGTTCGTAGCGGCCGCCGAACAGGAAAAAGCCTGGGCGGATTATTTGTTCAAAGACGGTTCGATGATTGGCTTGAACAAGGATATTCTGGTGCAGTATGTGGAATATATTACCAATATCCGTATGCAGGCGGTGGGTTTGCCGTTGCCGTTCCAGGCTCGTTCTAACCCGATTCCGTGGATCAACGCCTGGTTGGTTTCCGACAACGTACAGGTAGCGCCGCAGGAAGTGGAAGTGAGCTCTTATCTTGTGGGGCAGATTGATTCCAAGGTTGACACCAATGATTTCGGCGATTTCGATCTCTAAGAAAAACACCGATTCTTGACACCGCACTTTCGGGTGCGGTTGCTTCTTATCAGGATAACAGCATGCAACAGGTTTATATTATTCACGGTTACCGTGCTTCACCCGATTCTCATTGGTTTCCCTATCTTGAAAATGAATTAAAACAGGACGGCGTGGTCTGCCATCGTTTAGCCTTACCGACCCCGCAAACACCGGAACCGCAGGCGTGGTATCAGTACCTGCTGGACAATATCCGGCTTAATGAAGAAACCGTCATCGTGGGACATAGTCTGGGTTGTGTAACGGCGTTAAATTATCTTGCCCGTCGGCAGCAAACCGTTTTAGGCGGCATCTTCGTATCGGGAGTGATACAGCCGTTGCCGCACTTTCCGGAGCTGGATCCCTTTATGCAAACCTACGCCGAAACGCTAAAACTCGTAAATTCGGCACCGCACTTTAAGCGCACGCCTTATGTCATTGCGTCATCGGATGATAGCGTAGTGCCGCATCAATACAGCGATCAGCTGGCTCAACACCTGCAGGCGGTATATATCCGCTTACCGCGCGGCGGTCATTTTCTCGATCGGGAAGGGCATACCGAATTTCCGCTGGTTCTGGAAAAAATTAAGTCACTGTTCCGGCTATGAAAATTTATCTGACCGGGCGAAACCTTCAGCTCGAACATTCCAATGAAAACTCTCTGCTTACCACCCTGGAACGCAACGGCATTGCCCATGAATATCAATGCCGGGCGGGCTATTGCGGAGCCTGCCGGGCCAAATTAAAAAAAGGTAAGGTGTTCTATAAAGAACCGCCTATTGCTTTTTTATCTCAAGATGAAATCCTACTCTGCTGCTGTCAGGCGGAAGAAGATTTGGAGATCGAATTGTAATTATCACCAGTCCGACAGCTTTGTCCATAGGCTCGGAAATGCCGAATATATAGCGGAAATACGTGCTAGTCTGCGGCAAAATCTATCATTTTATTCTCACCTGTAATTCATCTTCTATGAAAGTAGGTTTTCACCTAAAATAAACCCTGAAATGAACCGAAATGTTCATTTAATCGTGTAAAGTTTCTATTACGTCACAAAATTCTATTTTTACTTTCATTATAGTTTTGACTATGAAAAATCTCACGCAAAACGAACGCCAGTTATTTATTTTAAAGTTATTAACCGAAAGTAATGACTCACTGCTTACTGAGCATATCGCACGTAAATTTGATGTAACGACAAAGACTGTGCGGTTAGATATCCGTCGTTTAGAACAGTTAGGATTATTGACTAGAATACATGGTGGAATAAAACCAAAATCGGGGTTAAATCTGGATTTTCAAAAGATTCAGACTTTATTATTTCAAGACTTTGATAAATCGGTAAAACAACTATATCAAGAACATATCAATAAGAATTTATTAAAGAAAAATAAAGTATTGATTTTCGGTTCACTTAATATCGATATTAGTATAAAAGTAAATGAATTCCCAAAACTAGGAGAAACAATACCAAGCCAAAGCAATCATTATATGATCGGTGGTAAGGGAATAAATCAAGCATTAGCGATGGCTGCCAATAATACACCTGTTACTTACGTTGGGAAAATTGGTCAAGATCAGTTTTACCAGTATATTAAAAAACGTCTGAATAGTAATCCTCTTATTAAAGATATTCTTTTTGAATCTAAGGAATTACCTACAGGTTTAGCCATTGTTTTGGTACGAAAAGATGGCGAAAAACAGATGATCGTTAGTCATGGCGCGAATAAGAAAATTAGTCCGGAAGAAATTTATACTATAGAAGATGAGATTAAAGCTGCAGAGTTTATTTCTTTGCAAATGGAAAATAATTTAGAAGCTATTTTTACCATTATTAAACTTGCTCATAGATACAAGCGGAAACTTGTATTAGATCCCACACCTTTTGTACCGGAAATAACAGATGTTTTGTCTATACTTTATTTATTAACACCGAATAAAACAGAAGCGGAACAAATTACCGGTATAAAAATTAACGATGAATCGTCCGCCAAACAGGCTATTTTATTATTACACGAAATGGGAGTACAAAATGTAATTTTGACATTGGGAGGAAAGGGGGCGATAACATCCCAGCAAGGCAATATTCGTATATTTCCGGCTTATAGGGCGGTTATTAACGATAAATCCGGCATTGGAGGTGGCTTTAACGGTGCATTGCTTGCTCGTTTAAGTGCTGGAGATGATTTGTTTGCGGCCACCGATTACGCCTGTGCTTATGCCTCGTTATGTATTGAACGGGAAGGAACATCAAATATGCCGAGCGGGGATTTAGTAAAGACTAGAATTAAGCAGACTAAGTATTCACTTAGTTTTTTATAATCCACTTAATTGAGGTGAAATATGAAAAAATCATTGGTTAACGCATTCATCGCAAGTTCTGTGCTGTTTTCTGCAACTGTTTTAGCCGCTTATCCGGAAAAACCAATTACGATTATTGTTCCTTGGGGAGCCGGCGGAAACACAGATACTGTGGCACGTTTGGTGGCTCGGGGGTTACAGGAAGAATTCAATGTGAATGTCAACGTAGTAAACCGTACCGGCGGCAGCGGTGTAGTGGGGCATAATGCGATTAAACAGGCTAAACCCGATGGTTATACTTTGGGTATTGCCACCGTAGAAATAGCCTTAATGCATCATCAAAAAATGACCGATCTCAGTTATAAAGACTATACGCCGATCGTGCGTTTAGCCGTTATTCCAGGTGGAGTACAAGTTGCAAAAGATTCGCCATATAAGAATATTAATGAACTATTACAATTTGCTAAAAATAATCCGGGTAAATTGAAAGCTTCCGGTAGTGGATTAAATTCTATTTGGCACTTAAATTTACTGGGAATTTTAAAAAGTGCCGGTTTATCATCTGATGCGATTAAATTTGTGCCGTCACAAGGAGCAAGTGCCGGATTACAAGAATTGGTTTCCGGTGGTATAAATCTCGTTACGTCTTCGCCCGGTGAAGCTAAAAGCATGACCGATGCAGGAATGGTAACACATTTAGCAATTACCTCTGACGGTAAGGACTCGTTATATCCCGATATACCGGTTTATCAGGAAGTCACTCCATATAAATGGACATTATATGCTTGGAATTCCTTAGTCGCACCCGAAAAACTCCCTGTGGAGATACGCGAAAAATTGATCGAGGCAATGAAAAAAGTTTATGCCAAAGGAGAATTACAGGCCTTTGCAACTAAGCAAGGATTCAATGTCGGTGAATTATATGATCAACAGTTGCAACAATTCATGGCGGCAGAAGATGAAAAATTTGGCAAATTATTATCTGAACAATAATTTGTTTTTTATATAGTACCAATACATGAAGGTGCCCTTCATAATTGGAGGGCATAAATAACATGATTAGATTATTTATTCCCTTTATTCTATTCTTTTTCGGCTTGGTGATCTCTGCTTACAGCTATATTACTTACGCAGATTTTGCTTCCTACGGAGCAGCATTTTATCCTACGATAATCGGGATACTGGTTGCCGTTTTCTCAGTCATTGACTTTCTTATGGAAGTCAACATGCGAAAAGAGTATGTATTCCAATCTATTAATATTCGTCGGGAATTACTGGCTGTGTCATTCGTATTTGTTAGTATTGTCTTTTATGTCTTATGTTCCGATATTTTAGGCTTTATCATTACAACAAGTCTAATCTTAATTTTGATGACAATTCCTTTAATAAAAACTCATAAATTCAGCACCGCACTTTTCTTAATTTTAGTCTCTGTCGGAATTTATTTGCTCTTTGCTCAGGTTTTACAGGTTTCACTTCCTCAAGGAATTTTATTGGAAGAAGGAGTTAAATCATGGATATTTTAATTAATGCATTATCCTATATTGATTTAAATTCAATTATAGCCATTATAGCCGCTGGGTTATTCGGATTATTTGTCGGTTCTATCCCCGGATTAACCGCTACGATGGCAGTTGCCCTAATGGTACCATTTACATTTTTATGGAACCGGTTCCTGCTCTTGCTTTAATGATCTCTGTCGGTGCTTCTTCCATTTATGCAGGGGATATTCCCGGCGCGTTACTGCATATTCCCGGCACCCCTGCTTCCGCCGCCTATGTAGATGATTCTTATCTTTTAGTCAAACAAGGAAAGGTAAACTTAGTGCTTGGTTTGGGTTTAACCAGCTCGGTAATCGGTGGGATAATCGGTACAATTATTCTTGCCTTTGCGGCTCCGATACTCGCCCAATTCGCATTGAAATTCAGTTCGTTTGAATATATGTGGCTATCCTTACTGGGATTAAGCTGTGCAACCTTAATTTCGGGTAAATTTATTGCCAAAAGTTTATTAACCTTATTGTTCGGCATTTTAATTTCTACTATCGGATTTGACGAATTTACCGGACAGGCTCGTTTTACTTTCGGTTTTGTTTCACTTTATGAAGGTATTGCTTTTATTCCGGCAATGATTGGTTTATTCGCGATTTCAGGTGCTATTGAATATTATGCAAACAGACATAAGTCTGATCGTTCCATTAATGCATCGGAACTACAAACTAAAACCGGATTAAATATTTTTAAAGGAGTCGGACGTGCGATCAACAAACGTAAAGGAAGTATTGCTCGCAGCAGTATACTTGGCACATTAATCGGTGCCTTGCCTGGTGCCGGTGCCGATATTGCGGCTTGGATTTCTTATGCTATTTCCAAAAAATTTTCCAAAAATCCGGAGCAATACGGTAAAGGATCTCAAGATGCCATTATTGATGCCTCCAGCAGTAATAATGCCAGTCTTGCCGGCAGCTGGATTCCCTCTTTAGTATTCGGTATTCCTGGGGACTCTGCTGCTGCTATTATCATTGGTGTACTATATATGAAAGACATGCAGCCGGGGCCATCTTTGTTTTTATTCCAACCAGATAAACTTTATGCGGTGTTTATTATTTTTCTAATCGCTAATATTGCTTTAATTCCATTGGCTCTGATTGTAGTTAATTTTTTAAAGAAGATTATTCAAATTAATAAAGATATTTTATATCCGGTCATTATTACCTTTAGTATCGTTGGTTCTTTCGCCATTAATAACTCACCGGAAGCTATTGTCGTTATGCTTATCATGGGAATCTTAGGTTATATCCTGCAGAAAAATTATTATCCTATTTCTCCAATCATTCTTGGTATGATTCTAGGCCCGATGTTAGAACGTAACTTATTGGCTTCACTGGCGAAATCTGATGGTAATTTACTTGTATTTGTAGAACGTCCTATTTCTGCTGTACTTGCAATTTTCTTTTTATTAGTCGTTATATTGCAAATACGGGGAATAATTAAAAATTTCAAACAAAGTAATTGAGAAATCTATCACGATACAAATATAACGTTATACTAAGCTGAATTAATACGGAGGTTTATATGAAAAAACTATATGGTATTGTTATTCCAATGATTACTCCATTCACGGAGGATGATAAAATTGATGCACAATCATTAAAAAGATTGACGGATTATTGCATTGATAAGGGATTACATTGTTTATATCCATGCGGGACGACGGGAGAAATGATGTATTTATCTGTTGAAGAACGTCAGTATGTCGCAGAAACCGTAGTAAAACAAACGGCGGGGCGGGTTCCGGTATTTATACACGTTGGTGCATGGAATCAATCGGATACCATCGCACTTGCTAAACACGCTGCTAAGATCGGAGCCGATGGAATCGGGATTGTTACCCCCAGCTTCTATACATTAAGCGATGAAGGGCTTATTAATTACTTTGTTGCCGTGGCGAATAGCGTACCAAAGGATTTTCCCGTTTATCTGTATGGTATCAAACAAAATGCCGTCAATGATATTAATAAATACGTATGCGAGCAGGTCTCGAGCCAATGCCCTAATGTTATCGGTGCCAAATACAGTTTCCCCGATATGACTCGCATTCAAGACCTCATGACCGTACAACATAATACATTTGATGTGCTTGTAGGTTCCGATCATATGTTAACTGCTGCCCATGTAATGGGAAGCAAGGGAACAGTGTCAGGTAACGCCATGTGTATCGCCGAATATTACACCGCATTATGGGATGCATTAAGCCACGGAAATTATCCGTTAGCTGCCGATATTCAGAGAAAAACCAATATACTAAATAATATTATGATGGGAACGGGAAAAAACATTGCGGCTTACAAAGTATTGCTCAAAAGAGAAGGTATTATTCAAACTGCCGGCATGCGTCGCCCGATGGAAGATTTAACCGTTGAACAAGAACAAATGCTGATAAGTCAAATGGATGAATTAGATTTCAAACATTTCAAACTATAACAACCAAACAGATAGGAGCTTGCTATGAAAAAAATTATCAATCAAGCGGAACAATATACTGATGATATGCTTAGAGGTATCTATGCTGTACATCAAAATCAAGTAAAATATATAGCAAACGATTTAAGATGTTACTGTACTACACACAAAACGCCGGGTAAGGTAGCTATTATCACTGGTGGAGGTAACGGACATTTACCTCTATTTTTAGGTTATGTGGGTGATGGTATGCTGGATGGTTGCGGAGTAGGTAATGTGTTTCAATCACCGTCAGGCAAACAAATTTATCAATTAACCAAAGAACTTGAATCTGGTGCGGGTGTGCTTTATCTGTATGGTAACTACACGGGCGATATTATGGTTTTTGATGATGCCGCAGAACGTTGTGAAATGGACGATATTAAAACTCGTAGTATTGTAGGCGCCGATGATGTCACCAGCAATGCGGATATCAATGTGCGTCGTGGTGTAGCGGGTATATTTTTTATGTACAAAGCTGCAGGAGCTAAAGCAAAAGCAATGGGTTCTTTAGATGACGTCTTTAATGCCGCACAGAAAGCCAAAGAAAATACCCGTACAGTCGGGTTTGCTTTATCTCCTTGCATTATTCCGGAAAAAGGTATTCCTAACTTTACGTTGGCAGAAAATGAAATGGCGATGGGTATGGGAATCCATGGCGAACCGGGGATTTGGAACGGCCCAATCAAAACCGCACGGGAAATAGCTCAAGAAAGTATTGATACCATACTGGCGGATATGCCTTGTCCACCTGAAACGGAAGTAGCCTTACTCATTAACGGTTTAGGCAGCACACCATTAGATGAACTGTATATTCTTGCCGATAGTGTCATTTCTTATTTAAATCATCAAAACATTAAGGTATATCGTACTTGGGTCGGTGAATTCGCTACCAGCATGGAAATGAGCGGAGCCTCAATCTCTATCTGTAAAGTGGATGATGAATTAAAAGATTGGTTTGATGCTCCTGTGCATACTCCATTTTATACGCAAAATTAAGTGAGGTGAGCAAAATGAACATTACCGTAGCACAACTTCCTGATTTATTTGAAGCTGTCGCTAAACAATTTGTGCAACACGCCGATGAATTGGGGCAAATGGACAGCCGCATGGGTGATGGCGATCTGGGCCTTACCATGAAAAAAGGGTTTACCGGTTTACCCGATATCTTACGTAACATTAACGAAACGGATTTATCGAAAAAAATACAAAAATCTGGAATAGAAATGAGCGATCTTATTCCTTCAACCATGGGTATGCTGATGGGAACAGGTATAGCATATGGCGGCAAAGCATTAGCGGGAAAAACCAA
The DNA here is from genome assembly GCA_032586195.1 of Pasteurellaceae bacterium LIM206. Classification (GTDB taxonomy): domain Bacteria; phylum Pseudomonadota; class Gammaproteobacteria; order Enterobacterales; family Pasteurellaceae; genus JAWHQP01. The sequence continues at coordinate 79,507 of JAWHQP010000006.1, read as the reverse complement.
ACTTGATGCTGAAGGATTATCTCTGTTTCTGCAAGGTTTTTGTGATGGCATTATAAAGAGGGGAAAATGTGAACGGGGGGATCGCACTGTGCTGGACAGCATTGGTAAGGCCAGCGATGAAGCAAAAATATGTTTATTAAAAAATCCTGCTGCTTCATTAAAAGAGGTTTGCCTTGCCGCATTAGAAGGTGCCCGAAAAGGCGTTGAAGCCACCAAAATGATGCGGACTAAATTCGGCAAAGCCGTTGTACATGCCGCTATAGCTCAGGGTATTCCGGATCAAGGTGCAGTTGCCGGATTGGTGATGATACAGGGTATGACTGATTATATAAATAGATAATAAAAAGTGCGGAAAATAACACCGCACTTTGTTCGAACATTAGGAACAATATTATGGAAAAAAACTTAACTGTCCTCGGCAGTATTAATGCGGATCATGTTATTTCGGTACCTTATTTTGCCAAGCCGGGAGAAACGCTGACAGGAAGTCATTATCGAATTAATTATGGAGGTAAAGGAGCCAATCAGGCGGTAGCTGCCGCTCGACTGGGCGGCAATGTAAGCTTTATCAGCTGTATCGGTGATGATGATATCGGTCGGGCAATGAAGAATGCCTTTGCTCAAGATGGCATTGATATCCATGCCATTACGCAGGTAGAAGGTGAAATGACCGGCATTGCCATGATTCAGGTTTCCGAGACAGGAGAAAATAGTATCGTGCTTTCTACCGGAGCAAATGGAAGGCTAGATCCGTCCCGTGTCGAGCACTTCGCGCAGGAAATCAAGCAGGCGGATTATCTGTTAATGCAGTTGGAAACACCTCTTGCTGGTGTGATGACCGCGGCGGCCTTGGCTTGCCAATCCCAAACCAAAGTGGTGCTTAATCCCGCTCCGGCTCAACTGCTGCCCGATGAATTATTGCGAAATGTAGATATTATTACACCAAATGAGACCGAAGCGGAAATTCTCACCGGAGTGAAAGTGGGGGATCAAGCCGGTGCGCTTAAAGCCGCTCAGGTGTTCCACGCTAAGGGTATCCAAACCGTGCTGATCACCCTTGGAGCGAAAGGCGTATTCTACAGCCAACAAGGTAAAGGTGAAATTATTGCCGGTTTTAAAGTGGCAGCCAAGGACACCACCGGCGCAGGCGATACCTTTAACGGTGGTTTAGTTGTGGCATTGTTGGAAGGTCAACCTATTGATGACGCTATCCGTTTTGCTCAGGCAGCGGCGGCAATCAGTGTTACCCGCACAGGAGCCCAATCTTCTATTCCGATCCGCAGTGAAGTTTTGGCGTTTTTGCAATCTGTGTAAGAATAAAAGATATAATTGAAAGGGTTAAATGGTGCGACTAGCTGGACTCGAACCAGTGACCCCCACCATGTCAAGGTGGTGCTCTAACCAACTGAGCTATAGTCGCACTTGGAAAGTGGCGTAATAGTATAATGTTTTAATTTCTTTAACAAGTAATTTTTGTGTCGCTTGGAATAAGTGCTAAAAAATAAACAGGTTAAATGAATAGCAATTATTCTTTGCCGACGAATTTTATTTTTTCCACGTGACCATGTTCGGTATCCCATTCGACTTGAGCAATGGTGGCAGGGTAGAAATCAACGGAATTTTTACCGCAGAGTTCAGCGACAATTTTCCCTACTAAAGGCAAATGAGAAACGATTAATATTTGCAGTTTGGGATCCTTTTCTGCCAATGTGGCGAGATAATCGCTGACTATTTCCGAGTTACCGTAAGGTGTGATACCGTCCCAGACTTCAACTCTGTCACTAAGCCGCCGGGAAAAGACGACATCAATCTGCTCAAAGGTTTCTATCGCCCGGGTGTAAGGGCTAACAATAATATGCTCGGGTTGTGTCAATACAGATTTTAACCATTCTGCCTGTGAATAAACCTGTTGGCGGCCATATTCAGTCAGGTGGCGGGCTTTGTCTGAGGCGGCCAGCATTTCCGCTTCACCATGTCGCATGATAAATACTTTCATTGGAAATCCTTGTAAAAAACGCAATAAAACTTATGGGATCTAATAAAAAAATTCGTCAAAAGTCAAAGAAAATTTATGATACCCGCACTCGCTTTAGCCGGGTTTTCAGCGTATAATGCACCCAGTTTTTTATGGTGGGCCATCGGCCGCAGATACTTATTTCAAATCACTAAACATAATGGAGTAACGAATGTCCAGAAGATTAAGAAGAACCAAAATTGTATGTACTATGGGGCCGGCAACGGATAAAGGCAATAACTTAGAAAAAATTATTGCGGCCGGCGCTAACGTCGTACGTATGAACTTCTCTCACGGTTCACCTGAAGATCATATTCAACGTGCGGAAAAAGTACGCGAAATTGCCAAAAAATTGGGCAAACATGTTGCAATTTTAGGTGACTTGCAAGGTCCGAAAATTCGTGTTTCTACTTTTAAGGAAGGTAAAATTTTCTTAAGCGTTGGTGATAAATTCACATTAGATGCCGAGTTACCTAAAGGTGAAGGCCATCAGGAAGCCGTAGGTTTAGATTATAAAAAACTGCCGCAGGATGTGGTTCCCGGCGATATCTTGTTATTGGATGATGGCCGCGTTCAATTAAAAGTGTTATCCACCGAGGATACAAAAGTTTTCACTGAAGTGACCGTCGGCGGGCCATTATCAAACAATAAAGGGATTAACAAATTAGGCGGTGGTTTATCAGCCGATGCCTTGACTGAAAAAGATAAAGCGGACATCGTCACCGCAGCTCGTATCGGTGTAGATTATCTGGCGGTGTCTTTCCCGCGTACGGGCGAAGACTTGAATTATGCGCGCAGCCTAGCTGAAGCGGCCGGTTTAAAAACCAAGATTGTGGCTAAAGTTGAACGTGCTGAAGCCGTGGCAACCGATGAAGCGATGGATGATATTATTCTGGCGTCGGATGTCATTATGGTTGCCCGCGGTGATTTGGGTGTTGAAATCGGCGATCCGGAATTAGTCGGCGTTCAGAAAAAATTAATCCGTCGTTCACGTCGTTTAAACCGTGTGGTGATTACGGCAACACAGATGATGGAATCCATGATCAGTAATCCGATGCCGACCCGTGCGGAAGTGATGGATGTAGCAAATGCGGTATTGGACGGTACGGATGCCGTTATGCTTTCCGCCGAAACCGCGGCGGGTCAATATCCGTCGGAAACCGTGGCAGCCATGGCGAAAGTCTGTTTAGGTGCCGAAAAAATGCCTAGCGTAAATGTTTCCCGTCACCGTATGGATGTGAAATTCTCAACCATAGAAGAATCCGTTGCCATGTCGGCCATGTATGCCGCTAACCATTTGGAAGGTGTCGCGGCAATTATTGCCATGACGAATTCGGGTCATACCGCACAATTAATGTCACGTATCAGTTCAGGTTTACCAATCTTCGCCTTATCTCGTAACGAATCAACCCTGAATCGTTGCGCGTTGTTACGCGGTGTAACACCTGTGGAATTTTCCGGTGAGTCCCGTACTTCCGAATCTGCTAAAGCAGCGGTTCAGCTATTGAAAGATAAAGGTTTCCTGGTATCGGGTGACTTAGTATTGTTAACTCAAGGCGATGTATTAGGCAGTTCAACCAATATTTGCCGAACCTTAGTCGTTGAGTAATTCATATTATCCGAGCAGAAGCGGTGAATTCAATTCACCGCTTTTTTATGTGCGCGGCATGTTTAAAGTGCGGTGCTGTTTTTTTGAGTTTTTTATTTCGGTATATGTTTAACAAGTCAAGCCCCGGACAATGCCGGGGCCGTGAGATTTGTTCTTTTAGCGAGTAATGATTTGAGCGTTTTCCAATGCCTCAATGCGTTTTTCTAACGGTGGGTGACTCATAAATAAAGACGCCAGTCCGCCTCTTTTGCCGTTAATGGCAAAGGCGGCAAGCTGACCTTCCAATTCGTGCGGTTCCTGTAATTTTTGCAGACGTTTGAGGGCGGCAATCATTTTTTGTTTACCGACCAATTCCGCCGAACCCGCATCAGCACGGAACTCACGGAAACGAGAGAACCACATGGCAATCATACTGGCCAAGAATCCAAAGACTAATTCAAGTACCATAGCAACTAAATAATAGATGCCGGAGGAACTGTTTTCTTCATCGTTACGACCGCTTGTCACTGCTCTGGCAATCATTCGGGCGGCAAAAATCACGAAAGTATTAAGCACGCCCTGTAATAGGGTCATGGTAACCATATCACCGTTTTTTATATGACTTAATTCATGGGCCAGCACACCTTCCGCCTCGTCGCGGGTCATATTGCTTAAAAGCGCCGTGCTGACCGCCACCAGCGAATTATTTTTGCTTGCACCCGTGGCAAACGCGTTCACATCATTGGAATGATAAATCGCCACATCAGGTATTGGCAAACCGGCTCGTTCTGCCTGGTTATGCACCGTTTGCAGCAACCACTGTTCCGTTGCGTTACGCGGTTGGGTAATGATTTCTGCCCCCACTGCGGCTAATGCACTGCGTTTTGACATTAACAGAGAAATGATAGAGCCGGCAAAACCGAATAGCGCAGCCATAATCAATAAGCCCGCAGCATCCTGAGCACGGATTCCGGTCAGGCTCAAAATAATATTAAACACCACTAAAACCGCGGCATTGGTGGCTAAAAATAAGAGAATTCTCATCATTGGGAATATTCCTATAAAACAAACATAAATAAACAAAATGGAATACCGATAATTAATGTCGGTATTCTCGCTCATTATGGCGGCAAAATTCGTAATTTCAATAGAATATTGCCGTGATTTCGGCGTATATGGCTTTATTTTTTGTTGCTTTCCGGCGGGAAATCGCTTAGCTTAGAATTTCTGATTATTTATTAATCAGATAATTAATAAAATAAGGAAATGATTATGCAAAAACAAATAAGAAAGAAACTTGCGGTTAGCGCGCTTTCGCTTGTAATGGTTTTGGCTTATCCGATCAATCTGCCGGCTTCACCTGCTTCGCAACCGACTACCGCCGCGGTGGCGGCACAGAAATATGATAACGAATATGACATTTTCCATCCGATTTATGCTGAAAATGGCATGGTCGCTTCCGAACAAGAGTTAGCAACCCGGGTAGGAGTGGATATTCTACAACAGGGCGGTAATGCGATTGATGCCGCAGTGGCGGTAGGTTTCGCTCTTGCCGTGGTCCTGCCGAACGCGGGTAATATCGGCGGCGGTGGCTTTATGGTACTGCATGATGCAAAATCAGGAACAAATACTACCGTTGATTTCCGTGAAACCGCGCCCGCTAAGGCGAGCCGTGATATGTATCTTGATAAAGACGGAAATCTTATTGACGGCAAATCCCTTTATTCTCACCAAGCCGTCGGCATACCGGGCACTGTGGCCGGCTTGACCTATGCTTTAGCAAAATGGGGTTCCTTACCGTTGGAAACGGTAATGGCGCCGGCGATTAAATTAGCGGAACAGGGTTATCCGGTGAGTAAAACGCTGGCGGATATGCTGATGGTGGAAAAAGATAATCTCGCTAAATGGAAGAGTAGCACGGACATTTTTTTCAAACAGGGAAAACCACTGGCCGCCGGTGAGCTACTGGTACAGAAGGATCTTGCCCAATCCTTGAAAGCTATCGCCGCACAAGGGGCGAAAGCGTTTTATGAAGGCGATATTTCCGCTAAGATTGTGGCCGAAATGCAGAAGCACGGTGGCTTAATTTCCCGCGAGGATTTGAAAAACTATCGTGCGGTGGAACGTCAACCGATTGTGGGTGACTATCGCGATTATCAGGTCATCACCATGCCGCCGCCGAGTTCAGGCGGTGTGCATTTGGTACAAATGCTGAATATGCTGGAGAATTATCCTGTAGCGGATTTTGGTGTAAACAGCGCAAAGGAAATTCATTATTTGGCGGAAACCATGAAATTGGCTTATGCCGATCGCAGTGAATATTTAGGTGATCCTGATTTCGTAAAAATTCCGGTAAAAGGGCTCACATCAAAGGATTATGCCCGCTCCTTAATTAAAGGCATTGATGAAAATAAAGCCCGCCCGGCGGTTGATATCAAGCCCGGCAAGCCACAACCCTATGAAAGCGATCAGACCACGCATTTTTCCGTGATGGACAAGCAAGGCAATGCGGTGGCGGTAACCTATACCCTCAACTTTAATTTCGGCAGCGGCATTGTTGCCGAAGGGACGGGAATTCTGTTAAACGATGAAATGGATGATTTCTCGGCCAAACCCGGCGTGCCGAACGGTTTCGGCTTAATTGGCGGTGAAGCCAATGCGATTGCGCCGAATAAACGCCCGCTTTCTTCCATGACGCCAACCATTGTGTTACAACATAACAAACCTTGGCTGGTCACCGGCAGTCCGGGCGGCGCCCGCATTATTACCACGGTATTGCAGAGTATCGTCAATACGATAGATCATAAAATGAATCCCGCCGAAGCTATCGTTACGCCTCGAGTGCATCATCAATGGCTGCCGGATGAATTACGCATTGAAGAAGGCATCAGCCCGGATACTATCGCGTTACTACAGGCAAAAGGACATAAGGTAGCGGAAAAAGCGGCAATGGGGCGCATTCAGATTATTCAGGCCGGCGATAAAGGTTTTTACGGCTATTCCGACCCTCGCAACCCTGACGGCAAAACTTTAGGCTATTGATTTTGCCAAAAAGTGCGGTGTCATTTTGAGGAGTTTTGTCAATACAAAACTCGCTAAAACAGCACCGCGCTTTTGTTTTTCATTTTTTGATTTAGTGAACGAAGGCCATAAGCTAACTATGCCGTTCTTTGTCAATGGTAAAAATGGGCGTTAGAACCCGTTGTTCCGCTACCATGCCGTATTTAATGGGCATATTATAGGCCCGCCGTAAATTTTGTTCGGTCAGGATTTTTGTTGTCGTACCTTGCAGCCAGTAACGTTGCGGCATTAATAACAAGGTTAAATCGGCAACACATAAGGCGTGGTAAGGATCGTGAGTGGTGAAAATAACCGTTAGACGCTGTTCTTTGGCTAATTGGTAAAGCAGATTTAACACTAATTGTTGATTATGAATATCCAGCGCTGAAGTGGGTTCGTCCAGAATCAGATTGCGGCAGCCCGTGGCTAAAGCCCGCGCGATCAATACCAGTTGACGTTGTCCGCCCGAGAGTTGGTTAATATTATGGTGCGCCAGCTCAGTCAACCCGAGTTTCGCTAATGCCTGTAATGCTATTTTCTTATCCTGCCGGCCGGGCAGTCCGAAGGCTCCGATTTGTGCCGCGCGTCCCATCAGCACGATATCCAGCACTTCGTAGTCGGGCGAGGAAAAGTGCTGCGGCACAAAACCGATTTTTCCTTTCGCACGGATATTGCCTTTCAATAACGGAAGCACGCCAATCAGTGAATGCAGCAGGGTAGTCTTGCCCCTGCCGTTAGTTCCTAAAACGGCCATTATTTCACCCGACCGGCAGTGAAAGCTCATCGGTCTGAACAGAGCGGAACGGTAACCGTATTCAATATTTTCTACGCTTAAATTAATCATGGGCGTTTTCCCTTTGATAGCGGCGGAATGTTTTAAGCGACAACAGAGTGAAAATCGGAGCGCCGAAAATCGCCGTAATAATTCCGACCGGCACCTCGGCGGCAGTGAGAGTGCGGGCTAAAGTGTCAACCAACAGCATGAAAATAGCGCCGAGCAGCATTGCCACGGGCAGCAGACGGCGGTGATCGGCACCGGTTAAAAAGCGGGTAATATGCGGAATAATCAGCCCGATCCAACCAATGCTGCCGCTGACCGCTACCTGTGACGCTACAATCACCGCACACAGCGAGAGGGTAAACCAACGGATTTTGCCGACGGATAAGCCTAACATTTTGGCTTGGGTATCACCGAGCGATAGCAAATTAATAAACCAGCGCAAACGCAGCAGCGTGTAGCCGCCGATCAGCACCGGCACGGCGAACAACAATAATTTCGACCAGTTCGCCGTAGTGAAACTACCCAACAGCCAGAATACAATACTGGGCAGCACTTCTTCATTGTCGGATAAATACTGGATCAGGCTGACCAGCGCACTGAAAAAGCCGTTCAAAATTACGCCCGCCAAGATTAGTACAATACGGTTTTCTTTCCCCATCAGGGCGGCGACGAAATAGACCAGTATTAAAGTCAGTAAGCCGAATGAAAAGGTGGAAAGCATTAATCCCGCCGGGGAAAAGCCGAGCAGAATAGCCAAACAACCGCCGAATGCCGCCCCTGAAGTAACGCCAATAATATGCGGATCAACCAGCGGATTATGAAACACGCCTTGCAGTGTCGCTCCGCTCAGTGCCAGCGCGGCTCCCGCCAGTAATGAGGTCAGAATCCGCGGTAAACGCACATTCCAGATCACATGCTGTTCGGTGGTGTTGAAATCGGCGTGATTAACGGAAAACAGAATATCCAACAATTTACTTATACCGATGGGAAAGGTTCCCACCGTGAGGGCAAAAAGTGCGGTGCCGAAAACGAGAAAAATCAGCAATATCATCAAATATCGGTGATTTCGCGCGGAAATATAACCTAACATTATTTGCTGTACGGCATGCCGTAGAATTGTTGGTAATAGGCGTTTGCTTTTGCGTCCATGTCAATGTCGGCAAAGAGCTCGGGATAAAGTTTTTTCGCCAGCCATAATTCGCCGATTGCCAACGCTTCCGGCATCGGGTAGCCCCAGGCTTTGGCGTATTCGGGCATTAAATAAACCCGCTGATTTTTAACCGCGTCGATAGGCGCCCAGGCGGAATCCGTTTTGATTTGCTCAACCACCTGCGGATAGCGATCCTGCACCAGGATGACGCTAGGATTCCAATTCAGCACTTGTTCGATGGATACTTGTTTAAAGCCTTTAATATCTTTTGCCGCGACGTTTTCCGCCCCCGCGTGCTTCATCATTAACCCCGTGTATTTACCGGCACCATAGGTATTGAGATCAGGATTGGCGATATAAACTCGCACGCGTTTGTCCGCCGGCAGATTCTTCAACCGATCCGCAGTAATCGCCCGTTGGCTAAAGGTATAATCGATCAGTTTTTTGGCGTCATCAGGGTGGTTCACCACTTCGCCGATCAGGCTGATGCCTTGTTTTAAGCCCTCGTTATAGGCGGTTTCTTCATCGTTCATGGTCGGATTGACTTTATTTTCCTCGCCTTTCTGATCCTGACGCAGGGAAATCGCAATCACGGCGATGCCGGTCTGTTCAATTTGTTCGATCATTTCTCTCGGCGCATAATTGGCAACAAACACCACTTGTGGTTTTAACGCAAGCAGGCTTTCGATATTGACTTGGTTCAGATCGCCGGGCATAGGCAATGAAGCGAATTCGGGAGCAAGGCGGACATAGCCGGCGCCGAGTTGTTTTTTCCAGCTGGACAGCAGACCGACGATTTTATCCTTTGCCTTTAATTGTACTAGCAGATTGGCGGTTTGATGCTGCAATGCCACCACACGATTGACTTTATCAGGAATAGTCACCTGTCTGCCTAATTGGTCGGTGATCTGACGATCGGCGAGGGCATAGCCGGAACAGGCAAGCGCGACAGCCAGGAAGGCGGCTTTAAAAAATACTGGTTTGAATTTCACGGAAATTTCCTTTTAGTTTGACAGGAGCATTAGCATAACGCTCTCGGTAAAAATGCGCAATAGTGAGAAATATATAAGGAAAGGAATCGCTTAGCCGTACAAAGTGCGGTGTCGTTTTTGCGACTTTTTATATTGGTCGGGCTTTTCAAAACTCGGTTTTTTAACACCGCACTTTATCGCTTAGACGATATCCAAGCGGGTTCGCCCGGTTGGAGAAGGAAATGCCGCGTTCAGACGCGCCAATTGGTTCGGTTCCAGTTTCATTTCCAAACAGGCAATATTCTCTTGCATATGAGATAGTTTCGAGGCTTTGGGAATTGCAATCATATTGGGTTGCGATAACACAAATAATAAGAGTACCTGATAGACCGAACAATTTAATTCTTGGGCAATTTTATTGACTTCCGGATTACGAAGTAATTTCCGCTGCAATGAGCCTGCCTGAGCTAAAGGGCAATAGGCCAGAGTCGGAATGCCTTTTTTGTCTTGCAACGGTTTCAGTGCGTATTCAATACCTCTGGAACCTAAATGAAAAAGTACCTCGTTTATTTGACAATGCTTTCCGGCCGGTAACTCTAGCAGTTCTTGCATATCTTCAACATCAAAATTGGATACGCCCCAGGCCCGGATTTTTCCTTTTCCCTTCAGGTGCTCTAACATATCAACCGTTTCTTCCAATGGGGTGCCGCCGCGCCAGTGATATAAATACATGTCAATATAATCGGTATTCAATGCCGCGAGCGAAGCGTTGCACGACTGTTCCATTCGGCGTTTATTGGCGTTTGATGGCAATACCTTGGATATTAAATAAAGTGATTCTCTGGCAAAAGGCGCGATGGCTTCTCCAATCAGGCGTTCAGAACGTCCGTTACCATACATTTCCGCCGTATCGATTAAATTTACCCCGTGTTCAATGCCATAGCGTAAAGCGGCGATTTCTTCCTGACGCATGGTCTGATTTTCTCCCATAAACCAGGTTCCCATACCTAGCTTGTTTATTTTATCGCCATTTTTTAATGTGATTTGTCTCATACCGTAAGTGCCTTTATGAAGTTTAATTGATGGTAAAAATGCTCACCTGTGGTGAGCATTCGGTTTGCCAATTGATGATTAACGTACCAGACAAGGCTTTTTATTGTCAAATTTCCAGTTAGGAATTAAAAATTGCATTGCTATTGCGTCATCTCGAGCGCCTAATCCCATACTTTTATACAGTTCGTTTGCTTTCATTACTTGCGCCATATCCAATTCAATACCTAATCCCGGCTTTTTAGGCACTTCAATCAATCCGCCTTTGATTTGTAACGGTTCTTTGGTTAAGCGTTGGTTTCCTTCTTGCCAGATCCAATGGGTATCGATCGCGGTAATATTTCCCGGTGCCGCCGCCGCGACATGAGTGAACATGGCTAGTGAAATATCAAAGTGATTATTGGAATGTGAACCCCAAGTCAAACCCCATTCATTACACATCTGCGCGACACGAACGGAGCCCTGCATTGTCCAGAAGTGGGGATCAGCCAGCGGAATATCGACGGATTGTAATGAAATAGCGTGTCCCATTTGGCGCCAGTCTGTCGCGATCATGTTTGTCGCCGTCGGTAAACCCGTCGCGCGACGGAATTCGGACATAATTTCCCGACCTGAATACCCTTGTTCGGCACCGCAAGGATCTTCCGCATAAGCTAAAACATTTTTTAATGATTTTCCGATTTTGATTGCTTCGTCCAATGACCATGCACCGTTAGGATCCAGTGTAACGCGTGCTTTAGGGAAAGCTTTTTTAATTGCGGTAACGGCTTCGGCTTCTTCAAAGCCGTTTAATACGCCGCCTTTAAGCTTGAAATCTCTGAAACCGTATTTTTCATATGCCGCTTCGGCGAGGCGGGCGATGGATTCCGGCGTTAACGCCTGTTCGTGACGAATACGATACCATTCGCACGGGTCATTTTCCTGGCTTTGGTAGGCGAGAGAGGTTTTTTTGCGATCACCGATAAAGAATAAATAACCTAACACTTCTACCGCCTCACGCTGTTGACCGTCACCTAATAATGTCGCGACGGTTACACCTAAATATTGCCCCAGCAGATCTAACATAGCGGCTTCAATCGCCGTTACCACGTGAATAGCGGTACGCAAATCGAAAGTTTGTAAACCGCGGCCTCCGGTGTCACGGTTATTGAATGTATTGCGAACAAGGGTCATTACATTTTTGTATTCACCTATTGTTTTGCCGATAACCAACGGCTTGGCTTCTTCTAATGTCTGACGGATTTTTTCACCTCCCGGTACTTCACCGACACCGGTATTCCCGTCATTGTCTTTTAAAATAACGATGTTACGTGTGAAGTAGGGCGAATGCGCTCCACTCAGGTTAAGTAACATGCTGTCGTGACCGGCTACAGGAATAACCTGCATTTCGGTAATAATTGGCGTGTTCATAAGTAAACCTCTTTCTTGTCTAAATTGCTAATTTGATAAAACTCCGAAAAAAAGCACCGCACTTTTTTGAGATATCGCTCGGATTATTATTTCGCATACTGCTCGGGTTAACGAACCATTGCCGGACGTTTTCGATCAAATTTCCAGCCCGGATAATAAAATTGCATCGGGATACCATCATTACGTGCACCGCAGGGAAGCTTTTTATATAGCTCGTGGGCTTGTAAGACATGTTCCATATTAAGTTCAATGCCTAAACCGGGTTTGTCATTCAGCTTGATCTTACCGTCTTTGATTTCCAGTGGGTTTTTGGTTAGGTAGAAATCACCTTCCTGCCAAATCCAATGGGTATCCAATGCCGTCGGATTGCCCGGAGCACTTGCGCCTACATGAGTAAACATGGCAAGAGAGATATCAAAGTGGTTGTTGGAATGACAACCCCAAGTCAATCCCCATTCATGACATAATTGCGCGACACGGCTGGCACCGCTTAATGTCCAGAAATGAGGATCCGCAAGCGGAATATCAACAGCTTGTAACATTATGGCATGTCCCATTTCACGCCAGTTTGTCGCGATCATATTGGTGGCGGTAGGGATGCCGGTCGCTTTACGGAATTCGGACATAATTTCTCGTCCCGAATAGCCGTTTTCGGCACCGCAAGGGTCTTCCGCGTATGTCAGTATGTCATTAAGTCCTTTACATAATTGAACTGCCTCATCCAGTGACCAGCAACCATTCGGATCGAGTGTAATCCTTGCGTCCGGGAAATGTTTTTTCAGTTCTTTAACCGTTTCAATTTCTTTTTGTCCCTCAAATACGCCTCCTTTAAGTTTAAAATCCTTGAAACCGTAACGATCTTTGGAAGCGGCGGCTAATTCAAGCACGGATTGCGTGTTCATCGCTTTTTGTCGTCGGATTTTATACCATTCGTGTTTCCCCGATACCGGCTGTTGATAAGGTAAATACGTAATTTTGTCGTCACCGATATAAAATAAATAGCCTAAAACGGTAACTTCATCACGTTGTTTTCCCGGGCCAAGCAGCTCAGCAACGGGAACATGCAGAAATTGTCCCATTAGATCAAGGAGGGCGGCTTCCAGTGCGGCAACCGCGTTAACGCGTAATTCAAATGTCCAGGCGCCCTTGCCGAAAGTATCATAATCGGCATCAAGATAACCATTATGCATATCTGTTACTATGCGGTTCAAAATGGATATCGGGCGTCCTTCTACATATGGAATGGCCTCTTGTAACGCATTTAAAATAGTCTCTCCCCCGGGCGCTTCACCTACTCCCGTATGACCGGCGTTATCCGTAAGAATAACGATGTTGCGGGTAAAATAAGGGGAATGGGCTCCTCCTACGTTCATTAACATACTATCGTGACCGGCAACGGGAATAACCTGCATTTTGGTAATCAGCGGAACTGATTGAGTATTCATAATTTTATCCTCCCTTTTATATAGCGGTACTAATCTATTTATATCTATTTTTTTAATTCCATACGGTTAATTGGTCCGACGATAAATAAGAAACTGAATGCCGCGATTAATGCATGCGCTGCAACGAAGACCAATGCATATTCAAAGTGGCCGGTATGTTTTACGATATAACCGATTGCGATTGGAGATAAAATACCTGAAATATTGCCGCACATATTAAATAAGCCACCGGCCAATCCGCTGATTTCTTTCGGCGCGGTATCCGCCATTACCGCCCATCCCAATGCTCCCACGCCTTTACCAAAAAATGCTAATGACATAAACAGTACAACGAGATAGATTGAATCAACGTAATTACAGATAACCATCGTCATTGATAACAACATACCGCATACGATAGGGGTTTTACGGGCAATTGCCAATGAATGTGTCTTTTTCATTAAAGCATCGGAAATTACACCACCGGTTAGTCCTCCCAAGAAGCCGCAGATTGCGGGAATTGCTGCGATAAAACCTACGGATTTTAAGTCCAGGCCGCGTTCGGTTGCGAGATATACGGGAAACCACGTTATAAAGAAAAAGGTTAAGCAGTTGATACAGTATTGACCTAAATATACGCCGATCATCATTCGGTTTTTTAATAATTGCTTGATATATCCGAGTTTAGGGCCTTCGTTTTTGCCGGATTCTTGGAATTGGTCCATATTGGTTAAAGCTCCGCCCGCTTCAATATAGTCTAATTCTTGTTTAGATATATAAGGATGTTGTTTGGGTGGATAGATTACTTTTAACCATACGATACCAATTAATAATCCGATTCCCCCCATGAAGATAAACACGGATTCCCAACCGACTTCTGTGGTTAGCCAACCCATAATCGGCGCAAAGATTACCGTAGCGAAATATTGAGCCGAATTAAATATAGCGACTGCCGTCGCACGTTCTTTCGCAGGAAACCATGCTGCAGCAATACGGCTGTTACCGGGGAATGACGGTGACTCGGCAAGACCTACTAAAAAACGCAAGGAGAATAAAATGATCAATGCCCAAGCTCCGGAAAACAGACCTACGGCTCCTTGTAATAACGTGAAAATTGACCAGAATAGGATACCGAAGAAATAAACTTTTTTAGAGCCGAAACGATCTAATAACCAACCTCCGGGTAATTGACCTAATACATAAGCCCAGGAGAATGCCGAAAATACCCATCCCATACCGCCGGCATCAATACCGAGAACATCCGACATCGGCTTACCCGCAATAGCGAGAGTGGCACGATCACCATAGTTTATGGCAGTGACCAGAAAGAGTAGAACGACAATTCCCCAACGTACGTTAGATCTATCTTCATGAAAGCCGCAAATTTTACGACGTAAGTTTGTCATAACCATAAGATATCTCCTATATATTTCAGTAGCATTTATTAATTGCATTATAAAAAATAGAAATAGTGAAATAATTGACGAAAAGAAAGAATATGAATTGAATTTTTGGAAAATATTTGTGCGTTGGCACAGGTAAATGTGATCAAAGTCACAAAAAATATTTAGTCTTGTTGTGTACTATATAAATAGACTGGAGATTATTTTTATTGAGGTTTTAGAATGTACGTTAATAATTTGTGCATTTCCATATTTTATCTGCTGAGAAAGGGTTAATGTTTATGCATTAGCACAGTGCTTATTTAAATTAAACTAATTAGACTTTTTTACAGATAAATTATTTGAGGACAGAATAATGAATGAAAAATATGTACCGAATGAATTTCGTCGTAAACTGTTAAATGGTGAAACATTAATAGGATGCTGGTCAGCGTTGGGAAGTCCTATTTCAACGGAAGTATTGGGATTAGCCGGGTTTGATTGGTTATTATTAGATGGTGAACACGCGCCGAATGATGTTCTATCATTTATCCCGCAATTAATGGCGCTGAAAGATAGCCGTAGTATGCCGATCGTGCGCCCACCTGAGAATGAACCTGCTATTATAAAACGTTTACTTGATATCGGATTTTATAATATTTTAGTGCCTTATGTGGAAACTAAGAAAGACGCTCTGCAGGCAGTAGCCTCCACGCGTTATCCTCCGGTGGGTATTCGGGGAGTTTCGGTATCACATCGCAATAACGGTTATGCCACCATACCGGATTATTTCAAAGTTATTAACGACAACATCGGCGTTATTGTTCAGATTGAAAGTCAATTAGGTGTTGATAATGTGGATGAAATCGCTGCAGTTGAGGGAGTTGATTGTCTTTTTGTAGGACCGGGAGACCTTTCTGCCGCTTTAGGTTATTTAGGTCAACCGAATCATCCGGAAGTACAGAAAGTAATTAGACATATTTTTGAGGCTGCCAAAAAACATAATAAGCCGGCGGGTATTCTTGCTCCGATAGAAGAAGACGCAAGACGCTATTTAGAATGGGGCGCGACTTTTGTCGCGGTTGGTAGTGATCTTGGCGTGTTTCGTGCAGCTACTCAAAAATTATGTAATATTTTTAAAAAGTAAATTGCTTGCAATTTATATCTCCTAAACTTGTTAAATGAAAGAGGACAAACTATGAAAATCGGATTTATCGGATTAGGTATCATGGGTCGCCCAATGAGTAAAAACCTTCTTAAAGCGGGTTACTCCTTGGTTGTAACGGACTTTAATCAAGAAGCGGTAAAAGATGTTGTGGCGGCGGGCGCCACCGCAGCAGCGAATTCCAAAGAAGTTGCCGAACAAACAGATGTAATTATCACTATGCTACCCAACTCGCCACACGTTAAATCAGCCGTATTAGGTGAGAACGGCGTAATTGAAGGGGCTAAAAAAGGTAGCGTGCTTATTGATATGAGTTCTATCGCTCCACTGGCAAGCCGTGAAATTTATGCGGAATTGGAAAAACATGGGATCGAAATGCTCGACGCTCCGGTAAGCGGCGGAGAACCCAAAGCAATTGACGGTACGTTGTCGGTGATGGTCGGCGGTAAAAAAGATATCTTTGACAAATATTACGATATTATGAAGGCAATGGCGGGTTCTGTAGTTTATACGGGCAGCATTGGAGCCGGTAATGTAACTAAATTGGCCAACCAAGTCATTGTAGCGCTAAACATTGCGGCAATGTCGGAAGCATTAATGCTGGCTACGAAGGCGGGAGTTGATCCCGAATTAGTATATCAGGCCATTCGGGGTGGTTTGGCAGGCAGTACCGTGTTAGATGCGAAAGCACCGATGGTGCTTGATCGTAATTTTAAACCGGGTTTCCGCATTGATCTTCACATTAAAGATTTAACTAACGCACTGGATACTTCTCACGGTGTGGGAGCATATCTGCCATTGACTGCTGTCGTGATGGAAATGATGCAAGCATTAAAAATAGCCGGTGATGATCAATTGGATCATAGCGCTTTGGCTCGTTACTACGAAAAATTAGCGGATACGGAAATCAAACGTTTCTAATAAGTTGAGTAGATGCAGTAGCTCCGGTCATCTTGCTGCATCTACTACTTACCACAACATCTTATAACTAAAATAATAGGAAAAAATATGAAAGTTGTTATTGCACCAGATTCTTATAAAGAAAGCCTTTCGGCTATGCAAGTTGCAAATAAAATTGAAGAAGGTTTTAAGCAAATTTTTCCGCAGGCTGAATATATAAAAGTACCTGTTGCCGATGGCGGAGAAGGTACGGTTACCACAATGGTAGAAGCAACAGATGGCCAATTTATTAAGCTTAATGTCATTGGAACATTAGGTGAAACTATAGAAGCATTTTGGGGATTATCACAAGATAATTCGACCGCATTTATTGAAATTGCCGCGGCAAGCGGCTTAGAACAGGTTCCTATAGAAAAGCGTAATCCTTGTATTACCACTACTTACGGAGTGGGAGAACTTATTTTATCCGCTCTGGATAAAGGAGCGAGGCATTTTATTATCGGCTTAGGCGGTAGTGCGACCAATGATGGCGGTGCCGGTATGCTTCAGGCTTTAGGAGTAAAATTATTAGATAAAAACGGAATGGAATTAGGTTATGGCGGTGCTGAACTGGCTAAATTAACGAAGATTGATATTTCCGGTATTGATAAACGTTTGAAAGATTGTAATTTTGAAGTTGCATGCGATGTTACAAATCCGCTTGTCGGTCCGCAAGGGGCCTCGGCTGTTTTTGGACCTCAAAAAGGAGCGACTCCTCAAATGGTGGAAGAACTTGATTCCGCATTAAATCATTATGCGGATATTATCAAACAATATTTAAATATTGATGTGAAAAATTTACCGGGCGCGGGAGCCGCCGGGGGATTAGGCGCCGCTTTTGCGGGTTTCTTGAATGGTAAATTAAAAAGCGGTATCGGTATTATTATCGAGTTATTGGGACTGGAGGAGAAAATCAAAGAGGCGGATTTAGTTATAACCGGTGAAGGACGAATCGATTACCAGAGTATCAAAGGAAAAGTACCGATTGGCGTGGCAGCAACGGCGAAAAAATATAATGTACCTGTTATCGTTATTGCCGGCAGTTTGGGGCGGCAAATTGAAGTTGTGTATGACTATGGTATTGATGCCGTGTTCAGTATTTTGAATAAATGTTGCACATTATCGGAAGCAATAGAAGAAGCTGAAACTAATTTAGTATTAACTGCAAGGAATGTCGCACAATTGCTAAAAATAAAATTGTGAAAAAATACACTGCAGCTTGAGATAAAAAACAGGAAGTAATGAAGAATGTCACCTTATTTACTTGATGTAAAATTGGCTCAGAAAATTGTTGAACGAACAATGGATATTATCGACTGCAACGTAAATATTATGGATGCTAAAGGTAAAATTATTGCCAGTGGTGATATTAATCGTATCGGCGAAATACATGACGGTGCACTTCTTGTATTATCTCAGGGTAGAGTGGTTGATATCGATGAAGCGGTCATTCACAGTTTACATGGTGTCCGACCGGGAATTAATCTGCCCTTGCACGTTGACGGACAAATTGTCGGCGTTATTGGTTTAACGGGTGATCCGGCCAGCTTGAAAGAGTTTGGTAAATTAGTTTGTATAACGGCCGAAATGATGTTGGAACAAGCCCGGCTGTTTAATATCCTGGCTCAGGACACCCGCTTAAAAGAAGAGCTAGTGCTAAATTTAATAGAAGCGGAAAGTATCAGTCCCAGTCTGGTTGAATGGGCAAACCAACTAGGTGTTGATTTATCACTGCCTAGGATAGCCTGTATTATAGAAATCGATAGCGGGCAATTGGGTATTGAAAACGCACGGGCGGAATTACAGAATTTGCAAGAATTATTGAAGAATCCTGAGCGTGATAATTTAGTGGCCGTACTTTCTTTAACCGAATTGGTAATTTTAAAACCCGCATTAAATCAATATGGACGTTGGGATCCAAAGGTTCATATTGAACGGGTGAATACGCTTTCTTCACGGATGAGTGAAAGTGCAAAACTTAATGCCCGTATTGCATTAGGAAACTATTTCACGGGAGACAATGCCATTGCATTATCTTATCGTACGGCAAAAACAACATTGCAAGTAGGTAAATCCCGCTTACCTAACCAACGGATTTATAATTATCAAGATTTAATTTTACCCGTATTACTTGCTCAGCTTAAAGACGGATGGCAAAAAGACGAATTGGAAAGACCGATCAAAAAATTACAGATAATGGATAATAATGGTGTTTTAACCAAAACGATTCATGCCTGGTTTGAAAATAATATGCAGACGATTGCAACGGCAAAAGCACTTTATATTCATAGAAACACATTAGAATATCGTTTAAATAAAATATCAGATCTTACAGGACTGGATTTAACCAAAACGGATGATAGGTTTTTGCTTTATATGGCATTACATATGATGGATTGAGTGGAGAATAATTTAAAGGGCGGTACTACATCCAAAACTGCCGGAAACAGCACCGCACTTTACCCGCTTCAAGACGCTGACAAAGTGGACGAGGTACGGATTAAATCTGATCTTTTACAAATAAAGCCTTGTCGTATGCCATATATTTAAATCAAGTAACGGGAGCCGGATTGAATACTGAGAGTGCATTGTACAATCCCCATTGATCCGACCAAGTTTTTTTACGTCCGCTAGCTACTTCAATAACTTCCTTGAAGATACGCCAACCGACTTGTTCAATGGTTTCATCGCCTGTGGCGATGGTTCCGGCATCAATATCAATTAAATCAAACCAGCGTTGGTATAAATCGGTACGGGTTGATAATTTAATGACGGGAACGGCGGCTAAACCATAAGGCGTACCGCGGCCGGTGGTAAATAATTGCACGGTGATACCAGATGCAAGCTGTTGTGTTCCGCAGACAAAATCACTTGCGGGTGTTGCGGCATAAATTAACCCTTTTTTAGTCGGACGTTGTCCCGGAGATAAGACTTCAACGATTTGGGAACTACCCGATTTGGCAATAGAACCTAATGCTTTCTCGACGACATTCGCTAATCCCCCTTTTTTATTGCCCGGCGAAGGATTGGCACTACGGTCCGTTTTTCCCTGATCGAGATAATCGTCATACCATTTCATTTCTTCCAATAGGCGTTTACCGACCTCAACGGTTGCCGCGCGAGGTGTAAGCAAGTGAATGGCATCACGGACTTCGGTTACTTCCGAGAACATAAATGTGGCGCCCGCACGCACAAATAAATCAGCCGCATACCCTACGGACGGATTTGCCGTTACTCCGGAAAAAGCGTCACTACCACCACATTGCGCTCCAATCACTAAATCCGAAATCGGACAAGTTTCACGTTTGCGCAAGTTTAATTTCGCTAAATGTTTTTTGGCCGTTTCCAATATAGCGGAAACCATTGATTGAAAACCAACATGTTGTTCGTCCTGTAGGCTGACAATTGAGGCTTCTTCTAACGAGATTGGGCAAACATCCGCTGTGCCTGCCAACAAACGGCTGGGTTGTAATTTTTCACAACCTAAACCTATTACCATAATTTCACCGCCAAAATTAGGATTTAAGGCAATATTGTGGATTGTACGAATCGGTACAATTGCAGCAGGCGCATTAATCGCGACGCCGCAGCCGTATAGGTGGTTCAGGCCGACAACACCGTCAACGTTCGGGTAATCGGGCAGCAACTCTCGTTCGATAAGTTTAACGACATAATCAACGATGCCCGCGACGCAATGTACACTGGTGGTAATGCCCAACATGTTTTTGGTTCCCACACTGCCATCTTTATTGCGATACCCTTCAAAAGTATATCCTCTTAAAGGAACCTGTTCAGGCATCGGACGCGTGGCTAACGGTAAACTATCTAATGCAGGTGCTTCAGGCAGCTTTACCAATGATTCGTCTATCCATGAGCCTTGCCTTATATTTTTCACCGCGTAACCTATGATTTCACCATAACGTATAATTTCTCCGTCTGCAGGGATATCAATAAGAGCAACTTTATGACCTTGCGGAACATGTTCTACCAACACTAATCCGTCATCAAATTTAGTTCCGGCGGGCAGACCGTGGCTATTGACAATAATTGCAACATTATCGTTCTTATGAACTTTGATATATAACGGCGTTTGTTTAATAGGCATATTATCCCCCCACTTAGTCGGTTAAATTTAACAAGAATATATTCGTATTGTACTGTTGAGATGAGGATAGAGTATTGTGCTAATGCAGTAATATAAGAGATAAAAAAATATTATTTTCAGACATTAGAATAAACGTATGTGATATGGATCACATTCGAGGCGGGGAAATTCATATGCAAGGTCGGAAATAAAATTGTAGCGTTTTATCTGGGTTAAAAACTCTCCAAAACGACACCGCACTTTACAAAATAAAATATCCGGGAAAATTTTGCCGTTCCCTGTTATGATGATTACCCCATTATGGGGAATCCACCAGCTGAAAGGAGTTTCCAATGAAAATTGTTTTTTTAGATAGTACCGCATTACCGCCACATCTTCCTATTCCTCGCCCGAATTTTCCGCATGAATGGGTGGAATATGAAAGTACCGCTCCCGATGAAGTGTTAAAACGGGCGAAAGATGCTGAAATTATTATCACCAGCAAAGTGGTGCTAAACCGAGACATTATGAGCCGGTTGCCGCGGTTAAAGTTAATCGCCCTTACGGCGACGGGCACCAATAACATCGATTTGGCGACGGCGAAAGAACTGGGCATCGTAGTGAAAAATGTGGCAGGATATTCATCCGTTTCCGTGCCTGAACACGTGATCGGTTTAATCTTTTCCTTAAAGCACAGTCTGGCGGGCTGGTATCGTGATCAGCAGGCAGGAAAATGGGGTGAAAGCAAACAGTTTTGCTATTTTGATCACCCGATCACCGATATTCGCGGTTCAACGCTTGGTATTATCGGCAAGGGTAGTCTCGGTTCCGAAGTGGCTCGTTTGGCCACGGCGTTGGGCATGAAGGTCTTATTCGCGGAACGCAGAGGGGCAGTCGCGTGCCGCGCCGGTTATACGCCTTTTGAGGCGGTATTAAACCAGGCGGATATTGTTTCATTACATTGCCCGCTGACCGAAGACAGCCGCAATTTAATTAATCAACAAACCCTGTCACTTTTCAAACGGGGAGCGTTGTTAATTAACGCGGGGCGCGGGCCGTTGGTGGACGAAACCGCTTTATTGGCAGCATTAAAATCTGGGCGGCTGGGCGGTGCCGCTATTGATGTGATGGCGACCGAACCGCCGGCGAAGGATAACCCGTTGCTCCTTGCCGCTCAAAGTATGACTAATCTGCTGATTACACCGCATGTCGCCTGGGCGTCAGACAGTGCCGTGACCATTTTGGTGAACAAGGTGCGGTCGAATATTGAGGAGTTTGTCGCGACGGGAAAATAAAGTATAATTCCGTTATTTTATTTGTGAGGGCGTTGTGCTGACACAACG
Source organism: Pasteurellaceae bacterium LIM206 (assembly GCA_032586195.1). Classification (GTDB taxonomy): domain Bacteria; phylum Pseudomonadota; class Gammaproteobacteria; order Enterobacterales; family Pasteurellaceae; genus JAWHQP01. The sequence goes on along the minus strand of JAWHQP010000006.1, from coordinate 57,146 downwards.
TCCTTAATTTTTACCTAAAACAGATATGAATTTACCAGTTTCCCTTTATATTGCCGTCCGTTATTGGCGGGCGAAAAGCGCCGACCGCTTCGGGCGTTTGGTGACGAATCTTGCTTCCTGCGGCATTGTGCTCGGTGTGATGGCATTGATTATTGTGCTGTCGGTGATGAACGGCCTGGAACAGCATCAGAAACAGCAGGTGTTATCCGGTATCCCTCAGGCCATTCTCATGCCGGCAGACGGTTCGCGCCTGGAATTAACCGACCAGGCACCGATTATGCCATCCCTTGTGCAAAAAGCGGTTCCGATCAATACCACCAATGTGATTATGCAGACGGTCAAAGGTGTCAGCGCCGGGCAGGTGATTGGTGTGCGGCAACCGTCCGATGACGCATTGCTGAACTATTTAACTCCACAGCAGTTTGAGCAGTTTCTGCCTGAAGGCGGGTTTAAACTGATTATCGGTTCTCAGCTTGCCGCCAATCTCGGTGTGCAGGCGGGTGATAAGATTCGTTTGATGATCACGGAAAACAGCCAATATACACCTTTTGGCCGTGTGCCGGTACAACGTTTGTTTACCGTGAGCGATATTTATTTTTCGGAAAATGGTGATGTCGCCGGCTATGAGGTATTTGCCAATTTAGCCGATATCGGGCGGCTGATGCGGATTACTCCGAATCAGGTGCAAGGTTATCGTCTGTTCCTCGGCGATCCGTTCCAAATTACCGAATTGCCGCAATATTTTGTGGAATCCCAATGGAAAATTGAGGATTGGCGGAGCCGAAAAGGCGAATTTTTCCAGGCGGTTCGCATGGAAAAAAATATGATGGGCCTGCTGATTAGCCTGATTATCGTAGTGGCGGTGTCCAATATTGTGACTTCTCTCAGCCTGATGGTGGTGGATAAACAGGGCGAGATTGCGATTTTGCAGACTCAAGGTTTAATGAAACGCCAGATTCGCCGTATTTTTATTTTACAGGGCTTGCTGGTCGGGCTGGTCGGTACGCTGATCGGCACGGCATGCGGTGTGCTGATCACAATCAATCTGAATGCGATTGTCAATGCGATTGAGCCGAAAACTCCGTATTTCCCCACCGCACTTGAGCCGATGCAGATTGTGGTCATCGTGTTGTTTTCTTTGTTATTATCTTTATTATCAACTATTTACCCTGCGTACAGAGCGGCGCGGGTAGAACCGGCGCAGGCCTTACGCTATGAATAACTTTAACCGAAATATGAACAATGAAATCTTATTAAGCTGCCGGAATATTAATAAGTATTATTATGAAGGCGGCATTGAAACCCAAGTGCTGAAAGATGTGAGCTTTAATCTTAATCCGCGGGAATTGGTGGCGATTGTGGGAGCTTCGGGCTCAGGCAAAAGTACTTTACTGCACACATTGGGCGGGTTGGATCAACCGAGCAGCGGTGAGGTTTTTATCAAAGGGCGATCGTTGCAGCGGTCAAACCAAGATCAATTGGCGAAATTGCGTAATCAATACCTCGGTTTCGTGTATCAGTTCCATCATTTGATGGCCGATTTTACCGCCTTGGAAAATGTGCTGATGCCGATGTTAATCGGTAATCAATCTCTGTCTGAAGCAAGGGATCGCGCCGAAACCATGCTCAAAGCGGTGGGCTTGGCCCATCGTATGCAGCATAAGCCGTCCGCATTATCCGGCGGAGAACGTCAGCGGGTGGCGATTGCCCGAGCGTTGGTGAATAAGCCTGCTCTGGTATTGGCTGACGAACCGACGGGTAATCTCGATCGTAAAACCACGGAAAGCATTTTTGAACTGATTCAGCAATTAAACGCCGAGCAGGGAATCGCCTTTTTATTGGTTACCCATGACCTGCAGTTAGCCGAAAAACTAAATCGCTGTTTTGTCATGCAGGACGGTGTATTGGGTGAGGAAATTTAATGAACACGCCGTTTTTTATCAGTTGGCGCTATCAACGTGCCAAACAAAAAAATCATCTGGTTTCTCTTATTTCCTTTTTTTCCAGTGTCGGCATCGCTCTTGGTGTGGCGGTGTTGATCGTGGGGCTGAGTGCGATGAACGGCTTTGAGCGGGAACTGAATAACCGCATTCTGGCGGTAGTGCCTCATGCGGAGATTACCGCTTATCAGGACAACGGTACCGAAGGTATCGAACATTGGCGGAGTCTCGCCAAACGCCTTGAAAGCAATAGTGATATTCAGGGAATTTCTCCTTACGTCACCTTTACCGCTCTGGTGGAAAACGGGGCGAAACTCAAAGTGGTGCAGGTGAAAGGGATAAATGTTGCGGAGCAAGCTAAAGTCAGTAACTTGAGCCGTTTCGTGCCGGGTGACGGTTGGCAACGCTTCGCCCAAGAGGGTGGTTTGGTGCTCGGCGCGGGTATTGCGAAAGATTTGGATGTGACGGAAGGTGATTGGGTCACTTTGCTGATTTCCGAGCGTAATACGGACGAAAAAATGGTTCAGCCGACCCGTGAGCGGATTCAGGTAACGGGTATTTTACGTCTGGATGGTCAGCTGGATCACAGCTATGCTCTTATTCCGCTGACTCAGGCTCAGGCATTTCTAGGTTATGCCAAAGACCAGGTTTCGGGTGTGGAATTAAAAGTGGCGGACCCGTTTAACGTGCAACACATAGATTTTTCTGCACTGAACGATTATCCGCAAATCCTTAATCTACAAACTTGGATCCATCGTTTCGGCTACATGTATAACGACATTCGGCTTATCCGCACGGTGATGTATATTGCTATGGTGCTGGTGATTGGCGTCGCGTGCTTTAACATTGTTTCCACGCTGATTATGGCGGTAAAGGATAAGGCGGGGGATATCGCCATCATGCGGACGCTCGGCGCGAATAACCGTTTTATCAAGCGTATTTTTATTTTTTACGGCTTACTGTCGGGCATGAAAGGCTGCCTTATCGGCATCGTGATCGGTGTATTTTTTGCCCTCAATCTCACGACCGTCATTCAATGGTTTGAGGGGCTTATCGGCAGAAAATTATTATCGGACGGCATTTATTTTATTGATTTCCTGCCGAGCGAATTACATTGGCAGGACGTTGGGTTAGTGCTACTGGCGGCTCTTGTGCTGAGTCTGCTGGCAAGCCTTTATCCTGCAAGTCGCGCGGCGAAATTACAGCCGGCCCGGATTTTAAGCAGCCATTAGTTGCGCATTAAATTTTTCTTGAACTAGTTTACTAGTACATGAATAGGTGTTACATTGAGCACATTGAATAAATGAACAATATTAGAGAGTGATTATGACAAAAAACAAAAATGAAGTACGTGTTGAAAATGATGACACTCGTATTGCCAGTATTGAACAAGTATTGCCGCCGGTGGCGTTGTTGGAAAAATACCCGGCCGGCGAAGTGGCGGTGAAAACGGTAAAAACAACCCGTAAGAAAACCCATGAAATAATTCATGGCAAAGATGATCGCCTGCTGGTGATCATCGGGCCTTGTTCTATTCACGATACCAAAGCGGCGCTTGAATATGCCAACCGCTTAAAACCGCTGCGTGATAAGTATAAAGATTCGTTAGAAATTATTATGCGCGTGTATTTTGAAAAGCCGCGAACCACCGTGGGCTGGAAAGGACTGATCAACGATCCTTACCTGGATGACAGCTATGCCTTGAACGATGGTTTGCGTATCGCCCGTAAATTGCTGTCCGATATTAACGATCTCGGCTTGCCGGCGGCGGGGGAATTTCTGGATATGATTACGCCGCAATATGTGGCGGACTTTATGAGTTGGGGAGCGATCGGCGCCCGCACCACGGAATCTCAGGTACATCGTGAATTAGCCTCCGGCTTGTCTTGTGCGGTAGGCTTCAAAAACGGCACCAACGGCGGTGTAAAAATTGCCTTGGACGCGATGGGATCGGCGGAATCTTCTCACCATTTTTTATCGGTAACCAAGTTCGGTCATTCCGCTATCGTTACCACTAAGGGCAACCAGGATTGCCATATTATTTTACGTGGCGGCGATAAAGGCACGAATTATGATGCCGAAAGCGTGGCAAAAGTATGCGAAAGCATTGGAAAATCCGGTCGCATTCCGCATGTGATGGTGGATTTCAGCCATGCCAACAGCAATAAACAGTTCAAAAAGCAAATGGACGTATGCAAAGACGTATGCCGTCAGATTGCCTCGGGATCAAAACAGATTTTCGGCGTTATGGTGGAAAGCCATTTGGTTGAAGGTCGGCAGGATCTTGTTGATGGCAAAGCGCTCACCTACGGTCAGAGCATTACTGATGCCTGTATCGGTTGGGAAGATACCGAAATCGTGCTGAAAACGTTGGCCGATGCGGTAAATTCCCGTCGTCGGAAAGCATAGTAACTAACACAACTCGTTAAAGTTATATCTTTGCTATCATCCGCATAGCCAAGGTGCAAAAATCGGAATTTTGACACCGCACTTTTGTGTGTGGAGAGCGGGGTTCTTTGGGGTCGCTTTCGTTGTTATGAAAGGATCACAAAGAACCTGGACCGGTTCCTCTTATTTAGTAATAATAGCTTTGGACTTGGTAGTGAAATCATCGCCAAATCTTTTCTGACTATTTATTGTTCGGAAAAGATTTCAATTGCCGTCCGTTTGCCTTTCTTTTTCCCGTTTCCTTGTAAAACTTCGATTTTCAACACCGCACTTTCGTTAGGATAGACCGAATATTTCCCTTAAACCTCAGGGGGATTTGGTATATCATATAACGGTTTTTCAATTCATCATTAAGTAGATTTCCTATGGCACAGAAACAAATCCAGAGTAAAGACAAGCAAAACGCACAACTGAATATTCCCCCTCATTCTATTGAAGCTGAACAAGCGGTGCTCGGCGGCATTATGCTGAATAACGGGCATTGGGAGAATGTGATTGAACATGTAATCGCCGATGATTTCTACACGGTGGCACATCGTTTGATTTTTCAGGAAATGGAGAATCTTACCCGTTACAATCAACCGATTGATTTGATTACGATTGATCAGGCCTTAAAAAACAAGGGATTGATTGATGATGTGGGGGGCTTCGCTTATCTTGCCGAGTTGTCAAAAAATACCCCGAGTGCCGCCAATATTATTGCCTATGCGGATATTGTACGCGAAAAGGCCGTTTTGCGTGAGCTGATTGGGGTGGGTAACAATATTGCTCAGATTGCCTATAATCCGAAAGGTCGGGATGTAAAAGAGCTGTTAGACGAGGCTGAACGAGAAGTGTTTAAGATTGCTGAAAAACGCACTTCTGATAATGAAGGGCCGGAGAACGTGCTTACCATTTTGGAACGAACGATTGATAAAATCGAAATGCTGTCAAAATTAGGCAACCATGGCGGCGTGACGGGGGTTACAACAGGCTTTAAAGATTTAGATAGGAAAACAGCGGGCTTGCAGCCGTCGGATTTGATTATTGTGGCAGCCCGTCCTTCCATGGGAAAGACAACCTTTGCCATGAATCTATGCGAAAATGCCGCGCTTTCCAGCGAAAAACCGGTATTGATTTTCAGTTTGGAAATGCCGGCGGACCAAATTATGATGCGTTCCCTTGCTTCGCTTTCGCGCGTGGATCAAACGAAAATCCGCACCGGTCAGATTACTGAGGATGACGAATGGGCCCGCATTTCCAGTACCATGGGCATGCTGACGAATAAACCGAATATGTATATTGATGATTCTGCCGGCCTGACGCCGACTGAACTGCGGTCGCGCGCCCGTCGTATTTATCGCGAAAACGGTGGTTTAAGCTTGATTATGGTGGACTATTTGCAGCTGATGCGGGCACCGGGTTCTGATAATCGTACCCTTGAGATCGCGGAAATTTCTCGTTCTCTGAAAGCTCTGGCTAAAGAGCTGGAAGTGCCGGTGGTGGCGTTGTCACAGTTAAACCGGACTCTGGAAAATCGTACCGACAAGCGCCCTGTCAACTCGGATTTGCGTGAATCCGGTTCTATCGAGCAAGATGCCGATTTAATTATGTTTATCTATCGTGATGAGGTTTACCACGAAACGACGGAAGAAAATCATAATGTTGCAGAAATTATTATCGGTAAACAACGTAACGGCCCGATTGGACGGGTGCGTTTAACTTTCCAAGGGCAATTCTCCCGTTTTGATAATTATGCAGGTTCTCATCAATTTAATGATGATTATTAGGTGTTAAAGGAGCACTGTTAAAGACGTATTAACCATGAAAGCAGCAACAGCAAAGATTAGTTCAGTTGCACTGAAACATAATATTCAGACTATTAAACAAAAAGCACCGCACAGTAGAATTATTGCGGTGGTAAAGGCAAATGCCTATGGCCACGGTGTGGAATTTGTCGCCCGTGAGGCGGAAAGTTTGGTTGATAGCTTTGGGGTTGCCCGTTTAGAAGAGGCGTTACGCCTGCGTTCTATCGGAGTTATCAAGCCGATTTTATTATTAGAAGGTTTTTTTTCCGCCAATGATTTGCCGATTCTTGCGGTAAACAATATTCAAACTGTCGTGCATAATTACGAGCAACTACAGGCGCTACAGAGCGCAAATTTACCTAATCCCATTCGGGTTTGGCTGAAAGTGGATACGGGCATGCACCGTTTAGGAGTGCATTTAAATGAAGTGGAAGAGTATTATCAGGCTTTGGCTGCTTGTGAAAATGTCGCTCCTGATATCGGGTTCGTAAGTCATTTCAGCCGAGCCGACGAAACTGCTAGCGATTACACCCGTATTCAGTTAGATCGCTTTTTGCAGGCCTGTGAAGGAAAGAGTGGCAGTCGTACCATTGCAGCTTCAGGCGGTATCTTATTCTGGCCCGAATCTCATTTGGAATATATCCGCCCGGGGATTATTATGTATGGTGTATCGCCGAATAATATTCCGGGCAAGGAGTATGACTTAGAACCTGTGATGACGTTAACTTCTTCACTAATTGCCGTGCGTGAGCACCGGAAAGGCGAACCGGTGGGATATGGCGGTACTTGGATTAGCGAACGGGATACTCAAATCGGCGTGGTGGCGATTGGTTACGGGGATGGTTATCCACGCAATATACCCGCAGGCACCCCGGTATTTATTAATGGTCGCCGTGTACCGATCGTAGGGCGTGTTTCCATGGATATGGTGACGGTGGATCTCGGTCCTGATTGCACGGATAAAGTCGGTGATGAAGTCATTATGTGGGGTAAGGAGCTACCGATCGAAGAAGTGGCGGAAATTACAGGCATTTTGAGCTACGAATTAATAACTAAACTGACGCCCCGGGTGTTGACAGAATATATCGATTAAATTGATTTGCCAAATAGTCTGGTAAAAGCAATAAGGTTCTTGTATTTTTACACCAGATCTTAAATTCACTAGAGGGAAATAAACAATGCAAAACATTAATCCAACCAAAACAGCGGCGTGGAAAGCGCTTAATGAGCATAAAGCCAAGTTAGCCAAGATTACTATCCAGGACCTATTCCAACAGGAACAGGATCGCTTCAACAACTATTCATTGACTTTCAACAATGAAATTTTAGTCGATTATTCCAAAAATAAAATTACTCAAGAAACCCTTGAGTTGCTTCGTCAGTTGGCCAAAGAATGTGCTTTAGATGAAGCGAAAGAATCCATGTTCAGCGGTGAAAAAATTAACCTTACGGAAAATAGAGCCGTTTTGCACACCGCACTTCGCAACCTTTCAAACACACCGGTGTTGGTGGATGGTCGTGATGTCATGCCGGATGTCAATGCCGTGTTGGCAAAAATGAAAGCCTTTTCCGAACGTGTGATTTCAGGTGAATGGAAAGGCTACACCGGTAAAGCTATTACTGATGTGATCAACATCGGTATCGGCGGTTCGGATCTTGGACCTTATATGGTCACCGAAGCACTACGCCCTTATAAAAACCATCTTAATATGTACTTTGTTTCTAACGTGGACGGTACTCATATTGCCGAAGTGCTGAAGAAAGTGAACCCCGAAACCACGCTGATTTTAGTGGCATCTAAAACCTTTACCACTCAAGAAACCATGACTAATGCGTTATCCGCCCGTGATTGGTTCTTAGCTTCCGCAAAAGATGAAAAGCATGTTGCGAAACACTTTGTCGCACTTTCTACCAATGCTACGGAAGTGGCAAAATTCGGTATTGATACCGACAATATGTTTGGTTTCTGGGATTGGGTAGGCGGCCGTTATTCATTATGGTCGGCTATCGGTTTATCTATTGTACTTTCAATCGGTTTTGCTAATTTTGAAGCATTGTTAAGCGGTGCACATGAAATGGATAAACATTTCCGTAATACACCGATTGAACAGAATATCCCAACCACATTAGCGTTAGTCGGCTTATGGAATACCAATTTCCAGGGCGCGGAAACGGAGGCTATTTTGCCATACGATCAATATATGCACCGTTTTGCCGCTTATTTCCAACAGGGCAACATGGAATCTAACGGTAAATATGTGGGACGTGACGGTAAAGTAATTACCGAATATCAAACCGGCCCTATTATCTGGGGTGAACCGGGTACCAATGGCCAGCATGCGTTTTATCAGTTAATTCATCAGGGCACGACCCTAATTCCTTGTGATTTTATCGCGCCTGCACAAACCCATAATCCATTATCGGATCACCACAGCAAGCTGTTGTCTAACTTCTTTGCTCAAACAGAAGCGTTGGCTTTCGGCAAAACGAAAGAAGAAGTGGAAGCGGAATTTGTTAAAGCGGGTAAATCCTTGGATGAAGTGAAAAACATCGTACCGTTTAAAGTGTTCCAGGGTAATAAACCGACCAATTCCATCCTGTTACAAAAAATCACTCCGTTCAGTTTGGGGGCATTAATTGCAATGTATGAACACAAAATTTTCGTACAAGGCGTGATTTTCAATATCTTCAGCTTTGACCAATGGGGAGTAGAACTAGGTAAACAGCTAGCTAACCGCATCCTGCCCGAATTGAAAGATAATACTAAAGTAACCAGCCACGATAGCTCAACTAACGGATTAATCAATCAGTTTAAAACGTGGAGATAGATACTGGTAAAAGTAGCCAATGATGAAAAAGAACAGTTCATCAATTTGAATAGTAAACAACCCAATTACGAATGAGATAGTTGGGTTGTTTTATTATTAACATGTTTTAACTGGTTATTTTAATCGATAAGACGGCTCTTCATTACCGTTTTGCTATGCTGATTGGGCCAGTTCCTGAGTGCTGTCCCGACCAAACAGTCCAATAAGTCAGAGCCTTTGTCATCACCGAACTTTGAAAGGGATGAAGATAACTTATACATATAGGTTATATCTTGTTCTCTAATGATAAAATTTTGTGATCTCTGTCGGATTTTGGATAATTCTTTATTGCATAATCAACGGCTTTATCCCATTATTACAGCGTTTAGGAAATAAGGCATAAGTCTTATTATGTAGTTTAAAAATCTGAAAAGATGGACGCCAGAAATAATAGGGGTTAACTATGGAAGTTGGTATAGTCAAGTGGTTTAATAATGCGAAGGGTTTTGGCTTTATTAATACCGAGGGGAGCGATTTAGATATTTTTGCTCATTATTCAGTAATTGAAATGGACGGTTATCGTTCGTTAAAAGCCGGGCAAAAAGTGAATTTTGAAGTTATTCATGGAGAAAAAGGGTCCCATGCCACCAAGATTATTCCTATTATAGAATAAATTTCCTAGTATCCTCTTATATCATCATAACAAAAGACAAGGTTTGTTCACCTTGTCTTTTCTGTTTGGCGAAGAAATAATTGATTAATTTAAATATTTAAAAACTTTTATCACTTTCTTCACGCCGCTCACTTTACTTGCTTCGGTGGCCGCAGCGTCTGCTTGAGACGGAGTAACGTCACCCATAAGGAATACTTCTCCGTTTTCGGTAATCACTTTTACATCCGTTGTTTTAACTTCAGCGTTAAGCAGGAGATTGGATTTAATTTTGGTTGTAATCCAACTGTCTTTTGCTTTGGTTTCGACCGTAATAGGAGAGCCGACGCGCATTTCATTATATACGTCACCGACGCCTTCCACGCCCTTGGCTAAGCCGGTTGCGACTTCTTTCAGGCTTTCATTAGGCAACTGACCGATAAGAAGAATGCGGGCATTATATGAAACGACCACCACACGGCCTTCTTCTTTGATTTGTTCGTCTTTTTCGATGGCATTATAAACTTGGAATTCCAGTTTCTCATCGCTGTATTGCGATTTTACGGTACGCGGATCAGTGCCGACCTTTGCCGCCGCCGCACCGCCACCGATTAAAGCCGCTACACAACCCTGTAGCAAGAGAGCGGAACCGAAAATCACCGCTAATTTTTTAAATTGAGTTATATGCATAAATGTCTCCTTTTCGAGAATATCGCTTAATTACATAACGACTAAGTTTAGTAACGAAACGAATATTGATCAACTGTTTTGTGCAAATAGACAGTGGTCTATTAATTCGCATAACGCATTGATAATGAATAAATGATTTTCCAAAATACGACTTTCTTTTACTGCCGGAGCCTGAATTTCAAGGTCATTTTCAGTAAGCAGACCGCGCAGATGATCGTTATTGGCCCCGGTTAAAGCAATAATGCCGATTTCTTTATTGGCGGCACAATTGATAACATTAAGAATGGATTCATCATTACAGGTAGGGGCAAGTACTACCAACAAATCGCCTTGTTGAGCAATGGCATTGAACTGGCGTTGATAAAGTGCGGTGAGATGATTGTCAGAAATAATGGCGGAACCTACCGCGCCGTCAGTATTGAGCAGTACGGAAGGAAAGCTCGGACGTTCAAGTTCATAGCGGTTAAGCAGATTTGCCACCAAGAATTGAGCATTGGCATAGGAACGTCCATGCCCGCATACAATAATTTTATTACCGTGTAACAGACAATCAACCAATTGGTTCACCGCCTGTACCAGCGTATCAGGTAATAATTTTGATGCTGAAATATGGGTTTGAATATTTTCAGCAAAAATATCTTTGATTTTTCTAGCATGCTTATTCAATAAAATTCTTAATCCACTGAATATCAGTGGCAGTGCGGCCGAAAGCAACAAGATCAAAACGGCAGTCGGTATCTTCCAGACTGAGGTTTCGCTCTGCCAGCCATAGTGTTGCGGCGTTAATCCATTTCTGTTGTTTGTTCCAATCAACACTATCAATGGCGGAACCGTAGGTATCATTTTTACGTTGACGAACCTCAATAAACACGATGGTTTGTTGATCCTGCATAACCAGATCAAGCTCACCACATTTGAAATTCTGATTTGCCGCAATAAAATGCAGCCCTTGCGATTCCAAAAAAAGACGAGCTTGTTGCTCAAAGCTCGCCCCTTGTTGACGTTTGGTCGAGAACATAGTTCAGCCCATTAGTTTAATGGAATCACGTTTCCGCCTTGGTAAGTGTACCAAGTGAGATCACGTTCAATATTACAGTTCGGACCGGCACTTAGTTTACCCGTTAATCCGCTCACAGAGAAGCCGGGTACTTGACGTAGTTCATTAAAGCTATGAATGAGCAACCAAGAGTCCGCTCCCATGGCGTATAAGCGCATTAAAGAGTAGTCGCCGCCTGTGGCGGTTTCAATCTTTTTGTATTGAGCGTTGTCGGTTTCCTTAAAGAACGGAATATCACTGAACATCACGCCTTCCATCGCCAAACGGTATTCAGGTGTGTTATTGGCGGAATTATTCCGTGAATTGGTATAAATCTGGGCTTTCACACCGGCGTTATCCAGGGCGCTCTTGATAGTGCTGAGCTGCTCGCTTGAAGTCACCACGATATAAAGCGCCTGATCCTGTACGTTGCTGTTTTCTAGATTATAGGCTGCATCGTCAGGCTGATTGTAGTAACGGATATCCGCATCGGTCGCTGCCAATTGCTGCCAGCGGACATTAAAGGCGGAAGCTGTACGTTGACCCAAATCACTTTGCGGCACGATAACTACAGGCTTACGTACCCCATTGTTCCACATACGGTTAGCGGCGGACTCCGCTTCGTCTTCAGGCGCTAAACCATAGTAGCAAAGTTGATTGATAGCACGGGAATTAGCCGTTGAATTTAACGCCAGTACATCAATGCCCTGTACGGAGCTAGGATTATTTAAAATTACATCCAGATTATTTTTTAACAACGGACCCACGATAGCGGAAGTACCGGTTTGTTTAGCCTGTGCCACAGCGGCATCCACGGGAGTAGCTACGGTATCGACGACTTCTACCTGCATTGACGTATCACCGCCGCGCGCATCATCAAAACCTGATCGAATCGTATTACCCAAAATAGAAGCATCACCGCTTAACGGAAGCAATAAAGTAATTTTATTTAATTGGGTTTGCTGAAAATTAGATACCGATTTCAATTCCGTCGGGAATAAATAAGCGGCACTATGAGTTGGATAGGCGGCTTTCCACTGCTGTAACGCCTGACTCAATTGGGCCGGCTGGTTTACGTTATCGTTATAAGCTTTCGCCAAAGCCAACCACCCGCCTAATGCGACATCGCCGGCAGAGTCGGCCGTGTTAATCAAGGTTTTATTGGCACGGCGCAATAACGTCCATGTGCGATCAATATTATCTTGTTTACGCTGTATGTCCGTTAATGCGGAATCCATTTTAATCCGGGCTTTTACCGCCTCAATAATATCATTCTTATTTTCTGCGATACGGGCCTTGACCTCATAATAACGGGCTGTTTGGGATTGGCTTAATTTGCTTAAGTCAATTGCGGCCAGTTGGCTTTCCGCCTTATTGTTATTATGTTTTACCGCAGAAATTTTAGCATCAATAAGAGCGCGGTCCAATTGCTGTTCCGGAGTAAGATTGTTTAATTCGGACAAGAATGCTTCCGCCTGGGCCACCTTGTTTTCCGTCACGAGCACACGCGCCGCAAGCAATTTATAGGTTTGCTGGTCTTCCACATCTTGTGTCTGTTCAATTTTGCTAATATAAAAATCAGAGCTGGCGTTGGCATCATTTTTTAATACGTCGGAAAAATTACTGCCGAATAAATTAGTACAGCCCGCCAGTAAGACGGGGAACAAAAAAGGCATTAAACGTTTTTTAAATTTAGTGCGTTGTAATAGAATAGTCATAGTTACTCCGTTGCAAAAAGTTAGCGACGATCTTACTTCTCTCAACCATTAAAAGCAAATAAAAGAATACATAAAATGAATAATTTAGCCGGAACTTTATACATTGTCGCCACCCCGATCGGTAACCTGCAAGATATTACCCAGCGAGCCTTAGACACCTTTGCCAAAGTGGAACTTATCGCCGCCGAAGATACCCGTCACAGCGGCCTGTTGTTCAGCCATTATGGCCTCAAAAAACCGTTTTTTGCTTTGCATGATCATAACGAACAACAAAAAGCCGATTTATTGGTGGAAAAGTTACGGCAAGGCATTCATATCGCATTAATTTCCGATGCGGGTACACCGTTAATCAGCGATCCCGGCTTTCATCTGGTACGCAAATGCCATCAGGCGGGCATCAATGTAGTGCCGGTGCCGGGAGCTTGCGCGGCGATTACAGCATTAAGCGCATCGGGAGTCGCCTCCGATCGCTTCTGTTTTGAAGGCTTCCTGCCGGCAAAACCCAAAGCACGCAAGGATAGATTACAAAACCTCGAAAATGAACACCGCACTTTAATTTTCTATGAGAGCACTCACCGCATTTCGGAAACGCTGGCAGATATTGAGGAAGTATTTGGGTCTGAACGTTACCTCGTGCTTGCGCGGGAACTGACTAAAACCTGGGAAAGCATTAACGGCGATAGCGTAGGAAATTTGCGCCGATGGCTGGCTCAAGATGCCAATCGTACCAAGGGGGAAATGGTACTGATTATCGAAGGCAAACCCAAATGCGAACAAGAAACTGTTTCTCCGCAAGCCATCAAGGCATTGAAATTAATCAGCCGGGAATTACCGCTCAAAAAAGCCGCCGCCATTGTGGCGGAACTTTACGGTTACAAGAAAAATATGTTGTATCAGTTGGGGTTAAGTGATAGTAAATAATCGTATAGCTCGGAAAAAACGAACAGATGTTCGCTTTTTTATTCGGTTAATAACACGATGAATTTGACAATAATAAATTGACATATTCGTCAAATAAGAGCAACAAAGCGATTATTCGGATGATAGTTGTAAATTTTTTAACCTATTATTTTATTTAATAAAAATTTAATAACATCATACTGGTCCGACATGTTTAGCTAACAGTTGTTCGCTATTCTATTTAAAAGGTAACTTTGCTAGAATGCCTCATCATTTGATATTTGTCAAAATATCAGCTTTCAAAAATATTTAAAGGAAATTGAAATGACTAACACTTGTACTCCAAATAGACCCAGTTCGTACAGCTATGAAGATTTATTAGCCTCGGGACGCGGTGAACTTTTTGGTGAAAAAGGACCACAGTTGCCCGCTCCGAATATGCTGATGATGGATCGCGTAATTGAAATGAATGAAACGGGCGGCAATCATAATAAGGGCTATATTGAAGCAGAATTGGATATTAAACCGGATTTATGGTTTTTTAACTGCCATTTTATCGGCGATCCTGTCATGCCGGGCTGCTTGGGCTTAGATGCTATGTGGCAGCTGGTCGGTTTCTATCTGGGCTGGCTTGGCGGTGAAGGTAAGGGGCGAGCGCTGGGCGTAGGGGAAGTGAAATTTACCGGGCAGGTGTTGCCGACAGCGAAAAAAGTAACCTACCGCATTCACTTAAAACGTGTGATTAACCGTAAATTGATTATGGGCGTTGCCGACGGTGAAGTCGAAGTGGACGGTCGCGTGATTTATACCGCTACCGACTTAAAGGTAGGCTTATTTCAGGACACTTCAACGTTCTAATTTCAATTGTTTAAAAAATCGCCTGTTTATGCAAATGGACAGGCGATTTTTTTGCTGTAATAAATAAAAGTGCGGTGCTGAAATCCTGAGTTTTTTAGTATTGCAGAAGTTGCGCAAAATAAACCTTACACAACTGAAAAACTCGTTTTTTCAACACCGCACTTTGCTTGATTTTATAAACTCAATTAATTTTTCGGTGAATAATAACCTGCCATTGAGCTATAGATTGCGTTTTCGTAGTTGATAATATTGTATTTTGCGTTCAATACGGAAATCTGCGTGGTCTTTTCCGTATTGGCGGCGGTTAACCAGTCTTTCAGCGTGGAAACACCGGCGTTATAACGATTGCGATAATATTGGGTGATACGTTTTTCGTAATCGTAGGTTTGTTGCAGGTTGGTATAATTTTGTTTGTATTGAGAGTACGCGTAATAGTTAGTATCAATATCATTTAATGCGGTTGTGATCGCTTTCTCATAATTTACCCGCGCGGTTTCATAGGCGGCTTCGGAAATTTTCACGTTCCATTTTACATGATTCCAATCCAGGAACGGCAGGGAAATACCGAGTGTGCCGGTGGCGATCGGGTTATTTAGCGCGTTATTCACGTGTGTACCAGTGGAGGCAAGGCTTGCCCCGAGGCTAATGGTCGGGAACCAGCTTTTCTGTGTCGCTTTGGCATCTTTAAACGCACTGTTTAATTGATACAGATAATTTTTAACATCAGGGCGGTTGGCTATAGTCGATACCGGCACATTCATGTTTACGTCCACATTCTTCACGTTCAGAATATGCGGATAAGTAATATTAAGCGGTTCGTTCGGTTTCAGATTCAACAGATTCCGCATAGTCTGTTCCGCGGTTTTTTTCTGTGTCTGGTAAGAAATCATGGTATTGCGGGCGGTGAGCACGGATTGCTGCGCCTGATCCGTGCTGGCACTGTCTTCAACCCCTTGTCTTAAACGATTCTGCATAATGCTGTTGATTTGCGAATAGTAATCTACCGCATCCTGTGAGGCGGCAATGGCATCGTTTAAATAGGCCAGCTGATAGTAAGTGGTGATAACCGAGTTAATCAGAGTCAAGCGGGTGGATTCCATGCTTTCTTCGGTGGCATGATATGTCCATTCGCCGGCGGAAGCGGCATCCGCCAAACGCCGCCAAAGGTCAAGGGTGTAGCTGACGCTTAAAGAACCGCCTTGGCTAAGGGTAGAATTACCGCCGCGATGAATGTTTTTGCTGGCGGAAGACGAAGTGGAGCCGTTAAACGCCGGCACTAAATCCGCACCGAGCAAATTCGCATTGTAGAGGGCGGAATTAACGGAGATGGCGGCGAGGGCCAAGTCTTTGTTATTTAACAATGCCTGTTCAACCAAACGGTTTAATTGCGGGTCGTTGTATAATGACCACCAATCTTCTTTGATATTGTATTGTTGGGTGAGTTCCGCATATTGTTGGTAATCTTTTTGTGAGGCCTGATAGGAATCGTCGATATTCGCACAGCCTGCCAGAGTAGTTGCCAGCACAACGCTTAATGCTAATTTATTTAGTTTTAACATGGGGTTTCCTTTTTAAAAACTCGGTTTTTGAACACCGCACTTTAGAGCTTGTTAATATTTAAATGGTCGAAATTATAACAATTTAGTCAAAATTTATAAATGCAAAATGCTGAATAAATAGTTATAAATACGGTGCGGAATGCCGCACCGCTATGTTGTTTATTCTCTCGCCAACGCGGTAATCGGGTCGAGCTGCGCCGCTTTTTTCGCCGGCATATAGCCGAACACGACACCGATCAGGGTGGAGAAGAGTACCGCCGCAATAATCGAGAAGGTCGAGAATGCCATCGAAAAATCGGTCATAAACAGGTTAAATACCAAGCCGATAATCAACGACAGCAAAATGCCCGAAATCCCTCCGATCATACAAATCAGCACCGCTTCAATTAAAAATTGCTGCAGAATATTGCTCTTACGGGCACCAATCGCCATACGCACGCCGATTTCTTTGGTCCGTTCCGTCACCGATACCAACATGATGTTCATTACTCCGATACCGCCCACAATCAATGAAATAAAGGCGATGGATGAAATCAGCAGTTTCATGGTCCCCGTGGTGCTTTCAATGGTTTGCTTAATGGTATCGCTGTTCATAATGAAAAAGTCTTTTTTTCCGTGCCGCACTTTTAGGTAATCGGTCAGGCTTTTTTCCGCTACCGTGGTATTGATATTATCCGCAATTTTTACCGTAATCGACCCGATTTTGGTACCGCCCGTCACCTTATTCATTACCGTAGTATAAGGCGCGTAAATATTGAGTGAACTGCTTGCCTGCCCCATTTGACGGTCGCTCACCACACCGATAATGCGGAACGGGCGGGTCGCGAACAGTACGATTTTGCCGATAGGATCATCATTCGGGAAAATCGCCGTTTTGGCACTTTCATCAAGGATTGCCACCGCGGCACTGTCATCCACTTCCTGTTGTGTAATCAAACGGCCTTGCAGCAAGGTTTGTCCTTCCACGTCAAAATATTGGGCACCGACCCCTTTCAGATTGGTCGAAGTGAAGGATTGATTGCGGTAAACCAGCAAGCCGGTGGAAGAACTGTTCGGCGTTACGTTTTGCACATAACTTTGTTTCGCCAGAGCATTGGCATCCGCCACGGTCAGATTCTGCATTTGATCCGAGCGCCGGTCGCCGAAGCCCGTTCCGTTAAAAATAGTCATGGTACTGGTGCCCATACTATTGATATTGGAAAGGATTTTCTGCTGCGAACCGTTACCCAACGCCACCACGGACACCACAGAGGTAATCCCGATGATAATTCCCAGCATGGTTAACAGCGAACGCATTTTATGCGCGATAATGGCGCTCACCGACATTTTAAACGCTTCAATCAACTGATCTTTGCTGAAACCGAAACGGGGTTTGGTGTTATTTTGCGGCTGAGCGATTTCTTTTACCGGCATCTTTTGCATATCGCCGATAATTTCACCGTCTTTGATTTCAACCACGCGGTTGGCGCTGGCGGCAATATGTTTATCGTGGGTGACCATAATAATGGTATGCCCTTCGTTATGCAGGCTACGCAAGATTTCCATCACGTTTTCGCCGCTGTGGGAATCCAGCGCGCCGGTGGGTTCATCGGCCAGAATAATTTCACCGCCGTTCATCAGGGCACGGGCGATACTGACCCGCTGCTGCTGACCACCCGAAAGTTCGCTCGGTTTATTGCCTTCTTTACCGTCCAAGCCGAGTTTTTTCAGTAATTCCTCCGCGCGAGCCATTCGCTCTGTCTGCGATTTGCCGGCATAAATGGCGGGCAGTGCGACATTTTCCTGAGCCGTGAGGGAAGAGAGCAGGTTGTAACGCTGAAAAATAAACCCGAATTTCTGGCTGCGCAAATCGGACAACTGTTCGGAACTAAGTTCCACCGTTTCTTTACCGTCAATTTTGTAGGAACCGCTGGTCGCCGTATCCAGGCAGCCGATAATGTTCATCAGGGTGGATTTACCCGATCCCGATTGACCGATAATCGCCACAAAATCGCCCTTTTCAATATTCAATGAAATATTTTTCAGAATATGTACGCGATTTTCGCCTTGTCCGAAGTAGCGGTTGACATCTTTAATTTCAATAATATTCATGAAAATAGCACCGCACTTTTAGAACATTCGAGGACCACGAGCGGAATTACCCACTTTTTCACCTGCGGCGACTTCAGATAAAATCACCTTATCGCCTTCGTTCAGACCAGATTTTATTTCGGTATGAAAATCATCCTGCACACCGATTTCCACATCACGCGTCTCGGCTTTACCGTTCACCAGTACATTGACAGAATATTTGCCGTGATTTTGTTTTAACGCCATATTGGATACGGTCAGCACATTTTTTGCCTCGGCAATTTTAATGGTATTTTCCGTGGTCATGCCGATACGCAGCACATGGTCAGGGTTATCCACCAGCATATTGGCATAATAATAAATTGCGCTGGTGGAAGAAGATGATGATGACGAAGATGATGAAGAGCTACTGTTTGAGGAAGTGGAACTCGCATCGGTATCCGTGGTGGTGGCGGGATCCACGCTGTCAATCACCGCCTTATATATAGTGGTGTTGTCGGAAAGGATGGTAAAACTCACTTCCTGTCCCGCTTTGACCTTAGTAATATCGCCCTCGGAAATTTCCGGTTTAATCAGCATTTTCTCCAGATTGGCAATGGTCACGATGGTTGGTGTGGATTGGCTGGCATTTACCGTTTGCCCTTCGGAAACGGGGATGGAAATGATCGTGCCGTCAATCGGCGCGGTAATTTGCGTATAACCCACATTGGTTTCCGCAGTGTTAACCTGGATTTCCGCTTGTTTAATCGATTCTTTCAACGCATCAATTTCATATTTTGCGGTGTCCAACGTATTTTTAGCGCTGTTGAGATCGTCCAGTGAAGTCGCCTTTTGTTTATAAAGCGTCGATAAGCGGTTATAGCTGGAAAGAGCCACTTTATAAGAGGTTTCTTTGGCTTTTAACTGTGCCTGATAGCTCGCCAAAGCCGCTTTTGCCGTATTGAGCTCGTTTTCCTGTGTGGTTGAATCGATAGTGGCAATCATATCGCCTTTTTTTACTTCCTGTCCCAATTTCACGTAAAGCTTGGTCACTTTACCCGATGCCTGCGAACCTACGTCAACCTCATTACTACTTTCAATCGAACCTGTTGCAACAACGGATTTTTCCACATTGGAACGGGTCACTTCTTCCGTTAAAAAGGTCGGCGCTTGGTTGCCGTTCTGGGTAAAATAATAGACACCGCCGGCAACTAAAGCGGCCAGTACGGAGGTGACAATCAATTTTTTCTTCTTTTCTTTCATAAAATGTTCCGATAGTGGTGAATAAACCGGGTCATTCTAATTGCGACAGCTTAAAAATATCTTAAAATTTATATTATTACGTTGAATGAACGTTCATTCATTCTCGAATGGGCGGATTCTATCTTAAACTGATAAAAAATGCAAAAACTCTTAAAAACGACACCGCACTTTGAGGCAGGTTGATGTTTGGTCGTACAGATTGAGGATAGCCCGCAAACAGTGTAGAATAGCGAGAATTTTTTTAATCAAACATTAGTGAGATGATTAATGACTAATAACGACATTATTGACGCAAGCGAAGAACATCGCCCGACTAATTTTATTCGCCAGATTATCGATGAAGATCTTGCCCGTGGCAGACATCAGCAAATCCACACTCGTTTTCCGCCCGAACCAAACGGCTATTTGCATATCGGTCACGCTAAATCCATTTGCTTGAATTTTGGTATCGCACAGGATTATAAAGGCTGGTGCAATCTGCGCTTTGACGATACCAACCCGGTTAAAGAAGACGTGGAATACGTAGATTCCATTAAGCAGGATGTGGAATGGCTCGGTTTTAAATGGCATGGCGAAGTGCGTTACGCCTCCGATTATTTTGATCAGCTTTACGGCTATGCTATTGAATTAATTAAAAAAGGTCTGGCCTATGTGGATGAACTTTCGCCGGAAGAAATGCGTGAATATCGCGGTACGCTCACCGAGCCGGGCAAAAACAGCCCTTATCGCGATCGCGGCGTAGAGGAAAATCTCGCTTTATTTGAAAAAATGAAAAACGGCGAATTTGCCGAAGGCAAAGCGGCGCTGCGGGCTAAAATTGATATGGCGTCACCATTTATGGTAATGCGTGATCCTGTGATTTATCGGGTTAAATTCGCCAGTCACCATCAAACGGGCGACAAATGGTGCATTTATCCGATGTATGATTTTACCCATTGTATTTCGGATGCGATTGAACGGATCACTCATTCATTGTGTACATTGGAATTTCAGGATAACCGCCGCTTATACGATTGGGTGTTGGAACATATTTCCATTGAACGCCCGTTGCCGCATCAATACGAATTCTCACGTTTGAATCTGGAAGGTACACTAACATCTAAACGCAAGTTATTGAAACTGGTAACGGAGAATGCCGTGGACGGCTGGGATGATCCGCGTATGCCGACCATTTCCGGTTTACGCCGCCGCGGCTATACGCCGGCTTCGCTGCGTGAATTTGCCCGCCGTATCGGTGTGACAAAACAGGAGAATGTGGTGGAATACAGCGCGCTGGAAAGCTGTCTGCGGGATGATTTAAACGTAAATGCGCCGCGTGCGATGGCGGTGATTGATCCGTTGAAAGTCGTGATTGAAAACTTCGGCGAAACGGAAATGATTACCGCGCCGAATCATCCGAACCGTCCGGAACTCGGCGAGCGTCGGATTGCGCTCAGTAAAGAGATCTATATTGATCGGGCGGATTTTCGTGAAGAGGCGAACAAACAATACAAACGCTTAGTGTTAGGTAAGGAAGTGCGTTTACGCCATGCTTATGTGATTAAAGCGGAACGTTGCGAGAAAGACTCGCAAGGCAACATCACAACGGTTTATTGCACGTACGATCCTGAAACCCTGAGCAAAAATCCGGCAGACGGTCGCAAAGTAAAAGGAGTTATTCATTGGGTTTCGGCGACGGAAAACCGTCCGGCGGAATTCCGTCAATATGCACGCCTGTTTACTATGCCGAATCCGGGAGCGGAAGAAGATATTATTGCCGCGATCAATCCGGAATCATTGGTGGTAAAACAGGGCTTTGTGGAATCCGGCCTTGCGGCGGCAAAGCCGGAACAGGCGTACCAGTTTGAGCGGGAAGGCTATTATTGTGCCGATAACAAGGACAGCAGCGAAGATCATCTGGTCTTCAACCTTGCTGTGGGCCTGAAAGAAAGTTTTTGATAAAAGCTTTCTTTTCTGGTTTATGATGAACGGACGCCGGATTGGCGTCCATTTTTATTGACTACATAAGGTGTTAAATGCGGTTGGAAGCTGAATTCTGGAAACATAAATCCCTGCGGGAAATGAACGAAGCCGAGTGGGAAGCGCTCTGTGACGGCTGCGGCAAATGTTGTTACCGCAAGTTTATCGAGGGGAGAGGAAAACGGCAAAAACTTTATTTCACCCGCATTGCCTGCAATC
The DNA here is from genome assembly GCA_032586195.1 of Pasteurellaceae bacterium LIM206. Lineage (GTDB taxonomy): Bacteria > Pseudomonadota > Gammaproteobacteria > Enterobacterales > Pasteurellaceae > JAWHQP01. The sequence continues at coordinate 35,264 of JAWHQP010000006.1, read as the reverse complement.
TATTGGATACGCAGACAGGCAAGTGCCGCGATTATAACAATCGCTTTAAAATCGAATCCGACTGTACCAAACTCACCAAGAAGAATTTACCCGATTTCGGCTGGTTGCCGCAGACCTGTGCTTATCGGCTGCTTTATGAAAATAAACCGCTGTTTGATTGGCATCCGTTGATCTCGGGCGATTCCGCCAGTGTGCGGCGGGCGGGGATAATGATTGAACACGGTATCCATGAGAAAGACGTGATCGATTGGTTTGAATTTGTAATTGACGAACTGTAACGGCTTGCAGTAAAAGCGCGGTGCTGAAAATTCGAGTTTTCAGCACCGCGCTTTTCAAGACAGGGTTTAGTTAATTTCAGTCCGCTTATTTTTTTTCGCTTTATAAATTTTCCAGCCGAGAAATACAACTAACAGCCCGAGGAAAATATAAATACCGGTCTGGCCGTGTTTAATCTGTTGCGTCAACCATTCGCGGTTATAAGCGCCGTGATAGCCTAAATAAACCCAGACGGGTACGGAAATAATGGCGGCAGAGAAATCTAACAGTACAAAGCGGGGATAACTGACACGACGGGTAATACCGGCCACCGTATAGATAGGAGCCCGTAATCCCGGTAAAAAGCGGGCGACAAACAGCACGCGGCTGCCGTAGCGATCAAATTTATCCCGTACCATACGTAATCGTTGTAAAGTCAATACTTTGCGGATAGGGCGGAAGCGCAATATTTTTATACCGTAAACGCGCCCCAGCCAATACATCACGCTATCGCCCAGCAAAACCCCGAGCATACTGACCACCACCATAATATGCGGATCGGCATAACCTAAACCGGCGATAATGCCGCCTGATACCAAAGTAATATCTTCTGGGATAGGCACACCGAAACCACAGATAATCAAAACCAGTAAAACGGCTAAATAACCGTAATTAATAAAAAAGTTAATTAAAATATCCATTAAAATTTAATCTCTAATTCCTGTTATACACCGGCGATATTGAGCCCGTATTTTGCCCTTTTTAAGCGCAAATTTCTAGTAAAATTCACGGATTAACGATAATTAAAATCGTGATTTTATTTGATTTATCCGTGCAGTCTCATTATAATCCACGGTCTCAATGTTTTGACATTGGGCAAAATCAGGAAAATCGCTGGGTCGCCTGCGGTTTTTATCCACTTATTTATTATTTTAAGAGAACAAAAAAATGGCATTTAAATTTAACGCTGAAGTTCGTGCAACGCAAGGTAAGGGTGCGAGCCGCCGCCTGCGTCATAACGGTCAAATCCCCGCTATCGTTTACGGTGGTAACGAAGCACCGGTTTCAATCGTATTAAATCACGATGAATTGAATAACGCGCAAGTACATGATTCTTTCTATTCTGACGTTATTACTTTGGTGATCGACGGTAAAGAAGTGGCGGTTAAAGTACAGGCAATGCAACGTCATCCGTTCAAACCGAAATTGGTTCACATTGACTTCAAACGCGCTTAATTTCAAGTTTGTTTAACAGGAACACCAATAATCCGGGATTATTGGTGTTTTTTTATAATTACGGGGTACAAACGAATACGAAAAAGCAAGGCAAAGTGCGGTGTTGTTTTTTCGACTTTTTGAGATAGAAATCATGAAAATTGCATTAGGCATCGAGTATAACGGCAAAAATTATTGCGGCTGGCAGCGGCAGGAAAAGGCGGCGAGTGTGCAGGAAGCCTTGGAACATGCTCTGTCATTTGTGGCGAATGAAAAAATTGAAGTGTTCTGCGCGGGGCGTACGGATTCCGGCGTACACGGCACGGGACAGGTGGTGCATTTTGAAACCGCTGCCAACCGGCCTGAAAAAGCATGGGCATTCGGTACTAATGCCAATTTGCCCGATGATATTGCGGTGAAATGGGCAAAACAGGTGCCGGAGGAATTTCACGCCCGTTTTAGCGCTAGAGCCCGCCGTTACCGTTACGTCATTTATAATCACCGTTTACGTTCAGCCATCCTGCCTTACGGCGTGACGCATTATCATGCCGCGTTGGATCATGAATTAATGCAGCGGGCGGGGCAGTGTCTGCTCGGCGAACATGATTTTTCCTCTTTTCGGGCGGCACAATGCCAGTCAAACACGCCGTGGCGCAATGTACACCACTTGCGGGTGATTCGGCGCGGCGAGTACGTTGTCGTGGATATTCAGGCTAATGCTTTTGTGCATCATATGGTACGTAATATCGTAGGCAGTTTAATGGAAGTAGGTTGCGGCAATCGGCCAGTAGAATGGATTGAATGGTTATTGGCACAAAAAAACCGTTCGCTCGCCGCTCCCACAGCAAAGGCAGAAGGGTTGTATTTAGTGAATGTGATTTACCCTGAGCAATTTAATTTGCCACGAAGCCCGTTGGGGCCGTTGTTTCTGGAAAATAATTTGTAATAATTATTAATGACGAACCGTATAAAGCAGTGTAAAAATAGTTTGATTTATGGTTAAATAAGCAGAATTTTTGATCTACGGAATTTAAAGGTAAAAAATGAGCTGGATTGATAGAATTTTTAGTAAAACCCCCATTTCAAGTTCACGCAAAGCCAATGTGCCCGAAGGCGTTTGGACAAAATGTACTTCCTGCGGACAGGTGTTATATCGCGATGAGCTGAAACGTCACTTGGAAGTTTGTCCGAAATGCGGACATCATATGCGGATTGATGCTCGTGAACGCTTATTGGCGTTATTGGATAAAGACAGTACGCAGGAAATCGCAGCCGATTTGGAACCAAAAGATGTTTTAAAATTCAAAGACTTGAAAAAATATAAAGATCGCTTAACGGCGGCGCAAAAAGAAACAGGCGAAAAAGATGCGCTGGTTGTGTTGTCCGGCACATTACACGGTTTACCCGTGGTCGCGGCGGCGTCCAATTTCAGCTTTATGGGCGGTTCCATGGGGTCTGTGGTCGGGGCAAAATTTGTCAAAGCGGCGGAAGAGGCCCTTGAAAAACATTGTCCGTTTATCTGTTTTTCCGCCAGTGGCGGCGCCCGTATGCAGGAAGCGCTACTTTCTTTAATGCAAATGGCAAAAACCAGTGCCGTATTGGCAAAAATGCGTGAAAAAGGCGTGCCGTTTATCTCTGTGTTAACCGACCCGACTCTCGGCGGTGTTTCGGCCAGTTTCGCCATGTTAGGCGATTTAAATATTGCCGAACCTAAAGCGTTAATCGGTTTTGCCGGTCCGCGTGTGATTGAACAAACCGTGCGTGAAAAATTGCCGGAAGGTTTCCAACGTTCGGAATTTTTATTGAAACATGGGGCTATCGACATGATCGTTAAACGTTCGGAAATGCGCGACACGCTTGCCAGCCTGCTATGCAAGTTAATGAACCAACCGTCACCGTTCCGCGAAGGCGAATTAGTCGAAGAGTAACAATTAAACAGGGCAGTATATAGATGTCACATAATTTACAAGCCACTTCATCACTCGATGAGTGGCTTTCTTATTTAGAACATAATCATTTCAAAACGATAGATTTAGGCTTAGAACGGGTTAAAACGGTTGCTAGAGAGTTAGATTTACTGAATCCCGCTCCTTATGTGATTACCGTTGGGGGCACGAACGGCAAAGGCACAACTTGCCGTTTGCTGGAGACGGTTTTATTAAATGCGGGGCTACGAGTCGGGGTATATTCTTCGCCCCATTTGTTACGTTATAACGAACGTGTACGAATTCAGAACCAAGAACTGCCGGATAAGCTGCACACCGCCTCTTTTGCCTTTATTGAACGGCATAAAACCCAATCGCTGACCTATTTTGAATTCAGCACCTTATCCGCCTTAGATCTGTTTAAACAAGCGAATCTGGATGTGGTCATTCTCGAAGTGGGGCTGGGTGGCCGCCTGGACGCTACTAATATTGTGGACGCAGATCTGGCGGTGATCACCAGTATTGATATTGATCATGTGGATTTTCTCGGTTCGACACGCGAACAAATCGCCTTTGAAAAAGCCGGTATTTTCCGGCCAGATAAGCCTGTAGTGATTGGTGAACCCAATATTCCGCATACCATGCTTGCGCATGCCGAAGCCTTGCATTGTTCGTTGTCCTGCCGTGATCAGCAATGGCATTACCGGCAAAATACTCAGGGTTGGAGCTGGACGGATGGCAAAGTGCGGTACGAAAATCTGCCGTTTTGTCAGATCCCGTTGCAAAATGCCACTACCGCCCTTGCTGCGATTCGGCAGTTACCCTTTGATATTTCGGAACAGGTGATTCGGGATTCCCTGCGTCAGGTAGAACTGACCGGACGTTTTCAAACTTTAAAACCCACTCGGTTAAAGGTACTGGCACAGTCTTTAAATCGAGCGACGGAAAAGCTGCCGCAAGTAATCATTGATGTCGGGCATAATCCGCATGCCGCCCGCTATCTGGCGGAAAAGTTAACCGCGTTAAAATCAACCTTAACCGGAAAAATGATTGCGGTATGCGGCATTTTGCAGGATAAAGACGCAGAAGGCGTATTGACACCGTTATTGCCGCTAATTGACGAATGGCATTGCGTCACCTTAACCGGCCCGCGCGGACAAAGCGGCGAGCATTTATTTGTGACGTTGCAACAAATCGCGCAAGCTAAACAGGTCGGCATACAGGGACAGAGTCATAATTCCGTTGCCGAAGGGGTGAAAAGTGCGGTGCTGAAATCGGCAGAAAATGATCTTGTGCTGATATTCGGCTCATTTCATACCGTGGCGGAATTTTTGCAGATGCTATAAAAAGGCGGATTAAACCGCCTCAATAAAATTAACTAACCTAAATGACGAACGTCATTTAACCGTTCCACCGTAAAGACACCTTTATTTTCGCCCTGTTGACGGTAGCGTACGATATTAATCGAAGTATTGGACATCGAAACGCTTTTGCCTTCCTCGCGGTGATTCTGCCAAGTGGCACCGCCAAACAGTGCCATCAGTAAACGAACGGTGTGTCCGTGGGAAACAAGCAGCAGATTGCCTTCATCATGAACGCGGATAATATCCTCAATGGCTTTCATCGCGCGTTCCGTCAGTTGCCGCCAGGTTTCACCGCCATTGGTGAGCGCCTGATAGCGTGCGGGTTCATTAATCATCTGCTTGAATTCCGCGGTGTGACGAATCGTATCAATGTGAACGCCTTCCCAGCTGCCGAAAAACTGTTCGTTCAGGCCGATGTGCTGAAATAAAGGCACGTCACGGTTGCCTAAAATATACTGTGCCGTATCAATGGTGCGTTGCAGGCAGCTGGAATAGGCGGCCTGAAACGGTATATTCGCCAGTGCATCGCCGGTAAGCCGGGCTCCTTTTACGCCGTCTTCAGTTAAATCCGAATTACCCCAACCCTGCATCAGGCCTTGGTCGTTCCATTGGGTTCTGCCGTGGCGGATAAGATAGAGCTTGAGGTCTTTAGTTAGATTTTGTGTCATGGTTATCTCATGGTAAAAACAGTAAAAACTCGAAATTTGAACACCGCACTTTGGCGGACGTTCGATATTGGCGACTATTTTATAATAGCGGACTAAATAAGAAAAAGAGTTTTTCAATGATGCGCTTGTACATCGGCCGTTGTATCCATTGCTCATATTGCAGCGGTTTGGCGCCTTGCAGATAGTTTTCATGCAACAGATTGATTTCATCCGCAAATGCATCGTCTTCCACAATCATGGTCACTTCAAAATTAAGCGAGAAGCTCCGCACGTCCATATTCACCGTGCCGACTAAAGCGAGTTTATTATCAATCAGAATACTTTTGGTATGCAGCAATCCCTGTTGAAAGTCGCAGATTTTTACTCCGGCCGCCAGCAAATCATCAAAGAAAGTACGGCTTGCCCAACGCACCATCAGGGAATCGTTGTTCAGCGGAATAATCAGGGTGACATCAACCCCGCGTAATGCGGCCGTCCGCAAAGCGGCGGCGATGTTTTCCGTCGGCACGAAATAAGGCGAAGTGATGGAAATGCTTTGCCGGGCGGAAAAAATAGCCGTTTCCACCGCCTGTTCCATTAAATCGTCCGGAAATCCCGGCCCCGTAGGCAGAATTTGTACTGAATGACTGTTATGCCGAGAGGGTAGTACCGGTAAGGTCGGCAGTGGAATAGGCGGTATTTGCTGGCGGGTTTCCACTTCCCAGTCCCATGCGTGTACACCGTTCAGTACGGCGGATACCGGCCCGTCAATGCGTACCATGATATCGATCCATTCACCGCCGTCACTGGTGGTTTTGAAGAATTTCGGATCCACCATATTCATACTGCCCGTATAGCTAATATTATTATCGATCACAATAATTTTACGGTGCTGGCGCAGGTCGATGCGGCGTAGAAACACACGAAATAGGTTCACATGCAGCGCTTCTTCAATTTTAATTCCATGAGCGCGCATGCTGCGGCACTGAACGCTTTTCAGAAAGCTGCGGCTGCCCACGGAGTCCAGTAAAATATGAATATTCACGCCGCGTTCTTTCGCCTTGAGCAGCGCATTCATCACCTCATCGACCAAACCGCCGTTATTCCAGATATAAAACACCATGTTAATACTGGTCTGAGCTCGGTTTATGTCCCGAATAATGTTGTGCATAATACCGGCCGGTGTGTCCAGAATATGCAATTCGTTGCCGCGTACGCTGGGAATATCCAGACGGTTGTTGGTGAGATCAAACAATGGGCGGGATAACGGTGAAATATTCCGATTAATTAATAATTTCTCTTCCTTTAACTGACTGAACCAGGCGGTATATTTGGGATACATCCGGGCAAAAGCGGCAGCCCGCCGTTTACCCAGATTCACTTCGCCGAAGATCAAATAAGCAATAATCCCTACCACGGGGACGAGGTAAATCACCATCAACCATGACACCATGGCGGCAGCGGACTGCTTTTTGGTTATTTGACGCAGGGTGATGGATACAACCAACGCCCACATCAAGAACGGTACAAGGTATGCTATAATTTTATCGATAGCCAGTATCATAAGGTAACTCTAATTTATGCAATGTTTTGAAATTATACACAAGCACAGGGATTTTATCATTATTGATAAGCCCGCGGGTATCAGTGTGCACAAAGACGGAGCGGAAATAGGGTTGACGCAAATGCTGGCCCGACAACTTAATGTGCCGCGGCTATGGCTGGTGCATCGGTTGGATAAGGTGACGTCGGGTTTGCTTATCCTTGCCTTAAATGAACAGGCCGCGACCACACTTTCCGGCTTGTTTGCCCGGCACGCCGTGCAGAAAACCTATCTTGCTTTATCCGCGCATAAACCGAAGAAAAAACAGGGTTTAATCGTGGGCGATATGCAAAAAGCCCGGCGCGGAGCGTGGAAACTGTGCCGGAGCAGAGAAAAACCTGCCATTACCCGCTTCACTTCACTGAGCTGCACATCCGATTTGCGCTTATTTATACTGAAACCGCAAACAGGTAAAACCCATCAGTACGCGTGGCGATGAAAAGTCTCGGCAGCCCGATTCTAGGTGATGAACTCTATGGAGGCAAAGCAGAACAGGCGGATCGCACCTATTTGCACGCCTATCGATTAGACTTTGCCTATCAGGGAGAAAGGTTCAGCATTATCTGTCCACCGAAGTGCGGTGCCGTTTTTCAGAGTTTTGACGTACAAAATGCCATTGAACGACAGCAAAGCGCGGTGTTGAAATCAGGAATTTTACCGATTGGCTGAATAAACAGATGATTTTTTAACGGCTTAATATTATTATAGACGGAATTTTCATTAAGTAAGACAAATAGATAGAGGACAGGTATGCAAAACCTAAAAGAAATTACCGCACAGGCGCATGCGGCGTTGGAAGAGCTGCATGATAAAGGCCTGGAGGCGTTAGAAACATTCCGGGTGGAATATTTTGGTAAAAAAGGTCATTTTACGCAATTAATGCAAGGGTTGCGCGATGTCGCCGCTGAAGAACGTCCTGCCGTAGGCGCAAAAATTAATGAGGCCAAGCAAACGGTATTAAATCTATTGAATGAAAAAAAAGAACAGCTGGAACAAGCCGCATTGAACGCTCTGCTGGAAAAAGAACGTATTGATGTCACTTTGCCCGGTCGCAAAGTGGAAAACGGCGGCTTGCACCCGGTAAGTATCACCATTGAACGGGTGACGAAATTTTTCTCCGAATTGGGTTTTAGCGTAGAAAGCGGCCCGGAAATCGAAAGCGATTATTATAACTTTGATGCATTGAATATTCCTAAACACCATCCGGCTCGTGCGGATCATGATACTTTTTGGTTTAACCCTGATATTTTATTGCGTACCCAAACCTCCGGTGTACAAATCCGCGCTATGGAAAAACAACGGCCGCCTATTCGTATTATGGTGCCGGGGCGCGTGTACCGGAACGATTATGATCAAACCCATTCGCCGATGTTTCATCAGATTGAGTTGCTCTATGTAGATAAAAATGCCAATTTTACCGAACTGAAAGGATTACTGCATGATTTCCTGCGCGCTTTCTTTGAAGAAGATTTACAGGTGCGTTTCCGCCCGTCCTATTTCCCGTTTACCGAGCCTTCCGCCGAAGTGGATGTAATGGGCAAGAACGGCAAGTGGCTGGAAGTGTTGGGCTGCGGCATGGTTCACCCGAATGTATTGCGTAACGTAGGCATTGATCCGAATGAATATAGCGGTTTTGCGGTCGGTATGGGGGTTGAGCGGTTAACCATGTTACGCTACAACGTCACGGATTTACGGGCATTTTTCGAAAATGACTTACGTTTCTTAAAACAATTCAAATAATTCAGAGCGAGATAATAAAATGAAATTTAGTGAACAATGGGTTCGTGACTGGGTGAATCCGGCGATTGATACAGAACAGCTGTGCGAGCAAATTACCATGCTTGGTTTAGAAGTGGATGGCGTCGAGGATGTGGCGGGTGCCTTTAGCGGCGTTGTAGTCGGTGAAGTGATGGAATGTGCCCAACATCCGAATGCGGATAAACTGCGTGTCACCAAAGTGAATGTCGGCGGTGATCGCCTGCTGGATATCGTATGCGGCGCACCAAACTGCCGTCAGGGATTAAAAGTTGCCTGCGCGGTTGAAGGCGCGGTGCTGCCGGGTGATTTTAAAATTAAGAAAACCGAATTGCGCGGTCAGACTTCCGAAGGTATGCTGTGTTCATATCAAGAATTAGGCATTACGGAAGATCACAGTGGTATTATTGAATTGCCTGCCGATGCTCCGGTGGGAACGGATTTCCGTGATTATTTTAATCTTAACGATAAAGCTATTGAAATCAGCTTAACTCCGAATCGGGCCGATTGCCTGAGCATTGCGGGTATCGCACGTGAAGTGGGGGTAGTGAACCGTTTGTCCGTGCGGGCGCCGGCGATTGAGCCGGTAAAAGCGACAATCGCGGATAAAGTCGATATTGATGTACAGGCGCCGGCTGCTTGTCCGCGTTATTTATTGCGTGCAGTGAAAAATGTGAATGTGAAAGCGACAACCCCGGTTTGGATGAAAGAGAAATTACGCCGCTGCGGCATGCGTTCTATCGATCCTATCGTGGATATTACCAACTTTATCCTGCTTGAATTAGGTCAACCGATGCATGCTTTTGACGCTGCCAAAGTGGCTCAACCCGTACAGGTACGGATGGCAGAAGAGGGAGAGCAATTAGTTTTATTGGATGGCAACACGGCTGATTTACAAAGCAACACGCTGGTGATCGCCGACCAAAACGGCCCGCTCGCCATGGCAGGCATTTTCGGTGGTCAAGCCAGCGGTGTAAACGATGAAACCAAAGATGTGATTTTAGAAGCGGCTTTCTTTGCCCCGCTGGCTATTATAGGACGAGCCCGCCAATATGGACTGCACACTGACAGTTCACATCGTTTTGAACGCGGAGTGGATTTTCAGTTACAACGCAAGGCAATGGAACGCGCCACCGCATTATTACTTGATATTTGCGGCGGTGAGGCGGGTGAAATCTGTGAAGTGGTAAACCAAGAACATTTGCCTCGATTAAACCAAGTTACCTTACGCCGCGACAAATTAGATTCATTGCTTGGCCATCATATTGAAACGGAAACGGTAACGGAAATTTTTGAGCGCTTGGGTTTTACCGTTCAATTCGATAACGAAACATGGACGGTGACTCCGACCAGCTGGCGTTTTGATATTGAAATCGAAGAAGACTTAATTGAAGAAGTGGCACGCATCTATGGTTATAACAATATCTCGAACAATGCGCCGCTGGCTCATTTAAGTATGCGTCAACACCGTGAGGCGGATCTGGATTTATCCCGTATCAAAACGGCACTGGTGGGTTGTGATTTTCACGAAGCGATTACCTACAGCTTTGTGGATCCTAAAATCCAAACATTATTGCACCCACATCAGGCTGCTTGGATTTTACCGAACCCGATTTCCAGCGAAATGTCCGCTATGCGAGTGTCTTTGTTGACGGGGTTATTAGGCGCGGTAGTGTATAACCAAAACCGCCAGCAGAGCCGCGTGCGCCTGTTTGAAACGGGTTTGCGCTTTATCCCTGACGAAACGGCTGAATTCGGTATTCGTCAGGAGCTTGTTTTTGCCGCCGTAATGACGGGAACAAAATATAACGAACATTGGGCAACCAAATCCGAACCGGCGGATTTCTTTGACCTGAAAGGCTATTTAGAAAACCTGTTATCCTTAACGGCGGTAAGTTCGAAAATTAAATTTGTGGCGAAAGCTTTCCCCGCTTTTCATCCGGGCCAATCCGCAGCGATTATGTTAGGTAATGAAGAGATCGGTTTTATCGGTCAAATTCATCCGACCATTGCGCAAAAACTGGGATTAAACGGTAAAGCGTTTGCATGTGAAATTTTAGTTGATAAAATTGCTGTACGTAATGTGGCAAGAGCAAAAGATATTTCTAAATTCCCGGCAAACCGTCGTGATTTAGCATTAGTCATTGCTGAAAATATTGCGGCAAGCGATGTGATTGATACCTGTTATGCTGTTGGTGGTGATAAATTAACCCAAGTGAATTTATTTGACGTGTATCAAGGTCAAGGCGTACCGACAGGCTATAAGAGCCTCGCTATCAGCCTGACAATTCAGGATACTGAAAAAACGCTTGAAGAAGATGATATTAATGCGGTAATTTCCGTAGTATTAACCGAATTAAAACAACGTTTTAATGCTTACTTGAGAGATTAGTATCTATGACGCTAACAAAAGTAGAACTCGCCGATAATTTAATTGAAAAATTCGGGCTTAACAAAATAGATGCGAAAGCATTGATAGAAGGCTTTTTCGAAGAAATTCGACTGGCTTTAGAGCAGGGTGATGATGTTAAATTATCTGGTTTCGGTAATTTTGAACTGCGTGATAAGGCTTCCCGCCCGGGGCGTAATCCCAAAACAGGTGAGAGCGTACCTGTTTCGGCACGTCGTGTTGTCGTATTTAAACCGGGACAGAAGCTGCGTAGTCGCGTAGAAAATACAAAATTAAAAAATTAATCCTTTGCCTAAGAATAAAAGCTATTCCGTTTTTAAACAGAATAGCTTTTATTGATTGATGATGTGGAAAACAATGCGGACTTCATTAAAATCGTTTTATCTTGCCGCCAGCATTACGGTTTTGGCGGCTTGCTCCGGTTCGTCTTCTTCCGGTATTCATTATAAAGGTCAGCTCGACGATCCTATCATGGTGATCACCCTATTAAGCGAACAGCAGCGAGAATGGGCTGGCGTGCCTTATGTGTTGGGTGGCGTTTCCAAGTCCGGCGCGGATTGCTCGGGCTTTGTACAAACCACTTTTATGGAACGTTTCAATATCGCATTACCACGGATGACTTCCGCGCAGGCGGAATATGGGCAAAAGGTGAGCCTTGATGACATTCAAACCGGTGATTTGGTCTTTTTTAAAACGGGACGCGGGCCGAACGGCTATCATGTCGGTATCTATGTGAAAGATAATAAATTTTTACATGCATCGACAAAAGGAGGGGTAATTTATTCTTCCATGGACAGTCCGTATTGGAAAGGCGCTTACTGGCAAACCAGAAGAATTTAATTAAAAATGTTGGCATTTCCCTTGTTAAAGCAATTATAAATAGATTAGGGAAATTTTTATAACATAGGCTATCTTTGGGGTTAGATAGCTAAAATTATGCCCAAGATGACGACAATATGCTAAAACACTTCGGGGATTACATTTTTTACTTTACCGCTTATACTCATTGGAAATTTACACCTTGCAGTAATAATTCGGAAACATCAAGGGACATCAACGAGTTTGTTCAACCCGCTGAAACCTGGATGTTTCTCACCACTTACAATATTTTAGCCTGGATATTCTACGGCATGTTTTGCTTATTGGACATTCGAATTAATGGGTATTGGGTTGCCGGTAGTTCGATTGTGATCGGCTTGCTGACGTTTTTAATCAGAGAATATTATCTTTCCATTTACGATGAAGACAGCGTGGAAAATTATCGTAATGTTACTAAGGGCATCATTTGTGTTTTTGTAGTACATGCGAGTTCATTAATTGCAATGACGAAGCTGGTTATGATGCTGAAGCTAATGCTCGCGGCGTAAAAGTGCGGTGCTGAAAAGCTGAGTTTTTTCAGTATGGTGAGTAGTTGTAAAAACTATCACAAGACGTATGCAATAAGTCCTTACACCTGAAATTAATATTTTGTACAAGTACATAATATCGAAAAAACTCAGCTTTTCAGCACCGCACTTTGAGCGAGACTTGCTTTTACTCTTACTTTAATTCACTTGTTTAAATTGAATTATTGTTTCCGTGTCGAAATTATTCTGTTCTTCATCCGATGCGATCAGTGGTGTGACCGGCAATTCTTCCTTATCAAACGCCAAATCTCCCTCAATGCCCGCAAGGATGCTGCCTTGTCGGATGGATTTAAAATCAAACAGGTTAGGATCACACAGATGGGACGGCGTCACGTTTTGCAGAGCGCTGAACATGGTTTCAATCCGCCCCGGATATTGACGATCCCAGGTTTGCAGCATTTCTTTCACCACCTGACGCTGTAAATTCGGCTGCGAACCGCACAAATTACACGGAATAATCGGGAATTGTTTTGCCGCGGCGTATTTTTCAATATCCTTTTCTTTACAGTAAGCGAGCGGGCGGATCACAATATGTTTACCGTCGTCAGACATCAATTTCGGCGGCATGGATTTAAGTTTGCCGCCGTAAAACATATTAAGAAACAAGGTTTCCAGCATATCGTCACGATGATGCCCTAAAGCAATTTTGGTTGCCTTTAGCTCGGTAGCGGTACGATATAAAATACCGCGACGCAGGCGGGAGCAGAGTGAACAGGTGGTTTTTCCTTCAGGGATTTTTTCTTTCACAATACCGTAGGTATTTTCCTGTACGATTTTGTAATCTACGCCGATACCGGCAAGGTATTCCGGCAGCACATGTTCGGGAAACCCCGGTTGTTTTTGATCCAAATTCACCGCCACAATATCAAAATGCACGGGGGCGTTGAGACGTAAGTTCAGCAGAATATCCAGCAGTGTATAACTGTCTTTACCGCCGGACAGGCACACCATTACTTTGTCGCCGTCTTCAATCATATTGAAATCCGCAATGGCGTTACCGACGTTACGACGTAACCGTTTTTGTAATTTATTAAAGTTATAAATTTGTTTCTTTTCTTTTTCGCTTGATAGATTTGTCATTTGCTTTGCAATAAGTGAAGTCAATAAAGTAAAAACCTGCGTATAGTACGGCTTTCTGCCGAAATGTCCAATAAAAATTGATGTGTTAAGTGCGGTGTCAAAAAACCGAGTTTTTATTTACCGCGTATAATTTCCTTAAATTTCAAGCTGAAAGACAATACAAAATAAGCTATAATCAACGAGTTTTTATGTTTATCGTTTTGTGAGAACTTTTTAATGCTTGAAACGTCACAAACTATTCCGGAGCTGGTTTCCTGGGCGAGAGAACGTGAATTTTCCTTAAATTTACCCTCAGACCGCCTCGCCTTTTTGTTAGCCGTTGCCATTTATAATAACGAACGTTTTGACGGCGAAATGATTGAAGCTGATTTGGTGGATATTTTCCGTCTCGTTTCGTCGGAATTTGACCAGGCGGAAAATGTGGCAACCCGCGCCAATAACGCTATTAACGAATTGGTGAAACAGCGTTTTTTAAACCGCTTCAGCAGCGAATTCACCGAAGGTTTGGCCATTTATCGTTTAACTCCGTTGGGTGTCGGAGTGTCCGATTATTATATCCGCCAACGGGAGTTTTCCGCTTTACGTCTTTCCGTTCAGCTCGCCATTGTGGCGGATGAAATTCAACGTGCCTCCGACGCGGCGGAAGAGGGCGGCGATGAATATTATTGGCGGCGTAACGTATTTGCTCCACTGAAATACTCTGTAGCCGAGATCTTTGACAGCATTGATTTATCCCAACGGATTATGGACGAGAATCAGCAAAGCATTAAAGAAGAAATCGCCGAATTATTAAGCAAGGATTGGCAGGCGGCGATTGCCAGCTGTGAACGTTTACTGGACGAAACCTCAGGCAATTTGCGCGAATTGCAAGATACACTGAACGCCGCCGGCGATAAGCTGCAAGCTCAGTTACTACGGATTCAGGATTCTCTGATTGGTCATGACGAGCTCTATTTTATTGATCAGCTGATTACGGAATTACAAGCCAAACTGGATCGCATTATCAGCTGGGGACAGCAAGCCATTGATCTCTGGATCGGCTACGACCGCCATGTACATAAATTTATCCGCACCGCCATTGATATGGATAAAAATCGCGTTTTCTCCCAACGTTTGCGCCGTTCTATCGCGGATTACTGGGACGCTCCGTGGTTTCTGTGGACGGCTCAAGCCGAGCGCTTGGTTGATTTGCGTGATGAGGAATTGGCTCTGCGGGATGAAGACGCTCTCGGCGAATTACCGGAAGAATTGCAATATGAGCAGCTATCGGATTTACAGGATCAAATTATCGCCCATATGCAGAACCTGCTGATTGTTCAGCGGGAAAATCATGCGCCGATTGATTTAAGTCAGGTGTTGCGTGAACAGTTAGCGGGTTATCCGTTGTCACGTCATTTCGATGTGGCGCGTATTATCGTGGATCAAGCCGTGCGGCTCGGTATGGCAAGCGCGGATTTAACCGGCGTTTACCCCGAATGGCAAAGTATTAACGATCGCGGTGCGGAAGTTCAGGCTCATATGATCGACGAATATAAATAAGAGAATAAAATATGACAGACAATCTTCAAGACATAATTTCAGCCAAACTTGCGGCGGCAATCGCCAATCCCTTATTTCCGGCAGTGGACAGCCAACTGCGCTCAGGTCGTCATATCAGCCAGGAACATTTGGATAATTATGCCTTTTTAGGCGATTTCCAGCATGAGCTGGACAGTTTTTACCGCCGTTACAATGTGGAATTAATCCGTGCTCCGGAGGGCTTTTTCTATCTGCGCCCGAAAGCGACCACCTTAATCTCCCGTTCCGTGTTAAGTGAGTTGGAAATGCTGGTAGGCAAGGTGCTGTGCTATTTATATTTAAGCCCGGAACGTTTGGCCCAGCAGGGAATTTTTTCCACGCAAGAAGTGTATGACGAACTGCTAAATCTTGCCGATGAAACTAAATTACTTAAAGCGGTGAATCAACGTTCGTCCGGTTCGGATCTCGATAAACAGAGATTAGCCGAAAAGGTACGTGCCGCCATCGGACGTTTGCGCCGATTGGGAATGATTTATACCGTCGGCGAGCCGAACAGCGGTAAGTTCACTATTTCCGAATCCGTCTTCCGCTTCGGGGCGGATGTCCGGGCGGGAGATGATCCGCGTGAAGCTCAATTACGCCTGATTCGTGACGGCGAAGCCGCTACCGCGGAATCCCTACAGCAAGAGAAAAGTGCGGTGCTGAATAATGAAGAATTTGAAGACGCTGCTGATGATGAGCAGAATGAAGGGTCAGGAGAAGAGTAATGTCTGAAGAATTAGAACTCACCAACGAATTATTAGAGGCTGAAACGGAACATCCCGAAAAAACGGAGGAAATAGAAGAAACCGAAGTATCTTTCGGCCCTGTTTCCGCCTCTAATGCCGGCGTGGAACGCGGTAAATTTCGTTCTCTGACCCTGATTAACTGGAACGGCTTTTTTGCCCGTACCTTTGATTTGGACGACCTGGTTACCACATTGTCCGGCGGTAACGGGGCAGGGAAGTCAACCACCATGGCGGCGTTTGTAACGGCGCTGATCCCCGATTTAACCCTGTTGCATTTCCGTAATACCACCGAGGCGGGTTCGACGGGCGGTTCCCGTGATAAAGGTCTGCACGGTAAATTACGCCCGGGCGTGTGTTACGCCGTGCTGGATTCCGTCAATTCTCGCCATCAGCGTGTATTGACCGGAGTGCGTTTGCAGCAGGTGGCAGGACGTGATAAGAAGGTGGACATCAAAACCTTTTCCATTCAAGGGGTGGAATTATCGATCAATCCTACCGTGCTGTTCACCGAAGTGTTAAGCGAGCGTCAGGCCAAAGTGCTTAATCTCAATGAATTAAAAGAGAAAATAGAAGATTTAGGGGCTCAATTCAAACAGTATCATTCTGTGGCGGATTACCATAGCATGATGTTTGAGTTAGGTATTATCCCGCGCCGCTTACGTTCTTCCGCGGATCGCAGCAAATTCTATAAGCTGATCGAAGCCTCGCTGTACGGCGGTATTTCCAGTGCCATCACCAAGTCCTTGCGTGATTATTTATTGCCGGAAAATATCGGTGTGCGTAAGGCGTTTCAGGATATGGAATCTGCCTTACGGGAGAACCGCATGACCCTTGAGGCGATTAAACTCACCCAGGGCGATCGTGACCTGTTTAAACATCTCATTACCGAAACCACCAATTATGTGGCGGCGGATTATATGCGAAATGTCAATGAACGGCAGGGCAACATTGAAAATGCCTTACGTCTGCGTAAGGAATGGTATCAGGCAA
Source organism: Pasteurellaceae bacterium LIM206 (assembly GCA_032586195.1). Taxonomy (GTDB): domain Bacteria; phylum Pseudomonadota; class Gammaproteobacteria; order Enterobacterales; family Pasteurellaceae; genus JAWHQP01. Next base: position 18,308 of record JAWHQP010000006.1, on the reverse strand, counting down.
AATCGGAACAGCGCCTTTCCCAGCACCGTCTGGTAGATTTAAGCCGTGAAGCGGCCGAACTGGCGGAAAGTGAAAAGGTGCTTGAAGTGGATCACCAAAGTGCGACCGATCATCTGAATTTAGTCTTGAATGCGCTTCGCCATCAAGAAAAAATCGCCCGTTATCAGGAAGATGTTTCCGAGCTTGGGGAAAAACTGGAAGAACAAAAAGTAGTGGTGGAAACCGCCAAAGAGCAGGTGGAAGAAAGCCAGGCCCAATTTGAACAGTTTGAATCGGAAGTGGATCAAATTCGTTCCCAACTGGCGGATTATCAACAGGCTCTCGATGCCCAACAAACCCGGGCGTTGCAATATCAACAGGCGATTCAGGCGTTAGAAAAAGCGAAAGCCTTATGCGGATTAGCGGATTTATCCTTGAAAAATATAGATATATATCATGAGGAATTCGCCGCCCAAGCAGAAGCGTCCACTGAACATGTACTTGAATTAGAACAGAAAATGTCTGTTTCCGAGGCGGCTAAAACACAATTTGATAAAGCCTATCAGTTGGTATGCAAAATTGCCGGCGATATGCCGCGTTCCGTCGCATGGGAAAGTGCAAAGGAGTTGTTACGTGAATATCCGACCCAAAAAATTCAAGCTCAGCAAACACCTCAGCTACGAAGCAAACTGCATGAATTGGAGCAACGCTATAACCAGCGGCAAAGTGCGGTGCGATTATTGCAAGATTTTAATCAGCGTACCGGCCTGCATTTAGCGGATGCCGATGAATTGGAAGAATACCACGCGGGACAAGAAGCGTTAATTGAGAACTTAACCGCTGAGCTGTCGGAGCAGGTGGAAGCCCGTTCCACCTTACGCCAGAAACGTGAACAACTTACCGCCGGTTATCAGGAGAACGCAGCCAAGGCACCTGCCTGGCTGACTGCCCAAGCTGCTTTAGACCGTTTGCAGGAACAAAGCGGTGAGCAGTTTGAAGATAGTCAGGATGTGATGAATTTCATGCAATCTTTGTTAGAAAAAGAGCGTGAGTTCACCATGCAGCGTGATCAATTGGAACAAAAACGCCAGCTGTTAGATGAGCAAATTTCCCGTTTAAGCCAGCCGGACGGCTCTGAAGACGCCCGTTTGAATATGTTGGCGGAACGCTTCGGCGGTGTGCTGTTATCCGAACTTTACGACGACGTTGCCATTGAAGACGCGCCGTATTTTTCCGCCTTATATGGTCCCGCCCGTCACGCCATTGTGGTTCGGGATCTGGCTGCGGTGAAAGAACAATTGACGGAACTGGACGATTGCCCGGAAGATTTATACCTAATCGAAGGCGACCCGGCGGCATTTGATGACAGCGTGTTGTCTGCCCAAGAATTATCGCACGGGGTGGTGGTTCAGGTATCCGAACGCGAATTGCGTTATTCAAAATTTCCGGAAACGCCATTGTTCGGTCGTGCGGCTCGTGAAAAACATCTGGCGGAATTGGAAGAGCTGCGTGATGAAGTGGCGGAACAATATGCCCAGCGCGCCTTTGATGTGCAAAAATGTCAGCGCCTACACCAGCAGTTCGGTCAATTCGTCGGCCTACATCTGGCATTGGCATTTTTACCGAATCCTGAGGAAATCATGCGTGAAATTAATCAGGAACGCAATGAAATCGACCGTGAATTAAACCAATATTATGCCGATGAACAGCAAATCCGCATTAAATTGGATGACGCGAAGGAAAAAATGCAGCTGCTGAACAAAGTCATTCCGCAGCTTAATGTGATTGCCGATGACAGTCTGCAAGATCGCATTGACGAATGTCGTGAGCAATTAGAGCTCGCCGAGCAGGATGAGAATTTTATCAGACAACATGGCATGACGTTGTCACAACTGGAACCGATTGCCAACACCTTGCAAAGCGATCCTGAAAACTATGACCGTTTGAAAGACGATTTAACCCAAGCGATCGCCATGCAAAAAATCGCTCAGCAGAAACATTTTGCACTTGCCGATGTGATACAGCGTAAAGCCCATTTCAGCTATGAAGAGACAGTGAAAGCGGAAACCAATGATCTTAACGAGCAATTACGCTTCCGTTTAGAGCAAGTGCAGAACAAACGTGATGCCCAGCGTGAGCAAGTTCGTCAAAAACAACAGCAGTTTGCTCAAGTTAACCAGTTATATATTCAACTGCAAAGTGCTTTTGAAACCAAAAGCGGCATGCTGAAAGAATTGCTGCAGGAAGCCGTCGAATTAGGCGTGCGGGCTGATGAAGGCTCGGAACAACGGGCTCGGGTCCGTAAAGATGAACTGTATCAACAGCTTTCGGCCAGTCGTCAGCGTCGTGCCTATGTGGAAAAACAATTAACTCTGAATGAAAGTGAGGGAGAAAATCTGCAACGCCGCATCCGCAAGGCCGAACGTGATTACAAAACCCAACGGGAATTGGTGGTGGCGGCCAAAGTCAGTTGGTGCGTAGTGCTGCGGTTATCTCGCAACAGTGATGTGGAAAAACGCTTAAACCGTCGCGAACTGGCCTATTTATCGGCGGACGATTTACGTTCCATGTCGGATAAAGCGTTGGGGGCGCTGCGCATTGCGGTGGAGGATAACGAATATCTGCGCGACGCTCTGCGTTTGTCGGAGGACAGCCGCAAGCCGGAAAATAAAGTGCGGTTCTTTATCGCCGTATATCAGCATTTACGCGAACGCATTCGTCAGGATATTATCAAAACCGACGATCCGATTGATGCCATTGAACAGATGGAAATCGAGCTTTCCCGTTTAACCGATGAACTGACCAATCGCGAACACAAATTGGCAATCAGTTCGGAAAGTGTGGCAAATATCATGCGGAAAACCATTCAGCGTGAGCAAAACCGCATTCGCATGCTTAATCAGGGGCTGCAAAATATTGCCTTCGGCCAGGTGAAATCCGTGCGTCTAGTGGTGAATATCCGTGATACGCATGCCATGTTGCTGGATGCCTTATCCGGTCATCAGGACGAATATCAGGATTTGTTTACCGATCACCGCATAACCTTCTCCGAGGCGATGGCGAAGCTCTATCAACGCCTGAACCCGCATATTGATATGGGACAACGCACCGCTCAGACCATCGGTGAAGAATTATTGGATTACCGCAATTATCTCGATCTTGAGGTGGAAGTCTATCGTGGCGCGGATGGCTGGCTGCGTGCGGAAAGCGGTGCCTTATCCACGGGGGAAGCGATTGGTACCGGGATGTCGGTTTTACTGATGGTGGTGCAAAGCTGGGAAGAGGAAAGCCGCCGCATTCGCAGCAAAGATATTCTGCCGTGCCGTTTGTTATTCCTTGACGAGGCGGCACGTTTGGACGGCAAATCCATTTCAACCTTGTTTGAATTATGTCACCGTCTGGATATGCAATTGTTGATTGCAGCGCCGGAAAATATCAGCCCGGAAAAAGGCACTACCTATAAACTGGTGCGCAAGATCTCAGGCAACCAAGAACATGTTCATGTGGTCGGCTTGAGAGGATTCGGGGCGATGGAGTAGTCATTCAGCCCGAAAAGTGCGGTGTCGTTTCAGCGAGTTTTTCAGTTTCAAAACTCAGAAAATCGACACCGCACTTTAGGTTCCATAATTACTCGGTAACGGTTTTAAACACCAGCTTTTCCGCACCGTTTAATTTGCCATAGACTTCTTTGCTGAGACCGTGTTTTTCACCGATGGTTTCAGCATTATTGACGGAAACGAATACTTCGCCTTTATCGTTTTCCCAAACTAACGCCTTCAGCGGTAAATCAATAGCCAAAGTCGGTGCCGCCAACATCATCGGCGTGCCGACTTTCGGATCACCGAAGATAATCACGCTTGCGAACGGCATAGCTAAACCATATTCTTGGGCGGCGGCTTGATGATCAATGACAGTAAAAATTTTCATTCCTTTGTCATTGAACGATTGCCGGAGTTTATTCATCGTATCTTTCGCCGAATAAAGGCTTTTTACCGTTTTCACTTGTGGCTGCGACGGCTCTTGAGCAACGCCCGGCGCGGAAAAAAGCACAGGGATTAATAGCATTAACAACGATTTATATTTTTTCATTTGTTTTCACCTTTTAGATTGTTGATGTAAAATACGCGTTTTAGTATTCTAAAACAACTAACTGTACATTATTAATGTTCTAATAGGAAATAAAATGCATAATTTAATTTTAGCCGTACTATGCAGCGTGCTCGTTGCGGTACTGCTCAAAATTGCCCGTAAAAAAAATATTATCATCGAACAAGCCATTGCCTTTAACTATATCGTAGCATTAATCTGGTGTTATTTTCTGCTCAAGCCCGACTTCAAAGGATTAAGTTTTACTGATTATTTTCTGCAAAGTGATGCTCAGCCGATTTTCCTAACGCTGGGTATTTTATTGCCGACGGTATTCATGTTTATGTCCAAGTCGGTGGAATATGCCGGAATTGTGCGTTCCGACGCGGCACAACGCTTATCTCTGGGATTACAGCTGGTCGCGGCGGTATTTTTATTCAATGAAACTCTGGGCGAATTACGGATTATCGGAGTTGTTTTTGCTTTTCTCGCCCTCGGCTGTTTGCTGTTTAAACCCGCCGGTGGCATGGAACACGCGGGTAAGGCAATGCTGTACCTCACTTTAGTCTGGTGTGGCTACGGTTTATCCGGCGTTTTGTTTAAGCTTATCGCCAAAATGGGCGGCGCTTTTCCAACCACCTTATTCATTTCCTTTGTCTTGGCTGGCTGCTTAATTTTTGCTTATTTATTTCTGAAACGTACCGTATGGACACTGTCAAGCTTTATCGGCGGTATTATTTTAGGCTGCCTGAATTTCTTTAATATTTTGTTCTATATTCGGGCTCATCAATATTTCCATGAAAATCCTACTCTTGTATTTGCGGGGATGGACATCGGGGTAATTTGTCTGGGTACTATTACCGGAGCCATTATTTTTAAAGAAAAAATCAGTAAAATTAATGCGTTAGGAATTATATTGGGGATTACCGCCATCGTGTTTCTATTTTACGAAAAACTATTTGCCTAAAGGGAGCGTTTGTTTATGCAAGAAGATTTTTCCTTTTTCGTTTATGACTTTGAAAGTTTCGGGGTGAATCCAGCCTCTGATCGCCCCGCGCAGTTCGCCGGAATTCGTACGGATAAGGATTTTAATATTATCGGCGAGCCCATAATGTTTTATTGCAAACAAACCAATGATTATCTGCCGGCTGCCGAAGCGGTGATGGTTACGGGCATTACACCGCAGGAATGTAATGAAAAAGGGCTTATTGAACCTGAATTTGCCGCCGGAATTCTGGCGCAATTCAGTCAACCCAATACCTGTGTGATGGGTTATAACAATATCCGCTATGATGATGAAATGACCCGTTACACTTTTTACCGTAACTTTATAGACCCGTACGAATACAGTTGGAAAAACGGCAATTCCCGTTGGGATCTGCTTGATGTGGTGCGGGCCTGTTATGCCTTACGCCCAGAGGGCATTGAATGGCCGCTTGATGATGAAGGTATGCCGAGTTTTCGCTTGGAACTGTTGACCAAGGCTAATGGCATTGAACATGAAAATGCCCATGACGCCATGGCCGACGTGTATGCCACCATTGCTATGGCAAAGCTTATCAAACAAAAACAGCCTAAATTATTCCGCTTTTTCTTTGAAAATCGCGGTAAAAGAGAGATTGAGAAATTGATTAATACTGCCGACATGACACCGCTGGTGCATGTTTCCGGCATGCTTGGTAATTACCGCGGTAACACCACCTGGATTGCTCCCTTGGCTTGGCATCCGATCAATCAAAATGCGGTAATTGTGTGTGATTTGGCCGCGGATATCACGGATTTGCTCAGCAAAAACGCCGATGAGCTGCGGGCTAATCTTTATACCAAGAAGACGGAATTAGCGAAAAAAGGCGAACTGCCGGTGCCGTTAAAACTGGTGCATATCAATAAATGTCCGATTCTGTCTCCGGCTAAAACCTTATTGCCTGAAAATGCGCAACGTTTAGGCATTGATCGCGAATATTGCCTGGCAAATTTAAAGAAATTAAAAGCAAATTTAGATATTCGGGAGAAAGTGCTTAACATTTTCAGTGAAGAACGGGAATTACCTCTCTCGGATAATGTGGAAACGGAATTGTATAACGGTTTTTTCAGCAATGCGGATAAAAACAATATGGCGATTTTACGTCAATTACCGCCGGAAAAACTGGGCGATTCCGGTTTAGCTTTTGAAGATAAGCGTATTCCTCAGCTGTTATTCCATTATCGCGCCAGACATTTTTATAAAACCCTGAGTCGTGCCGAACAAGTAAAATGGGATAAATACCGTCGGCATAAATTGGAGCAAAGCGCGGTACAATTTGAGCAGGATTTACAATTATTGGCGGAGCAGTATCAAAATGATCCGCATAAACTCGCCTTATTGCAGCAGATTTATGAATATGGCGTGCGGTTATTGGGCTGAGATATAAAAAACTCGTGATTTTAACACCGCACTTTGGCGTAAAAAAAATAAAGGCAGAATTCATTTCTGCCTTTATTGTCTTCAAATATACATTAGCTGCGTCGGTTAAACTCCACTAAAGCGCGGTCGAATTTTTCGGCGACTTCGTTATCCACCGGATCGAAAATAGAAGAAGTGATCGTAATGATGGAGCAGACGATGAAGCCCGGGATAATTTCATACAACTTGGCAAGGTCGTTCCAGCCCCACTGTTGCATTAACGGGCTCCAGATGACAACGGTAACCGCGCCGGAAAGCATTCCCCACAAAGCCGCTTTCGAGCTAATATTACGGTTAAACAGCGAGAGAATGACAACCGGGCCAAAGGCCGCGCCAAAACCCGCCCAGGCGTAGGAAACTAGGCTCATGACCTTTGATTCGGGATTCTGAGCAATGATAATGGCGATTGCCGCAATGAATAATACCATTAAACGGCCCACCCAAACCAATTCAATGCTGGATGCCGATTTGCGGAAAAATCCTTTATAGAAATCCTCCGTGATTGCTGCGGAACACATCAGCAGCTGAGCGGATAGGGTGCTCATTACCGCGGCTAAAATGGCGGATAATACCACGCCCACGATCCATGGATTAAACATCAGTTTTGATAATTCAATAAATACGGATTCCGCATTTTCCAGTTCAATATTGTTTGCCGTAAAGTAAGCGAGGCCAAAATAACCCACCGCAACCGCTCCGCCTAAACAGAGGAACATCCAGGCAATACCGATACGGCGGGCTTTATTGAGTGATTGCACCGAATCCGCCGCCATAAAACGGGCTAAAATATGCGGCTGTCCGAAATAACCGAGCCCCCAAGCCAATGCGGAAATAACGCCGATACCGGATACGTTATACAGCCAGTTGGAATACGGAATTTGTGTTGCTACAGATTTTGCGTTAAGGGCAACAGTAATGTCATCCCAGCTCAGGTTAATCAACACCATTACAGGCGCGAGCAGGAGAGCGAAAATCATCAAGGTCGCCTGAATGGTATCGCTCCAGGATACCGCTAAATAACCGCCGATGAAAGTATATAATATCGTCGCCAACGCGCCCAGCCAAAGGGCGGTAGAGTATTCCAAACCTAATAAGCCTTGAAATAACTTGGCACCGGCAACGACACCCGAGGCACAATAAACGGTGAAGAAAAACAGAATAATGGCTGAGGAGATAATTTTCAGTGCTTTTTTCTGATGAGGAAAACGTTGTGCAAAGAATTCCGGCAAGGTTAACGCATTCTGATAACTTTCCGTAAAGATACGTAATCTGCCTGCAACAACCCGATAATTAAGATATGCGCCGATAGTTAAACCGATCGCAATCCAGGCCTCCGATACGCCGGACAGAAAAATGGCTCCCGGCAATCCCATCAATAGCCAGCCCGACATGTCTGATGCTCCGGCGGACATGGCGGTAACAAAGCTGCCCATTTTACGTCCACCTAAAATGTAGTCGTCAAAATTTCGGGTGGAACGGTAAGCATAAACACCGATAGCTAAAATAATCACCAGATAAAGGCAAAAGGTAACATAAATTTGGTAGTTTTGCATAAAACTGCTCCTGTAATTAATCGTTATTGTTCTTGTGTTGCCATCAGAGAGGCATTACCGCCGGCCGCAGTCGTGTTTTCACTACGGGAAAATTCATCATAGAGCGGAATAACATCTTGTGTTTCACGCCAATCATAGCATTTAAAAATGGCTTTGATGTTTTGCGCGTAACGTAATTTCTGCTCGCGTGAAAGTGCGGTGAGAAAAATACCTTTTTGGCAACGGGCGAAATCATTTGATATACGGACTCCCGGTATATTTTTTCGAGCTAACGGATGATCCGGTTCAACCAATACGGAAAAGCCGTGATTAAGCAGTTTTTCCGCCGCCTGTTCGGCTTGGGCAGAGTCGCCATTTAAAATCGCCACTTCGCACGGTAAATAGGCTAAGGTATTTTCTTCGCCTGTAATACTGTCCAGCCGCGGTCTGGCATTCAACAAAGATTTTTCATCGCCGAATTGGCTGTAATATTGCGTGGTTTTGGTTAAACGCTGCAAATAGAATTCGCCGCCCGCTTTCGGCCCCGTACCGGACAGACCATGTCCGCCGAAAGGCTGCACACCAACCACGGCTCCCACAATATTTCGATTAATATAGAAATTACCGCAGTTCAGGCGATGTTCGACAAAATCAATTTGCTTGCGGATACGGCTGTGACAACCACCGGTGAGCGCATAGCCTTTGGCATTGACCTGTTCAAGCACTTTGCCTAGTTCATCTTTCCGATAGGTGACAATATGTAAAATCGGGCCGAATACTTCACGATTAATCTGATCAAGATTATTAAGCGCATAGATTGCGGGGGCAACATAATTCCCTTGTTCCGGCGTATCCAATTCAACGTAACGTTGAGCGGTTTTACGCATCAACGCTTTATGATTTTCCAGATTCTGTTTTGCTTCGGCATCGATAACGGGGCCGACATCAGTCGCCAACGCCATAGGATTGCCCACCGTTAATTCCCGCATGGCTTGAGTAAGCATAGTATAAAGCTTGTCGGATATCTCTTCTTGCAGCAGCAAAATCCGCAAGGCGGAGCAGCGCTGACCGGCAGAATCAAAAGCGGAACTGAGTACATCAGCGGTAACCTGTTCCGGCAGTGCGGAAGAATCGACCACCAATACATTCTGACCACCTGTTTCCGCAATCAGAACAGGCTCATTTTCCGCTCGGGCCAATTGTTCGTTAATGGCTTTCGCCACTTCGGTCGAGCCGGTAAATACCACCGCGTCAAACGGATATTGCGCTAAAGCCGCTCCGATATCACCCGCACCTAATACCAACTGTAAAGCGGAACGCGGCAAGCCCGCCTGATAAAATAAATTAACGGCGGCGAAGGCGATCAATGAGGTTTGTTCTGCCGGTTTTGCCACCACAGCGTTACCCGCCGCAAGAGCGGCTGCGATTTGCCCGGTGAAGATGGCTAACGGGAAATTCCACGGTGAAATACAAAGAGCCGTGCCGCGGGGTTCGGCCAGTTTATCTTCATGGGCTAAGATTTCCAGTTGACAGCTGTAATAGCGTAAGAAATCCACCGCTTCACGCAATTCGGCAATGGCATTCGATAAGGTTTTTCCCGCTTCTAATACGGCTAATTTCATCAATAAACCGAAATTTTCTTCATATAAATCGGCAGCTTTGCGTAAAACTGCCGATTTCGACACCGCACTTTGCTGAGCCCAGTCTGCGTTCCGGGCGGCATTAAACACATCATCAAGATAATCCTGTTTGAAGAAAGATACCTGGCTGATAGGGCGTGAATCCGCCGGATTAACAACCTGGTGAGGCGGCTCATGGTAATCTGCAACGGCAATATTTACCAGCGATTCGGCAGCGGCAATCTCAGCGTTATTAAGCGCGTTTTCCAGTTGTTCCAATACCAGTTCATTGGTTAAATCAAAGCCTGAAGAATTCAGACGATCATGAAATAAGTTTTTCGGCAAAGACACTGATTTATTGCCGTGACCCTGTGACGTAGAGTAGCGTTGCCAAGGCGGTGTGACCAGCTGATCGATACTTACGTTTTCATCAATCAGCTGATGTACGAAAGACGAATTCGCGCCGTTTTCCAACAAACGGCGAACCAGATAGGCGAGTAGGGTTTCGTGCGTGCCTACAGGCGCATACACACGGACCTGACGGTTCATGTTCTCTTTGCCGACGACATTATCGTACAGGGCTTCACCCATGCCGTGCAGGCATTGAAATTCGTATTGTTTATTTTGTCCGAGCTCATAAATGGTGCAAAGAGTCTGCACGTTATGGGTGGCAAACTGAGGATATATCACATCCTGTGCCGCTAATAAAATCTTGGCGCAGGCGATATAGGAAATATCGGTATGATTTTTACGGGTATAAAGCGGAAAACCGTCTAAACCGTCGGTTTGAGCCCATTTTATTTCACTGTCCCAGTAAGCTCCTTTTACCAGACGAATCATCAGAAACGCCTGTTTTTCACGGGCCAGAGCGATTAAATATTCCAGCACTTTAGGGCAGCGTTTAGAATAGGCCTGCACTACAAAACCAATACCACGATAGCCTTTGAGTTTAGGTTCATCTAACAGTTTTTCCACTAAATCCAAGGATAATTCCAATCGGCTTGCTTCTTCCGCATCAATAGTAATGCTGATGTCGTATTCTTTAGCCGTTAAAAATAACTGTTTAACCTTTGGATATAGCTCCGCCATAACACGATCATACTGTGCCCGCGTATAACGGGGATGAATGGCGGATAATTTGACGGAAATACCGTTAGAACGATAAATATCGCGTCCTTCGGATTCTTCGCCAACCACCTTGATGGCTTGTAAATAATCTTGGAAATAGCGTTCGGCATCCGCTTTGGTCATCGCCGCCTCACCGAGCATATCAAAGGAATAGCAATAACCTTTGGCAATACGTTTTTGCACACGATTCAAAGCCTGTGGCATATCCGTGCCGGTCACAAATTGTTCCCCCAGAAGTTTCATGGCTCGTACTATGGCAAGGCGCATAAATGGAACGGAGAGACGGGCAAAGCTACGGCTGAGCGCGTTGGATAATTCCTTTTCATCAAAGGTTTGACTCAATTTCTTGCCGAATAACAATCCATAACTCGCGGCATTAATAAAGAGAGAAGAGGATTTACCGATATGTGATTTCCAATCGCCTTCCTTAAGTTTTTCGTAAATCAGCTCATCACGGGTTTGGTTATCCGGAATGCGTAATAAAGCTTCAGCTAAGCACATTAAGGCAATTCCTTCATCATCACCCAAGGAGAACTCTTGCATAAGAGCGTCAACACCATATTGATTTTGCTTTATTTTGCTTAATTTATTGATCAAAGCGATTGCATTCTCCCGAATGCGTTCTTCCTGTTCGGCGGTAAAATCGAGGGTTTTATATAATGCATCCACTGCGGTTTTTTCATCAATACGATAATAAGAAGTGATATTTCTGCGCAGTTCGCCATATCTTTTGGATAATTGAAATGTCATAAGGTGTTCTCCTTGTTAGTAGATTATGTTGTGTAAATATTTTGTTAAAAGCTAGCAGTAAAAATGTTATGAGTAAACGATACTATGCTTATTTTGTGATAGTGGTCACACAAATAAGCCACTTAAAAATTAAGGGTATACGTTCGTAACGTTGTCACGAAAGTGCGGTGTCAAAAATTTCAATTTTTTCGGGCTGTATTCAAACCGTAATAGATAGTATGAAAAATTACCTTATTTCAATGCGCTAAGCTATAGCAAATATCAAAAAATATCTTTAAATTTTCCTTACATTTCTTATTTCCGTTTAATAACTTCCCATATTTTTGTGTGACACGGCATGATTCTACCTATTTTTATCCTGTTTAACCAGTAAAAGTGATCTGTGCATAACTTTGTGATTTCTTTAGCCCGTAGCATTCCCTAACCAGATAACTGATTTCGCATAATGTATATTATGTTAAATAAAATAGATTGTTTGTCACAAAAACAATGCTCTATTCGGCGGGAATTTCTGATAAGGCTTTTCAGACCTGCAGAAAATCGAAATCAGATGTCTTTACTGGCAAAAACCAGTCAACAGCCAAGCTTGTATTTGATTAAGGAAACTTTCTCGTGTTCGAAAATTACGACAAGACGCCGCTACGTAAAAAATAATGGTGTTGACGGATAATGATGAAGAATTTTTTAAGATTCGGCATTTGAGATATTTCGTGTAACCATAATGATGATTTTGATTTGCTCTTCTAGAATAAATACCATAACTATCTATTTTCAGATGAAACAATTAGGTTGATACTACCCTGTTAAACGGAATGTTATTAGTATTAATTATCATTATTAATTAAAATCAAAGTCAGATAAAAACTATTCTTATCACATCCTGATAAACAAGAATAATTTACATTAAAATTTATAATGAAATTAATTAGTTATTTCAAAATTTTACTTGCATTAAAAAATTTATTGCTTAATATGTTAACCGAATTTCGGGTTAAATAACTTTTCGTTATTTTTTGTTAACTTTTTAAATAAGGAATACTTATGTTAAACAAAGCAATTACAGATAAATTGAATGAACAAATCAATTTAGAATTTTATTCATCTAACATTTATTTACAAATGAGCGCATGGTGCTCATTGAAAGGCTACGAAGGTGCGGCGGCATTTTTACTTCGCCACGCCGGTGAGGAAATGGAACATATGAGCAAATTATTCAACTATGTTTCGGAAACCGGCGGCTTGCCGTTATTAGGCAAAATTGATGCCCCTAAAACTGAATATACTTCATTGCGCGATGTTTTTGAAACCACATTGAAACATGAGAAATTAGTGACTTCCAAAATCAACGAATTGGTTGAAGTGACATTTGCAAACAAAGATTACGCCACGTTTAACTTCCTGCAATGGTATGTTGCCGAACAGCATGAGGAAGAAACTTTATTCACGGGTATTATTGATAAATTGGATATTTTGGGCGATACGGGTCGTTCACTTTATTTCTTCGACAAAGAATTAGCCACTTTATAATTTAGGAGCAACAAAATGTTATCAGCAGACGTAGTAAAATTACTCAATGCGCAAATGAACCTGGAATTCTACTCTTCCAATCTTTATTTACAAATGAGCGCATGGTGTGCACATAAAGGTTATGCAGGCGCAGCGTCATTCCTATCCTCTCACGCGGCGGAAGAAATGACACATATGCGTAAATTATTTACTTATTTAAATGAAACCGGTTCAAAAGCAGTGATTGAGACTATCGAAGCCCCGGCTCACGAATTCAAATCATTAAAACAGGTTTTTGAACTAACATTTAAACATGAACAATTAATTACCGCTAAGATCAACGAATTGGTAGGAAAAACCTTTGAAGAGAAAGATTTCTCCACTTTTAATTTCTTGCAGTGGTACGTATCCGAACAGCATGAGGAAGAACATCTGTTCAGCACCATTCTTGATAAATTTGCGATCATCGGCGAAGAAGGGAAATCTTTATTCTTTATTGATAAAGAATTGGCGACATTAGCCATCGCTACCCTTTAATTTGCCGCAATGCCGGAGTGGAAAATACTGCGGCTTTGACAACAGCGTTAAGCACCGAAAGCCATCGGTGCTTTTCTGTTTTCCGGAAGTGACAAAACTTCAATTTTCAACACCGCACTTTGAGTCTTTTCTCGGCTGCCTTTTTCGTATTGACAGGTTTTATAAAGAAACGCCGTCACTAAAATAATGAGCATGATCACAATCTGTATTAAGCGTCTTTTCGTAAGTCTTTCTGCCGGCATTTTTGTTGTCCTTTTTTATTTTATTTCTTCTTAAATTTAAGAATTAATGGTATTATTTATTGAGTTAGATCAAATTTATACGATTTTTTGAAATCGTCATTTTCATTTCATGTAGAGGAATCAATGAAAGTCTTAACAGCAGAACCTAAAGCAGGTCGCCGTATCCAGTCCGGTGGCTGTGCTATTCATTGCCAGGATTGTAGTATTAGCCAGCTCTGTATTCCATTCACATTAAACGAACATGAATTGGATCAGCTCGACAACATTATTGAACGCAAAAAGCCCATCCAAAAGTCTCAGATTCTCTTTAAAGCCGGAGATACGCTCACTTCCCTCTATGCGATTCGTTCAGGTACAATCAAATCATATACTATCAGCGAAACGGGGGAAGAACAAATTACTTCGTTCCACCTGCCGGGAGATTTAGTTGGTTTTGATGCTTTAATGGAAATGAGCCACCCAAGTTTTGCTCAGGCTTTGGAAACAGCAATGGTTTGTGAGATTCCCTTTGATATTCTTGATGATTTATCGGGCAAAATGCCTAAATTACGCCAGCAAATTATGCGTTTGATGAGCAGCGAAATTAAATCCGACCAGGAAATGATTTTATTACTGTCAAAAATGAATGCCGAAGAACGCCTGGCCGCATTTATCTATAACCTTTCCAAACGCTATTCCGCCCGAGGTTTTTCGGCTCGTGAATTCCGTTTAACCATGACCCGCGGCGATATCGGTAATTACCTCGGTTTAACAGTTGAAACCATTAGCCGCTTGCTCGGACGTTTTCAGAAACTCAATATTCTTTCCGTACAAGGCAAATATATTACTATCAATAATATGGAACAGCTTATTGAATTATCCGGTACGAATCGCACAAAAATAAATATGATTGTATAATCGCAGACTGGTACGAACAGCTTCGTGCCAGTTTTATTTTTGCTTTAAATGCTGCTTTAGGTCACATTTTTATCTTCTTATCCTTGTTATTCCTTATTTTCTATTCTATGCTAAAACCACAATGAAAACCAATCGAGGTAATTATGAAGTTTAATAATATACTTGTCATACTGAATCCTGAAAACGAAAAACAATATGCTCTCGCCCGGGCCATTCGTTTGGTGAAAGAGCAAAAAAGTGAAACACCGGTTAAAATCACTGCATTTCTTGCCGTTTATGACCTTTCCTATGAAATGTCCGCCCTGCTTTCTTCCGAAGAACGCGAAGAAATGCACAAAGGCGTGATTGAACAACGTCGTCAAGATATTCTGCCATACTTTGAAAAATATGCCGATCCAATGATTGAATTTGAATCCCATGTGGTTTGGAGCAGTAATGAAGCGGATGCTTTAGTGCAAGAACTGGAACACAGTGATTTTGATTTGGTGGTGAAATATACCAAAGAGGAAGAAAGTATTACCTCCATTATCTTTACACCGAACGACTGGCAATTATTACGTAAATGCCCTATTCCGATTCTCATGGTGCGTGACGGCGACTGGAAACACCAGCGCCGTATTTTGGTCGCGGTTAATGTCTCCGGTGATGAAGAATATCATGACGAATTCAATCAGCAATTAGTTTCCCTGAGCATGGATTTGGCCGCCAGCTATGAACGCGGTAATATTCATCTTGTCAGCGCCTATCCGCCGACCCCGATTAATATGGCAATCGATCTGCCGGAATTCCACACCAGCGAATACACGAACGGCATTCGAGGCCAGCATTTGATTAATATGAAAGCACTACGCCAGAAATTCGGCATTGATGAAGACCATACCCATGTGCGGGAAGGTTTTCCGGAAGAAGTAATTCCTGAAGTGGCGGAAGAACTGGGCGCCGAGTTAGTCGTGCTCGGTACGGTCGGCCGCACGGGTTTATCCGCCGCTCTGTTGGGAAATACGGCTGAACATGTAATCAGTAAATTGAAATGTAATTTATTGGCAATTAAGCCGGAACAAAAATAACGGTTCAATCAAGGGCGTATTACTATATACGCCCTTTCTCTTTCAGTTAATTATCTTTTATTTTCTCCTCTCGCAGCTGCCGTGCCGCATTAATTGCTGAATGCGTTCAACCGCCGCCTGCTGTTCTTCGTGGGTTAAATTAAGCAGTGAATGATCTAACATCTATTTTTACCTTTAATTTGCTTGGAAAAGACAGTAATATTAGCAGATTCAACTGCCAACACAACGGAAACAGGAGCGAAACAATGCCTTTTAACCTAAAAAATCGTCATTTATTGAGCTTAGTCCATCATACCCCGCAAGAAATCAGATTTTTACTGGATTTGGCCAAAGATTTAAAACATGCAAAATATACCGGCACGGAACAACCCCGTTTAAAAGGCAAAAATATCGCCCTTATCTTTGAAAAAACCTCAACCCGTACCCGCTGTTCTTTTGAAATTGCCGCTTACGACCAAGGGGCGAATGTGACCTACATTGACCCGACCTCTTCTCAAATCGGCCATAAAGAAAGCATGAAAGATACGGCCCGCGTGCTTGGTCGTTTGTATGATGCGATTGAATATCGCGGTTATAAACAATCTGTCGTAGAAGAACTGGCTAAATATTCCGGTGTGCCGGTATTCAACGGGTTAACGGATGAATTTCACCCGACCCAAATGCTGGCCGACGTATTGACCATGATGGAACATTCCGCTAAGCCGCTGAACGAAATCAAATATGTTTATATCGGTGACGCCCGCAACAATATGGGGAACTCTTTATTACTGATCGGGGCAAAATTGGGCATGGATGTTCGTATTTGCGGGCCGAAATCATTATTGCCCGAAGAAGATCTGGTGCGGCAATGCCTTGCTATCGCTGAAGAAAGCGGCGCTTGCGTGACGGTGACGGACAACATTGATGCCGCGGTACAAAACGTGGATTTCGTACATACGGATATCTGGGTTTCCATGGGTGAACCCATCAGTGCATGGGCGGAGCGTATTAATTTGCTTATGCCGTATCAGGTCAATACCGCATTAATGCAACGTACAGGCAACCCGAATGTAAAATTTATGCATTGCTTGCCCTCATTCCACAACTGTGAAACTGAAATCGGCCGCGAAATTGCCGCTCAATACCCCGCTTTGACCAATGGCATTGAAGTGACGGAAGAAGTATTTGAATCGCCGATGAATATCGCCTTTGAACAGGCGGAAAACCGTATGCACACGATTAAGGCGGTGATGGTGGCGTCTTTGGGCTAGCCCGTTAATACAAAGTGCGGTGTCGAAATACCGTAAAAACTCAAAAATTCGACACCGCACTTTTTCACTTCTGCCAGCCGAATAGCGCCAATAATCGCTCCCATTGTTCATCCGGCTCCGCACGAATGATAAGAGATTCCCATGTAACGGGATGTTGAAAGCAAAGCTGTTCGGTATGGAGAAATTGTAAAAAAGAAAAGATTTTGTCGCTTTTAGGTGGAAGTTTCAGAGAGTATTTTTCAGTTTAAAATTGAACTGACATACCCTATATTTATATAATCCCGAATATATCAACTTTACAGGAGAATGTAAAATGTCTAATCAATTAATCACGACCAAAGCCAATAATCTTGACGAAACCACAATTTCTCTTGAACAACAATATTGGAATTGGTGGCAAGAGTTATCTTCTAAAGAAATTTATGAAAATCTAAAACGCGATATCTTACTTAACTTTAAGTTTGATGATGAGAATATTTCAAGTAAAGAAATATCGGCTATCTTTAGTGAAACATATTTAAAATTAAGATATTACATTCCCGATATTACTCCAGTATCTCATTTAATAAATCTAACAAGATTAGATTTTATTAGAGCCGAAATTGCTGATACCGATATTACTCCACTATTAAATTTAGTTAATTTAACTCATTTAAGAATATGGCATGGCGATATCACAGATGTTACTCAATTATCTCATTTTATAAAACTAACCACTTTAAGCTTAGTGAATAACAATATTAGTGATATTACGCCATTATCTTATTTGATTAATTTGACTTGTTTAAATTTATGGGAGAATAACATTACTGATATTACTCCATTATCTCATTTGATTAAATTAACCAATTTAGACTTAAGTCAAAACAAAATCACCGATATCACCCCATTATCTCATTTAGTTAATTTAACTAAGTTAGAAGTATGGACGAACAAAATCACCGATATTACTTCATTATCTCATTTAACCAAATTAACCAAACTAGACTTGCTATATAACAAAATTACTGATGTTTCCCCAGTATCTTATTTAATCAATTTAACTTTTTTAGATTTGGGGAATAACAACGCCACTGATATTAATCCATTATCTCGCTTAATAAACTTAACGTTTTTGGGACTATCAGGAAACAATATCACTGATATTAACCCATTATCTCCTTTAGTTAATTTAACTGATTTACGACTATATAAAAACAACATTTCCAATATTACTTCATTATCTAACTTAATAAATTTAACAGATCTATGTTTATCGAAAAACAATATTAC
>JAWHQP010000005.1:0-242793 GCA_032586195.1 Pasteurellaceae bacterium LIM206 | reverse complement strand
TAAGTTCTTGAGAGGTTCAAAAACTCGAATTTTCGACACCGCACTTTCCAATTTTTAATCCCCTGCCATGATTCAGGATAATTTATCGAAGAAAGAATATGTGGACCCTTTAAGGGGGAAGTCACAGAGTTATTGAACGGTTGTCAGTATTCACATGCCCCTTGAGGGGTATGTGAAGTCCAAAGCCCTTATAGGGTAGCCTAAAAACCGCACGTTTTACGTGCGGTTTGTTATTTTTGTGATCATTTTCACATACTTTATTTTATATAAAGCATATGATAATCAATATTCGTGAAATTTTAAGGAGAATATATATGGCTGAAATTCATCACTATCATGTTACAAAAATTGAGGATTCTACACGTCAGATAAACTACTCGTTTTAGATAAAAATAATGATGGTATTATAAATAATGGGGAGGAACTTTTTGGTGAAAGCAACTATATTTCTTCTATTGATGATGGATTCAAATCCCTGTCTCTATTAGACTCTAATAACGATCACCTTATTAATAATGATGATGTAATATGGTCAAAATTAAAAATATGGAGAGACACAAATAGTGATGGTTTAACTCAAATAGGAGAACTGATTTCGCTAGACTCTATAGGAATTACTTCAATAGAACTTAATATTAAACAATCAGAATATGTAGATGAAAATGGTAACTTACATAAACTCATATCTAAAGTAAATTGGTCGGACAATAGACAAACAGATGTTGTCGATGTGTGGTTTAGGCAAAATAAAGAATATACTGAAACATCTTCAGAAATTCATTCAAATTTAGATCAATTAATACAAAGTATGAGTACGTTTAATATCAATAATAATATTGAAGCTGATATACCAAGTCCAGTCCAAAACTTAACAGATATTACGAACTGTATTACTTCTTCGATCTCGTAAGACTAGGTTCTCATATGAAAAATTTGAATATCTACTTGTTTCTATCAATTATGCTATTAGGATGCACAAATGTAATGGAACATAATATTGCAACTGAAAAAATGCTTCAATACCAATATCAAGACAGTGAAATCTACCATGATCGTAACATTACTAAACATACACCTCCACCAAGGACACAAAATGAATTTTCTACTTTATGGAAACAATCACTGTCCGGTGATTCTAACAGTACCTATCTTTTAGGGCGACTTTATTTTTCCGATTCTGTTTGTAATAAAGGGGTACGTAACACGTCAGACAAACATTGTATAATAGCTTTCCATTTCTTTAAAAAGGCTATTGAACAAAACCCTTATCATTCTTTAGCATTACAGTGGGTAGGGGCTTGTTATGAATTCGGTATGGGAATAGAGCAAAATTGGAAAAAAGCAATATATTACTATGAAAGAGGAGCGGCATTAGGTAATCTGATGTCTCTTAATAACTTATTCGTAATTTATGCTGGCGGATTAGGCAATATTCCTAGAGATTTAACTAAAGCAAAATATTATGCTAAAACAGCTGCAGAGCACGGTAGTGAACTATACAGTCAATATATAGATAATTGGGATAGTTTTGTTGAAACTCTATCTAAAGAATAAATTTATGTAAATGTTAATCCCCTCAACAACCTCTGATAAACTAGACCTAATGATGAATTTTATTATTAATAAGTTTTCTATATATCTGAAATAAATCTATAAAAAATATTACAAACCAAATTTTTTTGATATCATTTCATCAAGAGTTAATTGATGAAGCTATTTTTACATATGGATTCTTATTTTATTGGTGTGTTTTAAACAGACATAATACATAAATTTGATATTGATGGAAAAGGGCTTAATTTTATATCTTGGCAATTAGTCGCCAAATCTTTAGGACTAAAAGTTCAAGCTCAAAATAAATCTATTGATTGCCTACCTTTTATTATAGCCGGACATTGTCTGGCTATAATAATCATACGCATAGCATATGGAATAAAGCCTATGAAGCGAGAGGCATACTGCAACCTAATGTGCCGTCATCAATCGCTTCGGTGGGTACGCCGATAATTTCACGTACTTTTTCGCCGTCTTTGAATAACACCATGCCGCCGCGTTCCATTTTCGTCCATACTTCGTTTTTGGTGAGCGGAAAGGTGGAGATAATCGTGACTTTATCGCCGTCTTTAGTATAGTTACGAAAATCGATTACGCCGTCATCGTCGATGCGTTGCGCCAGCCCGAAAGGGGCCTGACGGGTCAGATAGTGCAAATTCGTGGTGCAGTGGGCGATCATCCATTCGCCGTTGGAAAGAATAAAATTAAAGGTACCATATTGTTGTAAATCGTCGGCGAATTCTTTCACCAAATCAAAAATCTGATCGACGCTCGGTTTTTGGCAAAAACGACGTTTGAGCTGATCCGCGATATAACAAAACGCCGCCTCCGAATCGGTAGAACCGATGGGATGACAATAACATTTTGATAAATCGGGTAATTCTTTTAAATTGCCATTATGAGCAAATACCCAATTTTCACCCCAGATTTCACGGATGAAAGGATGAGTATTTTCAATATTCACTTCACCTTGAGTGGCTTTGCGGATATGAGCAATCACGTTTAATGATTTAATATGATATTGCTTTACGCAGTCGGCAATCGGCGATAACGCCCCGGGCTTATCATCACGAAATACACGCACGCCCTTGCCTTCAAAAAAAGCAATGCCAAAACCGTCGGAATGAGAATCGGTCAGCCCCGCCCGACGGCGAAATCCTTCAAATGAAAACACAATATCCGTTGGTGTGTTGCAATTCATGGCTAACATTTGACACATAATACTTTGCCTTCCGTAATTCCAAAAAGTAACCCCTTAATATTCAAGTGGCAATTTTCTATCAGCACATCAAAAATAGCAAGTTGGCCAGCCGATATTTTTTATATCGTTCTGTCACATAAAATAAAAAAGAGAGATATATTTTCTTACCGATTAAATGAAATTACTTTCTTTCAGATTGAAAGTGCGGTGTCGAAAAATCGATTTTTCAGCACCGCACTTTTGCTCAATGTGATCAGATATTGCATTGCCGCTTCCTTTAACATACAAGGCGGGATTGGTCCTTTACCCCACCCGGTTACCGTTTGAGCGGGTGAGTTTACGATAATTGAGCGGAGATACGCCGGCATATTTCTGGAAGTTGTCATAGAACCGGCTGATTGAATTAAAACCCGCGGTGAGTGAAATTTCCAGCATGCTTTGGTCGGTATCGCTCAATAAGGCTTTGGCATGATTGATACGCATCATCGTAATGTATTGTTTAATGGTAAGCTGCATAATCGCTTGGAATAAACCCATCGCATAATTGGTATTCAAACCGACCGCGTCCGCCACATCATTTACCGTTAACGTATCGTGATAATGGTTGGCGATATAATCTAACATTAAGCTGACATAATGTTGGCTGTGTCTGGAAGAGTTTAAGAGGGGAGGTGTAACGTCATAGCCTTGCTCAAAGCGTACGGACCAGCCGTCGAAAGCGATTCTTTTCACCATAAGCTGAATTTCATCATGTACCAGCTGTTGACGATTTAAATTATTAAGCTGTAATTCTCGTTCCCAACGTATTATCTCGAAACTGCTTACAAGACCGGCACTGTTTGATTCAACGACGATACCGTGCGTCATATGATTAATAATATCCTGTGGTAATGCCCAGGAAAGGAATTGATACACGGGAACGTCTATCACGGCCATTTGGCTGCAATGGTTGAGATTGATTAAACGATGCGGCACGGAGGCCCAAAACAGCGCGATATGATTGGCTTTTATTACCACTTCTTTGCCGTTAAATAAATATTCCACATCATCATCAAACGGAATGTTGATTTCCATATGCCCGTGCCAATGATAACCCGGCATAATCGTCGGGGGCTGCTGTAAGGCAACATTTAAAGGCATTGCTTTTAGCGAAAGGGATAACGGGCTGATAGAGCCGCTGCCGTACAGATGTTCATCATTATTTTTAACGTGAGGCGTATTCTGCGTGTTATTTGCCATTGTTCACCGTGGGGTAAGAGAATTGAAATTTTGCTGTCGGCTTATCAGCCGGCTTCCAGTCTAGCATTTTCTTATGCACAAAAATACCGTTTTTTATCTAAATAATCCTGAAAACTCATTTTTCATTATATCTATCACTGAAACTGAATTTTCGGGAATATTCTCTGAAAGTTTGGATAGAAAAATTAATTTTATTTATGTCATGATATTTTTTATTCAAATCACTCTGTTGTTATTTAGATAAAAAAGGAGTCTGTTATGAATGTGAATGTTCCTAAAATAGCCTTTATCGGTGCGGGATCAACGGTATTTGTAAAAAATATTTTGAATGATGTTTTTCATAATTCTGTGCTGAGCAATGCAAATATCGCGTTAATGGATATAGATCCTACGCGTTTAAACGAATCTTATGTCGTGATTAAGAAACTTATGCAATCGGCGGGTGCTTCAGGCCAAATCGAGTGTTTTACCAATCAGAAAGAAGCATTAAAGAATGCGGATTTTGTGGTGGTCGCATTTCAGGTAGGCGGTTATGAACCCTGTACGGTGACTGATTTCAGAATCTGTAAAAAATATGGTTTGGAGCAAACCATCGCGGACACGCTGGGCGTCGGCGGCATTATGCGCGCCTTACGCACTATTCCGCATTTGTGGAAGGTGTGTGAAGACATGACCGAAGTATGTCCGAATGCCACCATGTTAAATTATGTGAACCCGATGGCAATGAATACATGGGCAATGTTTGAAAAATATCCGCATATTAAGCAAGTCGGCCTTTGTCATTCGGTACAGGGAACCGTAGAGGAGCTGGCTCGTGATTTGGATATTGATCACCATGATTTACGCTATCGCTGCGCGGGCATTAATCATATGGCCTTTTATCTGACATTGGAGAAAAAAAACGCTAACGGCAAATACGAAAGTATTTACCCCGACCTGCTGGAAGCCTATAACAAGGGAACCGCGCCAAAACCGAATCCGAATAATTCACGCTGCAAAAATATTGTGCGCTATGAAATGCTTAAAAAATTAGGCTATTTTGTTACCGAATCTTCAGAACATTTTGCCGAATATACCCCTTATTTTATTAAACCTAATCGCCCCGACTTGATTACACGTTATCAGGTGCCGTTGGATGAATATCCTAAACGCTGCGTGGAACAGATAGCAAAATGGAAAGAGGATTTTGAACAATATCAGAAAGCGGACAGCATTTCCTTGCCGCCTTCGAGAGAATACGCGACGGCTATTATGAACAGTATCTGGACCAATCAGCCAAGTGTTATTTATGGCAATGTGAAAAATGAACAGCTCATTGATAACTTACCGCAAGGTTGTTGTGTGGAGGTGGCATGTCTGGTGG
This sequence comes from Pasteurellaceae bacterium LIM206, assembly GCA_032586195.1. Taxonomy (GTDB): domain Bacteria; phylum Pseudomonadota; class Gammaproteobacteria; order Enterobacterales; family Pasteurellaceae; genus JAWHQP01. The sequence continues at coordinate 237,436 of JAWHQP010000005.1, read as the reverse complement.
ATACCAATGGTATCCAACCGACTAAAGTCGGGGCAATGCCGAATCATCTCGCCGCGCTGATACAGACAAATGTTAATGTACAGCGTTTGGTTACCGAAGCAGTGCTGACTGAAAACAAAGACCGTATTTATCACGCCGCGCTGCTTGATCCGCATACGGCGGCGGTATTAAGTATTGATGAAATTTATGCTTTGGTTGATGAATTGCTGGTTGCCCATCGAGATTGGCTGCCTGACTGGATCTATAAATAGTTTGAACATCCTGTTTTGCACAATGTTATTCCTGAAATATCGTATGCTCAGGTGAATTTTATGTCTTATTTAATGCAGTAATCAATTATTTGCTGAATCACAACGAAAAAAAACGGTTTTACTGTAAATAGTAATCCGGGAGGCTGTTATGGCGCTATCGATGAAAACCAAAATAAGTTTTGGACTTGGAGCGTATGGTAAAGATTTTGCCATAGGTATTGTTTATATGTATCTCATGTTTTATTACACCGATGTCCTGGGTGTTTCCGCCGCGATTATAGGAACTATCTTTATGGTGGCCCGTATATGGGACGCGGTCAATGATCCCATTATGGGATGGATCGTAAATAATACGCGTAGCCGATGGGGAAAATTCAAGCCCTGGATTCTCATCGGAACAATACTCAATTCCATCGTTCTGTTTTCATTATTTTGCGCCGATTTTTTTACCGGAACGGCACAAATCGTCTATATCGCCGTCACTTATGTGCTATGGGGGATGACCTATACCTTAATGGATATTCCATTCTGGTCATTAACCCCGACGTTAACCCTGGATCAACGGGAACGCGAGGAGCTGGTGCCTTATCCTCGTTTTTTTGCCAGCCTTTCGGGCTTTGTCACCGCGGGTGTCTGTATGCCGTTTGTTGATTATGTCGGTGGGGAAGATAAAGGGCTGGGGTTTCGTCTGTTTACCGTCATTATTATTGTATTTTTTGTCTTATCGACAATAATCACCTTGGCGAATGTTAAAGAAAAATATTCTTCGGATTTAGCTGAAAATCAGACGCAACAAAAAATCCCGCTACGAAAACTCGTCGCGCTCATTCCACATAATGATCAGCTGTTAAGCCTGCTGGTGATGGCTCTTTGTTATAACATCGCGAGCAATATTATTTCCGGTTTTGCCGTGTATTATTTCACTTATGTTGTCGGCGATAAGGAAATGTTCCCGTATTACATGTCCTATGCGGGAATTGCCAACTTAGCCGTTATTATTTTATTTGCCCGTTTAGCCAGATTATTTTCGCGCAGAACCTTATGGATCAGTATTTCGCTCTTCTCTATTTTAAGCTGTGCCATTCTCGCTTATACCGGCATGTATGAACGTAGCATCGTACTCATTGTATTAGCGGGTATTTTTATGCAGATAGGCAGCGCCTTATTCTGGACGTTACAGGTGATCATGGTGGCGGATACCGTGGATTACGGCGAATACAAATTGGGCATCCGTTCCGAAAGTATCGCTTATTCGGTACAGACCATGGTGGTTAAAGCCGGTTCCGCGGTATCCGCATTTTTAATCGGGGTGTTATTGACTGCGATACATTATGTGCCCAACATACAACAGAGTGAAGACACTATTTTCTGGATGGAAATGATCATGATCGGATTACCGATTTTATTTTATCTGATCAAATTATTCGTTTATTTCCGTTACTATCGCTTACATGGTGATTTACTGGCTAAGGTGAATATTACCTTGTTAGATAAATATCGTAAGATCGGATAGAACGGGCGACGGTCAAAAACTCGAAAACACAGCACCGCACTTTTGCCGCCGGCGCGCCCTGAGTTTGCCGAAAAAAGCGGCGGGCTCAGGAAGAAAATATCACGAAATACGTTAGGAAATTCAAAATGGATAAATTTATTCGCTTACAAAGTCCCGTTAATGATCTTATTTTGCGTACTCATCCCTACGGCGAAATTATTTATTTTGGCGAACATTTACGCTCTTTTGAGCCGCAAGATATTGAAATGAGCGAGCCCTGCATACCAAACGGCGGGCTGGATGTGGCCGTGCCCATGTCGTTGGCGGCGGAAAATGGTCGCGGCAATTTTGACAGTCCGAGTGTAGAAGGACACCGCAACGGTCTGGACTGGTCGCCGGTATTTTAGACCCGTTCGGTAGATGTCAGCCGGAACACGGCGAAAATCACTGCGGTTGATGAAATTGCAGGATTGGCGTTTATCTCTGAATTTGAATTGGATAAAAATGGCGTATTGAAGCAGAGGAATACGCTAACCAACCTGCGCGAGGAACCTTATCAGCTTGATCGCCTGGCGGTAACCTTTAACTTGCCGGATAACGCCGAGGAAGTCATGCATTTTTATGGCCGTTGGGTGAGAGAATTTCAAACCGCCTGTTCAATGTTAAAACACGGCACTATCATGCATGAAAACCGTGTAGGTAAAACCTCCCATGAGTATCCGCCTCTGCTGATAATCGGCGAACCTCATTTTAACGAGCGGCAGGGTAAATTGTGGGGTTTTCATTTTGCGTGGAGCGGTAATCATCGTTTACGTGCGGATGTAAAACCCGACGGTCGTCGTTTTGTTCAGTTCGAGTCATTATTATTTGCCGGAGAAATCCGTCTGGCAAAAAACGAAAGCTTTGAAACACCGTGGCTTTATGCAACTTATTCCGCTCAAGGTTTAAATCAGATGAGCCATCAATTCCACAGCCATGTCCGTGAACAAATTCTGCACTATCCGGGGAGAAAACAGCGTCCGGTACATCTGAACATTTGGGAAGGCGTGTTATTTAATCACAACGCCGAACACATTATGGCGATGGCCGAAAAAGCGGCCGAAATGGGAGTGGAACGTTTTATTATTGATGACGGTTGGTTTATCGGACGTAATGATGATCACGGCGGTCTAGGCGATTGGTATCTGGACGAGAAAAAATATCCTGAAGGATTAACGCCGGTTATTGAGCATGTACATCGGCTGGGCATGCAGTTTGGTATTTGGGTGGAACTCGAAATGGTGAATAAAACCACAGCCCTTTATCAGAACCATCCGGACTGGCTGTTGGAACTAAAAGGCTATAATCAGCCGGAAGAACGTCATCAGTACGTGCTGGATATGCAGAACCCGGTGGTATTCGACTATATACTGGAACGTATGGATTGGCTGTTGGGTGAACATGAGGTAGATTATATCAAATGGGATATGAACCGCCGTATTGTGCAACCCGGCCATTTAGGCCGAGCGGCGGGAGACGGACAGGCCCGCGCGGTTTATCGTTTACATGATGAAATTCGTAAACGCTACCCTCATATAGAGATTGAAGCCTGCGCGTCGGGAGGCGGACGCATCGATTACGGTATTTTGCAATATGCTCAAAGATTTTGGGCCTCGGATGACACCGAAGCGCTTGAACGGCAAAAGATACAGCGGGGTATGAGTTATTTTTTCCCGCCTGAAACCATGGGCGCGCATATTGCAAGCTATGATAGCCATAATACCCATCGTAAACTCGATCTGCAATTTAGAGGGCTAACCTCGTTGTTTGGACATATGGGGGTAGAACTCGATCCGCTAAAAGAACAAAATGAAAAAGCCGGATTTATCAAATATATCGCGCTGTATAAATCCCTACGTTCACTGTTACATAGCGGCAGGGTGGTACGTTTAACCTCAAAAGACCCCGCCGTCTTGGCGCATGGCGTGGTGGCGCAGGATCAATCGGAAGCGGTATTTGCAATAATGCAGCTGGCCATGATCGATTATATCTTACCGCCGGTTATTCAGCTCGACGGACTGGATGTGAATGCCGTCTATAAGCTCAGTTTGCTTGACGTGCCCGAATCAATTCGTAACGGTACGGCGGATAATGTAATGAAAGCCCTGCCGAACTGGCTGACACGCCTGCTGGCCAACGAAGAACTGAAATGCAGCGGAGAATGGCTGCAGAAAGCCGGGCTGGCTATCCCGATTCAAGATCCCTGTATGGGCATCTTGCTGAAATTTGATCGTGTTTAACGATATTGAGAGAAACGGATGAACCCGTTTCTCTCGTTTTATACCCGCCTGCCGAACATCGCCATGTGCTTAACAGGCCCGCAGAGTCTGTGTGAAACGCGAAAACTTTTATTTTCAGCACCGCACTTTAGCTGCGGTCCGTGATTACTTTCCGCCAAGTTGTGCCGTTCGGCGTATCTTCCAGCACGATGTTCATGGCTTTAAGCTGATCACGCACTTGGTCCGCAACCGCCCAGTTTTTAGCGGCTTTGGCTTCGTTGCGTTGGCGGATTAACGCCTCGATTTGAGCCGCTTCATCGTTGTCCGCATCGCCTTGCAGGAAAGTTTCGGGATCTTGTTCCAACAAACCGAGTACACCGGCTAACTGTTTTAATCGAGCGGCAAGAGCGTTAGCCCGAGCGGCATTTTCCGCTTTGAGTTTATTCACTTCACGCGCCATTTCAAACAGCACCGCCAATGCTCCCGGCGTGTTGAAATCGTCGTCCATAGCGTTTCTGAAAGCTTCGATATATTGTTCGCCGCCTTCGGCCGCCACGTTCGGATCGCAGCCGCGCAGCGAGGTGTATAAGCGCTCCAAGGCGGTTTGGGCGTTTTCCAATGCCTTCTGATCATAGTTCAGCAGGGAACGGTATTGGGCGGTAAGGAAGAAATAACGCAGGCTTTCCGCGTCGTATTTCTCCAGCATGGTGCGAATGGTGAAAAAGTTGCCCAAGGATTTGGACATCTTCTCTTTATCAATGGTCAGCATACCCGTATGCAGCCAGTAATTAACATAATCGCCGTCATGGGCACAGCAGGATTGAGCGATTTCGTTTTCGTGGTGCGGGAACATCAGATCGGAACCGCCGCCGTGAATATCAAAATGATGGCCCAATTCCTTACTGTTCATGGCAGAACACTCGATATGCCAGCCGGGGCGGCCCTTGCCCCACGGCGAATCCCAGCTCGGTTCGTTCGGCTTAGACATTTTCCACAGTACAAAATCCATCGGATTGCGTTTGACGTTTTTAATCTCGACCCGGGCTCCCGCCTGCAATTGTTCCAGATTCTGGCGGGAAAGCGCCCCGTAGCGGTTGAAAGAGTTCACATCGAACATCACATCGCCGTCCGCCGCCACATAGGCGTGACCACGCTGAATTAAGGCTTCGACCATGTCAATAATGTCGGCGATATGTTTGGTGGCGCGCGGTTCCACATCGGGGCGCAGAATGTTCAAGGCATCAAAATCCTTATGCATTTCGGCAATCATGCGTTCAACCAGCTCATCGCAGGTTTCATTGTTTTCCTGCGCGCGTTTAATGATTTTATCGTCCACATCGGTGATGTTGCGCACATAACGCAGGTTATAGCCGAGGAAACGCAGATAGCGGGCGATCACATCAAAGGACACGAATGTCCGTCCGTGGCCGAAATGGCACAGGTCATACACAGTGACCCCGCACACATACATGCCCACCTGATTGGGCTTAATCGGTTTAAATTCTTCTTTTTCGCGGGTGAGGGTATTAAAAATCTTTAACATATTCGGCTCTGCTATGGGTTGTTTACTATTTGAGCTAAAGGCATTGTCTAAAAACTCGTTTTTTTAACACCGCACTTTATAGCACTTCTGACGGATTTATGGAATAATGCGGGCTTTAAATCTTACTCATTTTTACGAGGAAAACCAAATGATCACATTACATACCAACTTTGGTGATATTAAAATCGCGTTAAATTATGAAAAAGCTCCGCAAACCGCGGCGAATTTTGAAGCGTACTGCAAAGAGGGGTTCTACGATAACACCATTTTCCACCGTGTGATTGACGGCTTTATGATTCAGGGCGGCGGTATGGAGCCCGGCATGCGGGAAAAAAGTACCAAAGCTCCGATTAAAAATGAAGCAAATAACCGTTTAAGCAACAAGCGCGGCACCATCGCTATGGCCCGTACCTCCGATCCGCATTCCGCGACGGCACAGTTTTTTATTAATGTCGCCGATAATCCTTTCCTTGATTACCGCGCCAAAGAAATGTTCGACCGTGAAGTGGTGCAGGAATGGGGCTATGCCGTGTTCGGCGAGGTCGTTGAAGGCATGGATGTAGTGGATAAAATCAAAGGCGTTAAAACCGGTAACGCGGGTTTTCATCAGGATGTGCCGAAAGAGGATATCATTATCACTTCTGTCAGCGTTGATTAATTCGCCTGATAAATTTCGTAAACTTCGATCCCCGTTCAGGGGATTTTTACCTTAATGAATGAACATGAAAAAAACACGCAAATTCAGCACCGCGCTTTTAGCGCTGTCCGCATTATTTTCGCTGCAAGCGGCGGCCGAAGAGGTGGTGTTGCACACAAATTACGGCGACATTAAAATCGCGGTCGATGAAAAACATGCACCGGTTTCCGCCCGGAATTTTTTAGATTACGCCCGACAGGGTTTTTATAACGGCACCATTTTTCATCGCGTGATCGACGGCTTTATGATTCAGGGCGGCGGTTTTGCGGTCGGCATGAAGAAAAAAGAGACCCGGGCCGCTATCCCGAATGAAGCGGATAACGGTTTGAAAAATCTGCGCGGCAGCGTGGCAATGGCGCGCACGTCGGATCCCGATTCGGCAACGTCGCAGTTTTTTATTAATCTGGCGGATAATGATTTCCTGAATTTCAGCGAGAAAAGCCGTCAGGGCTGGGGCTATGCCGTGTTTGGAAAAGTCACGGCAGGTATGGACGTAGCGGATAAAATTGCCAAGGTGGAAACGGGCAGAGTAGGTATGCATCGTGATGTGCCGAAGCAGGACGTGGTGATTCAATCCGTCACTATCGAACCTTAAGCCATGCCGTTTTTCGACACCCATACTCATCTTGATTATTTGCAGCAGAGCAGCGGCGAACCGCTGGCTCGACTGGTGGTGACCGCCTTGCAGGCGGATGTGCGGCGCATTCTAATGGTGGCGGTTATGCGGCGGAATTTCAAAACTCTGCAAAATCACACCGCGCTTTTCCCAGATCAGTTATGTTATGGTTTGGGATTGCATCCGTTGTATATTCGTCATCATGAATCCGCTCATTTAGACGAGCTGGAACGGCGGCTGGCGGCACGGGATGAATGTTTGGCGGCGGTGGGCGAAATCGGCCTGGAACGTGGCGTGCCCGAATTGTTGGCGGATGAATTGTGGCGTAAACAATGCGACTATTTTGAAGCGCAGCTCCAGCTTGCCAAAGGCTACAATATCGCGGTCAATATCCACAGCCGCAAGGCGCATGATCAGATTTTCACCTTTCTCAAACGGGTTTCGCCCGCCAAATGTGGTGTCATCCACGGTTTTGCCGGCAGTTATGAACAGGCAAAACGCTTTGTGGATTTAGGGTATAAAATCGGCGTAGGCGGCACTATCACCTACGAGCGGGCCAATAAAACGCGGCGGGCCGTTGCCAAATTGCCGCTGGATGCCTTGCTGCTGGAAACCGATACGCCGGATATGCCGGTGTTTGGTTTTCAGGGCCAGCCTAACCGGCCGGAACGCATTGTACACAGCTTTCGGGCGTTATGCGCTCTGCGGACGGAATCTCCCGCGCAAATCGAACAAACCATTTGGCAAAATAGCTGCGATTTGTTTTCCTAATAATTTTGGCAGCGGGTATCGCAAACGTTTTCGTTAGCCTGTATAATAGCCGCCAATTTTACTCTCAAAAGGAAAATAACCGTGAGCAAACAATCATTAAGCTACAAAGATGCAGGCGTGGATATTAACGCGGGCAATGCGTTAGTCGAACGTATCAAACCGCATGTTAAACGCACTACCCGCCGGGAAGTGATCGGCGGTTTGGGCGGTTTCGGTGCGTTATGTGCGTTGCCGACCAAATATAAAGAGCCTGTGTTGGTGTCGGGCACCGACGGCGTAGGCACGAAATTGCGTCTCGCTATCGATCTGCACAAACACGATACCATCGGTATCGATTTGGTGGCGATGTGTGTGAATGACCTCGTGGTGCAAGGGGCGGAGCCGTTGTTTTTCTTAGATTATTATGCCACCGGCAAGCTGGACGTGGATGTGGCTGCCGACGTGGTCGCCGGTATCGCGGAAGGTTGTGTGCAGTCCGGCTGTGCCTTGGTGGGCGGCGAAACAGCGGAAATGCCGGGCATGTATCATGCGGGCGATTACGATCTGGCGGGATTCTGTGTCGGCGTAGTGGAAAAATCCGAAATCATCGACGGCTCGAAGGTACGGGCGGGTGATGCGTTAATCGCTCTCGGTTCAAGCGGCCCGCATTCCAACGGTTATTCCTTGATTCGTAAAGTTATTGAGGTGGCGGGCGTGAATCCCGCCGCCGAGCAATTAGCCGGCAAGCCGTTGAGCGAACAGCTGCTTGCTCCGACTAAGATTTATGTCAAATCCGTGCTACAGCTGATTGAAAACACCGATGTGCATGCCATCGCCCATTTAACCGGCGGCGGTTTCTGGGAAAATATCCCGCGCGTATTGCCGGATGATGTCAAGGTTGTGATTGATGAAAGCAGCTGGCAGTGGCAGCCGGTGTTCCGATGGCTGCAGGAACAGGGCAACATCAGCCGCCACGAAATGTACCGCACCTTTAACTGCGGTGTGGGTATGCTGATTGCACTGCCACAGGAAGAGGTTGAAAAAGCCCTGAACATATTACGCCGGGCGGGCGAAAATGCGTGGCTAATCGGTCGGATCGAGACCTTAAACGCCGGCGAAGAACAGGTTATTATCCGTTAATTTTGATGTATATAAGCCTAATCCTCGGATTAGGCTTTTTGTTTTCGGGAACTTTAGTGATGAAAAAAATGGTGGTTTTAATTTCGGGACAAGGCACCAATCTACAGGCGATTATTGATGCTTGCCGAGCGGGTGAAATCAAAGCGGAAATTGCGGCGGTAATCAGCAACAAAACCGACGCGTTCGGTTTGCAACGGGCAAAAAATGCCAAAATCGACACCGCACTTTTCGAGCGCGGTCAATTTGCCGACGACGCATTAATGGATCAGGCTATCGGTGACTATATTGAAACGTTGCAAGCCGATTTAATTGTGCTGGCCGGTTATATGAAGATTCTTACCGCCGGCTTTGTGCAGCGTTTCGCCGGAAGAATTCTCAACATTCATCCTTCGTTACTGCCGAAATTTCCCGGTCTGAATACCTACCGGCAAGCCCTTGACGCGGGTGAAACCGAACATGGCACCACGGTACATTTTGTGAATGAAAAAGTGGACGGCGGGGCAATCGTGTTACAGGCAAAAGTGCCGATTTTCCCTGAAGACGGGATCGAAGATATCGAACAGCGGGTAAAAACACAGGAATTGCAAATTTATCCGTTGGTGGTGAAATGGTTCGTTGAAGGGCGCTTACAGCTGATCGGAAATAATGCGTTTTTAGACGGCAAGGTATTACCACCGCAGGGTTACGCCGCTGATGAATAACTATGATCAAATCCGGTACCGACAAAACTTTAGTTTTTGAACGTGTATAAACTTTTTAATTTTTGTTATAGTAGCACGGTAAATTTAAACATCGGAGACAGCCGTTTTTATGGAAAAAATTATTATTGATGAAGACCAGTTTATGCGTACTATTTCTCGGATTTCGCATGAAATTATTGAAAAGCACGAGCGTCTGGACGATATAATCATTGTAGGCATTAAACGTCGTGGTGCGGAAATTGCAGAGTTAATCAAACGGAAAATCGCGGAATTAACCCATCAGTCGCTGCCTTCCATTGATCTGGATATCACCTTTTACCGTGATGATCTGGAATATGTGGAGCCGACCAGCCAATCGCCGGTTTACAGCGGTGCTTCAGAGTTTATCAGTATTCAGGGCAAAAACGTTATTTTGGTCGATGATGTGCTGTTTACGGGGCGAACCATTCGGGCTGCGCTGGACGCGTTGGTGGATTTCGGTCGGGCCGCTAAAGTGGAATTGGTTATCTTTGTTGATCGCGGTCACCGTGAGTTGCCGATTCGGGCTGATTATGTGGGTAAAAATGTGCCGACCAGCCGCAGTGAAAAAGTGCAGGTGCGTACCATGAAATTTGACAGCTGCTATGAAGTGGCGTTAATTTCCAAACGGTAGCTTGAGGTACATCTTATTACCACGAACTTTTTGCTAAATCAGTTCTCTAAAAGATGAAATTTTTTAACTTGTTTATAACGGAATAATAATGAAACTATCTAATTTAAAATTTATCGCCGTAGCAATGGTCGGTTTTTTGGCGCTTGCCACGCAGTCACAGGCGGTTGAACAAGTGGTCGCCACGGTGAACGGCACGCCGATTCTCGCCAGCCAGGTTAAACGTGCCATGGGTAAACAGGCGGATACCGTCGAAAATCGCGGCAAAGCCCTCGACAGCATTATTGACGATATGCTGCTGAAAAAAGCGATTAAGGACGCCAATGTGCACGTAAGTCCGGCTCAGGTGGATAAAATCTTGGAAGATATCGCGGCACAGAATCATATTACCTACGGTCAATTATTGGACGCGTTGGATCAGCAGGGTATCGGGGTGGCAAGATTCCGCGCCAATATTGCCCAGCAGATTATGATGGCGGAAGTGCGTAACCGCAGTATGCAAATGATCGGGCAGAATATTGAAGTGAATCCGGAGGAAATTGATGCGCTCGCCACTAAAATGTTTGATGAAGCCAGACAGCAGGGGCGTTCATCGCAGGTAGTGGGTACGCAGTATGATGTGCGTCATATTTTGGTGAAATTAAATCCGTTAATGAATGATGCTCAGGCAAAAGCGTTATTGACCCAAGTGCGGGCTGATATTCTGGCGGGTAAAACCACCTTCGCGCAAGCCGCGTTGGCTTATTCAAAGGATTATTTATCCGGCGCGAACGGCGGAGATTTAGGCTTTGCTTTCGCTGATGCCTACGTGCCGGAGTTTGCCGAAACCATAAAAAACACCAAGCAAGGCACGATTTCCGCGCCGTTTAAAACCCAGTTCGGCTGGCATATTTTAGAAGTCGTAGGTACACGCAAAGGCGATTTGACCGCCGCGTCCTACCGTCAGAAGGCCTATGAAACTCTCGCCAACAGACAGCTGCAAAGTGATGCGAACAACTGGGTGAGAGCGTTGCGTAAAGGGGCTGATATCAAGTACTTCGTCAAGTAAAATAATCTCAATTAATCCCAGTGTCGGCTGGGATTTTTTATTATAATGGCGAGCGGCGGCAGGCACCTTGAATTGCTGAAAGTGCGGTGCCGAAATTTCGACTTTTTACAGATTAACAAACCGAGTTATGAATTCAAAAAAACACCTTGGGCATATCGCCCGTAAACGTTTCGGGCAAAACTTTCTGCATGACGACAATGTAATTCAGGGCATTGTGGCGGCGATTTATCCGCAGAATGGACAATTTCTGGTGGAAATCGGGCCCGGCTTGGGCGCTTTAACGGAGCCCGTCGCCGAGCGGGTGGAGCGTCTTACCGTATTGGAACTGGATCGCGATTTGGCGGAGCGTTTGCGCCATCATCCGTTTCTGCATCAAAAATTGAATGTAATTGAAACCGATGCGATGCAGTTTGATTTTTCCCGGCTTTACGCGGATGAAAAGCTGGCGGAACAAGGGATTAAATTACGGGTGTTCGGCAATCTGCCTTACAACATTTCCACGCCGTTAATGTTCCATTTATTTAAATACCACGGACTGATTCAGGATATGCATTTTATGCTGCAGAAAGAAGTGGTAAAACGTCTCTGCGCCGCGCCGGACAGCAAAGCGTATGGTCGTCTCACCATTATGGCTCAGTATTTCTGTCAGGTAATGCCTGTGCTGGAGGTTCCGCCGACCGCCTTTAAACCCGCGCCGAAAGTGGATTCCGCGGTGGTGCGTTTAGTGCCGCATAAAGAATTGCCGCATCCGGTGAAGGATTTATACTGGCTTAATCGGGTATGTAGCGAGGCCTTTAACCAACGACGTAAAACCCTGCGCAACGCGTTGTCTGCTTTGTTCAGCCCTGATCGGTTGGAACGTCTCGGAATAAATTTAACCGATCGCGCGGAGAATTTATCTATTGCCGATTACGCCCGTCTAGCCGATTATTTGGCGGATAATCCACCGGCAGGGGCAGCTGAAAACGCAGTTTCTGCGGATTAATGATGATTAATTAATAATGGCGGCGTCTTGCTGCCATTTTGCTTTCAAAAGGATAATTTATGGCAACTTATTTTGTCGGTGATCTGCATGGCTGTTATGATGAATTGCGGCTTTTGCTGGATCGGGTGCATTTTGATCCAAGCCGCGATAAGCTCTATTTGGTGGGCGATTTGGTTGCCCGCGGGGATAAATCTCTGGAATGTTTACGGTTGGTGAAATCTTTGGGCGAATCCGCTCAGACGGTGTTGGGCAATCATGATCTGCATTTGCTCGCCACCGCCTTTGGCATTAAAAAAGTGAAAGAACGGGATCGGGTCATGCCGATTTTTGAAGCGCCCGATTTTGCCGAGCTGATCGACTGGCTCCGCCGGCAGCCGTTACTGGTGCATAGTGCGGAGGCGGATTTCGTGATGGTGCACGCGGGCATTTCTCCCGACTGGGATCTCGCCACCGCCAAAGCCTGTGCCGCGGAAGTGGAGCGGGTGCTGCGCCACGGCGATTACCTCGGTTTGCTGCGCGAAATGTACGCTAATCAGCCCGATCACTGGTCGGCAAATCTAACCGGCATTGATCGTCTGCGTTATATTATTAACGTGTTTACCCGTATGCGTTTTTGCTATCGGGATCATCGCCTGGACTTTGATTGCAAATTGCCGGTGGAACAGGCGCCCGCCGAATTGGTGCCGTGGTTTGATCTGGATAATCCGTTTTATCGGCAAACGCCTATTGTGTTTGGTCACTGGGCGAGTCTGGTCGATAGTCCGACGCCGGCTGATATTTATGCACTGGATACGGGCTGTGTATGGAACAATCGCATGACTATGCTGCGCTGGGAAGATAAACGATATTTCGTGCAGCCAGCGGTGAAAGATTATTCAAAAAAAGAGTAGGCTAAAAGCGCGGTGCTGAAAACTTGAATTTTCGACACCGCGCTTTGTCTGAACTGTTCAACGCTGCCGGTCCGGTATTATACCGATTTATTTTTGGCTGCATACCGCAATAAAATTCAGTTTTTTATCAGGGTCGTTAAACACCTTAAACATTTTCTTGAAGGTTTCGCGGTTTTCCGCTTTTAGGGCGTTACGCACAATTTTCGCCGCTCCCAGAAAACCTTCGTCGTAAATCATGCCCGATGGCGACAGTAGCGTCATATCGCCGGAAAACGTGTCCACGTTGCGAAATCCCACCGAGTGAAACAACCCTTTCCAGCCGGTTTTCGTCAGCGGCGTAACGGTGATATTGATTGCGTTACGCAGCTGTTGGATGACGGTTTCGCCGTCTTCGGTATTCAGCATTACGTCATGCGTCAGCAGCAAACCGCCGGGTTTCAGCACGCGGAAATATTCCGTTACCGCTTTTTCCTTTGCCGCCAGCGGTAGCATGGTGAGCATTGCCTCGTTGATTACCACGTCAAAGGAGCTGTCCGCAAAAGGCAGTTTCATCGCATTGGCACGCTGCACGTGGATGTTATGCTGTAAATTATTGGCGTTGATATTCGCTTGCGCCTTCGCCAGCGCGTTTTCATCCAAATCCACCCCTTCAATATGGCAGCCGAATCGCTTTGCCAGCCCGATAGCGGTAGTACACATATTACAAGCGACTTCCAGCACCTTTTTATTTTGATTGAAATCACCGTTGGCAATCAGCCATTCCGTCGCTTTGCGACGCCCGGGCGCAGGCGTGTTTTGCCTAAACGCGCTAAGAAGTTATGACCTACTTCATCTTTTCTCATGGTTTTTCCTCATTGCTTAATTTAATAACCTAGTAAATATATCAGATATTATGCTGTGATGAATATTATTTTTATTCATGTTGAACATGAAATTATTGAGTTTGATTAATTTTAACGAGTTCGGCATGATCTATTCACCAATTTTAGACGGCTAGATGTCTAGTAAACGGAATGGATTATGTAGGAGATTACCCCATGACAACATTACATTTTTTAGGTTTTCCTCGCGTTGGCGCCAAACGTGAATTGAAATTTGCTCAGGAGCGTTACTGGCGGCAAGAGCTGGCGGAACAGGATTTACTGGAAGTCGCCCGTTTGCTGCGGGAGAAAAACTGGCGTCACCAGGCTGAAGCCGGAGCGGATTTCGTGACCACCGGCGATTTCACCTTTTATGATCATATTTTGGATTTGCAGGTGGCGACAGGGGCGATTCCGCAACGCTTTGATTTCGACAGTCAACATCTCAGTCTGGAACAATTCTTCCAGCTCGCCCGTGGTAATAAGGATCAGTTTGCCCTTGAAATGACCAAATGGTTCGACACCAATTATCATTATTTGGTACCGGAATTTCATACGGATACGCAGTTCAAAGCCAACCCGGCGCATTATGTGAATCAGTTGAAAGAAGCCCGGGCGTTGGGTTATAAAGCGAAACCAGTCATCGTCGGTCCGCTGACCTTTCTCTGGCTGGGCAAAGAAAAAGGTTCGGATTTTAATCGGCTTGATTTGTTAGACCGCCTTGTGCCGGTGTATGTGGAAATTCTGACCGCATTGGCTAATGAAGGGACGGAGTGGATCCAAATCGACGAACCGGCTCTCACTTTGGATCTACCGGCGGAATGGCTGGCGGCTTACCACCGTGTTTACACGGCGTTAAGCGGGGTCAATGCAAAAATTTTGCTGGCGACTTATTTCGGTTCCGTGGCGGAACATGCGGATTTATTAAAAGGCTTGCCGGTGGATGGCTTGCATATTGACCTCGTGCGCGCTCCCGAACAGCTCGCTGCTTTCCAAGATTATCCCAAGGTGCTGTCGGCAGGTGTGATTGACGGGCGTAATATATGGCGCGCCGATCTCAATGCGGTGCTGGATGTGTTGGAACCGCTACAGGCGCTTCACGGTGATAAGCTGTGGATTTCCACCTCATGTTCTCTCTTGCATACGCCGTACGATTTAGCGGTAGAAACTCAGTTGAAAGAAAATAATCCCGATTTATACGGCTGGTTGGCTTTCACGCTGCAAAAGGCGGATGAGCTGAGCGTGTTGAAAAAATCGCTGATATCACACCGCACTTCTGTTCAGGCGGAACTTGACGCCAGCCGGGCGGCGGCGGATTCCCGTCAAAACAGTACAGTGATCCACAAGGCCGAAGTAGCGGCGCGCCTGGCGAATTTGCCTACCGGCGCGGACAAGCGCAAATTACCGTTTGCGCAACGTATCGTCAAACAGAATGCGTGGTTGAATCTGCCGTTATTGCCCACCACGACTATCGGTTCTTTCCCGCAAACCTTGAATATTCGTCATGCCCGCGCCGCTTTCAGAAAAGGCGAACTCGGCCTTGCGGAGTATGAAGCGGCGATGAAAAAGGAAATCGAATTCGTGGTGCGTGAACAGGAAAAATTAGATTTGGACGTGCTGGTGCACGGCGAGGCCGAACGCAACGACATGGTGGAATATTTCGGTGAACTGCTGGATGGGTTCGCTTTCACCAAATTCGGCTGGGTACAAAGCTACGGCTCACGCTGTGTCAAACCGCCCGTTATTTACGGCGATGTGACCCGTCCGGCGGCAATGACCGTGCGTTGGTCGCAATATGCCCAAAGCCTCACCAAAAAAGTAATGAAAGGCATGCTGACCGGGCCGGTGACAATTCTGCAATGGTCATTTGTGCGTAACGATATTCCGCGTTCCACTGTATGTAAGCAAATCGCGGTGGCACTTTCCGACGAAGTGCGTGATTTGGAAGCGGCGGGCATCAAAGTGATTCAGATTGATGAACCCGCCCTCCGCGAAGGCTTGCCGTTAAAACGTGCGGATTGGGATCACTATCTGCAATGGGCGGGTGAGGCGTTCCGTTTATCCTATTACGGCTGTGCGGACGATACGCAGATTCATACCCACATGTGCTACGCCGAATTTAACGATATTTTGCCGACCATTGCGGGTCTGGATGCGGACGTGATTACCATTGAAACCTCACGTTCCGATATGGAGTTGCTCAATGCTTTCGGTAAATTTAAATATCCGAACGATATTGGCCCGGGCGTGTACGATATTCACAGTCCGCGCATTCCGAAACCGGAAGAAATCGAGCGTTTATTGCGCAAAGCCTTAAAGGTGGTGCCGGCGGAACGTTTATGGGTGAATCCAGACTGCGGCTTAAAAACCCGCGGCTGGCCTGAGACTATCGCCCAGTTACAGGTGATGGTCGATGTCACCAAAAAACTACGGGCTGAGTTAACCAAGTAATGTAACACGTTGAAAGAAAAGGCTATATCAAAAATAGCCTTTTTTCAACGGAACGTTATGAAACCTTTCTGAACCGCACCTTGTTTGAACTCAGTAAAGTTTCCATAATATTCACGCCGGTTAATTTGCCGCATTGCCGCTTAAGTTTTACCAGTTCCATTCGCAGATGATCCAATTCATGAATGCGTTTTGCCACATCTTTAATATGCTGATCCAGCAGCGTATCAATCTCCTTTGCCTGAGCTTCGGAAGAACGGGATAAATTCAGTAACATTTTGATTTCACTCAGTGAAATGTCTAAGGTGCGGCAGTAACAAATAAAGGAAAGTCGCTGTAAGTGTTCGGCGTTATAAATACGAAAATTGTTGGCGGCTCGTTCCGCCTGAGGCAATAATCCCTGTTTTTCATAAAAACGGATGGTTTCCACCGTGCAGCCTACCGCTTTCGCCAATGTACCGATTCTCATTTGTATTTCCTTGATTCAGTTAGAAAAAATAACTTGACCCTAAAGTTACTTTATAGTTTATCATGCCAATCGTTTATTGTCGTAGAGAATTATTATGTCACTGAATCAGAATACATTGTTGCAGGCGGTCACCCGATATTGGGACAAGCGGGCGGCGAGTTACAGTCAATCTAATCAAGCGGAACTACACAGCGATAAGCGCGCCAAATGGCAGCGGTGTTTACTTGCTCACGCGCCGCAAGGTAAAAAACTGAAGGTATTGGATATCGGTACCGGACCGGGTTTTTTTGCCATTGTGATGGCTCAGGCGGGGCATGAGGTCTGTGCCATCGACGCGACCGACAACATGCTGGCGCAGGCCCGGAACAATGCCGAACGGGCGGGTGTCAGCATTGAGTTTCACCAAGGCGATGTACAGCGGTTGCCCTTTGCGGATGAGAGTTTTGATCTGGTGGTTTCCCGTAATGTCACCTGGAATCTTAAGTTGCCAGAACAGGCCTATGCCGAATGGTATCGAGTGTTAAAGTGCGGTGGTCGTTTATTGAATTTTGATGCCAATTGGTACCTGCATTTGTTTGATGACGGTTATCGGCAAGGCTATTTAGCGGATCGTGCCGCCACCGCGCGGCTGGGGTTGGACGATCATTATGTGAACACTGATACAGTGGCAATGGAAAATATCGCCCGTGAATTGCCGTTGAGCCGTCGACTGCGCCCGCATTGGGACATGCAGACCCTGTTAAATATCGGCTTCAGCAAATTTATATTGGATAGCCGCATTGGTGATCAACTGTGGGATGAGACGGAAAAAATCAATTACGCCTCGACACCGATGTTTATGATTGCGGCGGAGAAATAATCATGAAAAAAACATGCTTTTTCAGCACCGCACTTTCGGCCGTATTGTTTGCCGGTTCGGCTTGCGCCAATCTCGCCGATAACGAACTGGACTATGCCAGCAGCAAGGATATTCGCGACATTAATCCGCATTTATACGGCGGTGAAATGGCGGCTCAGAATATGGTGTTTGAATCCTTGGTGGTGAATACGGAGCAAGGTGTGCGGCCTCATCTGGCGGAAAGCTGGAGCATTTCCGACGACGGCAGAACCTACCACTTTAAGCTGCGGCATAACGTGCGTTTTTCTGATGGCGAGCCGTTTAACGCTCAGGCGGCAAAACTCAATATGGACGCGGTGATTGCCAACTACAACCGCCACGCGTGGCTGGATTTGGTGCGTGAAATCGAGACTGTGAAAGCCGTTGACGAATATACGCTGGAACTGAAACTCAAACATCCTTATTATCCCGCCTTGATCGAACTTGGTTTAACCCGCCCGTTCCGTTTTATTTCTCCGAAATGCTTCATTGCGGGTAAAACCGCGAATGGCGTGTCCTGCTATGCCGGCACAGGGCCGTGGATTTTGACACGGCATAATAAAAATGCCAATGCCCGCTTTGTGCGAAACCCTGATTATTGGGGCAAACAGCCTGCCTTAAATGCGGTGCGCTGGAACGTGATTCCCGATCGGCAAACTTTGCTGCTGGCTTTGCAAAAGGGAGACATTCAACTTATTTTCGGCGCTGACGGTGATATGATGAACATGGATTCCTTCGCCGCGATGAGCGGCGACGGTAAATTTATCGGATTGCTCAGTGAGCCGGTCGCCTCGCGGGCAATGCTGATTAACAGCAACCGCCCGATTACGCAGGATCGCCGGGTACGGCAGGCTTTGCAGCACGCGGTGGATAAAGCGGGCATTGCGACAGGTATTTTTAACGGGGCGGAAACCGTGGCGGATACACTGTTGGCGGCAAGCGTGCCCTATGCCGATGTGAAACAGCAAACCTACGATTTTGATTTGCGTAAAGCATCATCCATGCTGGAAACTGCCGGCTGGATATTGCCTGCCGGCGCGACGGTACGGGAAAAAGCCGGCAGCAAGCTATCCTTACTGCTTTCCTATAACGTGAACAACGCGGCGGAAAAGGATATTGCCGAATTATTGCAGGCGGATTTCGCTAAAATCGGCGTGGAGTTACAAATTCTGGGTGAGGAAAAACAGGCATTTTTAGCTCGTCAGCAAAACGGTGATTTCGACCTGCAATATTCGTTGTCTTGGGGAAAGCCTTATGATCCCGCCTCTTTTGTCTCTTCGTTCCGTATTCCCGCGCACGGCGATTATCAAGCCCAGAAAGGTTTGCCGGATAAAGCGAAGATCGATCGTATTATCGGCGAAGTGCTGATTAGCGGGGATGAATCGACCCGTAGGGCATTATATGCCGAACTGCTGCAAACGCTGGCGGCGGAGGCGGTTTATATTCCGCTGACCTATGCCCGCACCAAAGCGTTATTCGCGCCGCAGCTGCATGGTGTAGGATTTAATCCGTCACAATATGAAATTCCGTTTGAACGGATGTTTTTCAAGCCGTAAGGAGCACTATGCAGCGCTATTTTTTCCGTCGTTTATTGATGATGATTCCCTTGATGGGGCTGATTTCTTTTATCGCCTTTGTTTTGCTGAATCTCGCCCCTTTAGATCCGGCGGAAGTTGCCTTGCGGGTCAATGAAGTAACCCTGAACCCGGAAGCGGTGGCGCAGGTTCGCCACCAATTAGGTTTCGATTTGCCCTTTTTCCAGCGGTATTTCAACTGGCTGGGGCAGATTCTGCAGCTGGATTTCGGTCGTTCCTTTCTTAATCATCAGCCCGTGTTGCAGGAAATCCTGCACGCTCTGCCGGCTACGTTATGGTTAGCCGTGTCGGCTCTGATGTTTATCCTGATCTTTTCCTTCGGGCTTGCCTTGTTATGCATGCTGAAACCCAACGGCTTACTGGATTCATGCATTCGTGGCAGCCTGTTTATGTTTACCTCCATGCCGAATTATTGGCTGGCGTTACTGTTAATTTGGGGCGTGGCGGTGAGCCTGAATTGGCTGCCTGTCAGCGGATTAACGGGCGTTGATAGCCTGATTTTGCCGGCGTTAAGTCTGTCCCTCGGCTATATCGGCACCTATGTGCGTTTAATCCGCGGCACCATGCTTAATCAATTACGCCAACCCTACGTTTTTTATGCCCGCGCGCGCGGTCTTAGCGAGGGGCGCATTCTGTTACGCCATGTGTTGCCCAATTCCTTACACAGTACCTTGGTGGCACTGGGCATGGGCATTCCCAAACTGATGGCGGGAGCGGTGGTGATTGAAAACATTTTTGCCTTGCCCGGTTTGGGGCGGCTGTGTGTTCAGGCCGTTTTCGGACGTGATTATCCTGTGATTCAGGCTTATATTCTGTTGATGTCACTGCTCTTTTTACTGTGCAATTTTGCTATTGACCTATGCCAGCAGCGCTTTGATCCGCGTTTACGGAGAGAGTAATGGGGCGTTTGTTTTTTGCTCGTTTACGACAGGATTATTTCGCGCAGTGCTGCCTGCTGATTCTACTGATCGTGTTGCTATCGGGTGTTTTCGCCCCCTGGCTGGCACCCTTTGATCCCAATGCCGTTGACATAAGAGCAAAAAATCAAATTTTCAGCACCGCACATTGGCTGGGTACTGATCATCTCGGGCGGGATATGCTGTCGCGTTTGATCTGGGGTATTCGTACCACCGTGTTTTATTCCGTGCTGGCGATGGCGGCAACCCTGTTTATCGGCGTGCTGATTGGCATGACGGCGGCAATTTTCGGCGGTAAGGTTGACGAGTTGCTGATGCGGCTGTGTGATATGATGCTGTCCTTTCCCGGCGAACTGATGATTCTGGCGTTGGTAGGCATGCTGGGTGTGGGCATTGAACATATTCTGCTGGCGGTGATTGTGGTGAAATGGGCGTGGTATGCCCGCATGGTGCGGGGTATGACGATGCAATACACTCATAAAAATTATGTGCGTTACGCGAAAACCGTCGGTTTGTCGAACCGATACATTCTGCGGCGGCATATTTTGCCCGTGGTGACGGCGGAAATCGTTATCTTGGGTTCGGCGGATATCGGTAGCGTGATTCTGTTGATTTCAGGGTTATCCTTTCTCGGTTTAGGGGTACAGGCACCCGTTGCCGAATGGGGCGCCATGCTGAGTGACGCCAAAAACGTCATGCTGCTGTATCCGCAACAAATGTTGCCGGCTGGTGTGGCTATTGTGTTGGTTGTGGCGGCGTTTAACGGTGTTGGGGATTTTCTGCGGGATGTGCTGGATCCCGATAATCGTCTGTCCGATGCGAACGGGGAGCAACCATGAGCGAATTATTGCGTTTTGACCGTTTTTCGATTTGCCATGCGCAAACCAAACAAATACTGCTGCAGCCGCTCACATTCTCATTACAATCGCACCGCACGCTGGCATTGGTGGGGGAGAGCGGCAGCGGTAAAAGCCTGCTGAGCAAGGCGGTTATGGGGCTGCTGCCGGATACCTTGCGTACAGAGGGGGAGATTTATCTAAAACAGCGAAAAATAGCACCGCACTTTAGCCCCGACAATCCCTATCGCGGCAAGCAAATCGCGCTGATCGTACAAAACGCCATGACTGCCTTTGATCCGCTTATGCCGCTGGGTAAGCAGTTGCTGGAGACTTTATGCCGACACACTGTATTATCGTCGACCGCCCGTGAGGAACGACTGATGGGTTTTATGCGGCAGGTAAAACTTCAGCGCAATCTGTTCGCTCGCCGTCCCAGTCAGCTCAGCGGCGGACAGTTGCAGCGGTTCATGCTGGCACTCACGCTCAGTCTGGAGCCGGAATTGATTATCGCCGATGAGCCCACCACCGCGCTTGATTCGCTCACCCAATATGAGCTGCTGCCGCTGTTCAAGCAGATTCCGCGGCAAGGATGCAGCCTGATCTTTATTACCCATGATCTCGCCCTGGCACGCCTGCTGGCGGACGAAATTGCCGTTCTTCAGGCGGGTAAACTGGTGGAATGTCAGCCGACGGAACAGCTGTTCCGCAGCCCGCGAGAGCCCTACACCCGCTATTTGCTGGCAATGCGGGAGAAGCTGAATCAACGATTTCAACAGGTGATGTCATGCTGCTGAGCGCTCAACATTTAAACAAAAGCTATCCGTTATCGCAGGGTTGCCGGCGGCGGCATAAGCAGCCCGTCATACGGGATTTGTCACTACAAATCGCGCGGGGAGAAAGTGTCGGTTTGGTGGGGGAAAGCGGCTCAGGCAAGAGTACGTTGGCTCGTTTGCTGGCGGGCATTGAATGGCCCGACAGCGGTTCGGTTTTACTGGATGGCAAATCCGTCCGCCAACGTCAACACCGGCAGGGTAGAATCAGCATTGTGTTTCAGGATTATCAGACTTCCGTCAATCCCACCATGACCGTGTTGCAAGCGATTTGCGAACCCTTAATGCCTGCCGGCGGGCGGATTGATGAAAAAACTCGCAAATACGTCACCGCACTTTTACAGCGGGTCGGCTTATCCGTTGCCCTTATGCCTAGATATCTGCGCGAACTCTCCGGCGGTCAGGCTCAGCGGGTTTGCCTGTGCCGGGCTTTAATTAATCACCCTTCTCTTATTATTCTGGATGAGGCGACCAGCTCGCTGGATATTGTCAGCCAGGTTCAGCTGTTGGATCTGCTGCTGGAACTGAAACGGGAATTTAATCTGAGCTATTTGTTTATCAGCCACAATATCCAAGTGCTGTGCTACGTATGCGATAGCATACTGTTTTTAGCTGAAGGTAAAATCGTGGAGCAACGCCCCGTTTCCCGGCTCGCCGAGATGGAAACGGAATATGCGAAGCGGTTATTGCGGGCGGTGGTGTAAGGCTCAAAGTGCGGTGCTAAAAATCGGAGTTTTTATAAAGCGTAACAGCATAAAGGGCATATTGAATACGCCCTTTTCCGTATTGATTTTGTGAAGAGATTATAATGCCGGCATTTTCAATTTTCTTCGATAAAAGGCGGTGGCCTACACTTCCTCACTTTTAAAGAACCATAATTCATGACGGGCAAAAATGGCGTTTTTGGTTCTTTTGGTATGTCTGAGACGACGATTGCGCAGGGATTGGTTGCGATGTAAGACCTTATTTGAAGTTTTTAAGTGAATGCGATGTCGTTTTAATGCCATAGTGTACCTTTTCTATTGAATGTTCTGCTGTTGATGCTCTGTGTTATCCGATTGATTTTCCGATGTTTTTGCTTCATCCGCTGATTTGTTTTCGTTATTTTCCTGTATCCGGTAATAGTTGATAATGCTGTTCATATAACGGCGGATATTTTCCACGTATTCAAATGCCTCATAACCGCGGGCATAGCCGTATTTCAGGTTATTATAATAACGTTTTTCCGCCAGCAGCGGCAGGTTTTTCTTTACATCCAGCCAATTATCGGGATCGCCGCCGAGATTTTTGGTTAAACGGCGGACATCCAGCATATGCCCCAACCCCATATTGTAGCCTGCCAAAGCGTACCAGATGCGATCTTCCTTGGGAATGCTGTCAGGCACCTGCGAAATCAACCAGTGCAGATATTCCGAACCCGCTTTAATGCTTTGCTCGGGATCATTGCGATCGGCGATTTTCATCCGTTCGGCGGTTGCTTTGGTGAGCATCATGATACCGCGCACCCCGGTCGGTGAGGTGGCGGTTTCATCCCAATGGGATTCCTGATAAGCCACCGCGGCAAGCAAACGCCAGTCCAGTTCGCCCTGATATTTTTCAAATATCGAGGCATATTTAGGCAGGATGTTTTCAATGGCTTTGGTGTAGCTGATCATATCCACATAATTGAACTTGTTGAAATGATTGAAATATTTTTCTTCAATCCGGGCGGTTAAACCGTTTTCAATGGATTGATTGGTGAAATCAAGCAGGGCCGCCTGCAATTCGCTGTAGGAATTGTCCGGCAGATACCAATGCACGCTCGCTTCGTCCGTCACATCAAATGCTACCGCCAGCTCCGGACGGATTTGCTGTGCCGCCGATACTTCGATGGAGTTGGCAATGCTGTATTTGAATTTGCCTTCAGCCACTTGCAGCAGGATTTCTTCCTGTGTTTGGTTTTTAACTACGCGCCAGTTAAGGTTCGGTGTTTTTTCCTTGCGTTCGGCTAAAATCAGCGGCAGTTCCGAACCGTCCGCAATCGCGATTTCATCGTTCAGTTGGCGCAAGGATTTGGGCGGTGTTGTGCCTTTTTTATATACAAGCTGCCATGAGGCGGAATAATAGGCAGGGCCGATTTGGAACGTTTCGGCTTTGTCCGATTGATACAGCAAATTGGCGGCGGCGATATCGATTTCCCCTTGCTGTAAGGCGTTAAACAGTTGCTCGGCATTATCCAGCGTTTTCATTTCCATTCCTACGCCCAAATAATCGGCGAAGGATTTACTTAATTCGTACTCCAGCCCGGCTTGGCCGTCATTGCCGATAAAATAGGACACAGGGCCGTTCACCGTTCCCACCACCAGCGTACCGCGGCGCTGAATGGCGGTGTAACGGTTTTCTTCGGAACGCATCATTTGCTGCCACGGAAATACCATGTCAATCGCCCAGAGTAACAGGGCAAATGCGGCGACTATACGGAGAATTAAACCTTTCAAACCAATCCTTTTTAATCTATGTGTTCACTCAGGAAACCGCCGCTTTGGTGGTTCCAGAGTTTGGCATAAAGCCCGTTTTGAGCCAGTAATTGGGCATGAGTGCCTTGTTCGACGATTTGCCCTTTATCCAGTACAATCAGGCGATCCATGGCGGCGATGGTGGATAAGCGGTGAGCGATGGCGATAACGGTTTTATTTTCCATCATTTTATCCAGACTTTGCTGAATTGCCGCTTCTACCTCGGAATCCAGCGCACTGGTGGCTTCATCAAGTAATAAAATCGGAGCATCCTTCAGCATCACGCGGGCAATGGCGATACGCTGACGCTGTCCGCCGGAGAGTTTCACGCCGCGTTCACCTACATGAGCGTCATAGCCGCGGCGACCGGAAGAATCGCTGAGATAAGGAATAAAATCGGCCGCTTCTGCCCGTTCGGCCGCGTTGAACATTTCTTCATCCGTCGCGTCCGGGCGACCGTACACGATGTTTTCCCGTACGGAACGGTGCAGCAGCGAGGTATCCTGCGTCACCAGGCCGATTTGGCTGCGAAGGGTTTCCTGCTGCACGTCGCACACATTTTGTCCGTCAATGGTGATTGTGCCTTCCTGCGGCTCGTAAAATCGCAGCAGCAGATTGACAATAGTGGATTTGCCCGCGCCGGAACGACCGATCAACCCCACTTTCTCACCGGGTTTAATGATTAAATTAAAGTGATTTAATAGCGGTTTCTTCGCATCGTAAGCGAAGGTAACGTTATTAAAACGGATTTCTCCCTTGCTGACCTTCATCGGCAGGGCATTGGCCTTATCCACAATGGTATGCGGTTTTGACAGAGTGTTCATGCCGTCATTCACCGTACCGATATTTTCAAACAAGCGGGCCGATTCCCACATGATCCAGTGGGAAAGCCCGTTCACCCGCAATGCCATCGCGGTGGCGGTGGCGATCGCGCCTACTCCGAGATTGCCTTGCAGCCAAAGCCAAATGCCGATAATTACCGTGCTGAGGGTCAAAAACACATTGGAAGCATAAGTGAGGGTATCCAGCGAGGTGCCGAGCCGCATTTGCGCGTGAACTGTCACCATAAAATCTTCCATGGAACGTTTGGCGTAAGCGGCTTCTCGTGAACCGTGGGAAAATAACTTCACCGTGGCGATATTGGAATAGGCATCGGTAACCCGCCCCGTCATGAGGGAACGGGCATCGGCCTGACGTTCGGCGGTGCGGGCCAGTTTGGGAATCAAAATGCGTAAAATCGCGCCGAAAATAACAATCCACAACAGAAACGGAATCAATAACCAGCCATCCAACGCCACTAACACTACGCCCGAGGTGACAAAATACACCACCACATAGACAAACATATCGGCAATGCTCAGCACTGTATCACGCACCGCAAGGGCGGTTTGCATAACCTTGGCGGACACCCGGCCGGCAAATTCATCCTGATAAAAACTTAAACTTTGCCCGAGCATTAAACGGTGGAAATTCCAACGTAACCGCATGGGAAACACCCCTTGCAGGGTTTGCAACCGTACTGCCGAAGCGAGAAAAGACCAGATGATGCTGATTAGCAACAGCACGCCCATACCAATCAATAAAACTCCTTTTTCTGCCCATAAATTTGCAGGCGTAAACTTGCCGAGCCAATCCACCAGCACACCCATGAATTGAAACAGCACCGCCTCCATGACACCTGTGCCGACGGTAAGGATCGCCAATAATAAAATCCAGCCTTTCATGCCGTCAAGACTGGACCAGATAAAGCGGAACAGCCCTTTTTCAGGCGTTTTGGGGGCCGCTTCGGGGTAGGGATTCACACGGTGTTCAAACCATGAGAAGATTTTATCAATCATGCATATTACCTTAATCATCAGTGAGCGTTTCGGTTAGGCTCCGAAAAATTCGGTCATTATAACGTTAAAACACCGTTCTATAAATAGCCGGAAAAATTGTATTTATATGTCGCTCTTTTGGGAAGTCGCCTTGCCTTTGACACTGGTGACAACGCCAATGTTCAAAAGCAAAGTTTTTGTTATCGTCATATTTTGTTACAATGACCATTCTTAATCATGATGTTGACGAGATTCCAATGAAAAAAATACTCTTAATTGTTTTATTAATGTTGAATGCATTCAGCACGCAAGCAAATGAACCCGCCCTTTCTAAGGAAAGCGGATTGAATCTTGATATCGCCCGCCATTTTTATGACGTGGACAGCCTTAAAAGCTTTATTGATACGATTCATCAGGCGGGCGGACATTTCTTGCAGCTCCATCTCTCGGATGATCAGAATTACGCTCTGGAGAGTGCTTATCTGGATCAGCTGGAACGGAATGCAACCTGCCGGAATGGCACCTGTGTTAATCCCAAAACGGGAAAACCGTTTTTGACCTATCGCCAGATTGATGAGATTATCCGCTATGCTGCGGAAAAACAGGTTGAATTGGTGCCGGAAGTTGATAGTCCGGGCCATATGACGGCAATTCTCAGCTTACTTGAATTAAAAAACGGTAAGGACTATGTCAACGGCCTGCGATTGAAAGGAAGCCGGGGCGAGTTGAATATGACAAATCCCGAAGCGGCGGAAATGGTAAAAACGCTTATCGGCGAAGTCATTTATATCTTTGGCAACAGCAGTCGGCATTTTCATGCGGGGGGAGACGAATTCAGCTATGACGAGCCGAATGATAATGATTTTATTCGGTATATCAATGAGTTAAACGACTATATTAGCCGTAAGGGACTGATTACCCGTATTTGGAATGATGGCTTAACCAAGAAAAATCTGGATTCGCTGAATAAAAATATTGAAATAACCTATTGGAGCTATGACGGCGATACGCAGGATTCGCAAGAAGCCAAATTCCGGCGGGATATCCGCGCGGATGTGCCCTTGTTGCTGACAAAGGGATTCCGTGTATTAAACTACAATTCCTATTATCTCTATGTGGTGCCGCGAAAAGACAAAAATCTGATGGAAGATATGCGATTTGCCCGGCGGGATATGCAGTCTCACTGGCAGTTGGGTGTGTGGGATAAACAAAATAAACGGGATGTGGTGGCGAACCGGCAATTAAGCGGCGCGGCGTTGTCCATTTGGGGCGAATATGCGGACGATATGAGCGGCGAACAGATTCAATCCGCCACTCAGGACTTGTTGAAAATCATCATTGAAAAAACCAATAACGCCGACTAAAGCGCGGTGCTGAAAATCCGAGTTTTTTAACGTTGACTTCGCCGTTGAAGACACCGCGAGCGAGTATAACGACGGCGTATAACAATGCGGCTTCGGTTTGGGTCAGGTGCTGCGGACGAGCAGCGTCAGCACCTCGTAATGTGCGGTGTGCGGGAACATATCGAACAGCCGAATTTGCCGCATCCGATAACGGCTGAGCACATGCAGATCCTTGCTCATGCTGACCGCGTTGCAGCTGGAGTAAAGGATAAAGTGCGGTGCCAAGTTATTGAGAAATTGTGCCAGCGGTGTGCCGATTCCGCGGCGCGGCGGGTTGACGATAACTAAATCGGGCTTTTCTTCCGTCTGACACAGAGCGAAATGTGCCGCGTCGAAGGATTGAAATTTTATCCGTCGCAAGCCCAGTTTTTGAGCGGAAAGGGTAGCGGAATAAATGGCGGACGGCGAGATTTCAATGCCTGTCAGGCTTGCTTCGTGGCTGGATTTGCGTCGCAATACGGCGGCGCAGTGTAAGCCGAATCCGCCGACACCGCAGAATAAATCCCATAAACGGTCAATCGGTAAATCCTGCATCCAGGCCTGAGCCGTGCGATATAACGCCGCCGCCACTTGCGGGTTGGTCTGGAAGAACCCTTGCGGGCGGATAAACAGCGGAATCCGGTTAAATTGTTCTTCCAACACCTGTTGTTCCGTCAGAAAAATCTCTTTTTCTCCCTCCAGAATAGCGGCGTGCCGCGGCTGAATATTCGCGCTGATCACGGCTAATTGCGGCAGTTTCGCCCGCAACCCGGCCAGTTCACGTTGTATAAGGGGCATTTTATTTTCCGAACGCAGCACGAAACGCAGCATGATCTGCTGATTGTATCGACTTTGCGTCAGCAAAATATATTTAAGTTCGCCTTTTTGTCTGGTGACGTTGTACGGCACCAGCCCCGCCCGGGCAATGAAGTCTTTGAGAACGGGAAACATCTGCTCAAATTCGGGCGGGTAGAGCGGGCAATCCGTGAGATCAGCCGTACCGTGCGGATCATCAGGATTTGCCGGCATGCCTAAAATCGGGCGTTCCACCACACCGCTAACCACCATTTTCGCTTTATTGCGAAAGGCATTGAGAGCAGAAACCTGAGGCGGTAGCCAATGGAGCTGAGATTGATCCAAACCCGCAAGCAGACCCTGTAAATGCCGCTGTTTGCGTGCGAGCTGTTCGTCGTAGGGCAGTTCAAGCCATTGGCAGGAACGGCAATCACCCTGTTGATAGTGCCGGCAGTGAATCATCCGCGTTATGCCCTTGCCGCCAGCCAGTCCTGCTGCAGGGCGGTGAGTTGTTGTCGGCTGTTGAGCCAACGCTCGGTTTTGCTCAGCTCGTTCCAGCTAAAGGATTTCCGCTTGAACAGACTATTCAAGCGGGCTTGACGGGCGCAAAAGTGCGGTGTCGATTCGGCGAGTTTTAAGCGATCCAACACTTGCACCACGCCTTCGGGTTCGTTGCACAGCAGCAATAAATCGCAACCCGCACGGAGGGCTTTTTCGCTGCGGGCGACAAAATCGCCCATAAATCCCGCGCCTTTCATGCCTAAGTCGTCGGAGAAAATCGCGCCCTGAAAGCCTAATTGCCCGCGCAATACCGTTTGCAACCAATAGCTTGAACCGCTGGCGGGTTGGTTATCGCACCGGCGATAAATCACATGGGCGGGCATTACCGCGTCCAGTAAGTTCTGTTCGATTAATTGCCGGAACGGCTGGATATCCCGAGTAAAAATCTCTTTTTCCGGGCGTTCATCTATGGGTGTTTCCAAATGGCTGTCCGCCGATACATGACCGTGACCGGGAAAATGCTTGCCCGTTGCAGCCATGCCCGCCTGCCGCATACCTGTAATGAAAAACGCCGCAAGGCGGGTCGTCGGTTCGGCGTCGGCATGAAAACTGCGGTCGCCGATAGCTTTGCATTCATGGCCTAAGTCCAGCACGGGAGCGAAACTTAAATCAATGTCCAGCGCCGCCATTTCCGCCGCCATGACCCAACCGGCCTCCTGTGCCAGGCGGTTTTGTTCCGCCTGATCAGCAATCAACGCGGCAAAGGCCTGCATTGCCGGAAGCAGGGTAAAGCCCGGACGAAAGCGCTGTACTCTGCCGCCTTCCTGATCCACGGTAATCAGCAACGGCTTTTTCACCCGCCGGCGGACAGATTTCACCAATGCCTGAATTTGCTCACGGTCGTAAAAATTGCGGGTGAACAGGATCAACCCCGCCACCAGCGGATGTTCCAGCAATTCCGCTTCTTCTTGAGTCAGCTCTTGACCTTTTAAATCGATAAGTAATGTTGACATGACAATTATTTCAATCGGACATAAAGACGGTAAATGACGGCGCTCGCATTAGGTTTATGCAGAACAATATCGGTCTTCTGTCGGGCGGCGAGTAAAAGATCGGCGTGAAAAGCCTCTTGTGTCGGGCTATAGACTTGCGTTACCCCTTGGGCGTTATACCAATAGAGATCGTAAGCGAGGAGCACGGGGGCGGCGGTTTTATTACGCAGCGTGGCGGTATCGGCATACAAATCCGCCTCAATCATCTGTGCTGCCGCCGTAGTGATATTCAAAATAGGAGCTGTCGTTTTCACCAAATTAGGCTTTTGTGCCGAACAGGCCGTCAGCAAGAGAATGACAGGTAAGAGAAAGTATTTTTTCATGGAATTAAATTGTAAAAACTCGTTAAAACAGCACCGCGCTTTCATGATTGTTTCGCCAGTAACGGACCTAAAGGTTCGCCGCCGAGCAAATGCATGTGCAGATGGAACACTTCCTGCCCCGCGTGTTTGTTGCAATTTACCACTAAACGGTAGCCGTCTTCGGCGATGCCTTCTTCTTTCGCGATTTTGGCCGCCACGGTGAATAAACGCCCCAAAGCAAGTTCGTCCGAGGCGCTGACATCGTTTGTGGTAGGAATGAGTTTATTCGGAATGATGAGAATGTGAGTCCGCGCCTGTGGTGAAATGTCGCGGAATGCGGTGACCAGTTCATCCTGATAGACGATATCGGCGGGGATTTCTTTGCGAATAATTTTGCTGAAAATGGTTTCTTCTGCCATGAGTAAACTCCTGTGAAATGCGAAAAACTCGAAAAAACAACACCGCACTTTAATATTCAATTGAAGGCGTGCCGGAGACTTTCGCTGTTTTATCAGAAAATGCCGGAAATAGCAATTTTGTCGATAAAAACATCGAATGAATCTATCGTTTTTTCATGCCTGAATTTGCTTTAAATTGATAAGTTTGATTTAGGTCAAGAAAGAAGGAAAATGGTTGAAAAATAAGAGAAGAACACGGAAATTCATTTTACCTCATCGCTAAATCGGCCTATAATACAAAAAATTTTTATAAAATATAAAAAAAGTTTAAAAAACTAAGCTCAAGTTCTTTCAATTTTTTGTGAGCTATACCTAACTGGAGTTATACTATGACAACTGAAAGAGAACTTTCACCTTGTCTCCGCACCCCGGCTGAAATGGCTGACATTGGTGAAGGAACAGGCGTTTATAAAGCTAATAAAAAGCAGATTTTGTCTTTTTATTCCGCCATTGCTTCGGGCTTGTTTATTGCGTTGGCTTTTGTGTTTTATACCACTACGCAGACGGGTAGCGCCGGGGCTCCGTGGGGATTGACCAAGCTGGTAGGAGGTTTGGTATTCTCGTTGGGGGTGATTATGGTGGTTGTGTGCGGTACGGAACTTTTCACTTCTTCCACGCTGAGTATTATTGGCCGTGTTACGGGTAAAATTACTACGTGGCAGATGCTGCGTAACTGGATTGTGGTTTACGCGGGCAATTTCGTCGGTTCGCTGTTTGTGGTGTTTTTGATTTGGTTCGGTGCACAGACCATGGCTGATAACGGGCAGTGGGGGTTAACCATTCTAACCACGGCACAGCATAAAATTCACCATACTTGGTTTGAAGCGTTTTGCTTGGGGATACTCTGTAACGTTATGGTGTGCATCGCTATTTGGATGTCTTACGCGGGTAAGAGTTTAACGGACAAAGCCTTCATTATGATTTTGCCGCTCGGACTGTTTGTATCATCCGGTTTTGAGCACTGTGTGGCGAATATGTTTATGATTCCGATGGGCATTGTGACGGCACATTTCAGCAGCCCTGAATTTTGGCAGGCTATCGGGTTAAATCCCGAACAATTTGCCGATTTAGATGTCTATCATTTAGTGGTAAAAAATCTGATTCCTGTGACATTGGGTAATATTGTCGGCGGCGGTCTTGTGATCGGCTTATATCAGACATATATTGCCCGTGCACATTAAATTTTAGGCGTAAGAGCGATGTAGTGCGGCTCTTATATATTTCAATTTATGTATCTCAATACTAACAGAAGGAAGTATTACAATGGCTCAATTAACTGAAGCTCAACAAAAAGCATGGGAAGGTTTTGTTCCCGGTGCATGGCAAACTGAAGTAAACTTACGTGATTTTATTCAAAAAAACTATACGCCGTATGAGGGTGACGAATCTTTCTTAGCAGGTCCGACGGCAGCGACTACCGCATTATGGGATAAAGTGATGGAAGGCATCAAAGTGGAAAACCAGACACATGCTCCGCTTGACTTCGATGAACACACTCCGTCAACAATTACTTCCCATAAACCAGGCTATATTGATAAATCATTAGAAAAAATCGTTGGTCTTCAAACTGATGCTCCGTTAAAACGTGCAATTATGCCGTTTGGCGGTATCAAAATGATCAAAAATTCCTGCCAGATCTATGGTCGTACTTTAGACCCTGAAGTGGAATACATCTTTACTGAATATCGTAAAACGCATAACCAGGGTGTGTTCGATGTTTATACACCGGATATTCTGCGTTGCCGTAAATCGGGCGTATTGACCGGTTTACCGGATGCTTACGGCCGTGGTCGTATTATCGGTGACTATCGTCGTGTCGCGGTATATGGTATCGACTTCTTGATGAAAGACAAAAAAGCACAGTTTGATTCTTTACAACCACGTTTGGAAGCCGGTGAAGATTTACAGGCGACCATTCAATTGCGTGAAGAAATTGCCGAACAACACCGCGCTTTAGGCAAAATTAAAGAAATGGCGGCATCCTATGGCTATGATATTTCAAATCCTGCAACCAACGCGCAGGAAGCCGTTCAATGGACTTACTTCGGCTATCTTGCCGCAGTAAAATCTCAGAACGGTGCGGCAATGTCATTCGGCCGAGTATCTTCATTCCTGGATATTTATATCGAACGTGACTTAAAAGCAGGAAAAATTACCGAACAGGATGCGCAGGAATTAATCGACCACTTAGTTATGAAATTGCGTATGGTGCGTTTCCTACGTACACCGGAATATGATCAACTGTTCTCCGGCGACCCAATGTGGGCAACCGAATCATTAGGCGGTATGGGCTTAGACGGTCGTACATTGGTAACTAAAAACAGTTTCCGTATG
This sequence comes from Pasteurellaceae bacterium LIM206, assembly GCA_032586195.1. Classification (GTDB taxonomy): domain Bacteria; phylum Pseudomonadota; class Gammaproteobacteria; order Enterobacterales; family Pasteurellaceae; genus JAWHQP01. Next base: position 204,445 of record JAWHQP010000005.1, on the reverse strand, counting down.
TTAAATACCCTTTATACGATGGGGCCATCACCGGAACCAAACCTGACTATTCTTTGGTCCGAACAATTACCTGAAGGTTTCAAACGTTATTGTGCGAAAGTTTCCATCGATACTTCATCCGTTCAATATGAAAACGATGATTTAATGCGTCCGGATTTCAACAGCGACGATTATGCAATTGCATGTTGTGTGTCTCCAATGGTTGTCGGTAAACAAATGCAGTTCTTCGGTGCCCGTGCAAACTTGGCGAAAACTCTGCTTTATGCAATCAATGGCGGTATTGATGAAAAATCAGGCGTACAAGTAGGTCCGAAAACCGAACCGATGAAAGATGAAGTACTGGATTTCGATAAAGTAATCGATCGTATGGATCATTTCATGGATTGGTTGGCGACACAATATGTCACCGCGTTGAATATTATTCACTTTATGCATGATAAATATGCATATGAAGCCTCATTAATGGCATTACATGACCGTGATGTATATCGTACTATGGCATGTGGTATCGCTGGACTTTCCGTTGCGGCCGACTCATTATCAGCAATTAAATATGCGAAAGTGAAACCTGTACGTGGCGACATCAAAGATAAAGACGGCAACGTAGTGGCGAAAGATGTAGCCATTGACTTCGAAATCGAAGGCGAATATCCTCAATTCGGTAACAATGACCCGCGTGTTGATGATCTCGCTTGTGATTTGGTTGAACGTTTCATGAAGAAAATCAAAACACATAAAACTTACCGCAACGCAACTCCGACACAGTCTATTCTTACTATCACTTCTAATGTGGTATATGGTAAGAAAACCGGTAATACTCCGGATGGCCGTCGTGCCGGTGCTCCGTTCGGTCCGGGAGCTAACCCGATGCACGGTCGTGACCAGAAAGGCGCGGTTGCATCATTAACTTCCGTGGCTAAACTGCCGTTTGCTTACGCTAAAGACGGTATTTCATATACTTTCTCTATCGTACCGAACGCGTTAGGTAAAGATTACGAATCGCAAAAACGTAACCTTGCTGGCTTGATGGATGGTTACTTCCACCATGAGGCTACGGTTGAAGGCGGTCAACATTTAAATGTGAACGTATTAAATCGTGAAACATTGTTAGATGCTATCGATCACCCGGAAAAATATCCGCAATTAACTATTCGTGTATCCGGTTATGCCGTACGTTTCAACTCTTTAACGAGAGAACAGCAACAGGACGTAATTACCCGTACATTCACTCAAACAATGTAATTGAGTAAAACGGCATAAAAACTCGTTCAAATCCGCCCTGTTTCGGGCGGATTTTTTTATGGTTGGAACTCATAATTTTTGTGTTCTTCAATTAAAAATTTGTTACAATTTATCAAAATTTTTTTAATTTCTATTAAGGTAACTTTATGTCAGTTATTGGTCGAATTCACTCTTATGAATCCTGTGGGACAGTTGACGGGCCGGGCATCCGATTCATTCTTTTCATGCAAGGCTGTTTAATGCGTTGTCAATATTGCCACAACCGCGATACCTGGGATTTGCATGCGGGTAAAGAAATCACAGTTGAAGAATTAATGAAGGAAGTAGTGACCTATAAGCATTTTATGACTGTTACCGGTGGCGGAGTGACGGCATCCGGCGGCGAGGCTATATTGCAGGCGGAATTTGTGCGCGATTGGTTCCGTGCCTGCCATGCGGAAGGTATTAATACCTGCCTGGATACCAACGGCTTTGTGCGTCATTATGATAAAGTGATCGATGAATTATTGGATGTGACGGATTTGGTGTTGCTGGATCTCAAAGAAATGAATGAACGTATTCATGAAAGCTTGATCGGGGTTCCGAATAAACGAGTGCTTGAATTTGCCAAATACCTGCAGGCCCGCAATCAACGCACATGGATTCGTCATGTCGTGGTGCCGGGTTATACGGATAATGATGAAGATATTCATATGCTCGGTAATTTTATTAAGGATATGAAGAATATTGAAAAGGTGGAATTATTGCCTTATCACCGCCTCGGTGCCCACAAATGGGCGGCTTTCGGTGAAAAATATGCTCTTGAAGACGTTCAACCGCCGAAAAAAGAACTGATGGAACACGTTAAAGGCATCTTAACCGGCTATGGTCTGGATGTCAGATATTAAAATACGATAAAATTGTGATTAATCAGATAGGAGCGTACGGCATTACGCCCTTTTTTATACCTGAAAAACAATAATGCAAAACTCGTTTTTTTGACACCGCACTTTTTGCATTCATAAAAGTGCGGTGTTGTTTTTGTGAGTTTTTATATCTGGCCGGCAGATAAAAATAACCCCTTGATAAACAAGGGGTTAGCTGATTAGTATACTACTTGATTAGCCTTTATAGTTGTAAATGTGAGCAACTAAGTCTAATACTTTATTTGAATAACCGGTTTCGTTATCGTACCAAGATACCAATTTAACGAATGTGTCGGTTAAAGCGATACCTGCCGCTGCGTCGAATACGGAAGTTTCAGTTGAACCGTTGAAGTCTGTAGAAACAACTGCATCTTCGGTGTAACCTAACACGCCTTTTAATTCGCCGTTGAAAGTTTTACCTTCGGCCGCATCTTTGATTGCTTTTTTGATTTCTTCGTATGAAGCCGGTTTTTCTAAGTTCACTGTTAAGTCCACAACAGAAACGTTGGTGGTTGGAACACGGAATGCCATACCGGTTAATTTACCGTTTAATGCAGGCAATACTTTACCAACCGCTTTAGCAGCACCGGTTGAAGATGGAATGATGTTTTGAGAAGCACCACGGCCACCGCGCCAGTCTTTGGCTGAAGGACCATCTACGGTTTTTTGAGTTGCCGTAGTTGCGTGAACGGTTGTCATTAAACCGTCTTTGATACCGAAAGTTTCGTGTACGACACGTGCTAACGGCGCCAAGCAGTTGGTAGTGCAGGAAGCGTTGGAAACGATATCTTGGCCTTTATATGCGTTAAAGTTAACACCGCGAACGAACATTGGGGTTGCATCTTTAGAAGGACCGGTCATTACTACTTTTTTCGCACCGGCAGTGATGTGTTTGCGCGCTGTTTCGTCAGTTAAGAATAAACCGGTTGCTTCAACCGCGATATCAACACCGATAGCACCCCAGTTTAAGTTTGCCGGATCACGTTCGGCCGTTACACGGATTGTTTTACCGTTAACAACCAGGTTGCCGTCTTTAACTTCTACCGAACCATTGAAACGACCGTGAGTTGAATCGTATTTCAGCATGTATGCCATGTATTCAACGTCGATTAAATCGTTGATACCTACAACTTCGATGTCGTCACGTTGCTGTGCAGCACGGAATACGATACGACCGATACGGCCGAAACCATTGATACCAATTTTAATTGCCATAAGATTTTCACCTATATTTAAGTTAAACAAAATTACTACGGTTTACCGACTTACAACCTCCGGCGAGAGACAAAACTGAAGTCAATTAGCCGTCTGCTCGCGATTATAGCACGGTTTCGCTTGAGATATAAAACGAGACTAGGAGCTAAACTATAACAGATAACCTTTTTGTGATCTACGTCAAAATTCTTAATTGCGCTATTTCCTTCGTTGATGATGAAAGAATCGATTTAGCTATTGTTAATTAACGGGTTTTGCAGACTATCACCCGGCAATTTTATAGCTGATTTTTTATGAATTTATAGGCATAATGACAAATATTTATTGCATTCATTATTAAGGAATTCCATGGCACAAGGTAATTTATACATTATTTCCGCCCCCAGCGGCGCAGGTAAGTCATCGCTGATTGCAGCATTATTAAAACAGAATCAAGCTCATCCTATGATGGTATCCGTTTCTCACACGACCAGACAGCCGCGTCCCGGGGAAGAAGACGGAATTCATTATCATTTTGTGAGTGTGGACCACTTTGAGAATTTAATCGAACAAGGCGCATTTTTAGAGTATGCTAAGGTTTTCGGCGGTCATTATTATGGTACTTCCTTGCCCGCGATAGAAAAAAATTTAGCCCGGGGCATTGATGTATTCTTGGATATTGATTGGCAGGGTGCTCAGCAAATCCGCCGGAAATTGCCTGATGTGAAAAGTATTTTTATTTTACCTCCTTCGTTGTCTGAATTGGAAAAACGTCTGATCGGACGTGGTCAGGACAGTGCTGATGTGATTGAAGAGCGGATGTCAAAGGCCATCAGCGAAATTTCACATTACGATGAATATGATTATGTGATTGTCAATGATGATTTTGCTCAGGCTTTGGCAGATTTACAAAGTATTTTGCGGGCTGAGAAGTTAACCACCGCTTATCAGTCTGAACAAAATGCCGGCTTAATCCGGCAACTACTGGCAAAATAAGCCATACTTTAGTATCATTACCAATCTTATTTAATTTTTTGAGAATCTTGGAGTAAATTATGGCTCGTGTAACAGTGCAGGATGCTGTTGAGAAAATTGGTAACCGTTTTGATTTAATTTTAACTGCTGCTCGTCGTGCGAGACAATTACAATTAAATTTGCGTGAACCTTTGGTTCCGGAAGAAAACGATAAGCCGACCGTGATTGCGTTACGTGAAATCGAAAAAGGGTTAATCAATAATGACATTATGAATGCTCAGGAACGCCAAGAAGTATTGGAACAGGAGCAAATTGAACTTAGTGCGGTTTCATTACTCTCGGAATAAATTTTACCTATCCGGTATATTTGGTATTGGCTCGTTATTCAAATTTTAGTAAGAAGGTAGGTGACTTTGTATCTTTTTGAACCTTTAGACAAAATCATTCAAGGCTATTTACCCCCGGAGAAAATTGAGCTAATCAAACGTGCATTTGTTGTCGCACGAGATGCACATGAAGGTCAGTTTCGTTCTAGCGGTGAGCCATATATTACACACCCCGTTGCGGTTGCAAGCATTATTGCGGAAATGCGGCTGGATCATGAAGCCGTCATGGCCGCTTTGCTGCATGATGTTATCGAAGATACGCCTTATACCGAAGAGCAGCTCATGCGGGAATTTGGTAAGAGTGTAGCGGAAATTGTAGATGGCGTATCCAAATTAGATAAACTGAAATTCCGTACCCGTCAGGAAGCGCAGGCGGAAAGTTTCCGTAAAATGATTTTAGCCATGACGAAAGATATTCGTGTGGTGTTAATCAAGCTTGCCGACCGTACCCATAATATGCGAACCCTTGGGGCGTTACGTCCCGATAAGCGTCGTCGTATCGCCAAAGAAACCCTCGAAATTTACAGCCCGCTGGCACACCGCTTAGGCATTGAACATGTTAAAAATGAGCTTGAGGACCTTTGCTTTCAAGCCATGCATCCGCAGCGTTATGCCGTATTGACCCGTGTTATCGAAGCAACCAGAAACACGCACAAAGATTTAGTGCAGCCGATTATTGATGAAATTAAAACGCGTTTAGACAGTGTCGGCATTTCCGCACAGGTTTCGGGTCACGAAAAGCCGCTTTTTTATATTTACCGAAATCTGCGTATGCGTGAACAACAATTCCACTCTATTATGGATATTACGGATTTCCGTGTTATTGTCGGTTCGGTGGATGACTGCTACCGTGTACTGGGTCAGGTACACAATTTATATAAACCTCGTTCAGGCAAAATTAAGGATTATATTGCCGTGCCGAAAGCCAACGGTTATCAGGCATTACACACTTCCACCATCGGTCCTAAAGGCGTCCCCGTTAAAGTACAGATCCGTACGGAAGAAATGAACCTTATTGCGAAAATGGGGGTGACGGCACACTGGATTTACAAAGAAGAAGGCAGAAACGACAGTACAACGGCTCAGATTAAAGCACAGCATTGGCTGCAGAGTATTATTGAGTTGCAACAGAGCGCGGGCAATTCTTTTGAGTTTATTGAAAGCGTTAAATCTGATTTATTCTCAGATGAAATTTATGTGTTCACTCCAAAAGGCCGCATTATTGAATTACCGGCCGGAGCGACACCGGTGGATTTTGCCTATGCGGTGCATTCCGATATAGGTTCAACCTGTGTCGGAGCTCGTGTTGATCGTGAAATGTATGCTTTATCGCAAGCCTTGCGTTCGGGGCAGACTGTTGACATTATTACTTCTCCTAACGCCAAACCAAACGCCAACTGGCTGAATTTTGTGGTAACGGGGAAGGCTCGTTCTAAAATCCGCCAGACGTTAAAAACACTGGAAGTGGAAGAGGCCGAACAATTGGGCCGCTTGCAGCTGAAACACGCTTTAGGGGATAAATCTTTTGAACAGTTGGCACCGGAAACGGTAAACGCATTGCTGGCTGAATTGGGACTGGCGGATTTTAATGATTTATTGAAAGAAATCGGTCTCGGCAACCAGTTGAGCAGCGTTATTGCGCATCGTTTACTGGGCGAACCTATTGAAATTGATACGGATGGCGATGTTTCCAATAACAGGGATTATCTTCTCATTAAGGGTGCCGGTAGTTTACTTACTAATTTCGCGGATTGTTGTCATCCGATTCCGGGCGATCCTATCGTTGCCTATTCTAACCCGGGCAAAGGGCTGATGGTGCATCATGAGAATTGTCTGAATGTGAATAAACGCCATGGAAAACCGAAAGTTTATACCAAAGTTAAATGGGAACAGGCGGAAACCAACAATGAATTTGAAGCGGAAATCCGTGTTGATATGATGAACCAACCGGGTTCGCTGGCGTATTTAATGACGGCTATTTCTTCCGCCAAAAGTAATGTGCGCAGCATTTGGACGGAAGAAGGCGAAGCGCATGCATACCATGTGATGATTCTGCTAACCGCTACGGATACCAAACATCTTGCTCAGATTATGCGCAAAATTCGAGGCGTGTCCGGTGTGACTTCCGTTGAACGAAATATTAACGCGTAACATATCTCATGAGCCGGGCCCAACTCCTTGATGCCGTTCCCCTGACCACACTTTCCGGCGTAGGGACGGCCGTTTCCGCCAAATTAAGTCGTATCGGCATCAATAATCTGCAGGATCTGCTTTTCCATTTGCCTATCCGTTACGAAGATCGCACACGTATTACGCCGATTACCGATTTACGGCCCGACCAATATGCCACCATTGAAGGTCAGGTACAAACCTGTGACATTCAGTTTGGTAAACGCCCCGTCTTAACCGTCAGTCTTTCCGATGGCACGGCAAAAATCATGCTGCGTTTTTTCAATTTTAACGCGGGCATGAAAAACAGCTTTCAACTCGGTGCGCGGGTAAAGGCGTTTGGTGAAGTGAAACGCGGCCGATTCATGGCGGAAATGCATCATCCGGAATATCAGATTGTGCGGGATAATCAGCCTATCCGGCTGGAGGAAACCCTTACGCCGATTTATTCCACCACTGAAGGCTTAAAGCAGAATACCTTACGCAAATTAACGGATCAGGCACTTGCGCTGTTGGATAAAATGCAAGTGGCGGAAATTCTGCCCGATGAATTCAATCCGCATCCTTTCAGCCTTAAAGAGGCAATTCGTTTTCTGCATCGTCCGCCGCCGGATATTTCGCCGGAAATCTTGGAAAAAGGTCAACACCCGGCGCAGCAACGCCTGATTTTTGAAGAATTACTGGCACATAATCTGGCGATGCAAAAAGTGCGGTGTCAAAATCAAGAGATTTTTGCCTTGCCGCTGGGTTATCAAAGCGATATCAAAGCCCGTTTTCTTGCCACATTGCCGTTTTGTCCCACCAACGCGCAGACACGGGTCACTACCGATATTGAACGGGATATGGCAAATCCGCACCCTATGATGCGGCTGGTGCAAGGTGATGTAGGATCGGGAAAAACCCTGGTTGCCGCCTTAGCCGCCTTAATAGCGATTGATAACGGCAAGCAGGTGGCGTTAATGGCGCCTACGGAAATTCTGGCTGAACAGCATGCGGAAAACTTCCGTCGCTGGTTTGAGCCGCTTGGTATTCAGGTAGGCTGGCTGGCTGGCAAGGTGAAGGGCAAAGCTCGTCAGGCGGAATTGGCTAAAATTGAAAACGGTGAAGTACAAATGGTGGTAGGCACGCACGCCTTATTTCAGGAAGAGGTTAATTTTGCCGATCTGGCCCTCGTTATTATCGACGAACAGCACCGTTTCGGCGTGCACCAGCGCCTGATGCTGCGGGAAAAGGGGGAGAAAGCGGGCTATTATCCGCACCAGCTCATTATGACCGCAACTCCTATTCCCCGCACGCTGGCCATGACGGTGTATGCCGATTTGGATACCTCGATTATTGATGAATTGCCGCCGGGACGGACACCGATAACCACCGTCGTGATTTCCGAACAACGGCGGGCGGAAATTGTTGCCCGCGTTCAGCATGTCTGTACGGTGGAAAAACGCCAGGCTTATTGGGTCTGCACGCTGATTGATGAAAGTGAACTGCTGGAGGCGCAGGCGGCGGAAGCAACCGCTGAAGAGCTGCAAAAAGCCTTACCGCATTTGCGCATTGGTTTAGTGCATGGGCGCATGAAACCGACCGAGAAACAACAGATTATGGCGAGGTTCAAAGCCGCAGAGCTGGATTTATTGGTGGCGACCACCGTGATTGAAGTGGGCGTGGATGTGCCCAATGCCAGCCTGATGATTATCGAAAATGCCGAACGATTAGGGTTATCCCAGTTACATCAGTTGCGCGGCCGCGTCGGTCGTGGCAGCACCGCTTCGTTCTGCGTGCTTATGTATAAACCGCCGTTGGGAAAAATTTCGCAAAAACGCCTGCAAGTGCTGCGTGATAGCCAAGATGGTTTTGTTATTTCGGAAAAGGACCTTGAAATCCGCGGCCCCGGCGAAGTGCTCGGCACCAAACAAACGGGTATCGCCGAATTTAAAGTGGCGAATCTAATGCGGGATCGCAAAATGATTCCCGTCGTGCAGCACTATGCCCGCAACCTCATTCAACAATATCCTCAGATTGCCGAGCAGCTTATCAAGCGCTGGTTAAATAATCGCGAGATTTATACTAATGCGTAGAGATAGCATAGGGCAAAGTGCGGTGCTGAAAATCCGAGTTTTTAACACCGCACTTTCAGACTGGTGTAGTATGCCTTTCAGGTGATTTTGATCATTAAAGATTAATAACTTCAACCAATCTCGGATCATCAGCAAAATCGATTAATACTTGTTTTACCCGTAGTTGCCATAATTCGGCAAATGTGGCGAGTTCTTCAGCGCTGGCTTGCCCTGAAACCGCTTTAGGTAACAAGGTTTTCATTTGTTCCGTCCAAGGCACGACTTCATCAAGATGTAAGCGAACAGCAACACTTTTTCCATTGTCTTTGCGTGAGAAGACAACATTGCCCTCTATGGGTTGAGAAAAACTAAGTAAATTGCGTCGGACGAAACGTTGATTTTGCCCAATACCGCCAAATCCCATCTCCGTTGCAGCGCCAGTCAATAAAGTGATAATAGAACCTGTCACCCCTGTTGTGCCTTCATCTCGTCCTTTGGCAAAACGCACTTCAATTCCGCCACGCTCTGGTATTTCTTCGCCATACAAGGCTTGCAATCCTTTAATCGTCATCAAAAATGCGGCAGCAACGGTCGGACAGGAATGCCCTGCCAGTTTTACCGCATCTTGATAATAATAAGTGACCCGCCCTTGCTCCACTGCACCTAGAAATTGGGATAACGGATCGAATAGGGTTAAAGTCGGTGCCTGTGTAAAAAAGTCAGGAAAACCGTTTTGGTAAATAATGCTCATAAAGACTCCTTATCGGTGAAAAGTACGGTCGATTTTGACCGTATTTTTCGTTCTAAAATCCCCTTTTAGCAAGGAGATTTATTGAACATTACAATCCGAATAATGCGGTAGTCGGTGCTTTACCGCCAGTAATTTTCGGGTTGAGTTTAAACAACGCTTGTTGGAAAGCTAATAGTTCTTTCTGCACTTCGGGATCATTAGTACGTACGGCACTCAATGCAGAAAACGGTAATGAGCGTTCAATTGCAGGTACTGGTGCTGGCATATAATTTGCTGCGATTTCCGCCGCACTTTTCGGGTTATTATTGACCCAAACCACCGATTTTTCCAAGTCTTGATTTAATACTTCAAAGAACTGTGAGTTATCTTTCAACATTTGTTCTTTAATCATTAACCCAGCCATTAATAATCCATGCTGAACCTTGAATGTATCCGACCATACTTGACTAAACTCAAGGCTACGTTCAACAGTCACGCCCATTTGTTTACCACGTAGAATTGCGGCAGTGGCGAGCGGTTCAGGTAATAACGCAAAGTCAAAATCTTTTTTCAGGAACAAGGTGATGGCCTCAGGCGGCGTAGCGGTATAAGTCACCACATTATCTAAACTGATATTGTGCTTTTGCGCCAAAATTTGCAACACCAGATCTGGCATATCACTTTTAAACGGCATCACTAATTTTTTGCCAGCGATTTGGCTTAAATCGCTCACTTTGCCGTTTTTACTGACCAAGGAAAGCAGCCCTTTCGTCATGATATTATATAAAATCACTGGATTTCCTTGCGCACGTAAATTCGCTGCCACATAGTTCGGTACAATACTGACATCAATGGCCCCATTGACCAAGCCTGCACGTAATTCATCTGGCGTTTTCCAGCTTTTTACATTAAAAGGACGAATTTTACGTGCTTCACCCATTTCCGCTGCGACGGCAAGCAAGACGGTCGGCGCAACGGGCGGCCCCCAAATGGTTAATTGTTGGTTAGCAAATGCAAATGATGGCAATGCTGCGGCAAGTACGCCCGCACCTGTGAGTTGAATAAAGTTACGTCTAGAAATATTCATTTTGTTCTCCTTTTTGGCTTAGAAGTTAAAGTTGATACCAACCCAATAAGTCCGCTCTGGGGCGGCAACTGCGGTTGGTTTTAAAGCGGCGACATGGGGTTGTTCGTTAAAGGCGTAATATTGACGGTTAAACAGATTGTCAATACCAGCGGTGAAAGCAATACGATCTCGTAATTGCACTCCGCCATACAAATTGACGACCGCATAACTTTGGTAATGTAGCGGATTATCAAAACCGAAACCGCTAGTATTATCATCATCTAAGCGATTATGTTTGTGCGAATAATGTAGGCTGGCGCCCAGGTTATAGCTACCGAAACTGGTATAATCTTTCCAGTCAAGCGCCACATCCAAACTAAGCGGACGAACATTATAAAGCGGACGGTCATCGGTGCGGTTTTCGCCATATTGATAACGCACTTTGGCACGGGTAGCGAGATTATTGGTTAGGTTTTTCGCCAATTGCAATTCAACGCCCATTAAATTCGCATCCACATTTCGGCTTATCGTATTGCCATTTCTTGCCACTACGCCTTGTTGTCCTCTCGCACGATCAAGCGTGATGAAATCCGTTACACGATCATAAAATCCATGCAGCTCAACCTGCCAAGCACCAGCAACATCACCGCCTTTGACTTTGCCGTAATCACGCCAGCCTTCACCCTGCCATTTGAAATTTAACGCGGCACGATTATGACGTTCTGGTTTTAGGAATGGATTACCAATCCAGCCTGCCCCGTTGTTGCCGATCAGCGCAGTATAACGTTCAGCGTTATGCGGCTGACGGATTAAGCTATCAAGCGCCAATTGATAAGAAGAAAGTGCGGTCGGTTTAAAGGTGTATTTTAGTGCGCCACCAACACCATCTGTGCGTTGTTTACCTTTGGCTGTATCCCCATAGTGCATACGCCATATTTGATTCGGTGTTGGGAAATTTTGTGCGCCGCTTGGCGTCGTTACACTTGATCCGACATCACGTTTACGGGCTTCGGCTGTGAGATGATCATAGCTGATACCAAGATCTAATTGATGTTGTGGATTAATTTTCCAGAAATGATCGTAGAAAATATGCCAATGTTGGCTTTTAATATCAGGGAAACGGTAGGCATTGCGGAATGTGCCACGTGGTAAAATGGCAAAGCGTTCCGCATTATGGGTATCATTATCGTATTTCACGCCGAATTGCGAATGGTGATTACCATAAGTTAAACGGTAATCTGTTTCCACATTCAAGATTTCTCGCTCAACCTGCACCTGTACTTTCTGCGGCATAGTCAGTGTTCGCACTTCAAAATTATTGGCACGGCGGTCAAGACGAATATGACGCACATTCAGATTAAAAGTATTAGTTTGATCCTGTTCACCAAGGCGCACCATACCGTTTAATACAATTCGACGGGTATAAGCCGAGTCCATTTGGTGTTGCGGTTGCTTGTCATCATCAATACGATCATGAATGACACCAATACGATATTCCTGATGAATCGTCGGCAAATAGCCCAGCATTAACAGTTGCCCATTACGTAAATAACCCGCATTCACTTTATCGCCATTGCCGTCACGATAATCATTCATATCCAACCGATAGGCTTGTGCGATCACATAATGGTTACCGCCACGGTAACGCAACAAAGCACGTTGCAAATTGCTATATTGGTTGAATTGGGTATTGATCTGTAACAGACGGGCATTGCTACTCACATCCTGCGCAACAGATGCCCTCAGCCAAGGTGAAACATAGTTAAATTGGTTTTCAATCGGTGTAGTTAAATCCGTTTGCGGTGTAATAATCGGTGGCGGCGCAAAATTAAACTGCATTTTATAATTTTCGGCACTGGCTAAATCCACCGTATTAGCTTGCGCTGCAAAGGTCGCAGCAGCAAGCGGGATAACATAATGTATTTTCATATTGGATTCCTTTTATAGGTCAATTAAAAATTATGGTTGTAATAAGTGTAGGTCATACTCTCCTTTTTATTCCTTACGCCACCAGAACCACCATAGCAACAAACTGATATAGAGCCAAAATAAGGTGACTGCGAATAAAATATGTTCCGCTAACGGAAGTAAATCAGCTTGAAATAGCAGAGCGACAGATAAGAATAGATAACTCAATATTATGCTGACTAAAGCTAGGTAATATTGGACGACATATTTTGAACCGAATAACTCCCAATACTGCCAGTCTTTTAAACGAGCCATAAAGGCGCTGGCACAAGCCAAGGCTAGCCAGCCCAAAATATTATGCTCGACAGAAAAACCATAGGCGAACGCATAAATAACGAGCATGAATAAACTGATATTCTGAATAGCGGAATTGGGGAGAAAAAAGCGACTTTCATCTTGGTTATTCAGTACGGCGTTACCTAAAAAACGCTCTTGTTTATAACCCAGCCAAACCAAGAAAATGAGAAAAACAAACGTAAAAATCACCGCACTTTCTCCTCTAAACTCTGGTATTATCAAAAGCGATACTTTGCAAAGCTGGGTGTTGGCTTTGCTGTTGAATCCAATCCTGCTGGCGTAAAGCATAAGGTTGATCTAATTGAATCTGTGTCGTGCATTGTGCTGGCTTGTGACATAAGCAATAAATCTGATGTGCCATTCGCACCGCCTCTTGAATATCATGAGTCACTAAAACCACTGCCAAGCCTTGTTCAACTTTTTGCATAATATGTTGCTGTAATTCTTGGCGTAAGGTTTGATCTAATGCGGAAAAAGGCTCGTCCATTAATAACAAATCTGGCTGAGTAATTAAGGCTCGAGCCAAAGCAACTCTCTGTTTCATACCTCCGGAAAGTTCATCTGGATATTTATTGGCATCTAAAGCGGTTAAATGAAATTCATCCAATTGCTGTAATAAGGTTTGTTCACTAGCTTGCGGAGCTACTAAACGCAAGTTTTCTCGCACGGTAAGCCAAGGCAATAAGCGGGGTTCTTGAAATAAATAAGCGAGACGTTGACTAACTGATAACACATCGCCAAATTGAACGGGAATCAACCCAGCAATAGCACGTAAAATCGTGGTTTTACCACAACCTGATGCGCCGAGTAATGCGATACATTGCCCTCGTTCCAACACCAAAGAAAAATCCCGTACAATAGTTTGTCCGGCTAACTTGATGAAAATTTCATTAAGTTTTAGCATAGGATTCTCCTTGAATAAAATAGCGGCGAATCGGTTCTAAAATGCCATACTCAATGCCCATGGAGATCAATAAAATCAGGCTAACATATGCCATCACATCGGTGGTTTCCAGCATGGCACGAGCATCACCGATTTTACTGCCCATTCCGTCACTGGCGCCTAATAGCTCAGCCATCACGGTGACTTTTAACCCCGTTCCGATTGCCACGATTAAAGCTGGTAACATTTGGCGGAGGATATGTGGAATATACAATTGGGTAAGTTGGCGTGAAAACGGGATTTTATACACACGAACCATTTCAAGCAGAGAATTAGGCACCGTGCGCAAACTCATTTGAGCGGCGGAGAAACAAAGTGGCAACACCACTATCCAAACAGTAAAAATCACACTGAGATCGCCCATATAAAACCAAAAAATAGCTAATACAATCCAAATAATCGGCGGAATACCGAGTAAAAGTGTATTGATCGGACGTAGCAGCAGTGCCAATGTTTGGCTGATTCCGGCAAGAAAACCCAAGCAGCTTCCTGTCACTACGGCTAACAATACGCCCAAGCCACCACGCCAAACGGTTTTAAATACCTCTTGATATTCCACGCTGGAAAGAATTTCCCCGATTCGTTCAAATACTGCCAAAGGCGCAGGCATAATCATTGCCCCCATTTGATTATGCACCCATTGCCACAGGGCGATAATCAGAAAAAGTGAGGCCTGTGCGGGAAAAATTCCCCACACATAATCAAGGAGTTGCATAACGTAATGACGGGCTTGCGGCTTGCCGTATCGTAGGATCATGATAACTGAGTGTTTTAGTCGGAATTGATGACTTAGATAGTAATAGTTGTCAATAATGAAATCAATAATTATTTTTATTTTAACTGATAAATATATCCGGAATGCGAAAAACAAGATTAAAAGGAGCTTAAAGATCCGCGCGAAAACAGGCCGAATAGAGTATTTCCACGAGGGAAAGAATTCGTTTACAGACTGTTGAATAATGTTGTCCGTATTTTCACAAGGTTCAGACAATGAATTGATTTAAACAGCTGTTTTTATCTGTGCAAATAGCCCGCCTAAAGCGCGGTGCTGAAAATCCGAGTTTTTAACACCGCACTTTGATTCGGAGAATAAGCCGAACACCGTGACAACAGTTAAAATGCATGTTCCATCATAATTTGCCCGTCTTTATGTATCCGATGTAAGGCAAACCCTTGTGATTTCAGATATTCATAACTGTCTTTCACCATGTCGGGATTGCCGCAGATTAAAAACCGAGTAGTTGCCACTGTGAACGGAAAGCCTAAGGTTTGCGCCAATCTGCCGTTTTGCAATAAAGGAAGAATTCGTTCGGACAATGCACCTTCCACGGTTTCACGGGTGACTACAGGCTGATAAACAAAATGTCCGGCAACATCTTGGGTTAATTGGGCAAGCTTTTCTTTAAATACTAAATCCTGCGCATAGGAAACGGAATGCACTAGCACGATTTTTTCCGCTTTTCGCCATAACGTCTGTTCCGACAACATGGATAGAAACGGAGCAATGCCCGAGCCGGTAGCAAGCATCACGAGTTGTTTACCCGGCGGTACGCGATCCAAGGTAAAGAATCCGATTGAGCGGTTGTCCAACAGTAGCTTATCATCCGCACGCATCCGGTTGAAATGCAAAGACATCACACCATCTTCAATCAGAATCACATAGAATGCAAGGTAATCCGCCTGTTCCGGTGAAATCATGGAATAAGCGCGCCATACATATTCCTTGCCATCAAAAAATCCCAGCTTGGTAAACTGCCCGGCAGTAAAACGAAAACCCTTCGGCCGTTCAATGGCAAAAGACATTAATTTTGCCGAATATCGTTGAATCCAAAGCACTTTTTGCTCAGAGAATTGATATTCTTGTTGTTGAGTATTCATAACTACCTTCCTATTCAATATAAAAATAAACGATAAAGCATTAATCTTGACTGAAAAAGTCAGGATCGATACTACCGCGAAATAAACATATTACGCAAGCCGCCAGATATATGTAAGGGAGAAAGATTTACAAAAATGAATTAATAAAAACGGATAGTAAGCTTTCACCTATTATCCGCCTTTGGCCGATTAAATCAGAGGGCTAACCCAACACCACCCTTGCATTTCTAAACATCCGCATCCAGGCGCCGTCTTCGCTCCAGTCTTCGGGATACCAAGAATTGCTGACGGCGCGGAATACGCGTTCCGGATGCGGCATCATGGCGGCGATGCGGCCGTCGGCGTTGGTGATGATGGTGATGCCGTCCACGGAGCCGTTCGGGTTGGCCGGATAGATTTCCGTCGGCTTGCCAAGGCTGTCGATATATTGACCGACAATCAGATTCCGGGCACGAAGTGCGGTGAGATTTTCCGGAGTTTTGAATTCCGCCCGCCCTTCACCGTGAGATACCGCAATCGGCATATGGGAACCTGCCATGCCCCGGAACCATAACGAATCGGTTGCATTGATTTTCACCATTGCGACACGAGCTTCAAAGCGTTCCGATTTGTTACGCACAAAACGCGGCCAATTTTCCGCTCCCGGGATGATATCCGCCAGGTTGGAAAGGAATTGGCAGCCATTGCATACACCTAGCGCCAGGGTGTTTGGATTGGCGAAGAATTGGCTGAACTGAGCACGCAGGTCATCATTGAACAGAATGGATTTCGCCCAACCGCCGCCGGCACCCAATACGTCGCCGTAGGAGAAACCACCGCAAGCGGCTAATGCGTTGAAATCTTTTAGGTGATATCTGCCCGTCATGAGATCGCTCATGTGTACGTCGATGGCATTAAAGCCCGCCCGGTCAAAAGCGGCCGCCATTTCGTAATGGCTATTGACCCCTTGTTCGCGCAGGATAGCAATGGTCGGTCTTACGCCGGTGCTGATAAACGGAGCGGCGATGTCTTCGTTCACGTCGTAGCTCAAAAATGCTGATAGTCCTTTATTATTCGGATCTTTTTTGACTGCGAATTCTTGGTCGGCACATTCCGGATTATCACGCAAACGTTGCATTTGATGGGTTAGTTCAGCCCAGACACCGCGCAGAACGGAACGTTTTTCTTCCAATAAAGTGGTGGCTCCGCGTTGAATGATGAAATTGTCGTCATCATTAACCAAACCGAGATCCTTCACTAAATGCAACAAGCCGTGTTGCGCCAGTATTTCACGTACGGCATTAAGATCGCTTTCACGCACTTGGATGACCGCGCCCAGTTCTTCATTAAACAGCACGGCAAGATCGTTGTCACCTAAGGCGCTGATGTCAATGGACACTCCGCAGTTCCCGGCAAATGCCATTTCCGCCAGGGTAACGATTAAACCGCCGTCGGATCGGTCGTGGTAAGCGAGTAATTTGTTTTGCTGAACAAGAGCTTGTATTGCGTCGTAGAAGTTTTTCAAAATAGTTGCGTTTTCCACATCCGCCGGCACGTCGCCCAGTTGTTTGTACACTTGGGCAAGTGCGGTGGCGCCCAAGCGATTTTTGCCTTCGCCGAGGTCAATCAGTAATAGGCTGGAATGGCCTTTATCGGTGCGTAATTGAGGAGTAACGGTTTTACGTACGTCTTCCACACGGGCAAAGGCCGAGATAACCAAGGAAAGCGGTGCGGTAACGGTTTTTTGTTTGCCGTCTTCCTGCCAGGTGGTTTGCATAGACATTGAATCTTTACCTACAGGAATGGTTAGGCCCAGAGCCGGGCAAAGCTCTTCACCCACCGCTTTAACGGTTTCGTAAAGACCGGCGTCTTCGCCCTTATGACCTGCGGCAGACATCCAGTTGGCAGATAATTTAATACGTTTAATGTCCCCGATATTGGTTGCGGCGATATTGGTGATCGCTTCGGCAACGGCTAAACGGCCGGAAGCGGCGAAATTGAGTAACGCTACCGGGGCTCTTTCCCCCATCGACATTGCCTCACCATAATAGCTGTCAAGGCTGGCGGTGGTGATGGCAACGTCAGATACCGGAACCTGCCACGGACCGACCATTTGATCACGGGCGACCATGCCGGTGACGGAACGATCACCGATGGTGATTAGGAAGGTTTTTTCCGCTACTACGGGTAAGCGTAATACGCGGTGCAAAGCTTCTTTGAGGCTGATTTTGTGGTGATCAAGCGGGGGATTGTTCACTTGGCTTGATTGCACGTTACGGGTCATTTTAGGTGTTTTTCCTAACAAAACGCCCATTGGCAGGTCGATCGGATTATTATCAAAATAATTATCGTGCAGCGTCAGATATTCTTCCGCCGTAGCCTCGCCGATCACCGCATAGGGAGCACGCTCACGCCGGCAGATTTCTTCAAAGACGGCAAGATTTTCCGCCGCCACCGCTAACACATAGCGTTCCTGTGATTCGTTACACCAGATTTCCAGCGGTGACATACCACGTTCGTCACATAAAATATTGCGCAGTTCAAACTTGCCGCCGCGACCGCCGTCATGTACTAATTCGGGCATGGCATTGGACAAACCGCCTGCGCCCACGTCGTGAATAAAGGCGATAGGGTTGTTTTCACCCATTTGCCAGCAACGGTCGATCACTTCCTGACAGCGGCGTTCCATTTCCGGGTTTTCGCGTTGAACGGAAGCAAAATCCAGGTCTTCTTTAGATTTGCCCGATGTCATTGAAGAGGCTGCACCGCCGCCCAGGCCGATGTTCATCGCCGGTCCGCCCAATACGATGAGTTTGGCGCCTATCGGAATTTCCCCTTTTTGTACATGTTCGGCACGGATATTGCCGATGCCGCCCGCTAACATAATCGGTTTATGGTAACCGCGTACTTCTTCACCCGCAAAACTATTGACTTTTTCCTCATAGGTGCGGAAATATCCCAGCAGTGCAGGGCGACCGAATTCATTATTAAACGCTGCTCCGCCTAACGGACCTTCAATCATAATATCCAAGGCTGAGGCGATACGGTTCGGTTTGGACAGCGGAGCTTCCCAAGGTTGTTCAAAGTTTGGAATCACTAGGTTGGATACGGAGAAGCCGGTGAGGCCCGCTTTCGGTTTTGCCCCGCATCCCGTTGCCCCCTCGTCACGGATTTCACCGCCCGAACCCGTCGCCGCACCAGGGAATGGTGAGATCGCCGTCGGGTGGTTGTGAGTTTCCACTTTCATTAAAATATGAGCATCTTCCTGGTGATAACGATATTGTCCGTCCGTATCGGGGAAGAAACGCCCCACCTTTGAACCTTCCATTACCGCTGCGTTATCTTTGTAGGCGGATAGCACATAATCGGGTGTGTGTTCAAAGGTGTTTTTGATCATTTTGAACAGCGATTTTGGTTGTTCTTCGCCGTCAATCACCCAGTCCGCATTGAAAATCTTATGGCGGCAGTGTTCTGAGTTGGCTTGAGCAAACATATACAGTTCGATATCCGTCGGATTACGCCCCAGTTGAGTGAAATTTTCCACTAAATAATCTATTTCATCATCCGCTAATGCCAGACCTAAATTCACATTGGCATCTTCTAAGGCTTTGCGGCCGCCCGCTAAGATATCCACGCTAGTAAATGGTTTCGGCTCCTGATGATTAAACAAAGCCACCGCTTGTTCGGGCGAGCGCACCACGGTTTCCATCATGCGATCGTGAATATGTGAACATAAATGTTCCTGTTCCGCCTCGCTTAAAGTACGTGCAGATTCAAAATAAAAAATTAAACCGCGTTCCAAACGTTCCACTTTATCTAAACCGCAGTTGTGGGCAATATCCGTTGCTTTGGAAGACCAGGAAGAAATCGTGCCGATACGCGGAATCACCACAAAACATTCGCCCGTCGGTTCATGCTGTGTCAGCGTCGGACCGTAATGCAGCAGCTGCTCAAGCTTAGCGGTTTCATTTGCTGTTAATGATTCGGATAGTTCGGCAAAATGCACATATTCGGCATAGCAGGATTTCACCGGCAGCCTAGCTGTATGAAAGCGGACCGCAAGCTGAGTTAAACGGAATTCGGAAAGGGCGGGAGAGCCGCGGAAGATTTGCAACATAGGATTTTCACCTTGAGTTAGTCATAGAAAATTCATTGTCTATTATAAAGGAAATAGAAAAAAAACGAAAACGTTTGCGGAGGAATTTGTGAAGAAGAATTTTGCCTAAAACGGCAATGTCATGAAACTGCTTCTTTTATGGTGGAAAATTAACACTCATCATTTGACAAAACCTATTTAAAGAGCGATTATTCAATTCAAACATCATCCTATTGAGAGGAAATTCTATGCCTAATCTTGTTTTAACCGATATGGTTGCCAGTATCACAGAGCTAAAAACCAATCCGATGGCGGTAATGCGTCAAGCCAACGGTCAACCCCTTGCTATTTTAAACCGCAACGAACCTGCATTTTATTGTGTGCCTCCTGAAATTTATGCCTATTTTATGAAACTCGCGGAAGATATGGAGCTGGCTAAGATTGTCGAAGAACGCCGTTCGGATGAAAGTGTAAAAGTCAATCTGACGGATTTACGCCGATGACTTATTCACTTGAATTTAAAAAACAAGCTCTTAAAGAGTTTGAAAAATTGTCGGACAATATAGCTAACAAATTTTTGGATAAGCTTGCCGAACGACTGGAAAATCCTCGGGTCGAGAGCGCTAAATTACGCAGCATGGAAGACTGTTACAAAATTAAATTGCGTGCTTCAGGATATAGGTTGGTTTATCAGGTTATTGATGATCGTATTGTTGTTGAAGTCATTGCCGTGGGGAGACGGGATCGACAAGCTGTCTATCATACGGCAAAAAAACGCTTGTAATAGAGCTATTATTCGGTCTTGACCGTCAATTTTTCCTGTTTTTTCTGCTCCCGTCGTTTCTGAAAGAAAGCACTCAGTTTTTCGCTGCATTGCTGCTGCAATACGCCGGCGGTGACTTGGATTTGATGGTTCATTTTGTAGTCATCGAAGAAGTGGAAACGTGAGCCGACCGCTCCCGTTTTATGGTCGGCGGCACCGAAAACCAGGCGTTTTATCCGGCTGTGCAGAATGGCGCCCGCACACATGGTACAAGGCTCAAGAGTGACATAGAGCGTACAGTTGAGCAGACGGTAGTTTTGCAGCCGCTGACCCGCGTTACGCAGAGCAACGATTTCCGCATGAGCGGTAGGATCGGAACGCACGATGGACAGATTCCAGCCTTCGCCCACAATATCGCCGTTTTCATCCACCAACACCGCGCCCACGGGAATTTCTCCCAGCGCTTCCGCTTTATCGGCAAGTTCAAGGGCGTATGCCATCATTTGTCGGTCGAACTGTTGCTGATCGATTTCGCACATGAAAAACTTCGCTTTTTGACACCGCACTTTTACACGGAAAACGGATATTTAATCGGTTCGTGGCATTGGTAGCCGACCACTTTGAAATCGTCCATCGTCACCCAGGTTTCCAAATCTTCCAGGGTTTTGATGTCCGGATTGATTTCCAGTTTTGGTGACGGGAACGGTTGCCGTTTGAGCTGCACGTCACGCATCAGTTCCAATTGGTCTTCGTAAATATGGGCGTTAACGATTTTGTGATACGCCAATCCCGCTTTTTTGCCGGTGATCTGTGCCATCAGCGCCAGGAAGGTAAAGACCTGAATCTGATTAAAATTTAGCCCGAGCGGTACATCGCAGGAGCGCTGATAACTGGTTAAGTACAGAGTGTCGCCAAGCAAGGAAAAAGTGTGATTGTACATACAAGGACGCAGGCAGCCGAGCTCAAATTCCCCCGGATTCAGGAAGGTGAGGATTTCACCACGATCGTCCACGCCGCGGCGGAGATCGTTTACGATTTTGCGTAATTGGTCCACGGTTTCGCCGTTCGGTTTGCGCCATGCGCGCCCCTGCACGCCGTAAACCCGTCCCATATCGTCGGTGCCTTTGCGATGCGGGTTGTTCAACCATGCCTGATTCTCATTGGCATTGGCATCCCAGGTTTTTGCTCCCAGCTTGCGGAAATCGGCGGCGTTGTCGTAGCCGCGGATATAACCGAGAAATTCTGCAATCGCCGCTTTCCAGTAGCTTTTGCGGGTGGTAATAATGGGGAATTGATTGTTCGCCACGTCGTAAGTTAAATCGGCGTTAATCACGGTTAAACAACGTTTTCCGGTACGTTCGTTCTCAACCCAAATGCCTTCATCTACGATTCGCCGGCATAAATCTAAATATTGACGCATATCTATTCCTTCTTTTTAACACTCTGTTTTTTATACATAACGCTGAGCGGATTGCTATGCCTGTGGTTTCGCCGGCATAGCTGACGTTAAAAAAACTCCGGTTTTATACGCAACTTTCCATAAAAGTTGCTATGCCTTCGGCACCGTTGGTAACGCCAACGTTCAAAAGCTAAAGCTTTTGTCAACACCGCACTTTAATTCGCTTTTTCCCTACGGTAAGCCCATAAAATAATTAGAGCACCGATAATAATCATCGGCGTGGACAGAATTTGCCCCATGGAGATATGGTGACCGAAATACAAACCGAGCTGAGGATCCGGCTCGCGGAAAAATTCCACGATGAAGCGGAATAAACCGTAGCACATCAGAAACAGTCCGGCAACGGATCCCATCGGGCGCGGTTTTTTGATAAAGCCATTCAGAATGATGAACAGCACCACGCCTTCTAAAAACGCCTCGTATAATTGTGACGGGTGACGCGGCAAATAGCCGCCGGACGGAAACAGCATCGCCCAAGGCACGTCGGTGACGCGACCCCATAGTTCATCATTGATAAAGTTGCCGATACGCCCCATCCCCAAGCCGAAGGGAATCAACGGCGCGACGAAATCCGCCACCGCCCAGAAATGGCGCTTTTGTAATTTTGCCGTGATCAGCATGGAAACAATAACACCGATTAAGCCGCCATGGAATGACATTCCGCCTTCCCATACGCGGAATAAATACATGGGATCCTGCATAAATAAATCCCATTGATAGAAAATCACATAGCCGATCCGGCCGCCGATGAAAACCCCGGCAAAGCCGTTAAACAATAAGCTGTCCACCTGTTCTTCCGTCCAGCCGCTGTTCGGCTTACGGGCACGGCGCACGGCCAGCCAGCGGGCGAAAATAAAACCGATTAAATACATTAAGCCGTACCAACGCAGACTAATGGGGCCGAGTGAAAAGATCACAGGATCAAATTGAGGAAAGGTTAAAAATTGATTGTTCATAAATTTCCGATATAAAAAGTTAGTCTAAGATCATTTTAATTGCCACGCAGATCAAGAATACGGCAAAATAGCGTTTCAGCATAGGCACCGGCAGTTTCGTGGTAGTGGTTGCCCCAATTTTTGAGGTGAAAAACGAAGTCGCGGTAATACTTAACACGGCCGGTAAATAAATATAACCAATGGACCAATGCGGCATGCCCGGAGCTTGCCAGCCTGCGGCGATAAAGCTCAGCATGCCGGAGATTCCCAACAGGGCACCGCAGAATGCCGATGAGCCGATAGCTTTTTTCATTTCAATACCGCGGGAATGTAAAAAAGGCACGATAAAACCGCCGCCGCCGATTCCCGCCGCGCTGGAGGCGATTCCGATCAGAATGCCGCCAAGCACGGAAGAACGCGGTGTGAGCGGTTTGCCGGTTTCGCTTTGAGCCGTTGTTTTTTGCGTGGCGGAAATCATCATTTTTACCACTAAATAAACGACTAAAACGGCAAAGATCTTGCTGGAAATATCTTTCGGCAGTTTACCGATAAATAATCCCGACAAAAAGGTGGCGACCATAATCGCTGGCGCAAGATATTTCACCGCGGGCCATACGATATTGCCCAGCTTGTGATGGCGATGAGCGGAAGAAAAGCCGGTAATCACAATGGTGGCAAAGGAAGTGCCGAGGGCGGTGGACATCAACATTGAGTCGGGCACACCCACTATCGGCAGCAGATAAACTAAGGTCGGCACTACCACCAAGCCGCCGCCGATACCGAATAAACCGGCTAAAAAACCGACAACACAACCTGCAATCAAGCTAATCAGAAAAAAAGTAAGCACGATTAATTCCTTGGTTTATGACGTTTATCCTGATATTTCTGGGAATAAACGGATTTACGCGGGGCGTAAGGCCTTTTGTCTTCCGCCTCAGCCTGCAATTTATTGGCGGCATACAGCACACCGGCGAATTCTTTCATGGCTTTGCGGTACACATCACGCTTAAAAGAGACCACCTGCCGTACGGGATACCAGAAACTGACCCAACGCCAGCCGTCAAATTCCGGGATTTTACTGCAATTCATATTGATATTTTTTTCATCGCACAGCAGCTGTACTAAAAACCACCGCTGTTTCTGCCCGATACACACCGGCTTGCTGTCATAGCGCAGCAGCCGTTTCGGCAATTTGTAACGCAGCCATTGCTTGGAAGCGTGAATAATACGGATATCGCGTTTGGTGAGACCTACTTCTTCATATAATTCGCGATACATCGCCTGTTCGGGCGTTTCATTATCATTAATGCCGCCCTGAGGAAATTGCCACGAATTCTGACCGTACCTTTTGGCCCATAACACTTGCCCTTTGCGATTGCAAATAACAATGCCAACATTCGGCCGGTAGCCATCGAAATCGATCACTATCGTTCACCTTAAAATCTTTTTCAATACATGGATAAGGGTAGATTGTTTCATATTATGGCTTTTTTCTCAATATAATATGTCGATTCATCAGAAAAAGTGCGGTGTGATTTATTCACATTTTCCAAAAATGTGAATAATTTTGTGCATAACCTTGTGATAACTGCGGGACAGCCAATTTTTTCTTTTTGGCGGATGAGGAAATGCAAGGAACGGCAAGGATCTTTTTTCATTCAGCTATTTCTTCGCCATAGAGGATCTTGACAAAAAACAAACGCCGATCCTTTCGTTGATTTATTCCCAAGAAAATAGAACGCCATGGAAAAAACGGCACTATTTCTCCGCAGCAGTGAGTTATTCAGTATTTCTGTGGATAAAATTGTGGTTGAGTACGGTAATAATGTCGGGGAATGGATCCGTGGCGGTACAATTAACTAAGGGTGTTTAAATAATTCTTTATTTATCAAAATGATATATGTACAGCATGAGATTTTTTCAGTCGTTTTTTCATAAGAAAAAACAGGCGGTTAATTTTTAGCCTGTTTGCTTTGGGGTTTAAATAAAAGGATGTTACAGCAGACTTTCGATTTGCAGCTGTGCATAAATATTCGTAACGGTGAATTTAGAACGGAGCAGTGATAACGCTTTGAATCGAGGTTGCTTTATAGAAACAAAAGTGCGGTGCTATTTTAACGGGTTTTGAAATTTTTTAAACTTCAAAAAATCGAAAAATCAGCACCGCACTTGGTTTTGTTTCAGCCGTTAAATTTCGGCGTTTTTAGTGTTTTCCGCCACTTCTTGTTCCAGCTTCGGCAGCACTTCGTTACGGTACCATTTCGGGTGGTGTTTCTTCGCCCAGCGCACGGTTACCCAGCCTTCCACCATGGCGCGGATGGATCCTTTCACCCAGAACGCCATGTAGATATGCACGAGGATACCGGTAAACAAGGCGAAAGCGCTTAAGGAATGCAGGATAATGGCAATCCGTAAGGTGGTGATGGAAAAATGGGCGGAAAAGTATTTTCTCCACATGATAATTCCCGTGACCAGCAGGGTAATCATGGCCAGATTCAAGGTCCAGAACAGCATTTTCTGACCGAGATTGTATTTGCCGTTGTAGGCTACGTCGTGTTCATTACCTTTCAGCACTTCGACAATGCCTTTCGCCCAGCGGATGTCATTCTTTTCGGGAATATTATAATGGGCATAAATAAATGCCAGAATAATAAACGCCGCGAACATGATGATGCCCGTGAACGGGTGGATCGCCCGCGCCAGCTGTGGTGTGCCCAGAATTTCATGCAGCCATGAAAAATCGGGGAAGAAGAACGCCACGCCGGTAAACATGGTTAAGAAGAATGCAATGACTAAGAACCAGTGACTTACGCGGGCCGGAAATTTGTGGCGTAAGATTTTGGTGTCATTGGTAATTTCCGTCACTTTTTCGATTTTACTCATGATGTCCGCCTTGTCGTTGTTCGTGATTTTCTGCCGCTTTATCCATCATCTCGAATTTTTCGTGATGGTCTTCCACATCCTCTTCTTCATTCGGGCCGATACCGATGTAGTGAGCGATTTCCGCCAGCGCCAGGCCGCCCATAGCGATCGCCGCTACCGGTTTCAGCACGTCTTTCCACAACTTGATGGTAATGTCGATTGACGGGTCTTTCGGCAAACCGGAATACAGCTCGGGTTTATCCGCGTGATGCAGTACGTACATCACATGGGTGCCGCCCACGCCTTCCGGGTTGTATAACCCCGCATTTTGGTAGCCGCGGGATTTCAGATCCGCAATACGCTGTTCGGCGTAGTGGATCATTTCTTCTTTGGAACCGAAGCGGATCGCGCCGGTCGGGCAGGTTTTCACACAGGCCGGTTCCTGACCGACGTTAACCCGGTCGGAACAAAGGGTGCATTTATATACGCGGTTGTCTTTGTCGTTCATGCGCGGAATATTGAACGGACAGCCGGCGATACAGTAACCGCAGCCGATACATTTGTCCGATTGGAAATCCACAATGCCGTTGCGGTATTGAATAATGGCTCCCGGCACCGGGCAGGCCTTTAGACAGCCCGGCTCGGCGCAGTGCATACAGCCGTCTTTGCGGATAAGCCATTCCAAACAATCGTTTTCTTCCACTTCGTTGAAACGCATAACCGTCCATTGTTTGGCGTCCAGATCGTGCGGATTATCATACACGCCCGTGCATTGCTGCGGCACGGTGCGGATATCGTTCCATTCGGAACAGGCCACCTGACATGCTTTACAGCCGATACAGGTGGTAACATCGATAAGTTTCGCCACCTCAACTTTATGCTCACGGGCCTGCGGCGGCGGAGTGATGGCCGACGTCGCGGAAGACTTAATAATATCTTGAGATTGAACCGTCATCTATTAAGCCCCCACTTTTTCAATATTGACTAAGAATGTTTTGTATTCCGGGGTTTGCGAGTTAGCCTCGCCTACCCGGGGCGTGAGCGTGTTGGTGACAAAGCTTTTTTCACTCACGCCTGAAAATCCCCAGTGAATCGGTAAACCGATTGTATGCACGGTTTTATCATGCACCGTTAATGGCTTAATCCGTTTGGTCACCATGGCTTTTACCTTGATATAACCGCGTTTTGAGGAAATTTTTACCGTATCGCCGTGAGCAATGCCTTTTTCCTTCGCCAATACTTCGCCGATTTCGGCAAAAGCCTGCGGTTGCGCAATCATGCTCAATAAGGTTTGCGCCGTCCACGCATGGAAATGTTCGGTTAAGCTGTAAGTGGTTCCTACATAAGGGAATTCTTCCGCCGTACCAAAGGTTGACTTATCATTATCCAGTATGCGGGCCACAGGATTTGATATTACGGCGGGGTGCAATGGATTGGTACCCAACGGTGTTTCAATCGGTTCATAATGCTCCGGCAGCGGACCGTCCGCCAGACGATTAAGGGAGAACAAACCGCCTAAACCGTCATTTTGCATAATAAACGGCGTTACCGGGCTGTTCGGCGGAGCCGTGCCGAAATCAGCGATATCAATGTAATTCCAGTTCTCGCCGTTCCATTTGATGATTTGACGTTTGCTATCCCATGGATTGCCGGCCAAGTCCGCGCTGGCACGGTTATACAGAATGCGGCGGTTGGCCGGCCATGAGAATGCCCAGCCCAAGGTATTGCCTAAGCCTGACGGATCGGCATTATCGCGGTTATCCATTTGGTTGCCTTTTTCCGTCCATTGCCCGGTATAAATCCAGGCGGAACTTGCCGTTGTTCCGTCATCACGCAGCTGAGCGAAACTGGAAAGCAACTGACCTTTTTTAGCGATTAATCTGCCATCGGTATCATATAAATCCGCCAACGCATAGCCGTTATTTTCTTTTGCTATTTCTGCCGCTTTAGGTTCCAGCGGATTAGCGTAATTCCAGCTCATTGCCGCAAAAGAAGCGAAGCCCGAACCGCCTTCCTTGCGATACATTTCGAGCATATCATGGCGAATTTCCGCCAGAATATCCACATCGGCTTTGGCTTCGGCCGGTGACTCGGAAGCTTTCCAATGCCATTGCAGCCAACGGCCCGAATTGGCGATAGAACCGTCTTCTTCAGCGAAGCAGCCCGTAGGTAAACGGAATACTTCGGTTTGAATATCGGCCGGATTAACATTATTAAATTCACCTTGATTGCGCCAGAATTCCGAAGTGGTGGTTTCCGTCGGATCCATTACCACAAAGAATTTGAGTTTGCTTAATGCCGCGATTACTTTGTTTTTATCCGGGTATGAGGATACCGGGTTATAACCTTGGCAGAGGAAACCGTTTACTTTGCCGTTGTACATCATATCCACGAAACGCAGTTGATCATATACCTGATCATATTTTGGTAAAAAGTGAAAACCCCATTCGTTGTCTTTAGTGGCGTTATCGCCGTAGAAAGACTTTAATAGACTTACCATAAATTTCGGCGTATTAGTCCAATAGTTAACCTGCCCCTCCACTAAAGTTTTTGGCGTTACTCTGGTTAAGTATTTATCCAGTGAAGTATCGTTATCCGTCGGCAGCGGCAAATAAGCAGGCAATGAGGTCGGCAGTAAGCCCATGTCTGTTGCTCCCTGCACATTGGAGTGGCCCCGCAGTGCGTTCACCCCGCCGCCCGGCATGCCGATATTGCCGAGCAATAATTGAATCATTGCCATTGAACGAATATTTTGTACGCCCACAGTATGCTGCGTCCAGCCTAAAGCATACAGGAAGGTGGCGGTTTTATTGGGGGCGGCGGTTTGCGCCAAGGTTTCACAGAACGTTTGGAAATCCGTTTGAGTGATACCGCTTAATTTTTCCACTATTTCAGGCGTGTAGCGTTCTACGTGATGGCGTAATAAATTAATTACGCAACGGGGATTTTCCAGAGTCAAATCACGTTTGGCATAACCGTTTTCATCCGATTGGTAGGCCCAAGTTGTGCGATCATATTGTCGATTGGTCTCATCATAACCTGTAAAAAGACCGTCATTGAATTGAAAGTCATCGTTTACCAGCAACGCGGCGTTAGTATAGTGCTTGACATATTCATGCTGAATTTTATCGTTTTTCAGCAAATAGCGGATTACGCCCAGTAGAAATGAAATATCCGAACCGGGACGGATTTGAGCAAAGAAATCCGCCACCGCCGCAGTCCGGTTAAAGCGCGGATCCACTACCATGAGTTTGGCGTGATTTTGCCTTTTAGCTTCAATCACCCATTTAAACCCTACCGGATGGGCTTCGGCCGTATTAGCTCCCATTACAATCACCACATCGGCATTTTTTATATCTACCCAGTGATTGGTCATTGCACCGCGCCCGAAAGAAGCGGCAAGCGCGGGTACGGTTGGCCCGTGGCAGGTGCTGGCTTGGTTATTTACCGCCACCATTCCCAGACCCCGTGACCATTTTTGCGTCAGCATACAGGTTTCATTGCTGGTGGCTGATGAGGCGAGCATGCCCGTGGTCAGCCAGCGATTGACCGTTGTTCCGTTCTGATTGGTTTCAATGAAATTAGCATCGCGGTCATCCTTTAATAACCGGGCAATGCGATGAATAGCGTCTTCCCAGGATAATCGTACCCATTTATCGGAGCCCGGAGCACGGTATTCGGGATAACGTAAACGGTTTGGGCTGTTAACAAAATCTAACGCACCCGCCCCTTTCGGACAGAGAGAACCGCGACTGACCGGATGGTCTGGGTCGCCCTCGATATGAATTAATTTGCCTTTTGAATTTTTGGCGCCATCGCCAAGGCTGTACATCAACATACCACAGCCTACGGCACAATATGTGCAGTTGTTACGGGTCACTTGTGCATGAATCAGTTTATATTCACGCGGAGCTGCTAAAACTGTTGTTGGCATGAAACCAAGCATAGCAGCAGACGAACTCGCCATACCACCTGCACAGATCTTAAAGAATTTTCTTCTTGAGATCTGCATAATCACTCCCACTTACTGCAAACGCAGTTGTAAACCAAATTGTAACCTCGGCGTTATTTTGCCGAGGTAGCTATTCTAGCCCTAGTTTTAGGTTAATAAATACCCTGTTTTAGGTATTGAATTGTGAATGATGGGATTTCTTGATTTATAACAGTTTTTTTACAAATAAGGCGACAGGCTGATTTCCAAGCGCGGTGCCGATTTCGCGGGTTTTGTCGTTAAAAAAATCGAAAAATCGGCACCGCACTTTGCTTAATTCGGAAAAAAATACGGTGTGTTGCGGTCAAATCTTCTATAATACGCGCTGCATTTATAATTTACGGGACTTATGAAAACACTGATTTTTATCACCGCGCTTTTTGTTTTGACGGGTTGCGGCACCATTGTGCAGTTGGTGAATCCGACCCAGAAATATCATAGTTACGCGGGTGCAAAATATGATTGGGAGCAGGCTCAGCAATGGGGCCTGCCGATTTTAGATTTGCCGTTGTCGTTTTTATTGGACACGGCGCTGTTACCCTATGTTTGGTCGCAGAATTAATGAAACTGAATCCTCAACAACAGCAAGCGGTTGAATTTGTCACCGGGCCGTGTCTTGTGCTGGCCGGAGCCGGCTCGGGCAAAACGCGGGTGATTATCAATAAAATCGCTTATTTAATTGATCAATGCGGTTATCTTCCGCGGCACATCGCGGCGGTGACTTTTACCAATAAGGCGGCCCGCGAGATGAAAGAACGGGTTGCTCACTCTATCGGCAAGCGACAGAGCAAGGGGCTGATTGTTTCCACTTTTCACACCTTGGGCTTTGATATTATCAAACGGGAATATAAGCAGCTGGGCTTTAAAGCCGGGATGACGCTGTTTGACGAACATGATCAAATGGCGCTGCTGAAAGAACTGACGGCGGATTATCTGCAGCAAGACAAGGAGCTGCTGCGCGAGTTGATTTCCACTGTTTCCAACTGGAAAAACGATCTGATTATGCCTGCTCGGGCGTTGCAAATTGCCCGTGATGAAAAGCAGCAGGCCTTTGCCAAATGTTATGAACGTTATGCCAATCAAATCCGGGCCTATAATGCACTGGATTTTGATGATCTGATTATGCTGCCGACCCTGTTGTTCAAAACCAATGAAGAAGCGCGGTTACGATGGCGGGAAAAAATCCGTTATTTGCTGGTGGACGAATATCAGGATACCAACACCAGCCAATACGAGCTGATTAAATTGTTAGTCGGGCAGCGGGCCTGCTTTACCGTGGTGGGGGATGACGATCAGTCCATTTATTCGTGGCGGGGTGCCCGTCCGCAGAATATGGTGCGGTTGCGGGATGATTTTCCCGCGCTGCGGGTCATCAAGCTGGAACAAAATTATCGTTCCACTCATCGCATTTTGCATTGCGCCAATATTCTGATCGACAACAACACTCATGTGTTCGATAAAAAGCTGTTTTCCAATCTCGGTGAGGGAGAAAAGCTGCAAGTCATCGAAGCCAAGAATGAGGAACATGAAGCGGAGCGTGTGGTCGGCGAGCTTATTGCTCACCGTTTCAGCCATAAAACTCGATATAAAGACTATGCGATTCTGTATCGCGGTAATCATCAATCGCGTCTGCTGGAAAAAATACTGGTGCAAAACCGCATTCCTTACCGTATTTCTGGCGGTACGTCTTTTTTCTCACGGGTGGAAATCAAGGATATGATGGCATATTTGCGGTTGCTGGTGAATCAAGACGATGATGCGGCATTTCTACGTATCGTGAATACACCGAAGCGGGAAATCGGCACGGTGACGCTGGAAAAGCTCGGGCAACTGGCGAATGAAAAACATATCAGCTTATTTGAAGCGGTTTTCGATTTTGAATTGATACAGCGGATTACGCCCAAAGCCTATAAGGCGTTGCAGCATTTCGCCCGTTGGATTGTGGAACTCGGGGATGAGACGGCGCGATCCGAATCTGAACGCGCGGTACGAACAATGCTGGCGCAGCTGCATTATGAAGAATATTTGTATGAACAGGCCGCCAGCCCGAAGGCGGCGGAAATGCAAAGTAAAAATGTGGCAACCCTGTTTGAATGGGTGGCGACAATGCTGAAGGGGAATGACTTTAACGAACCGATGAGTCTGAACCAGGTTGTCACGCAATTAACGCTGCGGGATATGCTGGAACGCGGCGAAGACGATGATGAAAGCGATCAGGTACAGTTGATGACCCTGCATGCCTCAAAGGGGCTGGAGTTTCCCCATGTGTTTTTGGTCGGCATGGAAGAAGGCATTTTGCCGCACCAAACCAGCATTGACGAAGATAATGTGGAGGAAGAACGCCGTTTGGCTTACGTGGGTATTACCCGCGCTCAACAAACGTTGCGTTTTACTCTATGTAAAGAACGTCGCCAGTTCGGTGAATTAATAAAGCCCGAGCCGAGCCGTTTTCTGCTGGAATTGCCGCAAGATGACGTGCTGTGGGAACGAGATAAGCCACCGATGACGGCGGAGCAGAAACAGCAAAAAACGGCGGCTAATCTCGCCGGTTTGCGGGCCATGCTGAAAAAATAACGGATTTGTAGATAAATCCGACAACCGAACGTAAACCTGCGCTATTTTTGCAAAAATACGTTGACATATTTTCAGAAAAACGTATCATACCGCCCACAAACCGACGACGGTGAGATGGCCGAGAGGCTGAAGGCGCACCCCTGCTAAGGGTGTATATGGGAAACTGTATCGAGGGTTCGAATCCCTCTCTCACCGCCATTTACTCTGGTTTAACAACTTGTTTTCTCAAGATACGAGCAAAGAAGCCGAGACGGTGCAATACGGCGAGGCAAATCGGCGAAGTGGATTGAAAAATAAAGCGGTTAAAGGGCACCCGTAGCTCAGCTGGATAGAGTACTCGGCTACGAACCGAGCGGTCAAAGGTTCGAATCCTTTCGGGTGCGCCATTTCAATTAAATTCTTTTTAATTCCTCATTATTTTAATTATTGCTGATTTCGTACCGTAAAGTGCGGTGTTGTAATTGGGTGTTTTTGCAATGGCAGAAAAAATTCAATATGTGAATCACGATAAAAGCCCTTATCGGACGGATAAGGGCTTTTAAGTGTAAAAAATGTAACGACTGCTAAATTAGAAATCGTAACGAATACCGGCTTTGGCGCCGTATTGATTGATATTGTGATCGTTGGCCGAACCTAAACGGTTGTATTCGATGCCGCCGTCCAATGACCAATCTTTGTTTAATTTATACTGCACGCCGGCTACGGCACCGTAACCGAATTTATAAGAATCGCTTTCTTTAATTGTGCGTACCCCATTGGCGACTTTATCTTCTCGGGCGGTAATATCGTTGGCGGACAAACGCACGCCGACATACGGTTGGACCGGCGCATTAATAGCAATATCATAAATAGCTGAAACGCCGATACTTTTTGCCTTTACGGAAGAATTACCGGAATTTGATTTACCGTAGTAGGTGTAATCTGCGGCAAAACGGACATCACCCGCGTCATAACCGACGGCAACACCTGGCACGACACGGGTTTCGCTTACGTCGCCGGATTTGAGTTTTGATACGCCGACATTACCCTCGGCATAAATATTGGCATTTGCTGTGGAGACAAATGCGAGAGCACTGATAATTGCTAATAATGTTTTTTTCATAAAAAATTCCTCTTTTTCAACGGGTAGAGATCATAATTGTCGGAAAATATAGCATAGGAACAGAATTATTTCATTAAAAAACCGTGAGTTAGCCAAAAAAGATCCTTATTCAATCTTAATATTAAAAAAACTCGGATTTTTAACACCGCACTTTAACCCTTTATGAGAGCATGAAAATCAGCTTTTGCTTGCACTTGCGGCAGAAATAGCTTGCACTTCCCCGTTGCACGCGCTGATGACGGCGGATACTTAGCTGATGGATTTGGCAACCACATTGATAAGGGAAGGTTTTGCCCTGAACGGAACTAGTGTCAAACCGATGGCAGGTGTGAGCTGGCAGTCCGAATAATCCGGTCATCATATTTTGCCATTCTATCCCGTGCGGCTTGACCCGCCCGAACAGCTGGTAAACCAGCAAATGAGCCAGCTCGTGCGGCACCACCTGTTGAAGAAATTCCTCAGGGTTCTCCAGCAATAATTGCGGATTCAGACGGATTTCATTTTGAGTCGGATAAGCCGCTCCGGCCTTTGTTCCTCGCACATGATAGGTCACCGTCGGCATCGGAAACGTTCGCTGAAAATGCCGTTGCGCAAGCTGCAGGCAATAGCTCAGTCTGCGTTGTACCTGCATCTTAAGGTGGCGGAGTCGGGTTGAAGGCTGGGTTGATTGCGGCATAAATAACAAGGGCGTATGCGCTACGCCCTTCGGTAAATTTAAATTAATGGTCGGTTTATAATTGGGCCGCGGCACGCAATTCGGCGGCTCGGTCGGTCTTTTCCCACGGGAATTGGTTGCGCCCGAAATGGCCGTAAGCGGCGGTAGCACGATAAATCGGTTGAATTAAATCCAACATTTTGATCAAACCGTACGGGCGGAGATCGAAGAATTGGCGGACCAATTTAACCAGTACTTCATTGCTTACTTTACCCGTACCGAAAGTTTCCACCATGATGGAAGTCGGTTCGGCTACACCGATAGCATAGGAGAGCTGGATTTCGCAGCGATCGGCTAACCCCGCGGCAACGATATTTTTCGCTACATAACGGGCGGCATAAGCCGCAGAGCGATCCACTTTAGACGGATCTTTGCCTGAGAATGCACCGCCGCCATGGCGGGCCGCGCCGCCGTAAGTATCCACGATAATTTTGCGTCCGGTCAAACCGCAGTCGCCCATCGGGCCGCCGATCACAAAGCGACCGGTCGGGTTAATAAAATATTTGGTGTCTTTGTCCAGCCATTTTGCCGGCAGTATCGGTTTGATAATTTCTTCCATCACACCTTCAATTAAGTCTTCCTGACTTACGCTGTCGCTGTGCTGAGTGGATAACACCACGGCATCGATACCGGCAATTTTGTTATCCTCATATTTGAAAGTCAGCTGGCTTTTCGCGTCGGGCCGCAGCCACGGCAATACGCCTTGTTTGCGCACCTGAGCCTGACGTTCCATTAAACGGTGAGCGTAGGTAATCGCCGCCGGCATCAGTACTTCCGTTTCATTCGTCGCATAACCGAACATAATGCCTTGGTCACCGGCGCCTTGATCTAACGGATTTTCACGGGCAACCCCTTGGTTAATATCCTGCGATTGTTTACCGATAGCGTTCAGCACTGCACAGGAATTGCCGTCGAAACCCATGTCCGAACTGGTATAGCCGATATCGCGAATGACCTGGCGGGCAAGATGTTCAATATCCACCCAGGCGGAAGTGGTGATTTCGCCGCCTATCAACGCCATACCCGTTTTAACATAGGTTTCACAAGCCACATGGGCTTTCGGATCCTGTTTTAAAATCTCGTCTAATACGGCATCAGAGATCTGATCTGCGATTTTATCGGGATGTCCTTCTGATACTGATTCAGAGGTAAATAAATAACTTGACATGTTTTTCCTCTATTTATTAAAAGTTGTTTGGACGTATGGATGGCTATAATACGCTTTTTAGACTAAAAGGCAAATTTTTATTTGTGGCGGATTTGCCGCGGCAAGCGAAGTGCGGTGTCAAAAAATTGAGTTTTTATACATGGTCTCTATATGCGATTGCTATGTCTTTGCTACCGTCCAAAAGCCGGGGCTTTTGTCAACGCCACACCGGGTTAATTATATGCCGTACTGTTCGCGATAAGCCCGCATGGCGGGGAGGTATTGGCTATATTGCGGATCATTTTCGATGAACCGCATGAGGTCGTCCAAATCAATGATGGAAAGGACGCGACACTGATAATCCCGTTCCACTTCCTGAATGGCGGATAATGCGCCCTTGCCGCGTTCTTTGCGGTTTAATGCAATCAAAACGGCACTTAGGTCGGCTCCGTTGGCGGAGATAATATCCATGGCTTCGCGGATGGCGGTACCGGCTGTGATGACATCGTCCACCAATAGCACTTCTCCCTGTAACGGGCTGCCGATCAGATTGCCGCCTTCGCCGTGATCCTTCGCTTCTTTACGGTTAAAGCATACGGGTTTATTAATGCCGAATCGGTTAAACAGTGCCACGGAAACCGTGGTGCCGATGGGAATGCCTTTGTAGGCCGGGCCGAAAATGACGTCATAGTTGACATTGCCGGCCTGAATGGCGGCGGCGTAGAATTCACCCAGCCGAGCCAAATCGGCTCCAGTGTTAAATAATCCCGCATTGAAAAAGTACGGGCTGACGCGACCTGATTTTAAAGTGAATTCGCCGAATTTAAGCACCTTTCGGCTTAAAGCGAAGCGGATAAATTGTTGTTTGTAATCTTGCATAGGTTTTCTATTTCTTAATTCTTAAGAACAAAAAGAAGGCATATCCCGGCGGAATACGCCTTGTTATTATTGGGCTAACGCCTCGCGCTGAGCGGCGAAGATAATATCACAGCCCTGTTTGGCCAAATCCAGCAAACCGAGCAGTTCGGCGTGGCTGAACGGCTCGCCTTCCGCGGTACCCTGTACTTCGATCATGCGACCGTCTTCCAGCATCACCACATTCATATCGGTTTCTGCAGCGGAGTCTTCCACATATTCCAAATCGCATACCGCCGCACCGTCCACGATGCCTACGGAAATGGCCGCCACTAATCCTTTGAGCGGATTTGTTTTTAAGGTACCGTTTGCCACCAGCACATTAATCGCGTCAATTAACGCCACGCAGGCTCCGGTAATGGAAGCGGTGCGCGTGCCGCCGTCCGCCTGAATGACATCGCAGTCAAGGGTGATTGAACGCTCGCCTAATGCATTCAAATCCACCATCGCGCGTAGAGAACGGGCGATTAAACGCTGAATTTCCATAGTACGGCCGCCTTGTTTGCCTTTTGCCGCTTCACGCTGCATGCGGCTGTGAGTGGAACGTGGCAGCATGCCGTATTCCGCCGTTACCCACCCTTGCCCCTGACCTTTGAGAAAACGCGGCACGCTTTCATCCACGCTGGCGGTACAGATTACCTTGGTGTCACCGAATTCCACCAACACGGAACCCTCCGCGTGTTTGGTATAATGGCGGGTAATTTTAATCGGACGCGGTTGGTTGTTCGCTCGTTCGTTTGGTCGCATAATAGATGTTGTTCCTCGTTTAATTTAATCGGCGGTTATTCTAGCACGAGGCGGCATTTATGGGTACAATGACGGCGAATTTTATCCATCCGTTTTTATTCAAGGACAAGATCATGATATATAGTATGACCGCTTTCGCCCGTCACGAAATTAAAAAAGACTGGGGCGATGCCGTGTGGGAAATCCGCTCGGTAAATCAACGTTATCTGGAAAATTTCTTCCGTCTGCCGGAGCAATTCCGCGGTTTGGAAAATACGTTACGGGAGAAACTCCGTCAGAATTTAACCCGTGGCAAAATTGAATGCAGCCTGCGTATCGATAATAAAAAACAGACCGTCACCGCGTTAAACCTCAATACCGCTTTGGCCGAGCAGGTGATTCAATCTTTAAAATGGCTTAAAACCCAAGCGGGCGAAGGCGAAATTAATCTGACCGATGTGTTGCGTTATCCCGGCGTGGTGGAAACGCCGGAACAGGATTTAGACGCGATCAGTCAGGATTTGTTAGCGGGGTTTGACGTGCTGCTGCAGGAATTTATCGCCATGCGTGCCCGCGAAGGCGAAA
The DNA here is from genome assembly GCA_032586195.1 of Pasteurellaceae bacterium LIM206. Lineage (GTDB taxonomy): Bacteria > Pseudomonadota > Gammaproteobacteria > Enterobacterales > Pasteurellaceae > JAWHQP01. The sequence continues at coordinate 166,789 of JAWHQP010000005.1, read as the reverse complement.
AACTGCACGCGGTGATTCAGCAGCGTTTGGACGCGATTGCCGTTGAAGCGGATAAAGTGCGGTGTCAAATACCGGAGATTTTACAATGGCAGCGCGATCGCATTATGCAGCGTTTCGAGGAAATTCAGTTGCAGGCGGATCCCGCCCGTCTGGAACAGGAAATGGTGTTATTGGCCCAGCGGGTTGATGTGGCGGAAGAGCTGGATCGTTTGCAAATGCATGTGAAAGAAACCGCTTCTATCTTGAAAAAAGGCGGCACGGTCGGGCGTAAACTGGATTTTATGATGCAGGAATTAAACCGTGAATCCAACACGCTGGCTTCAAAATCGATCAACGCGGATGTTACGGCTTCCGCGGTGGAATTGAAGGTATTAATCGAACAAATGCGTGAACAGATTCAGAATGTAGAATAGGAAAGTAGTTTAGCTATGTTTATTCATCTTGAACAATATCAGGTCATCGAGGTGCAGGGCGAGGATGCGGAAAAATTTCTGCAAGGCCAGCTTACCTGCGATGTAACCAAACTGAACGAAGGGGAGTCCACCCTCGCCGCTCACTGTGATGCCAAGGGCAAAATGAACTCTTTGTTTCGTCTGATTCGCGCCGGGCGGCAGCAATTTCTGATTCTCATTAAGAAATCGTTATTGCCTTCCGCCTTGAATGATTTGAAAAAATATGCGGTGTTTTCCAAAGTGACCTTGGCCGAATCGGATTATCATATTGTCGGTTTGGCGGGGGAAAAGTGCGGTGCTGTTTCGGCGAGTTTTTGTCTGAAGTTAACGGGCAACGAACCCCGTTATATTTTCCTTAATGCCACGCCGTTGAACGTGAACTGCACGGGTTCGGTACAGGATTGGGAATGTCTGGATATTCAAAACGGGATTCCGACCCTTGCTCCCGAAACGCAGAATGAATTTATCCCGCAAGCCTTGAATTTGCAATGCATTGAGCAGGCGATTTCTTTTCAGAAGGGCTGCTATATCGGGCAGGAGACTGTGGCACGGGCTAAATATCGCGGTGCAAACAAACGGGCCATGTATATTCTCAAAGGCACCGGCCGCAGCCTGCCGGCCATCGGCAGCGAAATCGAAATGCAGCTGGGAACCCACTGGCGCGGCACGGGCACAATCCTAAGTGCGGTGTGTTCCGACGGTGTTTTATGGCTGTTAGCGGTGCTCGGTAATCAATTAGATAAAGATCAAAAATTCCGTCTGCCGGCAGACCAAAGCGAGTTGGTCGTTCAGCCGTTGCCTTATGCATTGGCGGAGTAAGAATCGAATCTGTAAATGGAAAAAACAAACAGAGAATTTGCTGAATTTATTTATATTGAATGGCGGTGAGAAGGGGATTCGAACCCCTGATGCACTTTCGCACATACACGCTTTCCAGGCGTGCTCCTTCAACCACTCGGACATCTCACCGTAGGGACAAACTGCCATTGTCGCGACAGCGGCGACAATATAAAAAGTTAATGCCGGTTAGTCAAGTTTTTTCTGATTTTCTTATGCTTATGCCTAATTTTTAAGCGGATTCACCCTAACGCTGGCAACCATGGCGAAAATGTGGTATTTTTTCTGCGTCAATCCGACGGTAACCCGATAACTTTTTATGAACGACGAACACTCGAGTAACGTAACCCAATCAGCGGATCCGCTGCAAAAGAAAAGTTTTTTTCAAACCCTCTTCGGGCGCTTTTTTCAGGGCGAACTCAAAAATCGTGATGAACTGGTTGAAGTCATTCGCGATTCCGAACAGAACGAGCTTATTGATCAAGATACCCGCGAAATGATTGAAGGCGTAATGGAAATTGCCGAGTTACGCGTGCGGGACATTATGATTCCCCGTTCGCAAATCGTATTTATTCAGGAAGAGCAGGATTTAGCGAGCTGTCTTGATGTGATAATCGAGTCTGCCCATTCGCGTTTCCCCGTGGTGAGCGATGAACGGGATAATATCGCGGGTATTTTACATGCCAAGGATTTATTGAGGTTTTTGCGTGCCGATGCGGGTGAATTTGATTTAGCCGGTCTGTTGCGACCGGCGGAGATCGTGCCTGAGAGCAAACGGGTGGATCGGATGCTGAAAGATTTCCGTTCGGAACGTTTTCATATGGCGATCGTGGTCGATGAGTTCGGAGCGGTGTCGGGCTTGGTGACGATTGAAGATATCCTTGAGCAAATTGTCGGGGATATTGAAGATGAATTTGATGAAGAAGATGTTGCCGATATCCGTCAACTTTCACGCCACACCTATTCCGTGCGGGCGTTAACGGATATTGAAGATTTCAATGAACACTTTCAAACCCAATTTACGGACGAGGAAGTGGATACTATTGGCGGTATAGTGATGCAGGCTTTCGGCTATTTACCGAAACGCGGCGAGGAGATTACCCTTCAGGGTATCCGGTTTAAGGTTACTTCGGCGGACAGTCGCCGTATTATTCAGCTGCGGGTGACGGTGAACGACGAACAGCTGGCGGATATTCAAAAGGCTGAAGACGCGGATAATTAATTCCAGCACTATTTTTATACGGCACGGATTAATCCGTGCTTTTTAATGGCGATAAAGAAATAAAACACATGAAAAACTACCTTGTTTATGTTATTGCGTTATTAACGGGAGCCTCGGGCGTACTGGCGTTTTCGCCTTTTGACCTATGGGGCTTTGCCTATGTATCGCTGCTGGGGTTGCTGTGGGTGAGTAAAACTCGCCAAAACAGCACCGCACTTTGGGCGGCATTTTTGTGGGGATTGAGCTTTTTCGCTATCGGCGTGAACTGGCTGAATGTAAGTATTCATCAATTCGGCGAAGCTCCCTTGGCGGTGAGCTATTTACTGGTGGTGGTGCTCGCTGCTTATTTATCCCTTTACCCTTTGTTGTTTGTCTATCTTATCCGCAGATTTCGGGTGAAAAGTGCGGTGATATATCCTGTGTTATGGACATTGACGGAATTTTTGCGCGGTTGGATCATGACGGGGTTCCCGTGGCTGCAATTCGGCTACAGTCAGATTGACAGCCCGTTTGCGGGAATTGCACCGCTGTTCGGTGTGGAAGGGCTTACATTCTTTGTGATGTGGGTGAGCGCTTCGGTGTTGAATTTAATCGGCTCGTTGACCACGTTACCACGAAAATGGAATCTTGCGGCGGCTAATATGTTGCTGATTGCCGTAGTCGGCGGCTTGGCAGCGTGGTCGGCACAGATGAATTTTGTAAAACCCGTGCCGGCGCGAGCCTTAACCGTCACGCTGGCGCAGGGTAATATTGAACAAAATCTCAAATGGGATCCCGCTTATCTTATGCAAACCCTTGATATCTATCAGAAATTAATCGCCGCACATGTGGGTAAAAGCGATCTTATCGTATTGCCCGAATCCGCCTTGCCGGCCTTGGAAAATGAGTTACAGCCGTTTTATCAGTATTTACACAACGAGGCGAAAGCTCAAGGAACGGAATTGCTGATTGGTTCCGTTTATCATGATGACAAAACGGACAAATTATTCAACTCCATCGTGCGAATGGGGAACAAGGAGGAACAGTTTGTGTCGGCTCGGGCGGAACGTTATAACAAGCATCATCTTGTACCTTTCGGCGAATATGTACCGCTGGAGAATCTGCTGCGGCCGCTCGGTTCGGTGTTTAACCTGCCGATGTCAGCATTTCAGAGCGGGGCGGAAATACAGCCGCCGCTTATCGGCAAGGAACGGGTTTTTACCCCCGCTATTTGTTATGAAATTATTCTGGGTTCGCAGTTACAGAAAAATTTGCAACCGAACACCGATTTTCTGCTGACAGTATCCAATGACGCCTGGTTCGGTAACAGTATCGGCCCTTGGCAGCACCTGCAAATGGCGAGAATGCGGGCGCTGGAGCTGGGTAAACCGCTGATCCGAGCCACAAATACGGGCATTACCGTATTTGTGGACGAAAAGGGAAAAATCCTCGCTCAGGCACCGCAGTTCGAGCAAACCACATTAACCCGACAAATTATCCCGACCGAAGGCAAAACGCCTTATGCGGCGTTGGGTAATAACCCGTTGTATTTGCTGGCATTATTGCTTGGCGTTTTACATATATTAGGGGCATTAATTCGTCGTCAGGTAGAGAAAACGCTGGCAAATAAGCAGCGGTAATTTCATCTACATCGCAGTTTCAGGTTAATCGGTAAAAGTGCGGTGTCGTATTTTGGTTTTTTTTTAACCGCAACGTAAAAGGCAAAAAGCACCAATTTTCTCATTAGTGCTTTTTGTCGGATGTTATCCGTGTAATTTGAATGGAAACTAGCGGCTACGGAAAATGATGCGACCTTTGTTCAAATCGTAAGGTGTCATTTCAATAGTCACCTTGTCGCCCGTTAAAATGCGGATGTAGTTTTTGCGCATTTTGCCTGAAATATGAGCGGTCACTACGTGACCGTTTTCCAATTCAACGCGAAACATCGTATTTGGTAAGGTTTCCAAAACGGTACCTTGCATCTCAATGCAATCTTCTTTAGCCATGAGTCCTCTGTAAGTGTAGATTTTGATTAAAACGCAAGGATTATACTCTTTTGTGTAACCTTCGGAAAGGTTTTTGTGTATTATGGGAAAACGTTAGTTAAAAGGATGAAAGGATTGTAACTATCTGGTTCTCGGCAATTTATATTTTTGAAATATGATACTAGTAACATATTGGTCATGTCTTAATTAATAGATATTTTCGATTGTTTGTATAAGAACAAAGTTGTTGAATTTATCGATTAGATACTTTTCAGTATTATATAAACTTTCTAATACTAGTTTAACAAAGGCTGGATAGGACTATAATAGCCAGTCGGAGATTCTTGCTCCTCCATCTGATTCAAGTTATAATCACCCGATTAATTTTTCCATCTAATAACGGCAGACAAAGGCAATTGAGACAGAAATGATTATTGATTTTATTGGTAAACTAAAGCGTTTTTATGCTTTTGATGAACTTCTCAAACAACTTATAATAAGAGATATAAAATTAAAATATCGCAGAAGTTACTTAGGATATTTTTGGAGTATTTTAAATCCATTAATGTTAATGGTCGTTCTCGTAATAGTATTCTCAAATTTATTCAGATTTGATATTCCTAATCTTCCTTTGTATCTCATTACCGGACAAGTTATTTTTAATTTTATGACGGAAGCAACAAATATGTCCGTAGGTTCCATTATTGGAAATGCCGCACTAATAAAGAAAACTTATGTTCCGAAATATATTTTTACTGTGGCCAGGGTAGGAAGTTCCTTAGTTAATCTAATTTTTTCATTAGGCGCACTACTTTTAGTAATGATATTTACTAAAGCTGAGTTTACTTGGAATCTATTATTTTCTCCATTTATTATTCTTCAGGTGTTTATTTTTAGTTTAGGGTTAAGCTTGTGGCTGTCTGCGGCTTCGGTATTTTTTAGAGATATTCAGTATTTATGGGGTGTGTTTATTTCAATGTGGATGTATTTAACTCCATTATTTTATCCTGTAAATATTATTCCGGAAAGTTATCAAACGCTTTATAAAACCGCTAATCCAATGTATTGGTATATTGAGCAATTTAGAGATATTGTTCTTTATGCAAAATTTCCTAATGTTACTTCAATTTATATGGGGATTACTATTGCAATTCTAGTGTTATGTTTAGGTGCCTGGTATTTTAATAGAAAACAAGATGAATTTATTTTATATATATAGATATGAATGAAATAGTAATTAAAATAACCAATGCGACTGTTCGCTTTAATAAAGCAACAGAAAGCTATAATGGGTTAAAAGAGTACGTGATAAAAATGCTGAAAGGTGAACTAATGTTTCAGGAATTTCTGGCATTAAAGAATGTAGACCTTGAGGTGAAACGTGGTGAGTCTTGGGGGGTAATAGGAACTAACGGCTCAGGTAAGTCAACCTTACTTAAACTTATTTGCGGTATTTTTAAGCCTTATAAGGGAAGTGTTAAGGTGCATGGCAGAATAGCGCCTTTGATTGAACTAGGTGCAGGATTTGATGGTGAATTAACAGCCAGAGAAAATATTTATCTTAATGGCGCGTTATTAGGGCATAAAAAAGAGTTTATGGAGAAACATTTTAATGACATTATCGAATTTGCCGAATTGCAAGATTTTGTTGATGTGCCAATTAAGAACTTCTCTTCGGGAATGTCTGCAAGACTTGGTTTTGCAGTAGCAACTATTGTTAAACCAGATATTTTAATTGTTGATGAAGTATTAGCTGTAGGGGATGCTGCATTCCAGGAAAAATGTAAAGAAAGAATGAAAAAAATGCTTGAGGGAGGAACAACTTTATTATTTGTTTCTCATTCTATCGAACAAGTAAAAGAACTTTGTCAGTTTGCTATTTGGATTGATAAAGGTGAAGTAAAAGCAAGTGGAGAAGCAGAATATATTCTTCCGCTATATCAATCAAAAATGATATAAATTTTAACTCAATATGAGGATATTATGTTTGTTGTTCAAAATGTTATTTTTAATTTTCCCAGTCTGCCAAAACATATGTTTTATCAGATTTATGGGACAGATTATTATTCTCTTGTCAATGAAAAAATGAATTGACTTTAAGAAGTTATGACAGTGAATCGGAAATAAATTTTTTAGGCGTGTTTAATGCCTTTCCTGCTGAACACTTTCGTTTACACACAAATGCGATTCAAGTTTATTTAAGAATAAATGTATCCGGTAAAGTAGATAAATTAGTTATATCTAAATTAACACAATGGAGCGATACTCATGAATTTGAAATATCAGACATTAAGTCAGGAAAAGAACTTATTTTAGGGCCATTCCCTTTAGAAACAGGGATAAAACGCTATTCGTTTTCTCTAACAACAAGAGATGAATTCACTCTTCATCATGCCGAATGGTTAGTTGATGACGATATTGTAACAAAGAAATCAGTAGATATTAGTATTACTACATTTAAAAAAGAAAAATATGTGATTACAAATGTAAATGCTTTAAATTCTTATAAACCTATATCTAATTTGGATTATAGAGTTCTAGTTATAGATAATGGTAGTACATTAAAAGAAAACGAGTTTAATCCATCTGACCATCTGAAGTTAATTTCACAAGCAAATCTAGGGGGAACCGGTGGATTTATGCGAGGGTTGATGGAGGCAAAAGAAAGTAAGACGGATTATATTTTGTTTATGGATGATGATATTTTACTTTCTCCGGAGGTAATTTATCGGGCCATAGCAATTGCTCAGATTTCTAGATCACACAGAGCTTTTGGTGGAATGATGTTCCATTATACAAAAAAAGATAAAATTCACGAACAAGGTGGACGCTTGCCGTGGAAAGTTAAGGATTTCTTTAGAGCTATTAATTCAGGTGATTTTCTTGATAAAGAACTTAGAGAAAATTCCAAATATGATTTACTTTATAGCGAAGGTAATCCGGATTTTAGTGGTTGGTGGTTCTATATGGCGGAAGTTATAAATACTCCTATATTACCCAACTTTTTCTATAAATGGGATGATATTTGCTCGTCATTATATTTACAGAAACATGGTATAAAACTTTCAATATTTCCAACAATTTTTGTATGGCATGAAGATTTTGATATTAAACGTCATATGTATATGCCGGATTATTTGAGTATGAGAAATGAAGTTTTTTCGTTTGCTTTTTTGAACATACCAGAAAAACAGATGAAGATATCTTTTAACCGTACTTTCCTAGTTGTCTTAAGAGATATTTTGATGTGGGATTACTCAAGAGCAGAATTAAGAATAAAAGCATTACAAGATGTTTTAGACTATAGAAGGATTTTATCTCCTGAGTTTGTAATAACTGGTAATGGGACTTATCCTGTGAATTTGGGTAGAGAATATACGCCAAGTATGCAAGGAATTACTAATGATATCGATGTTTACTTTGAAAAAGAACAGAGTATTTACCAAAGAGGATTTGCAAATAAAAGGTTAGTCAGATTAACAATAAGTGTTTTGAAGCTGTTTTTACCGTGGAAAAGAGATACATTAAAGAATGGTAAAATTCCGTTGTTATCTATGACTAATGGCAATTTTCCTATCATTTATCCATATAAAAAATATTATTTATATAATCCGGATAGTGATATTGGTTATTATTGTGAATATTCATTTTCTAAAACTATCTCATTATTATTGAATTTACGTGCTACTCTTAAGAAAGTAGAACGTGAATATCCAAACATTATGTCATATATGAAATCAGCAACTTTTGATCAAACTTACTGGTCTAAGATTTTCAATGGTAGCAAAGAAAAATAAATAGGAATATGCACATATGAATAAAAAATTTCTTCTTGTAGGAGCCGGTTTCTCCAATGCCGTTATTGCTCGTGAACTTGCACAACAAGGTTATAAAGCAACCGTAATTGATAGCCGTAATCATGTGGCGGGAAATTGTCATTCTGAACGTGATGGCGAAACTGATGTAATGGTGCATGTTTACGGTCCGCATATTTTTCATACGGACAATGAACGGGTATGGAATTATATTAATCAATTTGGGCAATGGATGCCGTTTATTAACCGGGTGAAAACTATTAGTCAAGGGGCGGTTTATTCTCTGCCGATTAATTTGCATACGATTAATCAGTTCTTTGGCAAAACCTGTTCGCCGAAAGAAGCTAAAGCATTGATTGAGAGTCAGGCTGATATGTCTATTACGGATCCTCAAACCTTTGAAGAGCAGGCAATGCGTTTTGTGGGTAAAGAGTTGTATAAGGCATTTTTCTATGGCTATACCAAAAAACAATGGGGTGTCGAACCAAAAGAATTACCGGCCAGTATTCTTAAACGTTTGCCGGTGCGATTTAATTATGATGATAATTATTTTGCTCATAAATTCCAAGGCATGCCAAAAGAGGGCTATACTGCGATTGTAGAAAATATTTTGAAACACGATAACATTGAGGTACGCTTATCTACACCGTTTACAGAATCAATGAAAGCTGAATTTGATCATATTTTTTGGTCTGGTCCGCTTGATGCTTATTTTGGTTTTGAATTAGGTCGTCTTGGTTATCGCACGTTGGATTTTGAGGTACTTCGTACCGAGGGTGACTATCAAGGTAATGCCGTGATTAATTATGGTGATGAGGATGTACCTTATACTCGTATTTCTGAGCATAAACATTTTGCGCCATGGGAAACTCACGAAAAAACCATCTGCTATCGCGAATTTAGTCGCTTATGTGGAGAAGACGATATTCCTTATTATCCGATTCGTTTAGTCAAAGATAAAGCGTTGCTTCAGCAGTATGTGGAAAAGGCAAATAAAGAAACACAAGTCACCTTTGTCGGACGTTTGGGAACATATCGTTATTTAGATATGGATGTCACAATTAAAGAAGCACTGGATGTTGCGGATAAAGTAAAAGAAAGTCTGAAACATAACACCGCACTTCAATCGTTTTATGTGAATATGGATGTGTAATTTTATGATAAGAACTAACTGCCCGCGAAATGAGCGGTTAGTTTATGAGGCCATAATATGCTGGAGAAAATCGAACGTTTAATTAATGAGATTAATAAAGTATATCTTGCTTTTTCGAAGGATTATTTTGAAACGGGTAAAGTTGAAAAAGTTAATTTGAAACATACCTTGGCAAAAAAATATGGTTTAAAAATTTGGTATTTACGAAATAAGGATGACTATATCGGTATTCATATTTATTTTAAAAATTCCAGTAACTTTTATTATCCTTGGGAGTTGCAAGTTTGGGATAATAAAGATGCGGAAAGAAATATTCAGAGTCATATAAACTATAAACGTAATTTTATAAATAAGTATAAGGCATGATAAATTCATCTATTTGTGCTGTTGTGGTAACCTATAATCGTAAACAGCTTCTTATGCGCTGTTTAGAAGCATTGGTTAACCAAACCCGTGTACCGGATCATATTTTAATAATAAATAATGCCAGCACGGATGGCACCGTTGAATTACTGGAACAAAACGGTTGGCTGACAAATGAGCATATTACACTGTTAACGTTATCTGAGAATATGGGCGGAGCAGGCGGATTTTATCAAGGTGTTAAAACTGTAACTGAACAGGGTTTTGATTTTGTTTGGTTAATGGATGATGATGGTTACCCGGAAAAGAATTGTCTGCAAGAATTGTTAAAATATTGTGATGATAATTCTTATATAGGGCCTTTAGTGCTGGATCAGAAAAATAAAGACAAATTCTGTTTTCCTATGCGAATTCCAAATTCTTTGATACGCCTTAATTTTCTTTCTGATCTGATTGAAAATAATATCAAGAATAAAGTTGATGGTATTGTTATTCCATTTAATGGTATTCTATTCTCAACAGCTCTTTCAAAAAAATTAGGCTATCCAAAACAGGAATATTTTATTTGGGGAGATGATATTGAATATACACTAAGAATGGAGAGCAATAATGTCACCATTGCATCAATTGTTAATGCGAAGTTCTATCATCCTAAAGAAGAGTCTTTAGGAACATCGATGATGTTCGGATTATTACACTATAATGATACGAATTCGCAAGTAAAGTTATATTGTATGTGCCGTAATGCGGTTGCAAACAACATGCGTTACAATGGTTTCATCAGAACCTGTTTTTTTATAATAAAACCCTTATGGTTTTATACTTTTACTAACCCTAGTTTTTCAAAATTAAAACTCTCGGTTCGGGCTATATGGCATGGTTTGACAGGTAATTTTTCACATCATAGGGAATATTTATAAGCTAATGGCAACGGTTAAAATTCTTATTGCTACACATAAGCCCTATGAGTTCCCTAAAGCCAAGTATTATGTACCTATTCATGTTGGGAAAGCATTAGCTGAACATAGCTTTGGCGTTATAGGTGATGATTCGGGTGACAATATTTCAGTTAAGAATGGTTCGTTCTGTGAATTAACCGCATTGTATTGGGCATGGAAGAATCATTTTTTTGCGGATAGCGATTATGTCGGTTTAGTTCATTATCGTCGTTATTTTAAGGGTAAGAATGTTATTTTAAAAAATAAAAGAATAGCTTCGGATGAGGAGTTGCTTAATGTATTGAATGATGCTGACGCTATTGTAGCTAAGAAACGGAATTATTATATAGAGACGGTATATGAGCAGTATAAGCACGCTCATTATAGTAAAGATCTGGATTTGACGCGAGATATTATTGAACGGAACTGTCAGGATTACTTACCGGCTTTTTCGCGCGTGATGCAAGGTAAAACCTTGCATCTATTTAATATGTGCATATTAAAAATAAAGACTTTTACTCTTATTGTGAATGGTTGTTTAATATATTGTTTGAATTGGAAGAAAAGATTGATATTTCAAGCTATGATATATATCAAAAAGAGTATTTGGATTTATTGCCGAACGTTTATTAAATGTATGGCTTATAAAAAATAATTTAAAACTGAAAGAAGCTAAAGTGATATCTATTGAAAAAGAAAGATTTTTCCTAAAGGCAATTAACTTTCTAAAAAGGAAGTATTTAAGTAGGGAACAGTGAATATGAATATTTTTAAACAAAGAGCCACAACAGGTTTTGAGACTAAATTAACAAAGGCTTCGTTGATTGCTTCTGATTTTATTATTCTATTTTCCTCTATTTTTTTCGCCTATTATATCTCAACCTCGGATGATTTTTCTTTAGATGTCAATGAAATCATTGACTCAACCATTCGTCTCGGGTTGTTTTTATTATGTTCATTTATCATTGTTATATGGTTTTGGACGATAAAACGACATTATACCTATCGAAAACCATTCTGGGATGAGCTTTACGATATTATTACCATTGTTTTTAAAGTAGCTTTATTTAATTTAGCATTACTAGTTTTAACCAAATCTCACTTATCCGTGCTGACATGGTGTTATGTATGGGGGATAACTCTTATTCTGCTGCCTTTGGGACGGGTTTTTACTAAGATGTTGCTGAAAAAACTTGGTTTTTGGTATATTGATTGCGTGATAATCGGGAAATCAGATACAGCCAAAAGAGCGGTTAAGGCATTAAAAAGCGATCAGAGCCTTGGCTATCTTACTAATGTCTTCATTGAACCTGATAGTAATAATGTATTTATTATTGATGAGAATAAATATATTTCTTTAGAGGAATTCTTACAAAATAAGGATAATTATCAGAAAGTATTCGTTGCTTTAGAAAAAGATCAAGAGACATTATTAGAAAAATGGGTTATGCGTTTAAACCAGGCGGGATTTCGTGATATCTCCGTTATTCCTTCGTTATCGGGCGCACCGCTTTATAGTGCCGAGATTTTCCATATTTTCAGCCATGAAATCATTTTATTACAGCTGCATAATAATTTAGCGAAGCGTTCTTCCCGTTTGGTGAAACGTACTTTTGATATTTTGGTTTCTTCAATTCTATTACTGGTGTTATCTCCTTTATTTTTATATTTATCCTGTATGATTAGAAAAGACGGTGGAAATGCAACATACAGCCAAATTCGGGTGGGAAGAAACGGTAAAGTATTCCGTTGTTATAAATTTAGAACTATGGTGACTAATTCTGATGAAATATTACAGGAGTTATTGGAATCTAATAAAAAAGCTAAGCGAGAATGGAAATTAAATCATAAGTTAAAGAATGATCCACGTATTACTCCGATTGGGGAATTTTTACGCAAAACCAGCTTGGATGAGCTGCCTCAATTATGGAATGTGCTTAAAGGCGAAATGAGTTTAATCGGACCTCGTCCGATTGTGCGTTCGGAGCTGCATTATTATAAGGATAATATGAGTTATTATTATATGGTGCGTCCCGGGTTGTCAGGCTTGTGGCAAGTCAGCGGCCGTAGTGATACCAGTTATGAACACCGCGTATATTTGGATGCGTGGTATGTAAAAAATTGGTCGCTTTGGAATGACATCATCATATTATATAAAACAATAAAAGTCGTATTAATGAGAAAAGGTGCGTATTAAGGAATAATTATGACAATGCAGATTCATCTATCAACCAATGCAGCTAATGAAGCCTGGGGCAATAATGCTTTATTGTCTTTTAATGGAGAGCAGGCCATTATCCATTTGCAAAACTCGCAAAATCAGCACCGCACTTTGGTGCAGCAGGCGGCTCGTAAATTACGTGGGATGGGGATTAAAGCGGTGAAACTGACGGGCGAGGCCTGGAATTTGGAATTCTGTTGGGCGTTTTACCAAGGTTTTTGTACGGCGAAACAGGATTATACCGTTGAGTTTCCTGAGTTGGCTGAAGATCACGAAGAACTGCTTGCCCGTATTCAGTGCAGTGATTTTGTCCGTGAGATCATCAATTTGCCGGCAACGGTGATTACTCCTCAAGAATTAGCTCGTCGGGCCGCTAATTTTATTCGTTATCAGGCGCAGACTTACGGAGAAGAAAGTGCGGTCAGTTTTCAGTTGGTGCTGGGTAACGAGTTGGCGGAGCAAGGCTACGCGGGCATTTGGAATGTGGGCAAGGGCTCCGCAAACCGGCCGGCTATGTTGCAACTGGACTACAATCCGACGGGCGAGCCCGAGGCTCCGGTACTGGCGTGTTTGGTCGGCAAGGGTATCACCTTTGATAGCGGTGGTTACAGTATTAAGCCGAGCAACAGCATGGACAGTATGCGTTCGGATATGGGCGGAGCCGCCTTGCTGACGGGCGCTTTGGGGATGGCGATCGCACACGGTTTACGGCGGCGGGTTAAATTATTTTTATGCTGCGCGGAAAATATGGTTAGTAGCACGGCCTTCACATTAGGCGATGTTATTGAGTATCGTAACGGCGTGAAAGTGGAAGTGCTGAACACTGATGCGGAAGGACGTTTGGTGCTGGCTGACGGTTTAATTGATGCTGATCGGGCCAAACCTCAGTTTATCATTGACGCCGCCACCTTAACCGGCGCGGCGAAGGTAGCGGTAGGCAATGATTATCACTCGGTGCTTTCGATGGATGACGGTTTAGTTGCTGATTTGTTTGCCGCTGCACGAGAAGAGCGGGAACCGTTCTGGCGTTTGCCGTTTGAGGAATTTCATCGTTCGCAAATCAGCTCGTCCTTTGCGGATATTGCGAATGTCGGTTCTGTTCCGGTGGGAGCCGGCGCCAGCACGGCGACGGCATTCTTGTCACATTTCGTGCGGGATTATCAGTGGAATTGGCTGCATATTGACTGTTCCGCCACTTTCCGTAAATCGTCCGGCGAGTTATGGGCGGCGGGCGCGACCGGCATTGGCGTGCAGACATTGGCAAATTTATTATTAACTAAAGCAAACGGATAAGGAATCATTATGTCGGAACGTACATTATCTATTATCAAACCTGACGCGGTGGAACGCAATCTGGTGGGCAAAATCCTTGCCCGTTTTGAAGAAAACGGCTTTCAGATCGTGGCGGCCAAAATGCTGCGTCTGAATCGTGAGCAGGCGGAAGGGTTTTATGCCGAACATAAAGGCAAGGCGTTTTTTGACTCTTTGGTGGAATATATGATGTCGGCACCAATTTTGGTTTCCGTGCTGGAAAAAGAAAACGCGATTCGGGATTACCGTATGCTCATCGGCGTAACCAATCCGGCACAGGCGGCTGAGGGCACTATTCGGCGTGATTTTGCCGAAAGTCAGCAACGTAATTCCGTTCATGGTTCCGATAGTCCGGAAAGCGCCGCTCGCGAAATCGCCTATTATTTTGTGGAAAGCGAGCTCTGCCCGCGTTAAACGGACAATAATGATATAAAGTGCGGTGTCGAATTTGGCTGTTTTAACATTCCGATTTTTATACGCAACCGTTATACACGCTTGCTATGTTTGCGGCACCGTCGGCAAGCCAACGTTCAAAAACTAAAGCTTTTTAACACCGCACTTTATGGTTAAAGAGAAATCCTAACGCAAAAATGCGGGGATATTTTTTTCGTATGCTGCGATAGCGTCTTCATGTTGAAGGGTTAAACCGATATTATCCAAGCCTTCCAACAGGCAGTGGCGGCGAAATTCATCCAGTTCGAAATGATAGACTTTTTCGCCCACGGTAACGGTCATCGCTTCCAGATCCACATGAATCGGCGTACCTTCATGCGCCCATACCCAATGGAAGATTTCATCCACTTCCTGCTCCGTTAAACGGATAGGCAGCATGTGATTGTTCAGGCTGTTGTTGTAAAAAATATCCGCAAAACTCGGCGCGATCATCACCTTAAAGCCATAATCCGCCAACGCCCATGGGGCATGTTCCCGTGATGAACCGCAGCCCAGATTTTTACGCGCCAGTAAAATGGTGGCGCCCTGATATTGCAGATAGTTCAGTACGAATTCCGGATTCGGCTTGGTACCTTCGGCATCCAGATAACGCCATTCATGGAATAAATGTTTGCCGAAACCCACGCGGGTGATGGCTTGTAAGAATTGTTTCGGGATAATCGCGTCGGTGTCCACATTGGCGGCATCGAGCGGAACGACTAAACCTGTGAGTTGTTTAAAGCCTGCCATATTGCTCTCCTTATAAAAGTTCTACCTTACGGATATCCACAAATTTACCGAACATCGCCGCCGCGGCCGCCATTGCCGGGCTGACCAAATGGGTACGGCCGTTACGACCCTGCCGGCCTTCAAAGTTGCGGTTGGAGGTGGACGCGCAGCGTTCCCATTCGCCCAGACGATCGTCGTTCATACCCAGGCACATGGAGCAGCCCGGGTTACGCCATTCCGCGCCTGCCGCGATAAAGATTTTATCCAAGCCTTCTTTTTCCGCCTGTTCTTTCACCAGACCCGAACCCGGCACCACTAAAATCCGTTTTACGTTATCCGCTTTTTTGCGGCCTTTCATTACCGCGGCGGCGGCACGTAAATCCTCAATGCGGGAGTTGGTGCAGGAGCCGATAAATACCTGATCCACCGGCACATTTTTGAGATCCGTATTGGCATTCAGACCGATATAAGTCAAGGCTTTTTGCGCCGAAGCGCGGGCAACGGGATCCGTCATGTCCGCCGGATTCGGTACCGGCTGATTAATGCCCGTCACCTGACCGGGATTAGTGCCCCATGTCACTTGCGGCTCAATGTCTTTTGCTTCCAGTACCACCACGGTGTCAAATTCCGCCCCTTCATCGGTTTTCAGCGTTTTCCAGTATTCCACCGCATCGTCCCAATCTTTGCCTTTCGGCGCGTAAGGACGGCCTTTCAAATAAGCGAACGTAGTTTCGTCCGGTGCGATTAAGCCTGCCTTTGCCCCTAATTCAATCGCCATGTTGCACACCGTCATACGGCCCTCCATGGAAAGATCACGGATGGCTTCACCGCAGAATTCCACCACGTGTCCGGTACCGCCCGCCATGGTGGTTTTGCCGATGATGGCAAGCACGATATCTTTGGCGGTAATGCCGGGCGCGACTTTACCGCGCACTTCGATCTTCATGTTTTTGGCGCGAGCCTGTTTAAGGGTTTGGGTGGCGAGTACGTGTTCCACTTCGGAGGTGCCGATACCGAACGCCAGCGCACCGAATGCCCCGTGGGTGGCGGTGTGAGAATCACCGCACACGATAGTCATGCCCGGCAAGGTCAAGCCCTCTTCCGGCCCAACGACATGTACGATACCTTGCTGTTTGGTGCTCATGTCAAATAATTGAATACCGGTGGCTTTGCAGTTCTTTTCCAGTTCCAACACCTGAATTTTCGCCTGTCCTTCCAGCTTGTTCACATCACGTACTTGGGTTGAAATACTGTGATCCATGGTACCAAAGGTTTTACCTACTTGGCGGACGTGACGACCCGCCACCCGCAAACCGTCAAAGGCTTGTGGGCTGGTTACTTCATGAATTAAGTGGCGATTAATATAAATAATCGGCGTTTCGCCTTCCGCCTCATAGACGACATGGGCGTCGAAGAGTTTTTGGTAGAGTGTTTTTTTCATAGATAATCCAATAAGTTAGGCTAATTTTAAGAGCATATCCACATGAGGGATATTATCTTCTAAATATTCTTTGCTGATGACCCGAAAGCCGAGGCCGGCGTAAAACCCTTTCGTTTATTCAAAACTCAAAATTTCAGCACCGCACTTTAAATCGCCGCCGCAATCAAATCGCCCATTTCTTTAGTGGAAACCGGGGCGGATTGATCGGCAAGATCACTGGTACGATGTCCCGCGGCCAATACGGTTTGCACCGCATTCTCAATGGCTTGAGCGGCATCTTCTAAATTGAAACTGTAACGTAACATCATGGCGGCGGACAGAATCTGTGCTATCGGATTGGCTATCCCTTTGTCGGCGATGTCCGGGGCCGAGCCGCCGGCCGGTTCGTATAAGCCGAAGCTCTGCTCGTTTAGGCTGGCGGACGGCAGCATGCCCATAGAGCCGGTGATCATGGCGCATTCATCGGAAATAATATCGCCGAAAATGTTGGAACAAAGCAGTACGTCAAAACTTTCCGGTGCCTTAATCAACTGCATGGTGGTATTATCGATGTACATATTTTCCAAGCTGACTTCAGGATAGTTTTTTGCCACTTCGGCCACGGTCTCACGCCATAAAATTGAGCTGGCAAGCACGTTGGCTTTGTCCACGGAGGTGACTTTCTTCTTGCGCAACATTGCGGCTTCAAAGGCGGCTTTGGCGATACGTTCGATTTCGTACTTATAATACACTTCGGTGTCGAACGCTTTAGTTTGCGGGCCTTCGCCTTCACGACCTTTTGGCCGGCCGAAATAAATCCCGCCGGTTAATTCACGCACCACCACTATGTCAAAGCCTTTTGCCGCGATATCCGAACGCAGCGGACAGAAATGCTCCAGACCTTTGTAAAGCGTGGCGGGACGCAGATTGCAGAACAGTTTGAAATGTTTGCGTAACGGCAATAATGAGCCGCGTTCAGGCTGCAAATCCGGCGCTAAGTTTGTCCATTTCAGGCCGCCCACGGAACCGAATAAAATCGCATCTGCAGCGTCACAGCCCGCCAGCGTGGCGGGCGGCAATGGATGCCCATGTTTATCGATAGCGGCACCGCCCACATCAAAATGGTTGAAATTCAGTTTGAAGTTGAATTTGGTTTGTACTTTTTCCAATACTTTAATGGCTTCCGTCATTACCTCCGGGCCGATACCGTCTCCCGCAAGCACCGCGACATTATACGTTGACATTCTGTGATCCTTTTTATTAGTGATGAATAAACTCTGGTTTTATACACAACCGTTATACATGATTGCCATGCCTTCGGCATTATCGGCGTAGGCCGATGTTCAAAAACTAGAACTTTCAGCACCGCACTTTGGCGGATATGAAGGCATTCAATACGTTATTGAAATTATGTTTAATGTTTTAAATTTTTGGTTAAATCCGCTACTTTTTGTGAACGGTAAATGGCGTTGATGGCGTGAATCAGCGCACGGGCGGAGGACTCCACGATATCCGTCGCCAAGCCTACACCGTGGAATTTACGCCCTTGGTATTCCACCACGATATCCACCTGACCGAGCGCCTCGGCGCCTTCACCTTTGGCGGTCAGATTATAGTGAGACATATTCAAATTCATACCTACGATCTGCATAATGGCATTGTACACCGCGTCCACCGGGCCGTTACCGCCGTTGGAAACCCGATTAATGCGTTTGCCGTCCAGTTCCACCTGCACAAAGGCGGAAGCCGGCAAGCCGCTGATAGTCTGCGAGGTGATCACGTCCAGAATCAGGCGATCCTCGTCGCCTTTCTGCATATCAATAAATGCCAAGGCTTCCAAATCGTAATCGAACACCTGACCTTTTTTGTCCGCGAGGGCTAAGAAAGCTTGGTACAATTTATCCAGATCGTAATCCGTTTCGGTGTATCCCATATCGCTCATATGACCTTTTACCGCCGCACGACCGGAACGGGCGGTCAAGTTTAATTTTTCTTTTTTCAGACCGATGGTTTCCGGTGACATGATTTCGTAGGTATTTTTGTTTTTCAACATACCGTCCTGGTGAATGCCGGAGGAGTGCGAGAAGGCATTCTCACCTACAATGGCTTTGTTCGGCTGGATCGGCATATTGCAGATTTGGCTCACCATCTGGCTTACACGGTGAATTTCTTGGCTGTTAATACGAGTATCCAGGTTAAACATGTCCTGACGGGTTTTAATTGCCATCACCACTTCTTCCAATGCGGTATTCCCCGCACGTTCACCGATACCGTTAACGGTACATTCAATCTGACGCGCTCCGTTTAATACGGCGGTCAGCGAATTGGCGGTTGCCATGCCCAGATCGTTGTGACAGTGGACGGACACCACCGCTTTGTCGATATTCGGTACGCGATTCATTACCTGATGAATAATATTACCGTATTCGGTCGGCAGGCAGAAACCTACCGTATCGGGAATATTGACCGTAGTCGCGCCGGCATTAATCGCCGCTTCCACGATACGGCAGATATTGTCAATACCGGTACGGCCCGCATCTTCACAGGAAAATTCCACATCATCGGTGTAGTTTCTGGCACGTTTCACCGCTTTTACCGCACGTTCCATTACATCTTCAAAGGTACTTTTGAACTTTGCTTCCACATGCAGGGCGGAACTGGCAATAAAGGTGTGAATACGGAAACGTTCCGCTTCTTTCAATGCTTCATAAACTGCATCGATGTCTTTATCCACCGCACGGGATAAGCCACATACTACGGCATTTTTGATATGACGACCGATGGTTTGCACCGATTCAAAATCGCCTGCCGAGGATACCGGAAAGCCGACTTCCATCACATCTACCCCTAAACGTTCCAGCGCCAGAGCAATCTGCAGTTTTTCTTTTACCGTCAGGCTTGCTTTCAGAGCCTGTTCACCGTCACGCAAGGTCGTATCGAAAATGATTACGTTATTATTTGCCATAGTTATATCCTTCAAAATATTCAATATGCTAAATACGAAAAAACCCGCTAAAAGCGCGGGTTGGTATTATGGAATTTTATTAACTTCTATCGTCCACAACCTAGCCGCACACCGAGGGTGAGAGAAGCAGGTTGAGTAATAAAGAAGCTGTTGTGTTATACATATTTTTTAATTCCTTAATTCGTTACTGACGAACATATTACCCCCTATAATGTGTATGTCAACGAATTTTTTAGAATTTTATTTTTACGAAAAGGATTTCCCTAAAAATAAAACAGGATAAACATCTGATAATTTCATTGAAATTAAATTTTAATCTTGTTTTCCTGTTTGATAGCACTGTATTTATATCGGCTTTGGAATAGAACGTAATTAATAATATTTTTACATAAAATTTGCTTAATCAATTCAGGTTGCCGCAGATAAAGGGGTTTGCAAAAATAGCCGATACAGTTTCATTCGTCTTTGTGCCGGAATGCGGCAAATAAATGTTGTGCTAAATCAATAAAATTGAATTTTAACACTAAAGAGGTATGTGGATATTTCAGGTAGAATTACGAATTTTGACTGCCTTATGCTAGAATCTAACCTCATTTTTTAGAGAAAACCTATGTCGAATCAACATCAACTGCAAATTGAACGGCTTGCCTGCCGGCGGGGCGAGAATATTTTGTTTACGGAATTAAATTTTACCGTACGGACGGGGGATTTTATTCAGATTGAAGGACATAACGGCATTGGCAAAACCAGTCTGTTACGGATTTTGGCAGGTTTGTCTCAGCCCTTGCGGGGCAAAGTGCGGTGGGATTCCGAGCAGATTTCGAAATGTCGTGAGGACTATCATTATTATCTGCTCTATCTCGGTCATCATGCGGGCATCAAACCTGAGCTG
The DNA here is from genome assembly GCA_032586195.1 of Pasteurellaceae bacterium LIM206. Classification (GTDB taxonomy): domain Bacteria; phylum Pseudomonadota; class Gammaproteobacteria; order Enterobacterales; family Pasteurellaceae; genus JAWHQP01. The sequence goes on along the minus strand of JAWHQP010000005.1, from coordinate 146,075 downwards.
ACGGCATGGGAAAATGTGCGTTTCTATCAGCAAATCAGCGATTGCCGACAAGGTGATGATATTTTATGGGATGTGTTGGCAAAAGTGGGGTTGTTGGGGCGTGAAGATATTGCCGCCGCGCAGCTTTCGGCCGGACAGCAAAAACGCATTGCTTTGGCTCGTCTGTGGCTTTCCAATGCACCGCTATGGATTTTGGACGAACCCTTTACCGCCATTGATAAAAACGGGGTAAAAGTGTTGACCGCCTTATTTGAGCGGCATGTTCGGCAGGGGGGAATGGTGATTCTGACCAGTCATCAGGAAGTGCCGAGCGGTTTGCTGCAAAAGATCAATTTAGAGAATTATAATTATTTGGAAAATCAATGATATTTATCGAAATCATCAAGCGTGAATTGCGTATTGCCATGCGTAAACAGGCGGAAATTTTAAATCCGTTGTGGTTTTTTTTGCTGGTGATTACCTTGTTTCCGCTGGTGATCGGGCCCGATCCCGTACTATTAGGTAAAATCGCCCCGGGAATTGCGTGGGTAGCGGCATTGTTATCTGCGTTATTATCCTTTGAACGACTGTTTCGTGACGATTTTATGGACGGTTCGCTGGAACAATTATTGCTCACCGCTCAGCCGTTGCAGCTTACCGCTTTGGCCAAAGTTATCGCGCATTGGTTGTTGACCGGGCTGCCGTTAATTCTGTTGTCGCCGATTGCGGCTTTATTGCTGTCGTTAGAGCTGAAAATCTGGTTTGCCTTAGTGCTGACCTTGCTCATCGGTACGCCCGTCTTGAGCTGTCTTGGCGCCATCGGGGTGGCGTTAACCGTGGGATTACGCAAGGGCGGTGTGCTGTTAAGCCTGCTGGTAGTGCCGTTGTTTATTCCGGTACTGATCTTTTCGGCTTCGGTATTGGACGCGGCAGCACTGAATCTGTCTTATAACGGGCAGCTGGCTATTCTGGCAGCCATGCTGGTGGCGGCATTGACGCTGGCTCCCTTTGCTATTGCGGCGGCATTGCGCATTAGTTTAGATCAATAAAAGAATTTAAAAGGATACAAGGAAAACAAAAATGTGGAAATGGTTACATCCCTATGCAAAGCCTGAAACCCAATATCATTTGTGCGGTAAATTTATTCCCTACACGGCGGTGCTCGCCGTGCTGTTATTGGCGCTAGGCATCGTCTGGGGGCTGGCGTTCGCTCCCGCAGATTACCAGCAGGGCAACAGTTTTCGCATTATGTATGTGCATGTGCCGAGCGCCATTTGGTCAATGGGGGTGTACGGTTCTATGGCGGTGGCGGGCTTAGTGGCGTTGGTGTGGCAAATTCGCCAGGCCTATTTGGCCATGATTGCCATGGCGCCCATTGGAGCGGTCTTTACCTTTTTGGCTTTGGTCACCGGTGCCGTATGGGGTAAACCGATGTGGGGCGCCTGGTGGGTATGGGACGCCCGTCTGACCGCAGAGCTGATTTTATTTTTCCTATACCTCGGCGTATTGGCGCTCTTCTCCGCTTTTCAGGAACGTTCAACGGGCATGAAAGCGGCCGCTATTCTGTGCGTGGTGGGCGTGATTAACCTGCCTATCATTCATTTTTCCGTGGAATGGTGGAATACCTTACACCAAGGGGCCAGCATTACCAAATTTGAGAAACCGTCCATCGCCACACCAATGTTGATTCCGTTGATTGTGAGTATTTTGGGCTTTATGGTATTCACCCTGTGGCTTTTTTTGGTACGCTATCGGGTAGAATTATTAAAAGATGAACAAAAACGTCCTTGGGTAAAAGCCTTGGTGCGTTAAAGTGCGGTGCTGTATTGCCGAGTTTTTTAATTTTTAACGAATTTTACGATATGGAGTGAGTTATGTTTTTTCAGAGTTGGCATGATTTCTTTAACATGGGCGGCTATGGCTTTTATGTGTGGCTTGCCTATGGTATTTCTTTTGTGATTTTATTGTGGTTAACCCTGAGCAGCTATCGGGGCAAACGGGCAGTGTTGAATGAAATCCGCCGCGAACAGCAACGCGAACAACGTTTGCAAGCGCATAGAACGGGAGGAACCTTATGAATCCGAGACGCAAATCCCGCTTGTCGTTAATTCTGTTCGTGCTGCTGGGTGTTGCGGTGGCATCGACGTTGGTGCTGTATGCTCTACGGCAGAATATTGATTTATTTTATACGCCGTCCGAAGTGATCTATGGCAAAAATGACGATCCGAACGCCAAGCCTGAAGTGGGGCAGCGGATTCGGGTCGGCGGCATGGTGGTGGAAGGTTCGGTGAAACGCGATCCGAGCAGTCTCAAGGTGCGGTTTGATCTAAATGATATCGGGCCTGCCATCAGCGTAGAATACGAAGGCATTTTGCCGGATTTATTCCGTGAAGGGCAGGGCATTGTGGCACAGGGCGTGTTGAGCGAACCGAAATTACTGGTGGCGACGGAAGTGTTGGCAAAACATGATGAAAACTATGTGCCGCCGGATTTAAGCGAAAAAATGGAAAAAGTGCATAAGCCGATGGGCGTGACGGAACAGGATTTGCACGGCGAAAGCGAGCGTGATATGCAGAATAAATTATTACAAGAGGATGGAAAATGATCCCTGAATTAGGCAACTATGCCTTAGCGTTAAGTTTGGCGATTGCGATTTTGCTCGCTATTTTTCCGTTGTCGGGAGCCTATAAACGGTATAATCAGCTGATGTCGCTGGCCCGCCCGATGACTTACGGCTTGTTTCTCACCCTCACGGTGGCTTTCGGCTGCCTGTTTTACGCCTTTGCGGTGAATGATTTTTCCGTGCAATATGTGGTGAACAATTCTAACAGCCGCCTGCCGTTGATTTATCGTTTGTCGGCGGTGTGGGGAGCTCATGAGGGCTCGTTTCTATTGTGGGTATGGCTGCTTTCCCTGTGGGGAGCGGCGGTCGCCTTTTTCAGCAAGCCCTTGCCGCAGGAAGCAACCGCCCGCGTGTTAAGCATTATGGGCTTGCTTACCATCGGCTTTATGCTGTTTATCATTTTTACCTCCAATCCGTTTTTACGCACCTTGCCGAACGTGCCGATTGACGGCCGAGAGCTCAATCCGTTGCTGCAGGATGTGGGATTGATTTTCCATCCGCCGTTGTTGTACATGGGCTATGTGGGTTTTTCTGTTGCCTTTGCCTTTGCCATTGCTTCGTTGATGACGGGTAAGCTTGATACCGCTTGGGCTCGCTGGTCACGTCCTTGGACTTTAGCCGCTTGGGTATTTCTCACTCTCGGTATTGTGCTGGGTTCATGGTGGGCGTATTACGAGCTCGGCTGGGGTGGCTGGTGGTTCTGGGACCCGGTGGAAAACGCTTCCCTGATGCCTTGGTTGGCGGGTACCGGTTTGCTGCATTCCTTAGCGGTTACGGAAAAACGCGGTTCCTTTAAAGCATGGACGGTGTTGTTAGCCATTTTAGCGTTTTCGCTGTGCCTGCTGGGTACTTTCCTGGTACGTTCGGGTATTTTGGTTTCCGTTCACGCCTTTGCTTCGGATCCGACGAGAGGATTGTATATTTTGGCCTATTTAGTTCTTGTGATCGGTGGTTCCCTGGCGTTATACGCTTATAAGGGCGGACAGATTCGTTCCCGTCAGAATGCGGAACGCTATTCACGGGAAACCATGTTATTTTTCAATAATCTGTTTTTACTCACCGCACTTTCCGTCGTGCTGCTCGGCACGCTGTTGCCGTTGGTGCATAAGCAGCTTGGTTTGGGTTCCATTTCCATCGGGGCACCGTTCTTTAATCAAATGTTTGTGATTCTGATGACTCCGTTTGCCCTGCTGTTGGGTATCGGGCCTTTGGTAAAATGGCGCAGGGATCAGTTTTCCGCTATCCGCAAGCCGGTGATAATCAGTTTACTGCTCATGGTAGTGCTGGGCTTTGTCTTACCTTATTGGCTACAGGATAAACTGACCGTTACTGCGGTGCTGGGTGTGATGATGGCGGCGATTATTGTGTTGTTAAGCCTGTACGAACTTCATCAACGGGCGACCCATCGCAGTGGCTTTTGGGCGGGGCTGACTAAACTTTCCCGTTCTCATTGGGGCATGGTGTTGGCGCACTTAGGCGTTGCCATGACCGTATGGGGTATTGCTTTCAGCCAGAATTACAGTATTGAACGCGATGTGCGTATGCAGGCGGGCGATGTGGTTAAAGTAGGTGACTACGCTTTTCAGTTTAACGGTATTTCTAATGCGGACGGGCCGAACTATTCGGGCGGCAAGGCAAAGGTGGACATCAGTAAAAACGGTAAGCATGAGACCACATTGTACGCGGAAAAACGCTTTTACACCGTCAGCCGTATGTCGATGACCGAAGCGGCGATCGACTGGGGTTTCAGCCGTGATCTCTATGTGGCGCTGGGCGAACGTTTGCCGGATAACGCATGGGCGTTGCGGCTTTATTACAAGCCGTTTGTGCGTTGGATTTGGTTTGGCGGCGTGTTTATGGCGTTGGGCGGTCTGCTGTGTATGTTTGATCGTCGTTACCGTTTCGCCAATTTGCTCAACAGATCATAGGAACTTGCGATGAATAAAAAACTTTATCTTCCGTTAATTATTTTTTTGGCGTTAGTGGTGGCGTTTTTAGTGCAACTGCAGCGTAATTCGCAAGGTGATGATCCGAAAGCGTTGGAGAGTGCCTTGATCGGCAAGGTCATGCCAGTGAAAACCGCCCAGGACTTGTTTACGGATAAAAGCTACGATCTTAATCTGTTCCGGCAGGGAAAACCTATTCTGGTCAATGTGTGGGCAACCTGGTGTCCGACCTGCCAGGCGGAGCATGAATTTCTCAATCGGTTGGCGGAACAAGGCATTACTATCATAGGTATTGATTATAAGGATCAAACGGATAAAGCGATTAAATGGCTGAAGGAATTGAAAAATCCTTATCAGGTGGTACTGAAGGATGAAAAAGGCGCGCTGGCGCTGGATTTAGGGGTGTATGGAGCGCCTGAAACCTTTTTAGTGGATGGCGAGGGTGTTATTCATTACCGTCATGCCGGTGATGTGAACGCTCAGGTGTGGGCGAATAGCCTGAAACCGCTTTATGATAAACTCAGTACCGAGGCGAAGCCATAAGGGAAAGATATGAAAAAAACGTTCATTTTGATAGGCAATCTCTGTGCACGATTGCTATGCCTTCGGCACCATCGGCAGCGAAGCCGAGGTTTAAACGCCAAAGTTTTTAGCGTCACCGTACTTTTGGCTTTGCTAACGGCTTCAACGGGCTTTGCCGCCATTGATACCTTTAACTTCGCTTCGCCGCAGCAGGAAAGCGATTACCATAGTTTAACCGAATCCCTGCGTTGTCCGCAGTGCCAGAATAACAGCATCGCGGATTCCAACGCGACCATTGCGGTAGATATGCGGGCCAAAGTGTTTGAGCTGCTGGAAGAGGGCAAAAGCAAACAGGACGTGGTGAATTATATGGTTGAGCGTTATGGCAATTTTGTCACTTACGATCCGCCTCTCACCGTCGCCACCGTTTTTCTGTGGGTTATTCCGGCATTGTGTATTTTAGGCGGAGTGTTCTTTGTGCTGCGTGGCAAACACAAGTTAAATTCCGAACGGAATTCGGTTCAGTCCGGACAAAGTGCGGTGTCGAAATCCGGAGTTTTTGAACCGACTCTCTCCCAACAGGAGCAGCAGCGTTTGAGCGCATTATTGAATGATAAAAATAAGGAATCATCATGAATTTTTGGTTAATCGCAGCTTTATTTACCTTAATTATGGCGTTCGTTTGTTTTTATCCGTTGTTGCGCCGTTCAAAGCCGTCGCCGCAAATTAATCGCGATGAGCTGAACAAAGCTTTCTATTTCGACCGCTTAAAAGAACTTGAACAGGGTGAAAAAGAAGGCCTGCTGGAAAATGCGGGGCAGGCAAAAGTGGAATTGCAGCAGGCGTTACTGCAGGATATACCCGAATCACAAACGGCGGCGGAGAATAATCAATCCTTCAGCAAACTATGGTTTGTGTCCGGATTTTTAGCTTTGGGGATCATCGCTGTTGTTGCCTATTCTCCCGTCGGCGGTTGGAAAATGCAGGAAATGGCGGTAAAAAGCTACGAAAAGCTGCCGTATTTCTATGAACGTTTAAAGGAAGAAGAAAGCAAACCGTTAACTGATGAAGAAATTCTGCAATTCGGCACCGCACTTCGCATGAAATTACAACAACAGCCGCAGGATGCCGAAGGCTGGTGGCTGCTCGGGCAGCTTGGTTTCTCTTCGGGGAATTTGCAGTTATCGGCCGATAGTTACGCGAAGGCTTTGCAGCTTGAACCCGACAATACGGAATATCAGCTGGCTTATGCCCGCGTGCTGATGTATTCGGAAGACGAGGCTGACAAAGCCAAGGCCGAAGAATATCTGAAACAGGTGATTCGCAAGGAACACACCAATCTTGCCGCCTTGAGCATGCTTGCTCTGCGCTATTTTGAACGGGAGGATTATAAAATGGCGATTGTCAGCTGGGCGATGATGTTAAAACTGTTGCCGGAAAATGATCCTAAACGCGAATTGCTGGAAAAAAGTATTCGTTCCGCCCGCGATGCCTTGAATGCGCAGGAGGAGGAAAAACATAAGGCTTTGACGCCTAACAAATAAACCCGAAAAAGTAACTGTTTTTATAAAAAATTGGTTATTTTGTAATAAAACGTGGTATAAAGTGAATAAGTCGGATCATTTTTATTGCAGAGAGGGTAATAATGGGTTTGTTTGTTCAAGGCTTTCATCATATTGCGATCATCGCTTCCGATTATCAACGTTCAAAATCCTTTTATACTCAGATATTAGGTGCTAAAATAATCGCCGAAACTTACCGTCACCGGCGTGATAGCTATAAACTGGATCTTTGTTTTCCTGATGGGAGCCGGATTGAATTATTTTCTTTTCCTGATTCACCAAAGCGTGCAAGCCGTCCCGAGGCTTGCGGCTTACGTCATTTGGCTTTTAAGGTGGCTGATTTAGACGTTGCGGTGGCGAGTTTAAAACATGACCATATTGAATGCGAACCTATTCGCACGGATGAATTAACGGGAAAACGTTTTACATTTTTTCAGGATCCTGATGCCCTTCCCCTTGAGTTATATGAAGTTAATGAGAGAAATTTATGATGAAAGTCTTAACATATTCAATTCCATTAATCTTGTTTGTCTTATCCGCTCACGCTAATGTGGTCTATGTCATTAACGGTAATACCGAACGATTGGATCCGTCCCAACAGGATGACGCGCAAGCGTTAGGCAATAGTATTGAATTTGAAACGTTTGAAATTACTGAAGATAAAACTTCTCATTCTATTTATGAATCCGGTGCGGGAGTATGCAGGGGTTACGCTTCGGAGGCGGGTGTGGAGTTAACGGATTCCACAACTTATCAGGTAGATAAAAATAAAAACGACTATTATGCCCGTATTTCGGGAGCGACATTATCCAAAGATAAAGCGCCGCAGAATATGCGATATGCGCCGGTTTTTAACATTGATGATCCGGTCTTATCCCAAAAAATTCAGGAGAAAGAAGAGTTAAACGGGCATACGGAAGCGTTACAGAATATCAATGAAAAAGGAAAAATATTATCCGATGGTGTATGCAAAGGGGGCTGAACAATGAAAATAAAATTAATCCTATTAACTATGGCGGCGTCGGGCTTGGCGGCCTGTTCGTCACAACCTCAATACCAACCGCAAGCTCCGTTAGATATGGCGGCGGTGCAGGCGTATAGTAATAAAGTGTATTCGGGAAATACCGTACCGGCCTCTCAGCGAGTGAAACAGCCCGACGAAATGGATATTCCCGTAAACGGCAGTGATCGCACCGCCGGGCAGGATCGATTAAATTCCGGCAATAAGATTTCTCGGACGGGTATGGTAGTCGTTCCGACTATCGGTGTCGGCATCGGACACCGACATCATCCGTATTGGTGGTAGTGGTGAAGAGCCTTATTATGTGATATTCCAAGGTGCGGTGTTAAAATTCTGATTTTTAACACCGCACTTTTGTTATCGGTACCGGTTTATAAAAATTATTGAATGACACGGTTCATGATAAGGAATATTTAATAATTAATATAATTTGTAAGCTTTAATTGAAGTGATTAGCTATTGCATTGTTTTATTTCTTAGCTGATAATGAATTTGCTTATTAATCATAATGAGGAACCAATATATGAAAAAAACAGCAATCGCATTAGTTATAGCCGGCTTAACGGCAGCTTCGTTAGCTCAAGCGGCTCCGCAGGAAAATACCTTCTATGCAGGGGCCAGAGTAGGCTGGGCTTCCTATCATGACGGTGTGGACGCGTTCCATAATTTCGATGAATTCGGTGTTAAGAAAAATTCTGTCACTTATGGTGTGTTTGGTGGTTACCAAATCTTTAATCGTGATAATTTCGGTTTGGCCGTAGAATTAGGCTATGATGATTACGGTCGTCTTCGTTTAAGAGAACCGGATGCTAAAACCGGGAAGTTTACTAATCACGGTGTGAACTTAAGCTTAAAACCAAGCTATGAAATATTAGACGGTTTAGATATTTATGCCCGTATCGGAGCGGCATTGATTCGTACCGATCATAAAGATTATTATTCTGATGAAGCCGGTCATTCACTTAAAGTCTCGCCAACCTTTGCCGCCGGTCTTGAATACGCCATTTTGCCTGAACTGGCACTCCGTTTGGAATATCAATGGATTGAAAATGTTGGCCGTGATAATAAATGGTCCGGTTATGAAGATACAGATTTCACCCCGGATATCGGTTCTGTAACCTTAGGTTTATCCTACCGTTTCGGTCAAGGTGTTGCGGTTCCGGTTGCCGAGCCTATCGCCACCAAAACCTTCTCATTGAGCTCGGACGTATTGTTTAACTCCGGCAAATATAACCTGAAACCTGCCGCCACAGAAACTTTGGACGGGATTTATAACGAAATTGCTCAGGTTAACAATGCAAAAGTGGATGTCGCAGGTTATGCCGATCGTATGGGCAAAGAGGATTATAACCTTAAACTTTCCCAACACCGCGCCGAAACCGTGGCAAATTACCTTGTAGGTAAGGGCGTAGCGGCAAATGCAATTACTGCGACGGGTTATGGTGAGGCCAATCCGGTTACAGGTAACAGCTGTGATCATGTAAAAGGTCGTAAAGCGTTAATTGCCTGTCTGGCACCGGATCGCCGTGTGACAATCCAGTTAAACGGCACAAAATAATTCATTCTTCCGAAAATGAAAAAAAGGTTAAAGCGATTAAGCTTTAACCTTTTTTTTTGCTCGGAGCGGCACGTCAAGTGCGGTGTTGTTTTTCCGAGTTTTGTTTATTTTTGCGTGGCGGCTTTCAATAAGCCGTAACCTAGACAGGCGGACACGATTGAGCCGATTAAAATACCTAAACGTGAAAGCGTATTGATGGTAGCGTCGGAACCTCCCTCAAAGGCGAGGCTGGCTAAGAACATGGACATAGTGAACCCGATACCGCATAGTACCGCAATGGCGAGAATCTGTTTCAAATTCACTCCGTCCGGCAGTTTCGCAATACGTAATTTCACCGCTAAATAACTGAAACCGAATACCCCGAGTGGTTTGCCGATAATCAGCCCCAGAGCGATTCCCATCGGCAATGCGGAAGCGATTAATCCCGTATCCACATTGCCTAAATATACGCCCGCGTTGGCGAAAGCGAACAATGGCAGGATAAAGAATGAACTCCATGGCGATAGAATATGTTCCATCTGATGCAGCGGACTGTTGCCGTCTTTATCTTTTAACGGAATGCAGAAGCCGATAATCACACCCGCCAGAGTAGCGTGCACGCCGGATTTTAATACCGCCGCCCATAATACCAGGCCAAGGATTAGATAGGCGCATAAATGCCCGATTTTTAATCGATTTAAGATAATCAGCCCGACAATGGCCACGGCGGAAATAATCAATGCCGGTGTGCTTAATCCTTCCGAAAAGAACAATGCAATCACCACAATCGCGCCCAGGTCGTCAATAATGGCTAAAGCGAGCAAAAAGACTTTTAACGGCAACGGCACGCGATCGCTTAATAACGCTACAATTCCGAGAGCGAAAGCGATGTCGGTCGCCATTGGAATTGCCCAGCCGTTGTGCAGTTCGGGGTGAGAGTGAGTAATGAAACTGTACACCAGTGCAGGCACAATCATACCGCCCAATGCCGCCAGAGCGGGGAAAACGGCTTGCTGATAGCTGGAAAGCGAACCTTCAAGCAATTCGCGTTTCACTTCCAATCCCACCAGCACGAAGAATACGGCCATAAATCCATCGTTGATCCAATGCAACAGGGATTTATCAATCATAAAGTCGCCAAACTGAACTTTAACCGGAATATCCAGAAAATTAAAATAAAGCGCACTCAATCCCGAGTTGGCAAAAATCATGGCTAATAGCGCAAAGAAAAATAACAGAATACCGCCGGCGGATTCCATTTTAAAAAATTTATAAAACCAAGACACCATTTGATAACACTCTCCTTAATGTAAAAAATAAAATAAGGCCGTATCATAACATGAATGATGAATAATTGGGCCGATTATTACTGTAACGAGGGTAAAAACGGATTCTTATTAAATAATATTTAATGAGGAAAGTAAAAGAAAAGTGCGGTGCTGTTTTTGAGAGTTTCAAGATTAAAAAACTCATAAAAACAGCACCGCACTTGAGGTATCTTAATCGATTAGCGATTATTTCTTGCTGATGCTATCAGTCCATTGGAATAATTCATCAAGGTCATAATCGCCGGAATGCGGCACGCCCCAAGGCAAGGCATAATCCACCTCACGGCCGTTCATGCGCAGACTCGCGCTGAGCATGGCGGAAATAGCATGGGAAGTATCATAATCGGAGGTCCCCACTCGGATACGCCAATGCTGCGCCGCTTTCGGATTATCCACATAGTTCATCGCGTTAAGCATTTTGATAATATCGACATCCGCTATTTTGCTGCCTTTCACCGTACTGTGTTCCAGACTGTACGGGGTGAAATGCCGCGCTTGCAGGTGGGCACTGCCGAATTCATCGTTTTCGCCCGAGCTTAAATCCAGCGCGTCAAAGGCCGGCGGCGATTTCATCCGTTTTTTGGCGTGAATGTAGCCGTGCCAGTCGATATCGATAACTTTACCGTCCTTCAAGGTAACCCACGATATATCGGAAAGATCCGTACCTGTGCTGACGGCTTTATTGGCGGAGGCAATCAAATAAGATTTGACGAAGTCACGGAATGAACCGTTGCCGTCTTTATCCAGGGTTAACGCGTTACCGTGTTCATCTTTCAGATTAAGAGAGTTTAAATACGCCGGAAATTGGGCTTTTAAGGTATCGGAAAGGGCAATCTGCTCTTGGCTCAAGGTGCCTTCAATCGTCGGCATCGATTCCGAGCGATCATTGAAAGTACGGGCGTTGAGTTTTGACATATCCATACGGCTGTAATCGTTTAACCCGTTGAATTCCCACTCGTACGCCATATCAGCGTGTTCTAAATTGGTAATCGGGCAATATACGGAAGCGGCGAAAATGGTGTCACTGGCGTTGGCCGCGCCCGCTTCTTTTAAATATTTTTGATAATCGGCATTATCACCGCTGGCGGCTAACAGGGCGGACATTGCCCCGCCGGCGCTGGTACCGTTAGAGATGATTTTATTGGCATCCCCCGGCATTTTGGCGTCATTGGCATGCAGGTAACGCACGGCGGCTTTTAAGTCCACAATCACTGCCGGCGCTTTGCCAGTGTAGGTATCGCCCTGTTTTAAGGTGCGTCCGCGGGCGCCTACGCTGGCGACTACATAACCTTTGGAAAGAGCGGTAACAATGGTGCTCGGTTTGCCGTCCATGCCTTTTTCACTTGCCGTGGTTGCTTTAGCCGGCATATAGCCGCCGACAGAATTAGGCAGGAAAATAGGCGCTGTTTCAGCGGTAAAACCGTTTACTCTGCCGTTGTGGAAATATTCTTCGGGAACATAGAAATTGATGGTTTGATAATCGGGTTCGACAGGATGTTTTACATAGACAATTTTTTCTACCGCACGGTATTTAACGGTTTTGCCGTTTAAATTCGTCTGCGCCGGTTTGAACGCTTTGCTGTCGAAGTCTAAGCTGTAGCCTTGAGCCGTCTTGTTGGCAAACGGCACATTAGCAAGAGGATCCTGTTTGGCGGACGGTGCGGCGAAGACTTGTGTCGCCAAGCCGAAACTTAAAATTGCAGTTGATATTTGGGTTAATTTCATTGTGTTTCCTTTTTTATTTGGAGAAAAATATCGTTTTTTATGACCAAAATAGGGATGATTAGTTCAAACTGAATGGTGACAGCTGGCGGTTGATCGACTAAAAGTGCGGTGTTGAAAATTCGAGTTTTTTTATATTTATAAAACTTAGATTTTCAACACCGCACTTTTGTCATTTACCTTAAATAACGGCCCCGACAGACAATCGGGGCGGTGGGATCAGACGATAATGAGGTGAGCTAATGGGTAGCCGACGCAGCATGCCACGATAACACCGATTAACCCCGGTATCATAAAACTGTGGTTGAAGTAATATTTACCGATTTTGGTGGTTCCGGTAACGTCGAAGTTTACGGTGGCGATATCGGAAGGGTAGTTCGGGATAAAGAAGTAAGCGTAAGTAGCGGGAATTAAACCCACTAATACCGGAGCAGGCAAGCCGAGGCTGATACCCACCGGCAGCATCATTACTGCGGTTGCCGCCTGGCTGTTAATCACCACGGATACCGCGAATAAGGCAAGGGCGAAAGTCCAAGGGTAATTTTCCACCATGTGAGTTACCGCAGCCTTAAATTCCGGCATAGCGTATTGGAAATAGGTATCACTCATCCAGGCGATACCGAAAATCGCGATACATGCCACCATGCCTGATTTGAATACCACTCCGTTTGGTACGGTTTGCGGGTTGGTTTTGGTGGCGACAAGAATAATACCGCCGAAGGCCAACATCATCATTTGAATGATGTAAGACATTGAAATCGGTTTGATCGGTTTGCCGTCCACGGGCACGCCGACGGTACGGATTTCAGGCAACATGGCGATGACCACCACGGAAAGCAAAGAAAGTACGAACAGGTAAACGGCGAGTTTGGCGGATTGCGGCAATTCTACGTTTAATGAGGTTGACGTGGTGTTAAGAATACGTTCACGCCATACCGGGTCTTGTAAACGGCGTTGGTATTCGGGATCATCTTCCAGCTCTTTACCGCGGCGCAAGCTATACAGCGCCATTGCGAGAGTGCCGATGAAAGTAGCCGGCACGGTGACGGAGATAATATTCAATAATGTGATATGTTCATAGCCGGGAATCTGGGTAATCTGAGTCAGATAGTATGCAATGGCGGCAGATAACGGGCTTGAGGTGATTGCCAGCTGAGAAGAAACGGAAGAAACGGCCATCGGGCGTTCCGGACGGATTTTGTTTTTCAATGCGATATCACCGATGATCGGCATGATAGAATAAACCGAATGGCCGGTACCGAGCATGAATGTCATCAGATAGGTTACAATCGGGCCGAGGATCGTAATCCGTTTGGGATTACTGCGCAATATGCGTTCGGCAATCTGCAGCATATATTTTAAGCCGCCGGCGGCTTCAAGCACGGAAGCACAGGTCACAACGGCGAGAATAACGAGCATCACGTCGATCGGGGCTTTACCGAGCGGCATTCTGAGTACAAAAACTTCGATAACCAGGCCGACTCCTGAAATCACTCCTAGACCGATACCGCCGAAGCGGCTGCCCGTGTAGAGCATTAATAATAGAAATAAGAATTCTAAATAAAGCATGTAAGCTCCCCAAAAGAGTTATAGGTTAAAAACTGTGCTCATCATACGGCTTTGATTAAAAAGCTCAATATATTTAATGGAGTTTAAAGGAGAGTTTGCGAAAAGTTTTATCTAAATCAAAAAATAGGCATAATTGGAAATGATTTTGCAGAATAGATAAAACAGGGAAAGGACGAAAAAGGTAGAAAAAAAGCAAAAATTTAGGCGGTTTTTAAACCGCCTCAAAGTAATTATTGATTGTTTTGAACGTAATCAATCGCTGACTGAACCGTAGTAATTTTTTCAGCTTCTTCATCAGGAATTTCGATATCGAATTCTTCTTCTAAAGCCATCACCAATTCAACGGTGTCTAAAGAGTCTGCGCCTAAGTCTTCAATGAATGAAGCTTCCGGTTTCACTTCTTCTTCTTTAACACCTAATTGGTCAACAATGATTTTTTTTACGCGTTCTTCAATGCTCATTTTTTTTTCCTATAGTAGTCTCGCCCAATGCGATAAAGTAGATAGTGTATGTATTTTTTATTAACTTGCAAGCCTTTCTTTCCGAACGAACTTGAAAATTACGATTTTCCCATCAAAAAACATACAGTTAAAATTTTAGTTACGTTGTTTGCATAGGCAAATCATTGCGTAACCAACGTTAAAGACAAGGTGATTTTAGCATTAAGTGCATTATTTGGCTATGGGGTCGCACTCAATTTTGCCGAAAAATCACGCAAATTACGCCATGTACAAACCGCCGTTCACATGCAGCGTAATTCCGGTAATATAGCTTGCATCCTCGGAAGCCAGGAACGCCACCGCCTTAGCGATATCTTTAGGCTCGCCTAGGTGACCCGCCGGGACATTGGCAAGAATGCCTGCTTTTTGTTCTTCAGTCAGGACTTCTGTCATGTCTGTGGCAATAAAGCCCGGAGCCACCACATTGACAGTAATGCCGCGGGATGCCACTTCTTTGGCCAATCCTTTGCTGAAGCCGATTAAACCCGCTTTGGCGGCACAATAATTCGATTGCCCCGGATTACCGCTTGAACCCACAACGGAACCGATAGTGATAATTCGGCCGAAACGTTTTTTCATCATGCTGCGCAGCATTGCTTTAGACAGACGGTAAACGGAGGTCAGATTGGTTTGCAGAATGTCAAACCATTCATCGTCTTTCATACGCATTAACAGGTTGTCACGGGTAATGCCGGCATTATTAACAAGAATATCAATATCGCCGAAGTCCGCTTTTATACGGGCTAATACGGTATCAATAGATTCCTGTTCGGCCACATTCAACACCAGACCTTGACCTTTGTCCCCCAGATAGGCGGAAATGGTTTCAGCTCCTTTTTCTGAGGTTGCCGTACCGATCACAAATGCTCCCTTGGCACTTAATTCTTCGGCGATAGCACGACCGATACCACGGGTTGCTCCCGTCACTAATGCGATTTTTCCCTGCATGAGATTTTCTCCTTAATTATGGTTAAGCTAAAATATCGTTGATAGCGGCTAATGATGCGGGATCATTAACCGAGCAGGCCTGCAATGTATTAACAATGCGTTTGGTCAAGCCGGTCAATACCTTGTTAGGGCCCATTTCTACCAATACTTCAACTCCGGCGGTTGCCATTTTTTCTACGGTTTCAGTCCAGCGTACAGGGCTGTAAAGTTGGCGGACAAGTGCATTACGGATAGCTTCCGCGTCATTTTCACTTTTCACGTCAACATTATTAATCACCGAGATGCCGGGAGCTTTGAAGGTAATGCTTTCTAAAGATACCGCAAGTTGATCCGCCGCCGGTTTCATGAGCGCACAGTGTGACGGTACGCTTACAGCCAATGGTAGAGCACGTTTGGCGCCCGCTTCTTTACATAAAGCCGCGGCACGTTCAACCGCCGCTTTCGCCCCTGCGATGACGACTTGGCCCGGAGAATTAAAGTTCACTGCCGAAACCACTTCACCTTGTTCGGCGGCTTTGCAGGCGTTGATGATGGAATCGTTATCTAAACCGATAATGGCATACATTGCCCCGGTGTCTTCAGGCACGGCTTGCTGCATGAGTTTACCGCGTAATTCCACTAATTTGATCGCGTCCTGGAAATCAATCGCGCCGGCGCAGACCAGAGCGGAATATTCACCTAAGCTATGCCCCGCCATGAGTGCCGGTTTTAGTTCCGGGTATTGCTGTTGCCATACGCGATAAATCGCCACCGAGGCCGCCAAAAGTGCGGGTTGAGTTTGCCAGGTTTTGTTGAGTTCTTCGGCCGGTCCTTGTTGCACCAACGCCCATAAATCATAGCCTAAAACTTCGGAAGCCTCTTTGAAAGTCGTTTCAACCACAGGAAACTGGGTGTTTAAATCAGCTAACATACCAACGGCCTGTGAACCTTGTCCGGGAAAAACCATTGCAAATTTTTTCATTTTCTATTTCTATCCTTTTTTGATGAAAATGGTGCGTTGCCGCACCAATATTTTCTAACTATATTAAACGAACTCTTAGAATCGCACTAATACTGAACCCCAGGTCCAACCACCACCGAACGCTTCTAGCAACAGCAGTTGACCGCGTTTAATGCGTCCGTCGCGTACCGCCTCATCTAAGGCGGTCGGTACCGTTGCCGCACTGGTATTGGCGTATTTATCCAGGGTAACGACGACTTGATCCATGCTCATATCTAATTTTTTCGCTGTGGCGGCGATAATACGCAGATTGGCCTGATGAGGAACGAGCCAATCTAAATCCTTTTTATCTAAGTTATTCGCCGCTAACGTTTCTTCTACCACGCTTGACAGTTGCCCCACCGCTAACTTAAACGTGGCGTTACCCTGCATTTCGATATAGCCCGATTGTGTGTCGCCGCGCTGCTCCCGAGGCAGGATAAGCATATCATGCGTATCCGCCATTGCATGAAGATGAGAGGAAATAATCCCTTGTTCGTTACTTGCTTCCAAAATGACGGCTCCCGCGCCGTCACCGAATAGCACTACGGTGCTACGATCCGTTTCATCCAGCACGCGCGAGTTCAGATCGGCACCGATCACCAATGCTTTTTGAACTCTGCCCGTGCGTACAAATTGATCGGCAACCGTTAATGCATACACAAAGCCCGTACAAGCGGCGGCCACATCAAAGGCGATGGTGTCTTTAATGCCGAGCAAGCCTTGGATCTGGCAGGCCGCACTTGGATAGCCATAGCTGTGGGTGGTGGTGCCGACCACGATGAGATCAATGTCGTTTGCGTCAAGTTCGGCCATCTCCAAAGCTTTTTTGGCTGCTTCGAATCCCATGGTTGCAACGGTTTCGTTTTCTGCCGCGATACGGCGTTCACGGATTCCGGAACGGGTGACGATCCATTCGTCGGAGGTTTCGACCATTTTTTCTAAATCGGCATTTGTTCTGATTTTTGTCGGTAAATAGCTGCCGGTGGCTAGGATTTTACTGTTCATTATTGTCTCTTACATCAAAAGGTTAATATCTTTGCAAGCCTTCCAATATTTTTTGCGGAATTTGATGACGGGCTTGAAATGCAGCATCTTTAATTGCACTGTTGAATGCATCTATATTGGCACTGCCGTGACTTTTCACCACGACGGCGGTCAGCCCAATTAGAGAGGCTCCATTGTATTGATCGGGATTAATTTCGCGTAAACGGCGGTAGCTATCCTTGAAAATATGCCGTACCAACCAACTGAAAATGGGTTTAAGCAAATGGTTTTTAGATTTTCCTTTCAGCAGGGAAATGACATTTTTTGCCGCACCTTCAAGGGTTTTCAAGGCAACGTTACCGACGAAACCGTCAGTGACGATAACATCGGCCTTACCGTTCAGCAGCAGGTCGCCTTCGATAAATCCCACATAATTAAGTGCGGTGTCGTTTTTCAGAGTTTCTGCGGCTTCACGAATGGATTTATAGCCCTTAATTTCCTCAATACCGATATTAAGCAAAGCGATACGGGGATAGACTAAATTCAACCGATGCTGGGCGAACACTGATCCCATTAAGGCGAATTGATGTAAATTATCCGCGTCGCAATCAATATTCGCCCCTAAATCCAGCATGACGGTGCTACCGCCCTTCATATTCGGCAGTAATGAAACCAAGGCCGGGCGTTGAATGCCTTTAAGCGGCTGTAGAATGACCTTGGCAAGTCCCATTAGAGCACCCGTATTTCCGGCGCTCACGCAGGCTTGGGCTTCGCCTTTTTGTACCGCTTCAATTGCCAGGCGCATAGACGTTCCTTTGCTGTGTCGTAGAGCATGGGAAAGATTTTGATTATTGTCGATCGCACGGGCACAATGACGCACTTGGAGGCGATCACACAATGTCCGAGGAATATTTTCAAGTAGAGGATTAATTTGCTGGCTGTCGCCAAACAATAGTAAAGAAAGCATTGGATCTTGCTCCAAGGCTTTGATAGACGCAGGGACAGTAATACGGGGACCAATGTCCCCGCCCATCATATCTAACGCAAGGGTTAGACGACTCAAGTGATTACCTTATGACGTAATATAAATTACTTATTGATCACTTTACGACCACGATAGTAACCGTCGGCGGTTACATGGTGACGCAAATGAGTTTCGCCGCTTGCTTTATCTACCGATAGCGCGGCAGTAGTTAAGGCATCATGGGAACGACGCATGTCACGACGAGAACGAGATTTTTTATTTTGTTGAACAGCCATCGGCTATACTCCTAAATTTACTTTTGCTTTAAACTGGCTAATACAGCGAACGGGTTCGGTTTTTTTGCCAATTCTTCGGGCAATTCGCCAAAGACCTGTTCGTGCGTGGACACTTCACAGTGTTCGGATGCATGCATCGGTACGATGGGTAAACTTAACATCAGTTCATCTTCAATCGTGCCGATTAAATCTATTTCCCCGAATTCATTGAATTCAATAGGTTCATAAATTTCCGGTAACTCATCAATCTTGGCTAAATCAGCCACTGGGCTGTAACAGAAGTTACAATCCAATGTCTGAACGAAAGCCTTGCCGCAGCGCTGACATTCTAATTCGACATCAACGGTTGCTTTACCTTTCATTGCCACTAATTTTTGCGGATCAATGAAAAACGATAATGTTACCTGTGCATCGCTGAGCACTTTTACTACTGACGCAGACAAACGTTCGAGCTGATCAGCTGAATAATAACCTTCATAATCCAATCGGCGTTGAGCGTCTTTAACCGGATCAACGGTTAGGGGTAGTTTTACCTTTTGCATAGGGCGTGAATATTACCGTTAGATCCCCTAATAGTCAAAGGAAATTATCATTTTTTACGCTAAAAAGCGCCCATCTCTTATAAAATCAGAAAATTAATCTGGGCAGAACGTGGAATTCCGTCTGAGGAAAATATTTGCTGAGATGGTTTTGCAGAAAACGCCGTGTTTCCCGGCAAATAATGTCATCCTGACTATGCTGTAAATTATAAATGACCGCCTGCAGCACAATCCCTTGTTGGCGGCATACGGTTAAGTTCAACAGCGTGTGATTGATACTGCCTAATCGGCCTGAGGTAACCAGGATAAGCGGATAATTTTGTTCGCACAGATAATCAAAGGTGGTTTGCGTTTCGTTGTAAGGCACAAATAATCCGCCCGCTCCTTCAATGAGAACATAGTCGTATTTGCGGCACAAAAGTGCGGTGCTGTTTTTGATAGTTTTTATGTCGATGGCACGTTGTTCCAGCTTGGCGGCCAGATGCGGCGAACAAGGGTAATGAAATACATAAGGACAGGTGATGCCCTGACGGTCTTCCTCGGTTAACGGAATGCCTTGAATTTTGCGATGGACCAAAAGGTCCTCCGCTATATGCCGGCAGCCTGTCTGAATCATCTTTTGCGTGATGACGCTGTAGCCTTGCGCCATTAATTGTTTGGCGTAATAACCCGTGGCGACGGTTTTGCCGATATCCGTATCAATGCCCGAAATGAAAATGACTTTTCCCGATTGGTTATGCATGGTGATACTCCCGCTTTCTTGCCAAAATGAGAATAGGCGAATAGGTCAGCGGATATTGTCGCCGCTCGTTTTGGTAATGTTGTTGATATTGCCGGATAAACCGCTGCAAACGGTTTTTTGTCCAGATTTGGCGATGTGTCGCGGTAACGCCGGTTTGCCGCAGATGCTGTAGAATAACCTGCGGGGAATCAAAGGTTAAAATCATTTGCCGTTCGCTTAAATGCAGTAGATCAAACCGTTCCGAAAGCCATTGCCGCCACTGCATGATTGTCGGGTAGGTTAAACCGATGCCGGTAAGCTCTTTTATTTCAATGAGATTATCGGGCGAAAATGTGCTTAACAGCAGTAATCCGTCATTGTTTAATTTATCGACGCATTGTCGGATAAACGCTTGCGGTCGGCTGAACCATTGTAATGCCGAAGCACTGGCAATCAGATCGTAACGTGAGGTGAAACGGACGGTTTCCGCGTCACCGCAGTGGAACTGATAATTTTGCCCTTGCAAGATCTTATCGATGAAAAAGCGGGTATCGCACAGATCGTTGAGCGTCCATTGTGCCGCCCGGCAATGTTGGGCCAATAACCGGGTTAATCCGCCCGTGCCACAACCGACTTCTAAAATGTGCCGAAAATGTTTTCTCCCGGTACGCTGTAATAATTGCAGCAACCGTAGATTAATCCGTCGCTGCACTTCGCTTTGCTGATCATAGGTGGCGAGAGCCGCGCTAAAACGCCGTTTAATGCACGGTTTCGTTAGCCCTGACGAGATGTCCATAATTGTTCCCAGGTACTGAAAGATAAAAAAGGGTAATGGGCGAAATCAGCGGTTTGATAAGCGCAGCGAGGCCGCCAGTAAGCCAACTGATTTTCAACCGGAAAAATACGATCCCGTGTGCCGATCCAGCTGTTCGTCCATGAAATTAAATCGGTACGCATATCCTGTTGCAGACAGGCGTCAAGCGCGGTGAGTTCCTGACGGACGTTTTCCAAAGGACGTGCGGTAAATTGCTGATATTGCGCAAAAACGGTTTTATCCGCACACATCCGACGTTCGAATTTTGTCCGTGCAGCCGCGTTTAAACCGGCCATAGTGCCGGCAAAAATATCCCGCGGAATGCCGTATCGGTCGTGACAGGGTAAACCGGTTCCGTTAATTGCCGTGGCGGAGAGCAAAGGAATGTGGCGCATAGCCCGTTCCGCCGCCCAAACGCCCATTGACCAGGCTACCGTCCGCATGTGCCGATAGGGTGAAAAATCGAAATCAAGGGCTAAATCCTGATAGTCGTAACAAATTAATAAATCATAATTGATAGGTAATGTCAGATGTTTAATCGCATCCGGCGTGGTGCCCCAGCCGGCAAAATAAACAATTAAATGTTGCTGTCCACGGTTAATCAATCGGGTTTGCATGGTCAATTCCTTTAAGCTGTAATACAAAGTGCGGTGCTGTTTCAGCGAGTTTTTACCGTCGCTAAACAATGAATAAATCGGTCTAATTCCTCCATGGTCATGTCCGCCGTCAGTGACACGCGGATACGAGAAGTGCCTTTCGGCACGGTCGGCGGACGGATCGGCAGACAGTAGAAACCTTGCTGTTGTAAATAGGCGGCGGTTGCCAGTGTGCGTTGATTATCGCCCAGAATGTAAGGGATAATCCCGCTTTGGCTTGGCATCGGCATTTCCGTATGTTCTTGCAGATATTGACGTAAATGGTCGCTTAACCGAGCCAGATGCCGGCGGCGGCCGGCAAATTGCGGTAATTTTTCGAACAGAAAATGCGTCCATGTCACGTTAAACGGCGGCAGGGCAGTGGAAAAAATCAGCGGCCGCATGCTATTGATTAAATATTCTCGCAACACGCCGTCGCATACCGCATAAGCTCCCATGGAAGCCAGCGCTTTGCCGAATGTACCGACCAATAAATCGATCTGTCCGATACAGTTCATCTGTTCGGCGATGCCTAATCCCTGTTCGCCATAGGCGCCGATAGCGTGGGCTTCGTCAACATACAATAAAATATTGTCGAATTGCCGTTTGAACCCTACTAAGGTTTTCAGATCCGCCATGTCGCCGTCCATACTGAACAGGCTTTCGGTGACGATAATGATCCGCTTAAAAGTGCGGTGTGATTTTTGCAAGATTTGTTGTAAGTGCGAATAATCATTGTGGCGATAGCGAATAAAATCACAGCCGCTTAGACGGATACCGTCAATGATACTGGCGTGCACCAGCTTGTCCGCCACGATTAAGGTCTGTTTATCACAGAGGGCGGGCAAAATACCGATGTTGGCGTGATAGCCGCTGTTAAACAGCAGACAGGCTTCGCGTCCGAAACGGGAGGCAATTAGGCTTTCCAATTGCTGATAAATCGGGAACGACCCCGTTAATAAACGGGATGAGGATGAAGTAAAGCGCGGTAATTGATCCGCATAGTTTTCCAAAAACTGCCGGCGTAAAGAATCGTCATTGGCTAAACCCAGATAATCGTTGGATGACATATTCAGCATACGTTGTCCGTCATGTTCGATCCATTTCCCTTGGTGGATTAAGTCGGGAATCGTCCGCCGTTGACCTTGCTGCGCCAATTGAGCCAACTGAGCGGCGAAATCCGCTAACGGAGAGTTATTCATGATATTCGTCCTTTAATGCCTGCAAAATGCCTTGGGTTAATAGAGTTAATTGATCGGGTTGAATAATAAACGGCGGCATTACATACACCAGACGGGCGAACGGTCGCAGCCAGACGCCTTGCGCGACAAACCGAGGCTGTAGCGTGGCGATATTCACGGGTTCGTGCATTTCAATCACGCCGATCGCACCAAGTACACGCACTTCTTTAACGCTGTTGAAAGCGTTGGCGGGTGACAGTTCCCGTATTAGTTGGCTTTCAATCCGTTTCACTTTAGCCTGCCAATCGCTTTCCAGCAGCAGTGAAATTGATGCCTCTGCAATAGCGCAGGCGAGCGGATTTGCCATAAAGGTCGGGCCGTGCATAAAGCATTTGGCATCGCCCCGGCAAATGGTATCAGCGATATGCTGATGGGTAATCGTCGCCGAAAGGGTGAGATAGCCGCCTGTCAATGCTTTACCCAAACAGATAATATCAGGGGTAACACCCGCGTGTTCCAAGGCAAATAATTTGCCCGTACGGCCGAAGCCGGTGGCAATTTCATCAAAGATCAGCAATACGCCGTATTGTCGGCATAAGGCCTGTGCTTTGATTAAATAAGTCGGCGAATAGAAATACATACCGCCGGCTCCCTGCACGATCGGTTCTAAAATTAAGCCCGCAATCTCATGACTTTTTTGTGCGAGTAAATCGGCCAATGGCGCGATGGCTTGTTCATCCCATTGCTGGGAAAAGGTAACGGACGGCTGCGGCAGAAAATACTGAATCGGCAGGCTTTTGGTAAATAAGCTGTGCATTCCCGTGACGGGATCGCATACTGACATCGCATGCCAGGTATCGCCGTGATAGCCGGAACGAATGGTAGCAAACCTGACCCTTTCGGTTTTCCCTTTTGCCTGTTGATATTGAATTGCCATTTTCATTGCCACTTCCACCGCCACGGAACCACTGTCGGCAAAGAAGATCTTATCCAGCCCGGCAGGCAGAACAGACACCAATTTCCGTGCCAGTTTGACTGCCGGCTCATGGGTAAAACCGCCGAACATAATGTGGCTCATTTGACTTAATTGTCGGTTTGCCGCCTCGTTTAAACGCGGATGATTATAACCGTGCAATGCCGCCCACCAAGAGGACATGCCGTCAATGAGCCGCTGCCCGTTTTTAAGCGTAATGATGACACCGTCAGCACGTTCAACGGCATACATAGGATGGTTGGAACAGAACGAAGAGTAGGGATGCCAGAGATAGCGATGATCGAAGTCTAGTAACTGTTGTTCCGTCATCATAACAGTAAAATTCCTTTATAATTGGTTTAGACCGGCTTAGGTTAAATCAAGAGGATTCATTGCACAAGTCAAATAAGTTGTTATAATCGCCTCTTGTAATGGAAATTTTTTGAATTTTATTATTAACAGAGTCTATCATCATGAATTTATTAGAAAAAAAGCAAATGACCTATTGGCAGCGGATTAAAGTGGCGTTTCAGTATGCCATGCCGCAGATTTATTTAACCCGGTGCGCGGGCTGGTTGGCAAAACAGAGTTGGGGGCCGGTGACACATTTTGTGATTAAGCTGTTTGCCAAAAAATACGGGATTAATATGGAGGAAGCGGAAAAACCGAATTTTACCGATTATTCCACTTTCAATCAGTTTTTTATTCGTCAGTTAAAGGAAAACGCACGTCCGATTGATTCAACTCCGGATACCTTAGTGTTGCCGGCAGACGGCAGAATCAGCCAATGCGGGCATATTACCGCTGATCAGTTATTACAGGCAAAAGGCCACCCTTATTCGCTGGCGGCGTTACTGGCGGGCGATGAAGAGTTGATTGCTGATTTCCAAAACGGCGAGTTTGTCACCACTTATTTATCGCCGCGGGATTATCATCGCGTACACATGCCGTGTGATGCGGAGTTACGCAGAATGATTTATGTGCCGGGTGAACTGTTTTCTGTCAACCCGTTTTTAAACGAGCATATTCCGGGCCTGCTCGCCCGCAATGAACGTGTGATCTGTGTATTTGATACGGAATTCGGCAAAATGGTGCAGATTCTGGTAGGCGCCACCATCACCGCCAGTATCAGCACTGTCTGGGCGGGAGTGATTAACCCGCCGCGTTTAGGCGAAGTGAAAATCTGGCATTATACCGACGGCAGCATAAAACTCGCCAAAGGAGCGGAAATGGGCGCGTTCCGGTTAGGCTCAACGGTGATTAATCTCTTCCAGTCCAATCGCGTGCAACTGGCCGACACCCTGCAAACGGACAGTGTTACCCGTGTGGGTGAAGTGCTGGGTTATAAGAAATAGCCGATGCGCAGATTAAAGTGCGGTGCTGAAAAATTGATTTTTCAACACCGCACTTTGCTTTGTAAAGATGATTTAATTCTTTATTTTTTATCCGTTCAGTAAATATTACGTCGGAAAGGAAAGGCAATTATTAAGTATTTTGTTTTTCACAGAACAGTATCAAAATTTGCCGAACCCGATTCGCTATCTTTTTCTCATTTTTCTGAATTTCAACGGTGTTTCGCCCGTTCGTTTTTTGAAAAAACGGCTAAAGTTTGCCACATCGTCAAAGCCGAGTTGGTCGGCAATTTGGGCAATAGGGCTAGTGGTGTACACTAATAGCCGCTTGGCTTCCAAGGCAAGACGGTCACTGATAATCGTTTTGGCGGGAAAACCCGTTACTTCAAGGCTGGCAAGTGTAAGGCTTCGCTCGGTACAGGCCAGTTGGCGGGCATAATCAGCAAGGCGGTGTTGTCGGGTGAACAGATTTTCCAGCAGATTTTCAAACCGGCGAAAGCGTTTAATCCGTTTGCTTTCTGTCCGTATTAGTTGCTCCTGTCCAAAAATCACCAGTAAATTCAATAGGCTATAAAGCTGATAACGGAGTAGATTCTGTTGTTCAGGGCTTGGCTCAAGGGTATTTTGCCAGCCTTTGATTTGTTGCATTAACATGGCTAAGTCGGTTTGTTGTGCGGGCGTGATCGAAAGTTTTAGCGGTAAGCGTTTGATGTCGGCAAACAGCTTATCATCGTGCGGATTGATTCCTGTAGGCGACAAAATTTCAGGGGTGAAACGTAATACCATAGCTTCCCAATCGGAACTGGATTTGAGTTTGAGCACCTTGTTAGGCGGGAGTAATAACAGCTCGCCGGCTCCGATATGATGGTCAGTAAAATCCAGCTCAAAAAGCATTCCGCCCGACATTGCCAGTACTACCGCATAAAACGGTAAACGATAAGGGAGCGATTGATCGATATGAAATTGTTGCGGATAGATTTGCGAGAATGGCGATACAACAATCTGCTGTTGAATACTAAAGGGGCTATGCGAAAATTGTTGAATTTGGCTCATTATTCCGAAAATGACAATTTAAAATCTTGTTTTGCCCTAGTTTAGCATAAAAATTCCGCTAAAATAACCGTACTTTTTAAATGTATGATGTTATTTCAAGGAGTTTTTTATGTCATTTTTTCGTCACAACTGGTTTTACATTGGCATGGCAATTTTTATTGTGTTAGCAATGGTTACAGGTATTTTTTATGAACAGATCGGGCAACTGCGAGTGCTGTTAATCTTGAATTTTATGGCGATGCTGGCTCATCAATTTGAAGAATATGGCATTCCGGGCGGGTTCGGTGCGGTGTCGAATGTATTCGTTGCCAAAGAACGGGAAATTCCCGACCGTTTCCCATTCAATGCCAACCAGACGTTATTTACCAATGTTTCCGCGTGGGTATATTACCTTGTTGCAATCATTTTCGCTCAAGTAAGCTGGCTGGCATTGATTGTAATTTTCGGCATTGTATTACAGTTTTATCAACATTTTTTCTTTGTGCCGAGAAAACTTGGTCGCCTTTACAACCCGGGATTTGCGACAACTATTTTAACGTTATTGCCTGCGGCGGCCGCTTATTTAAACTATGCGATTGAACACGATATGATTACTAAAAATGATGTTTTTTACGGTGTCATCGGCGCGGTGGTCTTTATTGTCGGATGTGTAGTTTTGCCGATTCGCTTGATGCACAGCCGTGATTCTCAATATCCTTACACTGCGGATGAAATGAATAAGCCGTATGTACTATGGTTAACCAAACAGCTAAAGGATAAGTAGAAGATCAAGTAAACCGCCGAAAGGCTGTTTGTATCGGTCCATATTCGAAAATTGAGCTATATAACCAAAAGCAGGAGAAAAAACTCCGCAAATCGGCACCGCACTTTAGGCTATTTAAACCAACTCGTCCCGTCCACTTCGCTATTGCTATAGAGCTTGTTAAAGCCGTTGGCAACCCGGTAAACATACCAGGCGAAAATGGCCCAGAAGATAATGGGCAGGATGGCGAAGAAAACCCCGATGAAACCCACGATGAAGGTTTTGATCAGATAATCGCAGTGGCTTTTGTAAATGGTGCCGCGCCATTCGTCCTTTTTAATAAAAGCGAATACTACACCGAAAATAGCCAGCGGAGGAAAGGCGATTGCCAGCGCAAATAAGGCGTAAATAATGTACATATAAGTACGATTCTGATCTTTACCGAGCTTTTCCAGCTGTTGTTTAAATTGTTCGTTCATCAATGTTCCTATTTTATTTCAGTTAATTCATCGTTAGACGGCCAGGCGTTTACTACGGCCTTGACCAAAGTTGCCAGCGGGATGGCGAAGAATACGCCCCAAAAGCCCCACAATCCGCCGAAAATCAGTACTGCCACGATGATGGTAAGCGGATGTAAATTCACCGCTTCGGAGAATAAAAACGGCACCAGCAGGTTGCCGTCCAGTAGCTGGCTGATCACGTAGGTAATAAATAAATACCAGAAGGTCGGCGTGACGCCGAACTGGAATACCGCTACTAACACCACGGGAATGGTTACCAGCACCGCGCCGATATAAGGCACCAGCACGGAGATCCCTACCGCGACGGACAATAATAACGGATAGCGTAAGCCGAAAATTAAGAAAATAATGTAAGTGATTACGCCCACGATCAGAATTTCTAATAGTTTGCCGCGGATGTAATTTTCGATCTGTTGCTGCATTTCACCCCAAACTTTGTTGGCCAGATTGCGGTTGCGCGGCAGAAAACGGCTGAAGCTTGCCACTAATTCATCACGATCCTTAATCATAAAGAACACCATGAGCGGCACTAAAAATGCATAGATACCGATGGTCACCAAATTCATTAACGAAGCAAGGGAAAACTTCACCGCGGATTCGCCGAAAGCCAGGGTTTTTTCCCGGATAGTGGTGAAAATACTGTCGATCATCTGCGAATCGACCAATTCGGGATAATGTTCGGGTAACGACATCAGCCATTGGTGGAGCAGATTCATCATATTCGGCATATCGGAAAATAGATTGACGGTTTGGTTAATCAGGCTCGGGACTAAGCCAAACACCATCACCAGAGCCAGAGCAATAAAGCTGCCGAGTACCAGCGTAATGGAAAGAATGTGCGGGAATTTCAGTTTTTCCGTAATAAAACCGATCGGCATTTGCAGCAAATATGCCAGCACGAGGGCAATCAGCAGTGGAGCGATAAGATCACTGAAAAAATAGATGGCGATAAAGCCGAATAACAGAATTGCCGCCAGGCCCATTGCCTGCGGATCGCTAAAACGGCGGCGATACCAATTCTTTAACATTTCAAACATAATAAATTCCTTGTGCACAAGAGATAGGTCGATTATATGCTAAAAGTGCGGTGTTCAAAATGAAAGTTTTTGTAATTTCTCGATTTCTTCGTATAATAGCAGCCACTCGAGATGGGTGAGAATTGGGCTTAACATCTTAATATTAATAAATATCAACGAGGCGAGTATGGTAAAGAAGAACATCCATAGAGAGCCGTCGGATACGGCACAGAGCGTGCCGGCCTATCGGCATAATAAAGGCGTTATTCGTGACAACGCAATTCAGGCGTTACTGCACGATCGGCTGTTCCGTCAACGTGTGGAAGCGAAACGCAAGGGCAAAGGTAGCTATCGACGTAAAGCGAAATTTGCGGATAAGTGGTTTGAAAAGCCCGATGATCAGATTTTTGGCGGCAAAGATTTTATCATCGGGTTTTTCTTAAAGGTAAACGGCTTAAACACAACATTAAGAGGTAATTATGTCTATCAGAACCGAGCTTTTATTTAGTAATAATTGGAATGTGCGTATCAGTGATCCCGGTGAAGAAGGAGCACGTAGCCATTTTTTTGAAACGATTTATATTACCTTGACGGCTTATATTGACGGCGATAATGTTTCTTACGAATTTATCCGTAAAGTTGAAAATGAAGTTAAAATCCAGCGGAAATTCACCGAACTGAATGAGCTTTTTATTTTTTTAGCGGATTATCTGGATTCGGTTTCACTCGGTAATCTGGGCGTGAAAATCGGTCGGCTCGGGTTGGCAAAGTGAATGTATGCGTCTTCCCCTCTTTCTCGAAGAGGGGAAAATTCGGCGGGATTTAAAAACTCGAAAAAACAGCACCGCACTTTTTGCTTTCTATTTGGTCAGAATCGCTTCAAATCTGCCTTTCCGGGCAAACAGCAGTTTTGCCATGGCATCTATTTTTTCCTTGTTCACGTCTTGTTCCAAATGCTGATACCGATAGATTAAATCCGGGCTTTGGGTCAGCAGGTAGCTTTGTTCGATTTGATTAAACACAAAGACCAAACTGTCAAAATTCTGTTTAATCTGAATCCGTTTTTCCTGAATTTTCTTATGCAGCAAATCAGGCTCAACCCCATTGTTCGCCATATCATCCAGAACCTTATCGGTAAGCCGGATCAGGTGCTCCACCCGGGCGGGATCTGCGCTGAACGTGATACGACCTTCGATTTGCGGCAGCTGCGGTTCTTGAAAAATGGAGGCATTGACGGCATAGATGCCCGCTTCCTGTTCCCGCAGCAACAAACGTAATTTTTCCTGTACGATATCCGCCAGAATATCCAGCAGATAGAGCTGTTCGGGCCGCCATCGGTTATCCGCGACCAAGTAGATTTCCGCTTCCGCCCGAGGTTCGGAGTATGCCGAAACGACCAGTCTGTGCGGCGGCACGGCTACGTGTATTTGATAAGCCGGACGCGGCTGCGTTTTCACCGGCAGGTTGGCCAGATATTGAGCTGCCAGCGTTTTTACTCGTTCAAGCGAAATGTCGCCCACGATGAAGTAGGTAAAATCCGTTTTAGCACTGATATAATGCCGGTAGGTTTGGCTCAGGTTTTCCACGGAAAGTGCGGTGAGATGTTGGCGAGTTTTGCTATACACGGTTTCCGTATTCGGGTGTCTGAGCTGCGATACCTTGCGGGCAAACTCGCTTTCCTTATCCCTTTTCGCCAGATATTCCAGTCCGTCTTTCCGGTATTTTTCCAGTACATCGGCATCAACGGGAGCGGATTGCAATTTAAGGCGGAATAACTTCAGCACATTTTCAAAATCGGTCGCTTTGGCGGTACCGATAAAACCCTGATAGTAATCATCCACTACGGTGGAAATACCTAGCGGCGTTTTGTGGAACAGGTGGGCCAAATCCTGCTGGGAGAATTCGCCCGCGCCGCTTTCATCCACCACTTTAGCGGCGGCAAGCAGTCGATGAAAATCCCCGGCGGGCACGGTTCGCGCGCCGCCCACGGTGACGGCTTTGAAATAAACCTGCTGCGGCGTTTTATCGCTATAATGATAGATTAAACGGCTGCCATTGCTCAGTCGAAATTGATAAATATCGCCTCGGTCATGATGTATTTCCTGCGTTATGCCGCCCGCCGTCAGGTTTAGCTCAGGCAGGGCGTTTTTAGTGGCCGCTGGCTGCCACGGCTGCTGAGACTGATTGCATGCCTGTTCCCATAACCGGATGACTTGTTGCTCGGTCAGCGACGTTTTATGCTGTGGCGTTGGCAAGGTAACCAACAAGAGCTTTGCATTCAGGTTCATCATGTGCTGAAATGCCTGTTCAACCTCTTGTTGTGTAATTTCCCGTAATAGCCGGGTTTTCAGTTGGTATTCCTGCTGTTGGCTGAGAAATAACGGATATTTCATTACACTGGCCGTCATTAATTCGGTGGCCAGCCGCAGACTGCCCGGTTTTAATGCCGATTTGCGCTGGTTGAGTGCCTGTAGTCGGGCGATTTCCTGCTGAAATTCTTGTCGGCTGAAGCCCTGTTGCTTGATTTGCGCCAGAAATTGAAATAATTGCCGTACCGCCTGCGGATAGTCCGTTTGTGCCAGCTGTAAGGTAAACAGATGCTGGCGCGTTTCTCTGCCCGGAAAAGAATCATAAAACGCCGCGGAATCAATCAGCTGGGTTTGTTTTTTCTCCCAATCCTGCAAACGGGCGTTGAGCAGACCGCCTAATATGGTCTGCACCATTTCCTGTTTGTAAGAGGCCGGGCTGTTGCTTTCCTGATAAGGTTCAAACAGACTGAAATCAATGCTACGGTAATCGGTATCGGCCTCCGCTATCGCGGCAAAACGCCAGTGATTGACTAACGGAATGTGGTAATCAATGGATTGCAGCGGCGTGTCAGGCCGTTTGCTATGGGCCAATTTCTGTTTAATCAGCGCTTGTATCTGCTGTTTGCGGACATCGCCCACAATCACCAGAGACATATTATCGGGGCGATACCATTTGCGGTAAAAATCCCGTACCCGTTGCGGCGGAATGTTTTTGATGATATTCACATCACCGATGGGATCACGCAGAACATAACGGGAACCCGCCATTTCGATTGCACTTTTCTTATCGCCGAGCCGCAACATCGGGCTCAATCTGGCCCGCCATTCTTCCAGCACGACGCCGCGTTCGCTGTCTAAATCCTGCGGCAGGATAGTGAGGTGATTAATCCATTCGTCCAGCACATCAAAGGCCAGAGCCAGTTTTTCCTCGTCGTTGTCGGATAAATTCAGGGTGTAAACCGTGTTTTCAAAATCGGTGAAGGCATTGATATCACGGGCGAATTTCATGCCGAGTTGTTCTAACGCATTGATGATCTGATTGTTGGGATATTTCTGCGAGCCGTTGAATGCCATATGTTCCACCAAATGCGCGACGCCTTTCTGGTCGTCATCTTCGTGCATGGAACCGGCGTTTACCACTAGACGCAGATAAACCCGATCTTTGGGTTCGTCATTTTCTAAAATGAAATAGCGTAACCCGTTATCCAGTTTGCCCTGTAGTATTTGTGGATGAACGGGCAGCCGGTCCGGGTTTGATGAGTTGGTACAGCCCATAAGCCAGCAAAGCGGAAGCAGGAAAAGAAATAAAAGTGCGGTGCTGTTTTTCATAGTTTTTAGTGATTGCATTAATCTTAAAAGGGCGTGTTGCACGCCCCATGCATTAAAACTCATAGCCGACTTCCAGCCAGAATTCACGTCCCGGCGTGTATTCGCCGAAATTATCGGAACCGTTGCGCTTCATGATTTTACGGGTGCGGTCGAGTACGTTCAGCATATCCACTTGAATATAAGGCTTGTGCCGTGCGGCAAAGGTCGGCTGCCAGCGTAAACGCATATCCCATTGAGGGTGCGAACCGTAATGATAGCTACGGTAGAACGGATCGTTGATTTCCTCGTAGCCTTTAATCGGTGCTTTCACCCACAGATTGTTGGACCAGGTAATGCCGTAATCAGGCAGCGCCATATCCACATTCATGCGAACCGTCCATTGTTCCGTACCGGCATTGAGTTTTTTCCGCATTTCTTCGCGCGTCATCTTTTTGCCGTCCAAATAGATAATTTCCTGTCCGTTAACAGTGCGGTGCAAATCGTTTAGTTTGGTATCGAGCCAGTCAAAGGCAAACCCTGTGTGCCAATAGGTTTTGCCAAGCTCCCACGGCTCGATATTTTGTATTTGCAGGGTGTAAACGTTGACATCATAAGGCTTGCCGTTACGGTAGTGATCGACACTGTTGCCTGCGGCGTCTATATCGCGTTCCAGCACGATACGCTGTTTATTTTTACGGTGAATATATTTTAAGCTTAGCGCGAAATTGCCGATATTCTGTTCGATACCCAAACTGTATTCGTCGGCATACGGCGTTTTTAACGAATTTAATTGTTCGTAGCGCCGGGTCGGATCTCCATTAAGGGTAAGAATTTTATCGGTTAGCTTTAACGAAGCGAAAGAACGACCGTAATATCGGTTGTAGCCGGCGATAAACGCAGTGTCGTCAAACGGTTTCCATTTCGTTACCACACGCGGGGCGATATTAGTGTTTTTCAGATAATCATCCCGCTCGGCACGGATACCCGCCCGTAATTCAAGGTTGCGCCATGACATCAAGTCTTCCGCATACAACGCCACATTTTGATATTGAGTGTCTGCCGTTCCCTTTTTCGCAATCAATTGATCGACGCGGATTTCCGGGTTATTTTTTATGATTGTGGTGGTTGTGCCGGTTACGTCCTGATCGCGGTTAAAATGATAACGGGTAAGCTGATATAAACCGCCGACGGAAATGGAATGGGTAACGGCCCCCCAATTAAACGGCGTAACGGCATATTCACTGGAAAGATGCACGTTCTGCTGACGTAATTGGCTATCACCATAGCCGCCCAGCTCATAATCCGCAAGCGGATTCCAGTCTTCATCAAGAATGGAGACAATCTCCGCATGTGACGAGGCCGAATCCCGTTTATCACTCATGCGATCGTAGGCGAGCGTGGTGGTCAGTACGCCGTTGTCAAAAGATTTAATCCAGGCGAAAGTGGCGCCGTAAGCCTGATGGTAATCTTTGACGTTATTGCCTAAGGTGTTCGGGTAGAACTTACTTTCACGATAGTTGGAATAACGCAGTCCGAACTCAAAACGGTTGTTTTCATTCGGTGTCCAGTTAAAATTCACTAACGCCGTATCACTCAAGTATTTGTAATATTGATCATCCCGTTTGCCTGTTTTGGAGACCAGTTTGCTTTGTTTAATATGCGAGCCGCGGCGGCTGAAACCCGCCACCATACCTAAGTTTTCCGTTAAGGCCTGTTCTACGGTCAGATTAAAAAACTGTTTGTTGTATTTGGGTTGATAGATGGCCTGCAGGGAGCTATCGGGCAAGATACTGTTCAGCTTTTGCAGGGTGTCACCGTCGGCATGCAGTTTCGCCCAGCTTGAATCGGTTGTGCGATAACTGATTTTTACACGGTTTTTACCGTCATACTGTTTGGTTTTCGCCACCACGGCACCGCCCGTAAAGCCGCCTAAACTTGCGGAAATATTGCTGTCATACAGCACGATGGAAGACAGCAGATTGGCATCGAAGAAATAGGCCTGCGTATGGCTCAATCCGGGTATAACGCGCATAGCGCCGTCAAAGACTTCGTTGTCTTCCATTAAATCGTTATTGATAT
The DNA here is from genome assembly GCA_032586195.1 of Pasteurellaceae bacterium LIM206. GTDB lineage: Bacteria > Pseudomonadota > Gammaproteobacteria > Enterobacterales > Pasteurellaceae > JAWHQP01. The sequence continues at coordinate 112,349 of JAWHQP010000005.1, read as the reverse complement.
TGACATTATCCACCAGATAAGCGGTCTGATTGGGATCGGCGCCATTAATGGAAATGTTTTCCGGCTTGATTTCTCCCCGCCGCGTGCCGTCCTGATCGCTTTGCTCAAAGCGTACATGCGGATTGCTTTTTAGATAATCCGTCACATTACCGTTGGCATTCGGTGTTCGTTTGATTTTTTCTTTATCGATGACCTGAGCCGAAGAAAGCTCTTTATTTTGATTGGCATACACCACGATTTCGTCGAGCTGATGATCCTTGCCGTTATCCTCACTTGCTTGTGTCGGAGCGGCCAGCATACATAGGTAAAACGCGCTTAAACGGTTGAGACGGTAAGCTTTCATTTGTTAGCAGTCCTTTGTTATAAATGAAATGGGGGCGCTATAATAAAGATAAAACAATAAAAATGCAAATCATTCGCAATGTAAGTATTGAGAGCTTCATGTTTTTATTTTTCATTACGGAGAGCGAGGATAAAAGTGCGGTGCTGAGTTGGCGAGTTTTGGATTACCTAACGCCTTCCTTTTTGAATGGCTTTCAAAAGGATAAAAACTCGCCAACTCAGCACCGCGCTTTAGGGCGATTGGTATCAGGCCTGTTCGATTGCTTCTTTGTAATGTCTTCGGCAGACGGAAACATAATGATTGTTGCCGCCGATTTGGATTTGGTCGCCGTCTTTAACGACCTTGCCTTGTTCGTTTAAACGCAGCACGAAGTTGGCTTTACGGCCGCAATGACAGATGGTTTTCAGTTCTTCCAGCTGATCCGCCCATGCCAGCAGATATCGGCTGCCTTCAAACAGTTCCGCCTGAAAATCGGTACGCAGGCCGTAGCAGAGCACGGGAATATGCAGTTTATCCACCACATCGCTCAACTGATATACTTGCGCCTTGGTGAGAAACTGAGCCTCGTCCACCAGAATGCAATGCAGCCGTTCTTGACTTAAATGTTGATGAATTTCACTGAATAAATCGCTTTCTTTATGAAACAGTTTAGCCTGCTGGCTGATACCGATACGTGAAGTGACACGCCCTACACCGAAACGATCGTCAATCGCCGCGGTGTAAATCAACACATTCATGTCGCGTTCACGGTAATTGTAGGCGGATTGCAGTAGAGTGGTGGATTTGCCCGCATTCATGGTGGAATAATAAAAATACAGTTTTGCCATAGTAAAACCCTAGAGTGCCGGCAGCTCGGTCATCGCCCAGCGGGGTTTGACCTCAATGGACAAGTCGCTGTGTTCGCCGTTCTTTAAACGTAAAAAGCCAGCATAGGCAATCATGGCGCCGTTATCCGTACAGAATTGCGGAGCGGGATAATACACCCGGCCGTTTAAACTTGTCATTAATTGCGCTAAGCCTTGGCGTAACTGCTTGTTGGCACTCACACCGCCGGCGATGACCAGACGGTTGTAGCCGGTTTCCTTTAATGCCCGTCGGCATTTGATGGCAAGGGTATCCACCACCGCATCCTGAAAAGCCCGGGCAATATCCGCTTTAGTTTGCGGGCTCAGTTCGCCTTCTGCGTGAATCGCCTGATTAATGGTGTTGGCGGCAAAGGTTTTTAGACCTGAAAAACTGAAATCTAACCCCGGGCGATCGGTCATCGGGCGGGGGAAGCTGAAACGTGCCGGATTGCCCCGTTCCGCCAAACGGGAAAGCGCCGCTCCGCCGGGATAATCCAAACCGAGTAATTTCGCGGTTTTATCGAACGCTTCACCCGCGGCATCGTCGATACTCTCGCCCAGTACTTCATATTTACCCACACCGTCAACACGCACTAATTGCGTGTGTCCGCCGGAGACCAGTAAGGCAACGAAAGGAAAAGCCGGGCGATTTGCCGCTTCTTCCAGCATGGGGGCGAGCAAATGCCCTTCCATGTGATGTATGCCGACGGCCGGTACATTCCACGCATAGGCGAGGGAACGGGCAACGGTTGAACCGACCAATAACGCTCCCACCAGACCGGGGCCGCAGGTATAGGCAATGCCGTCGATATCTCGAGCGGTCAGATTTGCCTCTTGCAAAGCCGCTTTGATTAACGGAGCGGTTTTGCGGATATGATCCCGCGACGCTAATTCCGGCACAACGCCGCCATAGTCGGCATGCAAGGCAATCTGAGTGTAAAGTTGGTTGGCGATCAGCCCTTTTTCTTCGTCATAAATTGCAACCCCGGTTTCATCACAGGAGGTTTCAATTCCTAAAATACGCATGGAGATTTCCGTTAGTTTTTATTCAAAATGCAAAAGTGGCAAAGATTCTACCGCACTTTGATCAGAAATGCATGAACTTGAGTGAGTTTAAGGCAAGGATAGCGGAAAAGGTTGAAACAAGACTTTACTTTTGCCCTGTATTTGGATTAAAATTGCGACCTTTATTGAGTAAGCCGTTGGCGGGCCAGCCCTGGCAGACGGTAATAAATTTTGCAAAATTATATTAATCCAATTTAGAGGTGATGGCTTATGCCAGTAATTAAAGTACGTGAAAACGAATCCTTTGACGTTGCATTACGTCGTTTTAAACGCTCTTGCGAAAAAGCGGGTATCTTAGCGGAAGTTCGCAGCCGTGAATTCTACGAAAAACCGACTACCATTCGCAAACGTGAAAACGCAACCCGGGCAAAACGTCACGCGAAACGCGTAGCTCGTGAAAACGCACGTAACACACGTTTATACTAATTTTTAACGTACAACGCATCAAACTCGAGTTAAACAAACCGTGAAACCTCCAGGGATCACGGTTTTGTTTCTTGTAGAACCGTTTCATTCAGTTGAGGTAGTTATGGCTGGTCCAGTTCCACGTTCGTTCATCAATGATATTCTGGCAAAAGCGGATATTGTGGATGTAATTAATTCACGCGTTAAACTGAAAAAGGCGGGGACCAATAATTATCAGGCCTGCTGCCCTTTCCATCACGAAAAAACTCCTTCTTTCACAGTCAGTAAGAATAAGCAGTTCTACCATTGCTTCGGTTGCGGCGCCCACGGTAACGCCATTGGTTTTTTGATGGAATATGACAAGCTGGAATTTTTAGAGGCGGTAGAAGAACTGGCTAATTTCCTTGGTCTGGAAGTGCCCCGCGAACAGCCGAGCAACGCTCAGCGGCATGATAAGCATGTCAGCTATCAAACCAAACGTGATCTTTATGAACTGATGAATGCCATTGCGCAATTCTATCGTCAGCAATTAGCCCAAAGCATTCCCGCCCAGGCCTACTTGCAAAAGCGGGGTTTGTCGCCGGAAATAATCGAACGTTTTGCCATCGGTTTTGCTCCTGATAGCTTTAATTCGGTGCTGCGTCGGTTTAGCCGTAACAGTGCGGAGCAGGAACGTTTATTTGATTTAGGTATGTTGGCACGTAACGATCGCGGTGACGTATATGATCGCTTTCGTCATCGGGTAATGTTTCCTATTCGTGATCGCCGTGGCAGAAATATCGCTTTCGGTGGCCGTGTACTGAATGATGAGAAACCGAAGTATCTGAATTCGCCGGAAACCGTCACTTACCATAAGGGCAATGAACTGTATGGTTTATATGAAGCATTGCAGATCAATGATTCCCCTGAAATGCTATTAGTGGTGGAAGGTTATATGGACGTGGTGGCGCTGGCACAGTTTGGTGTTGATTATGCCGTCGCCGCTCTTGGCACTGCAACGACTCCGGAACAAATTAGCCAAATGTTTCGTGTCACCGAACAGATTGTGTGCTGCTATGACGGTGACCGAGCCGGGCGTGAAGCGGCCTGGCGTGCGCTGGAAAATGCGTTGCCATTGTTGGAAGACGGTCGCCAGCTCAAATTTGTGTTTTTGCCGCAGGATGAAGATCCCGATACTTATATTCGTCAATATGGTAAAGAAGGGTTTGAACGATATGTACAACAGGCGATGACGCTGAGTGATTTTTTGTTCAGCCATTTACTGAGTGAAGTGGATCTTTCCACCAAAGAAGGAAAATCCAAGCTTGCCGCTCTTGCCGTGCCGTTAATCAAGCGTATTCCGGGGCAGATGCTGCGTTTATATTTACGTAATATTCTGGCTCAGAAATTGGGTATTATCGATCAAACCCAACTGGAAACGTTGATTCCTAACGAAGCGGAGAGAACCGAATCGCAACATAACAAACAGCCGAGTGTAAAACGTACGCCGATGCGTTTGCTTATCGGTCTGTTGCTGCAAAACCCAGAACTGGCCCGGTTGGATTACGATTTGGCTCCGTTGCGCGGTTTAAATGAGCCGGGATTCGATTTATTCGATCATCTCACCGCACTTTGTCGTGAACATGTCGGCATTCGGATGGGACAAATTTTAGAAATGTGGCGTGACAGTGAATACAGTAGGCCTCTTGAAATTTTGGCAACTTGGGATCATTTAATCAACGAAGATAAAATCGAGCAAACATTCAAGGAAACCCTGCTTTATCTTTATGGTCAATTCATGGACCGGAATATTGAGCAATTGATAGCTAAGGATCGTAGCGAAGGTTTATCCCTCGAGGAAAAACAAACATTGGCAGAGTTATTGACTGCACGTACGAAATAATAATAGTTAATCAATCTCAACAGTGATAGAATCACAACATTTTATTTTTCATTACAACCAATTAAGCAAAGGCGGACATTAAATATGGATAACAATCCACAATCTCAATTGAAATTGTTAATCGCCCAGGGAAAGGAACAAGGCTATTTGACTTTCGCAGAGGTGAACGATCACCTTCCGGAAGAACTTGTTGATGCGGATCAGATTGAAGACATAATTCAAATGATTAATGATATGGGTATCCAAGTGCTTGAATCAGCACCTGATGCCGATGATTTAATGTTGAGTGAAACGATTGCCGATGAAGATGCGGTAGAGGAAGCGACGCAAGTATTATCCAGTGTAGAAGCGGAATTAGGCCGTACGACGGACCCTGTACGCATGTATATGCGGGAAATGGGCAGCGTAGAACTGTTGACCCGTGAAGGCGAAATTGATATTGCAAAACGTATTGAAGACGGTATTAACGAAGTGCAAAGTGCGGTGGCGGAATATCCGGAAGCCCTGACTTATCTGCTTGAACAATATGATCAGGTGGAAGAAGGTTCGGTGCGTCTGGCGGATATTGTTACGGGCTTTGTCGATCTGAATGTAGCGGAAGAAAGTAACCCGGAAGAACTTGAAGAAACCTTATCCGAAGACGAAGATGAAGAGGACGGTGTGGACGCGGCGGATCTTGATGAGGATGAAGAAGACGAAGAAGAAAACGAAGAGTCCGATAACGCCAGCGATGACAGTGATAGTGCCATCGATCCGGAAGTCGCCCGGGAAAAATTCACTGCGCTGAAAGAGCAGTATCGTAAAACTATTGAAGCAATCAATAAGTATGGTCGTACCCATAAAAAAACGAAAGAGCACATTCAGGTATTATCGGATATTTTCACTCAATTCCGTTTAGTGCCGCGTCAATTCGATACCTTGGCTCTTTCAATCCGCGATATGATGAAACGCGTACGCAGCGAAGAACGCCGTATCCAGCGTTGGGCGGTGGATTATGCCAAAATGCCGAAAGAGGATTTTCAAAAAGCGTTTCTCGGCAAAGAAACCACCACCGCATGGCTTGACAAATTGTTGGAAAGTAAAAAAGCTTATGTCGAAAAGTTACAGCAATATGCGGATAATATCCGTGATTCAATTACTAAATTACAACAAATAGAGCTTGATACGAATCTGACTATCCAGCAAATCCGCGATATTGGTGAGCGTATTTCGCAGGGAGAACTGAAAGCCCGCCGTGCGAAAAAAGAAATGGTTGAAGCCAACCTGCGTTTGGTTATTTCTATTGCGAAAAAATACACCAATCGTGGCTTGCAGTTCCTTGATTTGATTCAGGAAGGTAACATTGGCTTGATGAAAGCGGTGGATAAATTTGAATACCGTCGTGGTTATAAATTCTCTACTTATGCCACATGGTGGATTCGTCAGGCGATTACGCGTTCCATTGCGGATCAGGCCCGAACTATTCGTATTCCTGTGCATATGATTGAAACGATTAATAAATTGAATCGTATTTCCCGTCAAATGCTGCAAGAGATGGGGCGTGAAGCTTCACCGGAAGAATTGGCGGAACGTATGGGGATGCCAGAAGATAAAATCCGTAAAGTATTGAAAATTGCCAAAGAACCGATTTCCATGGAAACTCCAATCGGTGATGATGACGATTCACATTTAGGTGATTTTATTGAAGACAGTACCTTAGAGCTGCCGTTAGATTCCGCTACGGCCCAAAGCTTAAAAGCAGCGACTCACGAAGTGTTGGAAGGTTTAACCCCTCGTGAGGCAAAAGTGCTGCGTATGCGTTTCGGTATTGATATGAATACGGATCATACTTTGGAGGAAGTCGGTAAACAGTTTGACGTAACCCGTGAGCGTATCCGTCAGATTGAGGCCAAAGCCTTACGCAAACTGCGTCACCCAAGCCGTTCGGAAACACTACGCAGCTTCTTGGATGAATAATTAGCGGTTTCTCCGGGAAATAATTAAACGAAAACAAAAGGTCCGGCAAAAGCCGGATCTTTTTTGTTTGAATTTACAGCAATTATAAATTCACCTTCTAGACTTGCCTTGAATATTCCAATATAATCAGCAGGCTTTCCGAACATAGCCCCCATAGCTCAGTCGGTCAGAGCAGTCGACTCATAATCGATTGGTCACAGGTTCAAGTCCTGTTGGGGGCACCATTCATGATTTCTTCACAGCTCATAAAACTTCGCTAATTCCTTATATAACCTGGCGTTGACGTATTTTTCTTGTTTATTTCGCCTTATTGAATTACATAACATTATGAATTCTGACTGACGGTAAGAATAATGGTGATTTATTTTCGCATTACTGATTAAAGTTAAGGAACATTTTAATCTTTCATTGCAAAATTCACTAACAGAACTTGAACCGGCTCAATAATTCATCATGAAGTCGCTTAAATTACTTTACAACATATCGTTCATTTTAGTAAATTTTTCCTGCAGTTGTAAAAAATGATTGTCAGCGATGAAAAGTTGAACAATAAATCATTGGCGAACAGTCTGTTGGAAATGGTTAGGATGTATTATAAGTACGTTTCAGCGATGTCTGACTGGTTTGGACACTTGCTTTTATCTTTATTGTCCGATTACAGATGGCACCGTTTCCGCTTATTAAAATCGGTTTATATTATTCAATGTTATCTCGGACTTTGGCTTCGATTACCGGCTTCGCTTGATGAAGCTATGGTTTGTTATTAGTAACGGAATACGTGCAGATCGCGCAAAAAATCAAGCTGTTCAACACCGCACTTTGGGCATATTTTAGCCTGTCGTTTGGGGCTGAAATTTAGTACAAAAGCGCGGTGGCCAAAGTAATAATTTTTTAATTACCGAGAGAGAAAATACAATGAAAATATATTATCTTTTGCCATTAATGGCGGCATCCGGTGTAGTGCAAGCCGATGAACAGGATATCGCTTCAGCTGATCAATATCACATGCAGTTTAACTTCAGACCGCCGTCTATGATCACGCCGAAAACAAATCTGACCTCTCCGGCGGAGAATCAATTTGACTATCAGCGCCCATGGATTGACGCTTCGGCAGCACAGGACGTGGTAAGCAACAAACGACAGTTGCAAATCAATACTCAATTCAGTTCGCACAGTAATTTGCAGCGTGCTTTATATCGTTATCGCGATACCAATTATCATCTGACTGCACAGGCTTATCGAATGCATTTGGACGATTATAAGGATGGAGATGGCAATAAAGTCAATGCCGGATATACCCGTAGCGGGCAGCTGTTGATGCTGGGATATTTACCAACGCAATGGCAAGAATATCGTCTCGGCATCGTACATGATCGTATTGATGATGATAAACAGCCGCAGTACCAAATGGACTCTGCCTATACCCGTCGTATTGTGTTGACGGCAAATGCCAGGCTAGGGGCTCGGGATCAAAGCAACACCTTTAATCTGGATGTACGTCATATCAGTTTGGATCGCCGTAATAATAATTTTGAAAACCGCACTGTCAGTGGCACACAAGCGCAAATGCAGATAGAGCGGGATATGTTGAACATCAGGGCTGATTATCGCTATAAATACGGTGCTCATACCTCGCAGTTCGGCGTGAAATACGACAACGATACTCACCTTGCCGCGCGTTCAATACGGATGCCGAACGGTTCCTTGGCGCGTAATGCCTATCGTTTTCCTGATATTCACAGTAAACATTGGCATATTTTTATGATCATATCTGGCAGGTAAATAAAAAACATAAACTCAGCACTGGCATCAGTTATGATCATCTTACTGCTGATGCTCGTCTGCGCAATGTGGGGGCAACGGTCGGTACGAATACTTTCGTCAGTCCGAATCAGGCGTGGCAAATGCATTATGGCAACACAGTAAACGGTAAACAGCGTACTGACGGTGTCGGTGCGGCATTAAAATATGAGTTTAAACCGAGCACCATTGATACTTACCATGTCTCATTGAGCAGCCTGATTCGTCAGCCGCATAACGCTGAACGTTATACCGCGTTAATCGGCAGCAATGGTGCCGGTTGGTTGGGTAATCCGTTTTTGCAGCCTGAACGGCATAATCGAGCCGAATTCGGTACACAATGGCAGGGTAGCGGTTGGCATGATTACGGCAAGGTGAAAGACGGTGATATTACCGAGGCATGGCAAATCAAACTGAATGCCGATTATGACAAAGTGCATGATTTTATTACGCTAGATCGTGCCAGAGGGCAATCCGGCGTAGTGGCGAGAAATGGTAACGTTATTAGCCGAAATGTTGATGCTACTCTTATCGGTATACAGCTGAGTATGGCTAAAAGTCTCAACCGAAATCTTGCCACTCGTCTCAAAGTGCGGTACCAATACGGCGAGAATAATAGTGATGATCGTCCGCTTTATAATGTTCGCCCATTGAGTATCGACTGGGCGCTGGATTGGCAGGATTACACTTCGTTCGGCAGTTATAATCTCGGTGTTTCCATGCATTATGCACATAAAAGCTCCCGTTTGGATAACAATAAAACCAGCGGACTGGGTTATGACTTGGCTCAATATTATCAAAGCTATGCGGTAGTCAATTTATATGGCGGTCTGCAGTTCAGAAAGCGTTTTGCGATTACTGCCGGTATCGATAATCTGTTCAATCGTCAATATTACGCCTTTAACGAACAGCCGCATGTTGCTGCTCTTGCTCCGACCGCAGTGGCTGCACCGGGGCGTACCTATTGGGTTGGTCTGAACTTTAATTTTTAATTTGGCGGGATATTTTAACAGCATTCAGACATTTGGTAGACATTGTTTTTTATTAATATGGCAGGTATTCCCGTTAGGATTTCTCATTAACTAAAATAAGAGAAAGAACCACAAGCAATCAGCCATAATTAATACTAAAGTAAATTTATCGTGCATCCGATAATAGAAAAGGTCGTTCCGTCGTGACAACGACTGAAAAACTAGAGCTCGAATAGACCGATGAAAGCCGGAAGAATTAGCCCACAACAGTCAAAGTGTGGGCTTTTTAGGGGTTTGGTTTGGGTATTAAGCATATTGTTGCTACGGAATCAGCCTTCAAGGCAGAATAAATGACTTTAATCCCTGAAATTATTAAACTGAAACGGTTGGTTTAATTCGGCGTTTTTCACTAATTGAATCACCGTCTGTAAATCATTGCGTGATTTGCCCGTAACACGTACTTGTTCGCCTTGAATCTGGGTTTGTACTTTCAGTTTGCTGTCTTTAATTAATTTGGTCAGCTTTTTCGCTACTTCCGTTTCAATCCCTTGTTTGAGTTTGATTTCTTTGCTTACGGTTTTGCCGCTGTGTTCGTATTCGGTCGGAATGTCCAGTGAAGCGGAATCAATGCCGCGTTTGATGCAGGCGTTGCGCAAAATATCAATCAACTGTTCCAGTTGGAAATCGGAAACGGTGGCAATCTTAATGGTTTCGTTTTTCTCGTTTAATTCAATAGAGGCTTCTACATTGCGGAAGTCCCAGCGATTGGTGAGCTCACGTTGAGCGTTTTCCACCGCGTTACGCACTTCGTGCATGGTGATTTCGGACACAATATCAAATGATGGCATAGTTATTCTCCTAAATGTTTAACCCGATCGTTAGCCGTTAAAAGACAGAGCAGGGCGCTAAAGTCAGCAAAGTTTACCACAACTTGCGCCTGTTGTTGTACTTTCGGTTTGGCGTGGAAGGCAGCTCCTAAATTTGCCGCTTTCATCATCAGTAAATCGTTGGCCCCGTCACCGACAGCAACGGTGTTTTTAATGTCAATGTTAAATTTTGCCGCGAGGCGAAGCAGCGTGTCCGCCTTATATTGTGCATGCACAATGTCGCCTTTCACCTTGCCGGTCAGTTTGCCGTCGAGAATGTCAAATTGATTGGAAACGGCGAAATCCAGCCGCATTAATTCTTTCAGATAATCGGCGAAATAGGTAAAACCGCCCGAAGCGATAGCGATTTTCCATTGGTGCTTCTGCAGTTCTTTGACGGTTTCCTGCACGCCCGGCATCAGCGGCAGATATTGACGGACCTGTCGCAAAATGCTTTCAGGGGCATTTTTTAGCGTGCCGACCCGACGACGCAGGCTCTGTTCAAAATCCAATTCGCCCCGCATGGCGGCAGCGGTGATAGCGGACACTTCTTCACCCGTGCCGGCAAGCTTGGCGATTTCATCAATGCATTCGATTTGAATGGCGGTGGAATCCATATCCATCACCAGCAATCCCGGCTCGTTTAAACGGGCGTCGAAATCAATTTTGGCGAGATCCAATGTCAGTTCGTGAGCCTTGGTCAGATATTCGGCCCGCCATTCGCCCTGTAATAACACGACGATATTTTTTAACGCCGTCCAACAATCAAAAATGCGAAAATTAGCACCGCACTTTTGTTGAAATTGTACAAGTTTTTCCGCGTTTAACATGGTGCCGAATAAAATAAAGAAATCCGTTCCGGGGGAAGCGGGCCGCGCCGCGCAAAGTGCGGTGGGGAAATGGGGATATTTTTGTGTGATGCTGTTTTGCATTTAGAAGATCCTGTATCGGTTTAATGGTACAATCATAACGTAATTTTATAAGCGGGGAAAATAGTTTGAATGTAGTAAGGGAAAAACTGGTGAAATCGACACTGTTTGCCGCGGTATTGGCAATTTGTGTGCTGGTGATGGGTGTAATTTTATTCGGATTGAATCAGTTTAAATTGGGATCGCAGCTGGCGAGCGTGAATCAGGTATCGAATTTATCTCATTTGCTGGTGCGGCAGCAGGCGAATTTATTTTCCATGCTGTTGGTGAATAATGCCAAGGCGGAGCAACTTACGGAAACTCTGGAAGGCTTAACCCAAGAACATTTTGTGCTGGATGCTTCGGTGTATGACGATGCGGGTAAATTGCTGGCGCAAACCGGCGATATAACCAGTTTGCGCAATCGGTTGGGCTTAAACGGGCAGGCATCTTATCAAGAGGAGGTCGGCGTTCAGCAAATTGTGGAACCGATTTATTCTTCCAATGGTTTAGAAGGTTTTTTGCGGGTGACTTTTGATTCCAAATACGGACAAACCACGCAGAGTAAAATCAATCAGCTGTTTCATCGCCTGTATGGCGAATTGATTATTGTCTTTTTGGCGGGCGTGATATTAGCCAGCTCGGTGCATTATTTCTTAAGCCATTATCGTCGTGTACGGCGACTGCATCAAACTGAATCGGTTAAAATCGAAAAAACACGCAAAAACAGCACCGCACTTTCTTTTCATCGCCGCCGCAGAAGATTTAAATAGGCAATAAAAAACCGCATGTAAATATATGCGGTTTTATTTATTTCATTAATAGTTTAAAAATTACGCTAATTTTTTGATTTGAGCAGCCAATTTAGATTTGTGATTAGCCGCTTTGTTAGCGTGGATTAAACCTTTAGAAGCCATACGATCGACAACTTTCTGCATTTCTACAAATGCGGTTTCTGCCGCTGCTTTTTCACCCGCGGCTACCGCTGCATATACTTTTTTGATGAATGTACGCATCATTGAACGTTGACTTGCGTTGTGTTGACGGCGTTTTTCAGATTGAATCGCACGTTTTTTTGCTGACTTGATATTAGCCAAGGTCAAACTCCTAAGAATTTCTATAATTAAATGAACATGAAAATAAGGGCGTAAAATATGCCCGTTTTATGTGCATTTGTCAATGTTTAATAAGTTAATTTCTGTTGATTTCGGTGAGACACAACCGAAAGTAGCCATCGTTTCATTAGCACTTCAGACATGTTGTTATGAAGTCAGCCGCTTATCATTTCGGGCCAGATGCTCGGCTATATGCTCAAACCAACGATAGTGGGCGGGATTTTAGCAGTTTTTTTGCTTAGAATATAGCGTTAAAACAAAATTTCTATACAATTAGCGTATTTTTTCGAGAATAAAGAGAATTTGTTTTGAGTAAGAAATTATTAAAATCAGGCATTATTGTCAGCGGCTTAACCTTGGTTTCACGGGTGTTGGGATTGGTGCGTGATGTGGTGATCGCCAATATTATCGGCGCGGGGGTCGCGGCGGATGTGTTTTTATTTGCCAATCGGATTCCTAATTTCTTACGTCGTTTATTCGCGGAAGGAGCGTTCTCGCAGGCTTTCGTGCCGGTGTTGGCGGAATATCAGAAATCAGGGGATTTATCCAAAACCCGTGAATTTATCGGCAAGGTGGCGGGTACGCTGGGTGGATTGGTGACTATCGTAACCCTGTTTGCCATGATCGGTTCGCCCGTGGTAGCCGCCGTTTTCGGTACGGGCTGGTTTGTGGATTGGCTGTATGACGGGCCTAACGCGGAAAAATTTACTCAGGCTTCACTGCTGTTAAAGATTACCTTTCCGTATTTATGGTTTATCACTTTTGTGGCGTTGTCGGGCGCGGTGCTGAATACCATCGGTAAATTCGGTGTGATGTCCTTTTCGCCCGTGTTGTTAAATATTGCCATGATCAGCACCGCACTTTGGCTTTCCCCTTATGTGGAAAGTCCGGATTTAGCCTTGGCGGTGGGGATCTTTCTCGGCGGCTTGCTGCAATTTTTATTTCAGATTCCTTTCCTGAGGAAAGCGGGATTATTGGTTAAGCCTCGGTGGGCGTGGCGTGATGAAGGGGTGGCAAAAATCCGTCGTTTAATGATCCCGGCCTTATTCGGGGTGTCCGTCAGTCAAATTAATTTGCTGCTGGATACCTTTATCGCTTCCTTTTTAATGACCGGTTCCATCAGCTGGTTGTATTATTCCGACCGTTTACTGGAGTTTCCCCTCGGTTTGTTCGGTATCGCCATTTCCACGGTGATTTTGCCGACCCTTTCCCGTCAGCACGTCAACCGAAACGATGATGTACAAAAAAGCGCGGCGGATTTCCGCCGGACAATGGACTGGGGCGTGCGCATGATTTTATTGCTCGGCGTGCCTGCCATGGTGGGAATTGCGGCGCTGGCCCGGCCTATGCTGCTGGTGCTGTTTATGCGCGGACAGTTTACGCTGACTGATGTACAGGCGACTTCCTATGCGCTGTGGTCAATAAATGCGGGATTACTCAGTTTTATGCTGATTAAAATTCTGGCGAACGGTTATTACGCCCGTCAGGATACTAAAACGCCGGTGAAAATCGGTATTATTGCCATGGTGAGCAATATGGCATTCAATCTGCTTGCCATTCCGTTCAGCTATGTAGGGCTGGCGATGGCGTCCGCCATGTCGGCGACTTTAAACGCCTATTTGCTTTATCGCGGGCTGGCGAAGGCGGAAGTGTATCATTTTTCCAGACAAAGTGCGGTGTTCTTTTTGAAAGTTTTGCTGGCAGCGTTGGTTATGGGAGCGGCGGTGCTTTATTTATGTCCAAGCTTGCAGAGTTTCCATGCGATGACCTTTTTAGCCCGTGTGCATTGGCTGTTTTGGTTAATTATGACGGCGGCCGTGGTGTATTTTGCGATGTTAATTCTGCTTGGGGTGCGCAAGCGGCATTTATTGGCGAGAGGCTGATATGTTTTATTTGATTTTAGCGGTACTGATCTGGGCGAGTGCCTTTATTGCCGGGAAGTTCAGCTACACTATGATGGATCCCGCTCTTATGGTGCAGGCGCGCATTTTTCTTGCCGCCTTGTTTGCCGTGCCGTTTTTTGTATCTTCCTATAGAAAAATTCCGAGTGATTTACGCTCTAAAATGTGGCTGTTGGCATTATTAAATTTTCCTATCGTGTTACTGCTGCAATTTATCGGTCTGTCTTATACTTCGGCGGCGAGCGCCGTCACCATGCTGGGCACGGAGCCGCTGCTGGTGGCGTTGGTGGGGCAGTTGGTATTTCGGCTGAGCGCTAAACCGGTAGATTGGATCCTCGGTGTGATTGCTTTCATCGGTATCGTGTTGGTGGTGACCGGTTCGGAAAGCGGCGGTGAGATCAGTTTATTCGGCTGCATTTTAGTGCTGCTCGGCAGTCTTGCCTTTGCTTTTTGTATTCACCTGAGCAAAGGCGTAATGAAGGAGGTAGATCCGAGATCTTACACGAATGTGATGCTGATTTTCGGCACGATTCTATGTTTGCCGTTCACTTTGCTGTTGGTGCGGGATTGGACGATCATACCTAGTTGGGAAGGTTCGTGTTCCGTGTTGTATCTTGGTATAGGCTGTACTTGGCTGGCCTATCGTTTATGGAATAAAGGGCTGACCCGCGTTACCGCCAATGCTTCCAGTATTATTGCTACGCTGGAACCCGTATTCGGCGTACTGTTAGCCATGCTGGTGTTAGGCGAGAAACCGGAATGGATAACCGCTTTCGGTATTATTTTAGTTATCGGCGCAGCGGCAACTTCAGCACTGTCTCCGATTTGGCAGGCTTGGCTCAAGAAAAAAACCGCCGGAACCCGGCAACTTTAATCTTTCACGGTTTGTGCGTATAATGGCACATCTTTTTATCACAGACGGAATCTTCAATGCAGTTAATTCGCGGCATGCATAATTTTCACCGGCAATTTGGCCGATGCGCCTTAACCATCGGTAATTTCGACGGCGTTCATCTCGGGCATCAGGCGATTTTGCGTCATCTGCGGAGTAAAGCGAATGCCCTTCACCTGCCTATGGTCGTGATGTTGTTTGAGCCTCAGCCGCGTGAATATTTTATGGGAGAAAACGCTCCTGCCCGTCTTATGCGATTGCGTGATAAGCTGCATTATCTGGCGAAGGAAGGGGTGGATTATGTGATTTGCCTGCGTTTCAATCGGCGTTTCGCCCGGCAGAGCGCCGCAAGTTTTATTGAAGATGTTCTCGTCAATCGACTGCACGTTAAATTTCTCAGTATCGGTGACGATTTCCGTTTCGGCGCTCGGCGACAAGGCAATTTCGCCTTGCTTGCCGAAGCGGGGCGCAAGTTCGGTTTTGAAGTGGAAGATAATCACACTTTCAGCCTGGCGCAACTCCGCGTCAGCAGCACTTCCGTCCGTCAGGCCTTGGCGGAAGATAATTTAGTTCAGGCGGAACGCCTGCTTGGCAAGCCTTACAGTATTTTAGGCAAGGTGGTGCACGGGCAAAAACTGGGGCGAACCATCGGCTTTCCTACCGCTAACATTCGTTTACGCCGTCAGGTGAATCCGGTTAAAGGTGTGTACGCCGTGCGCGTGAAATGTTCATGCGGCGGCGTTTTTGAAGGTGTCGCCAATGTAGGACAACGTCCGACGGTCAACGGCGTCAAACAGATTCTCGAAGTACATCTATTTGATTTCAATGATAATTTATACGGGCAAAATATCTCCGTCGAATTCTGTCACAAACTTCGCAACGAAATAAAATTCCCCTCTTTCGAAGAGTTGAAATTGCAGATTCAAAAGGACGTGGTGAACGCAAAGGCGTTTTTTGCCGATCGGGCTTAATTGTTCCGATTTTCCTTAGCAAAGTGCGGTGTTGAATTTGCGATTTTTTTATATTTTACAAAACGTGCAAATTCGGCACCGCACTTTGATCTTGCTGAATTTATGCGTATAATGCCAGACCAATTGTTGTTTGAAAATTTACAATGTGGAATTAGAAAATGTCGAATCAATCTGTTGATTATAAAAATACGTTAAACCTGCCCGAAACAGGTTTTCCTATGCGTGGAGATCTGGCGAAACGTGAGCCGGGTATGTTGAAGAATTGGTATGAAAAACAGCTTTACCAAAAAATCCGTCAGGCCGCGAAAGGCAAAAAATCCTTTATTCTGCACGATGGTCCTCCCTATGCGAACGGTGCGATTCACATTGGTCACGCGGTAAATAAAATTCTCAAAGATATCATTGTTAAATCTAAAACGGCGTTAGGCTATGACAGTCCTTATATCCCGGGTTGGGACTGCCACGGTTTGCCGATTGAATTGAAAGTCGAAGGGCTGGTGGGCAAGCCGAATGAAAAGATTTCAGCCGCTGAATTCCGTGAAGAATGCCGTAAATATGCCCGCGAGCAGGTGGAAGGACAGAAAAAGGATTTTATCCGTTTAGGTGTGCTGGGCGACTGGGATAATCCCTATCTCACCATGAATTTCGATACCGAAGCCAATATTATTCGTGCCTTTGGTAAAGCGGTGGAGAACGGTCATTTGTATAAAGGTTCCAAACCTGTGCATTGGTGTTTGGATTGTGCCTCCGCGTTGGCGGAAGCGGAAGTGGAATACGAAGACCGGGTGTCTCCGTCCATTTACGTGCGTTTTGCCGCCGCGGATGAAAGTGCGGTGCTGAAAAAATTTGTTTTGACCGCTCAAGGGACGGGCAAACTGTCCGCGGTGATTTGGACCACAACCCCTTGGACTATGCCGTCCAACAAGGCGATTGCGCTGAATGCCGATTTGCTTTATCAGCTGGTGCAGTTCGGTGACGAACGGTTGATTTTAGCCGCGGACTTGGTGGAAAGCGTGGCGAAAGCTGTCGGCGCGGAAAGCTGGACGGTATTAGGCACGGCGAAGGGTTCCGATCTTGAACTGCTTGAGTTCAAACATCCGTTCTATGCCTACAATGTGCCGTTAGTGCTGGGCGAGCATGTCACCACCGACGGCGGTACGGGTTTGGTGCATACCGCGCCTGATCACGGTCAGGACGACTATGTAGTGGCGCGCAAATATCATATCGGTATGGCGGGTTTAATCGGTAACGACGGCAAATTTAACCGCAATGTCGAATTTTTCGGCGGCTTCGGCGTGTTTGAAGCAAACCCTAAAGTCATTGAAAAATTGCAAGAAACCGGGGCGTTGCTGAAATTAGAAAAAATTAAACACAGCTATCCGCACTGCTGGCGGCACAAAACTCCGATTATTTTCCGGGCCACTCCGCAATGGTTTATCGGCATGGAAACCAAAGGGTTACGTCAACAGGCATTAAACGAAATTAAAAAAGTGCGCTGGATTCCTGACTGGGGTCAGGCCCGCATTGAAAAAATGGTGGAAAACCGGCCGGACTGGTGTATCTCCCGTCAGCGTACATGGGGAGTGCCGGTGGCGTTGTTTATTCACAATGAAACCGAACAGCTACACCCGCGTACTCTTGAACTGATTGAAGAAGTGGCGAAGCGGGTTGAACAAAAAGGCATTCAGGCGTGGTGGGATTTGGATCCCGCCGAATTGTTGGGCGAAGAGGCGGTTCATTATAGCAAGGTGCCGGATACCTTGGATGTGTGGTTCGATTCGGGATCGACCTATTTTTCCGTAGTGAAAACCCGTCCGGAGTTTAACGGCAAAGAAGCGGATATGTATTTAGAAGGCTCGGATCAGCACCGCGGTTGGTTTATGTCCTCGCTGATGCTTTCCACCGCCACCGATCATAAAGCGCCGTATAAACAGGTGTTGACCCATGGGTTTACGGTGGACGGGCAGGGTCGTAAGATGTCGAAATCCATCGGCAATATCGTTACTCCGCAACAGGTGATGGATAAATTCGGCGGCGATATTCTGCGTTTATGGGTGGCTTCAACCGATTACACGGGCGAAATGACCGTTTCCGATGAAATTCTGAAACGCGCCGCGGATTCCTATCGTCGTATTCGCAATACCGCGCGTTTCTTGTTGGCGAATCTGAATGGTTTTGATCCGAAACGGGATATGGTAAAACCGGAGAATATGATTGCTCTTGACCGCTGGGCGGTGGATTGTGCGTTAAATGCTCAGAATGAAATCAAAGAAGCTTATGATAACTACCAATTCCATAGCGTGGTGCAGCGTTTAATGAAATTCTGTTCTATCGAAATGGGTTCATTCTATCTGGATATCATTAAAGACCGTCAATACACCACCAAAGCTGACAGCCTTGCCCGTCGCAGCTGCCAAACCGCCTTATGGCATATTGCCGAGGCGTTGGTGCGTTGGATTGCGCCGATTCTGTCTTTCACGGCGGATGAAATCTGGCATTATATTCCGGGTGAACGCGCGGAATTTGTTTTCACCGAAGAATTCTACGAGGGGCTATTTGCCTTAGATGCCGATGAAGAGCTGGACGATACCTATTGGCAGCAAATTTTGACTTTACGTGCGGAAGTTAATCGTATGCTGGAACAGGCGCGTAACGAAAAAGTTATTGGTGCTGCGCTGGAAGCGGAATTAACCTTGTATGCCGATGAAGAATATGCCCGCTTATTAGCGAAATTGAAAGATGAATTACGTTTCGTGTTAATTACTTCTAAGGCGGAAGTAAAACCGCTTGCCGAGGCTGATGTCCCTGAAGGCGAAGTGAAAGGGTTGGCTGTTAAAGTCATTCGTTCCGCCAATTACAAATGTCCGCGCTGCTGGCATTATTCCGACAGCAAAGACGAACACAGCCTTTGCTCACGTTGTGTGGAAAATGTGGAAGGCAGCGGCGAAGTGCGGAAGTTTGCGTAAATCTCTCTAATCCTCCTGTTTCAAAGGAGGACTTGCACCCCGTATGGTTTGACTATACGGGGTTTGTTATAAAACGATAGGAATATTTTATGTCCCACAAATCAGGACTTTCATTTTTATGGCTAAGCGCGGTGGCGTTTTTGCTTGATTTGGTCAGCAAATTTTTGCTGGTACAACGGTTTGAGTTGTATGAAAGCATTAATATACTGCCGGTCTTCAATTTGACTTATGTACGGAATTATGGGGCGGCGTTCAGCTTTTTAGCGGAGCATGGCGGCTGGCAGAAATATTTCTTTATTGTGTTGGCCGTTGCCATTTCGGGATTTTTAGTTTATCTGCTGAAAAAAAACAAGGCGGAGCAAAAACTGCAGAACTCGGCTTACGCCCTGATTATCGGCGGTGCTCTCGCGAATATGACGGATCGGATTTACCATGGCTTTGTGGTGGATTTCCTTGATTTTTTCTGGCGGCAATGGCATTACCCCGTATTCAATTTAGCGGACGTATTCATCTGCGTGGGAGCGGGATTATTGGCGTTAGATGCGTTCAAACACGACGATAAAAATAAGGCGAAGAATAAATGAAAATTATTTTAGCCAACCCGCGCGGTTTCTGTGCGGGCGTTGATCGGGCAATCAGCATTGTGGAACTTGCCCTGGAAATACACGGCGCCCCTATTTATGTGCGGCACGAAGTGGTGCATAACCGCTTTGTGGTGAACGGCCTGCGTGAGCGTGGAGCGATTTTTGTTGAAGAACTGAACGAAGTGCCGGACGGAGCTATCGTGATCTTCTCCGCTCACGGCGTATCCCAAGCGGTTCGTCAGGAGGCAAAACGCCGTAATCTCAAGGTGTTTGATGCCACCTGTCCGCTGGTGACCAAGGTACATATGCAGGTGGCGAGAGCCAGCCGCAAAGGCACGAAAGCCATTCTCATCGGGCATGAAGGTCATCCGGAAGTGCAAGGTACTATGGGGCAGTATGATAACCCCGAGGGCGGTATTTTTTTGGTAGAAGGGGTGGAAGACATTGCCGAATTAGGTTTGAGCAATAATGAAGATCTGACCTTTATGACGCAAACCACGCTGTCCATTGATGATACCGCTGATGTGATTGACGCGTTGAAAGCAAAATATCCTAACATTCAAGGCCCGCGTAAGAACGATATTTGCTACGCCACCACCAACCGCCAGCAGGCGGTGCGTGAACTTGCCGCGCAATCCGATCTGGTGATTGTGGTCGGTTCGAAAAATTCATCCAATTCCAATCGTCTGGCGGAACTGGCATCACGAATGGGAGTTGCGGCGAAATTAATTGATGACGCGGCGGATTTGAATCCCTCTTGGCTTGACGGCGTAAACACCATCGGACTTACCGCGGGCGCTTCCGCTCCCGAAGTGCTGGTGCAATCAGTGATCAGCCGTTTAAAAGAATTGGGAGTGGATACGGTGGAAGAGCTGCAGGGCTGTGAAGAAAATACAGTCTTTGAAGTGCCGAAAGAGCTGCGTATCAAAGAAGTTCAATAACGGAATCATTAGCTAAACAATGATGCGCATTATAGAAAAACTCGAATTTTATACGCGGCTTGGTATGGAAGTTGCTATGCTTCGGCACTGTTAGCAAAGCTAGCATTCAAAAGCTGAAACCTTTTGTCAGCACCGCACTTTGCCTGTTTTGCGATCCTGATCGTAAAAGTGCGGTGTGATAATTGCGAGTTTTTTATCTTTTTTGCATATTAGGCGACGTTGAATCTTTCAACATCGTTTCTTTATCAATAAAAAGGATCTTCGTATGAAATTAGCTAAAACCGCGTTTCTTTCCGCATTTCTATTAGGCTCGTTTTGCTCTATGCCGGCATTAGCGGTGGATAAGGCCGATATTCAAGCGCCGCAGATTCAAGCCGCGCAATCCGATAACCAGTCCGCCGCGTCCGCAGTGGCGGGTAATAAAGTCAATATTAACACCGCGACGGCGGGTGAAATTCAAAGCGCATTAGTCGGTATCGGCGCGAAGAAAGCCGAGGCGGTGGTGCAATATCGTGATAAGCACGGCCCTTTTACCTCGGTTGAACAACTGACGGAAGTGCAAGGCATCGGCAAGGCCACTTTGGAGAAAAACCGGGATCGCATTATGCTTTAACAGACTCGGCGGGAGAAATCGAATGAAAGCGGAAGAAAGATTCCGCTTTTTTTATGCGTGAGGACAGCCCCGACGGATTACAGTATAATGCGGTAAATGTTTACAACTTTTATGATGAAGGAAAAAGAATGAAACGGAAAATTGTGTTGGCAACGGGCAATCAGGGCAAGGTTAAAGAAATGTCCGATGTGCTGGCGGATTTTGGTTTTACCGTGATTGCACAAACCGAATTAGCCATTGAAAGCCCGCAAGAAACGGGCTTAACCTTTGTGGAAAACGCGATTTTAAAAGCCCGCTATACGGCGAAAATGTCGGGTTTGCCTGCGATTGCCGATGACAGCGGCTTGGTGGTGCCGGTATTAAACGGTGCGCCGGGGCTGTATTCCGCCCGTTATGCCGGTGAAGATGCCGATGACGCCGAAAACAGACAAAAATTATTAGCGGAATTGTCGAATGTCCCGGTGGAGAATCGCCGGGCAAAATTTGTCAGCTGCATTGTATTTTTGCAGCATGAAGCCGATCCTTCTCCGATTATCGCGGAAGGCGAGTGCCACGGTATCATCGGTTTTGCAGAAAAAGGCAATAATGGGTTTGGCTACGACAGCCTCTTTTTCAGCCCCGAAGCAGGCTGTACCTTTGCCGAATTAGCCACCGCCGAGAAGAAGAAAATTTCTCATCGCGCCCGTGCATTAGCGGTACTAAAAACAAAATTGAGCCGTTAAATCGGCGGCATGATGTTTATGCTGTCAAAGTGCGGTGTCGAAATGACGAGTTTTTCACTTCCTCCTCTCAGCCTCTATGTGCATATTCCTTGGTGTGTGCAGAAATGCCCGTACTGCGATTTTAATTCTCACGGGCGGAAGGGAAATATCCCTGAGGCCGCCTATATTCAGCACTTGTTGACGGATTTAACACGGGATTTGTCACGCTTTGCCACGAGCGCGGCAGGGCGAAAGCTACATTCCGTTTTTATCGGCGGCGGGACGCCCAGCCTGTTTTCAGCGGAGGGAATCGAAGCTTTATTACAAGGCATTCAGGCCCGTATTGCTTTCGAAGATAATATTGAAATTACTCTGGAAGCCAATCCCGGTACGGTAGAAGCCTCTCGTTTTCAAGGCTATGTGCAGGCCGGTGTGACCCGTATTTCCATGGGGATTCAAAGCTTTTCCGATGAAAAATTGCGGGCGTTAGGGCGCATTCATAACGGCAAAGAAGCCAAAAGTGCGGTGCAATTAGCCCGACTTTCGGGGCTGAAAAGTTTTAATCTGGATTTGATGCATGGTTTACCGAACCAAACCGTAGCGCAGGCATTGGACGATTTACATCAAGCCGTTGCCTTGCAGCCGCCGCATTTATCCTGGTATCAGCTTACCATCGAACCGAATACCATGTTCGCCTATCGCCCGCCCGCATTGCCTGATGACAATGAATTATGGGATATTTTTGAACAAGGGCACCGGCTGCTTACTGCCGCGGGTTATCAGCAATATGAAACATCGGCTTATGCCAAGGCGGGTTTTCAATGCCGACATAACCTAAATTATTGGCGCTTTGGTGATTATCTTGCGATTGGTTGCGGAGCTCACGGCAAAATGAGCTTTACCAATGGCGATATTCTGCGTTATTGCAAGACCAAGCACCCTAAAGGCTATATGCGGGGAGAATATTTGTATGAGGAAAAAACGGTGCCGCCCGCCGATCGCGGTTTTGAGTTTTTTATGAACCGTTTCCGCCTGCTGGAACCGGTGCCGAAAGCGGATTTCGTCCGTTTTACCGGTTTGCCGTTAACTTCCGTGCAGGCACAAATTGCGTGGGCGGTTGAACGGAATTATGTAACGGAAAGTCAGGATCATTGGCAAATCACCGAACATGGTAAACTGTTTTTAAATGAATTGTTACAAGTATTTTTGAACGATGATTAACGTTTGCTATATTTCGTTTTCTTCTTACTGCGATAAAATCGGCATAAGAATTTTTCCGATTGCCCTTGTTTATCTTTGGGTTTGGTATTAAAGTAGCAAAATATCACTGATAAGCAAACGTTTGCGTTAAAGTTATAAGGATTAAAAATGGATCAACTCAGTATGAAAAAAATGGCTGCGAATGCGGCACTTCAATTTGTTAAACCGGACACTATCGTCGGGGTCGGCAGCGGCTCTACGGTGAATTGTTTTATTGAAGCGTTGGGCACCGTTCGTCACCAAATCAAAGGCGCGGTCGCCGCTTCAAAGAAATCGGAAGAATTATTGAAACAACTGGGCATTGAGGTTTTTAGTGCTAACGATGTGTCCGGCCTGGATGTTTATGTGGACGGAGCCGATGAAATCAATCCGCAGAAAATGATGATTAAAGGCGGCGGTGCGGCATTAACCCGCGAAAAAATCGTGGCGTCACTGGCGAAAACCTTTATCTGTATCGTAGATGCCAGCAAGCAGGTGGATGTGCTGGGGTCAACTTTCCCGTTGCCGGTGGAAGTGATCCCGATGGCCCGTTCACAGGTGGCGCGCAAATTAGTAGCATTGGGTGGTTCGCCCGAATGGCGTGAAGGCGTGGTGACCGACAACGGCAATGTGATTCTGGATGTGCATAATTTCAAAATTATGAACCCGGTGGAAATGGAAAAAGAATTGAATAATATCGCCGGGGTGGTGACGAATGGTATTTTCGCGTTAAATTCAGCCGATATCGTTATCGTTGGTTCGCCTGACGGAGCAAAAATTATTAAATAACTAATAAAAAGGAAGACAAACATGACAGCAAGAGTATCTCTCGACAAATCAAAGATTAAATTTTTATTATTGGAAGGCGTGCATCAGAATGCAATAGATGTTTTGCACGCTGCGGGCTATACCAATATTGAGTACCACAAAAAAGCCTTGGAACCGGAAGAGCTGAAAAAAGCGATTAAAGACGCTCATTTTATCGGTTTACGCTCGCGTACTAACTTAACTGCGGATATTCTTGAACATGCGAACAAATTAATCGCCATCGGTTGTTTCTGTATCGGCACCAATCAGGTTGCCTTAGAGGCCGCGAAAGAAAAAGGTATCCCCGTTTTCAACGCGCCGTTCTCTAATACGCGTTCCGTGGCGGAATTGGTATTGGGTGAAATTCTGCTGTTAATGCGTAATATTCCCGCGGCAAACGCACAGGTTCACCGTGGCGAATGGAATAAATCCGCCGTCGGTTCCCATGAAGTCAGAGGTAAGAAATTGGGGATTGTCGGCTATGGCCATATCGGTTCACAACTGAGTATTGTGGCGGAATCGCTGGGTATGAATGTGTATTTCTACGACATAGAAACCAAACTGCCGTTGGGTAATGCTCAGCAGGTTGACAGCTTGGAAGAATTGCTCGGCAGCTGTGATGTCATTTCATTGCATGTACCGGAAAATGCTTCCACTAAGAATTTAATGAATGCCGAACGTATCGCTCAGTTAAAACAGGACAGTATTTTAATTAATGCTGCTCGCGGTACGGTGGTGGATATTGATGCTTTGGCGCAGGCGTTGGAAAGCGGTAGATTACGCGGCGGCGCCGTGGATGTTTTCCCGAAAGAGCCTGCTTCGGCGGCCGAGCCGTTTGAATCTCCGCTGCGTAAATTTGACAATGTTATTCTGACACCGCATATCGGTGGTTCAACTGCCGAGGCTCAGGAAAATATCGGTACGGAAGTGGCGAATAAATTTGTGAAATATTCCGACAACGGTTCAACCCTTTCTGCGGTCAATTTTCCGGAAGTATCCCTGCCGGAACACAGCACGGCGAAGCGTTTATTGCATATTCACCACAACAAACCGGGCGTTTTGAACAAAGTTAACCAAGTGTTCGTGGACGCTAATGTCAATATTGCCGCCCAATATTTACAGACCGACGCGAAAATCGGCTATGTGGTGATTGACGTGGAAACCGATGATACCAGCGATTTATTGCATAAATTAAAAGAAATTGAAGGCACAATCCGGGCGCGGATTTTATATTAGGTTTCGTCATCAATCGGATTATATAACCCGGTACGCTGTTCTGCGCCGGGCTCAACGTTCAGAGAGAGCATTTTTGCTCTCCTTTTTTCTTTTCCCGCCTTGTATGTTAGAATCAATTCAATTTTTTTTGACTTGAACCTGATTACATAATGAAAAAATTTCTCAGTATTCTTTTTATCATTGTTATTGCTGTCGGCGGTTTCGTTTATTACAAGCTGGATCAATTTATTCACCAGCCGGTAAATGTGCGGCCGGATCAATTAATTACGCTGGAACGCGGCACAACGGGCAAAAAATTAGCGGATCTATTGGAAAAGGAAAATATTGTATCCGATGCCACGCTGTTGCCCTGGGTGTTAAAGCTGCAGCCGCAATTTAACAATGTAAAGGCGGGAACTTACTCCCTTAATAATATTCATACCATGCGAGATTTATTGAATTTGCTGGTATCGGGTAAAGAAGTACAGCTTAGCCTGCGTTTTACCGAAGGAACTACATTCAAAGACTGGCAAAAACTGCTGAAAACAGCACCGCACTTAGAGCAGACGTTACAGCATAAAACGGAAAGCGAGATCTTTTCTTTGCTGGATTTACCCGACATCAAGCCGTTGCAGGAACAACGGAAAATTGAAGGCTGGCTGTACCCCGACACCTATAATTATGTGCCGGGTTCCAAGGATATCGAACTGCTGAAACGTGCGGCGGATCACATGAAAAAAGTGGTGGCGAAAGCATGGGCAGAGCGTGATGCCGATTTACCTCTTGCCGATGAATATGAGATGCTGATTCTGGCTTCAATCGTGGAAAAGGAAAGCGGGCTGGCGGCGGAACGGGCTAAAATTGCTTCGGTTTTTATTAACCGTTTGAAATATAAAATGAAATTGCAAACCGATCCGACGGTGATTTACGGCATGGATGATGAATATACGGGTAATATCCGCAAAAAAGATCTGGAGCAACCCACGGCTTACAACACCTATGTGATTGACGGCTTGCCGCCGACGCCGATTGCCATGCCGAGCGAAAGCGCCATTATGGCTGTCGCCCATCCCGAACGAACGGATTTTCTTTATTTTGTCGCGGATGGCACGGGCGGGCATAAATTCAGCCGCAGCCTGAATGAACATAATCGGGCGGTACAGGATTATCTGCGTTGGCTGCGCAATAATAAGCAACAAGTAAAAGTGGCTGTCGAATTGAAAACAGCTGATTCAAAATCAACCGGGCAGAAAACAGCCGAATCAAAGACAGCTGAGTTAAAAACAACTGAACCAAAACCAACCGAATCAAAGACACTTGAGCCAAAATCGGCAGAACAGAAAACGGCAGAATAATATGCAGGGAAAATTTATCGTACTGGAAGGGCTGGAAGGTGCGGGCAAAACCACCGCGCGTGAAGCTATTGTGGAAGAATTACGGCAGCATGGCATTCATCAGTTAATTTTTACCCGTGAGCCGGGCGGTACACCCCTGGCGGAAAAACTGCGGCAGCTGATTAAGCACGAGACCGACGAACCTGTTACCGATAAAGCGGAACTGTTGATGTTGTATGCCGCACGCGTCCAACTGGTGGAGAATGTCATTAAGCCGGCTTTGGCGGCAGGGAAATGGGTGATTGGCGATCGCCATGATATGTCTTCTCAGGCTTATCAGGGAGGCGGTCGTCAGCTTGATCGGCACCTGCTCAGCACCCTCAAACAAGCGGTACTGGGCAATTTTGCACCGGATTTAACTCTGTATTTGGATATCGACCCCGCGGTCGGCCTGGCTCGGGCGAGAGGGCGGGGGGCGTTGGATCGTATCGAGCGGCAAAGCCTGGATTTTTTTACTCGCACACGGCAACGCTATCTGGCATTGGTGCGGGCGGATGCTCATGCGGTACTGATCAACGCGGGACAGCCTCTTGAGCAAGTGACGGCGGAGATTAAAAACGCCGTGAGAAATTGGTTAAAACTTGAAAAAATATGACCGCACTTTATCCTTGGTTAACGCCTCATTATGACAAAATCACCGCGGCTTTTTCGCAGGGTCACGGTCATCATGCCTTGTTGTTTAAAACCGACAGCGGCGTAGGTGCGGAACGGCTGATTCATGCGGTAGCGCTGTTTCTGTTGTGTCGAAGTGAGGGCGGTAAGCCTTGCGGCACCTGTCATCATTGCCGTTTATTCCTTGCCGGCAGTCATCCCGATTTTCATTTGCTGGCTCCTATAGAGAATAAGGACATCGGTATTGATCAGGTGCGGGAAGTAAATGAAAAGGTCGGCCAGCACGCTCAGCAGAACGGTAATAAGGTGGTGTATGTACAGGGCGCGGAACGCCTGACGGAAAATGCCGCCAATGCTTTGCTGAAAACCCTGGAAGAACCGCGACCGAATACCTATTTTTTATTGCGGGCGGATCTGTCCGCTCCGCTGATGGCGACTATTTACAGCCGCTGTCAAACATGGCTGATTAATGTGCCGCCCGAGGCTCAGGCCTTGGCATGGCTGCAAACCCAATGTCATGAAAAAATCGACGAAATCGACACCGCACTTCGGGTCAGTCACGGTCGTCCGTTGTTTGCGCAAAAAATGCTGGAGCAGGGACTACTGGAAAAACGGCGGGAATTTTTACGTCATTTTTGGCTGTTTTACAGTCGCCGTTCCCCTTTGGAACTGTTGCCGTATTTTGATAAAGACATTGTTATACAGCAGCTGGACTGGATTGCCGCCTTTTTGAGCGATGCCCTGAAGGGTAAGCTGAATATTCGGCAAGGCTGGGTTTCACAGGATTTAGCCCGTGGTATAGAACAGTTCGATCAGCAGCAGACCGCTCTCGGTCTGCTGAAAGCCAATCAAATCGTACATCAGATGCGGTGTGATTTAACTCAGATTAATGGTGTGAATCAAGAGTTGATTTTATTGGACGGATTAACCAGATTAATTACCGAAGTGTTTGATAACAAATAGAAAAATGGAAAAGAAAATGTTTATTGTAGATAGCCATTGCCATTTGGATGCTTTGGATTATGAAAACTTGCATCGTGATATTGATGATGTGCTCGCTAAAGCCAAAGCCCGCGGAGTGCAACATATGCTGGCTGTCGGGACAACCCTAAGCCGCTTTGAAAAAATGCGGGCGTGGCTGGCGGATTATGCGGAAATTTCTCTCGCTTGCGGTGTACATCCGCTGGATTTGGAAGATGAGGTTTTCGATCGTGACCGTTTGGCACGGTTAGCGGCGGATGAAAAGGTGGTAGCTATTGGTGAAATCGGGCTGGATTATTACTACAGCGGCGAAAATAAAGCGGAGCAAACGGATGTGTTTGCCCAGCAGATTCAGGTGGCAAACGAATTGAACAAACCCGTGATTGTGCATACCCGTTGCGCCCGTGAAGATACCATTCGCATTTTGCGCGAAAATCAGGCGGAAAAGTGCGGTGGCGTAATTCACTGTTTTACCGAGAATCTGGAATTTGCCAAGCAGGCGTTGGATCTGGGCTTTTATATTTCCTGTTCGGGCATTATTACCTTTAAAAATGCCGAAGAAATCCGCGAGGTGATTCGTTATGTGCCGCTCGATCGTTTATTAGTGGAAACGGACAGCCCTTATCTGGCGCCGGTGCCGTATCGCGGCAAGCAGAATCAACCGGCCTATACGCGCGAGGTATGTGATTATGCGGCAGGCTTAAAAGGCGTTTCCGCCGAAGAGTTTGCGCGGATTACCACACAAAATTTTAAACATTTGTTTAGGGCGGCTCTATCGTTAACGTGATATAATCGTCGGGCTCTGATCAAAGGATAACAAGCTATGCGAAAATTTATTAAATATTTCTTATTGTCGGTGGTAGTGCTGTTTCATGCGGTGTTGTTCGCCGGTATTAATTATGTCTTCCCGCATTATGAAACCACACGCGTAACCGGGGTGGAGGTAAAACGGGTGGATAAAGACGGCCCGATTACCAAAGCCAATCCGCAGGACGGCCCGACCCGCGATGTGTATTATATTTATACCCAGGAGCCGGGCAAGGATAAGCCTATGGTTTATCGTAACGAAGATACGCGCTGGGGATTTCCGTTCTACTTTAAATTCGGTTCCGCCGATTTGCAGGCAAAAGCTTCTACTTTCGCACAGGATCAAAAGTTAGTGGAGATCAAATATTACGGCTGGCGCTTAGTGATGTTCGACGAATACCGCAATGCGGTATCAATGAAAGAAGCGACATTGGATTCAAGTTCTCATCCGATTTTAAGCTATATTTTTTACGTCTTAGGCCTGAT
Source organism: Pasteurellaceae bacterium LIM206 (assembly GCA_032586195.1). Classification (GTDB taxonomy): domain Bacteria; phylum Pseudomonadota; class Gammaproteobacteria; order Enterobacterales; family Pasteurellaceae; genus JAWHQP01. The sequence continues at coordinate 83,083 of JAWHQP010000005.1, read as the reverse complement.
TACCTTATTCTTCTCAATTCAGCTGATTAGAGGCTGGTTTGACAGCGAATAAGCCGCAATCCGGTCATCAGGACGCTTGAAAGCGTCCTCTTATTTTTTTATTCGGTGGAAAAAAAGATTTTATTATGGGTTTATTTGAAGCGATCATCATTTTAGTGCTTTCTATCGTGCTGAGTGCAATTATTTCCTCGGCGGAAATTTCTCTCGCAGGTTCAAGAAAGATCAAACTGCAAACTTTATCCAATGACGGCGATAAGCGGGCGGATAAGGTGTTGCAGTTGCAGCAGCATCCCGGTCGTTTTATCACCGTGGTGCAAATCGGGTTGAATATGGTTGCCGTACTCGGCGGTATGATAGGCGAAAGTGCGGTCAGCCCGCTGCTGTATGAGTTTTTGAGAAAATACAGTCAGGCAAGTTGGGTGGGAAGCGCCGCCTCTTGGTTATCCTTTGCCATCGTGACCGTGGCATTCATTCTATTTGCGGATCTGATGCCGAAACGCTTTGCCATTACCTATCCGGAATTTGTGTCAACCCGCACGGTGGGTGTGATGAATTTCCTTATTATTATTTTTAAACCATTGGTATGGTTGTTCGATTCCATAGCGAATGCGTTGTTTAAGTTATTAAAGATTTCTACCGTACGGCAGGAAATCATGACACCGGAAGATATTGTCGCTGTGGTGGATGCAGGTGCCGAAGCGGGAGTCTTGAAAGCTCAGGAGCATTATTTGATCGAAAATATTTTCGATATGCAGGAACGTACGGTCACTTCAACCATGACCACGCGTGAAAACATTGTTTTTCTTGACCGCACTTTTGATCGGCAAAAAGTGGTGGATACGCTGAAAACCAATGCCCATTCCAAATTGCTGATTTCTGACGGCAGCATTGATAAAATTCTCGGTTATGTGGAATCGCACACCCTGCTCACTCTCTATTTGCAGGAGCAACAGGTTTCCCTTACGGATCAGCGTGTGTTGCGCAAGCCGTTGTTTATTCCGAATACGCTTTCCCTGTATGAAGTGCTGGAACTGTTTAAATCGGCGGGTGAAGATTTTGCCGTGATCGTGAATGAATACGCCTTGGTAGTAGGTATTGTAACCCTGAATGATGTGATGAGTATTGTGATGGGAGAATTGGTATCAAGCGAGGAAGAACAGATTGTCCGCCGTGATGAAGATTCATGGCTTATCGACGGGGCGACGCCGCTGGAAGACGTGATGCGCACGCTGAATATCGAAAGTTTCCCCGATTGGGAAAATTATGAAACCATCAGTGGTTTTATGATGTATATGCTGCGAAAAATCCCGAAAAAAACTGATTTCGTGCTGTATGATAAATATAAGTTTGAAATTATTGATACGGAAAATTTCAAAATAGATCAACTGCTGGTTTCCCTGCGTAAAGATATAACCAAAGAAAATAAACAAGAGAATAAACAGAATTAGGAACGATTATGCCACAACCGCGTTTTGTCCATTTACGGGTACACAGTGATTTTTCCATGATTGACGGCATTGCCAAGGTCAAACCTTTGGTGCAGGCCTGCGTGCGGGAAAATATGGTGGCAATGGCGTTGACAGATTTCACCAACTTTTGCGGCCTGGTAAAGTTTTACGGTGAAGCGCTGGGAGCCGGGGTAAAACCCATTGTGGGAGCCGATGTGCTGGTGAAAAGCGCACTGTGCGGCGACGAGCTGTTCCAGCTCACTCTGTTGGCAAAAAACAATGACGGCTATAAAAATATTACCCTGCTGTTATCGCGCGCCTATCAACGCGGCTATGATGATTTGCCCTATATTGATCAACACTGGCTGCTGGAACATCGGGACGGCATTATTATTCTGTCGGGCGGATGCCGGGGTGATATCGGGCAGAAATTGCTGAAAAATAATCGGGCGGATGTGGAAAGTGCGGTGTCGTTTTATCGAGAAAATTTCCCCGATCATTTCTATTTAACGCTGAGCCGAACAGGGCATAGCGAAGAAAAATTATATAATCAGTCCGCGCTTGAACTGGCCCGCCGGCATCAACTACCGGTGGTGGCGGTTAATGATGTCATGTTTCTGAACAAAGAGGATTTCGAAGCGCATGAAATCCGCGTCGCCATTCATGACGGCTACACGTTGGATGATCCTAAACGTCCGAAACTTTATACGGAACAGCAGTATTTCCGCTCGGAAGAGGAAATGTGCCGGCTGTTTGCCGATGTGCCGACGGCGTTGGAAAATACCGTGCTAATCGCTCAGCGCTGCAATGTCACCATTCAGCTGGGGAAATATTTCTTGCCGCGATTCCCGACCGGCCGGCTAAGTACCGAGGAGTATCTGGTGCAAAAAGCCCGTCAGGGTTTGGAAGAGCGCTTAAAGGTACTGTTTCCCGATGAAAAAGTGCGGTGTCAAAAACGCGAGATTTATGATCAACGCCTGGAAACCGAGCTGGGCGTCATCAACCAAATGGGATTTCCCGGCTATTTCCTTATCGTGATGGAATTTATCCAATGGTCGAAGGATAACGGTATTCCGGTCGGGCCGGGACGAGGTTCGGGCGCGGGTTCCCTGGTGGCTTATGCGTTAAAAATAACCGATTTGGATCCGCTGGAATTTGATTTACTGTTCGAACGTTTCCTTAATCCTGAACGTGTTTCCATGCCCGACTTTGACGTGGATTTCTGTATGGACGGTCGGGATCGTGTGATTGAACACGTGGCGGAAACCTATGGTCGCGGAGCAGTGTCACAGATTATCACCTTTGGTACCATGGCGGCAAAAGCGGTAATCCGTGATGTAGGGCGGGTATTAGGTCATCCGTATGGTTTTGTGGATCGCATTGCCAAACTGATTCCTCCGGACCCCGGTATGACTCTCGCCAAAGCCTTTGAGGCGGAGCCGCAGCTACAAGTCATCTACGATGGCGATGAGGAAGTCAAAGCCCTTATCGACATGGCTCGCAAGCTGGAAGGCGTAACGCGTAATGCCGGCAAACACGCGGGCGGTGTGGTGATTTCACCTACCTTGATTACGGACTTCTCGCCGCTTTATTGTGATAGCGAAGGCAAGCATCCGGTTACCCATTTTGATAAAAATGACGTGGAATATGCGGGCCTGGTGAAGTTTGACTTTTTAGGTTTGCGTACTCTGACCATTATCAAATGGGCGTTGGATATGATTAACGTCCGAATGGAGCGTGAAGGCAAGCCGCATGTGGATATTTCCACTATTCCGCTGGATGATCCCGAGTCCTTCAAATTGTTGCTGAATGCGGAAACCACCGCGGTATTTCAGCTTGAATCCCGCGGCATGAAGGATCTGATTAAACGTCTTCGTCCCGACTGTTTTGAGGATATTATCGCGTTAGTGGCATTATTCCGCCCCGGTCCGCTGCAATCGGGCATGGTGGATAACTTCATCAACCGTAAACACGGCCGTGAAGAGGTGTCGTATCCTGACGCCACTTATCAGCATGAATCGCTCAAGCCGATTCTGGAGCCGACCTACGGCATTATTCTGTATCAGGAACAGGTAATGCAGATCGCACAGGTACTGGCGGGATATTCCCTGGGCGGTGCGGACTTGCTACGCCGTGCCATGGGTAAGAAAAAACCGGAAGAAATGGCAAAACAACGGGGCGGTTTTCGCGAAGGTGCGGAGAAAAACGGCATTGACGGCGATCTCGCCATGAAAATTTTTGACCTGGTGGAAAAATTTGCCGGTTATGGTTTTAACAAATCTCATTCCGCCGCCTATGCACTGGTTTCTTATCAGACATTATGGCTGAAGGCGCATTACCCTGCGGAATTTATGGCGGCGGTGATGACCTCGGAAATGGATAATACGGATAAAATCGTTGGTTTGTACGATGAATGTCTACGTATGGGGCTAACTGTGACGCCGCCTGATATTAACACCGGCAAACACCATTTCAGTGTCAACGAACACGGGCAGATTGTGTACGGTATCGGTGCCATTAAAGGGGTGGGCGAAGGCCCGATTGAAGCGCTGGTTTCCGCGCGGGAACAAGGCGGTATTTTCAAGGATTTATTCGATCTTTGCGCAAGGGTGGATTTGAAAAAAATCAATCGTCGTACCTTTGAAAGCCTGATTATGTCAGGTGCCTTTGATAAGCTGGGGCCGCATCGGGCGGCGCTGGCGAAAAACCTGGAAGATGCGTTAAAAGCCTCGGATCAACATGCCAAAGACGAGGCGGCGGGGCAAGTGGATATGTTCGGCGTGCTGACCGAAGCCCCGGAAGCAGTGGAAATCGCTTATGCCAATACGCCCCGCTGGTCGGAGAAAACCATTCTTGACGGTGAACGGGAGACCCTTGGTCTGTATTTGAGCAGTCATCCGGTCAGTCGTTATTTAAAAGAGCTTTCCCATTACAGCCCGAATCGGTTAAAAGATTTGGTGCCGAATATCCGCGGGCAAGTCAGCACCGCCAGCGGTTTGGTCGTCAGTTCTCGCTTTGCGGTAACCAAAAGAGGCAGTCGTTTGGGGATCGCCAGTTTAGACGATCGTTCCGGACGGTTGGACATTACCTTATTTGCCGAAGCATTGGAAAAATTTGGTGACAAGCTGCAAAAAGACAATATTGTAGTGGTCACGGGCCAGGTGAGCCACGATGATTTCACGCAAGGTCTGCGTATGTCGGTACGGGAATTAATGACACTGGACGAAGCCCGCAGCCGTTACGCCAAAAGTCTTGCTGTCAGTCTGTGTGACGACCAGATTACTCCCGCTTTCCTGAAACAATTCCGTGAGTGTATAGAGCCGCACAGCGGTGGTACTATGCCGATTCACGTCTATTATCAAAGCCCGCAGGGCAGAGCATTGTTGAAATTAGGTGTGCAATGGCATATCAACCCGAGCGACGAATTGCTCGCCGCTCTCACGGATATGCTGGGGGAAAGCTGTGTAGAGTTGGAGTTTGATTAAACATGCAATCCAAGCATTGCCAAAGTGCGGTGTTGAAATCGGGAGTTTTTTAATGTGGTATGAGAGTGATATTTATTACCCGCGAAAAATTTCTTTAAGAATCACTAAGGCGGGCATATCCCCACCTTAGTGGTGCATTTATGCGGCTGCGGAATATGCCGAGGCCGTTTTACAATGGCAGCGTGATAGTGACCTTTAAACCGCCGAGTTTACTTTTACAGGCGGATACTTCGCCGTGATGCTGCAAGAGAATATTGTGTACGATGGCTAATCCCAGTCCCGTGCCGCCGGTTGTTCTGGTACGCGCCGTGTCCACGCGGTAAAACGGGGTGAAGATTTTGCTGTATTCTTCTTCCGGTATGCCGGGACCGTTGTCATCAATATCAATGATCAGATAGTGATTTTCTATCGCAAAGGTCGCTTCCATTTTGTCATTTGTGTATTTCAACGCATTGCGCAGCAGATTTTCCAATGCGCAGGCCAATGAAGCCTGGTTGCCGTTAATCGTATATTTTTCCGGCGATGAAATCTTGTATGTAACGTTGAAATTGATATGTTGCTGTTTTGCTTCAAATTTGGCGTCTTCGATGACATCTTTCCAAATCTCAGTGATCGGAAAGACTTCTCGCATAAGTTGAGATTTCAACTGGTTGCGCGAAAGCAACAGCAGTTCGTTAATCATTTTGTCTAAACGTTCGGTTTCCGTATCAATGCGAGTAATTTCGGATATTTCCCCGATTCGCCGACGTATTAAGGCGGCGGCGAGCTGTAAGCGGGTGAGCGGTGTTCGTAATTCATGGGAAATGGCATACAGCATGGATTCCCGGGTGGAAAGCAGATCATCCAGCGCGGTGGCCATTTTGTTAAAGTTATGTCCGAGCTTGCGTAATTCCACCGCGCCCTGTTGTTCCAAATCCTTATGCGTGGTGAAATCGCCGATAGCAATATTTTCGGCGAACTTTTGTAAGCGCCGGATTGGCCGTGCGATACTCCATGCCAGCCACCATAGAAACGGAGTTGAGAAGAGGATTATGAAGGTGACGATAATGATTGGGTGATCAAACACAAAGTTTAATCCTGCTTTTTGAGCGTCCACTTTCTTGGAAAAATACAGTAAATAGGAATTTTTCTCCTGTAAATTAATATGGATAATAAAAGGCCCGGCAAGCTGAATATTACCGAAATTCTTTACCATCGGCCTTGAGGCGTTGTTTGACTGTAGGATAAATTGCTGTACGGCGAGGATCTCATTTCCCGTTGCTCCTAAAATATTATTATTTTTATCCACTAAAATAGGGTGAATCGGTTCCGTTAAATCTACGGCAAAAGGCGCTGGCGTGACTAATAAGCGTGACAGTTGTTCGTTTCTGATGGAATAAGCAATCTGCTTTTGGTAAGCCACCAGCGTGTCGCCTTTTAATTCGGTGTAAACCCGGTTATCCAGACTTGGAATAAAAAACGCAAGCAGTAATAATGCGGTAAAAGTAAACCAGAATAATGCAAAAATTTGAACTGGAAGTGAATTGAGGTGGGCGCGTATTGTTTTAAACATAGCAATAATAGGTTAAACAAAGAGTTTAGCCCGATTGCTAAACTCGCATTTTAATTATTCGGTAAGGATAATGTAGCCCCGACCGCGTAAGGTCTTAAACCAAGGAAGATTATTTCTTCGCGGCGGTAATTTTTTTCGTAGGTTCGACATATGCATGTCAATGGCCCGATCAAAAGGGCTTAATCGTTTACCGAGTGCTTCGGCACTTAACAGTTCGCGTGAAAGCACGTCACCGGGATGTGTCACGAGAATTTGTAATAATGCATATTCGGTGCCCGTTAATTCTAGATCCTTGTTTTGATAAATAGCCTGTTGCCGACCCGGATATAAGGTTATGCCGTAAAATTCGATAGTCTTTTTATCATCATTTGCCGCCGACGATGTTTTTTCCGTTGTTTCTGCTGTTGCCGGTACTGTTGTGATACGACGTAAAATAGCTTTGATACGTGCGACTAATTCACGGTCGTTAAACGGTTTGGATAAATAATCATCGGCTCCGAGTTCCAAACCTAATACACGATCCAGTTCACTGCCGCGGGCAGTAAGCATTAATACCGGTTGATTCGAGATTTTCCTGATTTCTTTTAATGTTTCGATACCGTTCAGTACGGGCATCATTACATCAAGTAAAATAAGATCATAGGTTTGGTTAAGCTTATTTAACGCTTCCTGACCGTTATGAGCTATATCGATTTCAAAACCATCCAATGTTAGCAGCTCAGATAATAATTCCGTTAGTTCGATATCGTCATCAACTAATAAGATTTTTGGCATAAGTTGCTTTCCAAATTAAAAGGCTATTTCCAGAATTGCCACCAGCTTTTTTCATCACTTGCGGGTTCACTGGGTACATCAACGGATTCGGCACTGATAATAACGTTATTGAATTGTTGATCTTTTTCTGCATCCAGTGGCTTATCTAAGTGGAAATCCGATACCATACCTTGCGGGTTAAAGTTAACGGTTAGCGTATGCTGTACGGGATCCTGATAGCCGCGTTGTTGTAAGAACACATAATTCCATGTGTTTGCACTGAACGGATCCTGTAGTACAGGAGTTCCGAGTAAATATTGCACCTGTTGGCGCGTCATACCGACTTGTAACTGGGAAACCTTAGACGCTTCAAGATAGTTGCCTTGCGGCACATCAATTCGATAGACGACTTTGCTTATGGTTGAACAGGATGTTACGCCGAGCGCTAAAACAAGTGCGGTAAGAAGAGGTTTAAATTGCATTTATTTACCTTTTTATTTTGAGATTAGGGTTATACCTGAGCTGTATCCAGGTTCAAATAAATTCAAATAATACCGAAAGTTAGCTTGATTGCCAAACTAATTCTCATCTTTTAAATTACGCTGCAGCTGATCCTTCAGATTTGCAGGCAAGCCTTTAATGGTCAGACTGTCTGCTGTCTCATCCCACACTATGCGGTTATTTAGTAATTCGGCGCCAAAACTGATAGTAATTCCTTTGCCTGAGCCTGAAAATTTGGTGAGAGATTTTAATGCCGAACGTACGGGAGGAATGCTTTCTGCCAAGCCGTAATTCTGTTCTGCGACGAAGTCCGTGAAAGGCTGCTGTTTTAGCGTCGGCATTCCGGCGGAGAGTTCGTCTAATTCAATCTCATCACCCGCATTAATTTGCCCTTTACAGTATTCGAACACTTGTTTTTTTACCGCCCGGCTTTGCTCAATGCTTAATTCGCCCTGTTCGCAGTAATCACTGACTGCCTGCAGCAGGCATTGATTCTGCACTTGCGGGTTCAGACCTTCTTCCGCCGCTAAGAAATCCATAAAGAAATCGCCGATTTTTCTGCCCACACGACCTTTGATGAACGTGAGGTAGCGATTGGAATTCGCGTTGAGTTTTAAATCCGTCAGATTAATTCGTGCGGCAATATCGAATTGATTGATATTTAAGTATTGGGTACGATGAATTTCCAGATTTTCATCCACTAACATGCTGATACGGCTATCTAATAAGGCTATGAACAGATAGTCGGTGGCCAGAAAATTATATTGGCATAACACAAAAGTACCGCTATCGGCAAAGGGGTATTTACCCAATTCTGTCGCAAGACAAGCCGCCGCCTCACAACTGAAGGGCAAAAAATCAATTTCCTGTTCTAGCAGACGGTTTAAAGACTGAGCAAAATCGGATTGCTCCCGAAATACACCGTAACCCTTCGCCTTGCTTTGATAAGCCTGATGCAGTTCCAGCATAAGCTGTTCCACTTCTGTAGTGATGGGGAGCAGCTGCTTGCGTAAAACGGTCGTTAACGCGGCGGCTGTGTTTGGTTCCTGATTTTGTGTTTGCTCGGCTTTCATTAATTGATGAAGTACAATTCGATTGACTGTGATGCTCATTTCTTTGCCTAAGTGTTTAATAAAAAATTCCGCTAATTATAACCGCACTTTTTTAACCATAAAGCGAAAATATGCTAGGATATGCAAAATTATTCGGTACAATACGCTTTTTACTGCATTATTAAAAAATAATTATGGCAATCAATTCAAAATATCAGGATAAACAAGTAGATGCGATCTTAAATGAAATGATCGCCGTGCTGGAAAGGCACAAAGCTCCCGTAGATCTTTCTCTGATCGTGTTAGGTAATATGGTGACGAATCTACTCACCAGCAGTGTCGGATCAAATCAGCGTACCGCGTTGGCACAGGTCTTTTCCGAGACCTTGCTGAATTCCGTTAAGAGCAATTAAGCTGAAATAGGTCAATCATGAAATGGATTAAAAACGGCAAACAGTATTGGGAGCAAACCTCACAGAAAATTTCTTGGGGGCATTGGTTTGCTTTTTTTAATATTATTTGGGCGCTCGTAATTGGTTCGCGTTACGCTTTTATTATCGATTGGCCCGATACGTTGCTGGGTAAGCTGTATTTCTTTGTCAGCCTGCTGGGACATTTCAGTTTTATGGTCTTTGCCGGCTATTTGCTGGTAGTTTTCCCGCTGAGCTTTATCGTTAAAAACGAACGTACCTTTCGTGGATTATCGGTAATTATCGCCACCATTTCCCTTACCGTATTACTGATTGATACGGAAGCTTTTTCACGTTTTAACCTGCATCTGTCTTCCGTAGTGTGGAATTTACTGGTGAATCCGGAAGACGGTGATCTTTCCCGCGACTGGCAGATTTTCTTCGCGCCGATGCCATTGCTCTTATTGGTGCAAATGCTTTATTCCCGGTGGTCCTGGCAGAAGCTGCGTAGCCTGGAACGACAGAAATGGCTGCGGCCTGCAGGCTTTTTCCTGCTGACGATGTTTGTGTCAACTCATGTACTGTATGCGTGGTCGGACGCGGTATTGTATCGCCCTGTTACCATGCAGAAATCCAATTTCCCGCTATCTTATCCGATGACAGCCCGTACTTTTCTGGAAAAACACGGTTTATTGGATAAAACGGCTTATGATCAGACCGTCGAACAACAAGGTCGTCCGGAAGCGTTTAACCTGGATTATCCGAAACATGAGCTTCGCTATGCTCCGATGACGGTTAAACCGAATATTCTGTTAATTACCGTTTCAGGGTTGCGTTATGATGCGGTGATTGAGAGCCAAATGCCGTATTTAACGGCGTTCGCCGAACAATCCACCCGCTTTATGAACCATTACAGCACGGGCAATAACAATAATCTTGGTTTAACGGGGCTGTTTTACGGGCTGAATTCAACCTACACGGATAGCCTGTTGAAAGCGAAAACCGAATCCGAATGGATTAAAAAGATGCGGCAGGAGAAATATCAGTTCGGTTTATTCTCAGCGGATAATTTCAAAGACAGCCTGTTCCGACAAGCGGTGTTCCAAGGAATGTGGTTGCCGAAAGCGACACAGGCTTCCCGGAATCAAATTGTGTCGGATAATCAAAGTGCGGTGTCGAATTGGCTAGATTGGATCAATCTAGTTCACGCCGACCATCCGTGGTTCAGCTATTTAAGCCTTGACCTATCGGGTAACATTAATCAGCAGCAGTCAGCTTCCCCGGATGAGGAACAAAAGCTTTACCAAACGGCCCTCACGGCCGTGGATGGCCAGCTGCAACGGATTTTTGCCGCGTTACAAGTTCGGAATCGGTTAGAGAATACCATTGTGATTATCACGGCTGATCATGGTCATGCTTTCGGGCTTAGCGATAAAGACCGTATCAATTACTTCGCTCGGGATGAAATTCAGGTACCGATGATTGTGCATTGGAAGGACTTGCCGGTAGGGCGGGAAAGTAAGTTGACCAGCCATGTGGACGTGGTTTCCACGTTAATGAAATCGGTGTTTAATCTCACCAATCCCGTAGCGGATTATGCTCAGGGAGAAAGTCTGCTGGCGGCCGAACGCAAGGCGGATTGGATATTGGTGGCAAATCACCGTTGGAATGTGATCGTCGTGCCGAGCGGCGTACAATATCATATTGACCGCCAAGGGCATTATCAAAAATATAATATGGATTATCAGAAAGAATCCTCTGATCGTCCGCCGTTAGGTTTGTTCCTGGAAGTCTTCACCCAAAATCAGTTATTCTCGGCCGATTAAGCATAAAGCCCGTTTACCAACGGGTTTTTATATGAAAAATGAAGAACCGATAGTCAAAACCGATTATATTTTTCACCATGAACACTTTATACTAACGCCCTAGTATCAAGCAGAGAGCTTAATTTGTAAGCCTCAGGACTAGAACACAATGTTATTAATTAAAAATCAGAGAATTTTTCATAACATTCTTCTCCATACCGCCGTTGCGCCGCTTCATGCAACGGGCGTTCATTTTTTTCAATTAATAATCAATCTATTCCAGCCGGCTTTTTTATCCATTCAAATACCGTCACGGAGTCATTATGAAAAATCATGTTCGCAGTTTCAAAACTTATATCAGAGATGAAGTTATTAAAAAAGGCGGCTGGGTAAATGCACATGCGCACGCGGATCGGGCGTTCACCATGACCCCGGAGAAAATCCACATTTATCACAATAGCAATCTGCAGCAAAAATGGGATTTGGTGGACGAAGTGAAGCGTACTTCCAGCGTTGAGGATTATTACGCCCGTTTTTGTCAATCTATCGAATTAATGATTTCTCAGGGTGTAACCGCGTTCGGCACCTTTGTTGATATTGATCCGATTTGCGAAGATCGAGCCATTATCGCCGCCCATAAGGCGCGAGAAGTGTATAAAAATGACATTATACTGAAATTTGCCAATCAAACTCTTAAAGGCGTGATTGAACCGACGGCGCGTAAATGGTTTGATATCGGTTCGGAAATGGTGGACATGATCGGCGGCTTGCCGTATCGTGATGAACTGGATTATGGCAAAGGCCTTGAGGCTATGGATATTCTGCTGGATAGAGCGAAATCCCTCGGCATTATGTGCCATGTTCATGTGGATCAGTTCAATACACCGAAGGAAAAGGAAACCGAACAGCTGTGTGATAAAACCATTGAGCACGGTATGCAGGGGCGCGTGGTGGCGATTCATGGTATTTCTATCGGAGCGCATTCCAGAGAATACCGTTACGAACTATACAAAAAAATGCGGAAAGCGCAGATGATGATGATTGCCTGCCCGATGGCGTGGATTGACAGTAACCGCAAAGAAGAATTAATGCCGTTTCACAACGCCTTAACGCCGGCGGATGAAATGATTCCGGAAGGCATTACGGTGGCGATTGGCACCGATAATATCTGTGATTATATGGTGCCGTTGTGCGAAGGCGATATGTGGCAGGAGCTGAGCCTGCTGGCGGCGGGCTGTCGTTTTCCGAATTTAGACGAAATGGTTAACATCGCCAGTATCAACGGTCGCAAAGTGTTGGGATTAGACAGGTAACTTTATGTGTCCTTATCAGGTGATGTTTTTGTTTTGCGGAGGAATAAAATGAAAAAACTGATATCGGTTATGATAAAACTCGCTTTTTTGACACCGCACTTTGTGCTGGCGGCTCCACAGCAGTCCACGGTAATTAATGGTTCAAACCACATTATGCAGGGGCAAAACGGCACGGTTTATAATCGGGTGGGGCAGGATATTTACAGCAATAAAGGCGCGGTGTATCACCAACTGCCGAACGGTACCATTTCCACCAATGACGGTTCCTATTGTCACAAGGTAGGGACGGTCATGCAATGCATACGGAACAAGAAATAACAGAACCTATCAACATTTTTCTAACGACAGATTGATTTGCCGGCGCAATGCTTCGGCGGCATGACAGGATTTAATCTGCTCAAATAATTCGCCGGCCTGCGCGTATTCTTTTTTCAAATATTGCAGCCATTGCTTAATACGCGCCACATGATAAAAACCGGTATCGTGAATGTTTTCCATATTGGCGTATTTATACAGAATATGATGAACCTGATTCCAGGGCAGTTTCTCCGCTTTGTGTTTTAATACACGGCTCAGATTCGGCAGGTTTAACGCACCGCGCCCCACCATCAAATCCGTGCAGCCTGTAGCCTGCAGACAATCCTGCCCGTCTTGCCAATGCCAGATCTCACCATTAGCGATAACAGGGATCCACAGTTTTTTGCGCACTTCGCCGATTTGAGCCCAGTTGATGCGCTCGGCCCGGTAGCCGTCCGTTTTGGTACGACCGTGAATGGCGATTTCGCTGGCGCCGCCTTGCTGCACCGCGTCAGCGATTTCAAACGCAGTATCAACACGGTCCCAGCCAAGACGAACCTTAACGCTCACCGGCAATGCGGCAGGCACCACCTCGCGTAAGGCTTTGGTGGCCTGATAGATTAATTCGGGTTGTTTCAATAGACTGGCCCCGCCGTGGCTGCCGTTGACGGTTTTGGACGGACAACCGCAGTTAAGATCAACTCCCCATGAACCCAGTTCAACCGCACGCCGGGCATTTTCTGCCAACCATGCGGGAAATTGACCCAGCAGCTGCACCCGCACCGGCGTACCAGACGGCGTTTTGCCGCCGTAGTGTAATTCCGGACACAGGCGGTAAAACACCTTATCGGGCAGGCGTTGATCCACTACCCGCACAAATTCTGAAATACATAGATCATAGTCATTGACTTCCGTCAGCAGCCGGCGTACCAGCGGATCCAATACGCCCTGCATGGGAGCTAAAATAACGCGCATATGGTGAAGAAATTACTTCCAGCCCTTATATTTGCAAATCAAATCGTAAGCCGCTTGGATTTGCTGAGCCTTTTCCTTCGCCATTTCCAACATTTCTTTTGGCAATCCCTTGGAAACCAATTTGTCGGGGTGATGTTCATTCATCAGACGACGATAGACGCGTTTTACTGTCTGTTGATCGTCGGTCGCCGTTACACCCAGCACCTTATAAGCGTCTTCCACCGTCGGGCCGGAAAAAGTGCGGTGTTGATTTTGCGAGTTTTGTTGATTGTACTGATAATTTTCCTGATAGCGGCTTTGCTGTTGATATTGCTGCTGACGATAGAAACCGTCGCGGGCAAATTGTCGGGTGGCGATTTCCATTGCCAGCATTTGTTCAAATTGATAGCGAGATAAACCCAATTCCTCCGCGATAATAAACAGCACATCTTTTTCATTTTCGTGCAGCTCATTGTCGGCAAAAGCGGCTTGAATCTGCACGTGCAGGAACATCCGCAGTAAATCCGCCCGCTGACCGCAGCCCAAACGAAACTCTTTCATGACCTGACGGAGCGGGAAATCCGCTTCTTTACCCCGTTGGAAAGCGGCTTGAGCCATTCTGCGGCTGTTTTCATCCAGTTGCATTTGCGACATCAAATTGGTCGCCAGCTGAATATCATTTTCCGTTACCCGCCCTTTAGCCTTGCTCAAGTGACCGAGTACGGCAAAGGTAGTCTGCATAAACAGCGACTGACGGGTCAGTTTGCGATTGAAAAAAGACGAGTTCACCGCCCCTAGCTCATACAGCTTTTTATCCGCCATATGACCGAGAATTGCCCCCGCAATACCGCCAAACAGCCCGCCGAAACGATAACCGATAATAAAACCAAGTACTTTGCCAATAAAATTCATTATTCACTCCGAATTAAACTCAGAAAAATGCGCTTAGTTTAACCGATAAATGAAAAACTTTCCTTAATAATTATTAAAGAAAAGAGGATTGGAAACCGAAGTTAAACGGTATGCGGAAGGCATACCGTCGAGGCGGAAGGAATAATTAACGCGTTCACTTTGTGCCGAGCCATGGCGGAAAGGTGTTGCGTTATCATGTTTATTTAAAGTTGTGCATTCGGATCATTTTTCTGCAGTAAACGCTGAATCGGTCGGGCGAGAGCGATTAACAGCAAGGCTGAAACCACTAAAAATATTGTAAGTACCGTAAATAAGTTAGGTAGATCCGCCAGAGTTTCGCCGGAAACATAGTTTCCCGAGTAAGAACCGATCAGTCCGCCGAGAGAAATTGAAATAAAGAATAGCCCCATCACCACGCTTTGTATTCGAGCCGGAGCGAGCTTGGTCATGCTGGATAAACCCACCGGCGACAGGCAGAGTTCACCGATGGTGAGCAAGAATAGGGCCGCCACCAGCCATAACGGTGAAACCCGTATATTATGCATAATGACATCTTGAGTGGCGATAATCATTAAACCGAAGCAGGCGGCGGCAAACAGCATGCCCAGTGCAAATTTGATCATACTGTTAGGGTTAATTCCCCGTCGGGCCAGTTTTAACCACACCAGGCTCATCAGCGGAGCGAATAACACGATAAAAATTGACCCGATGGATTGAAACCACACAGTCGGAATGGTAAAGCCGAACAATTCCCGATCGACGTAACGATCAGCGAATAAATTAAAAGAGGTCGCTTGCTGGTCGAAGCTGGACCAAAACAGCGATGCTCCTATAATCAGCAAAAAGCAAACTAACAGACGGATTTTTTCATCACGGTTGAATTTAGGGCTGAGGAAAAGATAGGCGAAGTAAATAAACAGCGTGCCGATAATCAAATAGGTCATTACATGACGGATCATAATTACATTAACGGAAATTACCCCGGTGAAAATCAATAGCACTACAATCATTGCCAAAATACCGATAGTAATCAGCACTTTGGCAATGTTTGGTACGGTTTGCTCCGGTTTATCCCAACGGACTTGTTGGCCCTTTAATGCACTGTATTGGTGTAGGGCGGGTTGAGCGACAAAGCGGTAAATCAGCAACGCGATCAGCATTCCGATGCCGCCTACCGCGAAGCCTGTATGCCATAAACCGTTTTCGGCGAAAATCCCCGTAATCAGCGGCGCTACAAAGGCACCGATATTAATGCCCATGTAAAACAGGGTGAAACCCGCGTCACGACGAGGGTCTTGTTGATCGTAAAGGCTGCCGACCATGACGGAAATACAGGTTTTAAACAAGCCGGTGCCCAGCACGAGTAACAATAGGCCGAGAAAAAACATAGGTTGGGCTACGGCGGGGATAGAGGATAAACCGATGGAGAGGTGGCCCAATGCCATGATTACGCAACCCCACCACAGCGCTCTATCCTGCCCCAACCAGTTGTCCGCCAGCCAGCCGCCGGCGAGGGGAGCCAAATAAATGGAGCCGGCAAAAATACCGTAGATGGCGGAAGCGGTGGTATCATCAAAACCGAAGCCGCCCTTTATTATGGCGGTGGTCATGAATAACACTAATAGAGGGCGGATTCCATAGTAGGAAAAGCGTTCCCACATTTCTACGAAAAACAGCCCCGATAACGGCTTTGGATGGCCTAAAAAAGCATGATCGACTTCTTTCAGTGTTGGCATAAGATCTCCTTCCGTTGATATGATGATAATTTACGGCATATTTAACCTATTTTTTATTTTATAAGTTAACAATTTGGTTACAATAAATTAACATTAACAAGTTGACTTCGGGCTGTAAAGTACGGTAACGCAAAAATGTGACATCGTCCACAGGTTTGGGAAGGGATCTTTAATGAAAATGTAAAAACTCCGTTTTTTAACACCACACTTTGCCGGGGCGGACGAAGATCAGAAGATCAATAGCACAGGGTGATTTTTAAAGGGACAAGATTAGAAAGTATAAAGAAAACCCCGCACATTGGTGCAGGGTAAAGACAGGGATTATTTATCACCCAATAACACCGATTCCAACGCGATTTCAATCATATCGTTGAAGGTCAGTTGGCGCTCCTCGGACGAGGTCTGTTCGCCGGTACGGATGTGATCGGATACGGTGCAGATGGTGAGGGCTTTGGCGCCGTATTCATGGGCGACGCCGTAGATGCCCGCCGCTTCCATTTCAACCCCCACAATGCCGTATTTTTCCAGCACATCAAATATTTCAACGTTGGGTGTGTAGAAGAGATCTGCGGAGAACAGGTTGCCTACGTGGACGGTAACACCTTTGTTTTTAGCCGCTTGCACCGCGTTTGCGGTGAGTTCGAAATCGGCGATGGCGGCAAAGTCGTTGTCTTTGAAACGGATGCGGTTCACTTTCGAATCGGTGCAGGCACCCATACCGATCACCACATCACGCACTTTTACATCCGGACGCACGGAACCGCATGACCCGACGCGGATAATTTTCCGCACGCCGTATTCGGTGATCAGTTCCTTGGCGTAAATAGAACAGGACGGAATCCCCATGCCGTGCCCCATGACGGAAATTTTTCTGCCTTTGTAAGTGCCTGTGAAACCCAGCATGCTGCGTACATTAGTTACTTCAACCGCGTTGTCTAAAAAGGTTTCGGCAATGTATTTGGCGCGCAGCGGATCACCCGGCATTAATACGACATCAGCGAAGGCACCGTCCGGTGCGTTGATATGTGGAGTCATAGTTTATTCCTTATTAGCGTTGATTAAAATTTAATATGCTTGTACCGTAATCCATTGGTGAGGTGCCGAAATAGCCAGCGATGGTTTGCCCGATATCGGCGAAAGTTTCTCGTTTGCCTAAGAACGCTTTCGGTACGTTTGTTCCGTACATCAGTACGGGAATATGTTCGCGGGTATGATCGGTGCCCTGCCAGGTCGGGTCGCAGCCGTGATCGGCGGTGATGATTAGTAAATCGTCGTCGTTAACCAGTTCCAGCAGTTCAGGTAAACGTTGGTCGAAGTATTCCAGACCGGCGGCATAGCCCGCCACGTCACGGCGATGACCGAAATCAGAGTCGAAATTCACAAAATTGGTAAAAACAATGGAATTTGACGCCGCACTTTTTACTTCGATCAGGGTTTTGTCAAACAGTTCCGCTAAGCCGGTGGCTTTTACCTTATGTGTAATGCCGACGTGAGCATAAATATCGGCGATTTTACCAATGGAAATCACGCTGCCGTGTTTTTCTTCCACCAGCTTTTGCAGCACCGTGGCGGACGGCGGCTCAACCGCATAGTCGTGGCGGTTGCCGGTGCGGGTGAATTCACCGGCTTTCTTGCCTATGAATGGGCGGGCAATCACGCGGCCGATATTATAGCCTTCCAGTTCCGCGCGCACTAACTGACAGAGCTCGTACAATTTTTCTAATCCGAAGGTTTCTTCATGGCAGGCAATCTGGAATACGGAATCGGCGGAAGTGTAGAAAATCGGCTTGCCTGTCCGCATATGTTCTTCGCCCAGTTTGTCTAAAATTACCGTACCGGAAGAATGGCAGTTGCCGAGATAGCCGGGCAATTCCGCTTTTTCTACAATGCGATCCAATAGTTCTTGCGGAAAGCTGTTTTCATGCTGCGGAAAATAGCCCCAGTCAAATAATACGGGCACGCCCGCCACTTCCCAGTGACCGGAAGGGGTGTCTTTACCGGAGGAAATTTCCTGGGCAAAGGCATAGCCGCCGATTAATTCCGGGTTAGGATTAAAACCTGCCGGCAATGTGCCTGAAGAAGCTTGAGCCGCCAGACCTAAGCCGAGTTTTTCCATATTGGGTACATGGAGATTACCCGAACGGCCTCGTCCGTCCGCTTTACCCTCCGCGCAATACTGAGCGATATGCCCGAGAGTATTGGAACCCGCATCGCCAAATTTGTCGGCATCTTTGGCAGCGCCGATGCCGAAGGAATCCAACATCATAATAAATACACGTTTCATTTTCTATTCCTCAAATGTTGCCGAAAACGCAAACGTTTTCTTTGTTCCCATATGACAACACCACGAACGGGTCGTGGTGTTTGGTTGCTTGAAATACTGGTAATTATAGCTCAATTTAGGCTAAAGCGACACCACTTAATCCGATAAATAAACCGGCGATAGTCGCGCTCATCAGATTTGCCAATGAACCTGCCAATACCGCTTTTAAACCTAAGCGGGCGATGTCGCCGCGACGATTAGGTGCCATTCCGCCCAGACCGCCGATTAGGATAGCGATTGAGCTGAAATTGGCGAAACCGCAGAGAGCGAAAGTGATAATGGCTTTGGTTTTGTCCGCCAATACTATCGGTGCGTCCGGCGTGAGGTATTTGGTAAATTCCATATAGCCGACAAATTCGTTAATGGCTAATTTAGTACCGATCATTTGACCCGCCACACCCGCTTCTTCCCAAGGCACACCGATAACCCAGGCTAACGGACGGAAAATCCAGCCGAAGATTTCGCCTAAGGATAAATTTTCTATGCCGAACCAGCCACCTACGCCGCCTAAAATCCCGTTAATTAATGCGATCAAAGCGATGAAGGCGATCAGCATGGCACCTACGTTTAAGGCCAGATTTAAACCGGAAGCGGCACCGCCCGCGGCGGCATCAAGGATATTGGACGGTTTTTCCAGTTCAACATGTTCGATCGCGTCATCAAATTTTTCGGTTTGCGGAATTAAAATTTTAGCGAATAATAAACCTGCCGGTGCGGCCATAAAGGAGGCGGCGATTAAATAGGTTAACGGTACACCCATACCTGCGTAGCCTGCCATCGTGGAGCCTGCGATAGATGCCAATCCTCCGCACATTACCGCGAATAATTCGGATTCGGTCATTTTGCGAATGTAAGGTTTTACGATTAAAGGCGCTTCGGTTTGCCCCACGAAAATATTGGCGGCGGCGGACATGGACTCGGATTTTGACGTGCCAAGCAGTTTTTGCAATGCGCCACCGATGATTTTAATTATCCATTGCATGATGCCGATATAGTAAAGCAAGGAAATTAAAGCAGAGAAGAAAATAATAGCCGGCAGTACACGCACGGCGAAGATAAAGCCGTCACCGCCCATGACCTCAAAAATTTTATCGTTGGCAAGACCGCCGAAGACGAATTTGATCCCTTCATTACCGTAGGAAATAACTTTCGCCACGCCTTCGGCCATCGCCAGTAAGGCATCACGGCCGGCAGGCACATAGAGAACTAATGCGCCGATAAGGATTTGAATCAACAATGCACCGAGCACGGTGCGCAGATTTATGGCTTTGCGGTTACTCGAAAAGAGATAAGCTATTGCCAATAGTACAACAATACCGAGAATACTCGTTAAGATGCCCATAGAAACCTCAGAGAAATTGATAAAAGGTGAATAGGTATAAAAACGTCGCTACTATACGTTTTTTTTGTAAAAAAATCTTCTGTTTTCGTGTGAAAAAATACAAATAACTATGTTTACACCGTGATATTGTTATTTTCTTTGGCTATATGTTATGTCTTTAATTTGTTTTACTTCTTGCCGGAAAAGATTAAGATAACTTTTAATTCGGAGAAAGAGCTTTTTTATGTCAAAAAAATTTAAAGTGCTGCCCCAAACCCGCTGGACCGCTCCCGGTTTCTGGTCGATTGAATGGCGTTCCATGAGCGTATTGCTGTTATCTTTGGCTGTTATGGGAAGTGGTGAAGGCATTTTATTATTATCCGATCTTGGTTCCGCCCCATGGACGATTCTGTCTCAGGGGGTCGCCTTACAGGGTGATTTTAGCGTAGGCTGGGCCTCTTTAATTATCAGCCTACTCGTGATGTTGGCGTGGTTCCCGCTAAAATTGAAATTAGGCATTGCCACCATTTTAAATGTATTGGTGATCGCCTTATTTCTAGGCTTAACCACTGCTTATGTTCCCGCTCCGGCAACTCTTACGGCCCGTTTTGTCTTTGCTGTCGCGGGTATTCTGCTGTTTGGTATCGGTTCCGCTTTCTATTTGACCTGCCATCAGGGAGCCGGCCCCCGTGACGGGTTGATGGTGGGGCTTTGCCAACGCTTTCATTGGCGTGTGGGCATTGTGCGTACCTCAATTGAAATTATTGTTTGTCTGGCAGGATTTTTACTCGGCGGCACGGTAGGTATCGGTACGCTGATGTTTGCTTTTTCGATTGGCTGGATTATGCAGCATACGCTTGCGTTTATTGAACGCTCTCCTATCGCTACGTTGAAAAACTCTATTTTTTCGGAATAGCCATATTCATTTATGGATTGTCACGATATTTACTGAGATCCACCGTTTCATCTGCAAATCGTGCCAAATTGATTTGGTGGGTAATAAAAATCACGGATGTATTTGGAAACTGTTGTCTGAGTAAATTAAACATTGCTTCTGCTGAACCTTCATCAAGGTGGCTTGTGGCCTCATCAAGATAAATCACGTTCGGTTTATTCAATAGCAGGCGGGCGAAAGCAATGCGTTGCTGTTCACCGCCTGAAAAAACATTGTGCCACGGGTGGTTTTCCGTTAAACGGTATTGCCAGTTAGTCAGCCCGACCAGCGTCAGTACACGGTTTATCTCCTCGTCGCTATATTGATTTCGTGCAGGGTAACTTAACACTTCGGCTAATGTGCCCGTATTAAGATAATTGTGTTGTGGGACAAGCAGACAAGATGCCGTTGGTCGATGGTATTGACCGTCATAATAATCCCAAATGCCGCTTAATACACGTAACAGTGTAGATTTGCCAATGCCGCTTTTCCCTTTGATATGAACCCACTTTCCGGTATCAATTGCAAGGGAAAGGGCGTGAAATAAACGATGATTTTCAGGAGTGTAAACCGTTAAATCCCGGGTATGAAGTGCTTTGTCCGTTAAACCGACCTTCGGTGTTTGTAAAACAGCTTCAAGTTGATTCATTTCCTGTTTTAATTGTGATAACCGTTTTACCGCGGAAGCCCAGCGGGGAATGCTGGAATAGGCGTAAATAAACCAGCTGAATGCTGCGACAACCACTACAAACGCGTTGCGCACCTGCATTACGCCGCCGAAGGTAATCACTTTGGTGGCGAGTAATGGAATGGAAAATACCACCGGCAGTAACATTGAAATACGTGCATAGCCCACAGTGAAAAAGCTCAAATGTTTTTCTTTGTCCATCAGTAAACGCCAATTTTTGACGATTGCTTTAAATTCATTGGCAAGGCTTGTTTTTTCGGTTTCTTCCCCTTTGTAGAGAGCAATTTGTTCCGCATTGTCTTGCTTGCGGATCAGGCTTGTCCGGAAATTAGCCTCAAACATTTGTTGCTGATAATTTAAGTTGTGGAGTTTTCGTCCGATCAGATGTGTGATCACCGTGCCGAATATTGCATATATCAGCGCTACCCATACGAGATAACCTTTAATTACATAGGTTTCACCAAATAGGGTAAATTCGGGCTTGCCTGATAAATTCCACAGTACCATAAAAAATGCCCAAAGTTGCACGAGGTTAAACACCAGTGAAATGCTTAGCTCGATGGTGTATTCAATGAAAATGCTGATATCTTCGGCGATACGTTGATCGGGATTATCCATTTTTTGCGCTGAGCGAGACGGTAATAAATTTGCTTGTCAAACCATTGTGTTAAGAATTGTTCGGTCATTGCGCTTCGCCAGCGAATAATCAGCAATTTGCGTAACCATGTGCGATAAACATTGCTTACCACAAAAATAGCGATATAGACGAAATATTCGGTGAGTAGGGTGTAGGATTTTTCGATTTCAAGGGCGGCAAGCGCATCATAAAACACTTTCGACCAATCGGTGATTTGCACGTTGATGTAGGTTATTACCGAGCCGATTGCAATCACAATAATAGCCAATCCCCATGCTGACCAGTTTGCTTTTTTTCCCCAATAAGGCTTGCAAAGCTGATAGAAACTGTAAAGAAATTGCTTCATCTTATCTCCTTTTAACAAAACAAACGGTCAGATTTTTTAATGGTATCTTTTTGTTTACAGGGCGGAAAAATAGCAAAAAAAGGTTTTATTCGTCAAAGTGTTTGTTGGTTTTTCTTGGATACATGGTTTTTTTGTGTAAATTTAGTTGACGTTTTTGAGCATATTTTGATAATAAGAAGTATTTTTATTTGAGGTAAGGTATGAACAAAAACGCACGATGGGCATTGTCTGCAATGACGCTTGTCATTTTGCCTGTATCCGGTCAAGCAAATGAAAATGATGAAACACAACTTGATGAAATTACCGTAGAAGAACGGGCTCCATTATCCAATTCGGAACGACATTTAAGCGAGAAAGAAATTGTTCGTAAACCTAAAGGTAACGGCAGTATCACCGAATTACTACGCAATAACCCAGCAGTACAATTCTCGGATACGGCGCGGAATTCTGCCAACGCGGGAGAAATTGCCCCTGAAATCGTGTCATTTTATGGTGAACCTTACTACAACAACCAATTTGTGGTAGATGGGCTATCCAACAATGACATTATGAATCCCGGTGCAAGCAATGGCGGCTATAAAACTGCGGAAGATTTTAACAATCCGGCGGCGATGTATCTCGCCCCCGGTTCACCCGAAGCTTTTTATGTTGATAGTTCCCTGTTAAAAGACTTAACCGTGTACGATCGCAACGTGCCTGCAAAATATACCGACTTCACAGGAGGTGTAATTGATGCACAATTGAAAGATGCCAGTACCGCTCGCCATAGTGGTTCAATTAGCTACCGCACCACGCGAGACAACTGGACGAAATTCCAACTGAGCGACAATGAACAAGAAAATTTCGATCAAGCGGATGCTACGTCGGATGTTCATCCGAAATTTGTTAAACATATCTTTAACCTCACCGTAAACCAACCATTAAGCGACCGCACCGCGGCCTTGTTCAGCTATAACCGAACCCAATCTAAAATGCCTGAATACCATTCGGGGCTAAACCTATGGCAAAAAGAACGGCGGTTAGCGCAAACATTGATGACAAAAATTACTCACCAGTTCCGAGATAATCATCGTCTTGCCGCGACCTTTATGTATTCCCCTCATAAAGACACATTCTTTTTAGATAATTCAAAAAACGGGCGCTACACCAGCACGGGCGGTGGCTGGCGGTTTAATCTCGCCTCCGATCTACAACTTGATTGGGGCAAAATAAACACTCTTTTAGGTTATCAATTTCAACGTAACCGCTTGGCCTATGACGCGGGGTACACTTACTATAACTGGCAAGGCCCAAATACAGGATTGGACTGGTGTTCCACCCGAACTGCCGCAGGCTGTCAGTGGGTTCGCGAAGGCGGACTGGGTGAATTGAATTCTGAAACGCACAGTTTTACGCTTAAACAAGATTATATCCTTAACACACTAAAATGGGGGGGTACCGAGCATAATCTCAACTTAGGCTGGCAGGCCGTTACGACTCGCGCTCACGCAGAACGCCCGCATACTTTACAATATTTCTCTGCCATAGGTGCGGACGTATCGGTTAATGTCGGGTCGGACTGCACCTATTGTTTACCGAACGTGCAATATGCCAACCGTTTAATACGCTATCCGGCTTATGATGTTAAATTGAATGTATCGGAATATAGTGCCTATTTTTCTGACGATATCTTTTGGAATCGGATGAAAATCAGCCCGGGGGTTAACATTAGTTACGAAACGTTTTTAAAACAGCTTAATATAGCACCGCGCTTTTCCTTTAATTATGACGTGTTCAATGATACCAAATTTAATCTTACGGGAGGGATAAACCGCTATTATGCCGGTACAATGCTTGCTTACGCACTGCGTTCTAAAATCGGCTGCAATATGAGTTATACCCGCACTCAAAGCAACGGAGAATGGAAGAACGGACAGTGTGCCAATAATTCTGTAAGCTGGGCTAATGCGAATAATCTCAAAACGCCTTATAGTGATGAAGTTAATCTGGGTTTTAATTACACATTGGACAACCAAGGTTTGAACTTTAATTGGGTTCATCGCAAAAGTCGACGTCAGTTTGTGCCTGCTACATTGGAAGATCAAACCAAAGTAATGTCTAATGACGGGAAAGGGCAAAACAACACTTTTACGTTAGAATGGCGTAATCTTGAACCTTATCGATTCAATGCGTTACATTTGAATTACCGCGTTGGCGTGCGTTATCAACACCGCAACACCAATTACCACGGTAACTACGACGAAAGCCTTGTTTCGGATATTGCCAATGCACGTTACCCATATTATCTTTTTGAAGGCAAGCGTTACAATTCGATTAATGATTTACCTCCGTTCAATTTTAACCGCCCATGGGAAGGATATCTTGAACTGCAAACCGACTTTCCCCGCTGGCATTTGCGGTGGACGCACACGCTTAATGTCCGCAGCGGCTACAAAAATTACCTGCGTTATGCCGTGGCAAACTGTGCCGATTCAAGCCAGCCGCAAGCCTGTGGCGATCATACCGGGGGCGTGTACGATTATCGTCTGAAAAAATATAAGACTAAAGCCACACTGGATTGGAGGTTATTATGGGCTCCACCGATTAGCGCTCATCAACGGCTTGAGTTTAGTGTTGATGTGCTTAATGTATTTAACAGCCGTATCGCCACCAGCAGCACCGCTTCAACACAGCTCGGCGGAAGTGAAAACCAAAGCCTGGTGAGCTATGAAATGGGGCGCCAGTTCTGGATCGGCGTGACATATTACTGGTAGGAATCAAAAGGATTAAGCTCGGTACGATATCGAGCTCAATCCTTTCGTTAAACAGTTAAGTTTTCGAGGACAGATCAGGCTCCTTCCTTTTCCTCCCATTATTTCTCATCAATAGGCGTGGTTAAAAATAACCGTTGATTCTGATCGCTGTATACCGCTTTTGCCATTGCTTTCACATCCGCCAATGTTACCGCGTCAACAAGTGGTTTCCACTGGGTTAAATAGTGCGGATCGTGATAATATTTTTCACTGAAGATCAATCGTTCTAACCCCTGTTCGGGCATTGCTTTTTGGTCTTCATCAAGCTGGAATAAATATTTTTGTGCCTGTGCCAAATCGGCTTGTGTGATATTTTCGGGCAGTTCACGCAACACCTGTTTGGCGGTGTCAATCAGCGTTTGGCTGTTTTTAGGATCAGCCGAAAAGGTCAACACACTCTGCAGGCGGTGCAATTCTGCACTTAATTTGCTTGAAAATTTTTTGCCGTAAATGCCGTGTTTTTCATCACGCATTTTCTGGCTTAATTTTTCTGATGCAATTAACGATAGCAAATTCGCGGTTAAATAATTTTTTACGCTCCACTCATACTCGTTAAACATTGACAGATAGATATTATCTTTAGGTTCCCGATTGAGTGCAAAGCGTTCTGTCGCTGCACCTGACAACACTTGAGGAGGTAACGCTTTTTCCGTCACTTTTCCGCGGGGAATAATAGCTAAAGAATGAATAATTGCTGTTTTTAAGCGTGTTTCGTCCACATCATTCACGATAAAATAGGTTACGGGCTGGCTTACCATTTTTTGCCATACGCTTTCTAATGTCGCTGCACTGATTTGTGCTAATGCCGTCAATTCAGGTTGTGGATTGAGCAATTTGCCGTAAGTAAATTGTTCCCACGCTTGGTTGCGTTTAAAATCGCTCGAATGTTGTTGTAATTTGATATTGTTTGCCCATTCTTCTTTTGTTTTATCCACATTTTCTTTCAACTTTGTTTCCAGCTGATTGGCGTAATAGAAACGGAATAAGGTTTCCAGATGCGAATTTTCTACCGTGCTTATCAGATTAAGCTGATCAAACCCTTGTCTCATTACCAATGGAATTTGGTTTTGTTCTTTCCATTCCTGAAGCTGAGTGTGCGTCCAATTTAACGGTGCATTTTTGCCTATAAGCTGCAATGCCAATTTACCTTGCCAGCTGACAAAATCGGGCGAAAATGAACCTGCCTGACTTTGAGCCACAAAATAGGTTTTATCTTTTGCTAACGGACTTTTTAACCAAACTACTTTATCTCCGTTACTTAATTGCCAATACACCACATTTTGCCGGGCGAAACCTGTGGTATGAGTAATTTCACCCTGTTGATTCAGCGCAGGAAGATTAAATGTAACCAGATTGGTTTCCTTCGGTGCCACAAGCGGCCGATTTTGGGTTGAAACTTGCCACTGCTTGATTTGTTCGGCCTTAATCTCCGGCACGTTCTCTTTTAACGGCGGCATGTATTGCACCACTTGATCGGATGCGTCTAACCACATTGCGATCCGTTGATTGATCGTTTTTAGATTAATTCGCTCAAGGCTTTGCCGGCTCATTGACTCTAATTGATCTTGCGGATAAAAGTTTTTTTCGCTAAGTAGGGTATTCACCATTTCCTGCATCCAGTCATCAAAGGTAAAATTCGCTTGCTTATTGCGATCATTAACCAATTTGGCACGGATTTTTTCTTTCTGTTTTTTCAGCTCCACCGCCGTAAACGGATATTTTTTCAGCCGCTCGGCTTGTTCAATCAAAAATTGAATTCCTTGACTGTGCGCCGTTTTTTCAACATTGACAGAAAATGCCAATGCGGATGTGTGTTTACCGATTGGAAATTTTTTCGCCGTTAGTGCGGAAAGGGCTTGAGGCAATACTGCTTTTTCGTCTAAAAAACGTTGGTTAATTAATCCCAACACCACGCTGTCAATCATTCTTTGATGAAAGCCGGCTTCCGTTTGTGCAAAACTTGCGGTGTCATCAAAGCGCCATAGATACTCCACTTGGCTGTTGCTGTTTTGTGGATCAGCAATGCGATCCACCTGAATTCTGGCTTGTAATGTCGGATCGTAATAATGTCTTTCGGCTAATGGCTTCGCAGGAAACTGTGCGAAAAAACGAGTTAACAAGTCCTTGGTCCGTACAACATCAAGATCGCCCACTAATACAATTTGCATATTATTCGGTACATACCATTTATGATAAAACGCACGCAATGCTTCAATTGGCATTTCGCTGATACTTTGTGCGGAACCGATCACCGAGCGGTTCACATAGCGAGAATTGGCACGGTTTGAACTTTGGCGTTGTTCATAAATCCGACGGCGCGCGCCATCTCGTGTACGCCATTCTTCCAATACGATTTTGCGTTCTTTGATGAGATCTTTCTCCGTCATTTGGGCGGAAAATAGCATCTCGCGCACTACATCAAGGGTTTGTTCCAGGGTAAAGTGGCGGGGAGGAAGATAAAAATAGGTAGTGTGATCGTGGGTGGTATAGGCGTTATAATGTTTACCGCGTAGCCATCCATGCTGATGTAAGTAAGGCATTACGCCTTCCGGGTGTTTTTCAGACGCATTAAATACCATATGTTCAACAATATGGGCCCCACCGTATTGATGCTCGTTTTCATCAATACCGCCCGCATAGACGCGCACAGCAATATCAACCCTTCCCGGTTGTTTTTCTAATGGCAAAATAACGTAACGTAACCCATTGTCTAGCTGACCTTGCACAGGCTTAACTACGGTTTCGGCTTGCACGAAAAATGACCAATAAAGTAATAAAACCGTAATTATAATCCGCATATCATTATATCTCCTTTCTCTAATTATCCCTTACAAACAAGGTGAAAAATTGATCTGATCCTAAAAATTTCAATTAGTTAATTTAAGGTATTAACTTGATATCGTATTAGGGACGGGCGTTTAATTTTAACTGGATTCTTGTTTGATTGTAATAGGCAATACAGTTATTCATCGCCTTTCCGATTTACTTTCTGAAAAAACAAATAATACCTGATATGCATTCGTTGTTACTTCCTATTGTTTTTCTTATTTGTACTATTATAATAGTTCAAAAATAATTTAAGGGTTATAACAATGAAAAAACAATCTTCCTTACTCGGCGGAGCAATGATTATCGCGGGCACCGTAATTGGTGCTGGCATGCTGGCCAATCCCACTTCAATGTCCGGCGTGTGGTTCGTCGGTTCCATCCTGATTTTGATTTACACTTGGTTCTGTATGACGACCTCGGGATTGATGATTCTTGAGGCGAATCTGCATTATCCGAACGGTTCCAGCTTTGATACCATCGTAAAAGATTTGCTCGGCGGGGGCTGGAATCTGTTTAACGGCTTGTCCATCGCCTTCGTGCTGTATATTTTAACCTACGCCTACATTACTTCCGGTGGTGGTATTACCGAAGGTTTTATTAATCAACTGCTCAGCAGCGAACAAAGTGCGGTGCAAATCGGACGAGTTTCGGGCTCGATTATTTTCTGCCTCGTACTGGCGGTTTTCGTATGGTTCTCCACCAAAGTGGTAGGGCGTATTTCCGCCGTTCTGATCGCGGGTATGGTCGTTGCTTTCTTGCTTTCAACCGCGGGCTTGATGGGTTCGGTAAAAGCGGATGTGTTGTTTAACACCATCGCCGAGGGGGAACAAAGTTACCTGCCTTATGCATTGGTGGCATTTCCCGTTTGTTTGGTGTCTTTCGGTTTTCACGGCAATGTGCCGGGATTGGTGACGCATTACAACCGCGACGGCAACAAGGTGATGAAAGCGGTATTTGCCGGTTCCGGTCTGGCGTTAGTCATCTATATCTTGTGGCAGCTTGCGGTACAGGGTAATTTACCCCGCAGTGAATTCGCTCCGGTAATCGCTAAAGACGGCGATGTCGTCACCTTGTTGGCCGCCTTAAGCAAATATATTCAAACCGATTATATCGGCACCGCGCTGCAATTCTTTGCTTATTTTGCTATCGTAAGCTCGTTTCTCGGCGTGACTCTAGGCTTATTTGATTACATCGCGGATTTATGCCGTTTCGACAATAGTGCCGCCGGACGTACCAAATCGGCCTTGCTCACTTTTTTACCGCCATTAGTGTTAAGCCTGCAATTCCCTTATGGTTTCGTCAGCGCGATTGGCTATGCGGGGCTGGCTGCCACCATCTGGGCCGCTATTGTACCGGCGTTGCTGGCCAAAGCCAGCCGAACCAAATTCCCTGAACGCAGCTATACGGTTTATGGCGGTAATTTTATGGTATATTTCATTGTGTTGTTCGGCGTTATCAACATCATCGCCCAAGTGGCGATGCAATTCGGCTGGCTGCCGATTTATCAAGGCTAATATGAAAACTTCGGTATATGATACTGAAGGCTTTTTTGAGCTGTATCAAAAGCTGCGCAGCAATCCCATCAGTTTGAATGAAGTGGTGGAAAAGCCCACCATGCTGTCCTTATTGCCCGATTTGCAAGGAGCCAGCCTGCTTGATATGGGTTGCGGCACAGGCGAACATTTACAGTCGTATTTGCAGCGTGGCGCGGCTTTTGTGGCGGGGATTGATCTTTCCTCCGCCATGTTGCAGCAGGCGGAACTGAATCTGCAAAAACTCAAAAATTCAGCACCGCACTTTGCCCTGTATCAGTTGGCGATGGAGGATTTAAACCGGCTGCCGCACAAGGATTTTGATGTTATCACCAGTTCCTTTGCTTTTCATTATGTGGAACATTTTCCGCAGCTGTTGACTCGTATTCATCAGAAACTGAAACCCGACGGCTATTTGATTTTTTCTCAGGAACATCCGATTGTAACCGCTTATCGCGGTGGTGATCGTTGGGAGAAAGACGAATGCAAGCGGCAAGTGGCATACCGTTTGAATTTTTACCGCGAGGAAGGAGAGCGGGATCGCAGCTGGTTCAAACAGCCATTTAAAACTTATCATCGCACCACAGCGACTATTGTGAATAACCTGATTCAGGCCGGTTTTATGATTGAACGCATGGCAGAGCCCATGCTGGCGCAACAGCCTCAGTGGCAGCAGGAATTTAGCGATCTGCGGCATCGTCCCGTGCTGCTTTTTATCAAGGCAAAAAAATTATAATTTTTTGTAAAAATAACTTGCCGCTGATAAAAAATTGAGTTAACTTAAGTTCAGTTTATTATTTTAGGAATATGTTACATGATTTTAAACCGTACCTTATCTCATCACCATCATCACCCTGAATGATCTTTCGGGTGTTTGTGGTGTCCGGAAGATAGAAAACTTCCGGAACGTGCGGCGAAAATACAGCGATAAACCTTTCGGAAGGCAACTTCCGAGAGGTTTTTTTATATCCGGTCATATAGGAAAAATTTAAAGTTCATTGAGAAGGAAAATAGTCATGTCAAATAATAGTCGCTTAAGAATTGCCATGCAGAAATCTGGCCGTTTGAGTAAAGAATCACAAGAGCTACTCAAACAATGCGGTGTAAAAATTAATTTACAAGAACAGCGTTTAATCGCTTACGCTGAAAATTTACCTATTGATATTTTGCGGGTGCGTGATGACGATATTCCAGGCTTGGTATTTGACGGCGTAGTGGATCTCGGCATTATCGGCGAAAATGTGCTGGAGGAAGAGGAATTGGCACGGGTTGCGGAGGGGGAACGGGTCATTTATAAAATGCTGCGCCGCCTAGACTTCGGCGGCTGCCGTCTTTCCCTTGCCGTGCCGCGTGATGTGCCCTATAACAATGTGCAGGATTTGCAGAATTCCCGTATCGCTACCTCTTATCCACAGCTGCTGAAACGCTACATGAAAGAAAATAACGTGAAATTCAAGAACTGTTTGCTCAACGGCTCGGTTGAAGTGGCTCCGCGTGCCGGTTTGGCGGACGCTATCTGCGATCTGGTTTCTTCCGGGGCAACCTTGGAAGCGAACGGTTTACGCGAAGTGGAAGTGATTTATACCTCAAAAGCCTGCCTGATTCAGCGCGCCGTCCCGCTAAGTGATGAAAAACAAGCTTTGGTTGATAAATTGCTTACCCGTATTCAAGGCGTTTCACAGGCGCGTGAATCTAAATACATTATGCTGCACGCTCCAAAAGATAAGCTGGAAGAAATCACCGCACTATTGCCGGGCGTGGAGAATCCGACTATTTTGCCGCTTGCACATGACGACAGTAAAGTGGCAATGCATGTAGTAAGTCAGGAAACCTTGTTCTGGGAAACAATGGAAAAATTGAAAGAAAAAGGGGCAAGTTCCGTGCTTGTGTTACCAATTGAAAAAATGTTGGCATAATTAACCCAGGTTTATATGCTCACTAAGGAGTACGCTATGTTAAACGGTTTGTTTCATCCGGTTACAATGGATAACCGAATAACTAAATTAAATAATACCGATTCAGACTATTTTGTTTGGTTGGATAAGCAAAATAATCCGCCGAAATCTTATTGGCGTCATCCGATTACTTCTGAACAGGAATTAATGGAATATAAAAAGTTATTTCAGAGTAAATATGGTATTTCGTTAGGAGCATATATTCAGATAAAAAGAGTGTATTTTTTACTAAATAATACTCAGGGTGAAGATAAGTTTTATTTTTCTTATTTAGGCACTCCTCTGGGAACAATGCTTGCCGTTTCTTCCGAACAAGGGTTATGTTTACTTGAATTTCTGGACAGAAGAATGCTGGAAACAGAATTAATGGAGATAATCAAATTGCGCAAGGCATGCTTTTGTTTTGAACAGGATTATCATCATGAGTTAGCCGTGCAGTTAACGAATTATTTTAATCAGACACAAACAACGTTTAATTATCCGTTGGATATGATTGGTACGGCATTCCAACAACAGGTTTGGCATGCTTTATTAGAAATTCCTTATGGAACGACGGCCTGTTATTCAGAACAGGCGGAGAAACTGAATTGTCCGACAGCCACGCGGGCGGTGGCGGCTGCCAACGGTAAGAATAAAATTTCAATCCTTGTGCCTTGCCACCGCGTATTGCAAAAAAATGGTCAATTAGGCGGTTATGGCGGTGGTATAGAGCGTAAACGGTTTTTATTAGATCTGGAAAGTAAGAACTAATCTTCTTGTTAAGCAATCATGATAGTAAACGATAAAGCAACGGTTGCAAGTGTAAAATAGCAATAGCAAGATTTTAATATATCAATATAAAGGAAAAAATATGCAAACCCTTATTTGGAATAAGTTAACCGAACAACAAAAACAACAGGCGCTTACTCGTCCTGCGATTACCGCGGGTAGTAATATTAGACAGATTGTGGATGGCATCCGTGAAGATGTGTTGGCAAATGGTGATAAGGCGTTATTGGCGCTGAGTGAGCAATTCGATAAGATAAAATTAGATAACCTTGTGGTTTCAGCAGAACAGATTGCCGCGGCGACGGCTCGTTTGCCTGAGGAATTAAAGCAGGCGATTCAGAACGCCAAAGCCAATATTACCGTCTTCCATCAAGCTCAGATTCCACAGCCGGTGGATTTGGAAACCCAACCCGGGGTCCGCTGTCAGGTGGTCACCCGTCCGATTAACCGTGTGGGATTATATATTCCCGGCGGCTCCGCACCGTTGTTTTCCACCGTGCTGATGCTTGCTATTCCCGCCAAAATTGCCGGCTGTAAGAAAATCGTCTTATGTTCACCGCCGCCGATTGCCGATGCCATTCTTTATGCCGCCAATCTCTGTGGTGTGGAAACCATTTATGCGGTGGGTGGGGCCCAAGCCGTTGTGGCAATGGCGTTCGGTACGGAAACAGTGACAAAAGTGGATAAAATTTTCGGGCCGGGCAATGCTTTTGTGACCGAAGCAAAACGTCAGGTCAGCCAATCGGTCAATGGTGCCGCTATCGATATGCAGGCAGGTCCTTCCGAAGTGCTGGTGATTGCCGATGAATATGCCGATCCTGAATTCGTCGCAAGCGATCTGCTTTCTCAGGCGGAACATGGCGCGGACAGTCAAGTGATTTTAGTAACTCCAAGCGAATCGCTTGCCACTGCGACCGAGGCGGCGATTGAACGTCAGCTTACCCTGTTACCACGGGCGGAAACGGCGAGAAAAGCCCTTTCCCACAGCCGTACGTTTATCGCACAGGATATTCGGCAATGTGTTGAAATCAGCAATGCATACGCTCCGGAACATCTGATTGTACAGGTACGGAACGCCCGTGAATTATTGCCGCAGCTGGACAATGCCGGCTCTATTTTTCTGGGCGCCTATTCGCCGGAATCCATGGGGGATTATGCCAGTGGCACCAACCATGTATTGCCGACCTACGGTTATAGCCGCACCAGTTCAAGCCTGGGTTTGGCCGATTTCACTAAACGCATGACGGTGCAGGAGCTCAGCCCGCAGGGCTTTAAAAATCTCGCCGCTACGGTAGAAATTATGGCTCACGCCGAACGGCTGGATGCACATAAACAGGCAGTGAGCTTAAGACTGGGGAAGTTAGAAAGAAATCAAATGAAAAATGAAAGCGTATCGTAAAGTCAGTATGCAGTGGATATGTGAGTATAACTTGATGTCGGAACTCTAATAAACGGGATAAAATCGCGATTCTTTGCAAAAAGCAAAAATAAGGAAGATAGAATATGTCAATCACAACACTCTCAAGAAAAAATGTTCAGCAACTTACGCCTTATCAATCGGCCCGCCGTTTGGGTGGCAATGGAGACGTGTGGCTGAATGCCAATGAATTTCCCACCTCTCCAAACTTCGATTTACAGCACCGCACTTTTAACCGATATCCTGACCCGCAGCCCGCCGGTGTGGTGGAAGGCTATGCTCGTTATGCGGGTGTATCAGCGGAAAATGTGCTGGTTACCCGTGGCGGTGATGAAGGTATCGAGCTGCTCATCCGTGCCTTTTGTGAGAGAGATGACAAAGTGCTTTACTGCCCGCCGACCTATGGAATGTATGCGGTTAGTGCCGAAACCTGCGGCATTGCGACTCAAACCGTGCCGTTGACCGCTGATTTTCAACTGGATCTCGCCCGGATCGAAGCCGGTTTGGATGGCGTAAAAGTAGTGTTTGTCTGTTCGCCGAATAACCCGACAGGCAACCTGCTCAACCGAGCGGATTTGCTCAAACTTTTGCAAATGACCGCAAACCGTGCGATTGTGGTCGTCGATGAAGCCTATATTGACTTCTGCCCGCAAGTGAGTCTGATCACGGAACTTGCGAATTATCCGCACCTTGCCATTATCCGTACTCTTTCCAAAGCGTTCGCGCTGGCCGGATTACGCTGTGGTTTTACCATTGCCAATGCTGAGCTGATCGGCATTCTGCAAAAAGTGATCGCTCCGTATCCGGTGCCGGTGCCGGTATCTGACATCGCCGAACAGGCCTTGAGCGAGCAAGGCGTTTGGCAAGTGCGCAAACGTGTGGCGAACGTGCTGAAACATCGGCAAAAACTGATCGAAGATCTGCAAAAATTGCCGAATGTGGTCAAAATTTTTGACAGCGAAGCTAACTATATTCTGGTGAAGTTTACCGATGGTCAGAAAGTGTTTAACGCTCTGTGGGATCAGGGGATTGTGCTAAGAGATCAGCATAAAACGTTGGGACTGGCGGATTGTGTAAGGATTACAATTGGGACGGAGGGAGAAAACCAGAGAGTGGTGAAAGCCATATCAGAAATTGATTAATCACGTATGATCCGTATGCGGCTATGCAACGGAGCGACTGAGTTTAATAGCCTAGCACACGGCCTGTGCCAGGTCCAACAGGAGATTTTAAATGCAACCCACCCTATTTATAGACCGTGACGGTACCTTGATTGACGAACCGAAAACCGATTTTCAAATTGATTCATTGGAAAAACTAAAACTTGAACCGAATGTGATCCCAGCCTTATTGGCGCTGCAAAAGTATTATGTTTTAGTTATGGTAAGCAATCAGGACGGTTTAGGCACGGATTCGTTTCCGCAGGAAGATTTTGATAAGCCACACAATGCCATGATGGAAATTTTCTGTTCACAAGGAATCAAATTTGCCGATGTGCTGATTTGTCCGCACAAGCCTGAAGAGAATTGCGCCTGCCGTAAGCCGAAAACCAAATTGTTGAAAAAATATATTGAGAAAAAATTATTCGATCCGGATCACAGTTATGTCATCGGTGATCGTGAAACCGACCTTAAATTGGCGGAAAACCTCGGTATTACCGGTTTGCAATATCATCCGGAGAATCTGAATTGGGCATTGATTGCTGAAAAATTAACGCCTAAAAAACGTAGTCAAAAAGCTAAACCTCGCACCGCAACGGTAGAACGTAAAACCAAGGAAACCGACATCAAAGTCTCCGTATTTTTGGACGAAACGGGTGTAAATAATATCGACACGGGAGTCGGATTTTTCGACCACATGCTCGACCAAATCGCCACTCACGGCGGTTTCCGTATGGATGTATTCTGCAAGGGCGATCTGCATATCGATGAACATCATACCGTTGAAGACACCGCTCTTGCCTTAGGGACCGCTTTAAAACAAGCGCTCGGCGACAAACGCGGTATTGCCCGTTTCGGCTTTACCTTGCCGATGGACGAGTGCAAAGCGGAATGTGCCTTGGATCTCTCCGGTCGCCCGTATTTCAAATTCAAAGCAAAATTCAACCGCGAAAAAGTCGGAGATTTCAGCACCGAAATGACCGAACATTTTTTTCAATCGCTCGCTTATACATTAATGGCAACTCTGCATTTATCCACCAAAGGCGACAATGATCACCACAAAATTGAAAGTTTGTTTAAAGCCTTCGGACGTACGTTAAGACAGGCGATTAAGGTCGAAGGAACGGAATTGCCTAGCTCAAAGGGAATGTTATAGGAAAAAGTGCGGTGTGATTTTTAAGAGTTTTGTAAAAATTAAAACTTTGACAGTTTATGAAATTCAAATAAGGTATTTTTTGTGAAAATCGTATTAATTAGACATGCAACACCAGACGTAGATAATAGTAAGTGTTCGGCTTTACAAGCAAAGGAACGTCTAAGACAATATAATTCGACTGAGAATATTTTACTGGATGAGATTGATGACTTTATAAAAAGTACAGAATATCAGGAAATATTAACGATAAAAAATATCTTTGTTTCACCTTTAATAAGAGCAAGAAAAACCGCGAAGTATTTATTTGGAAATAGAGAGTTTAACTATTTGGATGAATTAAAAGAGTTCGACCTTAATATCTTTTTCTTACCGTTAATAAAATTAAGTTTATCAAATTGGTTTTTACTTTCCAGATTGTTATGGTTTATTCGAATAAATAGAAAAGGTTGTCCACCTAAAATAGAGAAAACTAGAGTAGCAAATATAATTCAAGAGATGTTAAGTCAAGAAGCAATCATAGTTTCTCATGGCCTTATTTTAAGAGAGATAGGAAAATATCTTAAGAAAAAACAGTTCAGTCAAACTTTTGCATATAAAAATGGTTGTTTTCAGGTAAAAGTTTTTAATAGGAATGTATAATGCAAAATCTCATCATTATTGATACCGGCTGCGCCAATCTTTCTTCGGTAAAATTTGCCTTTGAACGGTTAGGTTATCAGCCGATTATTAGTCGCGATGTAAATGAAATCCAAGCGGCGGATAAATTAGTATTACCGGGCGTAGGTACGGCTATTGCCGCGATGAAAAATCTGCAAGATCGCGATTTAATCGAGACCATTCGGAACCTAACCCAGCCTACTTTAGGCATTTGTTTGGGTATGCAGCTGATGACGGAATTTTCCGGCGAAGGCAATGTGGCGACCTTAAACTTAATGCCGGGACATACGGAGTTAATCCCCGAATCAGGTTTGCCGCTGCCGCATATGGGCTGGAATACTGTGTGTTATAAGAACGGACATCCGTTATTTGCCGATATTCCACAGGAAAGTTATTTCTACTTTGTACATAGTTATGTAGTGTTGCCGAATATGAACACTATCGCTACTAGCGAATATGGCGTGCCATTTTCCGCAGCACTGCAAAAAGACAATTTCTACGGCGTACAATTTCACCCTGAACGCTCGGGTAAAGTAGGGGCGCAGTTGCTAAGAAATTTTATGGAAAATGTTTAATTTGGATTATCGATAGATTAAATAAGTGGTAATATTCTAATTTTGTCTGATTTTATACTTATGGGTAAATTACAGGTAAGTAATAAATGACATTAGGAGCAACCAATTTAGAAATGATGTTAATGAGAGAATTTTATGTCTAAGAAGTTTGATGAATTTTACTATTTAAAAGATAATGAAAAACATAATATTAACGAAATTTCTGAATATGTTTCAAGTCAGAAAGATGGAAATTATACTCCCTATCAAGGTCTAATATATTGTCCAGAATGTCAAAAAGCTAAACTTACTTATATTCATAAAACCACAAATAAAGGAGATTATTTAAAGAAAATCCCTAGTTCTCAACATCATAATTGGTGTTCTTATTTTTTTGATATATCTTCAAAAAAAGAAATAGAAATATATTTTGGAGAATTAAATGAAGATCAAATTATAGATAAGATAGATTCAGTAATGCGCTTTCTTCTTAAAGATAAAACTAATAACAGTAACACCATAACTGCCAATAATTTTAATAGCTTGATTAAGAGCAATCCAACTATTATTCAATCTAAAGGTAGTAAGATTTATAAAACAATACCACGAAAAAGTATTAATACTAAATTAGATGATTTACCTAATGATACTCCTTTTATTTTTTATGGAACAGTTAAGTTGTCTGTTGAGACTATACCAGGAAAAAGAAAAAGTGATGGTAAGGATTTTATATATAACAAATTAATTATTAAAACACAAAATAAGCATAAAGATTGGGTATTTACTTCTCGAATATATAGAGGAGGATTTAAGGATCAAGTTAATGAAAACATGACTTATAAAGTAGTATTAATTGGTTATAAAGATAACTGGGATATAAAATTAATTAATAAATTAGCAATAAAATACGAAGTTTTGCCTGAATGATATATTTATAAATAAGCAATTTGACAATATTATTTATAAACGATCAAATTTTATAAAAATCTTGTAAAAGGCTGCCTGTATTTGGTAGCGATATAATGAGAAAAAGGAAACATTATGCAAACATCAAAAATTATCCCAGCCCTTGACTTAATTGATGGTCAGGTGGTTCGCTTGCACCAAGGGGATTATGGCAAGCAGACAAATTATTCGTCAAATCCGACCGCTCTTTTTGCG
The DNA here is from genome assembly GCA_032586195.1 of Pasteurellaceae bacterium LIM206. GTDB lineage: Bacteria > Pseudomonadota > Gammaproteobacteria > Enterobacterales > Pasteurellaceae > JAWHQP01. Next base: position 44,635 of record JAWHQP010000005.1, on the reverse strand, counting down.
GACTATGTGGCGCAGGGGGCGGAGCAGTTGCATTTGGTCGATCTCACGGGGGCGAAAGATCCTGCCAAGCGTCAGACCAAGCTGATTGGCGAAATTATTCGTGCGATTGATTGCCCGATTCAGGTTGGCGGTGGCATTCGTACCGAGCAAGACGTGGCGGATTTGTTGGCAGTTGGGGCAAATCGGGTGGTGATTGGCTCAACGGCGGTCAAGCAGCCTGCAATGGTTAAGGGCTGGTTTGAGAAATATGGGGCGGAGAAGTTCGTTCTGGCGTTAGATGTAAATATCAATGAACACGGCGAAAAGTTGATTGCGATCAGCGGTTGGCAGGAAAATTCGGGCGTATCGCTGGAAGCCTTGATTGCGGATTTCCGTGCGGTCGGGTTGCAACACGTGCTTTGCACCGATATTTCCAAAGACGGGACGTTAAGCGGATCAAATGTGGCGTTATACCGTGAAATCTGTGCCGAATTTCCCGATATTGCATTCCAATCGTCAGGCGGCATTGGCTCGTTGGACGATGTGAAAGCCTTGAAAAATACAGGCGTGGTGGGTGTGATTATCGGTCGGGCGTTGTTGGAAGGAAAATTTGACGTAAAAGGAGCAATCAAATGTTGGCAAAACGCATAATTCCGTGTTTGGACGTGAAAGATGGACAGGTGGTTAAGGGTGTGCAGTTTCGTAACCACGAAATTATCGGCGATATTGTACCGCTTGCCCAACGTTACGCCGAAGAAGGGGCTGACGAGCTGGTGTTTTATGACATCACGGCATCATCGGACGGTCGCACGGTGGATAAAAGCTGGGTTGCTCGCATTGCGGAAGTGATCGATATCCCGTTTTGCGTGGCGGGCGGCATTAAGACGATTGACGATGCGGAGAAAATTTTTGCGTTTGGAGCGGATAAAATTTCGATCAATTCGCCTGCTCTTGCCGATCCGAGTTTGATTACTCGCTTGGCGGATCGCTTTGGCGTGCAAGCGGTGGTGGTCGGCATTGATAGCTGGTTTGAAACGGAAACGGGCAAATATTGGGTGAATCAATATACCGGCGATGAAACTCGCACCCGTCAGACAAATTGGCAACTGCTCGACTGGGTGCAGGAAGTGAAGGCTCGTGGAGCAGGCGAAATCGTGCTAAATATGATGAACCAAGACGGCGTTCGCAAAGGCTATGATTTGGCACAGCTTAAAAAAGTGCGGTCGGTTTGTAACGTGCCTTTAATCGCTTCGGGCGGAGCAGGCAAAATGTCGCATTTTAAAGACGCTTTTGAAATCGGTGTCGATGGAGCGTTGGCGGCAAGTGTGTTTCATAAGCGGATAATTGAAATTGGGGAGCTTAAAAGTTATTTGCATAAAGCAAATGTGGAAGTGCGGATTTAGGATTTATTAAGTAATAAATAACGACTCTAAATCCATTGAAGGCTGTTATATAAAAACATATGAGTTAATTTCAAATTTTAAATATTTTAATGATAAACAAACTAAATTTGGTTATTATTTAAAACATCACGCTAAATCATATGTAGAAGTGTATTTATGTATATTAAAAACTATATTATTTAATAATTCAATTTGGCAAAATAGGAGAAATAAATTGAAAACTATCCTATTTCTCACCGCACTTTTTGTGCTACAGGCTCTTGCGGAACTCTCCTGCAGCCTTTCGTGCTATTATCGTGGCAAAATAAAATCAAAAGGACATTTATATGCTGAACATTCAACAAATCAACTGGCAAAAAGTCGGTGATCTTCTTCCTGTTGTCATACAAAATGCCCGTACCAGTGAGGTATTAATGCTGGGCTATATGAACCAAACCGCACTGGAAAAAACCTTAGCGGAAAAACGTGTTACCTTTTTTTCGCGCACCAAACAACGGCTATGGACAAAGGGAGAGACTTCGGGACATTTTTTAAATGTGGTGGATATGAGCCTTGACTGCGACAACGACACGCTGTTAATTCTTGCCGATCCGATTGGCGAAACCTGCCATACCGGGGCGGAAAGCTGTTTTCATCGTTTTGAACAACAAATGGTGGCTGATGGTGTCTTTTTTGCCAAATTTGAACGTATGATTGCCGAGCGTAAGAATGCCGATCCCGAAAGTTCTTACACGGCAAAACTGTATCGGCGCGGGACGAAAAAAATTGCTCAGAAAGTAGGTGAAGAGGCGGTGGAAACCGCATTAGCCGCCATGGCAAAAGATCCTGAAGAAGTAATTTCCGAAACGGCGGATTTGCTGTATCACTTGACCGTATTGCTGCAGGATGCCGGTGGTAGCTGGGCGGATGTAATGGATAAATTAAAAGAACGCCACAAGGGAATAGGCCTGCACCCCGAAGGTTCTAACAAATAATTTTCTTCCTTATATAAACTATATCGGCACTAAAAAACCGATGTAGTTTATTGATTCCTCATGCCTTTCGTTTTACAATTCGTCGATTTATTCGAATCATCCAAAAATAACAAAAAGGAAGTCGATTATGAAACTTGTAGAAGTGAAACACCCTTTAGTCAAACATAAATTAGGTTTAATGCGGGCGGCAGATATAAGCACTAAGCATTTCCGTGAATTGGCGACCGAAGTGGGCAGCTTGCTGACCTATGAAGCTACCGCCGACTTGGAAACCGAAACGGTAACTATTGAAGGCTGGTGTGGCCCGGTGGAAGTGCAACGTATTAAGGGGAAGAAAGTAACCGTCGTACCAATTCTGCGTGCGGGTCTTGGCATGATGGACGGCGTACTGGAACATATTCCCAGCGCCCGTATCAGTGTGGTCGGGATGTATCGTGATGAAGAAACCCTGGAGCCGGTACCTTACTTCCAAAAACTGGCCAGCGGTATCAGTGAACGTCTAGCTATCGTAGTGGATCCGATGCTGGCAACGGGTGGTTCGATGATTGCTACCATTGATCTGTTAAAACAAAAAGGTTGCAAACAAATCAAAGTGTTGGTGCTGGTTGCCGCGCCGGAAGGAATTAAAGCGTTGGAAGCCGCTCATCCTGATATTGAAGTTTATACGGCCTCTATTGACAGCCATTTAAACGAAAATGGTTATATTATTCCGGGTCTGGGTGATGCGGGTGATAAAATTTTCGGTACCAAATAAGATCTTTTTTAAGTTAATTTAATCAGAGAGTTAAAACTTCCCATGAGTAATCAATCGACAGCGGCCGATACGCAGAAGAGTACGGCCAAGCAAGCTTTCGTGGGCCTGCAGATGTTATTTGTAGCATTTGGTGCGTTGGTTTTAGTACCATTAATCACCGGGTTGGATGCCAATACGGCATTATTAACCGCCGGTATAGGAACATTGCTTTTCCAACTTTGTACGGGCAAGCAGGTTCCTATTTTTTTGGCCTCTTCGTTTGCTTTTATCGCGCCTATTCAATACGGCGTACAGCAATGGGGCATTTCCGTCACCATGGGCGGGCTTGCCTGTGCCGGCCTGGTTTATGTGGCGTTAAGCGCCTTGGTGAAACTGCGTGGTGCGGCGGCATTACAACGCATTTTCCCGCCGGTAGTGGTAGGTCCTGTTATTATCATTATCGGTATGGGCTTAGCGCCTGTTGCAGTGGATATGGCAGTAGGCAAGGGGAGCAGCTATGCCTATAACGATGCGGTGCTGGTTTCCATGGTTACATTGCTTACTACTTTAATCGTCGCCGTATTTGCTAAGGGAATGCTGAAGCTTATCCCGATTATGTTCGGTATCGCAGCGGGTTACATCCTTTGTTTATTCCTCGGGCTGATTAATTTCCAGCCCGTATATGACGCTCCTTGGTTCAGTTTGCCGCATTTAACCACGCCGGAGTTCAAACTTGAAGCCATCCTTTACTTATTGCCGATTGCCATTGCTCCCGCGGTAGAACATGTGGGCGGCATTATGGCAATCAGTTCCGTTACGGGTAAGGATTTTATCCAGAAACCGGGCTTGCACCGCACCTTGTTAGGTGATGGTATCGCGACCGCGGCCGCCTCGTTAGTCGGCGGGCCGCCGAATACCACCTATGCGGAAGTCACCGGAGCGGTGATGCTCACCCGCAATTTTAATCCGAATATCATGACATGGGCTGCGGTATGGGCGATTGCGATTTCTTTCTGCGGCAAAGTGGGCGCGTTCTTATCCACCATTCCGACCATTGTGATGGGCGGCATTATGATGCTGGTGTTCGGTTCCATCGCCGTTGTAGGTATGAGTACGTTAATCCGCGGTAAAGTGGATGTAACGGAAGCACGCAATCTATGCATTATTTCCGTGGTCATGACTTTCGGAATCGGCGGCATGTTCGTTAATTTCGGTGAAGTATCCTTGAAAGGCATCAGCCTCTGCGCCGTTATCGCCATCGTGCTTAATCTTGTGTTGCCAAAAGCGGAGAATAAACCGCCGGAAGATTAATATTTAACCTAAAAGAGGGTAGGTACTTGCTTAACCCTCTTTTATTGAGCTATATTCCTAACGTAATCTTTGGCATTTATATAGGATATTTCTTTGTTAGAGAACCAACAGCTCCCACTTCCTATTCTCCAGATTGACGATGACAGTTTAGAGAATTTCTTTACAGGCGATAATGAGTTATTGCTCGGTTCTTTATACAAAAATTTTCACCAAGTCAATCAGCAGTTCTTTTATATTTGGGGCGCCGAAGGCAGCGGCAAAAGCCATTTGCTCAAAGCGGTTTCCAATTATTTTCTACTCAATCAACGTTCGGCGATTTATGTGCCGCTGAACAAATCGCAATATTTTTCCCCCGCCGTATTGGAAAATCTTGAACAACAGGATGCAGTCTGTCTGGACGATTTACAGGCAGTTGTGGGGAACGATGAATGGGAATTGGCAATTTTCGATTTGTTCAACCGGATTAACGAAACCGGCAATACACTGCTGTTGATCAGTGCCGCCCAATCACCTACCGCGTTGCCGGTAAAACTGCCCGATCTTGCTTCTCGTTTAACCTGGGGCGAAATTTATCAGTTAAACGGTCTGGATGAAGAACAAAAAGTGCTGGTGCTGCAACGCAAAGCGCATGAACGCGGTATTGAACTGCCGACGGATACGGCAAATTTCCTGCTGAAACGGCTGGATCGCGATATGCACACCCTGCTTGATGCTTTGGACAAGCTGGACAAAGCCTCCCTGCAGGCTCAGCGAAAGCTCACCATTCCTTTCGTGAAGGAAATCCTGGCTCTTTAGTGTTTGATTCAAATAAAGTGCGGTGTTGAAAATTCGAATTTTGAACTGTCCCCCAAAAGTCGGACTGTTTAATTGAAGGACTGAAGACGATATTGTATCGGGCTCAGTCTTTTTAATCTCAGCTGAATTCGCTCTTTATTATAATAACGTACATAGCCTTTCACCTCACGTGAGATTTCATCAATAGTGGCAAATTCTTTGTCGTAAAACATTCGGTTTTCGTCCGCCCGAAAAAACTTCCCATCGCCGTATTATCCGGGCAATTTCCTTTTCTCGACATGCTTTTGTCTGATGCCGTGTCGTTTAAACATCTGCTTGATTCGATGCGACTTTGCCCACTTTCCCTTGGTCTGTGTTGTATTTTCGTTGTTTTCTATCCTTCCTCGGTAAGCTCATTTCCACTATCAACTTTCGAATACGTTTGTGATTCTCCCCACACAATTGAGGATGTATAGCTTCGGTGCTGTCGCCACAGCCGACGTTCTAAAACTCACGTTTTCAGCACCGCACTTTTTTCGTTAATTAAAATTTGCCAGCCACAAACGTGCCTTTAATCCCCAATAGCTGGTTAATCCCGTCGTGTGGAGTAACACTTTGCCTGATTTTATAATGAGAATCGTTGGTGTCGCCTGAATATTCCAGGCTTTCGATAGCTTGCCGTCAGGGTCGTTGATGACAGGGAAAGCATAATTTTCCCGGGTTAAGTAGTTTTCCACCGCCTGATTATCGCCCGAGCGCAATGCGACGGTGAGGACCGGGATGTTCTGTTGCGCCAGTTTGTTCACCGCGGGGGAAGTCAATTTACAGTAGCCGCACCAGCTGCCCCAGAAATAAAGCAGCATGGGTTGTTGATGGCTGAGTTGAGCGATAATGTGCGGTTGCCGATGAAGGTCGTATAACACCTGATCGGCAAATTGTGCCGGTTCGCTCGGTTTGCGGTAGTAATCCATTGCGGCGGTTAAGCCAACAAACAGCAGGCCGTAAACCACGATGGTTTTCAGCCAGCGGCGTAGCCAGTGGGATTTCGCAACGGTTTTTTGTAACATAAACTATTCCTTGTTTTATCTTATTTGTTTGCCAATAGCACCGCGCGTTTCGGCGCCGGGTAGCCTTCAACGGTTTTGCCGTGATCTTGCGGATCGAGGAAATCAATCAGGCTTTCGTTTTCCAGCCAATCGGTTCTTCGCTGTTCTTCCAATGAGGTAACCGCTATGTCCACGCAGCGAACGTTGCGGAAGCCCGATTTTTCCAGCCAGTTAATCAGGCAAGGTACGGATGGAATAAAATAGACGTTTTTCATTTTGGCATAGCGATCCGCCGGCACTAATACGGTGTTGATGTCGCCATCCGTCACCAGCGTTTCCAGCACCAATTCACCGCCTTGTCGGAGCTGGTTTTTCAGTTGAGTGAGATGATCCAACGGTGATTTGCGATGATACAGCACGCCCATGGAAAATACCGTGTCAAACACGCCGAGCGGCTGCATTTGTTCAATGCCGAGGGGAATCAAATTGGCCCGGCGATCGTTATTCAGCAGCTTTCGCACCGCTTCAAACTGGCACAGAAATAGCTCGGTCGGGTCGATTCCCACCACGGTTTTCGCCCCTTCACCCACCATTCGCCACATATGGTAGCCGCTGCCGCAGCCTACATCTAAAATAGTGCGCTCCTGCAAAGGCGCCAGATGGGGCAGTACCCGATCCCATTTGAAATCCGAACGCCATTCGCAATCAATGTGCACACCGTGCAGGTGATAAGGGCCTTTACGCCACGGCATCAATTGTTTGAGATGATAAACCAGCCGTTGCCGTTCTCCCGGGGAAAGCGGCAAAACTCGCTCACACAGCACCGCACTTTTGAGGTCGATATGTTCGGCATTGAGTTCGGGCAGAAATTCCACCACCTTTGCCCACTTGACATAATCGCCATGGGTTTGTTTTTCCCATTGTTTGAGTTGCAGCGGTAAGGTTTCCAGCCAGGCGGAGAGATTGCCGGTGGCGATTTGTTGATAGAAAGGACGGAAATCGATCATATTAAGGTTTATTGCTGAGTATTTTTATCGGATAAATTTGAACAAGCTCACATTTTACAATAATAAGTTCTGTTATTCCATTTTCCTTTTCGCTAGACTAATAGCACTGAAAAATGATAACACATTAAATTTTAGGCTATTTTTATGAGTTCAGTTGAATTATTAATGAACGTTACTCCCAATGAAACGCGTATTGCGTTAATTGATACGGGAATTTTGCGTGAGGTGCATATTGAACGCCAGGCCAAACGCGGGCTGGTGGGCAATATTTATAAGGGGCGGGTTACGCGTGTGCTGCCGGGGATGCAATCGGCGTTTGTCGATATCGGCTTGGAAAAAGCCGCGTTTTTGCATGCTTCGGATATTGTTTCACACACGGAATGCGTGGACGTGGATGAGCAAAAGCAATTTATCGTGAAAGACATTGCCGAGCTGGTGCGGGAAGGGCAGGATATTGTGGTGCAGGTAGTGAAAGACCCCATCAGCACCAAAGGCGCCCGCTTGACCACGGATATTACTCTGCCTTCGCGTTATCTGGTGTTTATGCCGGAAAATAGTCATGTGGGGGTATCGCAGCGGATTGAAAGCGAGGAAGAACGTGCCCGCTTAAAAACCTTGGTGGAACCCTTTTGTGACGAACTGGGTGGTTTTATTATCCGCACCGCGGCGGAAGGCGCTTCGGAGCCGGAATTACAGCAGGATGCCGAATTTCTGAAACGCTTGTGGCGTAAGGTGTTGGAACGACGCTCTAAATATCCGACCCGTTCTATGCTGTACGGCGAGCTTGCCCTGGCTCAACGGGTGCTGCGTGATTTTATCGGCGATGACATTGAGAAGATCCGTATCGACTCCAAACTCTGTTTTGCCGAGGTGAAAGAATTTACCGAAGAATTTATGCCTCAGCTGACCGATAAACTGGTGCTGTATTCGGGTAATCTGCCGCTGTTTGACGTGTACGGCGTGGAAGCGGGCATTCAAGGGGCGTTGGATAAAAGAGTCAACCTCAAATCGGGCGGCTATCTGATTATTGAACAAACCGAGGCGATGACCACCATTGATATCAACACGGGCGGCTTTGTCGGCCATCGTAATTTGGAAGAAACTATTTTCAACACTAATATTGAGGCAACCCAGGCCATAGCCCAGCAATTACAGCTGCGTAATCTGGGCGGCATTATCATTATTGATTTTATCGATATGCAGAAAGAAGAACACCGCGAACGGGTGTTGCATTCTCTGGAAGAGGCGCTTTCCAAAGATCGTGTTAAAACCAATGTGAACGGCTTTACCCAACTCGGCTTGGTGGAAATGACCCGCAAACGCACGCGGGAAAGCCTAGAGCATGTGCTGTGTGACGATTGCCCCGCCTGCCACGGTCGCGGCCATATTAAAACCGTGGAAACGGTTTGCTACGAAATCATGCGGGAAATTATCCGTGTGCATCATTTATTTTCCAGCGAACAGTTTGTGGTGTACGCTTCCCACGCGGTGGCGGATTATCTGATTAACGAGGAAAGCCACGGTCTTTTAGCGGAAACCGAAGTGTTTATCGGCAAACAGGTGCAGGTGAAAATGGAGGCGTTCTATAATCAGGATCAATTCGATGTGGTGGTGATGTAGCCGGCATTCTTATACGCGCTGAAAAACTCGCTTTTTCAACACCGCGCTTTTCTGTGAACGTCGGCTAAAACGGCAACCTTGGGTGATGGTTCCGGTTGTCGTTCTATGCTACAATTTGCGCTTTTATAACGTCTTATAAATAGAGCAAGCTATGTTAAATCGCGTACAAAATTCTCTTCTCGTGCCGGGCAATCTGAGCTTGGCGGATCTGTCAAATGTGTTTGATACCATGTCGCACCGCAATATTGATTATGCCGACCTGTATTTTCAGCTCAGCCGGGATGAAATCTGGGTGCTGGAAGACGGCATTATTAAAGAGGGCGGATTCCATATCGATCGCGGTGTCGGCGTGCGGGCGGTGAGCGGCGAAAGAACGGGATTTGCCTATTCGGATCAGATTAACCTCGCTAATTTACAGCAATGTGCGGCGACGGTGAAAGGCATCGGCTGTGCCGCGGAAGAACGCATTATCAAACCGGTACGCTTTAATCCGGTGCGGCCGGTTCAACGCTATGCTGCGGTTAATCCGCTTGAAAGCATGAACAATGAACAGAAAATCGAATTACTGCGTTTGGTGGATCGTACCGCGCGAGCGGCAAGCCCTTATGTCACGCGGGTGTCGGCAACTCTCAGTTCGGTGTATGAGGAAATGCTGGTTGCGGCGACGGACGGCACTTTGGCGGCGGATATTCGTCCGTTGGTGCGGTTATCTATTTCCGTGCTGGTGGAAAAGGACGGCAAACGTGAACGCGGAAGTGCCGGCTGCGGCGGCCGTTTTGGTCTAGATTGGTTTTTACAGCCGTTTAACGGTGAAATCCGCGCTGTGTACTTTGCCAAAGAAGCGGTGCGTCAGGCGTTAGTGAACCTTGAAGCCGTGCCGGCGCCGGCGGGATTAATGCCGGTGGTATTGGGTGCCGGCTGGCCCGGTGTGTTGCTGCATGAAGCGGTCGGGCACGGTTTGGAAGGTGATTTTAACCGCAAGAAAAGCTCCCTGTTCAGCGGGCGGATTGGCGAGCGGGTCACATCGGAATTATGTACCGTTGTGGATGACGGAACCTTGCAGGATCGCCGCGGTTCGCTCACGGTGGACGATGAAGGCGTGCCGGGGCAATACAATGTGCTGATTGAAAACGGCGTGCTTAAAGGCTACATGCAGGATAAAACGAATGCCCGTCTGATGGGCATGCAGCCGACGGGCAACGGGCGCCGTGAAAGCTATGCCCATTTACCGATGCCGCGTATGACCAACACCTACATGCTGGCTGGTAACAGTAAATTCGATGAGATTATTGAGTCGGTAAAACTCGGTATTTTCGCACCGCACTTTGGCGGCGGACAGGTGGATATTACCTCGGGCAAATTTACCTTTTCCACTACCGAAGCTTATTTAATTGAAAACGGCAAAATTAGCAAGCCGGTAAAAGGTGCAACCCTGATCGGCAGCGGCATTGAAGTAATGCGGCAGGTTTCCATGGTGGCGGACAACACGGAAATTGACCATGGTATCGGCGTGTGCGGCAAGGACGGACAAAGCGTACCGGTAGGCGTGGGTCAGCCGGCCTGTAAAATTGAAAAAATGACCGTGGGCGGTACCAACTAATCCTTTTGACTCAAACCGTGCGAAAAGTACGGTTTTGATTTTTTATTCATTTTATTTGACTGATTATTCATTCGGTTTTATGCTGAAGGCATTGTAAAGACAGGATAAAGGATAGACTATGACGCAATACACACGCAGCACATTTGATGAAGTGATGGTACAAAATTATACGCCGGCGAATTTTATTCCCGTCAAAGGCAAGGGCAGTCGCGTTTGGGATCAGGAAGGCAGGGAATATATTGATTTTACCAGCGGCATTGCGGTGAACGCGCTGGGGCATTGTCATGATGAATTGGTCGCCGTGTTGAAGCGACAGGGTGAAACCCTTTGGCATTCGAGCAATTGGTTTACCAGCGAACCGACCCTTGAACTTGCCTCAAAATTGGTACGGCACACCTTCGCCGAACATGTCATGTTTGTGAATTCAGGCGGTGAGGCAAATGAAGCGGCGTTAAAACTGGCGCGTCGTTACGCGGTGGATCATTTCGGTTATCAGAAAGATAAAATTATTTCTTTCAAAAGTAGCTTTCACGGTCGTACCCTGTTTACCGTGAGCGTAGGCGGGCAGCCGAAATATTCCGATGGTTTCGGTCCGAAACCGGCGGGCATTGTGCATGTGCCTTTTAACGATTTGGCGGCGGTAAGCGCGGTGATTGACGATCATACTTGTGCGGTGATCGTTGAACCGATTCAAGGGGAAAGCGGCATTATCCCTGCGGAAAAAACATTTTTGCAGGGACTGCGCCGGTTATGTGATGAAAACAATGCGCTGCTGATTTTTGATGAAGTGCAGACCGGAGTAGGCCGCAGCGGGGCGTTTTACGCTTACCAGAAAACGGGGGTAACACCGGATATTCTGACTTCGGCTAAAGCGCTTGCCAACGGTTTTCCGATTGGAGCAATGCTTACGACCGACAAAATTGCCGCTAGTTTTAAACCGGGTGTGCATGGTACGACCTTTGGCGGTAATCCGCTTGCCTGTGCCGTCGGGGCAAAAGTCGTGGATATTATCAGCGATCCCGTTTTTCTGCGGCAGGTGAATGAAAAAGGGCTATTGTTTAAAGCGAAATTGCATGCTCTTAACGAAACCTATCATTTATTTAAAGAGATCCGAGGTGAAGGATTGCTCATCGGAGCAGAATTGATCGACAGATATCACGGTAAAGCGGCGGAGTTTGTCAAGGCTGCCGCGGATAATCACTTGATGCTTCTGGTTGCAGGCCTGAACGTATTGCGTTTTGCCCCGGCATTAAACATTGAACGGCAGGATATTGAGGAAGGTTTTATCCGTTTAGAGAAGGTACTGTCCTCTTATTATGTAAATAGATAACACTTATTTATTGACATAATCTTTAACTATCTTTACAATTGTTTACGTTTTATCTTAGAGTGACTTTGATAGAGCTAAACTTTAAATATTTTCATAAAACCCCTTTGCCAGAACTTTATGTTCTGGCTTTTTTTCGAACTAAGATAAGAGACTTCCTCAAATAGCTCCTTGTGCCGGCAATATTTTCCTAGTGTTATTGACATTGTTTCGCTAAAATTTAACCGGTTGTTATTGTAATCTCGGGAGACTCTTATGAACTATCCTCAAGTGGCTCGACAAGTAATTGAAAAACTCGGCGGCAAAGAAAATATCGGTACGCTTGCTCACTGCGCGACACGTTTACGTTTAACCATGATTGATGAGTCGAAAATTGACAAAAAAGCCATCGAAGATATTGAGGGCGTAAAAGGTCAGTTCTCAACTTCGGGTCAGTATCAGATTATTTTCGGTTCCGGTATCGTAAATAAAGTACATGATGAAATGGCAAAGCTCATGAATGAAGGCTCGCTATCGGCTGATGCGGCTTCAGCGGATAAACCGAAAGTCAACGGCCCTAAAGTCGGCTTGGTGCAACGCCTGATTAAAGGCTTGGCGGAGATCTTCGTGCCGATTATTCCGGCGATCGTGGCCGGCGGTCTGTTAATGGGGATCAGCAATATCTTTACTGCCAAAGATTTGTTTGAACCGGGCAAAACGCTGCTCGAACTGTATCCGCAGTATCAGGACTTAGCTTCATTAATCAATACCTTTGCCAACGCACCGTTTGTGTTTTTGCCTATTTTACTCGGTTTCACCGCCAGCAAAAAATTCGGCGGTAATCCTTATCTCGGGGCGACACTGGGTATGCTGCTGGTGCACCCGGATTTAACCAACGCCTATCAGTATGCGGAAAAACTCGCCAACGGCGAATTACAATATTGGAACGTATTCGGCTTAAGCATAGAACGGGTCGGCTATCAGGGAACGGTTATTCCCGTACTGATCGCCTCTTGGGTATTGGCGACCTTGGAGAAGTGGTTACGCAAATTTGTGCCGTCCGTATTGGATAATTTGGTTACCCCGCTGTTTTCCTTATTCATAACGGGCTTTCTTGCTTTCGCCGTGATCGGTCCGTTCGGCCGTGAAGCGGGTGAATTATTAAGCCAAGGTTTAACTTGGCTGTATGATACGCTCGGTTTTATCGGCGGCGGCGTGTTCGGTGCATTGTACGCGCCGATTGTTATCACCGGTATGCATCAAACCTTTATTGCGATTGAAACCCAGCTGCTTGCCAGCACCGCCGCCACCTTCATCTTCCCGATTGCGGCGATGTCCAATATCGCTCAGGGCGCGGCCTGTTTAGCGGTGGCGGTGTTAAACAAAGACGCCAAAGTGCGCGGTTTGGCCGTTCCGTCCGGTGTCAGTGCCTTGCTTGGCATTACCGAACCCGCCATGTTCGGGGTGAATTTACGTTTCCGTTATCCGTTCTATGCCGCCATGATCGGCTCCGGTTTAGCCTCTGCCTTTATTGCCTTCTTTAACGTGAAAGCCAGCGCATTAGGCGCCGCGGGGTTAATCGGTATCGCTTCTATCCGCGCGGAGATTGGGGCATGTATTCGATAGGCATGCTGATTTCGTTTGTGGTCGCTTTTATCGCCGCCTTAATTCTCGGTGTGAGAGCGAAAGATCAGGAATAACCGTTTAACCCCAACCAAAGTGCGGTGTTGAAAATCGGAGTTTCAACTTGAACGCCTGAATTGTAAAAACTCCGATTTTCAACACCGCACTTTGCTGCAGCGGCAGTCTGTGCTATCTATCCGAGCCGAATTAAGCAAATCAGCTCCGCTAGAATCGTAGGCGGGGTTTAAAGTGTGGCGTTACGAAGGCTTTCATTGTCATCGGCTTTATCGACGCGCCGAAAGCATAGCGATGATGGTTAACGATTATATATAAAATCCGCAAGGTTATTCATTCTTATCAAAAGAATAGAACAGTTTACCGATTTCGATCTTGGCCCGTCCGGTTTCTTCACGCCATTTATTGGCATCACGCAGCGAGTAAACGCAACCGCAATATTCCTGTTTATAAAAATGTTCCTCCTTGCGGAGTTTATCGGCGCGGGCCGAACCGCCGTCTTTCCGCCAGTTGAAATCCCAGAAAATCACGTCATCATAACGAGCCGCCGCCCGACGGCCGCAGTCGTACACCTGCTGCATATTTTTCCAGCGTGAAATACCGAGGCTGGTGGCAAACACGGGAAAACCGTTTTCATGAGCATAAAGAGCGGTGCGTTCCAGCCGCATATCAAAGCATTTTGTACAGCGGGCGCCGCGTTCCGGTTCGTGTTCTAACCCTTTGGTGCGCTCAAACCATTCGGCCCGGTCGTAATCCGCATCAATGAATGGAATGTTATTTTTATCCGCAAAGCGTTTGTTTTCGTCCTTACGGATTAAATATTCTTTATGCGGATGGATGTTCGGGTTGTAGAAGAAAATGGTGAACTCCACGTTTGATGCCTTCACCGCGGCGATGATTTCACCCGAACAAGGCGCACAGCAAGTGTGTAGCAACAGTTTATGATGCCCTTCGGGCAACTCAAGCACGGGGCGGATATAGGGAGCGTTCGGATCAGATTTATGTTTTGGTTTGCGAGAGGTGTTGCTCTGCGCCTCATGTTTACCGGATTCAGAAGTTATCATATTTCTCGTTAAGCTGTTCAAGCGTGGTTTGCTTTGTCATAAAGTTCGGTTTGCCGAAAACATAAAGAGAGGATACTAATGTGTCCTCGGCAATAAAATTCCGATCGTTAGTATGCGCGATCGACGGATAAATAAGCCAGAGAGATCAAGGCCTGTTTATAAACACTGTCGGGCAGAATGGCGATGGCGTCAACGGCTTTCCGGGCTTCATCGCGGGCGCGGCTCATCACGTAATCCAAGGATTTATGTTCCTGCATAATGGCAAGCACTTCATCCAGTTTGTCGCGGTTGCCGCCTTCGATAATAATGTCTTTAATCAGCCGCGATTGTGTCGGCGAACCGTTATGCATGGCGTGAATTAACGGCAATGTCGGCTTGCCTTCGGCCAGGTCGTCGCCGGTATTTTTGCCCAGGGTAACGGCGTTGGCGCTGTAATCCAGCACATCATCAACCAGCTGGAACGCCGTGCCTAAATAACGACCGTAATATTTAAAGGCCTCTTCAATTTCCGGCGAAGCTTCAGCCATAATCGCCGCCGCTTGAGTGGAAACTTCAAACAAGCGGGCGGTTTTGCTGTAAATTACCTTCATATAATCGGCTTCCGTAGTATCGGGGTTGCACACATTCATTAACTGCTGTACCTCTCCTTCGGCAATCACATTGGTAGCGTCGGACATCACCTGTAAAATTCGCAGCGATTGCAGTTGGGCAATCAGTTGGAACGAACGGGTATAAATAAAATCCCCTACCAGCACGCTTGCGGCGTTGCCGAATTCCGCGTTGGCGGTCGGTCGGCCGCGGCGCATATCCGATTCATCCACTACGTCATCATGCAGCAGAGTGGCGGTATGAATAAATTCAATGAAGGCGGAACAGGTGATGTGTTTGTCATCTTCATAACCCAATGCCTTAGCGGCAAGATTGGCAATCATCGGGCGAATGCGTTTGCCGCCGCTTTGTATGATGTAAAAACCCAACTGATTAATTAAAGGCACGTCAGAATCCAACTGGGCTAAAATTCTCTCGTTCACTTTCCGCATATCGTCGCTGACCAGAGCCTGAATAGCGTTGATATCCATTAATGTATTTGCTGTTGTCATGATGAAATAATATTGTGAGATAAGGCTAAAAGTGCCTAGAGTTTACCTGATTTTTTCAACTTTCTGAATGCAAACAGTGCAAATTAAGTGAAATTCGGAAATTTTTTATTTTATTGCAAATTAGCGCTTGCCATAAATGAACTTTTTCCGTAGAATTTGCGACCTATTTTAATGATTTTTATGTGCTCTAAATAATTGAAATATTAAAGCACAACGTATAGCGGAGTATTTATGTACGCAGTTTTCCAAAGTGGCGGTAAACAACACCGTGTAAGCGAAGGTCAGGTTGTTCGTTTAGAAAAACTTGAAGTGGCGACCGGTGAAACGGTTGAATTCGATTCGGTGTTGATGGTCGTTAACGGCGAAGATGTTAGAATTGGTGCCCCAGTCGTTACTGGTGCGAAAGTAGTGGCAGAAGTTGTGACTCAAGGTCGTGGCGATAAAGTTAAAATCGTTAAATTCCGTCGTCGCAAACACAGCCGTAAACAACAAGGTCATCGTCAGTGGTTCACGGAAGTGAAAATCACTGGGATTCAAGCATAATTTCAGAGGAGTTATAGAAGATGGCAACTAAAAAAGCTGGTGGTTCAACTCGTAACGGTCGTGATTCTGAAGCTAAACGCCTTGGTGTAAAACGTTTCGGCGGTGAATCCGTATTAGCGGGCAGCATTATCGTTCGTCAACGTGGTACTAAATTCCACGCCGGTAGCAACGTAGGCATGGGTCGTGACCATACTTTGTTCGCAACGGCAGACGGTAAAGTGAAATTTGAGGTCAAAGGCGAAAAAGCCCGTAAATACGTAAGTATCGTGACTGAATAATTTCAAGTTGAATTGAAAAACCCGCATTATATTATTTAATGCGGGTTTTTTACATTATCTATTCCAGAGAACCCTTATGGCTCAAGAAATTCAGCGTCCTTTTGTCGGTTTCGCTTATGCGTTAACCGCCACTTTGTTGTGGGGATTGCTGCCTATTGCGTTGCATCAGGTATTGCAGGCGATGGATGCGGAAACTACCGTTTGGTATCGTTTTATAGTGACGGCGGTCAGCCTGTTTATTTTCCTTGCCATTAAGAGAAAACTGCCCGCTCTGAAACACCTTCATAGGCGTGATTGGCTGTTTGTTCTACTGGGAATTATGGGGCTGACCCTCAATTTCTTTCTGTATAATTTATCCTTGCAGTATATTCCGGCGACGGCCAGCCAGATTTTGAGCCCGATAGGTTCTTTTGTAATGATGTCGGTGGGCGTGCTGCTGTTTAAGGATAAATTCGGTCGGCATCAGAAAATAGGCTTGGTTTCATTGTTAGGCGGATTGGTTCTGTTTTTCAATGATCGGGTTGAGGATTTTTTGCAGCTCAACACCTATTTCGTTGGCGTTGTGTTGATGATCATTGCCACTAGTACATGGGTGTTTTATGGTATCGCACAAAAAATGTTGGGCAGACGTTTTCAGACCCAGGAAATTTTGCTTTTTATCTGTACGGGAAGTGCGGTGCTGTGTTGGTTAGTTTCCGCGCCGGGGCAAATCACCCGGCTTAACGGGTTTCAGCTCGGTTGTTTAATCTTTTGTTGTGCTAATACCGTGATTGCTTATGGTTGTTATGGAGAATCCCTGAAGTATTGGGAAGTTTCTAAATCCAGTGTGGTCATGACGCAAATTCCCGTATTCACTATGCTGTTTTCCGTGCTGTTAAGTTACTTTTTGCCGGATTATTTTGCTGTACAGCCATTGAATTGGATCAGCTATTTAGGCGCGTTCTTTGTGGTTGCAGGGGCATTATTCGCCGCTATCGGCTATAAATTTATTAAAAGATAAGGACAAATCATGAAACAACAGCCCGTCCTCGGATTTTTGTTTGCTTTGATCACGGCAATGGCGTGGGGATCTTTACCTGTCGCGCTCAAAAACGTGCTTTCGGTAATGGATGCCAAGACTATTGTATGGTATCGCTTTTTGGTGGCTTCCGTCTCCATTTTCCTATTGCTGAAACTTACTAAATCACTGCCGAGCCGGTCGCAGTTTTCCGTGCGTTATTGTCAGTTAGCGGTGATTGGCGTGCTTGGTTTGGCGGGTAATTTTTTCTTATTTAACACCTCATTAAATTATATCGAACCGTCGGTAACGCAAATTTTTATCCATTTATCTTCTTTCCTCATGCTCATTTGCGGCGTATTCGTGTTTAAAGAAAAATTGGGGCTGCATCAGAAAATCGGCTTAGTCATTTTAATTCTCGGTTTGTGTCTGTTCTTTAATGACAAATTCGATATTTTATTTGGGGTGAACGATTATTCATTTGGTATTTTTATCAGTATTTCCGCCGCTGTCGTATGGGTGGCTTACGGTATTGCCCAGAAGCTCATGTCGCGTCAGTTCAATGCGCAGCAGATTTTATTGATTATGTATGTAGGGTGCGTATTCGTGTTTACACCGTTTGCGGAGTTTTCTCAGATGAAAGGATTAAGCGGCTTCGCCTTGGTATGTTTTATTTATTGTTGTTTGAATACTATGATCGGCTACGGAGCTTACGCCGAGGCGTTGAATCGTTGGGACGTTTCCAAAGTCAGCGTGGTTATTACATTAGTGCCGTTATTCACCATTCTTTTTTCACATGTTATGCATTGGGTAAATCCCGAGCATTTTGATGTGCCTCATTTAAATTCCGTTAGTTATATTGGGGCGTTTGTTGTAGTATTGGGGGCAATTGTATCCGCCATTGGATATAAATTGTTTACACATAAAAGGTAAAAAAACAAAATGAAATTTATTGATGAAGCCCTGATTCGTATCGAGGCAGGTGACGGCGGCAACGGCTGCGTGAGTTTTCGTCGTGAAAAATATATTCCTAAAGGCGGTCCTGACGGCGGTGACGGCGGTGACGGCGGTGACGTTTATTTAATTGCCGATGAAAATCTCAATACCTTAATCGATTACCGGTTTGAAAAACGCTTTGCGGCGGAACGCGGCGAAAACGGGCGCAGTGCGAACTGTACGGGGCATCGCGGTAAGGATATTACGCTGCGTGTGCCGGTGGGAACGCGGGCGATTGATAACGACACCAAGGAAATTATCGGCGATCTGACCAAGCACGGCGTTAAACTGTTGGTAGCCAAAGGCGGTTATCACGGTTTAGGCAATACCCGCTTTAAATCTTCGGTGAATCGTGCTCCACGGCAAAAAACAATGGGAACGCCGGGCGAAAAGCGTGATTTACAGCTCGAGCTTATGCTGTTGGCGGATGTCGGTATGCTCGGCTTGCCGAATGCGGGCAAATCCACTTTCATCCGCGCGATTTCCGCCGCTAAACCGAAAGTGGCGGATTATCCGTTCACCACGCTGGTACCAAGCCTTGGTGTAGCCCGAGTGGATAACAACCGCAGCTTTGTGGTGGCGGATATTCCCGGTCTAATTGAGGGCGCGTCGGAAGGAGCGGGGTTAGGTATTCGTTTCTTAAAACATCTGGAACGCTGTCGTGTATTGATTCATCTTGTGGATATTGCCCCGATCGACGAAAGTGATCCGGCCGATAATATTGCCGTTATCGAAAGCGAATTGTTTCAATATAGTGAAAAACTGGCGGATAAACCGCGTTGGCTGGTGTTCAACAAGATTGACACCATGAGCGATGAAGAAGCCGAAGGGAGAGCCCGAGACATCACGGAACGCTTGGGCTGGCAGCAGGATTATTACATGGTTTCTGCCGTCACCGGCAAAAACGTGCCGTCGCTGGTGCGTGACATTATGGACTTTATCGAGGCTAATCCGCGTGAGGCGGAAGAAGAACAGGCCGCCGAAGAGGTGAAATTCAAATGGGACGACTATCATCAGCAACAACTCGCCGCTCATCAGGCTGATGAAGATGACGACTGGGATGAGGATTGGTCGGAAGAAGATGAAGAGGGCGTGGAGTTTATCTATAAGCCTTAACCCAGAAACCTCAAAGTGCGGTGCTGATTTTGCGAGTTTTTGAAACTCAGAAAATCAGCACCGCACTTTTTATTCGGCAAGTCATTTTGCGTTAACCTATGGCGCCATTTTTCAATATGAGCCGACAGGCGTGCCTTTGAGCAGTTTCCGCATCCAGCTGCGATTGGCGCTGAGACAGTGGATAATATCTTCGCTGAGCGGCAACGGTTCATGGTAGATTAAGGAAGCAAGGGTTTCACCGAGCAGCGGGGCGGAGGTGAGACCGCGGGAGCCGAGAGCGGCGATGAGATAAAGATTCTTCTCTACGGCGGCGGGCGGAATGAACTGTTTGCGGCGGCGAAGGTTGAATATATTCTGATATTGTTCCGTTTGTCGGGCAAAATCCGGTACATTGCCGAGCATTGGAATTCGATCGCGCACGGCACAGCGTACGCCGACGCGGGCCTTGTTGTCGCTGGTATCAACCTGTTTGACCCAATCCGCGGCCGCCAGATTCTGTTGAATTTTAGCTTGATTTTCCGCCTGTTCGATCGGACTGAACCGACGATCTTCGCAGTCGCGCACATGGCTGGCACCGATACAATGGCTGGTTTTGGCCGCATCAACGGGCGTGAGATAGCCGTCATAACAAAGTACCGTTTTCAATTTTAATAATTGTTCC
This sequence comes from Pasteurellaceae bacterium LIM206, assembly GCA_032586195.1. Classification (GTDB taxonomy): domain Bacteria; phylum Pseudomonadota; class Gammaproteobacteria; order Enterobacterales; family Pasteurellaceae; genus JAWHQP01. The sequence goes on along the minus strand of JAWHQP010000005.1, from coordinate 24,489 downwards.
GTGGTGGCAATCTGGCTCACCTGTCCGCGTACAGGATACAGCGGCAGATGTTTGGTTTGTTCAAACCGATGTAATTTATGACCGTTGGCCAGCACTACAATTTGATGAGCAAATTGCTGGTTCCGTTCGTTTTGCAGGATCCAGCCGCCTCCCCGCGGAAAAAGTGCGGTGATATTTTGCCGAGTTTTGATGACTAAGCCTAGTGTCTGAGCAAACGCAAAAGCATTTTGTACAAATTGCCGCGGCGCCAGCCATCCTCCCTGTGGAATAAATCCGCCGCCGCACGGCAGAGGCAAGCCCGCCTTTTGGCTGAGTTCCGTTTGATTGAGCGGTTGATATAAGCTTTTATCCCAATCGTATTGCGCGATTTTATTGAGTTTGTTGCGACTTCTTTCATCATAACCGCAGAGCGCGACACCACAGAATTCATGTTCAAATTCAATGCTTTGTTGAATAGCCCAATGCAGCATTTGCCGCTCGTAAGCGAAAGCGTGAATATAAAAACGAATATTCCGCACATCATCATCGCTCAGCTGCGGATAAAACGCCCCTTGCTTATTGCCCGAAGCGTTAAGGGCGGGCTGTTCGTCGGCACAGTAAAGTGTAACGTTTGCTCCCCGTTGCAATAATGCCAGTGCGGTAAAAAGTGAAGCAATGCCGCCGCCGATAATGGCCACGTCGGCTTGTCGTTCAAATTGCGCGGGCTGTGGCAAATACCATGGCGTTTTAGGATTAGCCATGCTGCCGGCCGCGTCAGGTTTGGTGCCGCACAGACATTCCCGTTTGTTACCGTAGCCTTTGCGTTTGGTCACACTAAAACCTGCGGATTCTAATCCTTTACGCACCGCGCTTGCCGCGGTAAAAGTGGCAAAGGTTCCCGACGGTTTGGTGTAACCGTATAGATAAGAATAAAGGGTTTCATTCCACATATCAGGGTTTTTGCTCGGGGCGAATCCGTCTAAAAACCACGCATCGATTTGATTCAGCATATAATCGCCCAGTTGCGGCAAATTATCCAGTACATCACCAAACCATAGATCCAGGCTGGTTTCGGCAAAATGAAAGCGATAACAGCCCGCAATAGGGGTAAGCCAGTGCTGCCGTAACTGCGAGCTCAAGTCGGCAAATTCAGGATAATGCCGATGTGCGGTAATTAATGCCTCCGGGGGCAGCGGATATTTTTCAAAGGAAATAAAAAACAGACGTTTTAGCGGAGAATGCGGAAAAGCGGTGCGAAACTGGCGGAATAAATCTGTTACCGCCAAGAAGTTTAACCCTGTGCCGAAGCCTGTTTCTGCGATGGTGAAATGTGGCGCATCGAAATTTTGCCAGCGTTGCCACAGCTGATTGCCTTGCTGAAAAACGTAACGGCTTTCGGCAAGACCATCCTGATTGGAAAAATAAACGTCGTCGAATTGTTCGGAGACCGGCGTATTTTCCCGATTAAAATAAACTGCCGCGGGAGTAATTTTTAGCATACAGGTGAACTCTATTTTGCTTGAATGACGGTTATTAATGTTATTATAGTACTAATGCGGATGTTAGGGTAGTCAATGTCGGAAGATGGCTAGTTTATTGAATTTACTGGTCAATAATCGCAATTAATGCTTGCAATATTTTATTTTCATAGTAAATTAGCGTTCAGCTAACAATTGTAAGTCGAAACGAGGATTCATCCTGATTTGTTTCGGCTTCTCCCACTAACAAAGGAATAAAAAAGCGTATGAAAAGAGCGGTAATTACAGGTTTTGGTGTAATTTCAAGTATTGGAAATAATAAAGAAGAAGTGCTGGCTTCTTTAAAAGCGGGGAAATCCGGTATCGAAACCGTACCGAGTTTTATCGAAATCGGTATGCGTAGCCATATCGGCGGTACAATCAAATTAAACCCAGCGGAACATATTGACCGTAAAATTTATCGCTTCATGGGCGATGCCGCGGCTTATGCGTATCTTTCCATGCGTGAAGCGATTGAAGATGCGGGTTTAGCCGAAGATCAAGTATCTAATGATCGCACCGGTTTGGTTATCGGCGCGGGTACCGGTTCTGCTCACAGCCAGTTAGTGGCTTGTGATGCGGTTCGCGGCCCTCGCGGTGTAAAAGCGATTGGTCCTTACGCAGTTACTAAAACTATGGCCTCAAGTGCCTCCGCCTGTCTGGCAACGCCTTATAAAATTCGTGGAGTGAACTACAGTATGAGTTCCGCCTGCGCCACTTCTGCCCATTGTATAGGTCACGCTTGGGAGTTAATTCAATTAGGGAAACAGGATATCGTATTTGCCGGCGGCGCGGAAGAATTGTCATGGGAATGCGCAACCGAGTTTGATGCAATGGGTGCGCTTTCAACCAAATACAATGAAACACCGACTAAAGCTTCCCGTGCTTATGATGCAAACCGTGACGGTTTCGTTATCGCCGGCGGTGGTGCCGTTGTGGTTGTGGAAGAATTGGAACACGCTCTTGCTCGCGGTGCGAAAATCTATGCTGAAATCATAGGCTACGGTGCAACCTCGGATGGTTATGACATGGTGGCACCAAGCGGTGAAGGTGCGGAACGTTGTATGAGAATGGCTATGGCCGATGTGGATAGTCCAATTGACTACATCAATGTACATGGTACTTCAACACCGGTGGGTGATGTGAAAGAACTGGGGGCGATTAAAGCAGTATTTGGCGATAAAATCCCACCTATTTCTTCTACCAAATCAATGACGGGTCATTCGTTAGGCGCTGCGGGTGCTCACGAAGTGATTTACACGTTATTAATGTTACACAATGATTTTATCGCGCCAAGTATCAATATTGAAACTTTGGATGAAGCGGCCGAGGGCTGCAATATTCAAACCAAATTGGTGGAAAATGCGGGCTTAGCCACTGTCATGTCAAACAGTTTCGGTTTTGGCGGTACTAATGCGACATTGGTATTTAGAAAATATCAAGGTTAATTAAAAACAACCGTAACTAAAGGTTTATGCTGATCTGCATCTTACAAGGTTTTGTTTAAGATGCCGAACATTATTAGGGACTGGTTCTAGATAACCAGTCCATTTCTTTTCTAACTCATTGTTTCAATTGTTTAATTTAAGATGATGGGTTACTACAATTAACTCGCCATTCACATTCCTTTAAAAAAGATGAAAATGACTTTTCAGTATAAAATGACTTTGTTTATACTGACTTAGTCAATTTTTCTTATAAGCCTATCCTAGATTCTTTTAGTTATCTGGAACGGCCCCTTAAAATAAATTCAACCTATTGATTTAAAATGGTATTTTGTTTTTAATTTGAATTAAATTGATAAAAACCGGGTAATTTGGTATCTTATGCTATCAAATGATCTTAAAATTAACACCACAAGAATAATAAAACCAAGAAACCTAAGACGAGATCCAATGAACATACTATCTAAATTATTTACCTGGACTTCAATTTTATTTTTAATAGCTTGCGGATCAAGTAATTCAGGATATGAAAAGATTAGGGCAGTAGTTACTGCTTCAAACGGTAATCTATATGTACTAACTGACTCATTGGACTATGAATTTCCTAAGGTAAAAGCGAAAGATGTTCAGTTATTTTTTGAACTTGCTCCGGCTTTCACTGAAATTGGGCAACCAATTAGTGCACGAATGTGGGTGAAGGAACGTAGTGTCTATTTTTCATTTACTGATGTAATATTAAGTGTTCAACAAACAAATGACTATAAATCTGTTAAAGAAAAAGCATCTAAAGTCAAAGAAATCTATACTAAAAATGGTAAAGCAAAACAACTCTTAAGTATCCTCGAAAAGATGGTTAAACAGGATCGAACCGGAAAATTAGCCATTAAGCGAGAAAATAGCGAAGGAAGTTCCATTGACTACATTTTTAGAAATAAGAGAAAAACGAAAAATAATGGAATTCAAGGAAAAGTTGTCGAAATAAGCAATCGAAAAGATATTATTAATGAATATCAATCGGATAACAACAATTTTAAAGAATATCGCATCAATGTTTTTTATGAACCAAGCATTATTGAAAAGGGGATGTTTGGCAAAAAAATAGCAAAAGAAATTCTTGTATCTGGCGATGAGTTCACGTTAAGTAATTGGAAGACAATTTCACCGTTGCAGATTGAGTTTCAACAGAGAGAACCATAGAGTCAGATGGATGTATATTGTAAATAAAATTTACAATTTTCTTATATGTTTTTTTATGATCTCTCTTGTAAGTTAACTTAAATTCCTTGATACTTAATGTGCGTCTTTTGATGTTTTAATCGTAGAGTAAAAAAATATACTATTCGACTGGCATACGAAAGACCATATTTCAGGTATTCATATTGAATTCTAAGTATTAATTAATAGGAGAAAACTATGCCAACCCCATGCTATGTATCAATTACTGGTAAAACCCAAGGCGAAATTACATCTGGTGCATTCACTGCCGAGTCAGTGGGTAACATTTTTGTTCAGGGTCATGAAAATGAAATGCTTGTTCAGGAAGTTAAACACGTTATTGAAGTACCGACAGATCCTCAGTCCGGTCAACCTTCCGGTCAGCGTGCACATAAACCATTAAAATTAACTGTTGCTTTAAATAAAGCAGTTCCAATGCTTTATAATGCGTTGGCTTCAGGCGAAATGTTACCTAAAGTTGAATTAAAATGGTATCGTACTTCTGTTGAAGGTAAACAGGAGCATTTCTTTACCACTTCATTAGAAGATGCGACTATTGTAAGCATTGACTTAAAAATGCCTCATGCACAGGATCCGACACAACGTGAATTTACCCAATTATTAGAATTATCTTTAGCCTATCGTAAAATTAACTGGGAACACACATCGGCAGGTACATCTGGTTCTGATGACTGGCGTAATCCACTTGAAGCTTAGCTTCATTCATAAAATATAAGGGGCCGTCCTAGATAACTAAAATGATCTAGGATAGCTCTTATGAGAAAAAGTCGATTAAGTTAGTATAAACGAAGTCGCTTGATTGAATTTTTTGTTGCCGGGATAACGGTAAGATTGGCAGTTCAATTAGTTAGTGTGGATAAAAATACAGAAGCGTTCTATTTTCATCGCTTACGTGAAATAATCTAGTTTAACGATGATGTATTGAATTTATCGGAACTTAAGTATTTTCATATCAACTATAGTTAGAAGTTTGTTGAGAGGCAAAATCATCTCAATGGTATTGAGAACTTTTGGAATCAGGCGAAACAACATTTAAGACCATTGCTCTGTAAAGACAACTTGTTAATGAGGAGATTACTCTATGAGTAAACATAAAGAAGGTTCTGTAGCACCTAAAGAAAGAATTAATATTAAGTATGTTCCGGCAACAGAGGGGCAGGCTGCAGAAGTTGAATTACCACTTAATGTATTAGTTGTGGGGGACATGAAAGGGAGAACGGAAGATTCTGCAATCGAAGAGCGTTCTATGGTATCTATTGATAAGAATACGTTTTCATCCGTAATGGGAGAAATGGATATCAAATTGAATATTAATGTGCCAAATAAATTATCGGAAAAAGAGGATGATGAGCTGAATGTGAATTTAGAGATTAATTCATTAAATGATTTTTCGCCAGATAATATTGTCAATGTAGTTCCCGAGTTAAAAAAATTATTGGAGTTACGTGAAGCATTGACGGCTGTAAAGGGGCCATTGGGCAATGTGCCTGCTTTCCGAGCTCGCCTAGCCGAGTTATTAGAAAATGAAGACTCAAGAGAGCAACTCTTGAAAGAACTTAATTTAATCAGTGACAAATAATTAATTAAATTCTAGAAAGGATATAGACTATGGCACGCGAGATAAAACAACAACTTCAAGAAACTGAAGTACAGCAGTCATCTTTATTGGATGAGATTATGGTACATACTAGAATTGCCTCCGATAGTGAGGGATATGATGTCGCTAAACAAGGAGTAGCTGCTTTTATTTCTAATATTTTGATGACAGACAGCCAAGAAGAACCCATTAATAAACTATTAATTGATCGAATGATTGCAGAAATTGATCGTAAATTAAGTCTTCAGGTTGACGAAATCTTGCATAACGAAGAATTCCGTAAATTAGAATCATCATGGCGTTCATTAAAATTATTAGTAGATAGAACGGATTTTCGTGAAAATATTAAGATTAATATCTTACATGCAACAAAAGAAGAATTATTAGATGACTTTGAATTCGCTCCGGAAATAGTACAATCTGGATTTTATAAACACGTTTATTCATCTGGTTATGGTCAATTTGGAGGGGAACCTGTTGGAACAATCATTGGTAATTATGAATTTACACAACGAGCATCTGACATGAAATTATTACAATATGTCAGTGCGGTTGGTTCAATGGCTCATGCCCCATTCTTATCCTCAGTGTCTCCAACTTTCTTCGGTATTCAAAATTATACGGAATTACCGGCAATTAAAGATCTTAAATCTGTATTTGAAAGCCCTGTTTATGCGAAGTGGCGCGCATTACGTGAATCGGAAGATTCTCGCAGTTTGGGATTAACAGTTTCTCGGTTTTTAACTCGTTTACCTTATTCTGTTACGGATAATCCCGTTAAAAGTTTTGGTTATGAAGAAGATGTGAGCAAAGAACATGAGCATTATTTATGGGGAAATAGTGCATTCCTATTAGCTTCGTGCTTAACGGATAGTTTCGCTAAATATCGCTGGTGCGCTAACATTATCGGTCCTCAGAGTGGTGGTGCTGTTTATGATTTGCCTGTACATCTATATGAAGCAATGGGACAAACGGTAGCAAAGATTCCTACAGAAGTACTCATTACAGATCGTCGTGAATTTGAATTAGCTGAAGAGGGGTTTATTGCATTAACAATGCGTAAAGGTAGTGACAATGCTGCATTCTTTTCTGCAAATTCAGTTCAGAAACCTAAAGTATTTCCGAATACAAAAGAAGGAAAAATAGCAGAAACTAACTATAAACTAGGTACACAATTACCTTATACTTTCATGATTACACGTATTGCTCATTATATTAAAGTCCTACAAAGAGAGCAGATTGGTAGCTGGAAAGAGCGTGGTGATTTAGAGAAAGAATTAAATACTTGGTTGAAACAGTATGTTGCGGATCAGGAAAATCCGCCTGCAGATGTACGTAGTCGTCGCCCGTTTCGGAGCGCTTCCATTACAGTATCCGATGTTGCTGGTGATCCGGGCTGGTATCTTTCTTCAATAAAAGTAAGACCTCACTTTAAATATATGGGCTCTAACTTTGAGTTATCTTTAGTTGGTCGTTTGGATAAGGAGTAATTTTCACATGGCAGCATTACTAAGCTGGGATAGAGGGAGCGCTGCCAGCTTATTTGAGCGTATTCAGGCGGAAGATATTCAACTTTCCCAGCGTTATTATTTAAAAGAATTGGTTCTATCCGTTAAGCATAACTTATTTAATATTCTAAACACGCATCCGGGGGCATGTCAAAGTGCCTCGGACTTAGGTATTGTTGATTTGAATGACGCTACCATAGATACCATGGATATGACCGGTAAAATTCAATCTGTAATTGAACGTTGTATTTTAGATTTTGAACCGCGAATTGCTTCTGTGAAAGTGCAATCACTTGTAAATGAAGACGATCCGTTATTGTTGCATTTTCGTATTGAAGCGATGTTGTCCGTAGGGAAAACGAATTCGCCGGTTATTTTTAACTTGCATTTAGATAATGATCGTCATTACTATTTAGATCTTGCTGATATTTGAATATAACTATGTCTTTAGAAAAATATTTCAGAAATGAATTAGATTACTTACGCGAGCTAGGAAAGGAACTTGCGATTGAAAAGCCTCACTTAGCCAACTTTTTATCTGAAAAAAGCGCAGATCCTGATGTTGAGCGTTTGTTAGAAGGATTTGCTTTTTTGACAGGTAATCTAAGAGCAAAGATTGAAGATGAATTTCCTGAATTTACACATAGTATGATTAATATGCTTTGGCCGAATTATTTGAGGCCAACACCTAGTATGACAATTGTAGAATTTACACCTGACGAAAAAGTTGGAAAGTTGCAAGATCTTGTTGAAAAAGGAACGTATTTATTTAGTAAACCCATTTTAACAAATTATGTTAATGAAGATAATACGATAGTTGATAATGGGAGTGTTCGATGCACATTTCAAACTTGCCGTGATGTTTGGTTAAATCCATTTTCTATTCAAAATATTAGTGTGACAAATAATAATGAAAAGGCTGTAATTGAAATTCATTTTTCTTCAAGTTTTGAATTATCATTTGATACGTTAGATTTAAATAAATTAAGGTTTTATTTGGATGGAGACGAATATAATAGCCAACAATTGTATTTATGGTTTTCTTATTACTTAGAATCTGCTCAACTGATTGTAAATGATACCACTTATCCTGTACCTAATATTAATTTCGCACCGGTTGGGTTCAAAAAGGAAGATGCCATTTTACCTTATCCTAAACATACGAATGCCGGATATCGAGTATTACAAGAGTATTTCTGTTTTCCTGATAGTTTTTTATTTTTTGATGTAACAGGCTTCCAAACTTTATCATCTGAGATAAAAAGCCATACTTTTACTTTAAAATTATCATTTTCTTTACCATTGCCTATAGATGTTAATGTGCGTATGACAACTTTACGTTTACATTGTGTGCCTGCAATAAATTTATTCAAACATGATAGTGAAAATATTTTGTTGGATGGCAAGAAAGCAGAATATATGGTTAAACCTAGTCATCAACATCCGGATTGGTATGAAATTTTTTCTGTTGATCAAGTAAGCAGCTATATTCATAATCAAGAAATCCGTCAGGGTAAACGGGATAATAGTAGTGAACGCATTTATGAACCATTTGAAAGCTTTCGCCATCAGATTGAATATATAAAAGGGCGAACAGCACTTTATTATCGTCTAAGAACAAAAGATTCTAAGTTTCATCCGGGATTTGATCATTACTTGTCTTTTGTTCGAGGTGATGAAATACAATTACTCTCTTCAGAAGAAAATGTGTCGGTAGACCTTACTTGTACCAATCGAGAACTTCCGGTTCAATTGAAGGTGGGAGATATTTGTATTAGCTCGGAAAAAAATCCGTCATCAGTCAAGTTCAAAAATATCACGCGTCCGTCATTGCCGCTACATCCGGTGTTAGATGGAACATTAGCATGGAAATTAATTTCTAATTCATCACTAAACTATTTATCATTACTAGATATTGAACCATTAAAAGAAATATTAAAGAGTTATGACTTACCAGCTTGGCATAACCGACGTAATGCAAGAATATCGCAGAAAAAACTAGATGCAATTCAATCTATTGAAACCGTCCCTATTGATCGATTATTTAAAGGTATTCCTATTAGAGGATTACAATCTACACTATATATTAAATTAAGTGGATTTACCTCTGAAGGGGATATGTTTTTATTTGGCAGTGTGTTGTCTCAATTTTTTGCACTTTATGCGAGTGTGAATTCATTTCATAAATTAAAGATAGTGAATATTGATAATCAGGAGGTGTATGAATGGCCGATTCAAATAGGTCAACACGTTCTAATGTAGCTGATGGATCTCAATTGATTGATATTACCCGTTATAATTTTTATCAATTGGTTGAAACCCTTTTTAGATTCTCAAAAATAGAGTCTGCAACTACATTATCATTGCTACCTGATAAGGAGCCTATTCGATTTACGTCGTCTGCTGGATTAGAATTTCCTATTCGAGATGTTATTGATTTGTTAAAAAAACAACAAGGAAAATATTATTTAGAGGTCAGTTTTTTAGGTTTACATGGTAGTCAATCTCCGTTACCAACTTATTATTTAGAAAATTTAGCTGCAGAATATTTACATAAAGAAACCAGGTTGGTTGATTTTATTAACTTATTTAATCACAGATTAGTTTTGTTGCTTTATCATGTTTGGCGTAAGTATCGCTATTATATTACTTTCAGAAATGGAGGAATAGACTCATTCTCTCAACGAATGTTTTCACTAGTTGGGTTAGGACATGAAAAAACACGCAATAGATTAAGTATTCATCATAGTAAAATGCTAGCTTATGCTGGGATGTTGGCAAATCCCGGTCGTTCGTCTGATGTAATATCGAGTTTAGTTTCACATTGTTTTGATTTACCAGACGTGAATTTGAAAGAATGGTGCTTTCGCTATGTAAATATTTCGGAAAATGAGCAGAATCGTTTAGGCTGGATGTTAAAAGAAATTGGAAGACCTGCTAAAGGACGTAGTTGTTTAGGGGAGAGCTTTATTCTGGGTACAAGAACTCCTGATCGTGGCGGCAAATTTGAATTACAGTTAAATAATCTCTCACGCAAGCAATTTTTATCTTTTTTGCCTAATGGTGAGAATTATTTGTCATTAGTTACATTTGTATCTTTTATATTAAAAGATCAATTTGCCTGGGATTTAAGATTGGGGCTTAAGCCCAAACAAATTACTGGAATGCAACTAGGTAACAAAAAAAATGCTATGCTGGGGTGGATTAGTTTTGTAGGGAAGCCTATTAAAAAACCAAATATAACTATTTGTATTAGGGAGTAAACAGTGAACGATTCATTAGAGTTAATATTGAGCGTTAAAAATGTAACGGATCTAGAAAGTGGTAAATCGCGTGAAAATATTTTTAATCAAGATGGTGGAACAGTAGGAAGTGGCGTAAATAATCATTGGATATTACAAGATATAAAAGGTAATATTCCTGTAAATCAAGCCAATATTGAATGGCGTGATAATACTTTTTGTTTACAAGTTATTGGTAAGCCTTTACTTATTAATTCTGCTACATTTACGCCTAAATCAGGCTTTATCCGGCTAAAACACGGTGATCAAATTAAATGTGGCGCGTTAAAACTTGCGGTTTCTATTAGGGAAAAAGAGATATCAAATAATGCTTCCATAAAAACGGTAGAGAATCTTGTGTCAGGTAATCAAGACTATCTGAAAGAGATTTTAGATCGCAAAAATAAATCTGTTTTGATTAATGCCAAACAGCTTGCAGATACGGTAAACCATCATATTGAAAAGGATCCGTTATCGGCATTAAATTCCAAAGGAAATAATATTGTTTTTTCAGAAACAAATGATAGTTCTGGGAATTTCTTATCAGATCATAATTCAAGAAGTGAATTAAATAACTTACAAGAGTACGAGGATACTAAGATGAGTCATCAATCTTATCTAGATTTACCAATAGTTCAAAATGATGATGAGGAACTTTCTCCGTTTATGGAAAATGCCTACGTTACTATTTCTCCACTAATGAGAGAAATGGATACTAAAATTAAACTAGTGGATAGTCAAGAAACAAATGATTTTTTAGAGGAAATAGGAAAAACATTAAAAGCTGCAATAGAAGGTTTATTAGCGTTGCAGAAAGAACAAAATAGCTTGTCAGATAAGCATTTACGTCCAATTGAAGATAACCCGTTACGGTTGAATTTAGATTATTCGTCCACGATGGACGTATTATTCGGAGATCAAAAAAGTCCTGTACATTTAGCAGCACCGGCAGCCGTGTCAGAAAGTTTGCATAACTTATTAATTCATAATGAAGCCAATCGTATTGCAATTACAGCAGCGTTAAGTGCTATTTTAGATGCATTTTCTCCGCAATTATTATTACAGCGTTTTGAGAATTACCGTCGTAGTAATGAGAAACAAAATACCGGTAGTGCTTGGGCTTGGGAAATGTATAAAAATTATTATGAGGAATTAACGTCAAAACGTCAGTATGGATTTGAGAAATTATTTTGGGAAGTCTATTCTCAAGCTTATGATAAAGCATTACGTGATAAACAAAATAAGGAAGATGAATGATGTGTTCTAAAAATCGTAATTTAATATTAAAATTAGTTTCTGTGTTATTTGCCGTTCTTACTCTTGTCGGTTGTCAAACTATGTCTAAAATAGGCAAAGTAATTGCAGATCCGGATATTCAAGTCGGAGGGCCGTTGGAGCAACCGTCTACGGCACAAATTTCGTTATTAGCAGAACCTAATATTAATAAAAATGAGAATGGACAGCCGTCTCCAATCGAATTAAAACTTGTTTATTTGCGAGAGGATTCAAAGTTGTTATCTGCTTATTATGAACAACTTAGCTTAGAAGAATTAAGTGATGTTTTGGGAAAAAACTATATAACTCATCAAGATTATACATTACTGCCGTCTCAATTTAAGGCCTTACCACAGATAAAATTAAATGAAGAAAACAACTATTTAGGTGTTATAGCATATTATTCTGATTCAGGTGAGACCGAATGGAAAAAAATAGTGAAATTAAAAGGTATTGGTTATAAATACCATATTTTAGTTCATGTAAAAGAAAATGAAGTAGATATTAGAAAGGATGAAGAATAATATTATATGTCTAAGAATAGAGTTATTTGGAAAGAAGGATTGCTTGTACAACCTCAACATTTTCAACAGCAACAACGTCATATTGACTATATAATCCAAAATCAATTATTAGCACTGAATAATAATTATAATTTCGGTTTGTTATCATTAGAACTTGATAGAGAGATGTTAAATCTTGGCCGTATTGCATTATTGTCAGCAAGGGGGGTATTTCCTGACGGTTCATATTTTGATTTACCAGGGCAGGATTTATTGCCTATTCCATTAGAAATAAAACATCTGAATGATGCGAATGCATACGATATTTATTTAGCCTTACCTAATACTACGACGGTATTTAGCGAGATTCAGTCCGATTATAGTGAACAAACTGGTTCTGTCAGATATAAAGAGAGTTTACAGGATGTTCGGGATATACATACGCCGAACGGAAATAGTGCAGGTCTTTTTTTAGCGCAATTATCACCTAGACTTATTCAAGGTTATGAAGATAGAAGCGCTTATACTTGCCTACATATTGTACGTATCAAAGATAAACTATCTGATGGTAGAATTGAACTGGATGATAAGTTTATTCCGACTAATATGGATATTGCTGCTTCTTCCGAATTACGTGCATTTGTCGGCGAACTAGCAAGTACATTGGAACAACGAGCAGAGACATTATCTTCCCGCATTGGTTCACCTAGCCAGCAAGGAATAGCGGATGTAGCGGAATTCTTGATGTTGCAGTTATTAAATAGGGAGCATCCGTTTTATAAGCATCTAAATATTCATCCGCATATCCACCCTGAATTTTTCTATCGATTGTTAGTTCGGTTGTGTGGTGAATTAATGACTTTTACGGACGCTTCGCGGTTACCGAAAGAATTTTTGCGTTATGATCATTTTGCAATGACAGAATGTTTCCAACGGTTATTTAAACAGTTAAGGGTGGCATTGAGTACGGTTCTCACACCAAAAGCAGTATCAATTCAATTAGAATCGTTACCTTACGGGATGAAAAGTGCGGTCATTAATGATCAAGATTTGTTATATAAAGCTGATTTTATTTTGGCTGTTGCTGCGCGTGTACCTGAAGAATTATTACGTAAGCAATTCGTTCAGCAAACTAAAATTACCACACCGGATAAAATTCGGCAGTTGGTTAGTGTTCAATTACCAGGTATTGAATTACGTCCGTTAACAACAGCACCGCGGCAATTGCCATATCATGCCGGATATACATATTTTTATTTAGATACGCATAGTGATGAATGGCGAGAAGTGCAAAAAAGTCATTCTATTGCATTTCATGTATCAGGTGAATTCCCAGAATTAGATATGCAATTATGGGCAATAAGAGGGTAATATAATATATGAGTGAGTCAATTTTAGAAGATTTAAATGCAGAAACTATAGTACCAGCTTCTTTTTATAAGCTTCCGTTAAGAGGACATAATATTAATCCTATGGTAGATGCAGCGACACCATTATTAGGTATGGTATTACGTCTAAAAGATATTACTGATCAGGATATGCCCACTATGTTATATGGACAAGTGGTACAAGATATTCAATCTTTAGAGCAAATCTTACGTGAGTATCATTACGAGCCAGGAAGTATTATTTCTTTTCGCTATGTTCTTTGTACATTTATTGATGAAATTGCTTTAGGACACGGTTGGGGAGCCAAAAGCAGTTGGTTTCAAAAGTCATTATTAACTTACTTTCATAATGAGACTTGGGGAGGTGAAAAGGTTTATGTTTTACTGGATAAGTTGATGGCTGAGCCTCAACGTTATTTGGATTTGCTGGAGTTTATATATGTCTGCTTCAGCCTTGGGTTTAGAGGCCGTTATAAAGTTAGCAGCCAAAATACGGATGATTTTGAAAATATTTTCCGTAAATTGCATGACGTTATTATTAATACGGCAGATAAAACAAAACAAGATATTATTTATTACCAAGAAAATGATATACAAAGACATACTTATCAATTGTTAAATAAAGTAACAGTAAAAAAACTCTTCAGTATAGGATTGCTTGTTTTAATTACCGTTTATTGTATTTATTTATTACGGTTAAATAACCAAAGCCAAACTATTTTAGAACAATTGAATACTTTATTAAATTAGAGAAGAAAATATTATGATTCGAGTCGATTTGCCTGTTTTAGTTGGAAAATTAAATTCGGTTGCAAAACATACTTTAGAGATATGTGCTGCTCATTGCATGACTGAACAGTATGCAGAAATCACCGTGCCTCAGTTTTTATTTAGTTTTTTGGAAACTCCTTTATGTGATATTCTGGTTATTCTCACTCAATCAAATATTGATATTGAAGAATTAAAAAAGTATCTACAAGAAACCATCAGTAGAGATAATCAACTACAAACACAGCAAAGTTATCCTAGTTTTTCACCGTTGTTGATTGAATTATTACAAGATAGTTGGCTTGTAGCATCCACAGAATTTGGACATACGAATTTACGAAGTGGTACTATTTTATACACATTGTTAACCTCATTGCATCGTTATGTTCCGCACCAAGCTGCAAAAATATTAATGATAATTAATCGAGACGTATTAAAACGGGATTTTCACCAGATTACTCTCAATTCAGCTGAAACTGAAATAAATAAATCAGATAGTGATTCCAAACAATTATCAAGTGGACAAAACAGCTTATTAGATAAATATGCGCAAAATATGACCGCACTTGCACGTGAAAATAAATTAGATCCCGTCCTGTGTCGTGATAAAGAAATTAATCTAATGATTGATATCCTCTGTCGTCGTCGAAAAAATAATCCTATTGTGGTCGGAGAGGCAGGGGTTGGTAAAAGTGCATTAATTGAAGGACTGGCATTGCGTATTGTTGCGGGTAATGTGCCTGAAAAATTATTAGATACCGACATTATGACGCTGGATTTAGGGGCATTACAGGCTGGGGCTGCAGTAAAAGGTGAATTTGAAAAACGTTTTAAAGGAATCATGGGTGAAGTATTTTCATCGGTGAAACCGATAATTTTGTTTATTGATGAAGCGCATACCTTAATCGGTGCCGGTAATCAACAAGGAGGATTAGATATTTCTAACTTATTAAAGCCGGCTCTTGCGCGAGGAGAGCTGAGAACTATAGCGGCAACAACCTGGAGTGAGTATAAAAAATATTTTGAAAAAGATGCTGCATTATCTCGACGTTTTCAATTAGTTAAGTTGGAAGAACCGACCGTCAATGAAGCTATCATAATTATGCGTGGATTACGTACGGTTTATGAACAATCGCATCAAATTTTAATTGAAGAAGATGCATTAATCTCTGTTGCTGAATTGAGTGAACGTTATTTAAGTGGAAGACAATTACCGGATAAGGCTATTGATGTATTGGATACAGCTTGTGCACGTGCGGCAATTAACTTAACATCCCCACCAAAATTAGTTGCCGAACTAGAAAATGAGCAGCATCAACTAAAAATGGAAATTGACTTGTTACAACGAGAACTTAAATTAGGGTTAAGTTCTGATGAAAAACGTTTAGATAAATTAAAAAACAAATTTAAAGAAAATAATATCAGATCGAAAAATATTCATAAAAATTGGCAAAAACAACAGTCTATTGTTAAAGAGATTATTACTCTACGAGCAAGTTTGCTGGAAGAAGAACGCATTCTTAATAGTGAAAATGATAAAATTATTGAAGCTGCAGGAAATTCTAGCAAGGATTTTCATAATAACACTAATAATGGGAATTGGGAAACGAAAGATGGTACCGCTGATTCAATAACCCAAGATGAAACATTGCAGAGATTAAAGGCATTAACTTTGGAATTGGACGCATTGCAGCAAACGGAAATGTTAGTATCACCGCATGTTACTCAAAAACAAATTGCCGCAGTAATTGCAGAATGGACAGGTGTCCCGATTGATCGTTTATCACAGAATGAATTAAATGTTATTACGGAATTACCGGTATATTTGTCAAAGGAAATTAAAGGGCAAGATCTCGCGATCAATCATTTACATCGTCATTTATTAACGGCGCGTGCTGATTTACGTAGAACAGGGCGACCATTAGGAGCATTTCTATTTGTCGGGCCTAGCGGTGTAGGTAAAACCGAAACCGTTTTGCAAATTGCGAATTTATTATTTGGTGGAAAACAGTATTTAACCACGATTAATATGTCTGAATTCCAAGAAAAACATACTATTTCCCGCTTGATTGGCTCACCACCGGGTTATGTCGGATTTGGTGAAGGAGGAGTATTAACCGAAGCAATTCGCCGAAAACCTTATTCTGTAGTGTTATTGGATGAAGTAGAGAAAGCTCATCCTGACGTATTAAATTTATTCTATCAGGCTTTTGATAAAGGAGAATTAGCTGATGGTGAAGGACGGATTATTGATTGTAAAAATATCGTCTTTTTCTTAACTTCTAATTTAGGATATCAAACCATAGTTAATAACACTGAGACTCCAGAAAAAATTATTGATGCGTTATATCCTGAATTAGCCGAGTTTTTCAAACCGGCATTACTTGCTCGGATGGAAGTTATTCCTTACTTACCGCTGTCAAAAGAAGTATTGATGACTATTATTAATAGAAAACTTCAGAAATTAACAACATTATTAGAACAGAGATTTAATACTCGAGTTATCATAGAAGGTAACGTGAGAGAAGAAATTCTTCGGCGTGCCAGTCGAGCAGAAAACGGTGCACGAATTTTAGAATCAGTAATCGACGGACAAATGTTGCCACCAGTTTCTTTGTTGTTATTACAACAAATAGCTGCTAATAAAGAAATTAAAGATATTTATTTTGGTATTAAAGATAATCATTTTTTTGCTAAAATTGGAGATAGTGAATGCGATCTAACTCAGTTTTCACAATAAGTAGAAATTTAGTTTGTTTTTTGTTAGGAGGAAGTTTAGCTTTGTTCCCCTTTGATTTATCAGCTAATAGTTCTTCTACAGAGGAAATATTAAAAAAATGGAACAATGCAGAGAAGAGAAATCTTCATTGGAACGCCTGGATTGCTATGATAATGTGTGGGGAAGTAAGCTGACAACCGAAGAAAACAAAGTAACAGGTGGTATGGCTTGGAATAGAGCAATTAATCAAGAAAACACAAGAAAGAATAATTCTGTTTCTTTATTGACAAAATCGAACAATACGAACGGAAATAATCCTATAATTATTATTACTACGCCCGCCTTGGGCTATAAAACCCCACGACCGGTTTTGATGTTTAGTTGTATTGATAATATTACGCGTTTACAGATAGCACTGCAGAATCCCGCAGATAAACGTGATACCTATTTGAAAGTGATAACGGATAAAACTGCCTTTGAAACACGCTGGTTTTTTCGTGAAAATGGTTTTTTGTTAGAAGCCAGTCGGGGATTAGAAGGTATTAGTGAAATACAACGTTTATTCAAGTCAACTACTTTGAAAATAAAATCAAATATTTCGGTAATTGATGGGTTAACGTTTAATATTAATAATTTAGAGCAAGAAATTAAACCACTTAGAACAGCATGTCATTGGTAACATATGGAATTATTAACTGATAATCCTTGGCGTATAGCAATTTTAACACCAGTTAAAAATGAAGCCGATATTGATGAAGATCCTGTTTGGATTGAACTTGACGGAGAAATGGTTAAATTAGGCTCTC
Source organism: Pasteurellaceae bacterium LIM206 (assembly GCA_032586195.1). Taxonomy (GTDB): domain Bacteria; phylum Pseudomonadota; class Gammaproteobacteria; order Enterobacterales; family Pasteurellaceae; genus JAWHQP01. The sequence continues at coordinate 6,467 of JAWHQP010000005.1, read as the reverse complement.
TTGAACACGAGTCTTTAAATATTCCTCAAGTGCAACAAAAGGCGTTAACGCTATTATCGACAAAAAGTAAAGATGTCCGGATAATGGCTCATTTTCTGAGAACGCTTCAGCACTCGGGTAAGGCCGCAGAGTTATTGTTGGGATTAGCATTATTTGCTGATTATGTGGAAACTTGCTGGACCGACGCTCCACCGAAAGGTGTAAAGAAAATACGTTTAGGACAGCAAATTTTAAAACGTTTTGAAAATATGGCAACCAACTTTAATCGATCAGCTTCACGTTTAGAAAAGGACGAGGCGAGAGTTCAATTAGAACGGCTCAAACAGTGTTGGACAGAGCCGACATTATTGGACGAAATTGAATTATTATCAACTCGCTACACGTTTATTGATGCACCGATTGCTGAAGAGGCAGAAATAATAGTGGGAAAATCTGTTTCCCCGGTTGCAAATGACGTTGTTGCTTCAAATATTCCGATAAGCCAAACAATAGTAATTGAGCCTATTGAAATTGATCAAAGTAATGATAAAGCTTGGCGTAATACTTTATTAAAAGTAGCCGAGTATTTAGTTAATAAAGATGCTGCGGAATCGGTAGGTTATCAATTGAGACGGTACGCTATTTGGCATAATATTACTTCGGCTCCGCCGGCTGAAAATAATAAAACCCAATTAGCAGCTATCTCGGCAGATCGTGTCGCAGAATATAAAGCAGCATTAGAAAATGCGGATATTAATTTATGGCAAGAGGTTGAATATAGTTTAACGTTAGCTCCATTTTGGTTTGAAGGGCATCAGTTATCGGCTGAAATAGCAAATAGATTAGGATATATGAAAGTCGCTGTAGCTATTAAAGAGAGTCTTAATAATTTTCTTGATAAGTTACCTATATTGAGAAAGCTAACTTTTAGCGATAATACGCCTTTTTTGCCTGAAACTTGTTACCAATGGCTTTCTCAGACTAACACTACGGATAATATATTACATAACAATGTTAATGATATTAACGGGAGTATAGAAACTTACTATGAAGAAAGAGGATTGGAAGAAACTCTAAAACTAATTAATGAACAGACATATTCGGATATGCGAGAAAAAGTATATGCGCAATTACAAAGTATTAATTTATTGAACAAATGCGGACTGCATAGTTTAGCGAAGCAGTATTATGCAACGTTACAAGCTTCATTGGAAGTTGTTTTAGTCAAAGATTGGGAACCGTCCTTATTCTCCTTATTGACGAAAGAACAAGGACGAAATTAAAAAATATAGAAGGTTTTAATAATGAGATTACCATCATTTTTTCACACATTTAGACCATTACTGACAAGATTAAAATTATCCGGTCCTATTTTAATGATTGTATTTTGGATTGCCGTAATGGTTTGGGTATGGTGGCAAGGTGAAACTTACACCATTAACGGTTACAGACCTTTGGCTACGGCAACCAGTCGTTGGTTGTTTACGGCAATATTGATTATTGTAGGGATTTCTTGGGTAACTTGGAAGATTAATCAACGATTAAAACAACTGGAAAAACGTCAGCAAGAAGATAAAAAGAATTTTAATAGTCCGATTAAAGAAAATATCGATGTTCAACGCCGTTATTTAGATCACTGGATTTTGAAATTTCAACGTTATTTGGGTTTACCTAAGACAAAATATCAATATGCATTGCCTTGGTATCTTTTACTAGGTACTGAGGGAAGTGGAAAATCTTCTCTTCTGAAGGAAAACGGTGGTTTTGTTGAATTGTATAGAAGTGATGATGAAGATATATCTGCCGATAATGTAGAGTTCTCAATTTTTAATACTAAAAATGCTGTTATGCTTATGCCGAATAGTAATTTGGTTTCTCAGCATATTGAAATTGAGGGTAAACCTCGTTTATATGCTAAACTTTGGAAGAATCTTTTAGACTGGGTAGTAGAGCAACGCGAGCGTCAACCGTTTAACGGGGTGATCCTTTGTGTGGATATATACCAACTACTCACTCTTGATAAAGAAGGAAGAAATACTTATTTGTCTGTTTTACAGCAACGCCTGCAGGATGTATCGGCTATCGCCGGGGCGGCATTACCGATTTATGTTATTTTAACAAAAATGGATCGTTTATACGGTTTTCAGGCAATGTATCGTAAATTGACTAAAGAACAAATGGAAAGTGTGTTAGGCGTGACTTTTTCCGCTAAAGGGCAAAATTGGGAGCAAGAATTTAACGCATTCTGGGATTCATGGACTCAACGGATGAATATTGCAATGCCGGATATGATGGTCAATGACGTATTATCGGAACAACGCAGTCAAATTTTCAGCTTTATCAGACAAATCAGCGGCGCATACGAAATTGTGTTAACGTTTTTGGCTGATTTACTGAATGCAGGTACTAAGTCGGATATTTTCGTCAAAGGGGTATATTTTACTTCCGCTTTACAAAACGGAAAGATTGATGATTTATTTGTTCAGACGGCTTCGGAACAATATCATTTGGGTAACCAGACTTATCCTACTTGGTCGGTAAAATCGTCACAAACATATTTCTGTACAAAATTGTTTGAAAATACCTTATTTGCCTACCCTAATTTAGCACAGGAAAGTTCTGTGTGGAATCTAGCTTATCAGAACAGATTAAAAGCTTTCTCAGTAGCTGGCGGTATTGTTGCGATTTCCTTATTGTTTGGTTGGCAGCATTACTATAATAAAAATTATGCTGCCGGTGAGGCTATCTTAGAACAGGTTAAACATTTTAAAGATATTCCGTTACCGGAAGGCGTTGATTATTACGGCAATAAACAATTACCGCTACTCAATCCGATGAGAGATGCCGCCTCGGCTTACGGTGGAGATCCTGATTCCGGCAATATCTTGACAGATATGGGATTATACCAAGGTCATCGTATGGGGCCCTATGCACAGTCTGCTTATTTACGACTGCTGCAATTACGTTATCTGCCGGCTATTATGACCGGATTACAACGTAAATTAGATACGTCACTACCGAATAGCGATGAAAAATTAGAAACGCTTCGTGTTATGCGCATGCTTGATGATAAAACCGGTCGCGTCGATCAAGTTGTTGAAGATTATATGCAGAAGTATTGGAGTGATGCATTCAGAGGTCAAAACCAGTTGCAGGCAAATTTACTTTCTCATTTAGATTATGCTTTAAAATATACGGATTGGCATGATAGACGGGTTCACGGTGATGAAGAACTAATTAAAGCTTTTGAACCTTTCGACCTTTCAATCAAAGATGCACAGAAAGAGTTAAGCAATCTGTCATTATATGATCGTGTTTACCAGATTTTAAAAAACAGTGCTAAAAAGGTTTTCCCTAAGGATTTGAATTTAAGAGAGGAAATCGGTAGTGGGTTTGACCCATTGTTTAAACCGGAAGAAGAAAACTTAGTGTATGTACCGCGTTTCTTCACTACAGAAGGATTGGTTAATTATTTTCTTAAACGTGATTCTCGGCTGGTTGATTTAACCGCCATTGACAGTTGGGTACTTAATTTAACTAAAGACGTTGAATACAGCGAAGCAGATCGTAAAAATATCAGTGCCAAAATTACCGAACAATATGTTAATGATTATATTTCTACTTGGAATGATGCCATTGATAATCTGGAAATTAAGCATTTTGATGATATTTCCGAAGCGATTGGCGCGATTGAAAAAGTAACGGGAAGTGCTCAGACCATACGTAGAACTATTGGAACCGTAGTGGCAAACACAGATTCTCCATCCGTACCAAAAGGTCTGGAAGGTAAGGACCTCGATACGGCATTATCATCCGCCGAATATCAGCTAAAGAATGAAATTTCACGTAACTTTTTAAATGAAAAATCTATTATTGCACAGGAAGAAGGTAGTCGGGATAATATGCTGCAAAGTATTTATCCGCAATTATCCGGTTTACACCGTTATTTACTGGCAATTCAGAATGCACCGGATAGAGGTAAAGCCGCATTGAAAGCAGTGCAATTACGTATTGAACAGCAATCTACCGATCCGATTCTGGAGTTACAGCAAACCGCCCAAACATTACCGCAGCCGTTGAGTCGCTGGACACAACAGATTGCAGATAATGCATGGAAAGTTGTATTAAAAACCGCAATCTTAGCACTGGAAGTGGAATGGAATGAGAAAGTAATCAAACCGTATAAAAATAATATTGCCGATCGTTATCCGTTCAATCCTAATGCGACACAGGAAGTGGCTATCAGTGAATTTGATCGCTTTTTTGCACCGGGTGGAACCTTGGATAGTTTCTATACGAAATATCTCAGTGCCTTCATTGAAAATCAATTTAATGATGCTGATGAAGAAGGAACACTAATCCGGGCAAACGTGTTGGAACAATTGGATATAGCGCAAAAGATCAGAGATACGTTCTTTAGTGGAGAAAACGGGTTAGGCGCTCAATATATTGTTGAACCATTAAGTTTATCTGCGAATAAAAGACGTAGCGTGTTGAATCTTGATGGACAACTTATCGATTTTTCACATGGTAATAAACGACGTGTTAATGTTGTATGGCCGAATTCAATGAATATTGCGGTGGAAAGCAAATTAACACTTGTTCCGAATCAAGTGAATATTTCGCCGCGCAGTATTTCTTATCGGGGACCATGGGCACAGATAAAACTCTTCAGATCCGGTAAGATTATCAGAGAACAAGAAGGTTCATTTGATATCCGCTATGATGTAGACGGTGGTTATGCAACGTATCGTGTTTATGTTGATGCGTCAGATAATCCATTTTCACCGCAGATGTTTAGCAAATTCAATTTGCCGGATACATTATATTAACTTGGTACAAGTAGAATTTGGCTGAGCCAGAATACGTCACTCAGCCATATTTATCAAATTAGTCAACAGGTTTCTATCTGTTTATAAAGATTCTAATATATTTTTTTAATATCAGAGGATTAAAACATGGCGACGAAAACTTTAACGGACAGAGCAACATCTATAAAGCCATCGGATGGGTATCAAACACTTTCCGGCGTCAATGATTTGACGGACAGTATAGGTACGGCGGCCGAATTGACGGGTAATGAAAAACTCGCCGGGCGAGCGAATACGGTTAAAGGCGTCGTGTCACAGGCCAAGCATGGTGCAAGTGTGATGAATGACGTTATTCATCGGGTGCAGCGAATCTCAGGCGGAGGTACCTCACAGAGTCAATCCTTATCGAAGGTGAAAGATGAAACAAATCCGCTAGATTATCTGACCGCTCTTTTCAATCGAACGCCGAGCGGTTTACAGTTTACTTTAGAAACGAGCGGAAAGGTTGTTTTCTCGGTTACCGGTTTCAACTTCCGGGCGGGGTACAACGAGTTATACCGGTTGGAGATAGAGGCGAGCAGCCCGGATTCGGCGGTGGAGGCGATGACGGTGCTGGACAATGCGGCGGTATTATCGATTTGGCAGGATGGGGAGGTGCAGCAAACGATATCGGGCATGGTGACGGAGTTTGAGCAGGGGGACAGCGGCTTCCGCCGGACCTATTACCGCTTAACGATTCAACCGGACCTTTGGCGTGCGAGTTTAAGACACAATTCACGAATTTTTCAGCAAAAAGACATTCAATCAATTCTCAGCGTATTATTATCGGAAAATCATGTAACGGATTACGGTTTTACGCTAAGACAGCCACATCCGGTGAGGGAATTTTGCGTTCAGTATCAAGAGACGGACTATGCATTTTTGCAGAGATTATGTGCGGAAGAAGGAATATTTTATTATTTTGAACAGGATGAAGGGCGGCACCGTTTAGTGTTGACGGATGACGCGGTGACATTGAATGACGGAGTCAGGTTATCTTACAACCCGAATAAAGGGGCGCAGCTGCAGGAAAAGGTGATAACGAAGTTCAGTTACAGTGAAAGAGTGAGACCGTCGCATACGGTGTTAAAGGATTACACTTTTAAAAAGCCGGACTGGCAGGCGACGTATAATGAGCAGGCGAAAGACGCGGAAAATCAACGAACGGGGTATGAGCATTACGACTACCCGGGAAGATTTAAAGACGGCCGAGGTCAGCAGTATACACGTTACCGATTGGAGAGTTTACGACGGGATGCCCATTTAGGAAAAGGCGAGAGCAACAGCGGTCAGCTTCAAGTGGGAAAACGGTTCGTTTTATCGCAACACCCCAACGGACGTTTCAACACGACGTGGCAGGTGGTGAGCTTAGAGATGGAAGGACGTCAGCCGCAGGCGGTGGAGCAGGAGTCTGGGGAGAAAGGGACGACGTTAGTCAGCCGGTTTGAATTTTTGCCGCGGCAGCAGAACTGGCGGGCGGAGCAACGGACCAAACCGCGGGTGGACGGACCGCAGATAGCGTTGGTGACGGGGCCGAAAGAGGAAGAGATATACACGGATAATTTTGGCCGGGTGAAGCTGCAGTTTTTATGGGACCGTTATACCCAAAATGACGACCACAGTTCCTGCTGGATACGG